>JAGLON010000001.1 GCA_023138975.1 Candidatus Zixiibacteriota bacterium
GGTACTAATTCAGGGGGGCACATCAAAACCACTATAAATAGTGGACCACCCAGCCCGTGCCTTGGCCTTGAACCTCCCGAATGGGAGGTTACTGTGTTGCTGACCGATCGGTCAATTGTCCTGCGTAACAGCTTCAGCCGTAAGGTCCTCAAACTGGGCCAACTGGTCGGTAATACCTAATGCATCCGTGTAGGTAGTATCGAATGCTGTATGTGTCACGTCGGTCCGACTGTGTTTCTGATTATGCTCAGAAGCGTATGCTAGGTGGACGGCTGCAGTTGTATCTAGCTCTGGGGCTTTACCCTTGGATGGTTCGTAATGCAGATCAACAGCTTGGATAACGGATATCGAAAGCCCCCATGACGAGAGTAGAAATCCACCTATTGCTGCGTCATTAGCGCCAAGTACCTTTTCTTCAGCAATGTGTAGAGGAATGTTATCTTTTTCACTGTGATTGCAGGCAGCTTTGAACTCGTCTGCAAAGCCAGCTAGCAGAACCAATTTGCCAACGTCATGCAGAAGACCGGCTGTTAGAGCATTATCTATCTGATTTCTTGCGAGTCCTAAGCTGTATGCAATGAATCTGGCTTTGGAGCCGACGGCCACTCCACGCTTGTAAAGCTCGGCAGGTGAAAAGCCGGGAATCCCAGCACAATCTGCTGCACCCGCATAGACTCCCGCCGAAAGAACAACACCCTTTACCGTGTCAATACCCAAGTAATTTACTGTCTGCTGAACACTCTGGATCTCGGTTGACAGACCGAAAAAGGCTGAGTTGACTACCTGCAAAAGCTTTGCCGATATGGCAACGTCTTGCGAAACAATCGAGGCGACACGCTTCATTGATACATTGTCTGACGACAGTTCAGACACCAACTGATTGTATATCTCAGGAAGGGTCGGAAGCGTTTCTATTTTCGCTATCCTCTGCCGTAGGTCCGAATTGATGGGAGAGCCAATTAAGTCCACTGAATCATACACTTTTTATACACCTATTCTCAGCCCCAAATTGTTGGTTGTCCTCTATCATATATCGGTGCTGTTGACCGAATTCTTGATGTAATGGTTGGCTTGGGGGAGTTTTTAGAGATTGTCCGAAGTGCACATGGTTTCAGTGTTCGGGTTAGATTCTAGCTGGTGTCCCCCAAAAGCTAGCACCAAAATCGGACTAATCCATTACTAATCAGATAAATAGCGCGCTAGCCCGATTCATCATTTCCGTAACTATTGGCTCTTGTTCGAAGATCAAGAAAGTTCCCAGGCTGTCAGCAGCGGCCTTTATTTGTACCTGTAAATTAGTCGCTCGTTTCTCCGCCTATAATTCATTATGGCATTCGCCCCCTACGGGTATTGAAAGGTATTATAACTGTCGCGCGGGTGATCGGATTTTTTGAAATCAGGAGTCAAACTCAGCACGGCACGGCTTCGCCTGCCTAAAAAGATTGACTCACTTTCTCCAGGACCTCAGGGCGATATTAATCAATTTCGTATTAAGAGACATTTTACAAAAGTTTCAAGAACCTTTGATCACTTGAAGATTAACTAACTTTATTCAGTCAAAAACCAGTTCTCTTCGATAAGAATTATACAGGCAGTTAATACTCATTAATAGATACGAGAAGTTTGGTTTATGTATGAATGATGTCACAGGATGCAAATGTTTTAGATTTACCAAATATGTGATTTTTATTGTGTACCTATTTTAATACTGCCATAGTCAACAACAGAGAATGAGTTAAGTCTTATACCTCAATTGCTTTTTGGTAGGCTATTGAAACTCACCCAGGATTTGTTCTGTTTCTTCTATCTCATTCAACGCTGTCTCAAGAATGGATTCCAGCTCGTCAATATTTAGTTGTAACAATAAACAGGCATCTTTATCGAAATTGCTAATAAAGAAACTGCCGCTATTGCCGAGATTCATTCCGTGAGCAATGATATCAGCAAGATGAACAGCTGATGCTATTTCAGTAAACTCTGGTGCCTGTGTAGGAGTATGATGATAACCAATTCCGGCTCGAATGCTTTCTGGAAAACGCCAGTGCTCGGCCAGCAGGTTACCTGTTTCTTGATGATTAACGCCAAAGATTTGTTTTTCACTTGTTAAATCAATGACTCCGGTGGTTTTCTCGATGCACTCTTGGTACTTCCTGGCGTTGGCATTGATCAGGATGAGGCGACCGACATCGTGAAGGACTCCGCTGGCAAAACATTCATCTTTCAAATTGCTATATGCAGGAGCAATGATGTGTTTTGCAACAACCCCCACAGCAAAACAATGCCGCCAGAATTCCTTAATTTTAAGTAGAGCTTCATCAATTTGGAATGTGCCCATCAAGGATGTAGCCAATAAGAGTTGATGAATGGAATTGAATCCAATCATTGTAATGGCTTCCTCGACAGATGCTATTTTCCTGGTAAAACCAAAAAAGGGTGAATTTACAAGGCGCAGCACTCTTGCCGTGAATCCTTGATCGGTCTCAATTATTTGAGCTACTTTATGGCTACTAGTGTCTTTATTATTCACAAGCAGGTGAAGTTTTTGAAGAACAACTGGTTGAGAAGGCAAATCTCCAATTGACGATATGGTTTTTTCAATGTCTTGCATGTCTATTCCTGTTCTACGCCGCTCTGACGTTTCTCATGAATCTGTATAAAAACCTGCGCCATTTTTTTTACTATATCATGATGCAATACCAGCGATAACGACCGATTGAGGTGTTCATTGAAAGGATCAATCTCGACCTCTTCCTCAATTTCAAAATCTTCTTCTTTAATGTCATTGGTTTCACTAAAGACCGGAACTACAGCATCAACATCCGGACGCTTGATGTTGGCTAAGATATCCTCGGACATATCTTGCAAACCCGTGTCTTCTATTTCTTCACCTGTTTTTTGTTTCATAACCTTGGTATATCTCCATTTTCATGAATGTTAATCTGCTCCATCAAGTATATAGGCTCCATCTTCACTAAGTTTTTTACTAGCAATACCGGGATACTTTGCCTCTAAATTCTTTAAGTAAGCTCCTTGCTCCTTTACAACTTCCTTTAAGCGTGAGTTTTCCCGTTCTAACTTCTTTAGGTCAAATGCGTACTTGACCGCTATTAGAAGTTCAAACTCATCAAATGGTTTGGTAAAAAAGCGCAGGATCTGGCCATCATTTATTGCCCGTTTGGCTATTTCAATATCGGTCTCGCCGGTTAGCATGAAGCGCATAACATGCGGATATAATGTTCGCACTGTATTAAGTAACTCAGTACCGCTCATGTTGGGCATATTTTCGTCGGTGATAATTAAATCAATGCTTTGAGAGCCCAAGATGTCCAGCGCGCCCTTTCCATCCAACGCAGTAAAAAGTTCATGATTCTCTGAGTATTTGAAGACTCGTGTTAGCGCCTTCAACATAGATTCTGAATCATCAACCAATAGGATGCTGAATTCTTGCATCGGTAGCTCCTTTTTTCACGTTTTCCTTAACCACATGAATTCCGCTAGATATACCATCTGCCTTATCGATTTTCGTAATCCTTTTAATCATACCGATAGATAGTTTTGCGCCTTTCGGAAGTAAGAACATGCCACTTTTTGTATAAATCTCCTCAGAGATGATCATCCCTGGCTCCAGCTCATTAGGGCGTAAGAGAAGGCTTTGATTGGATTCCTGCAGAAAGAAATCATGTCCGATATCGTGTTTGATAATCAGTTTTACAATTTCTGGATCAAATTTAGTACCCGAGTGTTTCACCATGTTGGCTGAGGCATCGTTTAGTATCTTCTTGTCGGGGTAACCTGTCGTATATGCTTCACGGTCATATGAGTCAATTATCCTTATTATTCTCGCTCCTAGGGGTATCTCATCGCCCTTTAGTTTATCAGGATATCCATTGGCGTCAAAATCTTCATGATGGTGTCGAATAATAAGGGCGATATCTTTAAATCCGCCAACTGAACAGAGGCAACTTTGTCCGATAATCGGATGTTTTTGCATTTCATAAATATCACTTGAAGAGTAAAATTTCTTATTTTTCTTAAGTAAATCTTCCGGCAGGGCTATTTTCCCAATATCGTGTAAAAAGGCTGCAATTATTATGCTCTGTTTTTCATCTTCAGAGAGCGGCAAATGTTTTACGATTTCTTTTGTTAGAGTAGCAACACGATGGGCGTGAAACTCCATTTCTTTAAATCGCATTTCAAAGATAATTGAGAATGCTTTAATAGTCTCCATAAAGCTCTTTTTCAATTTGGAGTGCTGCTTTAGAATGAGCTCCGTTTGTACGGAGACTTTATGCTCAAGTGTCTCATTCAACTCTATTAATTGTTTATTTTTTTTTGCGACCGAAGCGGTAAGCCTGCGATTCTCTGATTTCATCTTCTGACTCTCGAGGGATTCTTTTATTTGCGTAACTAGCTGAGTATCATCCCACGGTTTATTAAGGTAATACTTGACTTCTCCGTTATTTATTGCATCTACGGTTACATCGATATCGGCATACCCGGTTAAGAGAATCCGAACGCTTTCCGGAGATATCTTCTTGGCATGTTTGAACATTTCCACGCCTGTCATTTGTGGCATGCACTGGTCTGACACAATAAGTGAGATATTCTCTTTTACTAATACCTCCAACGCTTCTTCACCGTTATTGGCAGTGAAGATTTTTACGTCGACATCGATTAATAACCTGCGCAAAGCGGATAAGACATTAGCTTCGTCGTCGACCAATAATATTGCCGGTGATGGTTCTTTACTCACCTTGTTCTCCTTGTATCTTCACAGGCGATGGAAGGGTTTCTGACAGGAAGCATAATAGAAAGTTCCGACGACTCCACATCCGTTAGGTAGAGGAGTGCACGTCAAGCCCAGCGTCTTATCGGAATCGATCAATATACTGATAGGTTCTCGTCCTTCTATTGCAGCTTTCATTATTCGAGTTACTTCAGGATATTTAGATTGATTTAGCATAGTTCCCAGGGAAATTGCTTTTGTGTCAATAAAATTACCGAGTGACATGTTGAAATAAACAACTGTCATTTCTGAGTCAATACCAATCACTCCAACCGGTAGCAGATTTAGTATATTCTGGGCAATGGATAATGCTCTGTTTTTTAGTTCAAGCGCCCGAGTTCTCTCAACTACTTTATCTTCAAGCGATTTAGCAAGCTTTTCCAGTTCGAAGTTTTGTCTTTGTAATTTATAGGTTAACTTCTTGTTTTCAATTCGCAGCTGATATTGTTCGAACGACCGCATAATGGCAGTAAGGAGTTCTTGTTCATTCCAGGGTTTAGCGAGGAACTTGTAAATTTCGCCATCATTAATAGCTTCGACGACCGCACTAACATCGGCATAGCCACTGAGAATAATACGAATTGTTTCCGGATACTGCTCCTTCACCAGTCTTAAGAATTCAACACCATTCATTTCAGGCATACGGTAATCAGAAATAACTAACTGAATGGCATTTTCCTTGAGTTTTTCAAGCCCTTCTCCACCCGAATTGGCAATAATCACTCTGTAGTCAGTATCAATAAACAGCCGTTTCAATGATTTGAGTACATTGGGCTCATCATCAACAAGTAATAGTGTTAGATTTTCCGCCATTCTAATGTTCCTTATCACCCTTAATTATAGGCAACCATATGCGAAATTCCGTTCCTATGTCTACCTCGCTTGAAACTTGGATGGTTCCGTCATGTTTTTGAATAATGTCATAGACCAGACTTAGTCCCAGACCTGTTCCCTGTCCAATATCCTTTGTTGTATAAAACGGATTAAATATTTCATTTATGTTTTTTTCGGGTATTCCATGGCCGGTATCTTTCACAGAAATAATGATCCCATCGTTTTCTACACAAGTTTTAATCTTGATAACTCCTTGAGAGTCAGAAATTGCTTGTCCCGCGTTCATCAGAAGGTTTAGGATAACCTGATTAATCTGACCTCCGTAACAGTTAATAGGTGGAATTTGCCCAAGATCTTTTTCAATAGTACATTTGTATTTAAGCTCATTCCAGACAATATTAATTGTGCTTTCGATTCCTTCATTGATATCTGTTAATCCCCCCTCTGCTTTATCAACACGGGAAAAACTCTTAAGGTCCGTTACGATCTTTTTGACTCGTTCGGCTCCATCAATAGATTCGTTGATAGCATCGTTAAAATCATTAAGATATCTTTCTAATTTTCTGTGTTCCGCCTCGTCTATTTCACGCTCACCGTTAAATGCTTCGCTAAGGACCTTCACGTATTTTTTCATTGTGTTAAGATTAGAACTGATGAAGCCGATAGGGTTGTTTATTTCATGAGCAACACCTGCAGCCAATGTTCCAATTGCGGCCAATTTATCGGTTTGAATCATTTGTTGGCGTCGTAGGTGTTCATCGGTTGTATCTTGAGTAAGTCCGACCAGGCCGATTACCTGACCATCGCGGTTACGCAGGATAACTTTTTCCGTTGACATCCAACTGAATGAGCCGTTACTATTTTCGGTTCGTATTTCATACGATATTGATTCTTTGCCGTTTTGTATCAGTTCCAGATCGGAAGCTCTGAAGAGCTGGGCATTTTCTGGGGAAAATAGGTTTTCATCCGAACGGCCGATTATTTCATCACGGCTTTTTCCCAGTTTGTTACAGAAATATTTGTTAACTTCAACATATGTGAGATGAGCATCCTTCAGGAACATTATTGCCGGCACCGTATTAATCATAGCTTGATACTGCCGAATCGTATTATCCATTTCCAGTTTAATCCGTTTTTGTTCCCAGACAGTTCCAATCATTTCTGCGATTACTTGCAGCAGTTTCACATCTTCAAGTTTCCATTCTCTATGCTGCACTCCATCTGCGATAATCATTACCCCGATAAACTCACCTACAAATGATATAATTGGCATAATGATTATTGATTGTATGTTGTTTACAAATAGAAACTGTAATTCAGAGAAAACCTCCGGAGGAAGGTCGTTGTTATCCCTTTTGGCAATTTTGTATCCATCAATAAGTAATTCCTGCCAGCTCTTTAAATCTTGGACACTAATATTATTATCTTGGGACAATGCATTCTCATTGTGCCTTTGCCATTCATACAGCATTTTCAAGACAGAGTCTCGTTCTTCGTAGTGATAAACATAAAAGTATTCAATATTAAGGTTTTCTGAGATAGTTCTAATAACTTCACTAAAGTCATTTGCTTGTTGTGAAAAAACTAGCTGTGATACTTTGGCAAATGCATCTTCAATGCCCAGCATATAGCGTTTATTTTCATTACTTGTCGCATTACCGTTTTTTGTAGTGCTCTGGTTTGCCACAGCTATAGCCCCTTAAGCATATTGATCTTATAAGTATTGGTACATTTGAGCTAACAACAGAGATCCCTTAAACGATTCAAGGTATGATAAACAAACTAATCCCTGAATAGCCCCCCATGTAATACTGTGTATCGTCAGATTATCCAAATAGGTTAATTGCTCTTTATAAGTTTTATCAAAATACAGTATTTTGATAAAACTAATTTATCTCAGGATTGTTTTGGTATTTTATTTTGGCCGATTTAGCCGGGGATTTCTTCTGGTGGATGATAACCGCACTAATCTCTTGTCAGTCAACAAGAAAAGATTCAATGCAAGTCTAAATGTGCCTTAAGATACTTCACAAACTATTTATTAAAGCTATTATTGGCAGCTGATTTTTGATAGTCTGATTTAATTTAAAAACAATGTATAATTATAGATCTTTTGACCACCTGAAATATTTAATATTAATCATAAATAAATTCAACCTCCTAAAGTAGATAATAAGATTGCCGACGTTTATAAAGGGGCGGTAAATCTTAAGCGTTATAAAGACCACTATAAAATGATTGCGCGGGGGTGTATGACATCACGATTCATAAAAGTTTTTAGTAAGCCAGAATTTCCTGTTTTCCTTTTCATAATTGGAATAGTCCTTTTTTGTTTACCGTTATTACAAGAGGCTACTTCTCTCTCTCCAATCGATGTTACGATAGTTCTATTTCTTCTATGGGCGGTTTATATTGTCTTGTTATTTGTGTATGCGTGCAGCATTCAGGATTCGAGTAATTCTAGTGATGCATAGATGGAATAACTGTAATGTTTGATCCTATTACAATTACAATTATCATCAGTGCTTATGTTGGGTTATTGTTCTTAATAGCACAATTATCGGAAAAATACTTTAAACACAAAGTAGGTAAGTATAAAGCCGCAGTCATTTACTCATTATCCATCGCGGTATATTGTACTTCCTGGACTTATTATGGTAGCGTAGGGAAAGCTGTCGTTTCCGGCCCATTATTCTTAGCAATCTATATCGGACCGACAATTGTTATTTCACTCTGGTGGTTGATCCTGCGAAAGCTTTCTCGGGCACGAGAATTGTACGGAATTACAAGTATTGCTGATTTTTTATCCGCAAGATATGGAAAAAGTCAATGGCTGGCTTTTCTGGCGACATTACTGATATTAATTGGAATATCGCCCTATATGGCACTGCAAATTAAGGCAATAACGACTTCTTTTGAAATAATTACAGCAGGAGTAGCTACAAATCCATTCAGTTTATCTAGCTCAGACCTTGGATTGATAGTCGTTGGATTGATGATTGTCTTTACTATAGCATTCGGAGCCAGAAAGCTCAATACAAACGAACGTCATGAAGGGTTGATTTTTGCAATTGCTATTGAATCTGTAGTTAAAATAACAATATTTCTCAGTATTGGGATATTCGCTACTTTTTACTTAGCTAATGGATTTGAAGAGGTCTATGCGCTCTCGAAACAATTATTCTCACAGTTATCTGAAAATGGCGCTCAGGGATCGATACCATCTATTGGACTCTGGTTGACTTATTTAGTATTGGCTATGAGCGCAGTTATCTTTTTACCTCGTCAGTTTCATGTTCTGGTGGTAGAGAATAAGTCTGAAGAACACATTAAAAAAGCGATCTGGATATTTCCTGTTTATATGTTTCTTATAAATATATTTGTAATACCTATCGCTGTTGTTGGTTTGTCTCAGGGGCTACCGGTAAAAGATGCCGATTTCTTTCTCCTGCATCTTCCTCTTGTTAAAGGATTTAAATTTCTAACGGTACTGAGTTTCATCGGAGGGTTCTCTGCCGCTACGAGTATGCTTATAGTATCCTCTCTCAGTATTGCGACGATGATAACAAATCATATTTTTGTCCCGATTATTCAATTAATAAACAGGTTAAAATCATTAGAACGCGCCACCCGTTTAGCAAAGTGGATAGCAATAGCTCTGGTGATTATAACGGGTTATGTCTTTGAGCAGTTTCTCGGGAATACTCATACACTGGTAAATATGGGAATGCTATCATTCGCGGCTTCGTTTCAATTTGTTCCGGCTATCATTGGTGGGTTGTTTTGGAAGAATGGGAATAAGTTCGGGGCTTTCATGGGGATTAGCGCCGGATTTTTTGTCTGGTTTTATACCCTCCTGTATCCATCGCTAGTAAACAGCGGTTGGTTTGACCCGCAAATCCTCACGTCCGGTCTCTGGGGAATATCATGGTTGCGGCCGGAAGCATTGTTTGGGTTGGACAGCCTAAATTCTCTAACGCACGGTGTGTTCTGGACGTTTGTATTCAATACCGGGTTATATATTTGGGGCTCATTGCAATTTTCGCCCAGTGCGAGAGAAGAAAGAGCTTCAGAGGAAATTGTTGAGATATTGCATGCGGTTGGTAACACTGACCGTTTCGAAGGCGATTACATGATCGATCTGAATAATAAAAAGCCTATTTTGATCGGTATTTTAGGAAGATATTTTGAATATGAAAAGGCAAGTGAAGTTTTTACAGATGGGCTTCGAGATACTGGCTTAAACTTATCTGAGAATGTTAAAATATCAAAATACGCTGACCTGGTAAATCATATCGAAAAGCACCTTGCCGGCTATATTGGCATCTCAGCCTCAAATAACGCTCTCGATGAGAACACTTTATACTCGCCTGATGAGCTACATGCCCTCCAGTCAATCTACCAAAAAATGATGGTCGAGCTTAAGTTGAAGCCATCTGAAATGGCTCAAAAGATTAACATATATAGAGAAAAACAGCGCCTGATTTCAGAAAACGCATTATTGTTGGAGAAGCAGGTTAACGAGCGAACTCATTTAATTGTTAAGGCAAATAAAGCATTGGAGCTTGAGGTTGCAGAGCGTGAAAAGATGGGAGAAATGCTTTTAGAGCATCAGTACAAGTTGGACAATAATGCTAAAGCTCTGGAGCAAAGCAACAAAGAACTACAGGATTTCGCCTTTGTTGCTTCTCATGATTTGCAGGAACCGTTGCGTAAAATCGGTGCTTTTAGTGATCGGTTAAACAGTTTGCTTGCAGGGCAGATCAATGATAAAGCATCTGACTATTTGGTTCGTATCATCGATGCCGCTCGACGAATGCAAGGTTTGATTAATGGCCTAATGGAGTTTTCACGCATTGCAACAAAAGCTAAACCCTTTTCATCTGTCAGTATAGAAGAAATAGTTTCTGGAGTTGTAAATGATCTGGAACTCATTATTGATGAAAAGAAAGCCATCATTGAGTTTATAAATTTACCGGAGATTGAAGCCGACGAACTACAGATGCGCCAATTATTTCAAAATCTCATCAGTAATTCGATAAAATACTGTCATGAAGATGTTTCACCTCACATTGTCATCAGCACTCATACGAGTTCGGTTGATACAACTGTGGGAGAATATAATTCACCGTCACATTGTCATATTAAAATAGAGGACAACGGAATCGGCTTTGATAATAAATATGCCGATCGGATATTCCAACCGTTCCAGAGACTGCACGCCAGACAGCAATATGAGGGTACCGGGATCGGACTGGCGATATGTAAAAAAATAATTGATCGCCATCTGGGTAAGATTTCAGTTTTCAGCGTTATAGATAAGGGCACGATATTTGACATTGAGTTACCTATCATTCAAGAGGAAAAGGAAACGCACAGTGAATATGCCTGACAAAATTGTCACGATTCTCATTGCTGACGATGATCCTGATGATAGAATGATGATTCAGGATGCCTTTGATGAGAATAAGCTGGCCAATAATCTTGTGTTCGTTGAGAATGGTGAAGAATTGCTGGACTATCTTTTCAATCGAGGCGATTATACAGATCAGTTAAAATACCAACCCCCGGGATTGGTATTATTAGACCTAAATATGCCGAAGCTTGACGGTCGTGAGGCATTGAAAGAAATTAAATCTAACGCTTCGCTTAGCCAGATTCCGGTTATCATCTTAACTACTTCTCAAGCCGAAGAAGATATCTGCAGTTCTTATTCACTGGGAGTCAATTCATTTATCACGAAACCCATAACGTTTGATTCTCTAGTAAATATTATTAAATCTTTAGCCTATTACTGGTTTCAAATTGTTGAATTACCACCGGCCTTGAAGTGATGTAGAAGGAGTAAGACATGTTATCCTCTGTTCCAATAAAAGTGCTGCTTGTTGATGATGATGAAGATGATTTCATCATCACACGAGATACACTGGACGAGATTAAAGTAATCCAGTATGATGTGACCTGGGTCGCAACAGCCTCAGATTGTCTGGATAAAATCAAGGAATTCTCTTATGACATTATTCTTCTTGATTACTACCTGGGCAAACAAACAGGTTTAGAGTTGCTCGAACAGATTAGAGAACATGACGAGCAAACACCAATTATTATACTTACCGGACTCAGTGATATTCGAGTTGATCTTGAGGCGATGCATGCCGGGGCTGTAGATTTTCATGTGAAGAACGATTTAACGGGTCCTTGTCTCGAAAGGACGATTAGATACACCGTTGAAAGACAGCGTATTAATAATCAATTATCTCAGCTTGTTAAAAGACATACTACAATCATGAATGCTGTACCGGTAGCTATTTACCTTAAAGATAATGAACAAAAATACATTGAGGTAAATGATTCCTTTTGCGATTTTGTGGGAAAATCAAGAAGTGAAATAGTTGGCAAAACAATCCATGAATTTTGTGATCAGTGCCTTGCCGATCAAATAGATAAGCTGGATAGAGAAGCCCTTTCTTCGGATCAACCTCTTAAGGATATTGAGACTAAACTTGACATTGGTTGTGAAAACTCCAAAAGAGTTTCTATTGTCCATATTCCATTGGTCGGAACGGGCAATCAAAAAGAAAGCCTTGTGGGGCTGATTCAAGACATAACCGATGTTTACAATAACCGGAAACAGTTAATACAGTCAGAAAAACTAGCGGCTATCGGGCAGCTTTCTGCAGGAGTCGCGCACGAGATTAATAATCCTGTTGGATACATTAAATCCAATCTGTCAATAATGAAGAAATACTTGAATAAGATTAATGAGCGTATTGAAAAACAATTGCCGGGGTTTATCGAATCAGAAAGTGATATGTTCGAAGATTTTCAGGATGCAATTGATGAGTCTATCTCTGGAACGACCCGCATAATAAATATTGTGTCTGACCTTAAAGGGTTTTCACGAACAGATAAGGCAGAAGAAGCGTATTCTGATATCAATCAGGGAATTGTCAGCACCTTGAATATTGTCAATAATGAACTTAAATATAAATGCGAGGTCCGGAAAGAACTTGGTGATATTCCCAATATTTACTGTCGCCTGAATCACATCAATCAGATATTCCTGATCCTGTTAATCAATGCCGGTCAGGCAATTACTAGCGATGGTA
Source organism: Candidatus Zixiibacteriota bacterium (assembly GCA_023138975.1). Lineage (GTDB taxonomy): Bacteria > Zixibacteria > MSB-5A5 > GN15 > JAAZOE01 > JAGLON01. The sequence goes on from JAGLON010000001.1 coordinate 12,730, forward strand.
TCATTACTATAAAATCGTGGGAAGACCAAAACAATGTGTTTGTGTCCATAGAAGATAATGGATCCGGTATCCCTGAGGGGAGCATGAATCGTATATTTGAGCCTTTTTATACTACGAAAGAAGTTGGAGAGGGGACAGGTCTGGGGCTTAGTCTAGCATATGATATCATTACCAAGCACAATGGTAAGATTGACGTAACAAGCGAAGTGGGAGTAGGAACAAAATTTACTATCAGCATCCCCAGAATTATTCAAGAGCAGTCAAAAGAAGACATGACACCTGAGCTAAATAGCTCGAGTTGTCAGAGATTCTAAGTCAGTTAAAGTATAATTTTTATTGTCTGGTTAAGGAGCTTATTACTAATATTGATAATAGTGATTTATCTCTCACCCTATTTTACTGATATTGACCACTTTGCTGTTGATTGTCTGACAGAGTACTCAATAATCCAATTGTGAAACTCGTCTCGTACAGCCCGCCATTTTTTAAGGTCGCAGAAGCGGCCTTTTTTTGTGCCTGTAAAGTCAGCTTCTCGTTCCCCGGCCCACAAATACATTGTGGTTTTAGGCTGTCGCATAGGTGACCAAGTTTTTGTAATCAGGAGTCAAACTCAGCACGGCACAGCTTCGCTTGCCTAAAAAGATTGCTTCACTTTTGCAGGGACCTAAGGGCGATCTTCGTCAACCTTTAGATAATCTTATGAGTATAGCGAATTAGAGTATTTTAATCCTTCGTCAAAGATGAATGCCGCAATTTATATCTAATTGGATTCCAATGAGTTAGCGGCCACTCCAAATCTCTAATATCACTCTCGCCAAACTCTTTACCAATCTTTCCTCTTTGCCACTAGTGTATCGAGACGTCAGAAGAGTCTACCATACGAATTCAGGCGAGACTTCGATGCTGGAGTTCCAAAGACTGGCCGTGCTTTTCCATGCAACATATAGACTGGGAAATTCGTATATTGGGGAATGGGATTCAGATTTGTGAAGGATTGCAGGATTAGTATGCATGGAAATGCGCTAACCCTTCCGGACAGGAGGAATTGATTTGGCAATCAGCACTCTGGATGAGTCACACCACAAGACCGCACCTCATATCGAACTTCGACGCGACAGTGGGCTTATCGTGGTTCGATGTTCCCATGGTTATCTTCGAATTAATATTAGGCTTTTGGCTTCTATTTAGGGGATTGAGTCCGGCTGGAATGGCCGAACGGAGTAAAAACGTTGTCAAACCACTCTCTAAGGAATTATTATGAAAGCTATCGTACGAACAAAATACGGATCGCCGGATGTACTTGAACTGCAGGAAATTGACAAACCGGCTCCAACAGACAATCAAGTACTTGTAAGAGTGCAAGCGGCAGCGGTGAACCCGCTTGACTGGCATGTTCTACGCGGGGAGCCATTCTTGGTACGCCTAATGGGCTTTGGACTTCTGAAGCCGAAGCACCATATACTCGGAGCCGACATGGCTGGCCGGGTTGAAGCTGTTGGCAAGGATGTAAATCAGTTTAAGGTTGGTGACGAAGTTTTTGGCTCGGGCATGGGTGGATTTGCAGAATATGCGTGTGTCCGCGAGGACAAATTAGTGCTAAAGCCGACAGCCATGACTTTTGAGCAGGCAGCAACTGTGCCGGTCGCCAGCATTACAGCATTGCAGGCTCTTCGTGATCACGGACGACTGCAATCAGGACAACATGTCTTGATCAACGGCGCATCCGGTGGAGTGGGGACATTTGCGATACAGATAGCTAAGGCGCTGGGAGCGCAAGTAACCGGAGTGTGCAGCGGAAAAAACTTCGAGATGGTTCGGTCGATTGGCGCAGATCACGTGATAGATTACACTAAAGAAGACTTCTGGTTGAGCGGGAAAGAGTACGATCTGATCGTTGACAATGCCGCATTTCATTCAATACGAAAGTCTCTGCGCGCCCTAAAATCCACCGGAATATACGTCCTGGTTGGCGGCTCCTCATCCATTGCGAGCATTTTGCAGTCGCTGATTTTTAATCCTCTGATTGCGAAGATGAAGGGCAGAAAAGTTGTTTCATTGATGACGAGCGTGAAGCAGTCGGACCTGGCTTTCCTGAAGGAGCTTCTGGAAGCTGGCAAGATTGTGCCCGTCATAGACAGGAAGTACTCTTTAGCTGAGACTCCCCAGGCGATCAGATACGTTGAAGGTGGGCACACACGAGGAAAAGTGGTCATAAGTGTCTGACGAGCAATAACAGGACAGGCTCTTTTCTTGGCGCCAGCCTTTAATGGTCGTACTTTATTGCTTTCCAGCGACTTCCACCGATCGCGGCATAGTGTAAACGAATTCCGAATCTGAAGCTTACAAAAGTTTGGGGAGAGTGATGCCAACACCGCTATTATTTTTTAGGTCGCAGAGGCGGCCTTTTTTGGTGTGTGTGATTTAGGTCGCTCGTTTCCCCGCAGCCGCTTTGCGCTTGCAGGGACCTAAGGGCGAGCTTCGTCGACCCCGCTTTTTATATCACCATAACTCACAACCAGTTACAAACCCGGATTAATTCACTGCCAATTTTTTACTGTTTTTATGATGGATTTGGCTTAGTATATAATACCATTTACATTTAATCAACTTGACAAGAAAAGTTTTTCGGACTAACTTAGGAAATGGGGCAATATGTAAGAGCAGGTCATCATAGATCCTTTTTATTTATAAGCAACAGCAATTTCATCACAGGATTTATTTTAATCCTACCAACAAAGTTCCATATTATTGCGGTTATATGATTCTATCCTTTTAATGGACGAGTTATAAACAGATACCGAGGAGGATACAGAAATGAACAAGAAGCCACTGACTATCCCTACAACTATTGGCCTATATATATTGGCACTTTTTGTGCCGATCGCTTTCCCTATTGTTCCAATTTATGTTTTTAACCGGCTTAATCAAAAAAGAACGGGATGGCTCTTTTCTGGAGCAGTAGTATTGATTTTTGCTATGTCTATAATAGTGTTCTACATCCTTAAGGCAGATCAAGAAGGCTTCTCGTATATTTGTGCTTATTTGCTTCTTACGGTGCCCATATCATTAATTCACTTGATTTCACTTATTTGGGCTATAGTGTTATCTAAAAAAGTAAAAGAGCAGAACTGACCTGACCTCAGATGTTGAACATCTCTAACTGAGTCAACACGCCGCATTTTCAATCACCCAGTTGCGAAACTCGTCTCGTAGACCCCGCCATTTTTTAAGCCCTGACAAAAGTCGGGGCTTCTTTGTGTACTTGACATATCATAAATTAATTTATTAATTAAAACAGATATAATAGATCTCACTGTAAATACTACGATAGTATGACTGAATCCCACGGTCCGCCGCGGCGGACGGGACACCTGTCACTACTGCCTAAGAGGAGTAGAAAGTATGTGGGTATGCACTCATTGCCATGAAAATATCGAGGATTCCGCATCGAATTGCTGGAATTGCGGTCATCCCCGTGAGGGCAAGACCTCGGCCGACTGGAGTAGGCAGTTTCAAATACAGAAAGAAGAGACAGAACTGAATGACGAAACCAAACCCCGTAGTTTCAACTGGACCCGCCAGAAAGCGTTCTTGATTGACTATATACCATTCCTGGTTCTATGGGGCGTGATAGACAATATCGTCTATTTACCGGTTTCTGAGAAGATCATGGAAATCGCATCGGTAGTATTATTTTGTGCCTACTTCGTCGCCATTGAGGGCTTGTGTACCCCTCGAGCCAGTTGGGGCAAACGAAAACAAGGTTTGATACTTGTGTCTAGAACCGGCGACGAACCGGGCGTTTGGACTGTTGTCCTACGGTCACTGATTGTCGCATCCCTTATCATAGCTGATTGGTCAGCACTCCTGAACCGCTGGCCAGTGCCGGTATTCATGCAGATCCTTTCCACGACAATACCGATAGGGATAATACAGTACAATCTCTGGCTCGCTGCCCGGTCTGAAGGAGGACTAATGCTTCAAGATCGGCTGACGGGAACACAGGTGGTATGGGCCGCCTCCGTGGAATGTGAGCGGCCGGCCGATTCCATCAATTTACTGTCCAGGCCGGATATCTTTCCTAAACCCTGGAATGCGGTCGGATTCATAGCCGGTACTTCTCTGATCGGTCTTCTGTTCTCTCTATACATAAATTATCAAATGGACAGCGCAAGCCTCTGGCAGATTGAGGATACCACCACCGCGGACGTATCCACCGTATTAGAAAGGGAGGTGGCCGATGAGCTTGGTATCAGATGTGTGGTCGGGTTAACAAACCGGGTCGTCTGGTCATGGAAAGGCTCTCGCGACGACTCTGAGGTCGAGAGATGGCTGATTGTTGAAGTCTGGGTCCCTGCAATACTCTGGAATGACGAGACTCTTGCCAAGGTGCGAAAAGTAGTACTGGATTGTCTCACAGTTGAACCTGGATTCTATGATGGCGGCAAATTCAAGACCACGACCGGTTTTTCGTTATTCGAATGGTCGCGTGGCACCAGCCTGACAATGCCATAGGCTACAACATGATGTTCAATGAATTCTGTAGTATCACCGATTTTAGAGAGTTGTTTTATATGAGACCCGATTCTTCCACCGAAGTTCGAATGTGAACTGAAAAGTTCTGTCTAATGTGATATCAACCCCGCCATTTTTTATTTTGGTTGCAGAAGCAGTCTTTTTTTGTGCGTGTGATTTAGGTCGCTCGTTTCCCCGCAGCCGCTTTGCGCTTGCAGGGACCTAAGGGCGATCTTCGTCAACCCAGTAAGTCCATCCCTAATTTCTTTCCCTGAATCTGTTTTTTCTCATAGCCATTTACGTATTTGCGTTATATATTTATTAATTGTCGGCACAACATATGAATTTGTATCCGAAAAGTAATTTTGAGGAATAAGAATGGCGAAGAATCTTTCTGACTTAAAACATACAGCCGTGAATATAAAAGACGGTGGAGAAGTGATAGTTCTTGATACCGGATCAGTTATCGATGCCGAAGCAGAAGCAATGCTGCAGGCCTTGCATTCACGTTCGACAGGAGGATTAAGAAGTCATTTAGAAATATTGGCCGAAAAAGGGGCCGATAATTTCATGGAGAAATTCTATGTTGGGTACGGGCATCATTCAATAGGGGATTGCGGAGACACAACAATATTTATAGAAGGCGTGTCTATGCCCGCCGTTAAGGCGGTTCAGGATAATCCTCTTTTTAGAGGACAGGAATCTTCTACGAGGTATCTTGATTTTTCCCAGCAGCCGTTTATTGACCCAACAAAAACTGAGGCAGGAAATGCTCTTTTGGAAAGGCAGCGGCAATTCTACATTGACGCTATGGAGCCAACGAGAGAATGTTTAAGAAAGCTTCACCCCAGAAAAGACGACGAAAAAAAATCGATACATAACAAGGCTATAGATGCCAGAGCTTTTGATATTACCAGATCTCTTCTTCCGGCGGGAGCATCGACAAATATCGCATGGCATACGGATCTCAGACAAGCCTCAGATAAATTGCTGTTTTTAATGCATCATCCTTTACCGGAAGTCAGAAACATTGCTTCAGCTGTAAAAGAAGCGCTACATAAACATCACCCTCATTCTTTTGGACATGAAATACCTGATGAAACTGAAATGTATCAAGACCTAATAGCAGAAAGTTATTATTACCATGATCCCAAATGCCCTGATGAGCCGATAGTGAATTTTAAGAATATTGATCTAAATGAGCTAAAAAAATATGACAATATTTTCAAAAATAGGCCTCCCAAGACTGGACTTCCTAAATTTGTCGGGCAAATAGGAACTCTTGAAATAGAGTACCGGTTAGATTTTGGCTCTTTTAGAGATATTCAGAGACACCGCGCAATAACTCAGAGGATGCCTCTGCTTACTACCAGCCTTGGGTTCAATCAATGGTATATAGATAATCTCCCTGAAGTAGTTAGAGAAAAACTACCGGAACATCTCAAAATGATTGAAAATACAATCGGAGATTTTAAAATTTCCAGAGAACAACAGCAGTTTTTTATACCGATAGGATATAATACCTCGAATAGATTTACAGGGGATTTGCCGGCAACTGTGTACATGGTGGAAATTCGAGATTCCAGGTTTGTGCATCCAACATTGCAAAAAGTCGCTCATAGTATTGGAAAGCAAATAACTAAGCATTTGGGAATAAGATTGAATGTAGATCCCGAGCCAAACCGATTTGATGTTAAAAGAGGGGAACAAGATATTGTCGCTGTCGATGAATAGAACAGTCATTTGTGATTAAAGACTATTCTTAAATTAGCTCAGGGAATGATAGTAACCGGGAAAATCACACGCCACAAAGCCGAGAAATTTTTACAACCAACCTCGCTGTTTAAATAAGTAATTTATTACCTGTACATTTGCAAATGTTTTGATGGTTGATTTTTACTCTGCAATACCATTAATTATTAGTATTGAACATTCATCAAGACTATCACTCAACGCAATCGCATTCTGTATTGAATCGCGGTAAGATACATCCAATCTGTTGTTTTGAAATGGGAGAGTTGTAATGACCAGATATCGCATTGGACTGACTAATGTCATGGTATTGTTTGTTTTCATTCTACTTATAGTTTTGTATCAGCCCGCAATTGCCCAGGAGGATGGTTGTTCAAAATTCACGGTAGCGGTAAGAATACAGGAGATATTTGACTATCCGGATCCAGAGGATGCAGGCATCGGCTCTGTTTTTGAAACACTCAACACCCAGGTGTTCAAATTAAAGGAAGATTGGATAGCAGATATTGAGGCGGCTGTGATGGCCGAACTTAAGAAAAACTCCCCGAACGTACAGTTCATCAAGAACGGCACTGACTGCGACTATCATTTCAGATATTCTATACTCAATTATCCGGTTCTCGACGACAGACTTCTTGATTCCCTCGGGAACGGTCCAAGGATTGAGATTACGGGCTACCTTTTGTTATCCTGTATAGCTACTGAAAGAGCATGTATAGGATACAAGCCCCATCTGGTTTTATGTAACGGTGCAGCAATTAATGCTGATCGAGTTATCTTTAAGGCTATTAAAAGTAACATCGCATACTACGGGGATTTTGAGCCGAGACTTGAAAGGTATGAGAAGAGATTTCCCGCACCGGCAAGAGGTCCTAAAATTAACAAGTCTTTTAATCGGGACTACGTTTCACCCCTGGAAGACGAAACTGAACTTAGTATCAGGGTACAGGTGACTAATTGCAAAGGAGAACCTGTATTTGAAAAACATCATCGGGAACAGAAAGTACTTTATCAAAGAAAAACAAAAAGAGGCGAACTCACAGAAGACAGAAATTACAATTATTATGAATTACTGGATGATAAGCTTTGTACAGGCGATTATATCGTAATGGGAATTTACCAACCTAAGGGAGTGGCAGCAAAATATATGCTCCAGAAAGGCATTGAGGCCAGTCTGGATAGTGTTGAGATAAAAACATGTGGGCGTGATAAAGATGATGTCGATACGGCAGAAGTCAAGATAATGGGGTTGGAACTGAATGTTACTGCCCGCCAAAAGGAGATAGATTCCGGTGATAAGACAAAAATCGATATCAGTTTTAACCGCGTTGATACTGAAGGCGCCAAAATCCCGATAGCCGGCAAGACCGTCCAGCTCAATATCTGGGGACTTGTTGATGGCACTGTCTCTCAGTCGAAGGAAGTTGTTACGGATGAACGGGGCAGAGCGACTCTAACCTATACTGCCGGTATGAATGATGAGGAAGTGACATTCGAAGCCAAATACCAGCCGAAGGGATTTATAGAAACAGTCAGAGGTAAAGCCAGAGTAATAGTGCAATGCAAATATGAGTGGATCGGCAAATTAACGTTTAATCAAAGATTAAACTTCATCTGCGATATCGATTCAACCTCTACTCCGAATAGGACGTATTTAACAGCCACTGAGAGTCAGACGATAATTGGAGAGCTGGATATTTACTCCGAGAAAATCGACATCGATAGGAGAGGTGCGGTAATGTTGACACCCGGAAATATGAAAGCAACCGGCTATGTGACGTGTATGAAGGATATCTTACGTACGAATGGTAGTGAATCTGATAATGGGAATTACAGCATAGAAATAAAAAAATTGAGCGGATCCAAACAATGCCCACTCACCGAAGATAATCTGGGGATAGCGATAGGAAAGGATATCACCGGGTTGGAAGCAAATATCGAAGCAGTATCTAAAGAAATAAGGGCGGCGGCTAAGGCGGGAGATGTGGAGCGAATTAAGGAACTCAAGATTAAAATGGAAGATGTTGTTCATGGGGGTAAAAAGGCGAGCAATCAGCTAACTATTCAGGTTCAGATTAATTTCAATTGTGTCACAACCGGCCAGCGAGCGTATAGTTTTCAACAGTATGATGCTTCCAAGGGTGAAATGGTTAAAAACATAAACAATCACTCCAATCCTGATGTTCGCCTGGGATTGCCAATTATCCTTAAAATGGATGGTACGTATACTAAAGATGAGAATGGGAATGGTAAAATAACAGGCTCATACAGCAAGTCAGGAGGTAAAGAGACGGGCACGGGATTAGGTCCAATCAAATGTCCACCAATGAGCACCTCAATAAGCTGTAATCTCATATTGACTAAGCAGTGTAAAAGAGGAGAATAGACTAATATTAAAGAAGGCCAGAAACTATAAAGTGTCTGACCTGTTTCTCAAAATTATCCACCCGGACCTGAAGCCTTAGGCCGTGTGTTTACGGTTTCTTGTTATACTCAATCTTCATCATAACCTGTCCCTCTTCGACTCGGACCAGAACTATATCCGCCTGATCGGGCGTTTCTGTTAGAGTCGTGGGCCAAAGCTGTCCCTGCATCATCATACTGAATGCGCGGGTGCTCCCATATTCGGCGAATACAGCCGAAGGTTCGTCTATCGGTTCGCCGTTCAGACAGGGAATAGCATAAAAAGTTGAATTACCGCCGTGATTGTTGGTTCCAAATACAGCGATATTCATACCAGCCATAACTTTGATACGAATCATATCGCCTGCCACCATTACCTTCTCTAAAGGAAGTTCCACCAATTCAGCCGAAGCGGCATCTTTCATCCAATCCGGGAAAAGGGGTTTTTCTTTCACCGGTTCGGCCGGAGGAGGAGGCTGTTCCTCAGCGATGAGAGTATAGCCTTCCGGGACCGCAAACAGAGCATCATCAACGGCGCCTTCCTTTATATTAATAAGCTCCACGACCATATCATCTGCCGCGTGAGCAATGATTTTTAGCGGGAAATCATATTTGCCCGATACCCATTGTGTGAAGTAGTCGGTTTCGCCGTACAAGACGGTTGACTTGTTACACTCAATTCCTGAAACTGTCTCCTTCCCGATCTGTTTGATGGATGCGTCTGGTATATCTGCGATATATTTCAGACTCTGGAAGGGGTCGTTGGTGAGGCTTTGCATATCGGTACTTGGCATCTCAATGTATGCTTTTTCGCTTACATTGATCACCTGCGTGACATTTGTTTCCTGATCGACGAGAATGATAAGTGGTAAGTCACCTTCCATTTTTTCCATTCGATATTTGAGTCCTTTGACAAATATCTTGCCGACGGATGTCTTTTTACCTATGGTTTCCTGCAAATCGGCGGAGAACTCTGCTGAGATCCCCTGATTACAAAAGGCAATCATAATAATCAATATGACGGCCACTGTCAGTCTTCCTGAAGATACTATTTTGTTCATGTCTCCTCCCCGCGAAAACAATGTTTATTTATATCGGAATAATTAATTTTAAGCATTTCCTTACTGTCTGATCAACCGGACGGGATGATGCCGAGATTCATGAGAAAAATCACGATGCCGGCTACTATAAAAATACCGCCGAGGATGAGACAGGTACGGACTGTCTTTTTGAGGTTTTGCAGTACCGTTTTCTCACCCTTATCAGAAATAATAAAGGTCTTTTCGTTTTTACCTCGTTTAATAACAACATTTTCAGGGGCATCCGGGTCATTAGCGGCAGTACCCATCACAAACAAGTTGTCACCCGGTTCGATGAAATACTCAAAGTATTTTCGATCGCCTATATTGATAGATTGTAGGCCCCGGTGTGCAGACATCGGTTCTAAGTCTGCATCATCGAAACTAAGAGAGTTCGGATCATGTGGGTCGAAGTTCTTGAGGGCTTCGATGATTTTGGGAATAGCTTTGATAGAAGCTATCAGTCCTTTACCTTTTTGATAGTAGGCTTTTTTATGAGAGACCACAAATTCGGCTTTGTCCGGCTGAACCAAGGCTGTGCCGGTTTCATCTTTTGCGAAAAAGGGAATAGATCGTTCACCCGAACCGACCTCCTCCCATTTGCGTTGTGAACCCTTTCCGCCCGAGGAGCTTGATTGACGATACTCTTTAATCTCCCATTTATAGTACACGCACTCGGTCTTCGAAATGGGTGACCTGATTAGTTGATTGGCTTCAACATGGCCATGGATTTCGACTACTCCCATGGCCATTGATCTGATTTTTGAACGAGGAATATCCCGGATTACACAAAGCTTTCGCCATTTGAAGAATCCAAGGAAGAAAACAAAGCCGCCTATCAAGGTAAAAGCAGCTGCCATTAGATAATCTTCAGTAGTTGCCATTGACTATCTCCAGATATTAGGTCATTTCCTAAAGAATGCCGCCATCTGATTCAAGAAGTCATTCATGACATTCTGATTTACAAAAATAGAACGATCAATGACCGCCCATTCCCATTCCTCTTCCCATGTTCATTTCTACTTTTTTGTAGCCATTGGGTACATCGTAAATTCCATCTGGAGCGTCTTTTTCAGAATATTCAATTAACTCAGTTGTTGTAATAATTTTCTGTCCCATGACCGAAGCTGATGTAACCGTTAGTACCGGTACACCCTTAATCTGTTTCATCTGTTCGATAATATCCGCAAAACCGGGCATTTGTGCCATCATTCCACCACTTACCGCATGTAAGGCGCTATTGTCAATCTTGATATCTTCAGTAACCCACATTTGCTGCTTCGAAGCCATCATTGCCATTGCCAAATTGACATCGTACTTCTTAGTTTGCCAATCACCAATTTTCTTGGTCTCTTCCGAGAGGGTGACAGTGATTTTCGGTTTGCCCATCATGGCTTGCGCTCTCTTCATCATGGCCGCTTGACTTTCGTCTCCAGATTCGCCTTTTGCATCCCCAGCCGCCTGGCCCAGCTGTATTACCGAGTACTCTTTTTTCTCATTATTCAGCATGTAAATTGAATTTTCCTCGGCATTATAGATGACCGAACTGTTGTCAGGATTTTGAGTACAGGCTTTACCATCTGTCAGCCATATTATAGTAGTATCATCTATTGCAGGTTGCTTCTGCCCCATTACTTCGTATGCATCAGTGTGCATAACCTGCAAGAGGAAGTCATCGGCCAAAACCGGAGCGCTAATAAAAAGGGCTGCAATTATTACCAGCACTTTTACGATACGAGTAGTTTTGATAAGTTGCATACAACACCTCACCATCTTTTTAGTATAGTTAAACTTCGTAGTTACATTTTATAGAGGGCAAAATTACGCTTAATAATTAGTGTGCCTATCCGTTCCCATCCTATATTACAAAGATATATGATGTTGAATAAAGTGTCAACCCCATAAATTGAATGTCGATTTCTGGTATGACATAGCAAGACCCTATCTGTACACTTGTGCAATTTTCATCGGTATCCTTTTAGGTACTGTTTCTTTTGTTGATTAATTCGTGATTAGTAGTAAATTGATAGTGAAAGTGTTGCTCATATTGTGAACTGAGCTTGTCGCACCTGCAAAAACGGAATACCATCATGGATGATGGGCCATCCAATACTTGACACTCGGTGTGCAATGGGTCAAGGGGAGATCGAGCTGGTTTGTTTTCTATAATAATCAAAGGGATGCTTATTATTTTTATGCTGGCAGGAATAGCCGGCATACTGTATGGAGTGTGGGAGATCTGGCGCACGGTCTCTTTTGTGTCAACTTCAACCGACACAGCCAAGGGAACCTTCGTCGGCTATCATCGGGAGATTCATAGAACTACATCCTTCAGATCATACTCACCCTCCAATCCTAATATGCCAAGTACAACGACATCGAACACAGTGGCGACTTATCCGGAATTTACATATCGTTCCGATTCTGGAGGAGAGCAGATTGTTCGTGAGGATAAAGTGCATGTATTCTCTGTTTTTAAGCCGGGAGAAGAGGTTGAGGTTTTACTTTCTCCGACTGATACTCCCCGGCTGGCTGGTTTCTATTCGCTTTATTTTCGTGACCTGATGATACTTGGAATGGGAGCTTTGGCGCTACTTTTGGCGTTGGTATTTTGGAACTTCGCATTGCCTCTTTTTCAGGGACAGCATCCGGTAACGGTATATGCAGAGGGGACGACTCCCGGTAATGACACAGTACAATCTAAAGACACAACGAAAAGCGTGGAAGAGCACTTTAACGGAATTTTGAATGAGGCGCTGGATTTTAAAGTCGGCCCAATAAAATTGCGTTATATTATTTATGGAACTCTGTCAATATTGGTACTGGGGCTAATCTTGATGATATTTTTCGGATCCAATCGAACGTAGCGTATTGTTAAGTTAGCTATATCTTGTGTCAGCCCTCATACGGACGATGTAGTATAGTTTTTAGAACCCTGTTCTTTTTCGCTCTGCGTTTCCAGCCCCATCCGCCCATCAGGAGATATATCCACTTCGGTACCATCGGCTTTGCCATACTGTCTATTGCTTCCTGCGGTACTGGATGGCCGAGAGCAATCGCCTCTGCGGTCAGATCGAGTGCTTTCATCACATTCTTAGTTGTCCTCTTGATCTTGAACAGAGGTTGACCGCCGATGGCTTCCCCTCCGCCCAGAGAGAGAGCCCCGGCCCATTTGAAACCAGCCTCCCGGGCAAATTGACGACAGATAGCAATCGCGGTATCGTTGTGATGTTGTTCGGGAAATCCGCAATTCGCAAGACACACCAGTGTCTGTTCTTTCAATTCGCTTTTCGCCTGTCGATGCCCGGCGATTTGCTCCAATGATTTTATAACAGAATAAGGCAGACAATCCACAAACAGCGGAAAGGCGATGACAATGATATCAGCCCGGTCTGTTGATGATAGCAATCTTTCCCAGCTATTTGACTTGAGTAACTTGTGAGCAAACAGAGTTTCTGTTTCATATCCGTTGCTTTGTAGGCGCTCAATGAGATATGTTCCTATTAATTCTGAGGTACTTATCGTCTGTTTGGCGCTCCCAACCAGAAGGAGAATTCGTTTAACCTGATTCATTGTACGACTCCAATCTCATCAAGGAGCGATCGAATATTTTCCCTGATCGTCTCGGACTCTTGGTTTCTCAATACGACTCCGGCTGAGTGGGAAGGCGCATGAGCGTTGAGGGCATTGCGACTGACCAGAGTTGTGAAAATACGTTCGCTTTCTTTGTCCTCCTCAGGGAGGACACCGATACCAATAATATGGGGATAGCTATCATAGCGCTTCTTATGGTGAGTTTCCCCATTGATTTGCATGAAGAACGGAGAAATCAAGCATATGATACGATCCAAGCCTTTCTTAAGATTGGAGGAATACCCGCCGAATGTTACTGGTGTCAGAAGTACTGACAGGTCACTCTGGATAAACTGCCTTACAACTTCCCGCGCATCATCGTTGTGCCGACATTCTCCCGGTGTCTTAGTCCAACACTCGAAGCAGCCCAGGCAATACGCGATTTTCATTTCATGAAGATCCAATGACTGGACCTCGAACCCACTGTCTGAGAGCTCGCTTGAGATAATGGTACTTATGTTGTCTATATCCCTGTCATCTTTTTCCGCACCATTTAGGATTACTGCTTTCATACTGCTATCCTATCCGACGTTCACAGGTTGAGTACATGCGTTATCCGACTATAAGATATACAGATCAACAATTAGGGCCGAGTGCCCCTTCGTAGCGACAGTTGTAATGGTGTCCAGTTGGTAATCTTAAAATAATCAAACCTGTCTCTTTATCCCAACAAAAAAGTCAGGATATATATCCTGACTTTTATGATTGTATCCATAGGCAGGCCGGTAAAGCCTGTCCTGATATTTTATGAAGTAATTTTACAATTAGGGACAACAATTCAAATAAGGGGCCGATCCTTCTCTGAATATGAAATTGATCAGATACACAGCATCACCCATATTAACAGCCTCATCTCCATTAGCCTTTCCAGTACACAATGGACTCGGAGGTGATCCTGCCCTGAAGATAAAATTAATTAGATAAATGGCGTCGCCGAGATTCACATTTCCGTCTGCATTGGCATCACCACAAGGACGGTCTGCCGTATAATCAAGGTCAAAAGTCTTAACTATGTCTGGAGCTTCACCAACTGTCAACGCCAATGCTGTCGGACTGGTATATCCGTCAAAATACGGAACATCAAAAGTCCAATCACCGTCACACAGATCAAAAGTATAGGTTCCGGTGGTACTGTCAATCTGAGCATTAACAAAATACCCATCCGCACCGCTTGTGCCCGTTCGAGCCGACACTGTATAATAGGAGGCATTAAGTGGTAAAGGTAGATTATTAAGAGTCCCGCTCACGCGACAATGCGCTTCATTAATTGTAAACCCCAGACCGCTGGTGATATCGCCCGTCACAGTAATATTTCTCCAGGTCGGATCAGTGATATAACCATCAGCAAAAGCTCCCAATGTGTACGAACCTGTATCAGAGTAAAACGAATATGCTCCGGCTCCAGCATTGGCACCATAACCTTCAACGCCGATATAGACATTGTCCCAGATAATGGGTCCGTCTTCAGGGTCCTGCGTGAGTGCACCACTGATTAAATGACCGCTGATTAAATTAAATGAAACAGTGTCCCCCGGTGATACAGAGCTCATCGAAGAAGGGTTTGGGATCAAACCGGCAGGGAGAGGATAATCTTCATCATAAGTTGCTATATTCACCCACCAGCCTGAATTGTCCAAAGTAGATACACCAATTCCTACAATATTGTCTGAACCAATTCCAGTTACCGATTCGGCCCAACTGGACAGAGTCGCGGAACTGGCATCAACTCGATAACGGTTGGCCGGTAATCCGCCATTTTCCGTGATTTTGGCATATATCATAGCGTTTGTTTTAGTAAGAATAATATCATGCTGGAAGCTGGATAAGGTGTCATGGCTGAAATAGAACCGATCCTGAGACAAGTAAGCAGGGCTGTTTCTTGAATCGGAGTCCAAACTCCAATCACTCTTATCAGAGCTTGAGAAATAAATGACATATCTGCTGCTTGACGTAGTTACATACTTATTCAAACTACCCGATTGAGCAGAAACAGATGTTTCGAATTGCAAAGCGGTGCCTGTTTCATCTTTTACAAATCCCCATACAGAATCTGCCGGGGATATATAGGTAAAATCATTACCAGTAATAACTCCTGAAGCAGTCACGGAAATGTAATCCGGTGTAACAAAGTTCGGAACATTTGATGCCTCCAGGTAGAACTCAAGTCCCGTTCCGACAGCGCCAATATTAATCGAATACTGCCCCATATTGTTTGTAACTCCGGCAAATGCACCTTCATCACCGGTTTCAGTTTCCGCAAATACAATTCGATTAGCTAACAAACTGCTGGGTGAAGTGATTCCGGGAAGGAAGATTTGGCCCGTTAGCTGATTAGGTGGAGATGCCATTGCAGACATAGATAGGATTTTCTGAACCGATGCATCTGTATCAATATCAGTTGCTTTAAATATATAATTACCCGGCTCTAACGATGCTTTAAAAACTTCACCTATACTCCACCCGTCAAGGATAGGATCTAATTCAGTAACCGGGTTACCGTCAGTGATATTCTCTGACATCAATAAAATATCAGTTGACGGATCAATCGTTGAATTGGAGTTAGCGTCATACCAGATGACCCAATTTATAGTGGCTCCACTATCACAGTTTGCCCCCCAGGACAATTCATCACCTTGAGTCATCGTTGTTAGAGTCGTATCTCCGTTTATAGAAAAGAATATATAATCGGGTGCCGCCAAAACGGACTGATTGAAAAACAACACCGTTGCCAATAATCCACCTAAAGTAAACTTGAGTAGATTTTTTGAAATGGACTTCCTTATAGCAAGTTTCATTTTTTCACTCCTGAACTAAATCACACATAACTACACTGTTTGGTGAATAGCAAATCTATGAGGCCTCGCAATATCGCCTCAACCGGCTATCATGGATATTATTTACCCATATATTACTATTACATATAGAATAAATACGTAAAAGCAGGAGTAATTTGAATGTTTTTTTTACAATATTGGATTAGAGAGTAAACTCGCAGACACAAATTACAAATAGTGCACTCTGATATTGATTGATTTGTCTTTTAGACTCTCTCTTTATCCCAACAAAAAAAGTCAGGATATGAATCCTGACTTTTTTGATACCCGATTTATAAAGTCTATTATGCGGAAAGCCTCGGCTGTATTCCATCGGGGCTGACATCTAACATGAGTCGGTTTTTCTCGGAACGTCTTCGTTTATCGAAATCCAAAATAGTTTTTCTGAGCCGAATATGTTTGGGAGTTACTTCAACCAGTTCATCATCTCGGATCCACTCCATCGCCTGCTCAAGAGACATCTTGCGAGGAACATCAAGTTTGACACCCATATCTTTGGTTGACGACCGATGGTTGGTCAGATGTTTCCGCTTGGTCGGGTTGCAGGTCATATCCTTGTTTCTTGAATTTTCGCCGACAACCTGACCGGTATAAATATTTTCCGCCGGTTCAATAAAAATAACCGACCGCTCTTGAAACCCTTCTAAGGCATAAGCCGTGGCAGATCCTGTTTCGAGGCTTACGACCGAGCCTTTGCTTCTTGATACAATATCACCACGCCAATGACCGTAGCCGATAAACCGGGATGACATAATCCCGAGGCCTCTGGTGTCGGTTAAAAACTCCGACCGGTATCCGATCAAGCCCCGGGTAGGGATCTTAAATTCGATACGAATACTGTTGGTACCGGCATTTTCAAACGATTTCAACTCACCTTTACGTTTGGCCAGTTTTTCAATGATGATTCCCTGATGCTCTTCGGGAACATCAATAATAAGATGTTCAATCGGTTCCAGAACCTTTTCGTTTTCATCAAGATGAGTAATAACTTCCGGACGGGAAATACAGAACTCAAGTCCTTCACGCCGCATCTCTTCAATTAAAATTGCCAGATGAAGTTCGCCTCGTCCCGAAACTTTTACGCCGTCAGCACGTCCCAAATCTTCCATTCGAAGAGCAACGTTCACCCGCAATTCTCTTTCCAGTCGATCTTTTAACTGGCGGAGCATAATCGCGGTGCCATCCTGACCGGAAAACGGCCCGTTGTTGACTAAGAAGAACATTGAAAGAGTAGGCTCTTCTATCTCAAGCGGCTTTAATGCTTCAATAGTATCTTCATTTTGGGAAAAAGTATCGCCAATACTAATCGCCGGAGGTCCGGCTAACCAGACAATATCACCGGCAGATATTTCATCCGTCTTAACCCTTTTCAATCCCCGGGTAACCCACATGTGAGTACTCTTCACTCGTGAAGCACAATCTAACGCCCAACCTTTTTCCTGTGCCAGCGGATCGTTCAATTTTGTTACCATCCGGGTGAAATATTCACCTATTTTCAAACTGCCCCGGAGAACTCGACCGCAGCCTATTTGACCGATATAGTCGCTCCAGTCAAGAGAGCTGACCTGCATCAAAAATTCACCGTCCTGATTAACCGGCGGAGGAGGAACTTCGTCAATAATAGTCTGAAAGAGAATATCCATTCCTTTTGGCTGATCTTTATCCAGATCATCTACAAACCATCCGTCAAGACCGGAACCGTACAGGACCGGAAAATGAGCCTGTTCATCGGTCGCGCCTAATTCTATAAAGAGGTCGAATGTTTTATTCAGGGCATAATCCGGTCGGGCGGTCGGGCGATCGACTTTATTGATAATGACAATCGGGCGAAGTCCGAGCTTCAAGGCGCGCATTAGCACATAACGGGTCTGAGGCATCGGCCCTTCGTTGGCATCAACCAACAGCAGAACCGAATCAACCATAGAGAGTACCCGTTCCACTTCACCGGAAAAATCAGCATGACCGGGAGTATCGATAATATTTATCAGATAATCATTCCAGGATACGGTGCAGTGTTTTGAACGAATCGTTATACCGCGCTCCCGCTCCAAGACATTGTTATCCATCAGCCGCTCGGCGACTTCCTGGTTTTTGCGGAATGTCTGCGTAGCTTTAAAAACAGAATCTATAAGGGTCGTCTTGCCATGATCAATATGGGCAACAATGGCAAGATTTCGGATTCGCGTAATATCAGTCATTTCTCTATGCACCTTTCAATGATCTAACTATCTGCAATGTAACATCTTTCAACTAAATCTACCGATTAAACTTTCAGGGAATAATCAAGCAGAAAAAACCCGAACAGGTCTTGGTCTGTCCGGGACGTTATACAACCCGATTATAATAAGCTATAATCTTATTTTGTCAATGACTATTTTCGCCCAGATAGCCCACCTTTTATAACCTGCTTACTAACTCATAACGCTATGTAATAATCTGTTTTACGGACATTTCAAGTTTTATTTGCGCTTGGCCCGTTTTTTCCGCTTGGTGCCTTGGCCGACAGATTTCTTTTTTGTAGATCGCTTCTTCTTAAAGCTTAACCATGGAGATTTTTCGACAGTGGAATCAAAAAGACTAAAATCACTCTGTTGTGTGCTTTTAGCTTTTGAATCTTTGCGTTTTGATTCCTTCCGCTTCGAATTTTTTCTTTTGCGATCTTTATTTTCTGAATATTCTGATTCTGTCCGCTTCTTAGCGAATTTTCTAAAATTGCCCTTTTGAGAACCTTTACGTTTTGACGGCCGATCTCTAAAAGATTTTCGTCTCGAAGGTCTTTCATTTTCTGCAGTTTCGTCTGTCACGCCTAATCGTCCGGCTTCTTTCAAAAGAACTTTTTCGGAAGGCAGCGTTGGTAGAGCCGATATCGCCAGTTTGGTTTTCATAAACCGTTCAATACTTCGGATTGATCCTTTTTGATCAGCGGAAGCATAAGAAACGGCGTGACCGGTTTTTCCAGCACGACCGGTGCGGCCGATACGGTGAACATAATCTTCTGAATTGGCCGGCATATCATAGTTAACCACCATCTCAATTCCGGTGACATCAATTCCACGGGCGGCAATATCAGTTGCTATCAGAATCTTATATTTTCCCCGTTTAAACCCTTCCAAAGCATGGCGTCTTTGTCCCAGACTTCGATCGGAATGAATTTCTGCCGCGGTAAAACCCATACTGTTTACTTTAGTGGTCAATTTACTTGCCATCCGCTTGGTGCGGGTAAAGACAAGGACCGGGCCGGAGCATTGCTTAAGCTGGACAGCTAACAGTCGTTTCTTGTCCTGGTTACTAATGAAAAACATTTCATGGCTAACTTCAATCGGGGTGGCGCCGGAACGGTCAGTTTCAATGCGGGTCGGATTTTCCATAAGCTTCTCGGCCATTGCTTCAATGGCTTTCGGCATGGTGGCTGAGAACATCATTGTCTGATGTTTTTCGGGAATCGATTTCATTATTTTTTTAATATCAGGAGCGAACCCCATATCGAGCATACGGTCGGCTTCATCTAAGACAAAAATCTCAATATTATCAAGATTGACGGTTCTTCTTTCAATATGATCCATGAGTCGTCCGGGGGTGGCGATAATAATCTGAGGCCTATTCTTAAGAGCATTCCGCTGTACAGAGAGCGAGGCTCCCCCAATCAGCACAACTGAATGCATATTTATTGTGCGGCCAATATCCTGAATTGCTTCATCCACCTGAATTGCCAGCTCACGAGTCGG
>JAGLON010000010.1 GCA_023138975.1 Candidatus Zixiibacteriota bacterium
CCCCATTCTAACATCCCCGGTTTCCCGTAGATTGTTAAGGGGTGCATGGTTGACCATGAATGAAAAATATCCGTTTCAATTGGTAGCCTGTTGTCTATTGCCCGAACATCTGCATTGCATATGGACATTGCCTGAGCATGATGCAGATTATTCTATTCGCTGGCAGGGGATCAAGGGTCTTTTTTCAAGGGAATACAAGAAGAAGATGAATTTGGAAACAGAAATTACAGATTCCTTGAAGAAGAAAAGAGAAGCAGGCATTTGGCAAAGGAGGTTTTGGGAACATACATTGGTCACGCAGGAAGATTATAATACTCATGTCGATTATATTCACTACAATCCTGTAAAGCATGGGTTGGTCAAACATGTTCGAGATTGGCCATGGTCATCCTTTCACCGGTATGTAAAAGAGGGTGTTTATGGTGTGGAATGGGGAACGGGTTTGAGTGATCGTTTCGGTATGGTTAAGGAATTTGGGGAGTGATACTGTAATTTTTCTCATGGGCCACAGGCCCATCCTACAGGACTGTTACTACAAAGAGCTATAAAAAGTATATTGGCAAATATCGTGGCACGCATACGCTCGAATTCTCACAATATGTAGAATATTATAACACATATAGAATAAATAATCCTAATCAAGCCTGTCCACAAATTGAAAGTGATTTAAAAATTCAATTAAAATCAGATAAACATATTACTGGTATTTTCTTGGGGTTTGATTTTGAAAGCTTTTGTTATTTTGACAATCAGATTGAAGAAATAAAGAAAGAATTTATTGGTAACGTTTTTCAAATAACAGATACTTCGGGCAAAATTATTAATTTGAATGAAATCGAAAAAGAATTAATATTGTTGAAAATTCCAATCTATTCTTATTTATTAATAGGCTTAAATGGCACATCTCAACAGATATCACTTTATAATATTAAAAATGTTCAGGTTATCAAAAGTATTGAATTCCCATACTCAAAATTGTTACTTGGCTTAGGACTTGATGTCCTCGCATATGGAGTTTTAATGCTTTATGCCTTAAGTCAGATTGATCTTGAAGGGATGGGACACTAAAGAATGTATAACGAATAAGATTCACCCTCGATCAACGGTCGAGCGGCAAATTGGGACGTGGACAGGGCTGGAGGTGTGGGTGGGACTATTTGCAATTTTCATAAAATGAGTACTTCGCCGGAAGAGACCAAAAAAACGCATGAGCTGATGTTTTTTGGGTTTAATGTTCCGTAATATATTCAAGTCACGTGGTTCTACTATAAAAATTTACAGTTAACAACAATCAAGCCGTTATGCATTTGCTAGTAGTTCAAGGAGAATGACTCTATGAAAAACTACGATCCTTTGCTTTTCAGTATCCGTCCAGATCACGTCTTTTTAACTTTAAATTCTAAAAAACCTGTGAAAAGCAGGTTAATGTTTTATGTGGCCAATCCAAACCAGGAGCCTGATTCTGATGTGAATTTTATCAATCCTGACGGATTAACGCCTCAAGATGAATTGCCGGATATTCATAAAGAGTCTCATAGATTATCCCGTATTTTCATCTGGTTTCCGTATGGAGGAGGCAAGGTTGAGAGTGAGGAATATCTTACTACCGCAGAAAATGCTCAAAATATTACCATGTCACCAGGCAGGCATAATAAAAGATGGCATTGTAAAAAAATGTATGACGCGAAGCTTGGTCCGTATTGGATATTATTTCCCAAAGGTGAGACTCAAATTAAGTCCGGGAAAAGTGTCTCGTTTATTCTTTCCAATATTGTTTCCGCTTCAATCCCCGGCATGAGTTATATGTATGTAAAAAATACAAAGCTCCCCAATATACCCGCGCGCCGCACCGAATTGCCTGTGTTCAAAATAGAACCTGTGAGTATCACATTATTTACAATAGAGCCGAAAGAAATTGTACCGGGGCAATCGGTTGAATTGACCTGGAATACGAAGAATGCGACTTCCCGTGTGCTCTCCCCCAATATCGGCCTTGTTCAGCCAAACGGCAAGATGTCTGTTGAACCAAAACAAGATACCAAATTCAGACTCACGGCGTTTGGTGCCTCTGCAAAGGGATTTGTTGAGGCTACTGAATTAGTTAAATTCAAAAAACCCGGTTGGTACTCAAAGTCAAACAATGCTCCCTGGCAATCAGGCATCTACGAGTCTTTTGCATTCAAACTCGACGAAAAACAGTGCTTTCTTGCCAATCATTATAATAGTGGTTCAGTTGATTTATGGTCAACAACGGACGGAACCAAGTATGAGAAAATCAGTGATCGACTTCCTCTCTCTTTACCAGTTGGGTTCACTCTTCAATTCTGTACTCTCAACGGAATGCTCTGGGGGATTCGATCCTTTCAGCAAGATGTATGGCGCTCGCCGGATGGAAAGACATGGGGAAAAGTGACAGAAAGGCAACAACCGGCTTGGCCGCAAAGAGTTCATGGCGCATCGACCGCATATAATGGCAGGTTATGGCTGATGGGAGGATTCTTAGGCGATAATTCTTTTAATGATGTCTGGTGTAGTGAAGACGGGATGAACTGGGTGTGTATGACTCAAAATGCGCCCTGGTCGCCACGAGCAGGCATGACTGCTGTCTCTTTCAATGGAAGACTCTGGTTGCTTGGCGGATCTAAAAACAGCATAATTATTAGAGAGCTTTGGTCAACTGTGGATGGCAAAGATTGGGTGAAATCGCCGACGCCGTTTTGGGAAGGACGCATTGATGCCAATCTGCTCGTTTTTCATGATAAACTCTGGTTGATTGGCGGCGGCGATCCAGCGCCGACAAACGATATGTGGGTCATGGACAAACAGCGTAAGTGGTCGCTTGTAAAATATCCAATTCCGTGGACGAATATGACCAATATGGGCGGTGTGGTTTTTAATCATATGATCTGGCTTACAGGGGGGCGTAATTATTCTCCTCAAGTCGGAAAAGATGGTCGTAGTGTATGGTATTTCATTCCTAAAGTGGAGTAAATGATATGAGTGAAACAATTGAACTTCTGTTTGGCATTCATCCCCGAGAAATTTACTTGACCAAAGATGTCAAGCATCCGGTACAGAATGAATTGAACTTCAATATCGCCAATACACGTTCAAAAGAAACGAAAAAAGGCATCAAGTTTGTGAATCCCGACGGATTGACGCCGGATGATGAACTACCGACAATCGGTAGCACTGAGAACAGATTGTCTCGCATTTTTATCTGGTTTCCATATGGTAAAGATGAAGAGCAGGATTTTACTACAGAAGACAAAGCTTCTAAAATCATAGTATCCCCCGGAGAATTCAACGACAAGTGGCACTGTAAACGCATGCTTGCTGCTGATAATATCGGTGTGTACTGGATACTGTTTCCGAAACCCGGTGAGATCGTGCTCGATCCTGAAAAGAGTTATACATTTCTTCTGACAAATATCATTTCTGATGCAATCCCCGGTATGAGCTGGATGAATGTTCAGTACAACAATATAGTGGATTTTCCCGATGACCGAGTCCCCCTGGATATATACAAATTGGAACCGGTGCGTATTAAATCTTTCGTGGTTAAACCCAAAGAGGTGCTGCCGGGAGAAACAAGTGAATTAAAATGGGAAACTGAACATGCAACCGACTGCACTATCTCTCCGGTCATCGGCACAGTTCCTGTTAATGGAGATCTGACTGTTGAGCCACATCAAACTTCCTCGTATATACTGACTGCACATGGTCCGAACGGACCAGATGAATGCAGTGTAATAGTTGATGTCAAGAAGCCGGGTTGGTATCTGATTTCAGACCATGCCCCCTGGGCGATGAATTTACAGGGATCATTTGCTTTCCAATTAGAAGAAGATAAGTGGTCTGTAATCAATTACTATGAAGATCACCATTTTGATCTATGGTCAACGACAAATGGAGTAGAGTGGGAACAAGTGAATAAAAAGCTGCCATTCTCGGAAATCGGTTGGCAATTCTTCTCGATTCTCGTTTTTGACAAGGCTATATGGGCCATCTGTACATTTAAACATGAGGTGTGGCGATCAAAAGACGGAAAAGAGTGGGAATGTGTGACAGACAACCCTCACTGGGGAGAACGACAGGGGCCTGCAGTCACAACTTTTAAGGGTAAGTTGTGGTTGATGGGAGGAGTCGAGGGGGGAGGTATGAAAAGCGATGTCTGGTCCTCTAAAAATGGCAAAGACTGGCAATGCGTGACCTCCAAAGCACTCTGGCCCGCAAGATTGTGGAGTTCATGCATTGAATATAATAACAAGTTATGGATTGTCGGCGGCAGGAAAACATTTAGTGACCTTGCCGATGTCTGGTCTTCATCAGACGGAATAAGCTGGCACGAAACCATTGCCCCAAGATGGAAAGCCTTTCACAATCCCCAGTTGCTCGTCTATAAAAATCAACTCTATATTATTGGCGGGGCTAGTGGAATGCGACATTCAGGAATCGGAAATGTATGGAAGATGGATGCCTGGGAAAATTGGACACGCCTGACTGATGAAATTCCATGGAATGACATGATCTTTATGGGTGCTATGGTATTTAATCAGTTAATCCATCTTGCCGGCGGTAAACTCGGCGGTGGGCAAGAACCATCGCCCGGGAAAGACGGTCGAAGTATTTGGTACTATGTTCCCGATGTGGATTAATACCCATAAATCAAAAAAGGACAGGAAGAATGATTTTCTTCATAATTGATAAGCGAAAAAGAGCGACTGCAAATTTTGGTACTATCACACAGAGCGCACCAGGTGGACGTCTAAGAGTAAGCAGTCAATTTATGATTTTGATTTCCTGGAATGAAGTGACTGATTATAGCGATCTGTCCAAGCTTGAGGCGGCTGTTATTGCCGAGGCCAGAAATGATCCGATGTGCATTGATATGCGGAAAAATGCAATCGCGCAATATGGCATCGATCCACTCCTGAAAAAATGCGGAGGCGGCAATCTAAATCAAGAGACCATGACATCAATTCGTAATAAAATATTCATGTCCTGGGCGCATCCCATGATCGGCAATATCGGACTCTCTCCCCGCGTTCGCCCTGAAATTTTTTATCACCAATACCTTGAAAATTGGGATAGTTGCACTTATCTCGATGGCACCACCAAAAAGAAAATCAAGGAACTTTTTCAGGTATTGCAACCCATGGGACGTTCGAGCCGTGACCAGGTTCGCATCTGCTACAATATTACTGAGCTGGCTCGCTCCATTATCGGTGAAATTACGTCAGTAACGTCACGCCGACTCGATAAAATATTCGCTCTGCAATTATGTCAAAGCGACACACTCAAAACAAAGCAAATTTTAATTATCAAAAGGATAATAGATCGTCTTGACTACAGATTGAAAGATGGTTTTAAGAACACAGCGGGATTTAAACAGTCGGAATATATAAGGTACTATATGCCGGATATTCTTAAAACAGTCATGAGGGCGAATAGTTATGAGCCACAATGGTATCTCTACGAAAAACTGATCAGGCTTGCAACCGATAATTGGTATAAAATAACTTCAACGTACACACCAACCGACGCCACTGGTAAGATCATTGATGCTGCTATTGCTGACTGGAAGAAATTTCCCGATCCTGTTAAATGCGCTATTCTGATTAATTCTTTCAGAAGATTCGTCTGGGTTGTTAAAAATCATAAAAAATATTCTATGGCGCTTAAAAATCATCGCAAGATGGGTACAAAGCCATTTAAAAGTTCTTACACCATTCATTCGGCCGCAGGTAATGATCATGTGCCCGAAATCTCGTTTAATAGTAAAGACAGAAGCCTGGCCTGGAGTTGGAATCGGGATGAATATCATGCCGCAACCAAAACCTATCGGCATTTTCTCATGAATTTGTGGGGAGGACCCTCGGGCCATGCAAGAGGGAATGTTGAGTTTATGTCTCGGAAATTGGGATACGAGCTCCCTTACAACGGCCCAAACTGGATTATAACCGGATTGTTTGTTTTCTGGCGATTGTACTATGATAAAAGAGTGAGTGTTGTGCATACTTTGGCTGAAACCATGGAAGCATCTATTACTTTTGGTGGATTTACCGAGCGATCGCAATGTAGTTATACAATAAACACTATTCCGGACGTCACCACAGACGATGCCTATGATATCATTACCGCATGCACTTTAGCCGGTAGAGGTAAAAACGACTATAAATATATCGATCCGGTCAAACTTATGCAAACCCTCAGGAAGAAGTATTATGATTCCACTCTTAATCACCAAGAGGCCTATGAAAATTTGCTGACACAAATTAATACTCTCCGCAAAAATTTGACCGATGCAGGTTATAATGTGCCACAATGGTCTAAAGCAATCAGCTCGAAGCAGGGCATGAGAGTGATAAGTTTCTCTGATAGGGATTCAAACGCGAAGTCTGAGTTGTCTGATACTTTGTTTATCAGAGCGATGTTTAACAAAGTGCACAGCAATTTGATTGACCGTGCCCTAAAGGAACAATAGTCCACAACCACATAGTTTGTTGAAGTGCATAAAAATATTGAGCAAATCCTTTGATTGTTAAAAAAAAGGAAAATCAATGAAATCAAAATTATTATCCGATCTTTATACAAAACTTACTGGTCAGAGCGAGGTCGTACTCAATAAAGATTCACTCAGTGAGACAATCACTGAGCAGTGGAAGACTCTGTTGAATTCCGAATCATTCAAGGTGTCTTCAGCAACATTTTCGAAACCGGATGAAATCGGGAATTTCACGCTTCATGGCACCTCTGAACTTATGAAATTTAGTACCCAGAAGTTGGATTTCGATTTCTTTGTCTCCTATGAAGAATCCAATGAAGAGACTGAAGCACTGCAATGCATTATTCGTCCGGCAAATCAGTTTACATCTTGGAATTTAAAGCAAGACTTTCCTGACATGCCGGGCTATGTGGATTATTCCGAAGATAAAGAAGCAGAAGGGCTACAGGAATCCTTTCTGAAATTGATCGAATTTAAGGATTTAACTTTTTGTTTTTCAAGCTATGATTTCTCACAAAATGGCTCAACCGGCAAATCAACCAGCTATACAGGTGATAAATCGATCGATGGCGAAATAATTAAAGAGGGGATAAACTTTGACGCGCAAATAGAGACGGAAGCACCTTTCTGGCATACGGTCCAACAGATAACGGGATCGTTGGGAAGAATCAGTCTATTTGCACATATCATGGATAATTCCGGCGCGATTTCTTTAGAAGCGGGTTGTAGTCTGAACGCTGTATTCGTGATTTCAGATCCTTTTAAAGTAAATATCAAAAAACTGATGATAAGTAGTGGCTTGGGTAAAGAATCGAAGGTATCGCCAACTTTATCAATATTCTCTGAAATTGACGGTTTCACACCTGCACTGGAGTTAGAAATCGACACCGGCATCAACCGACCATGGATACGATTCTCGGGCTTTTTTAAAGACAGCAAAGTCATGACCATACCGGATCTCCTCAAAAGTTTGGGTATGGAAAGTTTGGATGTGACATCTCTCTTGCCTGTCGATCCGAAAACCGGAAAAGCCTATATATTCGGCGATGTCGGCTTAAAAGACTTTAATCTTGAGATGGATATTGTACCGCCCAATGTCGATGAGTTTGATTTTACCATCACTACAGAGCATCCCTGGATCATTATCAACGATATCATATCTGTTCAGCCTTTACTTCAAGTGAAACTAACCGATCCTTTTAAAAAAGAAACGCGTGAAGCGTGGATTGAAATTCTCGGCAAGTGGGAACTGGGCAAAGAGAAAACCCAATTCTACGTCTATGCCCTGCCTTTGAGCGGTGATGTAACCGCTGCCATGAAAGATGGAGAAACGCTGAGTGTCGACGCATTGACGGAACAATTGCTGCCCGGCATCAGCTTTCCCAAGGTAGAATTGACTGACATGGAGTTCATAGCAAACTTCCTTGCGCCTGAATACCATATACGTCTGGCCGCAAAGACAGAACTGGCTTTCGAATTTGGTTCCTGCAAAATAGGCCTCACTGAAGTTGGATTCACATGTTATTACGGAAACGGTAAATTGCAGCAGCTTCAACTGAGAAGCTCATTCTGCCTTGCCGGTCTGCCGCTGGATATTGATGGAGAATATCATTCAACAAATGGATTGACCCTGCATGGCGGTATGCGTCCCGACACGGATATTAATTTTAAGACTGTGTTCAATGATTTGATTACCGACCTCGGCATGCCGGAAGCCAAACTCCCGGCTTCAATTCCGGATATATCTACAACTGTGACTATTGGTGCGATGTACATTAATTATCAATCCAAGGATCAGGATTTTGTCGCATTCATCGATTTGATTAATGTTTTCGATATCCCTAAAATTTTTGCGATTGATGAAGTCGCGATGCAATTGCATTTCAATAATACCGGCGTGCAAGATGCTTTCATGAAATTTAAATTGACCCTGCTTTCGTCCATTCACATCCTGCTTGAATTAAAATATGTGAAAGAAAAGAGCAAGTGGATGTTTATCGGAGGAACTGATAAAGACACGGAAATCCACATTGGAAAATTATTTGAACATCTGATTGGTGCGTTTGGGGTTGAGGGCGCCGTACTCCCCAAAATGATCACTGAGTTTGTGGTCAAAGATATTCAAATTATGTTTTCCACCTCCTCGGATGGACAGGAATTTTCGTTCTCCTGCAAAGGAGTCATGCCGATCGACAGTAAACATCATCTTGATTTGACTGTCGGTTTGCATTTTTCTAAAAAGAAAGAGAGTGGGTACGAATTTGATATAGAGGGCAAAGTTCAGATCGATACTTTGACATTCCAAATCGATTTCGAACATAAAAAGAATGAGAACATTCTCGCCGCGGTTGCGAAAGAGGATCCACCATTGAATATTGTGCTACATGATCTCATTTCCAAACTCTCAACGGATGCTGGTGAGATTATTCCAACCAGTTTGACCATCAATCTGCAGGATGCATTTTTTATACTTGCCAAACAGTCTGAAGAACAGAATGCGCCATTAAACATTCTCATCGGCATCGATATCGGTGCAAGTTACGATATTTCCGACTTCCCCGTAATCGGCAGCCTGTTTGAGCATGGCACCAAAATAGGTGTGGATGATTTACAGGCTGTGGTGTGTACCAAACCTGTCAGTAAAACATTATACGCTGACATTCAAAAAGTACTTGAAAAAAGTAAAACCAAATTACAGCCTGAGAGCATGGAATATACTGGTCTTTATATCTCGGCCATACTGAATCTGATCGAGGTTAAACCGAAACTGGTGCTACCGATTGTGAAAAAGCCGCCGCAACCCAGCAATGCACTCATGCCAATGGCCATGACAGTCCGGGATCAATCCACAAGTGATTCGCAAAAGATACATTGGAACAATATTAATAAAACTGTGGGCCCAATTCAACTACGCCGTGTCGGCGTGGGACTGCAATCCAAAAAAGAGGGTGAAAAGACCACTAGCAAACTCACCTTTGCTATTGATATCAGTCTGGTCGTCTCCGGGCTGGAGCTGGATCTGATTGGCGTCTGGATTGCCATCAACGTCAACGAACCGTTTAAGCATATACCGTCGTTTGGTTTACACGGAATTAATGTCGCTTACAGTCAACCGCCTCTCGAATTTAATGCTGGCTTGCTCTATGAAGAGCTGGATCAAGAGGATTATGCTTGGGAAATTAACGGCCAGCTCATTATCAAGTATGCGGAATACGGGTTCTTCGGTGTGGCATCCTATGCACAGCCGACGGATAAGAACTGGATATTTAAGGATGTGCCAATCCTACCCTCCTTTTTCGCGTTTTTAATGGTCTCGGCACCTATTGGCGGACCGCCTTATATCTATCTGAGCGGTCTGGCAGGTGGATTCGGATTCAATCGTTATCTGAAAATTCCCCAGGCAAATGAAGTGCTGGACTTCCCGTTGGTGCAGGGCGCTCTTGAACCGGATGATTTCAAAGCCGGTCATAAAGCGGATACGGCTCTTACAGCAATGAATGACTGGGTGCCGCCAAAACCCTATGATTTCTGGCTGGCGATTGGTGTTTCAGTGGGTTCATGCCACATCCTGAATGTATTTGCCATGGTGGCGGGTGTATTCGGTACTGATTTTGAACTTTCCATTATCGGTCTGGCAACAGCCGACATCCCTGCAGAAGAAAGTCCGGAG
Organism: Candidatus Zixiibacteriota bacterium; assembly: GCA_023138975.1. Taxonomy (GTDB): domain Bacteria; phylum Zixibacteria; class MSB-5A5; order GN15; family JAAZOE01; genus JAGLON01. Next base: position 10,179 of record JAGLON010000010.1, read on the forward strand.
AAACTGGCTCACCTTCAACTGGCGCTTGTAGGTCATTTCAATCCGTTGCACGGCATCATTGAGATTACCGGCGCGTTGACATCCACATCGTATCTGTTTGTGCCGCAATGCAAACTAACAGGCGGCTTTGCTTACTGCATGTGGATGGAAAAGGCAATGTTTCTGGTCAGTATCGGCGGTTATTCTCCGGCTTTCAAGAAACTGGATTACTTTCCTACGTTAGAACACGTCGGCATCAACTGGAAATTCTCCGATTATCTCATGATAAAAGGCGGCGTCTATTTTGCTTATACGCCCTCTTGCGCCATGGCCGGCGGTGAGCTGAACATCGATTTTAATCTGGATGTAATTCATGCCTGGTTGACCGCGCATGCCGATTTTCTTCTGGAATGGCTTCCGTTCCACTACGACATATCCATCGGCGTCAGTATAGGTGTGGCCGTAAAAATACATTTACTTTTTGTTCATAAAACCCTCAAACTGGAAGTTGGAGCAGATCTGCATCTATGGGGGCCTGATTTTGCCGGTGAGGCCAAAGTGCATCTTTGGATTGTCTCATTCACCATCGGATTCGGTGCTAATGCCAACAAGAAGCCACCTCGCCTGACATGGGACAAGTTTTTCGATAATCTGGTCGCAGGCGATCAAAAGACATCCAAGCATCCATCGGCGTCCAATGCGCCTGAAAAACCCTCAATCTGTACTATATCCATCAAAGAGGGATTAATCAAGGGCAATCGTCAGAAGGGAAAAACGGATTACTGGATCGTCAACCCGGACAGATTTGTCATTGAAACCAAATCGACCATTCCATCGAATGATTTGCATTTCAATACGAATCAGATCAAACCGGATGCTTCTTGTACTACTATATTCGGAATTCGCCCCATGGGCAAGACGAATATGAAGTCAGATCATATCGTCCATCTGGAGAAAATGCAAGAGGTCGGCACATGGAAATCAGTTGATACCGACCAATTAGAACAGGATATTCATACCGGTAATCTGCCTGAGGCCAACTGGGCAAATTCACCGCTTCAAAAACCGGATGCGGCCACTGTGAGCAATGTCCCGGTTGGATTGATCTTGACATCCAAACCGAAACCTTATTATGTGTTGCCGCCAACGGGAGAAGTCGATACTGGGATTTTCATGTATGATCCCATGTCATTGAAGTTTAAGTGGGATACCAGAGAATCGCCGATAAACCCGACGGATAGGGATCCGGCCTTCAAGAAGATTCATGATACGGTGATGGCCGATCCGGCAAAAACCAGACGATCAAAATTATTGGATGAATTAAATCAACAGGATTTCAACCTGATTACGCGCATTAGCCTGACTACTCTTGCAGACAATGTGCAAAATTTGATGCAGTCAGAACCGCAACTTTATAAACTGGGCGCAGTGGAGAGATAAAAAATGGCAGATCCGAAACCGCAAAAGATCAAATTTATACAAGCCTGCACGCCTGTTCTTGAGGACGGCGAATATCGTATTCGTGTGAATCAAACGGTTGACGCCGCGACACCTGAAAAACAGATACCTGAAAAAAGTCAGGCCTTTTCTATTAAGGGACCGCGCTATACGCTTGATCCGGGCATGATTGATTCCATGTTCCCGATACGCAACAAGTCCGGGAAGTATGGGAATTGCCTGCCGCATATTATTCTCAAACGTAAGACCTTGCCGTGGGAACGCAATCCTTTCGGAAAATCATCCAATCAACATGCGGCTTCAAATCAAAAACCGGCCGAGGTGCATCCTTGGTTGGCGGTTGTGACTTTTGATTCGGTCGAAGCCCCGGACATTGTACAGTCCAATGCCGACAAGATACAAAATCCCGAAGAAGGCGTTATGTCCGGCCGAATCATACCGGATACTTATGTCGGAGAATCAGGCGATACGCGATGTCAGACAATCGATGTTCCCGCAGACACATTCAATGCCATTATGCCGGGTGTGAATGAAACGCCATTTCTGTCGCATGCACGTTATGTAGATATGGAACACAAAAAAACCGATGACAGCAATGACGGATATTTTGCCGTGGTGATTGGAAACAGACTGCCTGCGGCATCAGCAGAAGGTGAAATGAATGTGTCGCATTTGGTCTCTCTCGAGGGATTATGTGATTATCTGCCCGGAGGCAAATCCCCGATTCAAGATAAAAATATCAAGATCCGAATGATTACTCTGGCCAACTGGCAATATTCCGTTATTTCGGAGAAGTTCGATTTTAAAGAGCTGCTAAAGAAACTGATGATTAAGAAGGGAAATCAATACTTACCCGCGACGCCATTAAGACTTGATCCCCCTGAGAATGCAAGTGAGGATCTTAAATCGGCCATGAACCTGGGTTACACAGCCATGAATCATCATATTCGCGATGGCGAAGAAACAGTGTCCTGGTATCGTGGGCCATTCCTTCCGATTAAATTGGATAAAAAAGATCCGGAGTCCAAAAAGAATGCGGATGCCCTGTACAAGTATGATCCTGAAACGGGCATGTTTGATGTATCTTATGCGGCCGCCTGGCAAATCGGACGTTTGGCGGCAATTAAAAATAAGAATTTTGCCGTGGCACTTTTTCAATGGCGACGCGGCCATAATCAAGAACAGGCCTTTACACAAATGCGCGAGATATTGAATTCAAAACTTTCTTCGGTACTGGATTTTGATGAGAAGCAGATACATCGCTTTGGCGACGGGCTGATTCGAAAGTTAACACTGGATTATATTCATCATGATGTGGGAGTCAAGTTACACCCGGACGGGGATGACCATACCGGCTTATTGGGGAAATGCGCCGATCCCTCCGGATTGCGGAAGAATCGGTCCGACTATCCTGGCTTGTTGTCTTCGGAGCAGTTGAATCGCATTGCCTCATCCAAGCAGAATATTGCCGAAGAGATTGTGAAGGAGGCCTTGTCATGAAAACCTGGGTACCAAGAAAGAAGCAGATTATTCCGATTCAGCCTACCTCTAATATAAATAAAGATCATCCCGTCCCCGAGATTGTCACAAAGTGGCTGGCAAAACTGCATCTGCTATATGGCGTACCGTTTGAATACCTGGTGCCGGATGTTCGTATGCTGCCCATGGATTCAATCAAGTTTTTTCATGTGGATGAAAATTGGATGAACAATCTGATTGACGGCGCCCTGAGTGTCGGCCGGATCAATCAGCACGATCTTCAACACGATCAGGGAATGCAAAACGCATTGCATAGGGAATCGGGCAAAGAGATGCGGAACATTCGAAAAAGATTGCTCAAACAGGCGGAAACCAATGAGGCAGCACCTGAAGTGCGGGCCGGATTCATCCTGCGGTCGGAAATTGTCGAAGGCTGGCCAGGGCTTGAAGTGAAAGCCTATGCAATGGATGATGAAAAAAACATGCTCACACTTCTTCGCATGGAACGGCTGGCCAAAGATGTCATGATCTGTATTTTTGACGGTGAATTTAAACGTGTTGAATTGCGCCAACCGGCTGAAGCCATGCATTTTGGATTAGACATTGAGAAAGGGCAATTCTCAAAATCCCTTCGCAGTACGGGCGTCAGCAGACCGCTGGGGACAATATTGGATGTTGAACTGGATGCGATTCCTTTCAGAACCGCCGATCGTCGTACAGTTAATATTGAGAAACTGGTAGAGGATATGAAAACAAAACTTGGCAAGGTGGGAGAGCTTGGTGACTATTTCACATCAGCGGAATTTGCTGTAGTCATGGTTGAAAGCGCGCAAGAAGGAGTATTTCATAATGAGTATTGATAAACGATTATTGGTACCAATATCTATTGAAGGCCTTCTGGTGAACAAGGACGGCAATGGAAAACCGTTCGCCAATTTAACGCCCGATTTTGACAATCTTGATGCAGATTTCGTGCTTGGTGATAACATCGCCCAGGAATATTTTAAGACCGCACCGAATCCTGAACCGGGTTTACATTTGCACTGGGCTTTGCCCGACGCACATACGCGTGGTTATCAATGCGGCACGCTCGATATACAAGCCTTTGCTTCACACTTGACAAAGCTGCATCCTAATTTGAGTGAGGATGATGTTAAAAATATTATCAAAGATCTTCAAGCTAATCAATTTGTAGATGCCGGGTTCATGGTATCCAGACGATTTGTTCCGGGGCAGATTATTGAGAGTAATCCCGAGGGAGAAAAGGAATTCACGGTCGGACTATCTCAAAAATATGGCGACTATGAGTCGGATGTGATATCGTACATCCAAAATAGTATTTCCAGAGGCGTCATGGAGTATGCCGCGGCCCCGGATTGCTGGCATGTTCTGCGTATTTTTACGGAATATGATGAAAAAACAGGCGTTCCCAAAGTTTCTTTGCGAGCGTGGATTGTCGAAAGCCGGCATGCAATACGCGATTCCAAAGAGGGGGCAGGCCGTGTAACGATTCCTGCCAAAGACGAAAAAGACGGCACTTTTTACGCGCTCTACATCGGTCGCAAGAGCGATTATGAAACCTGGATGCCAGATGAATCCGTGAATTATATCGATAAAATTACAGCTGTCGGTCCGGGTGATCCTATGTTTGGTGCGTTTTATCCCAATAGCAAAACAGTGTTTGGATTTCATGATCCCTACCTTAATCCGACCGGCGAGAAGGAAAAAACAGGCGTTTATACATATCTTGTTACCGGCTGGCATGTCGAACCATCCTCCGATCCCCTGATCGGAGATGTAAGTGAACGATTGTGGAAATCATGCATGGAAGCTCTGAAATGGGCGTTGCCTGACAGTATTGTCGATCAACCCAAAGGTGTACTCTGTCACGGCATGCTGTATCACGTGAACTGGCAGGGTGAAGACTTTGATTATGAGTCAAACATTCCCAAAGAAGATCCGGAAATTGTCTGGGGACAGACCTCGATTGAAGCACTTTCGACACTCATCGCTTCAAAGCTGCCCGATGAACAAAAAGACGCGGCCAAACTTCTTGAAGCGTTTCAGTACGAACTGTTGTCAGAGCTGGATAAACCGGATGGAATTCAAAAGTTGGAAGAGAAAATTCACACAAAAGGATTTTCTCCCACAGACGGCGGCATTGTCTATGAGATTAAATTACCTGATCCGGATGACGGGCATACGCCGCCGGATACAACACAGAATTTTCCGGAATCAGTTGGCGCGGATCTTTCAGAGTTAAACAAGGCACAGCGGAAACGAGAAGATATTGAAAGAAAAATTGCCAATCTGCAATGGGAAACCTATTCAACATGGTACAGATATGTCTCTGACCGACCAGGGCCGAAGCCGAGTATAGGATTTGACTTATGCAACAAAATCGTGGATCAGATTGGTGGAAGGATCAATACGTTCCGCTCTCAACTCGCTGATCTTGGCAAGCAGATTCATGCGTTTGTCGATAAGATCAATCAAGAGATTGAGAGCAGTCCCCAATTTAAAGGATGTCTGTTAACGCCCGTTAACGGTACTGCGTTCTATCAGCCTAATGACCCTGTCTTGTTGTTTTCAGGTGAAGGCGTCTCCCGCTCTTTCAGACACGGTTACGATCATCATTTCTCTAAGAATGGGAAACTTTCCTGCAGATCGACGCAACACACCTTATCCGGCATCAATCTCAAGCCCAGGGAGAAAGCTGTTCAAGTCACTTCCGAAATGCTGTTTAAATATATTGATAAGATGCCGCAAGGCAAAACGCAGGTGCCTGATGAAATTATTTCGTTACTGGCGGAAACACTGCTGTTGGATACGGATCAATCCAAACTGATTGCGCATGCAGCCTATCAAGAAGCATGTATTAAAAATCCCGATCCCAGCGAGATCCAGGCACTCGCCGAACAAATTGAAAAAATACAGACGCTAATATGGAACGCATGCCTTGTGAATAAAGTCACTTCACAGCAATTGGCGGATGCGAGTGGATTGATAGGAGAGGTACCCGACAAGATTGGCGTAAAACGACATACTCAGGCCTGGGTGCCGCTTTCCATGGAATGGTCGGTGAATATCCTGAGGTCAAAAGAATTGAAATCGGATTATTCCAATCTGTTGGACGGATGGCAACTGGAAGATATTGATTTCAGTTATTGCAAAGAACAAATGAGCGAAGATTTCTTTTTTACGCAGGGCTCAGTCATTTTGACACCGCATGCGCCGCATAATTTACAAAAATCGTTACAAAATTATATTGACAAACTTGATCCTTCAGATCCACATCGTGATGAATTGCAGCATATCTGTGAGCAACTGGTTCATCTTGATGTTCTCTCACAATCCCTGAGTGGCTTTAATACGTCAATGCTTATGAGAAAGGAGACGCTTCAATTACCGGTCTTTGATTTTCAGGATAGAGATCTCGCCAGGAAGGTGAAAAATATTATTGGTTCTATGAATAATTTCTCTCCATTGCCATGTCAAATATTTAATCCGGTTCGCGCCGGATTTATGCAGCTATTTCAATTATGGATTGTGGATGCTTTCGGCCAGATCAAAGACCTTGGCCAACAACCGCCATCGCTTGTTTCTGAAGAGTTGATCTCGAAGGCCGAGACGTATAAGAAATGGGTGACCTTACGGCCCAGAGTGACACAACCATCACGTTTGAATTTTGACTGGATCTCTGCAGATGGCACGAAATTCATGAATTCAGACCCGTCAACCAGCCCGATCTGTGGTTGGGTGCTTCCCAATCACCTGGACAACAGCCTGATGATTTATAATAGCCCCGGAGAGGCTCAAGGGGAGATCCGGGTGACTACAAATCAACAGAGCATGCATAACATTCATTGGGTTCCCGCACCAAATACTACAATCCAACCAAGTGATTTTGATAATAAACAACTTTCAGGATTTGTGAATGGCCTGCTCAATATTGTTGAAGAAAAACGGTTCGATGCTTATCATGAATTGCTCGATAATATCGATGAGACTCTTCGATCCATCGATCCGCTTGGATTCAGGCAAAATCAAAGTCTGTCTGTGTTAATCGGTCGTCCCCTGGCACTCGTAAATGCAAGTATAGGGCTTGAGTTTAGCGGATATCCTGCCTTTTCTCAATCTGATCATGATCTTGAACATTATCTCGAAAAGGGATTCAATACACGGGGATTTGAAAAACTCAAGTGGCCGGTTCGCATGGGAGACGTCAGTCAAATTTGTGATGGATTATTGGGATATTTCGACAAAACTACTGACAATCCTTACAAGCTGTTTCACGCAGTTCCGGGATCGACACTGCAACCTCATCAAAGCGACTATATCTCCTATGACCATGTGCTACAACTGGATTTTAGCAAAGCGCGTCGCCAGATCAAATTGGTACTTCTGATTGATCCGAGAGCGGGCATTCATCTAACCTCAGGTTTTCAACCGGTCACTTATGCGGAGATCCCGCCTGAATATGTTTCCGCCGCCCTAAATAACATGTACGTCACATTCGGGATTAATCCATTAATTAATCAGCCTGATAAGGTGAGCATACCTCTGCCGACCATTAATAAAAATATGACCTGGTCCTGGGTTGAACAGCCTGAATTAAAAAAGTGGCGGGAGATACCGAAGATTATTGATGATCCGTCTAAAGCCGCATTTCCCGAAAGTCGCTATGAGATTAAGGAGGGGTGGTTGAAGTTGGGCAAGAGAGAGAAAAAGTGATTAATATTTTTATTTTGGTTGAATAGAGTGAGTAAAGGTTGCTGGTAAAATGTAAGAAGAGCAGGAGCATTGCCTACGGAAAAGAGCGGAAAAAA
>JAGLON010000100.1 GCA_023138975.1 Candidatus Zixiibacteriota bacterium
GGGAGATTTTGACAATGATGGTGATTTGGACCTTTTTGTTCTAAATGCCAATGCAGACAATTTCCTGTATCAAAATAACGGGGATAGTACATTTACTAAAATCACAGCCGCGGCAATTGTGCCAAACATGGATGATTCTCGGGGAAAAAGTTGGGGAGACTATGATAATGACGGCGATCTAGACCTTTTTATCGCCAAATTCGATAAAAATAACGCTTTATTCCGCAATGACGGCAATAGTAATAGCTGGATTACGATCAAATGCGTGGGAAATTCATCGAACCGTGCCGGTATTGGCGCTAAAGTAAAAGTCAAGGCAATAATAAATGGCGCAGCAATCTGGCAGACAAAAGAAATAAACGAACGGTTCGGCTTACATGCCGCCTTCGGACTTGGAGAGGCTTCGATCATCGATGAGATTCAAGTGGAATGGCCCTCCGGGATTATCCAAACCCTGTATAATATATCCATTAACCAGTATTTAACCATTACAGAACCGGAACAAAAATCAATAACAGTCACCTCACCAAACGGGGGGGAAATACTCGAAGTTGGTGCAGCCAGTGAAATTAACTGGATCAGTACCGGGGCCATAACCAATGTTGATATCGATTATTCCACTGATAACGGCGCCTCCTGGACAAATATTATCACGTCTACCGCTAATGACAATACTTATGAATGGACAATACCGGGTACACCTTCTATCAATTGCTTAATCAAAATCATTGAAAGCGGGGGAACCACCACAGATACCAGTGATGCGGTTTTTGAAATTGCCACCGTGGTTGTACCCACTATTACAATTACCTCACCCAATGGCGGAGAAGCCTGGGAAATAGAGTCTATTCATGATATTACCTGGACCAGTATTGGGACTGTGGGTAATGTGAAAATCGAATATTCCCTTGACAATGGCGCCGCCTGGTCAGAAATCATTGCTTCAACGGAGAATGACGGCAATTATCCCTGGACATTGCCGGGTATACCATCTGATAATTGCCTGGTCCGGATCAGTGAACCAGATGGAGACCCCATAGATACCAGTGATAACGTATTTTCCATCACTGCGCCTCAGTTGGCAACCATTACTGTTACCTCACCCAATGGCGGAGAAATTTGGGAAGCAGGTTCCCTTCACACTATCACCTGGACCAGTACCGGGTCTGTGGGGATGGTAAAAATCGAATATTCCACCAATAACGGCAACTCGTGGACAATTATCGTTTCGTCAACTACCAATGACGGTACTTATTACTGGACAGTCCCGAATATTGTGGCAAATAGTTGTTTAATCCGCATCAGTGAGATCGATGGAGACCCGGTGGATATGAGTAATTCGGTATTTTCTATCGCTGCCCCCCAGCCTCTATCTATAACTGTTACTTCACCCAATGGTGGG
>JAGLON010000101.1 GCA_023138975.1 Candidatus Zixiibacteriota bacterium
AAATACCCTTTTTGAAATATTCTTCCAACAAGGGTTTGGATTCTTCAGAGGAAGGGTCTTTCACATAGCATTCCGGACAGCTGTTCCCGATCGCAATGTGCATTGTTCCTCCCACTTTTTCTACGAATAGAGGATGTTTTAAAGCCACCTGGAGTCCTCTGTTCATACCAAACGCCACTTCTCCGATGCGGTGAGAGCCATCATCGGTTTCGATGATTAATTTCAATATTTCATGTTCTTTTTCTGCTTTGTAGTCGGTGATAATCCCGTTTTGAATTCGTAAATAAATCCCCTGTATAGTGACACCGCTGTTGAAAATCGGGAGATCGAAGAAAACTTCACCGTTCACAGAATTCGCATCCGGGGATGTATAGACTTCGCCGTCCGGGAAATTGCATTCGCCTATGCCGCTGATGGCGATCCGGTTTGAAATATTCATTTGCAATTCAAGGAGTTTCCCGGTTATGGGATGTTGGGTTTGAATTCGGACCATTTTCGATTTTCCCATCAATTGGCCTATTGGTTCTTCGATTTCGGCTAAAACCCTATGATCGGTAGTGGAGGCTTTTACAATAATATCCGTGTATTGTTCGAGGGTCATACCTTCCATTTCGGCAAAAGCCCTGGTGGGGAATAGAGTAAGCACCCACTTTTTGGACAGCCTGATGTTTTTAAACGGTTCATCAGCCCGGATCAATGCAGCGGCGGTTTTCCCGGGAAGGCTGGAGACTAATGCGGGATTTTCCGCGCCCAAAATCTCGATGTATTTATTCATGGTTTTGTATCGTACCCGGTGCCATTGGGGGACCCGATCGATTTGTTCTACTGTACCGAATTTTGCGATAGAAGCACCCCACACCCGGCCGCGGTCGTTTTCCGGGGCCACCATATTTATATCGGCAATAGCCCCGGCTGCAAAGATTTCATCTTGCAATACGGACATTAACGGCCAGGCAATATGTTCTCCTTTGATCATAACGACATCCCCCGGGTTTATTCCCCCGAGGGAGTGGTTTAAAATAAAATCCGCCCATTTTTTAAGGTCCTGTTGACTAATATTTGCGTTCATGTACTTTGTCCTTTATTTTTTTATTTAGTATTATACCTTATCCAACATAAGTTTTGCAAGCGTCGACACATGAGGGGGTCTTATTAATGTCACATGGTTCCCTGGCGTTTCGATGATTTCAACGGTCTGTTTGGACATCTTACTCATTACCCGCGGGTTCCAC
>JAGLON010000102.1 GCA_023138975.1 Candidatus Zixiibacteriota bacterium
GCGGGTCCTCCATAAAGCTCGTGGCAGATGAGTTGGCTGGCGGAATGAAGCCATCTGTATATTGCAGGCGTTCATCGAAGCCGGGTGAGACCAGTGCCATATTGAAAGCCCCGGCGTTGGTGATCGTAAACTTTTCATATTTACTGCTAAGCAGCAATATCCATGGGCTGCATAACGCCATGAAAACAAAGATGCCGCAAAGCATATTAATGAAGAGTCTCTTCTTTTCATCAGTATACTTACACAGGAACCATCGCAGGATATTCATAAGCACAAAGTGCCCGATGAAAAATGTTAGCATATAGCCCTTGCTGAAATAAGCAAACGCTCCGAGAATACCGCAGATAACTCCCTGCTTGATGCCGGCAGAATAATCCTTATCAAATATCACGTTAAAATAGATCAGCAGAAGCAATACTGACAGCAGGTCCGGTGTTATTACCCGGTTTGCAAATGACAAGGCTACAGCGGCCGTACACACAAGAACCAGGTTGGTTGACAGTTTCCCCAGTTCAAGCTTTCGGGTAAGACCATAGATTGCGATTATTGTCAGCAGCCCGAATAAAAGGTTGAGCAGTTTTGCACTCAGTTGGGCATCTACTCCCAAAGCAAGAAAAGGCACAAGCAGCCATGAGTACATTGGCGACCAAAGACCGTTTATGGCACTGCCGAAATCGCCGGATGCATACTTGTGAGCTATCGAAATATAAGAAATGCCGTCCGGGTTCAGCTGATGTCTGAAAAATATCAGTAGGGGGATGCTTGCAAGTATGTAGAGCGATAATGTTGCGATGAGAAAATTCTTGTATTCAATTTTCTGTAAATTGACCGTCATATAAAGTCCAGCTTCAAACTTTCAGCTATTTGTTTACCTGATCCTGCTTGAGTTTTTCAAGGCAAGGGTATTTGTCCGGCTCGGTTATCCTGAGCATTCTGTATATTGCGGCACGTCCTTTATTTTTTTTCTTCGAGCTTTCTTCGAGATTGTAGAAATCCCATACGATCTCTCCGTCGGCTGTGATCTCAAAGACTCGGCCTTTGTCGCTTTCAGTAATGAGGATATTGCCATTGGGCAGTTTCTGAGAGCAGCCTCTTACCTGAGAGTGGAACGATTCAGGGGGGTCAGCAATGTATTCCCATACGATTTTTTTTTCAAAAGGATTCATTTCAACAATTTTTGAATGATTTCTTGCCGGTCCGTTGTCAAAAAGCAGTATATTGTTGTTTTCCAGTAGAATTGGGAAATGCGGCCTGCTTTTATTACCTGCATTCCATTGCCAGATAAATTGTTTTTCTACAGGTTCAAAAATGCAAATCATATCCCAGTTTCTAAGGCACATTAACATATCACCTTTACTGCATAGGCCGACTACATCTCTATTCATTAATGTTATCGTGTTAGCATGCAGATTGTCAAATATCCTTTTTGCAGGATTAACACGATTTTCGACAAGTTTCCCTCTGGCCTTGATAATATGGTATCTGGCGATCTTCAGTAAATTCTCGATTTTGAGGATGTCCCAGTATGTGTTGAAGAGAGTGTTGATGCTGATGTCCTCATGCAAAATGTCAATCAGAGAAATGGCGTCTATCGTTTTTCCTTGCCTGGATATTGTTACAATATAGTCATCTCTGATAGGCAGAGGCAACCCAGCCATGAAGATGACCCTGTAGTTCATTCCCAGAGCAAATATCTCACCATTGTCGTAAATTCCAATTTCATGGTGGTATCCAAAGTCGTGCTTTTTCCACTTAAGTTTTGAATTCCAGTCAACACATATCAATTCGCCGAGACAGGTTGTTGCAAGCAGGTCACCGTTCTCGCAAAGCACCAGATCAGAAGCATTGCCGAACTCAGGGATGTCAGGTTGCCATTCGTGAAGAATTTTTCCCTGCAGATCCATCAGGCGAACACGGTTTGATCCAATGGGACACCAGAGATTAAAACCATCATATGCTCTCTGGTGATCATAAGTTACGAGACTTGTTTCAATATCTTCGCTTTCATCGACAGTCTCAAGATAAGGGATCGCGTTCAGTTGTTTCACAGAAGCTTGCATATCGATGACTTTTTGCTGGTCTGGTTTGGTTCGGTTTATAAATGGGGCTGTAATGGACATTAGCATTATTATAATGCTAATGCTGGCCATGATAGCTTTTCGCCGACCTACTGCCAGATTCATGGTAACTGTCACAATCGTAACTAAAATGATGGCCTTAACCATGAGAATTGCGATTGGTGAAGCTGACGAAAAATAAAAACTGTCGACAGCCCACAGACATAATTTCAATAGCAACAGGTGTAAGATAGATAGAGATATCAGTCGGATTTTATTCTTAATTAGCTGTTCTTTTAGTATTGGGCAGAACAATGTAAGGCATAACAGAAAAAAGCTTAAAATGCAGGCATAGCAAGCAGCAGCAATAAGGCCGACGCAGATAAACGGGTAATTTAAAAAACCGGCGATATAAGCAAGTGCTATTAGAATTAATGTTGTGGAAAAAGTTTTTTTCAGTGTTCTATACCCTTCAGAATTGCTTGTAATATCAAACAAAGATGACAATATTTCTTAGCTATTCTACAAGCGTAAAGTTGATTGACTATTGTCTAATTGTTTCCTCTTTAAGCCTATTGAGGCACGGGTATTTTTCCGGTTCGGTTATTCTGAGCATTCTATATATTCCAGCACGTCCTTTGCTGCCCTTTTTTGTACCTTCTTCAAGGTTGTGAAAATCCCACACGATCTCACCATCGGCTGTGACCTCAAAGACTCTGCCCTTGTCACTTTCGGTAATGAGGGTATTGCCGTTGGGCAGCCGCTGAGAGCAGCCTCTTACCAAAGAGTGGAACGATTCAGGCGGATCAGCAATGTATTCCCACACGACTTTTTTAGTGAATGGATTCATTTCTACAACTTTTGAAAAATTCCTCAATGGCCCATTGTCAAAGAGCAGGATGTTGTTGTTTTCCATGAGAATGGGGAAATGGGGCCTGCTTGCCTGGCCGGTGTTCCATCTCCATGTCAAAGCCATTTTTCCGGGGTCCATAAACCCTATAAGATCCCAGTTTCGGATGCATATCAAAAAATCACCTTTTTTGCATAATCCTTTGATGTCTCTGTCCATAATTGATAATGTGTTAATGTGCATATTATCGAAAACGCCTTCTACCGGCGTTAAAAAGCTATTTGGTTGTTTACCTCTAATCATCGAGATATGATGCCGGGCCATATTCTTTATGCTGCCGGGTTGGATAATATGCCAATATGTTCTGATGACGGAATTAAATGCAATGTCATCATAGACAACATCCAGCATAGATATTTCGTCTTTGTATTTACCGTCCTGCGAAAATACGACGATGCAGTCATCACGGATCGGCAGGGGGAAGCCGGCAATAAAAATTAGCCTTGTTTTTTTTGCCAGCACATAGATGTCTCCGTTTTTGGCAACGGCAATTTCGTGGTGACATTCAAACTCGGTGT
>JAGLON010000103.1 GCA_023138975.1 Candidatus Zixiibacteriota bacterium
CGGTTTTGGGTGCAAATGATGGAACGGCAACAGCGAACGTGACTAATCCTCAAGGAAATATTACTTATTTATGGAATGACCCATTATCACAAACTACACAAACGGCAACAGGGTTATCAGCAGGTACTTACACGGTAATCGTTACCGACGATATCATAGCAGACCCACTATGTACAGCTACGGATTCAGGAACGGTAGAGGCTGATGTTGACCCGAACGCTATTTCTGGTATTCAAGTTTGGTACGATTTCGGCGACGCAACAAAGATTAATACAGGAACACCAGTATTGAACGACCCAATTGAGACGTTGTTAGATAAATCGGTTAACGGTTTTAATGGCTCGCAAAGTACGGCTAACTTTAGACCGCTATGGAAAACGACATACGCGCTTTTTGACGGTGCTAACGATTCTATCGACTGTGGTACCAATTTCAGCAAGCTTCCGGATAGGACTGTTTTCTTTGTCTTTAAGATTGTGACGTTAAATAACAAGTGGCCTTATGGAGAGGCTAATAGTTTAGCGCAGGGTGTTAGTTCTGGCCTATCATTAAGGGAACGTAACTTTAATTCACGTTTTGAACCTCAATACGGAGACGGAACCAATACAAGGATTACAGGTTCATCAACAGCGCCCACGGTTAATTTAATGCTTTATAATGACAGGTTTGTAAGTTCCGACGGCGACCCGTTACTACAAATAGAAGTCGACGGAGCGGCACAAACGGAAGTGAATATTTCGGGTTCGGCTACCTCGATAGGCGGCACGGCTTATAAATTCTTTTTAGGTAAGCTGGGTGAGTCCTTTATAGGATATTCAAACATTGAAATGTATGACTTTGCCGTTTGGAACAGAAAACTAACCGACGAAGAAAACGCACAAATGACAACGTATTTTAATAACAAACATTCGATATTTTAATGCACTTCTTAATTAAACCACTTTCAGAGCAGGCGGATTTACAGTCCAAACTAGATCAAGTACACGCTAATTTATTAGCCGCTGATTTACGAACATATCCACAGACTACCGAGCAATTTGACGAAATAAGAAAACACCCAACAAAGGATTTAATTTGCGCTTGCTTTTCGGTAAACGTACCAGAGTGGCAACCTCATGTAGACGCTGTAGTTGATTCGAATGAATTGGAAAACCTTACTAGTGATTGGAGCGAAATATCATAAAATATTAATTGACTAACTTTGGAATTATTAATTA
>JAGLON010000104.1 GCA_023138975.1 Candidatus Zixiibacteriota bacterium
CTGATCCTTCCGATCCATCGGATCATCATGATGGATTTACACCCGGCGGTTATAGTGGAGACGGTACCGGAGATACCAATACCGAGGCTCCCGAAGATAACGACGCCTATCAGGATCCGGACCAGTATGAACCGGGTAATTACACGAACAATCCGGATAATTTTGATTTTGGGGATCAGGATTATGATGAGATGTTGAGTCGTTTTGACAAGGTACGGGGTAACTGGGAAACAATCAGGCCGGATAATGAAAGGGATTATTCGGTTACGTTAAGAATTCCCTTTCCCGGTACCGGAGTTAAGGAATACAGAATAAATCTGATTCCGGATACCTCAACATCCCTGGGAGCGGCAGCTGATCAGTTACGTAAATGGATAAGAGTATTATTTGTTGCATTAATGACCTATTGGCTTATCCGGAATATCTGGCTTACTTTAAGGCAATATTGATTAGGAAAGGCAATGCAATGTTTTTATCAGTCGGCAATATTCTGGCATCGGGAGATCAGCCCAGTTGGTGGGAATCTGCTATTATCAATGCTTTGCAGACGTTCTGGAATTGGTTGAGTGATTCTATCAGTGATCTGGTTGATACCGGATTCGGATATCTTCTGGAGATGATCCCACTCGATTGGCAGGCAAATATCGAACCAATGAAAGTCTGGATAGAGATTGCCAATTCATGGATTCCATTGGATTACGGAATTACTTTATTGGGGACGTATTACACCTTTTTAGCGGTATTTGTAACAGTTAAATTTATCTTAAAATTAATTCCAACAGTAGGATAAAAAATGGCAAAGAGAAGTACAGTATATCTGACTACCGGGGCCGCAGGTTCCGGCAAAACCTATAGGCGATGTTCACGGTTCCTGATCGACGAGTTTTTGCCTCATGAGACCGGTCATATATATACCAACTATCCAGTATATGCTAATAAGATGGCCGAGGCGGTTTACAAAAAACATAAGATTCCCAAAGAGGATATTCTAAAACGCATCCATGTTATTCCCAAAGATCAACTCGATAGTTGGATGCAAACCTATGATCGACGTGATGCCGATAAAGCTCAGGGGCCATGGAATTATTTTCAGGATATTGATATTAATAATGCTCATATTGCTATTGATGAGATTCATAATTTTTGTGGGGTGTCAACTCCGAAACATCAGCGGCAAAAATGGGGTAAATGGCTGGGTGAGATACGACACCGGGGAGCAACGGTAGAGTTTCTGACCCAGTCACCGAATAAATTAGCCGATGAAATCAAATGGGAGGCCTCCGT
>JAGLON010000105.1 GCA_023138975.1 Candidatus Zixiibacteriota bacterium
GTCCCATTGTGCGGACGGTTCGATACCTATTGAAGCAATTGTGATGTCGCCTGTGTATTTCAGGGTAGCTGGGTTGGTAAAGCCTTTCTTCATCGCAACGAAGGTGACGGTTGCATCAGCGATGATGGCGGTATTGCTGTCTGTCGGCAGTCCGAGATCGCAATCAAGGCCTGAGGGGATATCTACAGCGACTATCGGCTTTTTACAGCCATTGAGAGATCGTACAATATCCGGATAACCATTTCGCATTTGGCCGGTAAGACCTGTGCCGAACAAAGCATCGATAAGCAAGTGGGTCCCTGTCGTCAAGTCCGCAATACGCATCGTAATATCTTCGGCGAGTGGGTCAATAACTACAACAGGGATCTCCATCTTTTTAATAATATCGAGATTCAGACGTGCATCGCCTTTTATTTTCGAGATATCACCACAAATCGCGATTTTAACGTTTATTTGTGCGTTTACCAAGTGTCTGGCAATAACATAGCCATCGCCGCCGTTGTTGCCTATACCACAAAAGATGATCACATTAGCATTATTTACATCTGTGAGTCTCTTGAGAATCAATTTTGCGCAGTTGCGGCCAGCGTTCTCCATTAACATGCACCCCGGGATGCCCATCTTGTTTATAGCCCATGCATCGAATTGGCGTACCTGCTGCCGTGTCATTACGATTGAATTATTTGTATCCATATTGCTATTATAGCAATTAACGTATCTGTTTCCAGTGTCAGTGATGAAAAACTGATATATCCTGCTGGTAATAACAAAGTCAGGATGAAAAAAAACACCCCAAAAATACGATTATTCTATTTTAGTGCACTTTTTTTTCACGCTGTCGCTAACGTATGTCCTTTGCTAAAAACGATTTATAGCCCATGCGTATATTCCTCGTAAAATATAGGTACAAAAACACGCTTGACTTATCGGTCGTATAAGGCTATATTGGGGGAATAGTAAGGAAAGCTTGAATCAATCTGGAAATGCAGTTTCGGAGTTGAAGAGTTTTTTGGAAGGAATGGGTGTGAGCAAGTGTGAGTGTGTGAAAAGTCAAAGTTTGCAAGTCTTCGATATGGTCCCCATGTCTATTCACCAGTCTCTTTGTGCGCGCCTACCTTTAGAGCAATTAAATTTTTAGTG
>JAGLON010000106.1 GCA_023138975.1 Candidatus Zixiibacteriota bacterium
ACGTCCGGCCGGGCGCCGTCTACAAAGACGGCATCCCCGATATAAACCATTTTATTACCGCCTTCCCCGGGAACACGCGCCCGGTAAATTTTAACGTCGGTCACCTCGATATCATCCAATACCCAGCCGGTGACCGGGATACTGCCGGATACGGTTGAACCGGATACGGGTGTAGCAAAATCACCAAAAGGGGGCTGGTCATTTGATACACTCTTTACTTCCAAATTGACGATCAATGCTTGTGGGGAATTGGTGGCATCAGGGTCGGTGATATTGATGGTCCCGGTATAGCTGCCCACTGCTAAACCCGCCGGGTTCATTGACACCGTTACCGGACAGCAGTCGGTTCCGGCTGTGGGACTGTAACTTAACCAGTTCGCATTATCTGACAGCGTCCAATTAAGTGTTCCATCACCACTGTTGGAGATACTGAAGTTTTGAGAACCGGTAACACTCCCGCCAATAATACCGGTAAAATTCAAATAGGTTCGGCTGCAGCAAATCTCCGGGTTAAATTCTCCTGGCTTCGTGTCAGCAAAAGCTTTGATACAAACATTCGTGTCTGAATATTGATTGGTAATGTCCAACCAGGAATTACCATTACGGCTGACATAACTTTCTCCACTATTTGCTGAAGCTGCGGAGGTATAATCCTCGTACGGATATTCTATAGCTACCGGGTAACCGTAACTGGAATTGGTAAATTTGATGACAACAGAAAATTCTTCACCTTTATTTATTGACACCCCGGCGTCCAATTCAACGGTATAATAACCGGGATATGACTTTGACCCACTTTTTTGCACTGCCAGTGTTCCACTTCGGGGGTCACCACTATCAACACCATTATAAACATATAATTCATAGTTAACATTCGAGTCGGTGGTATATAAACTCACGGCTCTCAGAGTTTGGTTATTGGAGGCAGTAAAAATATTCGCTCCCCAGGCGGTAGTATCACTGTAACCATAGTTAATTACCCATCCAAGAGGATCATATTGATAAATTGAATCATAATTATTCGTTGGTTCTGCATTGTTAAAACATCTAAAATAACCTAATGACATATCATAATAGGATATGTAAAAATACCCGTTTTCACCCCAATCGGTTCCCCAACTATTTCTTGCAATAAAAGCGCCATTTCCCGACGGTGTAATATTAAAATTACTTTTAGAATAATTGTCATCCCAACCCACAATTGCTACCGCATGGTCCGTATCTGTTTCGTAATCATTATAATAACCGAAAGTTGATTTATTATAATAATAAGAATCATAATAAAAGGCACAATAAAGAGCCCCGTAATTGGTAATAAAATACTTAACCGTATCATTATCCAGGTAATCGGACCTTCCTGGAAGGAAAATAACCTGCTGTACATGTTTTTGGAGGTTATTTGCCTTTACCGCATGGCTTTCATATGGATAGGGAACATCATTTTCGTCGAGGGGACCATCCCACCTGGCCAGATAGGCTGTACTCATCGAGGCATTTCCCCCTTCACATTCAGGATAGTCGAAACCATGATTGGCATTCAAATGTTGTTCGGAAAAATCCTGTTGTTCAGAAGGCATTAACCATGATTCCAGGGATGCGAAACTTCCAAACGCCCAGCAAGAGCCGCAGTATCCCTGGTCTCTTACAGGTGTAAGTTTGTTTTTTTGGCGCAGGTCATATTTCGACGGATAACTATTCCCTACTCTTTTATCCCCTACAGCCTTACTTTTGACGTGAGACAAGTCAACAGGGGGGGGGATATGCCCGGGTGGATAACCATCCCCTGAAAGAAAAGCACGCCGTCCTTTTTTAATATCCTCAAGATACTCCAAAAAATCAGGATTAACTGGCGCAAGACCCGGTTTTTTACCAGTGTCATCCCCAGCTAATGAAACACCCTGAGATAAACACATAAAACTTAAAAGCAACAAACAAGCAATTGTT
>JAGLON010000107.1 GCA_023138975.1 Candidatus Zixiibacteriota bacterium
GGGCCCCGTGATGTTTTTCGTTTGTTTCGTTTCGCTGGGCCTGGTGGTTATGTATTTTATCGAAGAAATTTTAGGCATCGATTTCAAAGGCGTTATCGTCCCTTATGGCGGACTCATGGCCCTGGGTGCCCTGGCGGCCATGCTGATTTCAGGTTTCGTGTTTTTTCGCTTCTATGATAAAACAGACCGGTTAATGGATTCCTGGTTGGATAAAATCGTAGATGCATACCTCTTTATCAACAACCGGGGACGCCGCGGCAAGCAGAAACCTGACAGCACCCGGGAATCAGCGGACAATACCACTTCATCGACTGAATTTTAATGATTTTTTATGTATAAACTTTCGATTTTTTTGGTGATTTCTTTGGGATCAAAAGGATATGAAAGATAATCACCGGCACCTGCATCAATGGCCAGTGAAATATAGTCTAAGTCACCTTCGGGGCCGCAGATAAGAACCGGGATGGTTTCCCATTCCTTAATTCCTTGAATTTCCTGTATCAGCTTCAAATTTTCGTCTTTGCTTTTATTAATGATAATTGCTCCCGGGAGCTTCATTTTCTTCATCTCATCCCAGTCTAAAGACATGGGGCTTTGGACACTATGATTTGTGATTTTGAGCAGCGGCGTGATGGTACTTTCGATAGGTAAATTCTCAGCCTCGATGACCAGCAGCGGCGTTTTGTGAGCAGGCGTTATCCTGGATATCCTGGTTTCGATATGTGTATCTGCAATTGGTCCCAGGTAATACTGTTTAAAACGCATTCGACGTTCACCCACCAGGTTTTCCGGGAGACGGAACTTACTTTTAGGCGTTTCGGTTAAAGCCTTCCGTAGTTCGTAGATAGAACCGTATCGATCTTCCGGGTTTTTATTTAAACAGGTATTCACTATTTCCAGTAGATTCCGATTCTGTGGATCATTTTCGCCCTCCCGGGAATTTATAGGTTTTGGGGGCTGGTAGAGGTGGGACAGGAATATTGACATCATATTATCGCCGCCGAAGGGGGGGGTTCCCGAGAGTATTTCATACATGGTGATTCCTAAGGCATAGATATCGGAACGCGGCGAAATCTCTTTACCCATTATTTGCTCGGGCGACATGTAACGAGGTGAGCCGATCACTTCGCCGGTAGGGGTTATCCTATCAAGAAGGTCTTGATCTAAAGAGACGGCGGTGCCAAAATCGAGAATTTTAATGTAATCCGTATGATCGAATTGCTTTAGACAGAAAATATTTGAGGGTTTGAGATCGCGGTGAATGATAC
>JAGLON010000108.1 GCA_023138975.1 Candidatus Zixiibacteriota bacterium
CTTCCCTTTGGCCTTCACGTTGGCTTTAAACTTATGCATGGCTTTGATCAAAAGATTAATCAAAGCCGCTCCGTCATATGTGGATTCTCCGGCATCGTCAAGTTCGCTGACATCAATATTGGCGATTCTGACAACCGAACGCCAGTCAGGTATGGCCAAGCCACCATCAAATTTATAAATGGTTTTCACAGCTTCATACTCACCATTGCCATCAGGGGCCGCAGTAAGTCTTTTCTCTTCCGTCCTTTTTTTGATTCCCGCCGTTGATCCTTTTGGATAGATGCCATGAATATTTCTGTTTCCCATATACATCATCCACATGGAAGTGTTATCCGCTCCGACTCCTCCGCCATCGATGACATTATAACCATTATCAGTTTCGCTAGCGGACAAATGGTCATAAGTCGGAGCCAGACCGACTATTTTATCGGGGTCTCCTTTAGTTCCATACCACAACTCATCCTCAAAATCCTGACCCATCCCCATTATATGTTCCATTCCACTTTGCATCAAGGTGACGGCTCTATTATTGTCGAGTTCCAGAAGGTCAGCATCGAATTCATCAATTGAGCGTTGACGAGCAGTCGCCCAAGTCACCGTTTGTCTTGTTCCTTTAGACGGCGAGATTCCTTGGTAGTACTTTACAAAAGTACTGGTGGGCAACGCGACAAGCAAAGCACCTTTATGTCCGGTTTTAAGATTGCCTTCAATAAAAGGCAACAGCTTAAGCAAAGGAGTTGATTGCTCTAAAATGTTTGCGACATCAATCAATGTCCCATCAGGAGTTCTCAAAGTCCTTTGATCTGCCAAAGTCTTATAATTTAAATTTATAATTGCCATAGTTTATCTGTTTGTCCATTTGTTTATTTGTTGGCATATTGAGGATACGCTTCATTGGCCATATCCTCAAAAGTTCTTTCTTCAGGCTTAGATACAATGGTTTGTCTTGAAGAAACCACCGCGTCCTCGCTTAAGACATTATTCAAATTGCTTATGAAACGAAGAAAACCAACATCGTTTTTAAAACCAGCTTCATTAACCGCTTTTTTGAAATCT
>JAGLON010000011.1 GCA_023138975.1 Candidatus Zixiibacteriota bacterium
ACTGCATTTATTTACTTCCACCTTATGAACAGCCAAATTCGCAAAAATGAAAAAACTCAAATTCGTAGTCGCTAAAAAGATGTTCTCTCTGCTTTCAATTGTAAATTTCCTATATTTCTAATATTTATTCACAGATTTTCTAACAGCTTATCCACTATGGTTTTATGGTTGTAAAACCTCGGTTTTCGGCGTTAAAGCAAGAACCCAGGAACCGTGTTTAATCTGGTTGCTAGTATGTAATTGCTCATCATAGGGTGTTTTTGTCTGCCACATTTTCCATAAGATTTTAAGCCGGCGCTGGCCCAGACATCTTAAGGCACAGGCATGGCTCTTGCCTTCATCGCGCTTCTGCTGATAGTAAATTTGCGCCCAACTGCATTTTACTCGGCTGAGGTTAGCCCACAAATGCACCGCGGCCCGGAGATTTTTGTTACAGGCATACCGAAATTTCACCTTGTGAAGCTGGCCGGACTGAAAACTCACCGGAGCAGTACCACCATAACACTGTAGCGACTGACAATCTCCAAAGCGGTCGCGGTCTTCTCCCAGCTCACTGAGTAATCGAGGAGCAAGTTTGTCCCCGGCACCAGGCAGAGAATCAAAGATATCATGATCGGCATGATTCTGGAACAGTTCTTCAATGCGCTCACGATACACCTTAAGCTGCTGCTGCAATACTCGCAGTTGTTTGGCCAGGGATACAGCCAGGATGCTCTTGGCTTTAGTAACCGCCTCTCCGCCGGTGAACTCCGTGGCACGGGCAAAGATTTCCAGACGCTTTTGATACGTTTCCGGTCGATACAAACGATGGCTGTGAAGAAACTTTTCCCAACGTCGTTTGCCGGCCTTTTTAAGCTTCAACGGGGTGGAGTATTGCTCAATAAACGCCCAGGATGTCTGCATAGTCCAGTCATCGAATGCCTCTAAAGCGGCCGGATAGTACTCATGAAGGGCTTCCCGCAGTTGATTGATAAATAGAGTACGCTGTTTGATAAGGCCGATTTCGTCCCGACAAAGCAGACGTAATTCCTGTACGACGGGATCATCGGGCTTTAATTGTCGCCAGCCATGTCCGTCCGTTCGTAACGCATCGCTAAAACTGAAGGCATCCAGACGATCCGTTTTACCACCACTTGGGGCTTTGCGGTCGCGGTACCGCTGGGCCGCTTTGGGATTGATCGGGTAAACCGAACATCCTGATTCCAGAAGCTTCTCAACCGCCGGTCCGCAATTGGTTTCGATAACAACCGCAACCACAGACAACTCCGGCCCGGCCAACTCTTGCAGCTTCTCCCGAAAAAGCTTCCAACCGCCGGCATTGTGCTTGAGTGTCATTTCCATCACAATCTTACCGGCCCGGTCGACAACTACAACATCGTGCTTGGCCTTGGCCCAGTCAAGGCCGGCAAAATATATCCGCTGCTGCCAGAGTTCATCATGAGTCATATTCATTTTTGTAACTCCTTATGTTCGAACCTAATTGATCTAAAATACCATGCCCCTGCTTGCGGTCGCCCTGATACAGAACCCTCGTGGGGTGATGTTCTCTCAGACCTCCGACAGGAGCCAAAATGTGACCCGGTGACCTTTTTATATCCATCAACTGGAGAGGAAGATTGGACCGTGGCCACATCACGGCATTTACAGTATAATATAGTATACAAACATCTAACAGCTTTGCAACCAGCGCCGCCGTAGTAACTTACAGCCCTCACTGCGTCTGGCCTCCGATGGGCCACTTCGCTCGGGCTATTGCTTACTACGGGAATGGTATCAGGAAGATT
>JAGLON010000012.1 GCA_023138975.1 Candidatus Zixiibacteriota bacterium
AAACTATGTCTTGACACTGAACAGTCCACATCTGCCGGATTATGTGATGGATTTCCTCTGAAACCATCGCTATATTGTAATATGGTCGTGAGAAAAAGACTCAATCTATCCGGTCCCGCACAAGTTTTCATTACAACAACTGTCCACAACTGGATTCCCGTTTTTCATAAGGATAGCGTAGCTGTTATCTTATTGGATCAATTAAGAGAAGCTCTGCACTACTTTCACGTGGAAGCAATTGGCTATGTACTCATGCCTTCTCATCTCCATGCTTTGCTATATTTTCATCAGGTTGAACAGTTATCTAAGTTCATGCAAAGTTTTAAGATTCTCTCAGCAAAAAAACTAAAGAGTGAAATACCAGAGAGCATTAATAGGCAAATGATTGTAAAGAATAGCTTTAGATTCTGGAAACCAAGGTTTGATGACTTGATCATAGAATCAAGAAAACAGTTTTTGATTAAACTCGAATACATTCATAACAATCCGGTTAGGAAAGGATTGGTTTTAGCAGCAACCGACTGGAAATATTCGAGCGCAGGAGATTAGTTGAAAGGCCAATCTGGGATTATACCTATTAACAAAGATTTGTATATCGTCTAATTGAACCTCGGCAGATGTGGACATCTGCCGGACACAATAGAGGCGCAACCTGTAGGTTGAAAACCCCTGGCTATAGTGCCCTTTAGGGTAGGTTTCGACATTCTTATACCAGTATTCGTTGGCGCACGGGGACAGTACGCCGGGCACAAAATATTATACAGACATGAATAGATAATCTTCCATAAAATAAAATGTATTACAATTTATTCAACACCTCAATCACTGAGCCGGCGTCGTTGAGGATATAAAAATGAATACAGGGCACTCCGGCATCTGCCAGCTCACGGCATTGCTTCACGCCCCAGTTAAGGCCTATCTCGCGTGCGTTCTTGGGCGAAGCCATGATCTCATCAACTAACTCATCCGGCATATCGACATGAAAATTCCGAGGGATACTTTTTAGCTGATGTTTGCTATAGATAATTTTAACGCCAGGAATAATCGGAACCGTTATCCCCGCATCCCGGCAGGCTTCGACAAACGAGAAGAAACTTTTATTCTCAAAAAACATTTGTGTCGAGATGTAGTCGGCTCCGGCATCAACTTTTTCCTTGAGATACATAATATCGGTTTTGAGGTTGGGTGCTTCACTATGTTTTTCAGGATAACCGCAGACACCGACAGACATGTCTATCGGTTCACTGTTGGCAATGTCTTCGAGGTATTTCCCCTGCTTCAAATCGTTAAGCTGCCTGACCAGATCGGCGGCATATATGTTTTTTGTTCTATCTGCACGTTTCGGTTTTTTATAATTCAGTTCATCACCGCGAATCGCCATAACGTTTTCGATACCGAGGAAATTCAGCTCTATCATAGCGTCTTCAGTTTCCTCACGGGTAAACCCTCGGCACAGCAAATGCGGTACGGTGTCGATATTGTAACGGTTTTGAATAACCGAACAGATACTAATCGTCCCCGGCCGTTTTTTACTCATGCGCCGAATGATTGTTCCATCATCCAGTTCATCATAAGCAGCTTCGGCTGAATGAGAAGTTACATCAATAAAAGGCGGCGAATAGGGTAACAGTTGCTCGACAACATCAAGAATATCGCGCACGCTTTTACCCCGCTTGGGAGGAATAATTTCGTAGCTGAAGAGCGTCTCTTTGGCCTTGTCAAAATGCTCAATGACTCTCATTGGCTTACCTTTCTATAACAGATAAAACAGGTATACGACATAAATACTCCCCAACAACAGATATCTTGTTAAAACAAATTCGCCGAGAGCCATTTTCTCGCGTCGCTCTCAGATTGACCCTTACGCAAGGAATAATTCTCAACCTGATCGTCGCCAATCCGTCCCACCGCGAAATAACTTGATTCGGGCAACGCAAAATACCAACCGGAAACCGAGGCCAGAGGCATCATCAGATAATTCTCGGTCAGTTCCACGCCAATATTTTCCGGAACGTTGAGCAAATTAAATAAGATTTCCTTTTCGCTATGATCGGGACAGACCGGATACCCCGGTGCCGGACGGATACCGGTGTATCTTGTATTGGTTGCCCATTCTCCCGGAGGAGAAGGCGGTTCATAGCCCCAAAATTCCTGCCGCACCCTTTGATGCATCCGCTCCGCTAATGCTTCGACCAATCTGTCAGCTAAGGCTCTAAAGATAATACTGTTATAATCATCGTGAGCCTTCTCAAACTCAGCGCATATTTCATCAACACCAAATCCGGCACTGACAGCGAAGGCTCCGAAATAATCCTTGCAGGAGCTATCTTTCGGAGCGATAAAATCAGCAAGCGAAAAGTTTGGTTTACCGGCCGGTTTTTCCTTTTGCTGTCTTAAAAAATGAAAAACGGCCAAAGCTTCGGTTCGTTTTTCATCCTTATAAATTTCAATATCTTCTTCGATAGAGTTAGCAGGAAATAGTCCGATGACAGCATGGGCCCGGATAGTTTTGTTAGTAACTATATCATCTAATATCCGGTTGGCATCATCAAACAACCGCTGTGGTTCGCCGCCCAGAAAATCAACTTCAAGTATCCGGGGATACCTGCCGGGTAAATCAAAGGCGTTAAAAAACGGCGTCCAATCTATATATGGTCTCAGTTCCGATATATCATAGTCGTTAAAGCAATGAATTCCCGTTTTTACCGGTTTCGGAGCCTTATATTCATTCCAATTGATCTTGAATTTATTCTGCCGGGCTTTGTCAATCGTCACAATCCTGATTTTGGTCAAGCGCGATTCACGGTCTTTTCTTATTCCGGCATAGTCCTTTTTAAGACTCTTTATATATTCGACTTTTTTATCACCGCTCATCAGTTTACTCAATACTCCTATACTTCGCGAAGCATCCGGCACATGCACCAGAGGTCCATTGTAGTTCGGTTCGATTTTTACGGCCGTATGCAAACGTGATGTGGTCGCACCTCCGATTAACAGCGGCGTAGAAAATTCCTGCCGCTCCATTTCGGATGCAACCTGACACATCTCCTCCAGTGACGGAGTGATCAACCCGCTCAATCCGATAATATCAGCCTTTTCATTTTGGGCAGTTTCGAGAATTTTTTCCGACGGAACCATCACGCCGAGGTCAACGACTTCATAGTTATTGCATTCCATGACGATACGGGTAATATTTTTGCCAATATCATGCACATCCCCCTTCACCGTCGCCAGAACAATCTTCCCTGCCTTCTTTGCTCCACCGGCACGAGCCGCTTCGAGATGCGGCTGTAATATCGCCACCGCCTTTTTCATCACTCGCGCGCTTCGGATAACCTGAGGCAAAAACATTTTCCCGGCACCGAACAAGTCACCGACTTCATTCATACCATCCATCAGAGGCCCCTCGATAATGGCTACCGCCTCCTTGTATTTATCAAGTGCCTCGGCCAAATCAGGCTCAATATAATCAATAATACCGTTCACCAGCGCATAGGAAAATCTTTTTTCCAGAGTCTCCCTACGCCAGGATAAGTCGGTTTTATCTTTTTTCTTGGTGCCTTTGACATTAGAAGCCTGGTCGGTCAATCGAGCCGTTGCGTCTGGTCTGCGGTTAAAAATAACATCTTCAACCAACTCCCGAATGTCTTCAGGAATTTCCTCAAACACCGCCAATTGCCCGGCGTTGACGATACCCATATCTAACCCGGCCTTGATGGCATAATAGAGAAAAACCGAGTGCATGGCTTCGCGCACGGCATTATTGCCCCGAAACGAAAACGACAAGTTGCTGATTCCGCCGCTGAATAAACAATGAGGCAGTTCTTCTTTCAAGGTTTTGCAGGCCTCAATAAACGCCACGCCATAATCATTGTGCTCGTCCATACCGGTTGCGATAGTAAGGATATTGGTATCGAAAATAATATCTTCGGCGGGAAAGTTTGCCTTCTCGGTTAGTACTTTATAGGCTCGTTTGCAAACTTCAACTTTATGCTCGTAGGTAACCGCCTGCCCTTTCTCATCGAACGCCATAACGACAGCGGCCGCGCCGTAACGCCGAATTAATCTCGCCCGGCGGATAAACTCCTCTTCGCCATCCTTGAGGCTTATTGAATTTACTATCCCCTTACCCTGAAGACACCGCAGGCCGGCTTCTATGACCGAGAAATCTGATGAGTCTATCATCACCGGAACCCTGCTAATATCAGGGTCGGAGGCAATCAAATTCAGGAAAGCCGGCATCGAGGTCAAGGCGTCAAGCATAGCGTCATCCATGTTGACGTCAATAATCTGAGCGCCTTTTTCAACTTGATCACGAGCGACTTTCATGGCCGCTTCATGGTTTTCCCCTTTGATAAGCTTGGCGAATTTTTTGGAACCGGCAACATTGGTGCGTTCACCTATATTAATAAACAGCGAATCCGGAGAAATCGTCAACGGTTCCAGTCCACTTAAACGGCAATGCTTTGGAGCTGTCGGTACGACCCTGGGGGGGATGTTTGAGACCGCTTTGGCAATGGCTTTTATATGCTCCGGAGTTGTCCCGCAGCAGCCGCCGACTATATTCACCAGCCCGCTTTCAGCAAACTCCTTAATAATCCCGGCCATATATTCCGGATCATCATTATAATTACCAAGTTCATCGGGCAATCCGGCATTGGGGTGAACCGATATCGGTGCTTCTGCTTTTTTTGCCAACTCGACTAAAAACGGCCTGAGTAATTTTGCACCCATAGCGCAGTTTAATCCAATACACATTGGCCCAGCATGGCGGATGGAATTAATAAACGCCTCGGAGGTTTGCCCCGAAAGAGTCCTCCCGCTGGAATCAATGATTGTCCCGGAAATCCATATCGGAAGACGAATGTTTTTCTCGTTGAAAATTTCCTGAATCGCATAAATCGCCGCTTTGGCATTAAGAGTGTCAAAAACCGTTTCGACCAACAGAACATCCGCACCGCCGTCAATCAGTCCTTCGGCCTGAGTCTTATACGAGTCTGCCATATCCTTAAACGTCACCGCCCGAAAACCGGGATTCTCCACATCGGGCGACATCGAACAGGCTTTGTTGGTCGGCCCCATACTGCCGGCGACAAACCGGGGAGTTTTGTAATCATTCTCATCAATGGCCATGCGGGCAATTTTCGCCGCATCTTTATTTATCTCATAAACATGAGCTTCTGTTTGATAGTCAGCGTGAGAGATAGCCGTTCCATTAAACGTATTGGTAGAAACAATATCTGCTCCGGCATCAAGGAAGCTCTTATGTATATCCTTGATAATGCCCGGCTGTGTGAGACACAGGAGATCATTATTCCCGAATAAATCAGACGGATGATCCTTGAATCGTTCCCCTCGAAAATCAGCCTCTTTGAGATGATAGGACTGTATCATCGTCCCCATCGCGCCATCCAGGACCAATATTCTCCGGGTCAAAAGCTTGTCTATTTTACTATCCTTGGCATTGGTCATACTTATCCTATTCTGAAACGGGTGGGCATAGGCCTCTTATTAATTCTCGGCAACTCCGGGAAAAATCCTCTATGGATAGCCTTAACCGTCCGTTCCAATTCATCTCTTCTCACCACAATATAAGAGGCTACCGCTTCTGAACCAACAAAACAAAAGCGCGCTTTGACACCATTTTTCGCCAAAGCAGAAAGTGCTATTCCAGCAACATCATTATCTTCTCCGCACTGTTCTCCTACCATAGCTACTACGGCAATATTGTCGTCTGTGTTGATACTGGAAATTCCCGGAAGACTTAATATTCTAAGGGACTCAATAGCTAGGCCACAATCCTGTCTGGATAATAGAATATTAATTCGCGACTGCGAGGTCATCAATGACTTAATTTCAAGTTCATTTTTATCCAGGGCATCAATTACTTTTGATAGAATCCCCGGATTCATCCCTAATCCTGTCCCGGATAAAGTGACGATACCCAGCGTATCATCGGCGGAAATACTTTTTATATTTCCTTCACCCGCTTCCACATCTTGAATAATTGTCATAGGCAAATCAACTCGGGCTGACTTAATATTAAAAATCCGAACCGGAATATTTTTTTCAATCAAAGGTGCAACAGTCAGGGGATGGATAATCTTGGTTCCGAACGATGATAGTTCCTCAGCCTCACAAAAAGATACCCGGCTGACACCTTGAGTCAATTCTCCGCATTTGGGATCGGTACTGCGAATTCCATCAACATCTTTCCAGAGATCAACCGAAAGCGCGCCTACACAAGAAGCAATTGCTGATGCGCTGTAATCTGTCCCGCCTCGGCCGAGGAGAATAATACGACCGGTATCAGAGACACCATAAAACCCGGGAATCACATAAGAGCCGGTCGGGAGAACGATAGCTCGAATTAGAATTCGGGTTTTATTTAGGTCAACTCTGGCAGAACCGTTCACACCATGTGTAGTTAGACCTATCTCCTCGGGCAGGGCGAGATTTATATTTATCCTCTGTGATTGAAAAATAGTCGCAAGAATAAGGGCAGAAATTCTTTCGCCGTACGTCAAAGCCTCATCTCTATTTTCCGACCCGATTAGTAGTGAGTGCAATTGAAACAGCAACTCGTTTAGTTTACAAACCAGATCAGTTCGGACATCCGGATTCAGTTCACAAAAATCAATAAACTTTGTTGCCCTATGACGAATACTCTTTACTGTCTGCTCTATACTTTCCTCTGTTTTGTTTTCGTCATCAAACGCTCTAATAAGCTGATCTGTTGTCCCATAGAATGCGGAAACGACAACAATGATCGGATGACAGTATTTTTTTAATACCGTTATAATCGGGCCAATATCCTCGGGCTCTTTCAGGATTGAGCCGCCAAGTTTCACTACGATCTGACTCATAGGCACTCTCCATATCTCGAGACAAACAACTCAGCATTGGCGACTGAACCTCCGGCCGCTCCTCGAATAAGATTGTTTACCATGAGGACGAATTTGAATCCGTCGGGAGTTGTTTGTAATCGTCCGATTTCCACAGTCATCCCAAAAGGATTCCCATGAAAAGCTGTCCTTGGCTGGGGATAATTACTATTTTCATGATACGTCAATGGTTTATCTGGCAGAGTCTTCAGAGATGCGTCGTTATAAGAGAACTCATTCCAACTTCTGATAATATCTTTTTCCGATGGTCTTTGCTCGCATTCAATCCATACCGCCTCAGTATGCCCAAATAGAACCGGAACTCGCACGCAGGTTGCCGAAACAGGAATTTCATGGCCGATAATCTTACTCAATTCAACGCCGATTTTGTCTTCTTCCCCGGGAATAAATGGAATAATATTTCCAAGCGCGTCCAGAGAAGCCACTCCCGGATAACCTGCTCCGGACAGTGACTGATAGGTTGCGACGATAACCTTCTTGATGCCAAATTTTATCAGTGGAGCCACGGCTAATGCCAGACCGGAAACAGCGCAGTTGCTGTTGCAAACGACAAACCCATTTTGAGGAAATCCCTGCTTCCCAATCAGGCTTATCGAGGAAGCGTTGATTTCAGGGATTATCAAAGGTACTTCTAATGACAACCTGTTCACTCCGGCATTGGAAAATACAAAATATCCAGAGTCACGCAATTTAGGTTCTATCTCTTTGGCGACATCTGTTGGAAGAGCACAAAAAACTATCTTGATATTCTTTCGAGATAATTCATCCATCGAAAAGCAACTTAAAGGTAAGTCCTTTAAATAATCAGGCATTGCAAGCGGAAGATGCCAATTGATGTCCCGACTGAATATCTGGTTGGCCCGGCTATCAGACCCCGTCAGGCAAGCCAGTTCGAATACAGGATGATCTGCCAGAAGCAGGCAGAAGGCCTGACCGACAATCCCAGTAGCGCCCAGAACCGCCACCGGAATTTTATCTGAGGAGAAACTATGCATCATTGCCCCAATCATCCCCAAGCTGTTCTGGTAATATCGCAAGAAAGGAGTTTGAATTTATAAATTCTAAGGACTTACACAATTTGCTCAAATTGACCCAAGCTGTGGCAAAGGTCAGCGAATCACTTTGTCGAATTCGAAAATTCTCAATTGCCGAGGACTCAGCCAGCCAATCCAGACTATCACCGCGAATATATACATTCTTTAATATTTCAGCTGTCTGGAAATGTGTTCCACTTATTTGCTTATTCCGGAAATACTTGCCGCCTTCAGATAAGAAGTTAATATCAGAGACAACTGCGGAGGCCGTTGGACGGCTCCCGGCTCCCTTGCCAAATATCAAATGATGCCCAAAGGATGAGTCACTGTTAACAACAACCGCATTACCAGCGCCCTCTATCGAATAAAGGATATCATCATGTGGAATAAATACCGGAGCTACTATATTCGAAATGTGTGAGTCAATAACCTTACCCTCTCCGACTAATTTTATCCGGCAATTATTTTTCGATGCCATGACGATGTCATCGCACGAAATATTTTGAATGCCAAACATGGGGATATCACCCGGTGCAACAGTCACCCCAAAAGCATGTGCTGCCAGAATCGATAGTTTATAACGGGTATCATCACCTTTTATGTCCAGCGATGGGTCAGATTCAGCAAATCCTAATCGCTGAGCTTCAGCCAGAGCATCATCAATACTACTTTTACCTTCCTGCATACAACTGAGGATAAACTGCGATGAAGCGTTGAAAACACCCGATATGGAATCAATTGGTAAGGAAGGATAATAGTTTTCCAGCGTATTGATAATCGGAATACTACCGCAAGTTGAGGCTTCATATAACAGGGTAGTATTATTTTCATCCGCCAACCGTTGAAGCTCATCGAAATTCTCGGCAATCAGTTTTTTATTAGCCGATATAACCGGCTTACCCCGCTTAAGCGCCGAGGTTACGATATCATACGCCGCTTGAGCATCATCTATAAGCTCAACTATAACATCAAGAGTACTATCGTTTAACAATGCCTCAGGTTCATAAGAAAATATATCACTCGAAATGATTCGTTTCTTTGATTTTGCTTTTACGCACACTCCGGCGATTTCCGCTAATCTGAAATCATCTTCGCGAAGCAAATGATAGAGCCCCTGCCCCACCGTACCGAAGCCGAAAACTCCGAGTCGAAGCGGCCTATTGTATTTTACTTCTCTACCCGGCATGATGCAAGTACTCCTTAATTATCTCCCGAAGTTGGTTAAACTCGATTAAAAAACCATCATGACCAAATTCCGAGTCAATCGTTCTATGGATAGCCCCAGAAATATGCGACGCGATAAACTCTTGTTCCGAAACAGGGAAAAGGTTATCTGATGTCACGCTGATAACAAGCGTGTGCGATGTGATTGTTTTCAGGACATCGGTTATTTTCCCTCGCTCCCGTCCCAGGTTATGGTTATCCATTGCATGAGACAAAAGCCAATAGGACTGCGCGGTAAACCGCTTCGCCAGTTTTTCTCCCTGATACTGCTGATAAGAGACTGCTTTGAATTGTCCCGAACCATCAATCTCATCCGCTTGAGTTTTCAAAAACGCTTCATAGGTACGATACGATAGCATCCCGATTGCGCGAGCCGCTTTTAGTCCGCTCTTGCCAGCCTCGGGAGAGTCTTCCTTCCAGGTCGCATCAGCCTCAATCGCCATCCGCTGTGCTTCATTGAACGCCTTACCCCACGGCGAATGACGGACATTGGTCGCGATAGGAATGATATGTTCAATAATACCCGGCTCCATAACGGCCCATTCCAAAACCTGCTGGCCTCCCATCGAACCGCCGATTGCTATATGAATTTTCTCAATCTGCAGATTCTGTCGAAGCTCAATCATACTTCGAGCCATATCTCGAACGGTAACTTGAGGAAATGTCCTGTAATATGGCCTGCCTGTATCGGCATTGATTGAAAGAGGGCCAGACGACCCATAACAAGAACCAAGCATATTGACGCAGATAATGAAATATTCTGACGGATCAAAAAGTTTCCCCGAACCAGCCAGACCCGGCCACCATTCAACAGGGTCCGAATTGGCCGTCAATGCATGACAAATCCAAACTATGTTATCTCGGGCGGAATTGATTGTACCATAAGTGTGATACGCCAGCTCCAGACACTCAAGCTTCTCTCCACATTCAAGCGCAAATGGTTCTTCAGATAAATAGCTATGAAACGACATTTGCTTTTACTCCATTTCCAAATTCGAAAAAACGTTATTAAACGCCTGCTCAAAGTCAGCGATTATATCAGTGATATGTTCCAGACCCACCGAAACCCTAATTAGCTCAGGCCCAACACCAGTATCTCTCTGCTCGCTTTCAGCCAATTGCTGGTGAGTGGTCGAAGCCGGATGGATAGCCAGAGTTTTAGCATCGCCGACGTTGGCCAAATGACTCACCAGTTTTAGGTTGTCAATAAATGAAGCAGCCTGTTTAACGCCGCCTTTAATATTAAAACTCAACACGGCTCCAAATCCGTGAGTGAGATACTTCTTAGCATTAGTGTGGGATTGACTTTCCGGTAGCCCCAGATAGTTAACTGACTCAACAGCCGGATGGCTTTCCAGCCAGTTAGCCAGTTCCAACGCGTTTTCGATATGGCGATCAACTCTAAGGGATAAAGTCTCCAGGCCCTGTAATAGCAGGAACGAATTAAACGGGCTTAATGCCGGACCAAAGTCCCGCAACCCTTCGACTCTGGCTCGAATAATGAAGGCGATATTACCATGAGGAGAGTTAGCACCAAAGCTATCCCAGTATTTTAACCCATGATAACCTTCAGCCGGCTCGGTAAACTGAGGGAATTTACCATTGGCCCAGTTGAAATTACCGGCATCAACAATAGCGCCGCCAATACTCGTACCATGACCGCCAATCCATTTGGTCGCCGATTCCACGACAATGTTCGCGCCGTACTCAATAGGACGGCACAAATATCCACAGGCACCGAAAGTATTATCAACGACTAAAGGGATATTGTACTGCTGTGCCAATTTTGAGAAAGCGTCAAAATCCGGTACCCGAAAACTGGGATTACCAATCGTTTCCAGATAGATGGCTTTTGTGTTTCCATCAATCTGCTTTTCGAAATCTTCCGGTTTCTCCGAATTGACGATTCTGGAATCAATACCGAGCCGTTTGAAACTAACCTTGAATTGATTGTATGTGCCTCCGTAAAGACTGGCGGTAGAAATAAAATTGTCACCTGCACCGACAAGATTATTAAGAGCAATAAACTGCGCCGCCTGTCCCGAAGAAACTGCCAAAGCGGCCTTGCCCCCCTCAAGGGCAGCGACTCTTTTTTCAAAAACGTCCGTTGTCGGGTTCATTATTCTCGTGTATATGTTGCCCAAAGACTTAAGTGCGAATAAATCGGCGGCCTGCTCGCTGCTATCAAACACAAAAGAAGTTGTTTGATAAATCGGTACCGCTCGGGCTCCGGTCACCGGATCGGGTTGCTGTCCAGCATGAAGCTGGAGTGTTTCAAAATGTAATTGACTCATAATTTTCTCCTAATCAATCCTTACCAAACTCTCTCATTTGCAAAACAATAATAAAAAAAGAGCCTTTCCGGTGGGAAAGGCTCTTTTAAAAGCTCTGTTATCTGTCAGACAAATTCGTTACAACTAATTAAGTCTGCCTTTCCACCCGGTATGTAGCATTGGCATCGCCATAGACATGCTCACCATAGCAGACATTCGCATTTCATTTGAGATGCGGATTAAAGGAACGAATATTTTTGTATCAAAATTTTTCATTATCATTTTCTCTTTACACGCTCTATCGGCGCATACTTCAAATATCATACAGTCATTTTGAAAAATGTCAAGGAGTTTCTTTTGAATGGCACTTCAAATCAAAACGATATCGGCACTTTCACTATAATAAAAAAAGTTTCTATTTTTTTATTGAAGCTTTGTATAAAGGAATCAATACCTCAACGGTTGTTCCCTGAAGACTGCGACTGTTTATTGAAACAGTACCGAGATGATCTTCAACAATTGACTCTACAATTGCCAGTCCCAAGCCGGGGCCATCTGATTTTACGGTATAAAACGGATCGAAAATTTTATCTATATGCTCGTCACTAATACCGCTTCCGTTATCAGTAATACCAATTCGAGCCATCCCGTCTTTTTGCTCTTCAAGCGTCACGTTTACTGTCGAGCCTCTCCCGGATGCCTGGAACGCGTTAAGCAGTATATTAAGTATCATCTCCCGGATTTTTTCAGCATCACCATTGATAAATACTTGACCCATAATATCAGAAAATATAGTTATCCCTTCCCGTTTACCATGCTCCTCGATTGGCGAAATAGCAGAGCGAATTGTCTCGGACAAATCAATTTTCGTCAGTTTAATGTCACCGGGTTGAGCATAAGCTAAAAACTCATTTACAGTACCATCTATCCGTTTAACCTGTCTTATAAGGATTTCATTATTTGCCACTCGCTCTTCTTCAGAAATTTCGGAATCATTGGCCCGTTCAATCGCGTTTTTGATAGCATTCAGAGGATTCTTTATTTCATGAGCTATCCCGGACGAAATCTGTTTCATCCCAGAAATCTGCTTTGAGTTTTCCAAATGATGATATCTTTGTTCCCGCCCCCGGGAAAGACTGCGTTCATGTTTGACTAAAACCGCCGTTATAAGAGCCACTACGAAACAAATCAATATCTCGGTGAACTCCACAGCCCAATCAGGCTTAACCGTCCCGCCTTTAATAAGTACAAGGCGCGACAAGACAGAAATTATTCCCGCGGTAAGCAAACCACCGCGTACCCCAAGCCACAGTGTCGCTATAATTATAGGTATATACAAAAACCTGCCGCTTATGACATCAATCCATCCTTTTTGCCCAAAGATCGGTTCCAGGATTAACCCATAATAAACTAACAGAGAAAACATTGCCGTAGCGGCAATAATTATTCTTTTGGAATTACTGCTCATGTGCATAATGTAATATACTAATAGCGTTTAAGGCTACTTTGAACTTTCGCTAATATTACATCATGAGAGAAAGAAAACAATTAAATACTGTTTAATTTTGTCGTAAAATAATCTCATTGACCTCATGAGAGAAAGAGAGCATAAAGATTTGTTATAAAAAAAAGGCGGGACTATCCCGCCCTTTTATGACACTATAATTTCGTTGTTTTATCGCGGCTTAGAATCTTATCGGCTTTATCAAGCAGCTCGGAAATTGCCTGTATACCATCCTCGTCGGAGGTAACCCGGTTGCTGTCATCCCGATCGTCTTCGTTATTGTCGGAAAAAGACGCAGAGCTCAACAGTCGGTCAACAATATATTGTCCGACTTCCTCCATGTCCTTAAATTCGAATCCGGTGACAAATAATTCCGGATTGATGTCCCGCTTAGTCCATTTCGATTCGGCCTTAAAAGTCAACGGTTCCTCATGATGCCAGGCTTTCGGCAAATCAATTGTAAAATTAAACTCAACCGCCTTTGAGATTGGATCATGACTGCAAAGCTTTAATCCGGTTCTCGAAATATCCACTGCTCTGCCAATGCCTTTGCCGGTATCGGCATCAGTGACCTGAAGGTAGTACAACAGATTTTTCCGCTTATCTTTTCGTTCATCATGCATATGACTTTTCCTCAACATTTTCACCCTGTGCGTTTAATAAACGTGTCAGGCTCGGATAAACGCCTAACCGACCTATATTATGTATCGGTCGAATGCGATAAAAATGAAGACTGAATCTTAACCGTCACATTGGATTTTGAGGAATTAGGTTTAGAGGGCGTGTGCTTAATTTTTTTGACTCTTACGGCTTACAATTTCGGCAGGGCGAATAACCCTCCAGAAAAGCATTTTCACGTTTTAAGAAAATCCTTTTTCGGGATTCTGATAATTTTGCCGCACTGCGGCAATCGGGCCGATGAAACCGCTTTGAACGAGTATTTGCGATGTATTGGTCCTCCTCAAGATATGGAAGTGACCAAATCCCCGTGAGATTACGAACCGAGTTTTTCTGAATAGCCAACAGCCGGTTCAACATCTTGGTATTTTTAAGATTATCCGGAAATAAATAGAGATTGGCATATCCACGTCGAATCAGTTCTTCATTAATCAAGATTGTATCGAGATAGGCAAAAGCCAGAAGCCGTCCGTATTTATCGCGGGTTCGATGCCCAAATTCAAGATTTACCTTTTGCCCAAGAACTGTTTTCCTCAGATAAATCAATGCTGAATCATAATATGGTTCGCCCTTTTCGGGAGTGTCAATAAATAATAACCTAACTTTTCCTCGCCCTTTAAGCTCAAAAGTATCGCCGTCAATGACCCGAATAACAATATCACCTGTCTCGGGATTATTGTCCGAATAACCGGCAAAACGAAGAGCAATTATAATCGCTATTACAACAAACAGGGCTATAAGACGATATTTTTTCATCGATTATCCGCCAGGGCAACGGTACTTGTGCCCGAATTATCAATCTCAATCTCGATAATATTCTCAGACAATTCTTTAACTTCATCAATATGAGAGACTATGATTATCTGTTGGAATCGATTCCGAAGCCGGGATAACCCTTCTACTATTGCATGCTGTCGTTCATTATCTTGTGACCCAAAAATCTCATCAAGTATAATAAAGCTGTTTTCAATACCGGCTGTTGATGCCATTTCAATTGAAATTGCCAGCCTGAAACACAAATTGGCCAAGTCTATTTCGCCTCCCGAAAAGCGGTCAATCGAGAATTTTTCACCATTATCGTAGAGGCAGAGATTATAATCCTCATCCAACTCCACTTCCTGATATCTCCCGCCTGTCATTTCATGGAATAATTGAGATGTTTGACGGGATAGAGCAGGCCTAATTCGACCGATTAAGAACACTCGGAACTCAGCCAACAGAAGTCCCAATTTCTCCTGATATTGGAGATTTCGGCGTAAATCAGCAACCTCTTTCTGAGATTTCTCAAACTCTTCGATCTGCTTATTGAGCTGCTCAGTGTCCTTTTCCAAGAGCTTAATCCCACCCCGAAAACGCTCAGCCAATACCTCCCCGGATGATATTTCCTCCTGTTTCGTTTTAATACTTGTCTGAGTTTCAGTGAATTTTTCAGGATCAAAGCCAATGTTTTTCCTATCCTCGACAACCTGGTGATACTGACTATTCAGCTTTTCAACGGCCTTGACCTGATTTTTAAGCAATTCTGCCGTTTTATCTCGCTTAGATACTCGATCACTGATTCGGATATACTCTTCTTGTGCCCTCTTCTTTTCTGTCAATTTGGCTTCAATGTCTGCCAATTTATCAGAGGAGTACTCAACTTCTTGATACTCTGCTAAACGCTGGTTCAGTATTTTTAATCTGCCTTCGGTCTCAGTTTTAGTCCTTTTCAAGCTTTCCAGTTCTGCTTCCAGAGCTGACTTCCTTCGTTCTAAGATGTTAGCCTGTTCATTCTTAGCTTCTATTTCAGCAATATCGTTTTTGAGTTTCTGGCCGATTGTGTAAATCTCTGTCTTGCTTTTGCTGAGCGGTTTAATCTGCTCCTCTAACGATAGTAATTCCTGGGCGAAATGCTGTTCAATTGATGCAAAGTCTTTCCCAAATGATCTCAAACAGAACTCGCAAGAGGCATCCGGTCCGAGCAAATTGATACTCTCACGCTGTTTTTTTAGCTTCTTAAGATTTTCATTCAGAGCCGCCAGATCCAATTTGGTATCAGTATATTCCTGTAAGAGTTGCTCCCGGGTCTGGTTTTTGAGACTTAATGAAGACTTTAAATCGCTGAAACCGCTCATCTGTTTGGAAATAACTTTTAAGCTGTCTACTAGCTGATTTTCTTTGCTTAAGATTTTATCTGACAACTTCTTAACGACAACAATATCTTTCTCGATTTCTGACTTCTCCGTGAGTTGAGTACGAGCCTTTATGAGACCTTGGCGTATTTCTTCTAAGTCTTTAATATCAGAAATCTTAGTCGACAGTTCTGGCAAGCTGGCAACAGCTGCGTCAATATCTCCTAACTCTTTGTCTAGTCGATTCTTATCTTGAACAGCATTAGATTTCTTTACCGCCAATTCTGCTTCCTGTTTATCGAGTCGTATAAACTCTTCTCGCTGTTCCTGAATAGCGGCAAATTCCCGCTCCAGACGCGAAACCTCGGACAGCAAATCTTTCTGTTTTTCCGCAGATTGAGCCAAATTAGTGGTAAGTTCTTTTGTTTCAGCCTCTTTCTTAGAAATTTCCGAATTAATCTCATCGATATCGATCTGGCGGGCCGATATTATTTCGATATTCTGCCGAGTTCCCTTAAGTTCCTGTTTTAGGCTCTCAATGGCACTGTCTAACCTGCCAACGCCCAGCATCTTAGCCAAATGGTTGCGACGTTCAGCCGGACGGGCATCTGACAACGCATTTAATTCTCTTTGGCGGGCAAAAAAGCTGGATAGAAAGCCTTTTAGATTGAGGCCGATCAGCCTTATTATATAGTCATCAACCTCTCGGGTTGTTACGGCGTCCAGACGTCCTTGTTGAGTAAGTTTTGTCTCAGAGCGATTACTCTTACCTATTATTGAGCGATTTAATGAGTATAATTTCCCCTTGAGCTCAAAATCAAGGGTTACGGAGCAAGTATCGGACGTAGACGCACTCTGGCGTTTGATACCGTCTTTTCCGGTACGGGCGGCCCGGCTTCCGTACAAGCACCAGAGAATCGCTTCGAGGATGGTTGATTTACCGGCACCGTTTTTACCTACGATTCCGGTAATCCCGTCATTAAAGGCAATCTTTAGATTCTGGTACCGTCTGAAATTAACCAGCTCTATTTGCTTTAGAATCATGGTTCAAAATTAGAACATTTCTATCCATTTGGCAATACCCAATTGTAGTAAATGTACGCCAGCATTAACTTTATCACAAATTAAAGGGGAATATTGTAAATAACGCTTGACAAAATATGATAATAGTCTATTATATCCTCAGCGTGTGTTAAATGGCTATACGGACCATCTGAGCCGACGTGTTCGACAAGCCGAAATTACCTCTTAAACTGGCCTTTGATGTATTGTAAAAACTGCAAGTTTACTTGAGCAAACCTTGCTACTTTTTACAGGGGTCATTCAGAATTTGTTAACGCTATAACAGCGCAATAAAAATTCATCCCCTCAGATATCTTTGATACTCTGGTATGTCCGTCAAGCGTAGTTATCCATTTCATCCACTACTACACACTATGAACGATAACATGTTTATTTCTATATAAAGGAGGACGCGTTTTACAGCTCAGAAGTCTTTTGTAAGAGTCAGGTGCTTATTTTTTAGCAAAACACAGCTATTTTGGAGTTTAGCGTCCACCTCAGAAAATGACTGAGAAAAGCTTTCACTCCTACTCCGTGATAGGAATCTTAGAATAGTTCATTTTTGTTGTATTTTCGCATCATCCCTAGATTAACCCGCGAAAATATGCATTCCTTTACCGGCAAGCCGGATAGGGTCTTAACAAATCTGAACCGATGCCGAAGAAAGTAAAGAATGCATTTTTTAATGATGAACTTTCTCTGCCTTTCCTAATTTTAAGGAGGAAATAAATGTCTAAAAAACTGTTAATCGCAGTACTTACTCTCGGGTTATTGTTTTGCTTGAGCGGAACGGTTTTATCGGATGATGGCGGTATTAAGGCTCCGGCCGAACGCATCATGACGATTAATCCTGATGCTGCTCGATTCAATGATCTTACTGAGGTACAGCGTCCTGCAGATGCTTTCGAGAAGCCGATTGGCGCCCCGATTGCTCTGCCATCACCCGTAACTCTATACCCGCCCCCGTATTTTTGCGAATTTTTGGAATACCAGGGTCCCGCAGCTTATGTCTGGATGTTTCCGAATGTAAATGGTCCGTATAACATCCATCCCGTGGCAATGCGGATGACACCAGCGGAAGGCTATGACTGTGAACTGGCTAATGTTTGGTTTCTGGCTTATCCTGGAGCGACAATAGGTGTACCGGATGTAGATGTAACAATCTGGAGTGATGATGGAACCGGTTGGCCGAATGCAAATCTAGGGACAGTAACATGGTCGTTCCCTGGTGATACTCTGCCGACTGATATGGGCTGGGTCTCTATTGATGTTTCAAGTCTAGGCCTCTCATTTCATGATGGTGCCGAATTCCATATTGGAATTACCACCAATCAAGCCTCAGCTACCGCAGGTGACACACTTGCTATGCTATCTGATGATGGCACATATGGCCAGGGTCGCGCCCATATCGGGTTTAATGATGCTGGCGATAACTCCCTTGGCTGGGGAAGCTACACAGGAGATTACAATTTCATCGTTGCGGCAGAAGTTTGCTGCACTGAAATTCCGTTTTCTGAGTGCTACACTAACAACTATAGTGTAGGCGCAGCCTATTTCTGGAATCAGCCGGACTCATATGGAGATGATTATTTCAATATGAGAATGTCGGTTTCTGGTCCGGAAACAATTTCCGCCGTTGGCGTGGCAACATATGCGCCTAGCGTAGTCGGTACTGCCGACTTAGACGTCTTTATTTGGGGTTCCGA
Organism: Candidatus Zixiibacteriota bacterium; assembly: GCA_023138975.1. Lineage (GTDB taxonomy): Bacteria > Zixibacteria > MSB-5A5 > GN15 > JAAZOE01 > JAGLON01. The sequence goes on from JAGLON010000012.1 coordinate 18,498, forward strand.
CGCAGGATTCCCGGATCTTTCAGACGTTTGGTATCAGACCACTATCGCTTTTGGCGACATGGTCTATTTCCCCGATTACAACCATGTTGATGTCTATGCGGAAAATCTTATCCCGCGTTCTGACTTCCACATTGGTTGGTCAACTAACGAAGTCTCTGACCCGACCGGTGTTCACGGCGGTATGTCGGATGATGGATCCGAAGGTACTATGCGCAGTTCTGAGCTTCTCAGTTCTAGTTCGTGGGCGACCATGTTAGGTGACTGGGGTGTCGATGTTAATTTCTTAATCTACGCTGATATGTGTCCAGATAAGTTCTCGTTTTGTAAGACTGAAGCCGATTACTGCGGTGTTGCTTTATTCTGGAGACTGCCTGACCGTTATGGTGCGGTAGGTAACTATCAGATGGTTTCACCGACCGGTCTGGGCTGTCGTCTCGAAAAGATTCGTATCGCTCTGTATGACAATGGTGAGCCGAGCATTTATACCGAGAACGCTGAAGTCCAGGTTTGGGACAATTCCGGTACAGACGGTCTCCCGGGTAATCTGTTATATTCATTAACGATTCTCCCGGCCGATTATGTCTTATTCCCGGGCATGCTCGAAGTTGATGTTGCAACTGAAGGTATTCGGTTTGATTCAGATGTCTGGATCGGTATCGAATCTCTGACGAGCGATACTCTACTCGGTATTCGCACCTTGTCTGATCACTATTCAGATGGTTGCGGCGCTCGCCGTTCAGCTGAACGATTAGGCGATGCTTCCTTCATTTACTTTGTAGACGACTGGGGCGTTGACGTAAACTTTGTCATAGAAGCTGATGTTTGCTGTGAGCTTCCTCCGGAAGATCCGTGTATTAATCCTACCGGTTGGCCGATTGCTGCGCACGATTATCGTCGCACCAATCGTTCCAAATATTCTGATGGAGATGCCAAATGTAAACAGGATATGTTATGGATGCATAACGATCCTGATGGCTTTGGTTTCAACCGCCCTGTAATCGCCGATGGCAAAGTTATTGCCGCTTACGGTTCCAAATTACAGGCTTTTGATATAAACAGTGGTGTCCTGGCATGGACCATTTCCGGTCTGCCGACTATCAATGCCGGCTTCCGTAACTCTGTAGCCGTTGATGACGGTAAAGTCTATTTTGGCGGCGGTAATGCCCGTTCCTTTAACTGTGCCGATGTTACTACCGGCGCTCTTATCTGGAGCCGCAATATCGTATCGGCTGATGCCTTTGTTGGCAACACCAGCTATGCCATACCAGTCATTATGGACGGCGCGGTATATTTCACTACCGAAATCGCATCACCTGCCAGCGCTGAGCTCGTAGCTCTTGACGCTGCTACCGGTGCTAATCTCGCTGGCTGGGCCACTAACCCGGTTATGCTTGATGGTGGAGCTGGTCAAACTCTGGCTGCCGATCCGGTAATTAGTGTACTGTATGTCGCAACCGACGGTAACGGCAACACAAGCGGTTACGGTTCTATCTATGCTATTGATGGCGCTACCGGCGCTACCATATGGCAGTTGACCGATACCGAACTGTCGCCTTACGCTTATCCGGTTGATGAAATTGGTGAGACGGCTACTTCCGAAGTCACGGAAGATTTTGCTGGCCCGATCGCTGTCGATCTTGATGGTGACCTTTATATCCAGTCCGCCTTTGATCCTAATACTGAGATCAACGGCCCTCCGGATGGTGTCCATTACAGAATCGACAATGCCGGTAATGTTGTTTGGGGTGTCCGCGGTGGATCTAACTTCTTCAGCGGTGCCGTTCTTGATGTTAACATGGTTTACTTTGTTGGTGTCAGTAACTGGCTCAACACCGATGAACCTCTGGTTGCTCATGACAAAATAAGCGGTAGTGTTGTTTGGACTGCCGCCGATCAGGAACTCCTCCCATTAGAGTGGAGTGAATCACTGATCGAAGGTATTTTAGAGTGTACTCTCATCGAAGATGATATTATGTATCAGGGTTCGAGTAATGAGCCGATTTTCTTCGCGATTAACGGCGACAATGGTACTCTCGAATTTGAATATCACTTTGAAGTTACAGGTGCCGTATTCGGTACCGGTCTTGCAATGGATGAAGATCACATGGTCTTCACAAACCGTCAGGGTGACATTTATGTCATGACTGAAGGCGTTGTTGACCGTCCTCGTCTCCGTATTCTCACAACTTACGAATACGCTGACGTACCGTTCTTGTCACCTAATGGCTATATTGTTACTTTTGATGACGTATTCATGAACAATGGCTGCGCCAATCTTACCGGTAACCTTACAGCCGATGAAGCCGCCCCGGCGGCGTTTGTCACAACTGTCGATCCCGACCGTATTACACGGATGATGGACATTGCTGACAATATGGTTGACTATAGCTATGCAGAGTTTGTTGCTTCAATGTCCAAAAAGGATGTTGCTACTCCGAGTATGAGTCGCGAACTTATTTCCGACTTCAATTACTCGCCGTATTCCAAGGACAACTATAGTAATAATGCTGCTTATGCCTTGCCAGCCTGGTTGAACAATATTACGGTTGCGACCGCTGCGTTCGATCTGGCTCCTGGCGCTGCCCACTCAATCAGCTACGACGTTAATGGTCCGCTGGTTACTCGTGGTGAGCATCCTTGCTTTGTCACCATTAATCTTACCAACGAACAGTATTATTTGAACAACACCTCCCTGAACCCGACTGTAGAGCTGGGTATCGTCGGTGGTTGTACTGCTTCAACTGATACTCTTTATTGGGGTACTACAGCACAGAACTACTCTGTGGTATATAACACCGGTCAAATCGCCGGTGATGCTCGCGTAGACGGATTCATGATTTCGATCGACGGTGAAGAAGATTACTTCTGTTACTTCGCCGGTTATCTGTATTTCGCTCAGAGTGATCACAAAGTAGCCTGGTCTGGCTTTACCGATAACAATACCTGGGAAACTCTGCTTGCCGATCCGAACTGTGCCGGCCAGTGTGAGACTTACTTCCAGCGTGGTATCGTTCTGGGTCAGTACACCACAGATGGCACGAATTACACTGACATCTTTGGTGATGCCGGTACCTATACTTTTGTCGATTCTTGCATCAACTATGACTGTTTATCCACTGGCTGGAACTGGTCAAACCTTGATTGCCCGTTCGACAATTCGTATACGATGGGTATCAGTGTTAAATGTACTGAGTACGGCGCGTTTGACGTTCCGGAACTCAACAACTTCAAGATCTGTAAACTTGAGATAACGAACCGTAATCCGGTCGCTATCACAGAACCTATCTACTATTCAATGTGGGTAGATCATGATCTTGGTGTCAGTTATGATGATGGTTATGACTGGGGTCAATTCTACTTCCTCGAAGACTACGATGTAGCCTGGGGTGGTGCTTGCGGCGGCGGTTTTGAAACTGCCACCAACGTTTGGGGTGCTGGTACAATCGGTCACGACATGCGCGGTGTTCGCACCCTGCGTGCTGACATGTCCGACGGCGATCTCAAACATGACTCAGTCTACTACTGGATGGCCAATGAACTGGGTTCCACTTATCAACCTGATCTCGGTCCGGCTTGTTTCGATCCGGCGAGTAACAGTGCGGTAGGTGACCGTCAGGCTCTCTATTCATTCTCCGGCTTCACTTTTGATGCCGATGAAACAATCACTACCGGTTACTATATCTTTGGATATAGCGCGGTTGCTGGCGGTCTCGATACTCATGATTCCGCAGCTGTCGCTCAAACCGCAATGAATGCTCAGCAGTTTGCCGGCTTCGGCCGTGGCGATATGAACGCTGATGGCGTTGTCAACCTGGCTGACGTTGTGTATCTGCACAACTATGTCGGTGGCACCGCTCTTGGTCCGAAATTCATGCACCTTGCCGACGTTGATGCGTCTGGTGCCGTGGATCTTGGCGACGTTCTGTATCTTGCCAACTTCTGCTTCTGCAGCGGCGCGGCTCCGGTAGGTGAATGGGTACTTCCTGACATCTGCCCGGCTCCATAACCATTTGGTTATAGAACCTTTAAGGAGCGAGGTCTTTTGACCTTGCTCCTTTTTTTATGCCTGTTTTCTGAATTATATCATATCTTTAGCGTACAATAGAGTAGGATGGACACCAAAGCCGATAAAGCAAATATGGACGACGCCCAGGACTTAGATATTTTCGCGACTGCCGCGTATCAAATTATTCATAAATATTTTGATATTACTTTGTATAGACCAAGCAACGACCAAGTAATTTTCTATGCCCACCCCCGCCTTCGAAAACCAGGTTGGAAATGGAAACTAAAAAAGCGGCTCAAGGTCATTAATGCCCGTGTTATCATCAGGCGTGAAAAGGAATCATATAAACTCACCGTTTCCAGAACGCACCAAAAAATAAGCCGTCCACCGCTATTGAATCTATTGCTCTTTGCCCTGACTTTTCTCAGTGTTCTCATAACCTCATCATATCTTCAGCATGGTGACCAAATCACCGAAGATCCTGCGCTGATTTGGTCCGGACTACCGTTCACTGTCACGCTCTTGGTAATCCTATTAGTTCATGAAATGGGTCATTTCTGGGCCGGATATAAACGCGGCGTTGTTATGAGTTATCCGTTTTTTATACCGGCTCCTACTTTTTTAGGCACTTTCGGGGCCATCATCAAAAGCCGAACCCCAATTAAGGATAAGAATGACCTGATTTTAATCGGCGCGGCCGGTCCCTTGGCTGGAGCCATTCCGGCTATTATTGCTATGGCTTTGGGGTATGCGCTATCAGCAATAATTGAATTACCTGCCGCAGGTATGATGACTTTTGGAGACTCTCTATTGACCTCGGCCATAAGGTTTATAGTAATAGGTTCTCTGGCAGAGCCGGAGATCGTCCTACTGTCCCAAATCGCGCAGGCAGGAAAGGTCGGTTTGCTGATTACCATGATAAACCTATTGCCTCTCGGACAACTTGATGGGGGTCATATTCTCTATGGGTTATTAGGAAAGAAACAACACTGGATAGCAATCCTGTTTCTAATCTGTCTGGCCGGATTCGGGTTTATCTGGAAAGGCTGGTGGTTGTGGCTGGTACTGGCAATAATAATGAAACCGTTTCACCCGCCGGTTATCAATGACGACGCGCCGCCGGATAAGAGGCATAAAATAATAGGCTGGATTGCGGTGTTATTGTTTCTTCTGACGTTTGTACCGGCGCCGATTTCAGTAAACTAAGCGGTTTCTAATACTTCCTGTTCATTATCCGAATAAATATTCAATTGTCCTATCAACCCTTCTTCCCACGCATTGATAAGAACTTCAGCAATAACCGGGTCGAATTGCTTACCCTTGAATTTTTTTAATTCCTCGATAGCCTTGGCCGGGCTGGCTCCCTTTCGGTATGGTCGACGGGAAACGATGGCGTCATAGGTGTCGGCCACAGCCAGAAGTCTTCCTTCAATCGGAATATCGTCACCGGCCAGTCCATGCGGGTAACCGCTTCCGTCATATTGCTCATGATGATAGAGGATGTACGGTACAGCCGCCTGCAAGTAATCGATACCTTCAACAATTCGTGCTCCAAGAAGCGGGTGCACCCGCATAATGTCCTGCTCTTCCCGGGTCAGCTTTCCCGGCTTATTCAAAATCGCGTCCGGTACTCCAATTTTTCCGATATCATGCAGAGTACAGCCCATTTTCAACTCAGCCCTTTTTTCTTCCGGCCAGTTCAGGCGTGATGCAATCAAATCGGCCAGAACCGTAACCCGGTCAGTATGTCCACGAGTATATTGGTCACGAGCTTCAATTGAGTTGGCCAGCGCCTTAATTGCTTTATGGTACGATGACTGCAAGTGCTCATATAATCTGTTGTTGGCAATAGCAGAGGCAATTTTTGATGCAATAATCGATAAAAGATTTATTTGGCCCGGTCTGAGCGGCGAAAAACGATTATCCTGTATGAGATTTAGTAAGCCAATGACCTCACCTCGGGAGACTAACGGGTAAGCCGCGAGTGAACGGATAAGTCTCTGGTTTTTATCGTCTTTTATCTCTTTGCTGGTGCACTGACTTTCAGAGCTCAGTAAGGCATTGTGGCACAGGTCATTTGTACCTTTAAGAAAATCGTTCGCTTCACTGTCTCCCGGTTCTCCTTTAGTCAAATACGGTATCGGGAAACTATCCTTTTTATCCCGGATCAAGACGGATACCGCTCCGTCACCTATAACTGACTTGGCAGTATCTACCGCAAGATGCAGAATACTATCCAGGCTGGTGGAACCGTCAATTGCTTCGGCTAATTCATAAAGAGCAACCTGTTCTTTTAAGTGAGCATTCTCTCGAGCCAGTTCCTGATGCTTGAGGCCCCGTTGTACTGCGTTTTTAAGTGTTTCAAGCTTGAACGGTTTGACTAAATAATCATAGGCGCCTTTACGCAGAACCGAAATAGCATTATTAACGGTCGGATGAGCCGTCATTAAAATAACAATACAATCTGGATGAAAACTGAATGCATGTTCGAGAATATCAACCCCGGAATATTTACCCATGACTAAATCAGTCAGGACCAAATCAACACGGTTTTTTTCCAGATAAGCAAGAGCCTTTTTCGGATTGGAAAAGGACTCAATCTGATATTCGTCGGTGGCTGAGAGCGCTTCTGTAACAATACTACAGATATACGTTTCATCATCGACTACTACTATATTATATTTATTTTCAATTCCCGCCATAAATCTCTTCTACCTTTTGTAGACATCGGATAATTTATTTATTAGTTAAGGCGGGTATTGATAATTGATTAAAATCCTTACAGATTTAGCCCTATTTAGTTTTTTCGAAGGACATCAGCGGCCTTATAAGACGAACGCACCAACGGTCCGGCGACAACAGTTTTTATTCCGAGTGCCCTGGCTTCATCGCCAATCCGGTCAAATTCTTCGGGAGAATAATACTTTATAACCGGATGGTGTTGTTTGGATGGAGCCAAATACTGACCGATTGTCAATACTTCCACGCCAATTTGGGCTATATCTTCAAATAGAGAATGGAGTTCCTCCTCCGTTTCTCCCAACCCGAGCATAATACCTGATTTGGTCATTATATTTGGATAGTTTTCTCTCGCGAAGGAGAGGACATCCAGAGAACGCTGATATTTGGCTGCGGATCGAACTGTGGAGTATAAACGGGGAACGGTTTCAACATTATGATTAAAGACCGTCGGCTCGGCCTGAAGTACTGTCTCAAGTAAATTTTGACGGCCATGAAAATCAGGCACTAAAACTTCCACCGTAGCTGTAGGCAGAAGTTCCTTGATAGCCTTGATTGTTTGGGCAAAATGTTCAGCGCCTTCATCGGGCAAATCATCCCGGCAAACCGAAGTAACCACAACATGATCAAGACCGAGATGGGCCGATAATTCTGCGATTTTCTGTGGTTCGTCAATATCCAAGGGAGCCGGACGGCCGGTGTCTATATCACAGAACTTACAGTTCCGGGTGCATTTGGAGCCCATAAGTAAAAAAGTAGCGGTTCCGGAATTGAAACACTCACCCCGATTCGGGCAATTGGCCTCTTCACAAACAGTACGAAGAGCAAGGCCTCGGAGCTTTTTATGTAAATCATTATAGCGTTCACCGGTAAATGGTCTAACTTTCAGCCAAGCTGGTTTTCTTTCGGGTTGTTGATTTATCATTACAAAAATACCTTCAAAAAAAAGTTCAAACAATATACGTATAATTCCAGCGGTTCATATCAAAATCTATCATTAAGAATTACAATTTTCTTTCGATACCTATAATAACGGCAATCTATTGGCTAACAAGGAGTATTCCATGATTTTCAGATCCCGGCTATTATATGTATTTTTAGCTTTATTACTTTTGACCGGGGTAAGCATGGCCGACAAGAATACCTCATCGTCCAATCGTCTCAATAACAATACGACAGTAAATATTTACGCGAAAAACATGCCTGTCCAGTTTGGGACCGCCGATACCTGTATTGTCTATGAAGGTGGAAATCCTTACTATATGATTTATCCTTGGGTACAAGGTGATGAGCTGTTTAAAGCTTATCAAAACCCGGCTGCAACCTGTGACAATCCTTATCCATTTACAATTGACCGCGTTCATGTAGTTTTCTATCTGACTCAGGCAGCCTCCTTTGTTTTATCAGCCGATATTGAACTGCTTGACCTCTCAGATCCAGCCTGTCCCAAACCGGGTACCATGATTGCCCTTACTGAGGCCTATGAGTATCAGGTAACCGAAGCCAATTTGTATTCTATTACTGTTCCGCTGGATTCTCCCGTCGTTGTGGACGGCCCGTATTTTGTTGGACTTTATGTTGCGGAAAACGGCAACCCAACTTCAATCGCCGTTGTAACTGACAGTGTTGCCGTTGGTTGTGTTTCCTATAACGATTGGGGTTACGGTTACGTTGACCTTGATACCGTTTATACTGATCCAGATGGAACAGGCCTAATCAAGACCTTCCCCGGAAGATTAGTATTATATTCAAGCGGTACGGTTGGCGGATCCGGAGCCACCGAACCGGAACCGGCGGCCGAGTTTATCTATCCTGCTGCAAATCAGTTTATTGGAGAATCAGTCGACCTGTGGGTTAATGACGCAGCTGGCTCGGCGATTATAGAACAGGCTGATTTCTATTATAATAACACTGGCAGTTGGAATTTTATCGGTAATGATACCTCTGATGATCCTCCCTTAAGAAACGGCTCGACAGGGTCAGGCAGCGGAAATGGCTTATCTTATCGTTGGTTTACATCCGGTTTGGCTGAGGGGAGTTATCAGCTCCGGTCAATTATTACCGACACACTGGGCCGCACTGATACAGCCGAGATCTCAGTTTCGGTTGATCCAACACCTCATTTTCCTGAATTTGCCGTACCGCGCCTTGGACTTGATATTTGCGATGGTATTCAAGCCAGCATTGATATATCAGATGAAAATATCAGCTATATGACTTTTGAAACAAAAAGCATCAACACGGTTGAAACCATTACTATCCCAATAATAAATCAAACTCTGGGTGGTGACACCAACGGAAATCCCATTGACGGCAATCCTTCGTTGTCAGGAGAGTATGGACCTTTCTGTTCCGGGCCTGCCTCTGCGGCCATGGCCATTAAATACTGGTCGCAAAACGGCCATGCAACAATTATTCAGGAAGGTGTCGCATCGCTAACCGATGCTCAATTAATTGACCGCTTCTTCGACGGTATGAAAATCAGTGAATATCTTGGTGCCTATGATGAAGAATTCATAACCGGATTGCGTCAGTATATTCTGTCACATGGCGGTGGGTTTAATGTCTCCGCAAAACGGGATCCCGTAATAGATGATTTATATAATTTACCATTTAATTCCGAAGAGGTCATCATGGCGGGACTATCCGGTGATCCCGGCCGCTGGATGGTTTTGGCAGGAGTAAACGGTCTTCATCCGGCTGATAGTCAGCATGTCTTTAAGTTTGCCGACCCGGCTACCGGAACCACCGCCGACTATGCGGTTAAAACTGAATTCGGAAAGCTCTGGGTTGAGTATTTCTCGCAGTGGTATGAGATTGATATAATAGCTGGGCTGATTCCGTCCGGACATACTGTTGCCCGCACCAGCATCGGGTTTGACGGCAACGGCACCGATGGCTGGGGGCTGTTCTGGAATAGCTCGTCTCTTCCTGACAATCAGCATCATTTCCTGCATGTCACTGCTTTTGACGGCGATAGTCATTCCGGTTCTGCTTCGGTATTAGTAAAAACCGAATGCAGTACTAATATACTGCCGGGTGATGTCAATAATGATGGTTCGGTCAATCCCGGCGATTTAATTTATCTGATGAATTATCTGTTTTTAAATGATTTACCACCTCCGGCCGGTTTTGCTTCAGCCAATGTAAATGGTGATAATTTGATAGATCTGGCCGATGTCATGTATCTTTACCGATACCTCTTTTTAGGCGGACAAGCACCAATATAAAATTTAAGCCCCGGTAATCCGGGGCTTTTTTTATCCATCTTTTCTTGAGACAGAAGCCTTGATAGCACGATCAGCGATATCGCGCTCAATACCGCAGATCTCGATTATTTTATCCACGGCTCGATCCAATTCCTGAAGCCATTTTCGGCCGGGATACTTTAATTTCAGATCGTCGGTTAACTCGTCCGCAATCGCCGCTATCCATCGGGCATATCTCCGTTTTCTTTCAACCCGTAATAACGGTACTAAATATTTCTTCGCGAAGAATGAAACGGCAACGCCGACAAAAGCCCAGACTCCTCCGGCTAACGACACAATATTATCGCCCAAAAATCCAACTATCGAAGATAACATACTTTATCCTTTCTCTCTTTTACCAAGTTAATTGCCAGTTCGGTTGTTCCGGAACCTGAATCTGACGGCGCAGAATGATTCCGGAAGCATTGCCGGCGGTGATTGAATATGAATTTAATGCTGGGGAAAGTTTTGATGACGGTATCAGGTCCAGAGCGAAGTACCCGGTCGAATCGGTAACGGCCATTCGTTTCAGAGGGCTAATGATAACCGCACTCATGCGTGTTCCACCTTCATTAAGAACCGCAGTTACAGTTACACCTTCGACAGGGCGGCCATCGATTCCATAGAGAAAACCATAGACTCGACACATTTCCGACACTGCCGGAAGTCCCGGATCGAATTGATATCCGGTCAAAGAATCACTTGCTGACGCTGAGACGGTTAGTGAATCGATATGGCTGAGAATATACCCGGGAGTAAAACCGGTTATCATATAATTACCGGCATCAAGATTGAATCGGCAGTGCCCGTTTTGATCGGTTATTCCCGTTGCAATTAAGGCCTCACCAACAGTATTGAAAACTGACAATCTGACTGATGGTATAACCTGCGTATGGCCGCTGTCGAAGGCTGTTATTCTGACAGAATAAATACCCCCGCCCAAAGGTGATGATGATGCCCAGGATTTAGCCGAATCGCCGAATGATCCGGAGGTCCAGGCAGTATCTAACGGATACCCCCAGAAAGACTTCACTAATTCATCACGAGAGATAATATCTAATGAAGCACCGTCGTCAGCGCTAATACTAACACCGTCTCCACCAGCGCCCTTGCCGAGAATCCGAACAGCATCCCCGCCCGCGCCGGAACCTCCGTCAATTTGAAGACCATGTTTATTCGGCTGAGAACCGGCTGAAATGTAAATACCATCATCGGCTCTGCCGCGAATTCGAATACCGGGCCCGCTGTCGGAGCCATTGACTTCATCGCCGCCCATAAAATATGCTCCAGCCCCCGAATCGGTAGCTTCACAGTACAACCCGGATTTTTCTTTGGAGCCGAAAAGAGCCATACCGTATCCGTCACTGGTCCAGCCGATAATTCCGTGCCCTGAGGTCAGACCTCCCCGAAAGTACGCTCCATGACCGGTTCCGGCGCTGGCAATATACGCTCCATGCCCACTCCCCGAACCTAACGCAAGAAAGGCCGTGTCACCCGGTTGGGTGCCAACCAGTTTCAATCCTCTCAACTGCAGGATGGAATCCGGAGACGAGTACCGAATCATACCTGCCTTTATCAGAGTATCCGCTATCTGCGCTTTTGATAATCCCGAGGCTTGTCCCTGAAAAGAGATTGAATCGTCGATACGGGCAATAACCACGCCCGAAGCGTTGGTATCGGTCGGAGTACTGAAGCCGTAGATATTCCCATATACCTGACCATAGACCGACCCGGCGATATCTCCCGCAATATCACCACCTCCAATACCTCCGACACCCTGAATACCGTGACCGCCTCCGATAACGCCACCCTCGCCTTTGATGCCTTCGCCGGAACCATCACCAAGAGCAAGCAGTCCCGAACCGTTTCCACCGGAAGACTCAAAGACGACCGCCGTTCCACTGCTGTTGAGAACATTGATTGAGGCGCTATCTCCATTCGTGCCGTTAATCTTCAAGCGTGACAGAGTCAGTTGGCTTCCTCCGGTGCCGTCGAGCATAGATTCAAGATTATCGGCGGCATTTAAATCTCCGGAAACTCGATATAGATTGACATCCGGTATGCGCAGGTTGATAGAATCAAGCGCAACAGTCATGGAATCAAGGATTTCTGATATCATTTCCAGTTGCGCGCTCAGGTGTGACTCTGTAATTTGAAACCGGGTCACGTAACAATTGATAAATTGGGGACTGTTTTTCTTGGCACAGAAGCGTAGTTCATACGAACCGGATCGTCCGGTCCCGTCAATGTTCTGGATCGCTTCCCCAAAGGTATAGTTCCAGCCAGTGATAGCGGTAAGAAACGAGTCAATCGGGAACCCGCTCGTACTTTGTGTCCCCGATTGAGCGAACACCGAATCACCTGAGGGACCGATAACCGCAACACTGAAAGAGTCGGGTGCCTGCAGCAGTGGATTGCCGAGTGAATCGGTTAAGAATACCGAAACCGCTATCGAATCCTCAGATGATGTTCCGTTGGATACGATCTGAGCCCTTCCTAACGAAAAAGGCATCAGGATAAGCAGTATGGCAAAAAAGATAATCTTTTTCATATAAACCTCATAGATATCTCATTGTAAGTTTTATTTACAGATCATCGCTCGCCTGCGAAGCAGAGATGCTGAATCGTTTGACGATACCGAATAAAATGTTATTTCCGGACCATAGGTATTGTCGAGATAGTCGACCTGCTGAAATATTATTAGTGTATTTCCGCTTCCATAGCTACCCCCTACCCGGCCGATTAAGAAAAGTCCGAAATTACTTCTTGAACTGTTGAGAATAGAATCAATGGCCAGCGAATCAAGAGCAATTTTGTAACGCTGATTAGTGCCTTCAGAGCCTGTCCAGGAAAAGGTACCGATGATGTCTGATGAATAATCTCCGCCGGAAGTGGTCCAGAGCGAATCATCGGCAGTGTCATCGTCGAAATATGACAGCCAGGTCATCTCGCCGTTTTCGGCATCGGATGTCGCGGTATTGTTTCCGGTATAGGCGGCCGCATCTCTAGTGCACCAGAAAATATCCAGCGTATCGGGATCGCCATCGATTGAGGAAACATATAACGAAAGAGTGCAGGCTTGACAAGAGGTAATATTTCCCGGTATATCGAACCAAAGATAAGCCCGGCGAATAGAGTAGGGATAATCGTCATCTTTCCAGCCGACCGGCAAAATTGAAGCCCCGCCATAGTTGTCGTCTCCGCCAAAGCGATTCTGAATATAAGTGTCATTGATACGGCTTGTGCCGGAGATAGTAGAATCGGCCGCGGAGATTAGTGACGGCAACCCCGCATTAATCATAAGCAACAAGACCGATGCCAGAACGGACAATGTCCTGAGACTAATCCTGCTCATGGGACAATTCCTCGCGCCGTATTTGCTCAATGAGTTTCCAGAATTTTTCTTCTGCTCCGGAATCGGATGAGATTTTTTTCTGCAGTTCAATGATTTTCAAGAGTTCACCTACTTTCGGTTGGAATTTCTTGGTTTTGAAAAATTTAAGCAGTTCATCTGTGTATTCATGTTTGATTTTATCTAACCGCTCGACATCAGAAGCAAACTTTTCTGACTCACTTTTCTCAGTATCCACTATTTTCCCATTTCGAATATGAGCAGATCGACAAGAGCCGGAGCCGAATCGGAATCTTTTCGGGCTATAGAAAAACAGCTGTCTCCGTCAACCGACTTGATAAATGCACCTAAGCTGCTCTTGGGAATGATTACAATTACCGGACGGACAATACTCGTCGGAAGGCTGTTACCGCGATAATCCAGCAGATCGGAAAATTTAATCTGCTGATTCTGTCCTCCGAGCGATATCCTCCAAAGCCCTAAGCGTTTGTCCGAAGCAATCTGTTCAACAATCGCCAGAGAAATATCCGCATCCCGGTCGGCTCCCCAGACCGCGAGATTAGTAACCAGCCAAGCCCGGCGGCTCCTGAGATATGCAAGAGTTGTATTCATAAGTCTTTCTCCACTATATTCGTTCAGGTGAGTGTAATACCGGCGTATCACGGCGATACCAGCTAAGCAGGCGCATGGCGGTTTCCCGATACGAAGCCGCCAAATCCAGCCAATATGTGAGCGAGTTATTTCCTGAGGAAGCTGACATACTTGCTGCCGTATTACGGCTTATATATGACAAAGCCAAACAAGTGGCGGCTGTCTGCAAAGCCGGATCAATGCTATCGGTGTACTTGTCGTCAATCAGGAGAGAGATTTCCGCTTCGGCTTCAACAATGCACTGCTCTATTTCCGCATCGGAAAACTCCGAAGTACCTAATTGATAGTCAACAAGCAGTTCCTGGTTCTCCTCAATCGAACCGGAAGCCAATCGCCTCAGGCGGCCCCGCTCATAGTCAATAGCATAATCTAAATTGCGGTGATAGATTTGGTAGAAAACAGACCAAACTGTTACCTTCTGGCCGCTTTGGATCGCGCCTTCGGAAATACGAGTGATTTCACCCTTCGTATAATCTACCGTGTAATCAGTGTTTTCCTGATAGACTCGTCCCAGCGATACACTATCGGCACAGGCAACTGTTCCTGCCGCCAGATATGAATGGTTCAATGATACGGACAAGTCGTAGAGTGTTACCTCCTCGGAATTCGGAACATGCTGTTCAACAGCTTTTACTTTTTCCGAAGAATCAGAGATACGCGCATGAGGGAGCTGAACCGATATGTCCGATGACAATCTCAGACTGAAATCACGCATTGAGTCCGGTCCCGGATTGAGTTTATAGAGATGATTCCGAACGATACTGATATTGGTCAAATTCATACTACACTCGCTGACTTATCATGTTTAAGGTTGATTGTGATGTTATTCTTGATCCTATGGGATTGACTGAAAACGGAGAGGAGACAGAGATAGCTACCCAGTACAGCGCACCACCCTCAATAACCCTTTTTTGCCAGTCGGTCGGGATTGACTGATAATCCTGCCACAAGAGCAATTCATGAGAGGCGGTTGTAAAATTCCAGTTACCTGAGGCAGGAGAAAACGTTTTCCAGGTTTGCCCATCGAAGTAGCGCCAAATCATTTCCCCGCCGGAACCGGCCGTAGAAAGATTGAAATTGAGAAAATGAAACGGCTCGTTCATACCGATAAAAACAGCATCACCGGCATCAGACAGCATTGCTCCGGTATTTGGATGAGTGATATCTCCGGCTGTATTTGAACTTGCCTGAGCAGTCCGGTCAACTAAAGAGCCGGCTGACTCATCATAGACTAATAGTTTTGTAATGTATGACTTGCGAGAGTCTAAAGGTTCCGGTGCGCTAAAGGCCGCATCCTGCTGTCGGGAAAAGTAAACCTGATGGACTCCGTTCGATTCAAGAATGGCGAAGATCACATAGGCGATGCCGCTCTGATATGAAACAGACGGAAATACAACCGCCCCTGACTGAATAACAACTTCGGCGCTCCAGACACTGCCGGAATGTTCCCGGAAGGTAAAGCCGTTGGCGCTGTTATAAACTACAGCGATACGGCCGTCGGCATTAACCGCCGCAGAAAAATGATTATTAATACCGCTTCCGGTCGAGAGCATCTGGGTACTTTCCCACGTAGTCCCGGCCACGGCACGTCGGCGATAATAAAAACCGGTATCGACAACTGAATAAAGCAAATATACAAGTCCGCCGCTTTCACGAAGTATTGCGGTCACATTGGCACTTCCTGAATGAAGAGTAGTTCCCGGATCGGATGTTGCCCCCCAGGTTTGACCATCGTCTGAGGATTCTTTGAAATTGACATAGTAATTTCCTCCGGCCAGACGGGAAAACGCTAAACCGATGTTGCCTGATGAGAGTTTGAGAATCACAGGAGCGGTGTTATCATCGGCACTATAGACTGTTACCGGAGTTCCAGCCGTCCAGACGCCATTATTCAAAGTCAGTTTAACATACCCGACATCCAGACTCGAATTGATGATATAGGCAATATAGATATTACCATCATCATCCATACAGGCATCAAATCCAGTATCCGCTGAATCTGAAACAATTGCCGTTGGACTGGAAAATTGGTCGAAGGGAGCATCGGCAGAGACCAATGATATTGTGTGCGCTGCCGAGGCATAGACAATCGCGGTTCGATTTGTAAACGAACCGCTCGGAATCGAAAATATCTTTTGATGTCCAGACAATCCCAAAGGAGCGGCGGCGGTTGAGTTGGCAATAAAATTATCCATATGTCCTCAAAAAAATGCCCGGCCGGTATTGGCCGGGCAGTACAGATTAATAATTGTAATCAAGAGTCGCCGAAGCATCGGCAACGACTTTGGCGTACGAGACTGATTCGGAGATAACCGCTTCCTCGAATTTCTGATCGATTATCTTATCGAACTCAACCATCAGAGGCTGACTAATAACTTCCTCGACGGCAAAGCGTGAATCAAGACCGATAATTAAATCGGATGAGACATTATCGCATCTTATCAGGGTCGCACCGAGGGGTGTAAAGAGCTCGCCCGTACGGCCAAATCGATAACCGGCCAGCGGGTCTTTGAATTCATCAAGCGCGAGAATGGTTTTCATGCTGTCGATATGGCAGATGATATGATTCATTTCAAAGGGCGAGAACTCAGCCCAGAGTTTAACTAAATCAGCATAGGTCAACGAGCCACTTGTGGCTGAATTGATGGTTGAAGCAGCGTTGTCATTGCCGTCTCCGTTAATCAGCGTATTTACGACCAGCGCGATTTTGTCGGTCTGGATTTTGAAACCGATGTACCACAGGAGGACTTTAAACTGAGCCGTACTGCGATGCCGAAGGGCCTTGTATGATGTCTTGAGCGCCAGACCATAATCGCGCACATTGATCGAGTGTTTCTGCTCGGTGACTGTCAACGCGGGGATTTCAGCCCCTTCCCCAACCGGACGAAGGGAGAAGTTTTCGGTGTCGGAAGTATCAATATAGAAAGGCGTATAACGGTTGCTGTTCACGACGGTACTGCCGGACAGCAAACGATCTAACTCAGGGCGCATTTGCTGGCCTTTTCTTACTTCCCTCAGGATAAACTCAGGCATAAGCGCCGGGGCGTTCTTATAGAATAAATCAACGGTGCTGCTGTTTTTGCCACTGATTCTAACACCGCTCAAGGCTAATTGACGCTCAAAGGCATCCAGAGGACTGCCAACGGGGCTGGGGTCATAATCGTCAGTCTCAAGCAGTTCACTAAGCGACATACCTCGTGACTGAGCCTCAAGATAGGATTCGCGGCTGACTTCGATTTCCGATGCGCGCGACAAATCAAGAGGCCCAATAAGTTTTTCGTCTTCCTCCGCAAGCTCTAAAAAGCCTGTTCCGGAGGGACTATTTAAAAATCTATCAAGATCCATATTTTCTCCTTTATTGTAGTATGAGAGTGCACGAGCTGGAACCGTTTACAGCGAGGACGGTACCGCGGGCGATGTTGCCTCCGGCCGGATCATCTCCGGTTAACGCCGGAGCCTGACGCACGGAACCGGAAGCTCCACCAACTACCCGGTCACCTACCGACGGTATCGTCGCCGAAACCGGTATGGTGCAGATACCTCCGATCTGAACCGTAGCCAAACGTTCGCCGTCATCGGCATCGGATAAAGTCAGTGCGATCAGTTTACCAAGCACAATTGATCCGGATGATACCGGACCGATTTCATAGTTTCCGGTCAGCGTGACCGCTTGTCCGATATTGACATTTTTTAGATTGTCCGTGTCACCGGTCTGATTGACATTAAAAGTCGCGTAAACCGGATGTATTGTTTCAAGATTATGGGCACGAATAGTCACATCGTCTCCTTTCGATTTAGTTTAATTGGCTGGTTATTGAAAACTCTGGCCGGGATGCCGGGCGTCCGGTTCCCTCAAAGGTTTATGATTTATAGGTCTCAAGTTCAGATTTTTGGTGTACACTTGGCCGCAATGACTGCTCCTTGACACGCTTAGAAAGACGTTTCAGTTGATATGTGATATCTCCGAGCGAATTAATCAAAGAAAGAATCGGCGTCTCGTCAGAAGTAGATACTTCTTTGTATCCGGTTTCGACTCGATAGAGAAACTTTCCGGCCCTCTTCAGGGAGTTGATGCGACCAACAAACCATTTGCGGGCTGTTCTTAATTCCTTTTCCATATCATCACAAATCTTGAGGCGATTTACCGTTTCGCCGATAACCTTTCGCATTTTATCTATGTCAAGTCGTTCTAGTGAGCCCCGGTCGGAATCATCATTGTCATCCGGCGCATGCAGTTCATTGACTATATCAAGCAGTTCACACCTGAGTCTCTCGTTAATTTTTTGCGCCATCTGAATTCCTTTCAATACTATGGTTTCGCCGCTCATTTCGAGTGAGGAGCCGATTATCGATAGAGTTTAGCAAATCGTTTATTTCCTCTCTAGTAATAATCGCTTGTTCCAGTTTTACCTCAATTCTTGTAAGTTTTTTGTCGAGCAGAAGCATATCAGCTTGATTGGCTTTGCTTGACAAAGCCGTCTTGAGACTGTCGATAGTTGACAGATGGGTGGTTAACAGATATCCCAGTGTCATAAGTATCATCAGTACACTTTGGATTGATTTAATCTTTTCCAGCATTATCTGACGCATTGTTTCATCCTTAGTTTTTAATTGACTTAGCGCCTCGAAAGAGGCATACCTCTATTGGAGGAAAATGATGATGCGTATACTTATTTTTGTTTCTATATGTTTGTTCACTGTCGCGGTATTCGGCTGCAGCAACTCATCGGATCCGGTGGCGCCAACGAATCTGGCCAGCGGTGCTGATTTGATGGGACTCCGGACCAATCACACTCTTCGTTATGTGATTTATGACAGCACCTCAATTTATTTTCCCTATTATTCAATTGAGGTTGATACCTCTGAAACCCAAATGCGAATCACCGGCGGAGCAGGTGGAACAGTCGAACTGGCCTTTGACAATATCCCACAGGCTCTACTCACAATTGACAACATCGGCGTGCTGCTTTCAGGGCAGATTATTCCCAACGCAAATCCCCCGGATACTAATTACTTTTATCCAACGCCGGTTCTTATTCCGCAGTCATACACCGTCGGGACTATCCAGGCATCCACATCGCCTCCCTTCGCAATTGATTCCGCCGAAAAGAAACTGACTATGTTCTTTCTCAATTATGGCTATTACACCGAGAGAATATTCATGGGATTGGAAGATATTGTCTTGCCCATCAGTTCCTATAACGCATATCATTTTCAATCCGATATCTTCATCGATGATAATGCCGCGACTCCTTTGATGACCGCTCATGAATATTATGCTCCCGGCGTCGGGCTGGTTAAAATGGAACTGCAGGCTGCCGGAACCAGACGGATTATAGTTCTCCTGGAAGATAATTAACCGAAGGAATGTAGAACAAATACCGCTCATCACCGTCGATTATAACCGGTCGGAGATGGAACCCGAGAATATCATCCTGCTCTTTATTAGTGTGTTTGAGGTTAAAGGATATAATTCCACCTGAGACATAAATTGTTTGTACCGGAATTTCAGTCGTCCCCGCCGTTGTATAGTGATTAATCTCTTTCACATCGGCAACAAACCGCCGTCCCTCTTCAAACAGCTTCTGTTGAAAACAATGCACGGTCGCTTCGTGGAAGACTCCATCTCTTTGAAAAATAATTTTGAGATTCAGCCCCCGACCATAAATGAATATCGATTCGGAATTAGGGGACACGTTTTGCAAATCAGTAGTTGCAATATCGACCGATTCTGTCCCGGGAAGAATATCATAAATCGTATGCAGACGCGTCTGACCGGTTTTATTTTTGCCCACAATAGCAACAACAGTATCATCTTTTTCCAGTCGATGAGAGGAAGCGCATGATACGGCGTCGTTTACAACAGACCCATTCAAGACTTTAATTCGGCACAGCGATCTGTTTTTTCTTGATATAATATCCTCTACCCGACCGGGCGTTAACTCCTGCCGGTTATAAATATGGCGGGATACTCCCTGAGACGTTTCAGCGATTATTTCAAGTCCATATTTATATCTGGCTAAAGCATGCCCGATTTTCTCAAGCGGAAGATTGTCACGGTCCAAAACTCGATAGCGGATTATCTCAACTTCGGGTTTTGCAAACATGTTTCTCAATGAAAGAGCTTTCTCCAGTCTGGTTTGCAAACTGTGTTCGGCCAGAGATTCGTCATTGATAGTAAGGAGATCAGTTAATCTCATATGCAGACGATGCAAATTGTTTTCGCTATCTATAATCTTTCGCAGACTAAACCCATTGAGGCGGTTTTTCCCCTGCGTGGCATATAGAAGTATATCAAAGAGGCAGGTATGGCAATCAAGCTTAGATACTCTGTCAATGATAAGATTAGTAATTGCATCCGGTAAGAGTAAGGATGAAGCAATATCAACCTTCTTACCGGTTTTTGATATCCGAAGCGGAATGCCCGGCTGATACGGGCAAGCTAAAACAGAGTTGCAATTATGAGGTAAGGTATGTTTTTCGATTCGCTCAAATGTGATTTTTGCGTTGCGATAACCAGCCCCGGTCAGCTTTTCGTCACCATTCGGGATTTTACTAAACAGCACCGCCGGGATGGTGGTTGCCTTGTTATAATCGATTTCACCAAGCTTATCAGTGATGCGGGTGTCAGGGATGGCTCCGCGAAAAACAAGCGATGTTTCCAGAACTTTTCGAATGCGGCGATATTTGAAATGAGCGATTTCCGGCATGCCGGATTCTGAGACATATTCACGAAAAGGAATATGCCGGCATTGCCGAATATCTTTTCCGCACACCGAACACTCCGGCAACTCAAAGGTGAAACTGATGGAGCACTCTTTGTAGATTCCGCCGTCAATATTCTTCTGCAAATCGGCTGCTCCAGCACTGTCTTTCATCCAGTAGAAATACGATTTTATCCAGATACGATTTTCTATTGAGGTTCGGATAGCGTAGAAATTTCTGGCCACGGGAAGGGTTTCCCGATTATGCCCTATCATTACCGGAGCGTCCGGAAGTAACTCCGTCAATATGTCCAGTTCATCATCATCGAATTTCCCGCCCTGGCTGTTAATCTGATCAGACACGATATACATGGCGCGGATAAAAACATCTTCTTTGGCAAGCGGTTTGGGCGGATTGACTTTCTCATTAATTTTTTCGACTAAATCACGCTCGTAGATTTCACCGCTATCGGCTAATTTAGCGCTAAGGTACCCTGCTAACTTCATTTGTAATCCTCCAGCTTTTACATAAGCGGGAGGATTCGTAATTTGCATCGACTTGATAGTAAAACCGAACAAAATCGTTACAACTCTGCAACTGTTTGCCTGACTTGGCTTACGAGAACATGGCTAAAAACGTAACGCGTTGCTACTCTATACGTTATACTGTTCACTTTTCACACACCACTCAGGCACTTTCCTTGCGCTATAACTATTTGAATAAATTCTACTTAGGAGTCGAGATGGTTAAGTATCGCAGAAAAAGACAGTCGCAAGCCTGGATAGTCGGCGTTATCGTTTTTGTTCTGGCGATGATGATTACGTTTGCCGATGTCATCAGCATTTAGTCCGTGGCCGGTTATAAGCATCATTAGATAGCAGAAACTCTGACCGGCACCGGACCGCTGACCGGGAAAAGTATCCGGCTCCGCTTCGGCCATAACGCCAGCGCCATTGCCATCACGGCATCAAACTTATTATTGTTTTCCCACATAATCTCACGCATCTCTGATTCAAGACTCCAGACTCGATTTGATTCGTCTCTTTGAATTATATCCTGATAAATAATTTCACCCCGATTATGAACCAGCAGTAAGTTACCGAGGAGCTCTGATTTTGATCGGGCAGTAAAGATGACACCCTCAGGATGAAGATCATCCAGCTCTGACATGATAACATCACCCAGACCGGTAGCATCAATAATTAGTTTACCGGGGTACTCGATCTGACGCCTCCTGATTAGTGCAACAATATCGCTCCAGTCACGATTATTGCAACGGTCGATTGCTACCATGCGATACGGTTTTTGAGAAACATCGAATGTTATTCCGACCGTATGTGTCTGTTTTCTGGCCAAATCCCACCCGGAGATATATTCACCGTCAGGCCGACAGTCACAGAGTGATGAATCAATGATAGCGCGGTCTATATCAGACGAGGAGAATATAGTTTTATCATTATCAATAAAGCGACCGGCGATATTCTGTTCGACCCGGTCGGAGGGAAGATTGGTCAGCCGCATTTTCAGCGCCTGTCGGGATAAATACGGATTGTCGCGGCTGTCCCCAAACTGAACGTATCCGCGCTCATCATCAGCCTGTAATTCGAGCATGCGACGGTAAAACCAATTTTTTCCATTAGGTGTCGAAATTAAATCAAGGCGGCCGTTGCGGTCGGCGAGCCTCATCATAATGACATCATTGATAACATAATCCGGGTCGCTTTCAAAAGCCGCTTCATCAAAGGAAAAATGATCATAGTCGTTTCCCAGCAAATAATTCCCCCGGTTTTGCGTTGTGCGGGCAGTAATTATACTGCCGTTGCCAAAGACCATTTTGGGATACGGCGTGCGGGTAATTGATTTTACCAGAGCCGATAACATGGTGTTGACTCTAACCAGACGAACGGCTGCATTGAAAATTATATTGGCTTGATCCTGTGTGATCGAAGCGACAACAATATTGTACCGCCCATCTCCCTCGTCCTGCAAATCCCTGATTCTAAAAAAAGCGCGGTGCAGTATTTTTATCGCCTGTACAAAGGATTTTCCCCATCGATTACCGGTGGCAAGGAGATTTTCACTCTTACAGGAACCTCGCAGCCAGGCAGCCTGTCCCGGATGCGGATTTACTCTCAGAAATTTCTGCGAAAAATAGACCGGATCTTTAAGCGCCCGCCGCCACAGTATAAGGCCCGGCTCAAATGAATCCGGCGATACGGTCTTTATAATAACTCCCGAACTTTTCGCTCCGCCGTTTCCTTATCAATAAGCCCGGCATTCAGTAAATCAATCAATAAGGATGATTCATCTTTTTTTATTTTCACTCGTTCCTGGGCCAGCGCGGAAAAACGGTTATCGAATTTCCAGACAGCAGTCAGGTTAAAACCTTTCAAGGCCAACTCAATATTCGCCAGCCACTCCAAAAAAGCCTGTGCCGAATATTGGACCGAATGTACTTGACGCATGATTAGATCGTATTTGAATTGTGCCCAATTGGTCGTGGCATTATAGGAATATCCGAGTAAGAACGGCGCCAAATTTGTACCGCTGCAAATCTCTTCAACCATCGAGCGATGAGTCAAGTACCAGTTGTTTGATTTGGATCCCCCCTGAATCCCGGGACCGATATGCTCAATAGAGACATCGTCCCAGGTTATCGGATTATCCTCGGTTTTAATATCCCGCACCATTGCCAGAGTATCATCGAAATAACTATTCGCCCTTGACACATATTTCTCGTCATTTTCATTCTCTCGTTTTTCTGGCGGAGTAATCTTTATATGAAGCCGGTGATAACCGGAATTGTGCATAGAACGGCGCATATCGTCAACCAACTGCTGCTCGATATAGGTGACAAACGGCACCGCATGAAGAATTGATTGACCATATGGGTTGGCAATGTCGGGGTTATGTGAATAGTAAAACACATTAGTGCCGTGTGAAACGGTGTCTTTCACACCATCGAACTTACGAATCCGCACCTCTCCCGTCGAACTGATTTCGACCTGGCATTTGCTCAAATCAAAAAACTCCATCTTATATATTCCAGATAAGTCAGAATAAAAATCGAGTTTCCCGGCCACTGCTCCATCGAGGAAAAGCGAATTAAAAAACGGCACCAATATCTCTGAAGCATTCGAGAAACTCCCGAAATTCTCTTTACTGATCTTATGAAACAAATTAGTGAGTACTTCATCGGCCTGAAGATTATCGACCTCATCACCCTGAGAGATGTAAGAAAACCCGCCGGGAGCGGCCGCCAAACGGGTCCACGTCCATAGTACCGAGTTTATCAGCGGAATTGATTCCGCCATAAAACGATACAACCTGACGCGAAAACTGCTGTCACGGTATTCGTGAGATTGAAAACCGAATGATCCTGTTTTGCGGCTCAGTCTCTCAATTGATGGCGAACCGGGTACCCCCAATGCTCCGGATATCCTCGGCGGCACATTTCTATTATTCGTTTTCATAAACTGATCTCCTTAAATTGAATTCAATAGAGCATTCCCAAGCGGAAATACAACCAAACATGTGAGGAAACTGTATTGTCAGAGACTTGGACACCACCAGCCACCTAACTCGTAGCATAACAAGAGCATAAGCACCAGTCAGCGCTACTTGTTTGACTGTCGGGTTTTCTGACAGTTTGTTTCGTGCAAAGAAAACATAGGCATTGTAGAAAAGTAATTTAGGCATTGATTAAGAGCTTGTTTTGTATTAAACAGGCATTTTAAGGCTATCTCTTTTGCTCTGCTTGGGACACATAAACACCAGGACAACAACAGGTTAAAGGAACTATGAGTTTCAGACAACTCTATTATATATAGTTTCCAATGTCATGTGATAAGAGTGCTGCCAGATCCTTTAATAATGGGCCAATTCTCTCTACTATTAAGCCCTCACATAAGCTGATCAATTACTTTTTATCCATATACATGTCATGATTCCATACAATACTTGCCTAGCGCTATATCCTTATAAAATCAAAAGCCGGCACAGCTACCGTAACTCGCTGCATAGCGACATCTTACAATCACACCTATCCCCTTTGTAACTCGGCACAGCAATTGCTTTATATTTTGTATTAGAATATCATTTTATTACAGAGGGAATCATGAAAAAATTCCAGATGCTCGTTCTACTGGTCATATTAGTAAGCTTCGGAGGCTCTGCTTTCGGTTTTGCCTTTAGTAATCAGGCTTTGACTGACACGTACGGCGTAAATCCATTTGATCACCACAACAATACTGCTCCGATTAATTATCCCTACGGTATCGGGTATATTCCTTCTCCTGGAAACTATATTGAAGGCGGTGAACGGTACGATCTTGAGGGCTTTTTAGTCACTCATGACGCAGATTTTATGTACGTTGCTGTCACCAATTCTTTCGGTGAAGCAGCCTATTCTCCATATTATAACCGCAATTATGCTATGGGCGATATCTTCTTCGGTTTCAATAATGATAATAGAGACAAGAACTACGCCATTGATTTTATGACCGGAGAATTATACGAAGTCAATGATTCCTGGGATTACATTCCGAATCACAGCACTACTTATTACAGTAATACCGAAATAAGAAACCGTGTTGGTGCTTACACTATTGGCGACTTGGCTAACAATACCGGAACTTCCGCGCTTCGTACCGGCGGTTTGACTGATCTTGTCGAAGCTGATCCTATATACAATTTTGAGACCGATGTTTATACCTACGAGTTCAAAATTGCTATGAGCGACCTGAGAGCTTTAGGCGGTTGGCAGGAAGGTTCCGAGCTGTTTTTTAACACCACTCTTGGATGCGGTAATGACCTTATGGAAACTTCTTACAGCACGGCTGTCCCGGAACCGGCGACAATGATTTTATTCGGAATAGGTTTGGCCGGAGCTGGCCTTGTTTCTCGCAGAAAACGTAAAAAATAATTTTCAAGTAAATAGATTTTTAAAAAGCTTCGTTAATTCGGAGCTTTTTTTATGCCCTTTTCACTCTTTGAGACAGCTTGACAATTTCCTCTCTTTCACCTAAATTAAACTATGCAGGAAGGATTCGGTCGGGAATAACTCTAATATATTTTTCCGGTGTTGTGAGACCTTCACAACCGCCCAGCAAATCTCCGGAATTATTCACTAAAGGCTTTAGTTCCCAAGGGAAATAATAAAAAGAAAAAGACCGTTTCCTCATAATAGGGGTATAAGGAAATTAGTATTGTCCGAAGAGAAAATATGTATCAACAATTAAAGAAATATATAATTATATTGTGCGCCTGTACCGTACTATTTTTCGGCTGTACAGGCGATTCTGTTCAAAAAGTTTTTTACGAAATGCAGCAATTAGCATTTGCGGCCGGTAAAATCAATGAGCAGATAAACATACAGCCTAATCTTGCAACCTCCGCTGATAGCGCTCAATTTCGGGATGCGCATATTGCGATTATCGACTACTACATTGCCAATCGTGATAATAGCCTAGATTCAACGATTCAGCATAATATGGGCCGTCTCGCTCTTGCTTCACAACTGACTCTGGCCCGCTATTATAGTTTTCACCGTAATGCCGATTCAGTTTTAATGGCGTACCGCCGTATCGGAGCCGATATTCCGGCTGGTCGAGATGATATTGCCGGAGCAGCACTCGGTATTGCGTTAACCTATCGGAGCCTCAGGCAATTTGATTCCACTATCGCAATATATGATAGGGTTCTCAGGGACTATTATCCTCCTCTTGATTATTATGATCGTCCTAATAATGACATTTTAGCAATCCCGGTAGATAAACTGAAAATCGTGGGTAGTCTTGATGATGAATCACTTCGAGGCAAATTTATCGAAGATGCTCTCTCGTACTATAATCGCCTCAAGACAGATTTCCCAGATAACCCCTATGTTATAAAAACCGCTTCAGTACACGCCAGCCGAGTGTATGCTATAAGTGAACGATGGGACGAGGCAGTCGCTGAGCTTTCTGCGCTGACCGATAGTACCGGGCAGATGCAGGTTGAGTCAATGGTGCTAATCGGAAATATTTATAATGGCCCCATGAAAGATCTCGATGGCGCGATTGATATCTACAATAAAATCCTGGCTCGTGAGCCTGATAGTTCTATTATAGGCCAAACACTTTTACGGCTGGGCATAGCCTATTGCGCTCAAGATGACTATGAAGCCGGACGTAAACAGTTTGTCAAAATAAAAAATAAATTCCATAGAAAAACAAACCTGCTGGCCCAGACTCAGCTCTATTACGCCCAAACATTTCGTGAGCAGGGTCGCTGGGAAAGAACACTTTCTGAACTACAGTGGTTGATGGAAGCCTATCCTTATACCGAAGAGGCTTATCGAGCAGTACGGCTGATTCCTGAGCATTTCTCAAAAGAAGGGGATTCCAGATTAGCTGAGATTTGGTTTGATCGGGCGATTGATTTTTATAAAAGAGCGGCGCAAAACAAACAGGGACAAATAGCCGGTGTAGCCGCCAATTCATACCTGGCGGATACCTATCGGAGGGTTGACCGCTGGGACGATGCCCTTGAAACTTTAGAGAAAATCTACACTCAAGCACCTCGGTCCAAACTGGCCGCAAAGGCGCTTTATAATGCTGCCGGCATCGCTTTCCAAGAGCTTAACGATACGACCCGAGCGCAAGGGTATCTGGATAAGCTTAACAGCAGCTTCGGCACAACTGACAGCACTTTGATTCACGAGGATACAGAAAATAATTAATATATTGAATATACATAAAAATACGGAGGATTACATGAAGTTCAAAACCCTGTTATTTACCATTCTCGCTCTCTCTTTGTTCATTGGCACCGCCTTTGCCCAAATCGACTCTATGGGAATAGCCGATACCCTGACTCTCACCTATACTAATTATGCCCCGAGTAAATGGGTAATAGAAGCGTCTCTATGGAATGATGAGGAGATAGCAGCCTTTGATATCCCTATCAAATATACCGCTGGAATGGCCAAACTAAAGGTTGATTCGGTAACATATACCAATACACGGACCGACTATTTCGCCCAAAAATATATTCAAATCGACACGACCGGTCAGATGCTGCATTTCGGTGGCTTGGCCTATATGGGCACAGATAAACCGCCATTGGCTCCCGGTACAGGTGCCATTGGCCACGTATATCTTTCGGTATGGGGAGATAAAGAACCAGGCGAATTCGTTATGGATACAACTTTCTTTGCTCCGAGCAACAAACTAATGCTCGTTGACCGCAACGCCAAAACAATTGTCCCGATAGTAATAATTAAAGAGGCTGTGAAAAAAGATAAAAAGTAATCAATCAATAAGATAAACTATTAAACGCCGGAATTATCATCCGGCGTTTTTTTTAGATTTTTTTATCCGCACTGTGCTTTGCATAACAAGCTCAGCTCTGGGTTTTAAGAACTCCTGTACTTCTCTCGGCAGTTTAAGCTCATTGAATGCTTTTTGCAAACTGCGTATATTCAGAGAAGAATATCCATCGTATAACCCCGATGATTTAATCATATCAGTAACTTCTTCATAGGTTTTTTTATTGGCCGTCTTTGTCGGCAGTTTGCGAATTTTGGATATGGAGATTGAAACGCCCTCGTCATCACTTCCGTCAATAAAACGACTTGATTCCGACTCTGCATATTTGGTCAGAACGCTTTTGAGTTCATCCAGTCGATCCATGATTTCCTTTTTGTGGGCATTAAGTAAAATATACTCATCAACCAACCCCGTTGTTTCCTCAGTTGAAACAAGCGGAATTTCCGTCTGCTCAGATTCAACACGACCAGTACCGCCCTTAGCCGGACAAATGTCTTTGTACTCGCACCAGCTACACAGCATTGTTTCATTCGCGGGAAAATTATTCAGCTCGACTGCGTCCTCTATCTGCTGTATCTTATGGATATATACGCTTCTGAGTTCCTCAAGCTGTTCATCGCTGCGCTGGGAAACAAGCGGAGTATCAAACTGCAGAAAATGCCAGATCAGTTCAATGCCGTTATTATTTGGCCACATTTCATTTACGGCCATCTGATATAAGGCTAACTGAGCCTCCTTATCAATTTCTGATTGTGCAGGAAGATTTCCGCTTGTCTTATAATCCTGTATTTTTATCTTCCCGGATGAATCTCGCGAAATGCGGTCGATATAGCCCTGCAATTTGTACCGGCCGTCACCATCCAGAGAAAACACAACCCGCCGTTCAAGACCAAGAGTAATTTCCTGGCCAAAAGGAAAGTACCGGGCATGATACTCGCGCAGTCCTTTCAGTCCAATAGCATAATAGTCAGCGGCTGTCATATTTTCTTTTACTATTAAGAGATTGTCCGGAAGATTATCATCCCATAGCCTTTTAAATATCGCTTCCAACTCACCCATTTCGGGTGGCTTACCAACCTTTACAAGATGGTAGCACTGTTCCAGGGCTTCATGCGACATAGATCCCATGAAAGCCTCGACGCCGGAAATCTTCTCAATCGGAGGCTTATCTAAATATTTAAATTTGTACTGCCTGGGGCAGTTGAAAAAAGTTCCTATGCGGGAATATGAATATAACGGCATTAATTCTCCATTAGGTGAGATACTATCATTGAAATATGTTAAGGGAATGAACTCTGCGGAGCAATAAAAAACCCCCGGCTGCGAATGGAAGTTTACGGTAAGCCGGGGGAAATTGCAGCGCTATATTTTTAATTAAGGAAAGGAGAAGTAAATTCCGCCCGTCCAATTATTGTATGAGATATCTTCATCCGGAAGATTTATCCGGCCGACACGACTTTCGACAAACAGACCGCAAGGTATTGAAGGAAGATTGAACTTTGCTCCTGCAATTGCATGGTATCCAAAATAGGTTGCTATCTCGGGAATTTTCACGCCATTTGATTCCAGTGAAATGGACCGGGGACGAAAATACTCATGTGAAAACGAATGCGTACCCGCCCCTCCCCCTGCATAAAACCGGGCAAATGACAACGTCATCGGATATACCAGAGAGGCAGAGACTGTTATGTCACGTGTCTTAAAATCAAAACTCTGGCCTGCAATCGTGTAGTTTTTTTCCTGCCAGGTGTAATCCATGGAAACGATTAAGTCTATAACCGGTGGCGACTTGATATACAAATGCGCACCTATCAATCCCTCTTTTTTAAGATTATCCTTGGGTAAGATTAGTCCCGGATAGGAGAAGTTATCGACCACCCCGCCTTTCAGAGCAATCTCTATACCATTTGCCGCCCAGGAATTGGCCGCAAACGACAGTATAACTCCGAATACTATTAACGCCTTTTTCATATCCATCCTCCATTACTTGTATCGGAAAGATGAATGAGAAATTAACGTGTGATGCGATTAACGTAGGCGAGGGTTTTAAGTACTACTGAATAGATGCAAATCGACGATACTCAAGTTCATTATCGACGAAGCTGATTATTTTTTCTGCTGCTGCGCTGTAACTGTCCCGAGCAACTTTTATGTAATACGGGTTAATCCGTTTATTGTCAGCCGCTAGGTCAAAGCCGTTGGCTATGATAGGGAATCCCGCTGAGCGGGCACGTATGGCGAAGAAGGGTGTCAAGCCTCCCGGCGTAAGCAGCAGCAAGGTATCGGCCAGAGAGAACTTATCGGTGGCATCAATTTCACGACTCAATTGATTTACAGTAAAAGAGTGATGGTGTACGGATTTAGTAAAACTGATTGAGCTTTCTGGTAAGAAAGTAAGACAATGAAATTCGGCGCGCGGGTATTTTTGCTTGACCAATTCATGAGTTCGATAGGCCAGCGAGAGTATCCGGGGATCCTCAAAATCCCCATAGACCAGAACTATCGGAACCGCCTTGTTTTTTTGAAATGTTTTGTAATCTCCGGTATTAACATGCTCCAAGCGACAACTTACGGAAATTGACGACTTCCCCGGTAATTCTCGTACGGAAATATCGCCATATTCTATAGCTCCACTAATGACACGCAAAAGAGAATCCTTATCATTATTGCTCGTCTTTAAAAATCGATAATCATGAAGAATAATCTGTTTACCTAATAACCGTCCAATGATAGCAGCAGTAAGACTGAAAATTCTATTAAATTTGTCTGACACTACATATATATCAAAACTACCACACATCGACCCAAAACTGATTGCGGTGACTATAAATTTAAATAAGTTTTTAATATAGCCAAATGGGTAAGACGGATTAATATCATATATCAGGTAGGGTGTCTTGTCATCATTAATTACTCTTATCCCAATGAGAATTTCCGAGACTATATCCTGAGGAATAACACACAGTTTCCGCTTCTGCTGAAACCTGAGTTTTGCTAACCTTCGCCCGGTATTTTTCAAGGCTATTTTTTCAAGCAGGCTATAGTACATATTACTTATTCTGTTCTATCATCTATTATACACTTAGACATCTTCAGCTTCCACCTAATTAATAAATCTAAATACCGCGATTTCAGGCCGAGACATAAACCGTAACGGAATTTGTGATGTCCCAATTCCTCTATTCGAATAAATGATTTTCCCCTCTCGACCAAAAAAACCTTCAAGATACACATCTGACACATAGCTGGTACGGTTATCATACAAGGGGCCAAACAAGGGCAAAACAATCTGCCCGCCATGCAAATGCCCGCTAAGTATCAATTCGACTCCGGTAGAATCTATCATTTCGATAGATGCCGGTGCATGCGAGAGGACGATGCGCCGATGTGAGGCCGTTAATCCTTTTACCGCGAGATAATAATTATCATGCCAGTTAGTATTGTCGCCTACTCCCACGATGTAGCAGGTATCCAAGCCATTATACAATTCTACCGTTTCATTGTCCAATATCATTATCCCGCAAGTATTGAAAATTGTCTCGATATCCTCTTGTCCGCAGTAATCATTATTACCCCAGATCGCTATCACGGTAGATATCCCGGACAGTTTTTGAAAAAACGGCAGAAGGATATCGGTATTTACGGTATCTTCGACATAATCCCCGGTCATGACTATCAAAGCCGGATTGATATCTTCGATACTCTCCAAAAGAAGTGTTTCCCGCCAGCCCAAGCCGGTAATATGAAGATCCGTGATATGCACAATGACATCGTCTTTAAAAAAGGAACTGAGCTTACTGGAAACGACTTCACGATAGGCCACCTGAAGAATATGTGTTTCAACGGCATAAATAACTGCGAGAAGTAGCAGGGTCGTCAGGATAAGAAAGCGGCATGTATTAGCGACGTTCATAGCGGCTCACTTCTATAGATTGAAGACAAAGTGATATTTGCTTCCGCGAATTTATAACAATTGATATCGGTTGCCGCAACGGAAGCATTCCGTAAGCTTTCTTAAAAGTATCAAGCGGAATTGAAACCACTGCATAACCATCAATCACTGTACTATATTTGATGTATAAATCGGCATAATCGTTGGGGAGTGTGCCAATAAAACCGGATATTCGCTCCGGGTAGTAATCATCAAAGGATAACGATACATACAATGTATCATAGCGGCTCCATTCTCCGGGAATATCCGCTGTTTTAATAACTATTGTATCCAGTTGGTCGGCAGTTATACAAAAGCCATCTATATCTCCCACTGAAATATGTATATTGCTCGTCAACCCGCCCACTGCGATTTTTGGAATATTGGCTCTATCGGCGGCATCGAAAAGTGCTAAAGTGTCGGGATAAAATGCCTCGTGCTGAGGCCGTTTGTAAAAAGTATAGTCATTTAACGTTCTGGGACCGGGAACCGAATCCGAGTCCGCACGCATGAGAATAAAACCAACTAATATAAAATTAATAAATAGAAGTAAAACAATCGATCGTTTTTTTAGACTCATTTTATCCATTTTTATTTATACAAAAATTGACAACTGAATCAGTTAAGTGATTGTAGTGAGATTATTCAAGATTTAAATAAAAAAAATCAGCCTACCCCTAGCCTGCAGGCTGATTTTCCTAAATGTATCTATTACGTCTTTGAGCTTCCCCTCTGTTAGCTCGCTTCCGCGTCCCCCTTTGGTGTCCCTGGCAAAATCCCGGTGTTTAGCCCCTTCTTTAGCCCCCTG
The DNA here is from genome assembly GCA_023138975.1 of Candidatus Zixiibacteriota bacterium. Lineage (GTDB taxonomy): Bacteria > Zixibacteria > MSB-5A5 > GN15 > JAAZOE01 > JAGLON01. The sequence continues at coordinate 51,248 of JAGLON010000012.1, forward strand.
TGCGGGATTTCACTTGAATATTACTATGGCATAAATCATGCCGGAATGAAAAATTATCTTTGACAGATAATTAGTCCATTATATGTAATTGTAAGACTACGAGTTATGACGCTAAAAAAATAACCCGCCAAAGCTTTGGCGGGTCAATAAAATATTAAAGTGTTTCACCTGGAAACAGTATCAGTGTTTCACATTGCTATAATGAAACATTAATCGGCATCTATTTCGGTATAAGTCGGTGTCGATAGGTACCTCTCACCAGTATCACAAATGATTGTGACAACAGTTTTATTCTTGTTCTCAGGGCGCGCGGCGATTTTTAGAGCGGCCGCCACATTGGCTCCGGAGGATATACCGGCCAGAAACCCTTCCTCTCTGACAATCCTGCGGGTTACCTCTATTGCTTCTTCGTTGGTAATAGTCATAATCTCGTCAATTAAACTCATATCAAGAATATCCGGCTTAAACCCGCCTCCTATTCCCTGAATCGGGTGTGGTCCCTTCTCGCCCTTTGATAAAAACGCCGATGCGGCCGGTTCGACAGCGATAGCCTTAAAACTCGGTTTTTGGGGCTTAATAAAAGAAGCTATACCAGTAATAGTTCCACCTGTGCCGACACCGCTGACGATGTAATCCACTTTGCCATCCGTGTCGTCCCAAATCTCCGGACCGGTGGTCGCTTTATGAATCGCCGGGTTGGCAGGATTATTGAACTGCTGAAGGATTAAAGCGTTATTATATTTGTGACCTAATTCTTCGGCAGCGGAAATTGCTCCGCTCATACCTTCGGCTCCGGGCGTTAAAACAATTTCAGCGCCAAATGCTTTTAATAGGTTCCTTCTTTCTACTGACATCGTATCCGGCATGGTCAATATCAGCCGATAGCCCTTTATCGCACAGATAAAGGCTAATGCAATACCGGTGTTACCTGAAGTTGGCTCAATGATAACTGTCTCTTTATTTAGCTTCCCATCTTTCTCAGCGGCTTCAATCATCGCTTTTCCAATACGATCTTTGACCGATGAGGCGGGATTAAATGATTCCATTTTACCTAAAACTCGGCCCGGCAAACCCCTGGCAATTACGTCTAAGGCGACTAAAGGTGTCCGGCCAATAAGTTCATCAATACTTGAAGCGATCTTTTGCATAATTCCCTCTTAGATGTAGTACATTTGTTCATCCATATCGGCCTTTTGCAAAAGATCCTCAATCGAAGTCTCCTGCAAATAAGCGACAAGGTTTTTTTCAGCCTTATTCCAAAATTCTGCTACGGCCATTTCAATTTTGTTGTTTTCATTCGTTTCGTGAGAGGATATGAACGTAATTCGTCCTTCCAAAGCAGTAATTACATCAAGAGCGGTAATACCCGAAGCGGCTTTAACAAGAAAGTAGCCTCCCAGTTTTCCGCGATTGGAATTGATCAACCGAGCCTTTTTCAATTGGGAAAGAAGCAGTTCCAGGTAGCGAACCGGCACATTTTGAGAAACAGAAATCACTTTGGCCTGAATCGGCCCCTTTCCGGCATTCTGAGCGAGAAAGATCATCGCTTTTAAACCATAGTGTGCTTTTGCTGAAAACATAGCGCCCCTTCCATTTAATAGAAAACCACTCCACCCAAAACCATGAACAACATGGATTAACAGGCATTCTTACTATTTAAAGAAGACTGTACGGCAGTTCAGTTATACAATTTCTGGTATATATACGGAATCGACTGTTTTATAATGAGACTTTTTTTATCTTAATTTATATCGGAAATTAGGTGTTAACAAATTATGAAGCCGGTCTGGCTCGCTTATTTAAATCCATTTGTACAATAATCCAGACAACAAACGAAACAGTAATCACTTTCTTACCCCGAACCAAATCTGCCGAGTTGAATCGGCTGTCAATGCAGCGCCGTCGTATTCTCCGATAACTCCCCAGGCCGTTAACCCGGCACTTTTTATCATGGAGCCGAACGTCTCAGGACTGTACAAACGAACATCTTCAATGAGTTTTTTCGTACCTTTGCGGTCAGTAATGGTCGTTATTTTTTGAATCCGCCCTCGATAAATACGCCGCGTTTCGTCGACCTCCGCCTTTCCGTTAGGCCCATTGGCAATTCGGGAGGAATGAGAGACAAGATTGTTTTCCAACCATAGGGGATTCGGCAAATCGATCCACCACCACCCGCCCGGTTTTAAGGATTTCTGTATATTAGCCAGAACTTTCCTATCATCCGATTTTTTGGGGAAATAACCGAAGGAGGTAAACCACATCATGGCACCATCGAATCGTTCCCTAAACTCTATTTGCCTCATATCCTTATTAAGAAAAACTGCCTTATAGCCTTTACTCTTAAGCTTTGCACGGGCGGTTTTCAGTAATGTTTTAGATAAATCGACTCCGGTTACGCAGGCTCCTTTTGAAGCCATGGCCAGCATGTGCCGTCCGGCACCGCAGGCGATATCAAGGACATGTTGCCCCTTGACATAGGGCAGTAGTTTCAACGCGGTGCGAACCTGCTGTTTCGCTTCACCATCGCTGCGATGAGTGTAGAGCCATAAGTAATCGTTTGTAAACGATTCTCGAAACCACTCATTATGTTTAACTTTGCCTGTAGTTTTGTTTTGCGTCATTGAAATTCTCACATATGTTCGATTGACTCTAAAATTAGCCTCAGCCTTCCAATCCTGTGCTTACCAGTAATATCGTTAACTTATAATAAACTTCGATCGAACCAGAGGCCATACTTTTTTTATATATTTATCAAACTTAGAGATAATTCTCAAACTGAAACAGGAACTCCCAGGCTCAGGAAACGACGCTGGCGAATGCATGATAAGGCAATGTATCCCTTGATGTTGCAACAAGAAACCTGCGCCAAGTCAGCACTTTACCACATAACTGGAAGAAGAAATAGATGAGATATTCCTGCTATCACAAACATTCCAATTTCCCCAACGTATTTACATTGAATTTAGCTAAGAATTTTGCGGTAAATATTAAAAGGGACGTTCTATTTGCCGATACAATAAAATAGATTTTAATATCCTTAATAAAGAGGTTGGTATGGCTAAAGAAATTAAACGCAATAATTGGTCACGGTTTTGTAAACGCTTCTCGTCCGCCAACCAGTACCGTAGGACCACCTTGCAAACCAGAGGTTCTGCCGATAAAGGTTCTGTTTCCGTTGAGCCGTTCATGGGTGTTGCCCTCTCCAAGAAAGGCCGTCTCATAGACGGTATTCAGTTCTTTTCTGGAAATTACAACCCTGATAAGGTTGTCGAACCGGTAATGACTATTCATGATCCGGAGAAGATATTCCTTGATAAAGATGATAAAGGGCGCGATCGGAATCTGAATATCAAATTGAAGGACGGTACCGAGGTAACTTTGGAAATATCAGGCGAACCGGAACCCGATAGACCGAAATATCTCACTGAAAAGATCGCTTATAGTATGTTTGAAAACCGGGGATATAAAATCGGACATGACCTGGGCGATTGGCTTGACGCTGAGAATAGAGTAAAACAGGCGGAGTCATCGCTGGCCGAATAGCAGAGTTATCTATCCAATCTTACTTATCTATGTGAGGTCGGTTTTGTACCGACCTCTCATTCACAAAAATGTGGCTTGTTTTTAACGCTTAATTCGTATTATCTGTATCAAAGGAATCACGAAAAGAGTGAGGATTAATATGTCGACCGATACAATTCAAAACAAAATATGCGAATTAGAAAAGAAAATTGCTAAAAAAAAGAAGAAACTAATCAAGTTAAAACAGCAACTCCCTGATGAAGAGATTGAAAATTACGAATTCAGAAACTGGCAGGGGCAGATAGTTACATTATCTGAGCTTTTTGGTGATTCAGATGAATTGATCCTGATTCACAATATGGGTAAACGGTGTCCGTATTGTACCCTTTGGGCAGACGGATTCAACGGCATTGTCAATCACATGGAAAACCGAGCTGGATTTGTTGTTATTTCACCTGATGATCCAGATGTTCAAAAGGCATTCGCGACCGGCCGTGGCTGGAAATTCAAAATGGCCTCCTGTGCCGGAACATCTTTTGCCAAAGATCTGAATTTTATGGACGAAAAAGAAGCTTATTGGCCGGGAGTCTCGGCCCTATATAAAGATGACGCAGGTAAAATATTCCGCAGCGCGTATTCTTACTTCGGTCCCGGAGATGATTTCTGTTCAGCCTGGCCTTTCTTTGATCTTCTAAAGAAGGGAATAAATGAATGGCAACCGAAGTTCGAATATAAATAGTCTTACAGGGCAATAAATATAAGGCAACTCAATTATGCTGTCTGAAAAAGAATACCAGAGAATCAAGCAATATTTAGAGGAAACGCTGGGGCATCCAATAAAAAGTAAGCGAATTGCCGCCATCGGTGTTAATCCGCTATATCATGGTCAGAATAAACGTACCATTCAAGTTGGAAGCCATTATGCTGATCTGGAACCAGATTCGCCTTCTGAACAGGTAATTGCGATATTCGAAACAAAATTATTTTGTGTAGTGACCGAGGGGCGCGGCAACGGTGAAGGACTCCCCTATTTATTTACCCGCGAAACCGTCTATGATGTCATGACGAAAGAGACATAAGTTACTTCTCAGTACAATCCGGTTCGGGTCCTCCGGAAAAGGCATAATTGATAATATAAACGGCATCACCGACATTGACTTCGCTGTCGCAATTGGCATCACCAGCTTCCAACGGGTCTGGTGCGGGTCCTCCCTTAAAGGCATATTGAATAACGAACACAGCATCCCCGACGTTTACCGTACTATCACCGTTGGCATCTCCGAAAATATACTCCGTATTGAACGAAACCGAATAGTTGTGTTCATCGAAACTACCAAGCTCATCTGTCGCGCGAACTGTTAACGAGAGAGCCCAGTCTTCAGTGACTGTGCCACTAAGCAACCCACCCGGCGAAAGTGATAACCCGGTTCCAGTCAAAGAGCCCGAAACTTCATCCCAAACTAATGCCCCCGTACCGCCGGTTGCTCCAAACTGAAATTCGTAATACTCATTGACCGGTGCATCCAAAAGAGCTCCGGAAGGTTGTAGAATTTCAACTTCATCATTAACCGTTAGAGTAAATTCCAAGGCATAGGAATTTCTCATCTGGTCTGCCGCCCAAGCAGTAAACACTACCTGCCCTCCGACAAGCGGAGTACCCTGCAGCAGCCCATCGGAAGTAAGTTCCAGACCGGATCCGGCGAGGCCATCGCTCATGTCTAACCAAGCAATATCTCCGATACCATTGACATCTTCCAACTGGAATTCAAAGGGTATCCCTACCGTAGTTTCTGATAAATCACTCGGATAGATTGAGAACGGGTCGGAATGATACAATGAAATCACAACGGCATCGATAGCCGCTTCTACTGTTGACTGCGGATCATGATCGTATGTTGAAAACCGAAGCTGCATATCGGCGGAGCTATTGATAAAATCAGTTGAGATAAACGAACTGTATAACCATTCCCCATCGGGGTCGGTCAAGCTTCCATAGGAAGACACCGGACTGAAAGATGATCCGCCATTACCGGATATCCATACTTCCAGATGATCACCATTGTTTGAATTATAAAACCATTGAGCAAAGCTTATTACGCCATAGCCTGATGAAATGTCAAACGGCGGGGAGTCCAGAGTAACCGTCCCGTTGTCGACATCCGCATATATCGTGGAATTATCGGTAAGGAAACAGTACCCAGAGCCGTCATAATCTGTATCGGGAGCACCAAGCGAACCGGATAACGGGACGCTTCTCTCCCAGTTTCCTGCTGTGGCAGTCGATGTTGTCGTCCACCCTAAATCTGCATTGAAGTCATCGACAACTAACGTACTATCAAAATACAAAAATAGTGCATGATGCGGTGTCGCCGTATTGATATCGTAATATGTTCCAAAGGTAGTTTCTTCAGCAGTAAAATAGAAATCTATCATCGAACCACAGGGCAAGACCGGCATCTCGGCCTGATATTGATTGTTGCCGAGATCATTCAAGGCAATAATATTAAACGGGAGATCGTCTATTGAATAATGTAGGTATGCTTCTCCACTAGCCGGTACACCGCCGTTCTTTCCGGTCACGATAACCTCAATTGTATTAGTCGTATCCGCACTAAGGACTATTGGTACTCCTCCAACAACCTGAATCTCCAGCCCTGGGTCAGGGATATAATTAAAATCTACAGAGTATACGGTAGCCGCCGCCAACTGTACCATCTTGTGCATGTAGTTAAAGTTCATGTAAGATGTGCTGTCCTGTGGAGAATGATATACAGTAGAAAAAATGTACTCGAACAAGAATGTTGCTTCATATCCATACTGCTGAAAGGGATAATGATCTGAACCTCCGGAAGTACCGGATAATACGGCATCGAGTCCGAATAGAGAGTCAGCAATTTGCCGGCACAGTAAAGCATTTCCTAAATTTGACCCGTGGAAGAGTTTTGCTTTGTCTGTATTTTCGTAGTAGCCAACCATATCAAGGTTAAACATGTACACAATGTTATCCCCATTAGCCGTAGCTTCCTCAACATAATGATATGATCCATAAAGGCCCCATTCTTCAGCATCAAATAAAACAAAAATAAAGGTCAGGTCGGTGTCAATATTCTTGAGATTGCGAGCTATTTCGAGTACTGCTGCCGTACCCGAACCATTGTCATCCGCACCGGGAGAGCCATTTACCGCATCACGGTGGGCTCCAATGATTATGTGATGATCCGGCAAAGTCGTACCAACTTTATATGCAATCACATTTTGACATTCCGCGGGACTGCCGCCTAAGGTTTCAACAAAGCTATCAATGACTACCGAATCATAACCAAACGAATAAAACTCCGACGCGATCCAATCACGGGCCAATTCATTTGATGGCGTCCCGGCTACTCGGCCATTGAACGCCTGGAGCGTTTCGGTAAAATACTCGAGAGAATCCTGATTAATAAGAGCAATGATACTCTCCAAATCTGGGACTAATGCTTTAACTCGTTTTTCTAGTATAATATGGGTATCTTCAAAAGTAATCACAACCGGCAATATCTTAAGCGGAGCCATACCATCCAACGATGTATTAGTTAACCAAAAAGAGCTTTCAACTTGTGCAATCCGAATATCTCCATCATTGAAAAGCCAGACATATCTGGAAGTATTGTAATCATCGAATCTGATATCGCGGGCAAGCTGCTCCAGCGGAGTTTCTTCAGCAATAACAACAATTTCCAATCCCTGGCTCTTTAATAATTCCATTGCTGAAGTTGATGAGGATACTATATAGCCGGCTTTAGTTTTCAGGATTGGGATCACCTGAGCTTCATTTGCCAAACGGGCAGTTTCACGACTGTCAATAGTGACTTCAAATACTACCTCAGCCGCGACAGGCGACGCACAGAAAAAACCGACTACCAATAGTAGACAAATGGCTACTTTAATCATTGTAAAATCTCCGCTAAATTTAGGCTTCGGTTTGACAGAGGGTATAAAAAAGCCCGCAATTACTTGCGGGCTTGTGAGGTAGTTACTTCTAATTTACATCCAACCGCTTAGGATCAATATCATATTGCTTCAGCTTTAATCGAAGTGTCGACTCCGGAATCTGAAGCGAATCAGCCGCTCGTTTCTTGATTCCGCGCTGCTCCTTGAGTGCTTTTACAATAAACCGTTTCTCGAACTCAGCCATATATGCATAAAGTGAAAAACCGTCCTTCGAATAAAACGCGGTTTCATCCGGCTCCGCAACGACACTCTGCTGATCTTCCCCAAGGATACGCGAAGATAATAGCGATGGAGTGATGGGACCGTCGTTATTAGCCAAAAGGACTAATTTTTTAACTTCATTTTCGAGTTCGCGAACATTGCCCGGCCATTCGTAATCAATCAAATATTTCATAGTATCGGGCATAATCCGGCAATTGCTTTCCTCCAGAAAATGATCGACCAAAAGCGGAATATCCTCTTTACGTTCACGCAGAGGTGAAATAGTGAAATGAAGAGCACAGAGACGATAGAACAGGTCGCTCCTGAACCGTTTCTCTTCCATTTCCACTTTGAGGTCTTTATTAGTGGCTGAAAGAACTCGCACATCAACCTTGCGAGGATGTGTATCACCTAAACGTGTAATTTCCTGGTTTTCCAAAAGACGCAGAACTTTAGCTTGAATTGAAAGCGGCATATCAGCAATTTCATCGAGGAAAAAGGTACCGCCGTCAGCCTCTTCAAAAAGTCCCGGTTTATCGCGATCAGCTCCGGTAAAGGCACCTTTTTTGTATCCAAACAGCTCGGATTCAAGCAGAGATTCGGGTAATGCGGCGCAGTTGACAGAAATAAACCGTTTATCACGACGATTAGAGTTGTAATGAATCGCCTTGGTCAGCAAGTCTTTGCCAGCACCCGTTTCGCCCGAAATCGATATTGCCATATTTGAGTTTGAGACTTGGCGAATGCGGGCCAGTGTTTCCATAAACTGACGCGATTGAGTGATTATGTTCGGGAAAACACATTTTTCGAGCAATTGAGCCTTAAGACGAACATTATCCTCAAGGAGTTTTTCCTTTTGATAATCAGCTGTTTTAAAGGCAGCCAAATCGGCAAACCCGACTGCGAAATCAATCTCTTGTTGAGTAAACGGATTAATCCCCTTGCCGGAATTGTGAGCCAGACGGTCGAGGTAAATATATCCTACAACATCAGAACTCAAAACAAGCGGCAGAATTAACAGGCTGGCCAACCCGCCGTTGTCTTCAGGAACTACCCCGGAGAAGTTAACTTCATTAGTGCAATCTAAAAGTAAAATCGGCCGATCAGTTATAATATCGTCAGAAATCAATTCATCCATTCCTGAAGAAATACGACAGTAGTCCGATTCCTCAATTCCAAAAGCGGCCGAGATTTCCGCTTTATCACCATGATTGTAATTGATAATAAACGCCCGGTCGGCGTTTGTCCGATTAACTAAAATATTGAGAAGGTGATCCAGTGGCCCGGATTTTAAATCGGCATATTCCGAATCAGTAATATAATTTCCGAAAATTTTATATTCGTTTTTCTCCGATAACGCCCGCTCAACAGCGCTTAACGAAAGCGATTGTAAAAACTCGTTGACAGCGGTAACGCCTTCTCGCTCACCGCATGAGCGGAAACCTTTGACAGCCTCTTTGAGGTACTCAAGAGCGTCTCCGTTTTTACCGAAATTATGACAGGATTTTCCAATTTCAAAATGACATAAGGCCAGATAATATTCATCATCAAGAAGAGTAAATATTTTTTCAGCTTCACGCAGTAACGGGAGTGTCTTGCGGTCACTCAGAGTTACTCCGGCAGACGGGATTTCTCCGTAGGCTACCAGCGAGCGCCCAAGTTCATAGGCATCTCCAATTTGCCGCAACGTTTCGATACCTTCCAACCCATGTCTTCTGGAGTCAGCTAATTCATTGCGACTTAAGAAAACTGCGGATATAACTCGATGAGAAAGACCGATCTCTATTTTCTCACCTAATTGCTGAGAGAGATCAAGCGCCTTTTGAGCCTGGCGCATAGCCTGGTCCTGATGACCCAATTCGAGTTCAGCTTGAGCCAAGCGACGCAGACATTGACTGAGCAGAGTTGATTCGGGAGCTAATTCCCGGCCCAATGTAACCGCTTCATTCAAATGCTTTCGGGCAGTGACAAAGTCTTGTTTCTCAAGACATAATTCACCAAGGTACTCAAGGTAGATTATAAACTCGCGACTCATATCCAGTTCGCGAATAATCTGAAATGCGGCTTTTAAATCCATCTCAGCCTGATAAAAATGTCGGCGGCGCATATGGAGATAACCGAGGGAAAGATGATTTCTCGCCATTGACCGGGGCATATCATGTTCCCGACCGATTGCCAGTGCGAGTTCAAGGTTACTTTGAGCATTTTCCATTTCACCGGTTAGGAGGTAGATACGTCCCAGGTTACCCAAAAGCTGGGCTTTCTGAACAGGATCTGACCCGGCAAAGTGAATGGCTTCGTTGACATACTCAGCCGATATCGCATAATCAGACCGAAGGAAATATATTTTTCCCAAGGCATTGTAGGCGTTGACTATCCCTTTTTCATCGTTAATCCGTCGATTGGAAGAAAGGCTATCACGAGCCGTTTGCTCAGCACTTTTAAGATCACCCAATGCGGAATGGGCAAGATATAACAGATACTGCAACCGGCCGATACGCACATTGAAGCTCGTACTACCCAAGATCGATAATGCGTTTTGGCATAAAGAAATTAACGAATGATAATCATTTTTATAATACGCTCGTTCAGCGGACAGGAGGAGATAAAATCCCTTGTTGACTCCCTCAGTCTCGAACTCCCCGTGCTCCAGCCTCTCAAGCGCTGATAGCGCCAGTTTGGTCTCACGCTTCTGGAAATGCTTTTCAATCTCCAAAAGTGGTGGCGCCAAACTCATAGATTTTTGTGAGGCAATTTTCATTTTTACTGCTTTCTTTGAAGTTAGTTACACAACCTCTACTTCACTTCTCCGTCTGGAGTAACAGCCCCTGAATCTCCAGAAATGGACGTTGGTACGGGTTGAACACTATTCGCGCCGGAACCATCATCTCCAAACAATAATTCCCACCAGAAGAATGGTGTACCCATCAGATCAACATCACCGTCATTGGGATCGTCCGTAGCATTAGGATCGATTGAACCGGGTTCCCCGGTACCACCGTCACCAGTTAATCCTGTAGGATCGCCGCCGGATGCATTATTTTCATCCCATGGATGTTCATCTCCCCATACTGAACCCGGCATAATAATAAATACCGTGAAAAGAAGTATGACAGAAAACAGACTAAGTAATCTCGATACCCGCATGGTATCTACCTCCAAAATATTTCACAATTGTTACATCAAAGTTCTTCTTAAGCATATAGAGCAGACAAGTAGCATATTCGCAGTTTTTGCTCTACACCTAAATTACTATATACCAACGATATTGTCAAGTAATTTCTGCAAATTCGCATAATATGCGACGCAGCTTCTGCGCCCTTTCCTTAGTTTGAATAGCAACCACATAGAACAAACACTCATAATCGGTATCGTTTATCATGTTACAACCGCATAAATCATCCAAATCACTTGACAATTTTTACCAAATGCGATTTATTTAAGATGGAGAAATCGTTTTTTATGTCAGAATCCTCTTTGATTGTCAATAAGATAGCGGAAATCGGTGCGTCTCTTTATAGAAAAGGGATGATCGCTGGGACTGATGGTAATATTTCGGCCCGTATAAATAGTACTGAGATTCTCATTACTGCCAGCGGTAAAGCAAAGGGGGCACTGACAGAGCAGGATATGGTTACAGTCAATCTACAGGGGAATGTGATTTCCTCATCTGGCAAACCATCCTCCGAGGTTAATATGCACCTCCACTTGTATAACAAACGAGACGATATCAAGGCCTGTGTCCATGCGCATCCACCTTATACTACCGCTTTTGCAGTAGCTGGCGTACCGCTCAATGAGCATATTTTACCCGAAGTTGCTTTATTTGTGGGCGATATAGCTTTTACCGAATTTGCTTTCCCGGGTACAAATGAGGTGGCTGAGTCACTCGACAAGTATATACAGACGCACGATGCCTTTGTACTTAAAAATCATGGGCTCGTGACTGTCGGCCGCTCGTTGACAGAGGCGTTTCATCGTCAGGAAATCGTTGAGCATTTTGCCCGGATATTATTCTTGGCACGGCAAATAGGATCTGTTGACCAGCTTTCGGAATGTGATCTAAAGCGTTTACGGCAAATGCGGAAAGAATTTATTCAGGATAAATAAATCCTGAAAACGATGATAAAACTATGATAAAAAAACTTGTAGTGGAAAAAGCTGACCGTCTGTATCACCTCCCGTCGGTTATAGATGACTTCCTTCCCAAGCGGAAGGAAAAGAATATTATCCGGCAAGATGTTATTGATCTGGCCCGGTTCATATGGCCAAGCACTTCGGACACTGCCACGGCGAGGCAAACAACATCTCCTTCAGGTGATTTACAGACTCAATTGCAGAGTGAAGTAGCGCTATGGTACAAAGAGCGATTTGGCGGAAAGATTGCTCCAGGCAAAGAGATATTTTTTGGAGGAAGTATCCGGCAAATAATAAATCTCTTGGCGCTGGTTTATTTCAATCCAGGGGATATGGTCTTTATTCCTGACCCTGGGATTTGGCACTATCGAGCTTCGGCTGCAATATCATCAGCCGAAACGGTTCCATACCATCTGCTTGAAAGAAATCACTATAAGCCCTCCATTGCCGCTCTATCGGAAAATTTAGCCCGCTTGGCAAAAGCAGTCTTTATTAATTCGCCTCATAACCCCACTGGGCAAATATATAATAAGGATGATTTCAACGAGTTGATGCATATGGCCGGACGTGAGAATTTACTTATCATTCTGGATCAAGCATTTGAAGGATTAACTAGCGAAACACATCCAGCATCCATATTTTCTCAGCCGGGTGGCAGAAAAGTAGGGCTAGAGCTTTACTCATTTGCCTATAATTTCGGCCAACCTGTTCCGGCTCCGGCATTTGCCATCGCTCAACCGGCTATTATCACAGGTTTAAACAATTTGGCCAGAATTTTCGGCATTACTATGACTCCGGAGCAGCTTCATACGGGACTTCATGCTATAGAAAATAAGTCAGACATAGAAAATCTCAAAAACCGATTCAATGAAAATCGTAAACGAATGGATCACCTCTGCCAGAAACTCCGATTGTTCCCGACCGAATACCGCACCGGACCGTTCTACTGGACTAAACTTCCGGGGCGCAAGCAATCCCGTCGTTTCTGTCGCCTGCTATATCTACGTTGTGGTATTTTAGCGGTTCCGGGCATTGCCTTCGGCGAAAACGGAGAAGGCTTTGTCCGCTTCTCCTTGACGGCAGATACTGAGAGCTACGATAAAGCAATTGAAGCAGCTCAGAAGCTTTTCCAAAAGAAAAGGGTAAAAAGCGATGGATAGAATTCGGCTTGTAAATATGGCGTTTTATGGTTATCATGGTGTCTCGGTGGCAGAAAAGGAAACTGGGCGCAGATTCGAAGTTGATTGTGAAATCAACGCAGATTTAAGCCAGGCAGGCAAGTCCGATGAGCTTATAGATACTATCGACTATGCCAATATCTATAAACTAGTCGCTGATATTGTTCAGAACCGCTCATTCTCGCTGCTTGAGGGATTGGCGGCTTTTCTGGCCAACGAAATATTGAACGAGTTTCCGGTTATTGAAGTTACTATAAAGGTTAGGAAATTAGTACCTCCAATTAATGGGAATATTGATTACATTGAGGTTGAGGTCACACGGCGTCAGACATCACCTGAAAAACTGATAGCCTCGGAGGAAAATAATGAGTGAAATAGTCTATTTATCACTCGGGTCAAATCTTGGCGACCGGGAAGAATATCTACGGCTCGCTACCGAACGTCTTGCGAATATGATGGGAATGACTCTGCTGGCCGAGTCTTCCGTGTATCATTCCGTTCCTGTTGATTGTGATGTTGAATGCCCCGATTTTTTAAATAAAGTACTAAAGATGGAATGCACTCTCAAGCCGGTCCAGCTATTGGATAATACCGAACAGTTAGAGACATCGCTTGGTCGGACCAAAAAGGGCTTCTCCACCAATCGTGTCATTGATATTGATATTATTCTTTTTGGCGACCGAATCTTTGATAATGAACGACTGGAAATTCCTCATCCCCGTATGAGTGGACGCCATTTTGTGCTCATTCCTCTGTGTGAGATAGCGCCCGATGTGATAGATCCAAGAAATAGTAATCGTTTTGTAGACTTGATTGAAGCTTTGGGAGATCAGGGTGTTTCGGCTCTGAAGGAAACCGCTGGTGAATAACGAAATTCCCCGTTATATAGCCATCGAGGGAGTTATTGGAGTCGGCAAAACCAGTCTGGCCCATCTGTTGGCGAATAAGCTGGATGCTGAGCTAATGCTTGAAGACGCTTCTAATAATCCGTTTTTAAGTGATTTTTATAAAGATAGAAAACGGTTCGCCTTTCCAGTTCAATTATTTTTCCTGCTGTCTCGCTTCCAGCAACTGCAAAGTCTGGTTGAGCGCGATCTGTTCATAGAGCGAATCGTGGCTGACTATATCTTTGACAAAGACGCTCTGTTTGCTTCGGTGACTTTGTCAGATAGAGAAATGGCTTTATATGAAAAGATGGCAGTAGTGCTTAAGCGCGATGTCGCCAAACCGGATCTGGTAGTATATTTACAAGCCTCAACACCGGTTATCATGAAGCGGATAAAAAAACGCAACCTCTCTTTTGAAAAACCTCTTGATCGCGGATATATTGACGAATTGAACGAAGCATATAATTCATTCTTTTTTCACTATACGGAAGTTCCGCTCCTGGTCGTTAAAACAGATAACGTGAATTTTATCGACAACCCGAATCATCTCGAAGACTTAATTGAGCAAATAAAAAAACCACAACCGCAAACCATGTACTATGCGCCGTCCGGAGATACGGACCAGCGTGTATTGTAGGTATTGTCATGTCGGCTACAGGTAAATCAAAAAAAATAACCACTCTGTCTTTCTCCCGAAAAAAACGCAAAGGCGAAAAGATTGTTGTCTTAACCGCCTATGATTACTATACCGCCCGGATTCTTGAAGACAATGGTGTTGATGCGATACTCGTCGGGGATTCCTTGAATATGGTTCTCTATGGCAAGAAATCTACGTTGTCAGCGGAAATGGATAAAATGGTTTTCCATACTACTGCCGTAAGTGACGCTTCTCGGAGGGCTTTGGTAATAGGCGATATGCCGTTCTTATCGTATCAACCTTCTGTCGAAACCGCAATATTAAATGCTGGCCGTTTCCTTAAGGAAGCCGGAGCCGAAGCGGTTAAGCTTGAAGGGGGAATCGAAATTGCGCCAACCATTAAACGGCTAATCGAATTGGGCATTCCAGTCATGGGACATATTGGCATGACACCACAATCCATAAACCGGCTCGGAGGAGCCCGTGTTCAGGGTCGCGACGAAAGCGACAAACAGTATATTATAGAATCAGCTCAAGCCCTTGATGAAGCCGGCTGTTTTGCTTCTGTTTTAGAACTAATGACTGCGCCGCTGGCTATGGAAATATCTAAAATGGTCAAAATGGCTACCATCGGTATCGGAGCCGGCCCAGATTGCGATGGACAAGTACTGGTAACTAATGATATTATTGGTATGTATGGCGAATTTAAACCTCGGTTCGTCCGCCGCTATGCCAATGTTTCCGATGTGATTGGAAAGGCAGTTAAACAATTCACTGACGATGTCCGCACCGGTGACTACCCAACAAATGAAGAATCGTTTCTGGAATAATGCGCTTCACAATCGTCAAAAGTATCAAAGCTCAGCAAAAACTGTCTCGACAACTTATCCGCTCAGGCAAATCAATAGCTGTCGTTCCCACCATGGGATTTCTCCATGATGGGCATTTATCTCTTATAAAAAAGGGACTTTCCAAAGCCGATATTGTCATCACTACCATTTTCGTCAACCCAACCCAATTTGCTCCCGGCGAAGATCTAACCCGATACCCCCGGGATGAAAAAGGCGATCTGGAAAAAATTAAACAAGCGGGCAGCCAAATCGTCTTCATACCTCGTTTGACCGATATGTATCCCGACGATTATGAAACTTATGTTGACGTAGAAAACCTGACTTTAACGCTGGAGGGAGAATCCCGTCTCCAGCATTTCAAAGGCGTCACTACGATTGTCGCAAAACTTTTTAACATCGTGCAACCGGACTTCGCACTCTTTGGCATGAAGGATTACCAACAGGCGGCGGTGATTACCAAAATGATCAAAGATCTAAATTGGCCAACCAAAATAATTGTCTGCCCTACTGTCCGGGAAAAAGATGGCCTGGCGATGTCGTCCAGAAATAGTTATTTAACACCAGTGCAAAGAAAGCAGGCAACCGCTCTATACCAATCATTGATTCTTGCGAGACAAATGGTAAAATCCGATGAACGGAGACCTTCGGAAATCAGAAAGTCTATGCGACGGCTGATAAAAAATGCCGCTCCTGACAGCGACATCGGTTATATCGCGTTCACCGATCTAAAAACATTAGAAGCAAAAAAAGAAATAACTAAGAATACCATCGCGTCAGTAGCAGTAAACATCGGTCCGGTCCGGCTAATTGATAATATGAGAATCTTTTAAGCAAGCGCACCAAACCATCCTTCGTCCCTCACAGCATTATATATTATTTATTGTGATAGAAATACCTATGAGCTTGACTAAAATTTAGAACTGTTTAGATTTTAATGAAATCAGAAGGATTAGTTATCTGGCCGGATATGGCCGAAGCTACCGCCGTAGCAGGTGACACATAATAAATGGCACAATTATTGTTACTTGATTTCACATCATAGTCTGTTGCCAGACCTTTTTCATCTTCAGATAAATACCCTGCCAGCGCATTCCCGTAGCAGAAACCAGGATTAAGAATAATACAGCCTTTTTCTAAAAAAGCCCTAATCAGCCCTTTCTTTGTTGCCTCCAGATAAACCGCCTGAGAAGCCGGCTGTATAAAAAGCTTTACCTCGGGTGAAACATCACGCCCTTTTAATATTTCTGCGGCAATCTTGAAGTCCTCGAGTCGTCCGCCAGTCCGTCCCCCCATAAATATCACCTGAACCACGATTCCCTCTATATCCTCAATTGGAACCATTTTATCCAATTCTCCGGTATCGGTCGCGACTGGTTTCATGCGGTTTACGTCCAGAGTGTATTCGGTAGTATAGACAGCATTGCGGTCAGCCAAAATCGGTGTAAACGGTTTTTTCGCGCGCGTATTGAGGTACCTTCTCGTTACTGCATCATACGGACATACGACCGACAAAGCGCCGGACAAATGCATCAAAGTACATAGAGTTTGTCGTTCTGAGATAGACATTTGCTCGATGGCGCTGCCGTAAAACTCTACAATCTTGTTTTCGATTCCGTTTTGCCTGAGACGCATAATTACATGTTGTGCAATATCTCCGGCAAAAATAGATTTCGGCAATCGACCTGATATAATCACTCGAATTGTATCCGGAACCGTGAAGCGATAGCTACCGGAAGCCCAGATACCGGCCATATCTTTTTCCGATACATAAAGTGCAACAGCCCCCATAGATCCCAATGCCATAACATGCGAGCTGCATCCCAGACTTAATTGACCCGGAAGACTGAGACCTTTTTCTACAATTAGTTGATGGGGGCTTCCACTGCCAATGTCAAAAAAATTGTTTATTTTCTGCAGGCGAACAAAATCCCGTACTAACCGGCGAACTCCGCCCGGGTTCGATCCGTTATGAGATTCCCAGTCGTCTTCCAAAACAACCATAATACGGCTGGGATTCCAGACATATGAAAGGTCTAATTTCTTAAAATCAAAAATCACTTCATCGGCATTTTCACACACAAATAGGTTATCAGGCTCGAAATCAATTTCCGTCCCGACTTCAATTTCTTTTTGCCCGATATGATGAGAAAGAATTTTCTGGATAATAGTCTGGCGACCGCTGCCTATATGAGACTTCCCCCGGTTATCCCGAGTAAATAACTCCAGCGATAATTGCTCAAGCTTGAGTGCTTCTGGTTTCTGAGTGATTTTATACCGGCGACGCCAATTGTAATAGGCGGCTTTGGAAATGCCCAGTTCGAGACCGGCATGAAAATCATCTCCGAATCTATCCCAGACCTCTTGAATCTCATTTTTAGAAAATTTAGGAAGATTATACTTGGGAATGTCTTTTTTTCTTCGCCAATACGTAATTAAATGTTCAGTTACGCCGCCCCCCATCGCTTCGGCAATTCGTTTGTCGGTGCGATAAAGCCTTTGCAGCCGGAGAAGATCAGCTTTGGTTGGCATTCGGCGCGGGCTCATGCGTCATCAAATCCTTCCAAAAGGCGTTTATAGATATAATCCATCGGAATTGAATGAACCCGTGTTTTACCGACAATCGGCATGAAGTTGGAATCGCCTACCCAGCGAGGCACAATGTGCATGTGGAGATGTTTCGGGATTCCGGCGCCAGCGGCCTGCCCGAGGTTCATACCAACATTAAAAGCATTGGGGCGAAGCTGTTTTTTTAAAATTTTAATTGCCAGCTGAGTCAAACTCATTAACTCCATCGACTCCCTTTGCGAAAGCCGTTCTAACACCCCAATATGACGGTTCGGGACAATTAATAAATGTCCGCCATTATAAGGAAATTTATTCATTACGATGTATGTTTTTTCCGCGCGATATAGAATGAGATTCTTAAACGATAGCTTTTTTTCTTTAACCAGAGCGCAAAACACACACCCTTTCTCTTTTTGACCAAGAATAAATTCCGAACGCCAGGGTGCCTGCATAGATTTTTCTGCCATAGTAAAATAATATAGTCAATAGAGGTGATAAATGAAAACTAAATTTTAGACCGTTACAGATTCCTCAACCAATCGGTCACAGGCTATCATATGCACATTAGATCGTAAAGTATGTTCCCTGTTAGCCACAAACAAGACTTGCCGGTTTTTAGACTGATTGATCAGAACCTCATAAAATTTATTCAGGCGCTCACTGTCGAACCTGCTTTCCGGTTGATCACAAATAAATGGAGAGGCATAATCCATTGATAGAAGCGACAGCGCCGCAAGGCGTAAACTAATATATACCGCATCCCGGGTCGTCGACGACAGTTGGTGAATATCTATCCAATTTTCGGCATCGGACAATTTCACCGCAAATTGTTTCGGTTCAGTTGCCAAACGAACCTCATCATAGCGCCCATTGGTCATTTGCAGTAAAAATTCTCCAGCGCTCTTTCCAAAGAGCAGCAAAGTATCTTCGACTAATGAGTCAGCGGCACGGTTTAGAGCCATTCGAGTTACCTTATAAAGCTCAATCTGTTCTGATAATTCCTTGTGCTGCAGTTTTAGAGTATCAACTTCTCCCTCAACGGTAGCGATACTCTCGACTAGTTTATCCATTGCAGTGCACTCACTCGCCAACTGTTTGGCACGACCTCCTAAGGCGTTGCCACGTACCTTCTTGGCCGTGAATTCCTCGTTTAGCTGAAGCACTTGGCCAGATATGGCAGCGTATTGAACCAGGGGAGCAAGTTCCTGATTGAGCTGAGCTACCTCTGTCTCAATTTGCTCTTTTTGCTGGATTAGGAACTCCATACCCTTATCTTCTGATAAGTGCCCGATAGTAGCCCGCAAATTTTCCGCACTCATCCCCAGAAACTGCTTCCGTTGAATACATTCAACTATAGTAGCAATGGGATCTGCGGATTTCAGACTATACTTAAGGTTAACTTCAGCATAAAATTCATCGAGCTTCGTCACTTGCTCCCGAAATTTCGATGATGCCGCTCTCTTGCCAACAGTACGAATTATGTACGAGCCCAAGCGAACCAGCCAAATCACTGCCATAATCGGTATCGCATATAAGATATAAACAGCGTATTGACCGATGGAAAAAATATCATTGTTGGTGAGAATATATGTCAGACAAAGAATCAATAGCACTAAACTTGATGCTGTAAACCCCCGCCCCGTGTTCTTCCGCTTAACTTGCAATTCGTCCATTTCCTGCTTGGCAAAATCAACCTTCTCTAAAGTATCACTGCGCTCAGATGTAATTTCCGCCAATTCAAGTGGTTCAGGGATATTCAGACTTTCATATTCTTTTTCTACCCGATCCAAATCATCCATAACCTGTTCAGCCCGGGAATAATTACCAAGTTGGCTTTGCAATCGCTCTTCAATCGATATCATCCGTTCGTTAATGCACAAGTACGCATTTCCGCCGGTAATCTGCTCATCCAGATGGGCTATTTCTGATTGGAATTGCTTTATCTGAGTTAAAATCTCATCTAATTCATTTTTTCTTTTTTCAAGCTGTGACATACGCTCATCAAGAGCATTTTTTTCCTGAAGGCGACTGCTAATTTGATCAGAAATTACCTCAAGCTCACTTTTACCTTTGACCGATGATTTCTCCAGCTCCAGTATTTTACCACCAATGAAAGCATCAGCATTTTGACGGTCGAAACCGGAAAAAACAGGTATTTCAAGAGCCGTTTTTAGGGCGCCGACTTGGGTCTCCAAAACGCTCAGAGAATCAGCAGAAACAGTATTCAATAAAACAAAAGTTGATTGTGAGTCCGACCCGAAATAAGTAGTTATTTTCTCGGATATTTCCTCACCGCGAAAAGTTATACCGGCATCATCCACCATACGATCGGATTTAGTCTCATAATTACGAATTAGGGTAAATTGTTTTTCGCCAACCGCAAATACGATTTCCAGAACCGGGGACTTTTCCTTCATCATACTGTTTACAGTAAAACGGTTTTCTATTTCTGCAGATTCATACAGGACGGTTTTTATCGCATCGATAATTGTTGATTTGCCAGATTCCGCCGGTCCTTCGAGGATATTTAATCCCGGTTTAAAAGTAATCGCCCTATCCGGGAAGCAGAGGAAGTTTTTCATCCGTAGAGATTTAATCTCTGTTCGGCAAACCATTATACCTCTCCCTTGATAATACGCATCCCCAACTCTTCAGCACGCTCATAGAAGTCAGCCCGCTCTATTCCATCGGCGAGTTTTAGATGTTCCAATTCTGCCCGAAAAGCTGTACATAAGGGTTGATTCACTCCCTGGCTTATCTCAGGCTGATATTTTTCACTGGAATCGTTTTCTAATGTCACGAATGACCTCTCTGGTAAAATTGACGTAACTATAAACGCTTATTGAATATATCGGTTGATACAGATAATGGCTTTATCTTGATTATGGAAGATATAGAATTCTATTTTGAAATATCGATGAATGCAATGGGCTTATACAATTGAGCATTTAGCTCAAAGACCATACAGGATATACAAAGAACCGCCCAAACGTCTTCTACCTCAGCATTTTACGTCGAATTAGAGACGGCGGAATAGCCCCCTCACTTAACAGGCGGTCATGAAATGAGCGGAGAGAGAATGATGCCCCTTCTTTCGTCATCATTTCGTGCTTTATTTCCATTATGGCCATTTTACCAATCAGATAGCTCATCGGCTGGGTTGGATCCATAGTATAGCGGCGGACTTCTTTCTTGATATAGTCTCGGTACATATCCGGAATATCCAGAGTCTTCATCATATAATCAACTGCCTGCTCATAAGTAAATTGACCCGTTTGCAGTTTAACATCGACTACAATTCTGGCGGCTCTGAACAAAACCCCTCTAAGGATCTTAAGATATTGATCCGGGTTATCCGAATATAGCCCCTGTTCATACATATGCTGTTCACAATAGAGAGCCCATCCCTCAATGAACATATTACTCATTTGCCATTTGCGAATATCTGAAGATAATTGGGAGGCTATCTGCAATTGCAAATGATGGCCGGGATATGCCTCGTGAACAACCGATCCGCGAAATGTCCGGGAGCGTATCTGATTATAATAAGACTCTTTCTCTTCTGAAGTCATAGAATCAGAAATTGGGCTGGTATAAAAATATCCGGTCTTAGCATTATCGAACGGCCCGGCGGGCTGATATGCTATCCCGCTGATTACCCCCTGCAGAAAGACCGGAGTCTCAATTGGAATGCAGTCGCCAATGTCATCGGGAATGGTCAGCAGCTCTTTCTCAATAATAAATTTCCTTACCTCATCTATTTCCCAGCTATAATATTCAAGGATATCACTCTTGGTGATACTCTCAGGTGTAAAAAAGGGAAGTTCCGGCTCATCCTCAAGACTGTTTTTTAACTCTGTATATTCAGCCAAAGTTTTTGTGACTGCTTTTTCCCCGATACGTAATAGAGAATCCGCACCATAGTTTAATAAATGGGCTGATTTTAACAAATGCTCAAAATGTTCTCGACCAATGGAAAACGATCCGGACTTCCCCGGCGTTTGTTCATTTAGAAAAGTCTCAAAACTACGCAGCGCGGCCGATGCTTTCTGACCGGCAGCACGTATTTCACTAGCCCTGGCAGTAAACTGCGTCGATAATTCTGCGGTAACTGTGGTATAAAAATCTATCACGTTGCTAATGTTATCACGAGAATAGTCCAGCCATACCGGAGGAATCTCCTTTAGATTTTTTTGTCCCTGAGAAAGATATTTGGGCAATGCATTCATCCGACCAATAATATTATCGAGCCGGTCGGCCAGAGGTATATAATCTCGTATTAATATCAAATAGATCCCGTCAATCGCTTCGTGAATATACAAATTCGGGTTTGAGTCTTGATGGCGAATACCCCAGAGCCGCAGTACCGCTTCTTCGCAATTACTAACTAGCAGCTTATGGTTGATGCGGGTATCTTCCGAGAGATTGCTACGGTTGTATTTATGCAATTGAACCAGAAAATTACGAAGTTTTTTCTTCTGCTTTGAAACCGCTTTGGAGGAATAATCTGTAAAACTTTTATCGTACTTATGCACTCCAAGATAGGTCGCGTTGACCGGCCAGTATTCCTGTAAATTATCAAGGATTTCATCGGCCAATTTATTAAGATTTTTCTCGGCCTTAGATTGTGCCAATGCCCCCGCATTAAACAGAAAAAATAGCGCTATACAAACCGACCACAAGAGCCGCATAGTTATCCTCCATGAGATATAATCAGCACAGGATTATAATGATTTGACCAATCGAAGTTCAACTAAATTTTTTCAAAACAAGAAACCAATTCAATATGCATTGTGTGCGGAAACATATCAAACGGCACGAGACGCCTCAATCGATACCCGGCCTGGATAAGCTCTGCCGCATCACGAGCAAACGTTGACGGGTTGCAGGAGATATAGACGATTCTATCGGTGTTGATTTCTAATAGACGTTTGAAGGCTTTGGGGTGCATTCCAGCCCGGGGAGGATCCACAAATACCGGTGAAAAGGATTTACTTTTCAGCTCTTTTTGCAGCAAGACCTTTCGGACCGCACCGGCATAGAATCGGCAATTGGATATCGAGTTTATTTCAGCATTTAATCGAGCGCTCGCCACAGCCTCTTCTTCCAGTTCAATACCAATCACCTCAGAAGCTCCGGCAGAGGCGCATAGACCGATTGTCCCGGCTCCGCAATAAAGATCAAGAACTGTGTCACCTTCTCGAATAGCGGCAAACTCAATCGCAGTCTTGTATAAAGCCTCGGTCTGACGGCTGTTTGTCTGAAAAAATGACCCGGGACTCACGCGAAAACGAAAACCTAATATCTCTTCTTCAATATAGCCCGGCCCATACAATATTTCACGGACATCCCCTTTGGCGATATTTGACATGGTCGAATTCACGGTCCAGACTATCGTTGTCAAATCCGGGAATTGTTTTGTTAACGACTCCGTCAATTCCTGTTTTGCGACAAAGTCACCCTTACCGGTAACAATATTCAGCATCGACTGTCCGGTAAATTTCCCTTCCCGGTAAATAACGAACCGCAAAAATCCACGATGGGCAATCAAGTCATAAATTGGGATATCCAAACGGGCAATTTCGGAACGTAAATACGAAAACACCTGATTACTCATCTCCGACTGTAAATAACATTTATTGATGTTAAATATGCGGTCAAAACGGCCACGTTCATGCATACCCAGCACGAAACCCTCAGGAATTTCCTCTTTGGGTACAATGTGAAACGAATACTCCATTTTATTACGATAATAGAATTTCTCCGGCGACGGCTGAATCTCGCCGACTTCAATATCTTTAATGCCGCCGATATGCTCAAGACAGGCTATTACCTGTTCACGTTTATAAGATAATTGCCGTTCGTACTCCAAGTCCTGCCAGGTACAACCGCCGCAAATATCGTCGTGCTCGCAAACCGCGGGAATCCGCTCCGGTGATTTGGTGATGATCTCAAGCAATTTCGCCTGATTGTAATTCCTTTTGTTTTTTACTACTTTCACCTTAACTTTTTCACCCGGCAATCCACCCTTGACAAAGGTCACCTTGCCGTTTTCGTCATAACCAATCGACTTGCCGTTATAGGCCAAATCGACGATATCAATTTCCATAATGCGGCCCATTACTGTTTCCTGTCTTTTTTAACTAAATCAGTAACAACCGGAACCTCGGGGCAAAGATTCCCTTCCGGTTGAACCGTACCGTGGGTAATGTTAAATTTATCACGCAATAATTCGTGAATATCCCTGATTACCGCAGTAAATCCGGTACAATCAGGGTCATCCAAAACGACATGGCAGGACAATGCTATTTGAGAGCTCGAAATCGACCAGATATGAATATGATGCATTTCCCGCACCCCCGGCAGTTTTTCCACCGATTCTTTTACTTTATCGATGTCGATATCCTTTGGAGCCGCCTCCATGAAAATACCGAAAACAACCTTGAGAATATCGAAGCCTGACCAGAGAATCATAACCGATATGACAATCGAAAGAATCAGATCAACCAAATACCAATCGGTGAACATGATTATTATTCCACCTATAATCACCGCCACCGAGGAGACGGCATCATACATCATATGCAAAAACGCCGCTTTATTATTTATTGTATCATTGCGGTCGCGGTGTAAAATCCAAACTGAGAAAACATTTCCCAATAAACCGATTACCGCCACAATCAGCATTATCGGCGCGTCAATCGGTTGAGGTTCGGAATAACGCTCAAAAGCCTCAATGATAATATAAACGGAAATTACTACGAGGGTCAGCGAGTTTATCAAAGCGGTAACGACTTCGAGACGTTTGAACCCATATGTGGAGCGTTTGGTCGGCTTCATCTCCGAGCCTTTGGCCCCCAAATAAGCCAGGATAAGCGCGATAACGTCGGCCAGATTATGGGCAGCATCAGATAATAAAGCCAGCGATCCGGAGAGTATACCCCCGACAAATTCAGCGGCGGTAATTATCAGATTGAGAATTATCGTAAAACCGAGTTTCTTCGAACCGGTTCCGTGAGAGTGATGATGTGTGTGGCCGTGAGAATGGCCGCTCATCCCGCTATGAGAATGATTATGTCCGCTCATATTTGTATTAGTGCCTTTTTTTTAAGTCAATATAATCTATATGCATTAAAATTAAACGCAAGCAAACAGAGACGAATTTTAGCTATATTTACAATCTTCTTTGTAAATTCTTTCAACAATCATATAATATCAGATATTGATCGAAATTAGGGCAACAGAACCTCTATCAAATAGGAATATAACATGAAAAAGATTCAAGTATTTGATATGATAGGCGAAGGCTGGAATATTTTCACCAAGCAGATAGGCCTGGCCTTAGGTGGCTTCCTCTTATACATGGCAATTGGAATTGCCGGAAGTGTTATACCGATCGTGAATATGATCTACGGCATTTTTATCGGTCCCGCTATAGTGGGAGGTTTTACACTTCTCTTTATGAACCTGGCCAAGGAAAAACATGCTGAAATAGGACAACTATTCGAGGGTTTTAACCGCTACGGAAGTCTCATGGGACTTTACTGGTTAATGGCGCTAGTCGTAATACTCTGTATGGTGCCTTCGATAATTATCGTTTTCCTAATTGCTGCCTCCGGGGCATTCAGTTTTTTCGGAATCCTCCTTTTTATCCTTAACATAATTGTAATTATTGTGCTTCTGGTGAGATACTCATTTGCCTATTTTGTTTTGATGGACAACCCGCAGATGGGAGTCTTTGATGCTCTTAATGAAAGCGCGAGGATTGCTAAAGACCATACCGGTGAACTGATTCTTTATTTTATAGTTTCCATGATTATTATTGCCGTATCAATTATGCTTCTCATTTTACCTTACTTTATAGCAGCTCCGGTGCTCACTTTGGCCTTTGCCCGAATTTATCTGCGATTGAAAGAATTCGGGGCTGAACCGTCCACTCCTCAACCGGCCGATATGATTCCTCCCGCCAGTCCGGAACCTCCCGTGATGACGCCACCTGAACCAACTGCACCTCCCGAAGAAATGACACCGCCGGAGATGCCTCCGCCAGAAGATGTAAAACCACCGGATGATACACCCAAATAGCAAAACAAAAAGGGCTGTCATAAAATGACGGCCCTTTCTTTTTACCACTTTCTAATCAATCCAAATTAGTGTGACTCTTTTTTACCTAAGAAAGCCTCCATCAATTCAATCGGAAGCGGGAAAACAAGAGTAGAGTTTTTCTCGGCGGCCACTTCGGTCAGCGTTTGCAGATACCGAAGTTGAATAGCGGTCTTTTCCTTAGCAAGCGTTTGCGCCGCTTCAAGCAGTTTTTTCGAGGCCTGCTGTTCGCCCTCGGCATGAATAACTTTTGCCCGTCGCTCACGCTCGGCTTCGGCCTGCTTGGCAATGGCCCGCTGCATTTCCTGAGGAAGATCCACGTTTTTAACTTCCACCTTGGTGACCTTAATACCCCAAGGTTCAGTATCTTCGTCAATAATTTGCTGGAGTTGCTCATTAAGTTTATCACGCTCGGACAAAAGCGTATCCAAATCGGCTTGACCGAGCACCGCCCGAAGCGTTGTCTGAGAGATCATTGAGGTTGCGTAAAGATAATCTTCGACCGCGACAACTGCTTTGACCGGGTCCATAACTCTAAAATAAACAACGGCATTGACTCGCACAGTTACGTTGTCACGAGTAATAACATCCTGTTCCGGGACATCCATTGTAACGACCCGAAGAGAAACTTTTACCATTTTATCAATTACCGGAATAAGTAAAATAAGCCCCGGTCCCTTGGCTCCGACTAATCGTCCCAGTCTAAAAATAACGCCTCGTTCGTATTCCCGTAAAATTCGTATAACATAAGCTATAAATAGAATCCCGCAGAATATTATCACTGCGGCTCCTGCGCTGAACAAACTCATTTGTCACCTCCCTGTTTTATGACTTTTAACCGCATATTTTCAATTCCTTTTACTTTCACTTTATCACCGTCGATAAGCGGCTCATCGCATTCCGCACGCCATAGCTCACCCTCGACAAAAACCTTATTTCCCCGCATTTTACCGACCGCGCCGATAATACCTTCCCGCCCGGTTATAACTTTTCTTCGATGTGCCTTAATAGCAAAGCTGATAACAAATAGGAAAAAGGCAGAAATAACAACAACCGTGGTAATTATTACCACCAGAGATATCTGCAGATACGGCTCAGGAGAATCTATCAACAGCAATGAACCTAAAAGCATGGACACAATCCCTCCAATCGCCAATACACCATGACTGACAACTTTTACTTCGAGTACAAAAAACACAACAGCCAGTATTATCAATGCTAATCCGGCATAATTGATAGGCAACTGCTGAAACGCGAAAAAAGCCAGAATCAGACAGATTCCACCGACCACACCGGGCAAAACCGAACCGGGATTATAAAGCTCAATCATCAGCCCCAGCCAGCCCAAATTAAACAGGATAAACGCCAATGACGGATTAGTAATAATATTCAAAAATCTGTTTTTAAATCCAATATCATACTCGGTGACTGTTTCCCCTTCAACATTCATAACAACAGTCCGATCGTCCAGTTCAACTTCCCATCCCTGAAGGAGGCTGAGCAGTTCATCAATATCTATCGCGATAAGATCAATCACATTAGAATCAAGAGCGGTTTCGGCGTCAATAGATTTGCTTTCCCGCACAGCGGATTCTGCCCAGGTTATATTACGATTTCGTTGCTTAGCAATCGAGGTTATATAAGCGACGGCGTCATTTTGCACTTTGTCAGTCATGACCGAATCCATTTCACCGCCCATATTCACAACATGAGCCGCCCCGATATTTGTACCCGGAGCCATGGCGGCAATGTGGGCGGAATATGTCACAAACACGCCAGCCGACGCCGCATGAGCTCCTGACGGGGCCACATAGACGACCACCGGAATATCACAGTTCAATAAAGCTCTGCAAATTCCCCGCATCGATTCGTTCAAGCCCCCCGGTGTATCCAATTCAATAATTAAAAGCTCTCTGTCTTCCTCTTCAGCTCTATCAATTGAGTTTTCGATTACGCGTTGTGCTATCGGGCCAATAGCCATCTCGACGCGTACCTTGGCAACTCCTCCGGCATAGGCCGGCGCGGCAATAAGCACGGCCAAAACCAAAATAATATAGAAACCAAATTTATTCATAATAGTCCTGCGATGCCCTATGTTTTTCACAGATAAGGTCTTGATCTCAGACATGATTAGCCTCCCGGTTAAATATACAATGCGAAACCAGGTTGTATATAAAAGATACGTGATGATGATACATCTTCTTCAAAATATAGAGCAACATGTGCTTTTTTACAACAATAATCCAATCCGCATTAATAATTAATAAGATATCGGAACGGTTTGCCGATTCGCTAGTATTACTTACGGAGACAGAAGTTAATTTACTTTACACTAACCGTTTGCGCCCGTATATTCAATTGCCGTTATGGAGACTAAAACCAAAAAAATAACCTCCGGACAATCTCCGGTCGCAAAAGTTATCCAGCTTAT
Organism: Candidatus Zixiibacteriota bacterium; assembly: GCA_023138975.1. Classification (GTDB taxonomy): domain Bacteria; phylum Zixibacteria; class MSB-5A5; order GN15; family JAAZOE01; genus JAGLON01. The sequence goes on from JAGLON010000012.1 coordinate 79,750, forward strand.
TGATTTCCGCAACAAGCTGTCTCTTTATGTTCTGCGGGAACATATCGGTCCGTTTATATTCGCGTTCATTATCATCACGTTTATCCTTATAATCGATTTTGTACCACGCTTAGTTGATATGATCGTTGGAAAAGAGCTTCCCGCCTCAGTTATTTTAAAAGTGTTTTTCTTCCAAATGGGGTGGATGATTGCGTTGTCGGTTCCTATGTCGGTTTTAGTCGCGACCCTTATGGCTTTTGGCCGCTTAACTTCCGATTTTGAGATAACCGCCTGCAAAGCATCGGGCGTTCATGTCATGAGACTCATGTATCCGGTCCTGCTCGCCGCCGCCGCCTTGACCTATGGCATGGTTTATTTTAACAACGAGGTCCTGCCCGATCTCAATCATAAAGCCCGGGTTATCATGCAGGACGTTCGCCGCATGCGTCCGACCCTGCAAATCCGAAGCGGAGCCTTTGTCACCGATATCAAAGGGTATATAATCCTGATCGATTCAGTCGATCATAAGACTTCCAACTTGACTGGCGTAAAAATCCTCGAAATGGGACGGCATCGGAAATCACCGAGAACCATTGTCGCGCAATCGGGCCGATTGACATTTACTAACGGTGGTCACGACCTTGTCTTTGATCTCAAGGATGGTGAAATCCACGAGTTTGACGACAAATCCTCCGAAAACTACCGGCGCTTAGCTTTTGCTACGCAGAGGATTGTCGTGAGCGAAATTTCCAAAGATTTTAAGGAATCCGACGACAAATTCCGAACCGACCGGGAGAAATCATCCCAGCGGATGCTTGGCGATATCATGAAATGGCAAACCGGAATAAAACCGTACCGTGACAAAATAAATAAAATCATAACCAGGAATACTGATCGACTGATAGCAGATACCCTGCCTCCGCTACTCGACAGTCTGGTTCCGGATAATTTTGCGCTAAAAGATCTGGCCACGGCACTCGAAGCACAAGCTCGCATGCTTTCCCGTGAGAATGAAGGAGTTAAAACTCAACAAAAACTGATTGATTCTTACTATGTAGAGGTATATAAAAAATACTCGATTCCATCCGCGTGTCTGGTCTTTGTCCTGATAGGAGCACCGATGGGCATCCTGGCCCGCAAAGGAAGCATGGGGATTTCAATCGGCCTGTCTCTGGGTCTGTTCATCCTCTACTGGGCGTTTTTAATGGGCGGGGAAAGCCTGGCCGACCGGGGCATCATCACTCCCTTCTGGGCCATGTGGGCGGCGAATATTTTACTGGGTATAATCGGATTATATTTGCTGTATGTCGTTTCTTTTGAAAAGAGTCTGCTATGCGCCTTTAAGCTGACTAAAGATAAGGTAAAAAACTCCAAATGATTAAACGGCTCGACCGATATCTGCTCTGGCGCTTTATCCTTTCGCTGATTGTCGCAGTCGGAACGATAACACTCATTGCTCTAATTGTTGATCTTATCGAAAATCTGGAACGGATTGTGGATAACGCCGCAACCCTTAAGGATGTCGTTTTATATTACGTTTATTTTATCCCCTGGATATACAAAATCACGATCCCAGCTTCAGTCTTATTGGCGGGCCTTTTTTCAATCGGATTGCTGGCAAAAAACAATGAAATCCTGGCCATGAAAGCGGCCGGAGTGTCGTTGTATCGCATTGCTATGCCGCTTCTCATCTTTACGTTTTTTCTTTCTTGTTTTAATTTTTATTTCAACGAAGAACTCCTGCCGATAGCCACCAAAGAAAGAAATCGTATCAAACACGGAGAAATCGAGAAGAAAGACCAGCGCAAGGGACAGATATTGTATAATCTGTCCAAGCAGGGAGCCGGCGGCTATATTTATCATTTTGAATTATTCAAAACCGGTCGAAAAGAGGCCAAAAACGCTCTGGTTCAGCGATTCGAAAACGATACCTTGATGGAATCCTATCGCGCCGAATGGATGCGGTTCTCCAACGGTCAATGGCATATGATAAATGGCGTTCATCGGGATTTTTCCGGGAATCGAGAACGGTTTTTTAAATTCGACTCTTTGATTCTGGCCAGTTGTAAAGAACGCCCTGAGGAGTTTGAAAAATACCGCGGTAAACCAGAGGATATGGGCTACCGTGAACTGGAAGGATATATCGGTATCCTGAAAAAAACCGGCGCTCCGTTTGCCCGTGAATTAGTCGATTTAAGAACAAAACTATCTTTTCCGTTCACCTCCTTTATTGTCATGTTCATCTGTATCCCAATGGCGTCTAATCCCAGTCGGAGCGGTGTTGCGATGTCGTTTGCTATCGCCGCAGGGGTATCGCTATTGTATTTTGTAATTTTCAAGGTCACTCAATCATTCGGGTACAGCGGAAAACTCCCTCCGGATATGGCCGCCTGGTCAATCAACGTCCTGTTTTTTATCATCGGAATATTTTTCTTTATTCGCTCACACAAATAACCGGAAACCTATTATGAACAAAGATCATGAAATCAACCGCAAGCACTGGGATGACCGCACCGAGGCCCACTACATACACCGTGGATATAAAGTCAAAGAATTCCTTGAAGGCACCTTCGATCTTCACCCACTGGAACTTGAAGAAGTCGGCGACGTCAAAGGCAAAACATTATTACACCTACAGTGCCATTTTGGAATGGATACTCTCACCTGGGCCCGTAAAGGCGCGACCGTTACCGGAGTTGACATCTCCGATAAATCAATTGAATACGCCCAAAAACTGGCTAAAGAAGCTAATATTGCAAACACCCGGTTCATCCGTACCGACCTGTTTGATTTGCCGGAGAAACTCGATGATGAGTTTGATATTGTCTTCACCTCATACGGCGCCATCTGGTGGATGTCGGATATCAACAAGTGGGCTGAAGTTGTTGCCAGGTATGTTAAGAAAGGCGGGTTCTTCTATATCGCCGACTGCCATCCGCTCAGCCAAATGTTCGACGGGGATAAAAAAGTCATCGAGCCGTATTTTCATATGGGTACCGAACGGTACTACGACGAGACAGATTACTGCGCCAAAGATGTTGTCATCGAAGAAGAAGTCGGCTGGCGTTGGTCGCTGGGGGACATCATCAATGCTCTTATCAAAGCTGGATTGACGATTGAGTTTCTACACGAGTTTCCGTTTTGCGTGTATGATAAATGGCCGAGTTTTGTAAAAGATGACGACGGCTGGTACTATTACCCCGACCGCAAAAACGATATCCCTCTGACCTTTTCGATCAAGGCAAGTCGGAGGTAGAACATATAATAATATGTTAATAATTCAGGCAAAATAAATTAATTCACTCGTCTGCGACGAAAATGGCTTCGTTTTCCATATTAACATACTTTTTCAAAAGCTAATTTTTATAAATATCCCATAAGGGAATACCACACAGAACATTACGAAGAATTGGGTTTACCCGTCTGCGACGAGTACCTTGTGGATGTTCATTTTTTAAAGTATTTTTTACCGTTGTTGCTGGACAACAAATTAGACTGTTTTCTGTTTTGGCAATTGACTCTGATTTGATTTTTACAAGTGACATATTGGTTCCTATGATTATAGCGTAAACTGATATCTATAAAAGGAGGAGATTTTCGAAATCAACAGCGATGTTGTGGGGAAAGTGTGTCATACGAGAGTAGAGAATAAAAATGTTCTATTCCCAAGTCTAAAGACTTGGACCAAAGGCCTCATGAGGACACCCGGCAACTAACATAATGTCCATTTATAGTCCACGTTCTTCGTATAGATTGCATGTTACTGATTTACCGTCAAGCAGGCCAACAGTCTCACGACAAAGCAAATCTTTTACCAAGGAGTTCTCTTATGCCATTTGTTGAGATTAAATTAATTGAGGGTGTTTTCACTAAAACACAAAAACAGGAAATGATTGAAAAGATCACTGACACAATGGTTTCTATCGAAGGTGAAAACATGCGTCAGGTTACTTGGGTAGTGATTAATGAAATGAAAAGCGGTGACTGGGGAATAGGCGGTAAAGCACTTACGACAGAAGCCGTCAAGTCACTCGCCGCTGGAGAACCAATTGGGTAACAGTAAAGCCATTGAAAGTTTAAGAAGTGCTTAGGGCTTTAGCCGCAACCTCAGATGTTACACGAACTTCGTTCCCGGCAGGCTATAGTCCTGCTCTGCAGGGTTTCCCCGTCTGCCGGGATAAACTGAAACAACGACTATCATGTGAGATCATCTATACGAATCCGAGAATGTACAATGTGCCAGTTTACTCCAAATTCATGCCCGGCATTCGTACGTAGCAGTTCAAAATAGTTTTTTTCAATGGTTTTATGCTGGTATAGCCGACAGATTCATAAAACAATTTTTGTTTTTCATCATCATCGGTGAGAAGAACATGAGATCTGACATGCTCGAATCGCTTCAAACATCGATTGAGAAGTTCACGGCCTATCCCCTGATGCTGAAATTCCGGATCCACAAGAATATCCTGAAGGTAGTGGATGGCGCTGTCGTCGGATAGTGAACGCACCAGACCGATAAGCTTATCATTCTCAATGCAGATAATTACGTAAGTGGAATTTTTTATAGCCTTAATGAGATTTTCCGGTTCTTTGGTATAGGTAGTCCAATTGACTGAGTTATATAATCTGAGAATATCATCCTTTGAGATATTCCCGATGCCTTCGGTATATATTAACATAATTTTCTCCGGTGTTAAAATAAATCTAAGAATAAAAGCTGCTTCGAATAAGATACAGACGGGTGATACATTATTATAAATAAAAAATGGAATTACGAGGCGTAATATTCTGTCATCTACGCTACCGCTTACAACAAAGGATAAGTGGCCTAAAAGGGGATTTTTCTTCCCACTCATCCATATATAAACAAATGACTAACGAGCTTGACAATAATTACAGTTTTAATTAATATTATATACAGCTTTACTTGGGAGGGTGTTTTATGAAATGCGTTAAGTTAATATTGATTATCTCTTTCTCCATTTTTTTGATCCAACCAATTGTTGCTCAGAACAAGGAGGATAGCAAAAAGGGTGATAGGTATCGTTTCTGTTTAAAGAACGGTTCACATCTTGAAGTAAAAAACGGCATAATATCTGATAACTTATTAATGGTTACATATCCCAACGGGGAGCATGCAGATTATCCTTTATCTGAAATCCTTTCAATGGAAAAACGAACCGGCAACCGGGCAGCTTTCGGATTGGCCGCCGGGGCGGGAGTTGGTTTACTAACAGCCTCTCTTGCCTATATGCAAGCCAGTGTGGATGCTTCAAGTGACCCTTACAAAGAGATCAATGATGATGCCGTAGGTCCTGTTTTTGCTATTCTTACCGGCGTCGGGGCAATCACTGGCCTTATCTATGGGTCCACCATGGATAAATGGGAAAAGGTTTCTTTGAGTTCATCACTCTCATTTGCCCCGAAGTTAGACCGTAAAATGGTCTTCCTGACATTAAATTTTTAGCCGTTTACCAACTTTTAGCTTCGAAAGACAGACTTATGAAAATGAATCAAACCTTTCGGCTTGCTTCAATAATTGTTTGTATTTTCATCCTTGGCGGATGCGCTGCACCAATAGTCACTCCAAGACTGTTATTAGAAGAGGACATCAGACCCTATTCCAATATAAACTTTAGCACCAAGTGTTTTCTGGCCGAAAACCTGTCAAAAGAAATGGCCCGGCTTGAGGAAAAAGTTAACAAGCGTCTAATGAAAATAGATAATATCAGCGGTGTGAGGTTGAATGCTCCCTGTCAGAATACAGACGAGAATCTAATGTGTATCACTGCTACCATCACCGATATAAAAAAAGTCAGTGAAACGGCAATATTCTTCTTTGGCATCTTCGCCGGGACTTCACATATCAATGTCGAAGTAACTATCACACATGCCAAAAGCGGACGTACTTTAGGGAGCTATGAAGTTGTAGGAAATCACGGTGGGACAAACACATCTATTGATCTGGCCGCCAAGGGGATAGCAAATATTATTAAAGATCATTTGAAGAAATTGGATAAGCAGTCATAGATATTGTTGATTATTAATATTAAATAAAAAGACCGGTTTTACCGGCCTTTTTATTTTGTGCCCGGTAGGCTATAGTTCCTCCTTGTTGGATGTCCACATCTGCCGCAGTAGTAATTTCACAAGTCAACACACCCCGCCCTGTCGGGCACCCCTCTCAAAGAGGGGATGTTGTAGATAATTATTGTAGTTAGAATAATTAAAAGAACCAATTAAGAAGCACTAGTAGGTTCTTTGAACATTTTGGTGAATGATTTGCTAAAATCATCTGATATGGGTCCCCTCTATAAGAGGGGAAATAAAGGCTATAGTCCTGCCCTGAGGACGGGAGGTGTGTTAATGCAATTTCATTGCAGTAAATAATGAATCATTTTTAACGGGCTGGGAGATCCAGCCCGCAATAAATCTAATTCGTTATCAAATCAGGTGCCCATTTCCCATGAGGCCAAATACTTCTTCTGTTCCGGGGTCAGGCGATCAATTTTAATGCCCATCGAATCCAGTTTCATCTTAGCGATTTGATCGTCGAGTTTTTCCGGTAAGACATGAACATCATTGGAAAGCGGTTTCTTGAGACTAAGCAGGTACTCCGCCGCCATCGCCTGATTGGCAAACGACATGTCCATAACTACCGCCGGATGCCCTTCCGCCGCCGCAAGATTAATCAAACGGCCTTCACCAAGAATATAAATTCTTCTGCGGTTCAACAGTTTGTATTCTTCGACAAACGCCCGCACGGTGGTGACAGAGCGAGTGATACCTTTGAGACCGTCGAGATCAAGTTCAACATTAAAATGACCGGAATTACAAACCACAGCGCCGTCTTTCATCTTGATGAAATGTTCGGGGCGAATGACGCTGATGTCCCCGGTGAGAGTCACGAAGATGTCGCCGAGCGGAGCCGCTTTGACCATCGGCATGACCCGGAATCCATCCATAGCCGCCTCAATACCCTTGACATAATCGATTTCAGTCACGATAACATTGGCGCCCATACCGGCCGCCCGCATAGCAAACCCTCGCCCGCACCAACCGTAGCCGGCCACAACAACCGTCGAACCGGCAATAAGATGATTGGTCGCGCGGATGATACCGTCTAGGGTTGACTGACCGGTACCGTACCGGTTATCAAAGAAATGCTTAGTTTTGGAATCATTGACCGCAACTATCGGGAAAGCCAGCGCACCGTCTTTGGCCATCGCCCGTAAACGAATTACGCCGGTTGTGGTTTCCTCGGTTCCGGCAATAACGCCTTTGATCAGCTCTTTTCGTTTTGAATGAAGGGTCGAAACCAGATCAGCGCCGTCATCCATCGTAACCTGCGGTTTGAAATCGAGAGCCTGATTGATATGCTTGTAATAAATTTTGTTGTTTTCACCATTGACGGCGAAGACGGAAATACCATAATCTTTTACTAGCGAAGCCGCGACATCATCCTGAGTCGAGAGCGGATTTGAGGCGCACAACGCAACTTTTGCCCCACCAGCTTTAAGAGTCCGCATCAGGTTGGCGGTTTCGGTCGTTACGTGCAGACAGGCCGCCATAGAGATGCCTTTAAACGGTTTTTCCTTCCGGTAGCGAGCGCTAATTTTCCGTAAAACCGGCATACTCGCTTCAGCCCATTCAATTCGCTTTTTGCCGTTTCCGGCCAGTTTTATATCTTTAATGTCATGAGGTATCAGATTAGCCATACTTCTATCCTATCTCTATCTTAAAGTAATTGTCCTGTTTCTTTTAGGCGTCCTTCGCCAGAATATCTGCTTTGTCGGTTTTTTCCCAAGTGAATTCGGGCAGTTCGCGGCCAAAATGCCCATAGGCTGCGGTCTTGCGATAAATCGGTTTAAGTAAATCGAGTGTTTCGATAATTCCACCGGGAGTCAAATCAAAATGCTTCGGGATAAGCTCTTTTATCCGATCTTCATCAATTTTATTAGTGTTGTCGGTCCAGACCATGATCGAAACCGGCTCGGCAACACCGATGGCATAAGCCAGCTGCAAGGTACACTTATCGGCCAAACCGGAGGCGACGATGTTTTTAGAAATATAGCGCGCCATATATGAAGCCGAACGGTCAACCTTGGTCGGGTCTTTACCGGAAAACGCTCCACCGCCATGCGAAGCCATTCCGCCATAAGTATCAACGATAATTTTGCGTCCGGTCATGCCGGTATCAGCCTGAGGACCGCCAATAATAAATTTACCGGTCGGATTGATATAATACTTGGTTTTATCATCGAGCATCGCACCGGGGACAATCGGCTTAATCACGTTTTCGATTATTTCACCGCGAGCCTTATCCGACATACTCTCACCCTTGCTGTCAAGGGCATCTTCGGTATGCTGTGTCGAAATCACGACCGCGTCAACTCGCGCCGGTTCATTATCAATATACTGAACGGTAACTTGCGACTTTCCATCCGGGCCGAGATAATCGAGAATCTTTTCTTTACGGACTTTAGCCAGCCGTTGAGTAAGCTTATGGGCCAGCATAATCGGCATCGGCATTAACTCATCGGTCTCCCGGCAAGCATATCCGGACATGAGTCCCTGATCTCCGGCACCGCCGGTATCCACTCCCTGGGCGATATCAGGAGACTGCGAACCAATAGCATTCAGAATAGCACAGCCCTTAAATGAGAAACCGTACTTGGCGTCGGTGTAGCCAATTTCGTGTATTATTTTTCTCGCCAGCGATTGAATATCAACATAATGGTGAGTGGTAATCTCACCGCCGACAATCAATAGACCTTTGGTTACAAAGGCTTCACAGGCCACACGACCTTGTGGATCATACCCTAGAATCTCGTCGAGGACGCCATCAGATATTTGATCACAAAGCTTATCTGGATGTCCCTCGGTTACAGATTCCGACGTGAATAAAAAATAACCGCTGCTCATTTATAAATCTCCATATTACTAAAATCCATAAGTTAGAAATGTCCAACTTCAGACGAATCACCAACGTTCAGAGTTCCATAATCGCCAATCACCGTTGCTCGATGCCCAATCAGGGAATCAGATAGGAGCGAGTTTTTCACTTCCGCCTCAAATCCGACAATCGAGTTCCTAATAATTGAGTTTTTTACCGTTGCTCCGTCTGAGACAGAGACATAGGGCCCGATTATCGACGATTCAATTTTCGCCGTTGGCGCGACAAAACTCGGTGGAATAATTACGGACCCCTCAATGGATGGAGTAGCTTTGTTTTTTTTCAACAAATGCCGATTCGTCTCGATCAAGGTTTCTCTTTTTCCGCAATCGAACCAACCGCCTACCGAATAGGCGTTAAACACAGTTTTATCTTCAATCATTCCCTGAAGAGCGTCTGTAAGTTGATATTCCCCTTTGGTACGTTTATCGGTAGAAATAATTTTATCCAGATGTTTTTTAAGCATTTGACTGTTTTTTATAAAGTATAGCCCAATCAAGGCAAGATTCGATTTTGGCTCGGTAGGTTTTTCTACTAATCCTGAAACTTTACCGTTTTTGACATCGGCAATTCCAAACCGTTGAGGATCCACAACCGGCATAACACCGAGAACATTGTCACCGTCGGATATAAACTTTTTCATATCCGCTTCGACAATCGTATCTCCGAGGATAATCAACACCGGCGAATCCGGCATATCGCCAAGAGCCATGTCTACGGCGTATCCAAGCCCAAGTAATTCCTTTTGCTGTACAAATCGAGTCTTAATACTGTAATGCTCAGTAACGTACTCCTGAACCATCTCACCCAAAAAACCAGTAATAACGATAATTTCTTCCGGCTCCAATTGAGCCACCCGATCCAGGATATGGCCTAAGATCGGTTTACCGGCAACGTGCAGAAGAGATTTTGGAATAGTATGAGTATGCGGGCGCAACCGGCTTCCAAGTCCGGCGGCCGGAATAATTACTCTCATATCAAGCCTTTTTCCCTCATTAATAATTTGTCAAAATATACGTACCTATTATACACAGGTAAACAATAATTTTGCAATCTATAACTTGAATTCTATCAGGAAAATAGCTGAACTATCGAACCGCCCCAGTCGTCTATCAGAAACTGAACCCGGCCAATGAGAAGAGAAATACGAGCCATAACGGTATAGCCGAAATGAGCGCCGAAAGAAATCATAATAAACCAGATTCCAACTTTGGCAACACCACCCAATGCACCCTTATGCTCTTTGGAAAAATAGAAATAGATAAGGGTCGAGATTACTCCGACGATAATGATAAGCGCTAAAATAAACCCGGCGAATCCCTGCGACGGGTCTAACGATTTCATAGTTGCTTGTATCTGCGGCAGGACTTTGCCGTGGAGCTCGGAAACAAGAAATATCCCCGCTGTAGTACCCATTACAAAAGCCAGAGAGATACGGCTGATCCAACTATAGTTTTTTGAAAACCGGGAGAACATGAGCACGCCCAGGATTCCGGGGAAAACCAACCACCATTTGCCATTGTTAAACATAGGATCTATCATCTGCTGCAAAATAACCGATTCCCATATCAATCCAACATAATAGCCGGCAGACAAACCGGCAAAGATATGCTCGGCCAGTTTATAAAAGGGATTATCCTTATATAAAAACGAAAACAGCGACAGCGTGAAAAATGCAATAATCCAAATCTGCAGGAATTCAACCAGGCTCATCTTGCGCCTCCTGCTTGATTAAAACGCTTGCGCCGTTCAAAGAAGAAAATAATATTCCCGGCAAGAACAGAAAAGATAATAAATAAGTGTACAAGCGACTGTGCACCCATACCTTTAGTCGCCTCATCTTTCTTACCAATTAAACGTTCATACTCGGCCGCACCTTTCATTCCGCCCAACAACCCAGTCATCTGTCCGGATCCGATATAGGCATAGTACTTAGGCGCCATTACCGCCGTAACTCCGCAACCAACTTCAATTTGATACTGGGCGTTAACAATTGACATCCAGTAATCGACGATGCCGTTGTCAGAAACGACGTAGATGAAATCTATATCGCTGTAGTTTTTTATATCTTTCATCATTGGAATTTCAGAAAGAGGTGTTCCGGAATTATCGGTTGGGTAGATAATGTCAATAACAGAGCCCATGCCTTTCAGGACCGCAACATAATTAGCTTTGTAACCAAGGTTCACGAAATCGATACCGTACTCTTTGCCGTAAATTTCAGCCATTTCACGTGTAACATCCTCTGAAATCGAAGGGCCGCCCAGAGGGATCGTTGTTAGAGTAACAACTTTACAGTCTTTTCTAAAGAGGTGATGTAAGGCGGCTCTTGACATCGGTTCCGTTTCGGGAAGCGCCGACGCATAATAGTCAAAGGTCAAGAGTACCGTTGAAGAATCGGGTAGTGCCTCAACTGCGTCATACAATTGCTGAGTTTCCGGTGATACTATAACTGGTATATCAAGGGGAATAAAAAACGGGAATATCACAAAAATCCCGACAGCAAGGTAAATATATCTGCGATCATCGGTCTTGAATGTTTTGTAAAGCAAAAACACTCCAACAATAACTAAACCGATATATGCCAGTACTTCGCCCATGCTATCGTTATTTCCCCATATAGGTTCGTTCAATGCCCAGCATAATTCGCAGTGCCATCGCTGCCGCACCGAGAGCCGCGCCGATAATTATACCTCGCTGAACCGCCAGATTGGCTCCACCCATAATGTATGTATTAATCCACCCCGGTATGTCGGGATGAATTGACAGTAAAAATTCCTCGCCCATCGGTACTCTCCAGAGCATTACAATTATTGCGGTAATTAAAAGGAGAGTCGCCTCGGCGTTACGTGCCCGAAATGCCCGAAATGCGGCCGATGCTATATAAAAGGCAAGCATAGCAAACATGGTGGCCATCATCGGCGCGTCTAAATAATTGAATAGCCATTTATAAATAGAACCATCGCCTCTTCCAAATTGATCAGACCAACCGGTAGGCAACATGGCTGGTATAGCTATTACAAAAACAGAAATCAGTGTCGCCAGTTTGTATCCCCAACCATCCGCTTTGCGTTTCACGGCGGTATAATTTACACGGACTATTGAAACCACACCAAGAAGCAGAGTGAAACCGCCGACAATTGTAACCCAGCTTAAAATCTCCGGTTCAATCCTTCCAAGGAAACTACCTTCGGCCCGGAAGAAAAATGAGACGACCATTAGAAGTCCGGATATAAAAGCAATTATGACGGGTACTGTAGTCTTCATTTTACAAGCTAAACGCTTTCAAAAAGATTTAAATACCATTCAGCCGAGTTAAAACTCGCCAGTATAATTCCTGTGATTATTAAAATGATTAGTAATAACTTTATCCAGTCTTGCCCCTTTAGGCCACCCAGTAACAGAGGTTCTCGGGAGAGATAGGCCGAGGCGGCGTAAAGTTCTTCACCCATTAGAGTATAGTCACAGGCCGCAATGAAGAACGGTAATTGAGCGGGTTGAGCTGTCCCGGCAATTTGAATTGACCCGGCCGCATTTCCGGTTTCAGCCAATAACAAAGATTCCGCGAAAAAGGCACCCATATATAAATTCGTAGCCGGTTTTTCACGCATCATATAGCCGTTTATTGTGGCGGTATAGGCAAATTGTTCTCCGGCGACATAGCGAACCATATCAACATCATAAGAGTCCGCTTTCCCCTCTTCAATATAGGCCTGTTGAACAACCTCTTGCCCCGCGGCTAATACCATCGGATACCGAACCGGAACGTGAAGTGGAGTACCATAGCGAGCTGTAATATGGGCAACCCGTCCTAAAATTGATATACCGGCTATCGTCTCCATCTCGTCGATTTCTTGTAATCCGGGAACAAACAAGACCGGTTTACCCATTTCTGTGGCACGGCCAACTGCTTCCTCTACTTCATCAAGCCCGTTAATTTTGCGAAGGAATAACTCTTTCCCGGATCTGGCCCAGCGGGTATAGAGTAAAATCACAACTGAGAACAAAAGCATGAATATCAGAGCATTTAAACGCTCAGAACGGAAGGCAGGAATATCGTTATCAGCAGTATTCTCAAGGTTTTCAACTCCGGCGACAGGTTGAATAATTACTGAATCGGCCGTAGTTGAGTCGGTAATAGTCAGATTCGAATTCTCAGTAGTATCAACCGCAAACAGAGATTGAGAGAGAAGAAGGATTATCAGCGTGATAAAAATTGTCACTTTGTTTTGAAACAATGCGGTCTATTCTCCAGTGCTACTAATTAGCTGTCAAAATAGCTAATTCGCCCAATTTGTCAACCAAGAAGTTTTTTGTCCTATTTTTAGACGAGTAAAATCTTAATAACGATTAACTTTTTTTTATTGTGCGTTGACAGCATTACACTCACACCGTATTTTAATATAAAGGGAATCTCTAATTTACAACTTCACTACTATCTGACACCGGGTCAACATAGATACTTCGCGAAATTGAAAACAACAAACGAAGGAGTTATCATGTCGGGATATAGATTTGCACGATCAATCTTACTCATGGTTCTTTCCATTTTTATGATAGCCATAATAGTGCCAGATGAGGTTCAGGGTAATGATAACCCAGACCTTTCACTCTCGCCTTCTACGACAGTAACAATCAGCGAAACTCCGGTAACAACACAATTGCCAATAACACGTTTAGACAATCATTTTATATCAAAAGCCTCTGATAAAAGCATTGAGGTTGGCACGGGTAATAAACCAGCTCTGGATAGAAGCGGTTCCGGAGCAATTATGGCCGGATATGAAGTTGTATCAGAAAGTAAAGATTTTGTCGTATGGCGGTATTCCATTGATGATGGTGTTACTTTTGGCGGCGATATAATCTTTGATGTGGAGAATCTGTCTCGTCCCTCAGTTGACTATTATGGAGTAGACAACACCTTTTTTGGAACGTGTGTCACACCCGCTAATTTTTTATTTGGCGCGGGAGTGCTTTTATTTGAGTTCCAGGATATTTCCGATTCAACAACCTGGATTCCTTACTGGACCGACTATTCTGATAACGGCTGGTACGATATGAAAAGCATTGATCTTATTGCCGATAATAGCCAGCAGTCCTGGAATTGGGGCCTGAGCGCTCTGGTAATGAGTATCTCAGACGGCGTACATAATGTCGCTGATGCTCCCGTGATATATAGTCCTTTGACCTCGAGCAGTATCCAGATTAGCTGGTATCCGACTCAGGGAGGCTGTAATACCTCAGCAGCAGCAATTGACGTACCTTCCGCTAAAGCATACGCCATTTACGATAAATGGAATTCGAGCCACTTACAGTGGGTACTCTTTATCCGCAGAGATCACTTTGATGATTGGTACCAAACAACAACCGCGGCGGCAATTAAGTTTGACGATTCGACAATCAGCACAACCTATCCTTCGATAGCCGCCTTTAGCGACACCATCGTTGTCGTGGCTCATACCGTTGACAGCGATGACTCCAATAGCCATGGTATTTCAGTATGGAGCAGTTTTAACGGCGATGTGGACGGTTTTGAACTTCGTGGTGAGATAATATCAAACGCCAGTGAAGAGCTCTTTCCTAAAATCGCTCATATCGGCGGCAATGATTTTGTATGCAGTTACATTCGCGACAATAAACTTTATGGCTCTTTGTCCTGTGATGGGGGAGTAACCTGGACGCCACCGGAAATCGTCAGCGACTCCAGTGATTTTGTGTCTCAAACCTACGCCGGATTCGATATTTCTTCTGACGGACTCAGGATTATCTGGGAATACGATGATAGTCCGGACACATTAGTAAAAATCGATACCCTGAGGCTTGTTGATGGGGACAATGACGGAGTTATACTCTGTGAAGATAATTGCCCCACCGTGTCCAATTCATCTCAAACAGATAGTGACTCGGACGGTGTCGGAGATGCTTGCGACAACTGCCCCGGTTTTGACGATTTTGCTGATAGTGATGGAGACGAAGCGCCTGATAGTTGTGATAATTGTCCCGATATTGCAAATAGCTCACAAGATGACGCCGACGGCGACGGCATCGGAGATGAGTGCGATACCTGTACCGATACCGATGGCGACGGATTCGGCGACCCTGGATTTGCGGCCAATACCTGCCCGCAAGATAATTGTCCTGATGATTTCAATTCCTCTCAGGATGATACTGATAGCGATACTATCGGAAATGATTGCGATAATTGCCCAACTGTCGTAAATACTGACCAATCTGATGCGGACAATGACGGCATCGGAGATGAGTGCGATACCTGCACCGACACCGATGGTGACGGATACGGCAACCCGGGATACGCTGCCAATACTTGTCCCGATGATAATTGCCCAACGGTTCCTAATCCTGATCAGATTGATCTCGACAGTAATGGTGTTGGTGATGTCTGCGAAATGGTCTGCGGCGACGCCAGTGGAGATTTTACCGTTAATGTCGGCGATGCTGTATATATAATAAATTACGTCTTCAAGGGCGGTCCGGCCCCCAATCCTCTTGAGGCCGGAGATGCCAACTGCGACTGGGAAACCAACGTAGGCGACGCGGTATATATCATCAATTATGCCTTCAAAGGCGGCCCGGCACCCTGTTGCCCGTAACCATTATGATAGAATAGCCGGGTTTCCAACCAAACCCGGCTTTACTTTTGCCAGATTCACCCGATAATAATAGTAATAATCAGGCTAATAAGCTGTTGCTTCATAACGTATTTGTATTATTATGAAGAGGAAGAATTTACGTAGCTCGTTCCCACACTCTGTATGAGGCCAATGCAATAGGATTGCAGCTACAGCCATACTAACCTTTGACCTTATGTCGAAGCAATTCAAAAGAGCAAGGGGTTATTAATGAAGCTGTCTCAAGTAGTCGGATTTTTAGTTATTACGTTCTTCATTGCCGGCTCGGCATCTGCGCAGCTGAGCGAAGGCGGAATGCCAATTAGTTTCGGTAAATCAATTGCCACCAGTCTTGGCACTGATATCCCAGTTGAACAAATGGGGTCTATTGATGTGTCGGCTTATCTTGCCGAGGATGCCATTGAGGAGGCTGAAGGCGGAATTCCCTACCGTTTCGGCGCTCCGTTTGATGTGGATTATTCGCTGGATAATTCCGGTATTTGGGAAAACCTGCCCGATGGCGGACGACTCTGGCGTCTACGAATTGAATCTCCGGAAGCCTACTCTATAAATCTAATTTATGAGGATTACTGGCTACCCGAAGGGGCTAAGCTGTATATCTATAACGAACAGCACGATTTTATTATCGGAGCCTTTACGTCAACAAACAACAAAGAGCATGGCATGTTTGCCACTCAACCGGTTAAAGGCGATGTTTCAATTATCGAATACTATGAACCTGCGGACGTTCGGGGCTTGGGAAAAATAAAAATATCCCGTGTTGTTCACGCTTATAAAGATATTTTCAGTTTCTTCGCTGACAAAGCATTCGGCAGTTCCGGTTCGTGTAATAATAATGTCAATTGCCCTGAAGGCGATGACTGGCTGGATGAAAAACGTGGCGTGGCCATGATTCTTTTAGGCAGCGGTACAAGATGGTGCACCGGCTCAATGGTCAACAACGTCCGTCAGGATGCCCGGCAGCTTTTCTTAACCGCCAATCATTGTCTCAATGGTCCTGAAAACTGGATTATTATGTTCAACTATGAGTCGCCAGGGTGCGCGAATATTGACGGCCCGACAAACATGACGATCCAAGGGACAACGGTTCGCGCCAGTTATAGCGCATCCGATTTCGCTTTAGTTGAGCTGAGCGAGGCAATTCCGGAAGCGTGGGGAATTTATTATAACGGATGGACGGCAATTAACACTGAAGCACCGAATACGGTGTGTATTCATCATCCCGCTGGCGATATCAAAAAGATTTCATTCGACGATGATCCGGTAACATCAACCGATTATCTGAGTAACACAGTTAATTCTTCCCTCTCTCATTGGCGCATAACTGCCTGGGATGATGGGACCACCGAAGGCGGTAGTTCCGGCTCTCCCCTGTTTGATCCGCAGAGCAGAATTGTCGGTCAACTCCACGGAGGCTATGCCTCATGCACCAGTATCACATCCGATTGGTATGGAAAGTTTTCTTATTCATGGGCTGGCGGCGGAACTTCATCTACTCAGCTCAAATTCTGGCTGGATCCGGATTACACCGGCGCAACGACTTTAGACGGATGGGACCCCTATGGCGGCACAACGATATCTCATACACCGCTCGAAGACACCCGCGATACGGTCAATGATTACTCTGTTGTTGCCACAATTAAGTCGGCTGTAGCCGCATTGGATCCTTCCACCTTGAGACTCCATTATACTATCAGCTCACTTTGGCTTACAATTCAGTTGGATCCGACTGGTACACCCGATGAATTTGATGCGGATATCCCGGCTCAGCCGGCCGGCACTGTAGTCCAGTATTATATAACAGCAGCGGATATCGAGAACAATGCTGACACAACTGATGTTTTTGATTTCTTGATAGAGTATTCACCATCAATCTCAGTGAATCCAGGTGCTTTTAACGAGTCGGTAAATCAAGGCGATTCAACCACTGCTCAATTGACAATCGACAATGTGGGCACTGGCAATTTGGAATACAGTATTGGCGTTATTCCCTCATTGAATAAATTTGCGGCATTTAATGAATTGCTCAAAAACGAAGAAGTCGAACCAGCCCGTCGATTCTATTCACAGGATATTCTCGATTTCAATGATGCCAAAGAAAGCGACGAACACCCTGACGGTTTCCCGGTTGATAAAAACGCCGGCGGGCCAGACGGCCTCGGATATTTCTGGATGGATTCAGATGAATCCGGTGGACCGGTCTTTAGTTGGATAGATATTTCTTCTTCTGGTACCGATATAACAGCTGGTATTGACGATGATAATTTTATAGGTCCCTATCCGATCGGTTTCAATTTCCCGTATCACGGCTATACTTATACCGAGTTTTATTTTGGCTCAAACGGTATAATAGGATTTGATACGGCGCAAATGAAATCTCGCTCTAAGCAACCCATTCCGACGGCATCGGTTCCGAATAATATCCTGGCCTGGCTCTGGGATGATTTGGATATAACAGATGCAGATAATACCAGCGGCCGGGTTTATTATGAGTCTTACGACAATCGATTGATAATTCAAATCGTGGACTATCCCGAATACAGAGCTGACCCGGGCGACGTGATCAATGCGGAAGTGATTCTTGAGAGTGATGGTTCAATTACTTACCAGTATCTCAGTTTCGGGGGAGATTTCGATACTCAAAACTGTGCGGTTGGTATTGAGGACAGTACTGGAACCGATGGTCTGGAGACAGCTTATTTAACGGCTTATCTGAAAGATAATTTCGCCATTAAGTATTTCATGCCATATCAGTGGCTAATGCTGGATAAATACAATGGTACCGTCGCTCAAGGCACATCCGATACAGTAGTATGTACGTTCCTGAGCGAAGAACTTGCGCCCGGTGACCACAGTGCTTCGATTATTGTCACCTCCAATGATTTGGATCCGGGTCAAAGCCCGATTACTGTAATCGCTAATCTGGAAGTTACCTCAGGTCCCCAATATCTTTGCGGCGATGCAAATGGTGATGAA
This sequence comes from Candidatus Zixiibacteriota bacterium, assembly GCA_023138975.1. GTDB lineage: Bacteria > Zixibacteria > MSB-5A5 > GN15 > JAAZOE01 > JAGLON01. Next base: position 98,311 of record JAGLON010000012.1, read on the forward strand.
ACGGTCAACGTTGCTGACGCGGTTTATATTATCAATTTTGCTTTTAAGGGCGGTCCTGCTCCTGATCCAATGGAAAAGGGAGATCCTAACTGCGATGCAGTGTCGAATATCGGCGACGCTGTCTATATCATCAATTATGTCTTCAAGGGCGGTCCGGCGCCTTGCGCCAATTGTCCGTAAGTTACTTTTGAATATCAGATAGTCTAATTCAGAAACAGGCTCTGTATAAAACGGAGCCTGTTTTAATTGATGTTTACTTTAACCTAAAATGACCGATATATAAGAAAAGACAGGTGCAAACCGCCTCCAAATAATAGAGGCAAATCGAAACCGCTTGACAGGTAGTGTATTAAGTGTATAATACAGGTATAGCATTCTCCTACTTCGTTTTACATTCTCCGATTTCACTGCGTCGGAGGGAGTCGATATAGTATGAAAAAATATCTTATTTTGTTCATCATAGGTGCTGTTTTACCTGTGATTATATCTGGATTACTAAACTCTATTCAAGCCGGCAACGGCGGTGATCCTATTTCCTCCAGCTTTGACGATGATGAGAACAAACTTACTATATCAAGTCGATATGACGGCGAGTGTACCCTCCAGCAATATGACTGCAACTCAAGTTTCTATTGGACACTTCCCAGCATGGCCGAATACTGCTTTATGAGATTTTCGATCAACGGCTCTGACACATCTTTGTCGAAAATATACATTTCACTTTATCAATCACAAATAGTCGATACACCCGATATTGATATTTACATACTATCTGATGATGGAACCGGCTTTCCTGACTTTAATTCTACCATATTTGATACAACAATCTCATACAGTGAACTAAGTTGGAGTCCCAATCTATATACTCTCGATATTACCGGCGAGCAAATCTCCGTTTTTAATGATTTCCATGTCGGCTTGAAGGTGAATCGAAGTGAAGCGCCATTAGGCGCCTTGGCTATTACAACCGATAACGGCTCCTGTGGCTCAGAGCGGAGCACCATTTATCGAAATGATATTTGGCAACATTTGCGGGACGCTTCCGGTACTGATTATAATTTTCTCATACGAGCGACTCTCTGTAATTTTGATTTCGATGGAGACAGTGTTTTAAACGATAATGATAACTGCCCCAATTTTTTTAATCCCGCGCAGGAAGACCTGGACATAGACAGTGTTGGCGATGTTTGCGACAATTGCCCGGATAGCTCAAACACAAATCAAATCGACAGGGATGATGATGGTCGCGGCGATGTTTGTGATAATTGCCCTGACTACCCTAACTTTGATCAGAACAATTCCGATACAGATTCTCACGGTGATGCCTGCGACAACTGTCCCAACGATGACAATGAAGATCAGCTTGATACTGATGGTGATGGTTTAGGTGATTTTTGTGATACCTGTCCCTACGACTCACTCAATGACATCGATAATGATTCATTGTGCGCTGAAAACGACAACTGCCCCTCAGTTTATAATCCGGGTCAGGAGGATGGTGACAGCGATGGTATCGGTGATGTTTGTGATGAGTGTACCGACACCGACACTGACGGCTACGGCAACCCTGGTTACCCAGACAATACCTGCCTCGATGATAACTGCCCTGATACAATTAATCCAGACCAACTCGATTTTGATATTGACGGAATCGGAGACTTATGCGATACCTGTACCGACACCGACGGCGATGGCTTCGGTAACCCGGGATACGCGCAAAATGTCTGCTCTACCGACAATTGTCCTACGGTATATAACCCCGCACAGGAGGACACTGACGGAGATTCAATCGGTGATTCCTGTGATGTGTGCATCTATGATGATGAAAACGACATTGACAATGACGGTTATTGCCGAGAGGATGATAATTGCCACAAAACTTATAATCCTGATCAGAATGATACCGACGGAGACGGCATTGGTGACGCCTGCGAAACTCGCGACTCAATTTTTATCGATATCGGAAAACCCGGACAATCGGAAGCAATCACCACTCTTTATTCCGGGTTTGAATACGAAATAAGGCTTTGGTTTAAAAATGAGGTCCTTCTCGGCGGAATTAGCAATGGCTTCCGTTTTTCATGGGATAGCTCAATTTCCATAACCTGGCTCTCTCAGCCAAACGGATACGGCCCAGAAGGGCAAGGCACTGGCCTATCCTGTATTACTGTCAAACCGGATACACGAATGTATCCGCCTGATCAGGTGTGGGATCTTGGTGGTTTTAGAATTGATGAAGTAAATATGGATGGTGTCTCACCGGATACGGTATTGATGGGAGGTGTTTCATTCAACGGTCGCTTCTATCCCGGTGAATTACAGCACATGATTTCGATTCATTTCAAACCTGAAATACCCGATGGCAGCGAATATATCTTCTGCCTGGACAGTTGTTTCGTGCCGCCAACCGGTAATTTCATTTTTATCGATTTCGAAGGTTATGAGATGGATGTTGAACTCAATCGAGACTTATGCTGGACAGTCATGAAATTCTGCGGCGACGCCAATGGTGACGATATGGTAAACGTCGGCGATGCCGTCTTTATCATCAACTATGCTTTTAAAGGAGGCCCTGCTCCGGAACCGGTTGAATCAGGAGACGCCAACGGCGACAGCGAGTGCAACGTCGGAGACGCGGTCTACATTATCAATTACGCTTTCAAGGGCGGTCCGGAACCGGTTTGCGGAGAATAAATCACTAAGCCCGGTTTTCCAACCGGGCTTTTTTTATATTTTATTAATCAAATTATCTAATCGTCGATGGGCTTCTTTAACATCCTCGTGCAACACCTTTTCATCATTCCAAATACGTAAAAACGCCTGGTACTGTTGTATGGCTTTTTCAGTTTCGCCGATGGCTTCATATGATTTCGCCAGGTAAAAAGGAATTCTTATCGTCCACGGCCACCAATATGCCCGCCAGCGGGAATAAGTGCTATTAATCTCCTCTAATCGCTCAATAGCCTGGTCGTATTGTCCGGACATGTAGTATGCTTGCGCACTGGCAGTTTCTATAATATATAATTTAGTCGAAATGTTGACACTATCGAAACACTTAAGAGCAGCAGCACCATCATTATTTCTCAGAGCATAATAACCACGGGCAAACCAATAAGAGTTTAGAGAATCACCAGCTTCTACCAAATCCTGATGTAATTTTTCAATTTCTATAGCCGCTTCATCCATTCGGCTAAATTCACAGAGAAGCATGATATAGTTTGTTGGAGGATTGTTAACAAACGTTTTCTGAACTGAAGTTAAATTCTCCCGATTCTTTTTAAGAGCAGCATTCGCCGAATCAAATTCACCTAATTCGGTGTATAACCACGTTTGAGTCAAGTAATTGGTGGATATAACATGAGATTCTCCGCCCTTCTTGAGTTCCAGCCTCTCGGCAGCTATGGCATCAGAAAGGCGTGAAATGGCGTTCCTAAAATTACCCTCGAAAACATCGCGAAGAGACAAGATGTAGCGTCCCGAAGCTCTATCACTCGGATGGGCAGAAGCCATCAACATGCGACTGTAGTTTTCCGACTGTTCATAATCCAAGGTAAACAATGAATACATCGCCAAGTTATAAATCGCTGCTGTAAAATCTCGCTTCTTTTCGAGGGCTGTGAGATACTCAGCTTTGGCTTTATCTAAATCACCCCGGCGAGCAAATATATTACCCTTGGTATAATAAGGGTTTGCCTCTTCCGGAGCCAAACTTATATATGTATCCAGAGTCTCAATTGCCTTATCAAACTCGGAGTCCTGCTCGTAAAGATATGCCAATAAAGAAAGCGGCTGTTTATACATAGGATCCAGTTCCAACGCTCTCTTCAGATGGAATTCCGCCAAATCACTTTGCTTAAAGATATAATGATAATAGCCAATACGATAATGAGCCAGTTTCTCATCGGGATATCGCTTCAGCAATTGCTGGAGAAGAATAATAACCGCTTTTCCATTATTATTTATCGATTCATGCACCGCTTGAATGTATAAGCGCTCTTTAAAATTAGAACCTTCCGAGTATTTTAATGCTTGAACAATGTACTTATCATCTTTAAGCATTGACAGATAGTAATAAGCCATAGCGAAAGTAGAATCATGTTGAACCGCTTTTTCAAATCCGATTATGGCATCATCATAGTAGAACTTGTAATAGTTACTTAACGCCTCAACATAGTAACGGTAAGCTTCAGGGGAATGAGTCGTAACATCCGCGACCGCCGGATCGTTTTCTGTTCGGGCTTCTCCCGGCAGAGAAAGCTCTACTTTAATTGTCGCTGATAACCTGTCTATCATAGCAAAGATTGTTTCGTCAGGCTCGCCTGATATTTTTATCGACGAAATTGAATTACCGCTTGTTACTTCGATGACGTTAATGGTCATCTCAAGGTTAGGTTTTTCCTGTAAGATATCACCGGTCAAGAGCCACTTGGCTCCGGCCTTCTCCGCTACTTGAAGTCCCTCAAGAGATTCGCCCGAACGCGAACGAATATCAAAGATTCTTTGATTCGATATAATCTGAACGAAATGAGATTCTGTCAGGTCGGCGATAAGTAAACTGGCCGTAATCGGTCCAAAACGATTGGCATCGGAACTATCGATAATATTGGTGAAGGGCAGAATGACCAGTTTGTTTTCCGATGCTATCGCCACTTTTGACGGTTTGATATCAAATTGCCAATCAAGTAAAATCAGGACCAGAAGTATTGCCGCCGCGACCGGTAAAATCATACGCCAAACATTACCTGTTTTTTGCTTATTGGATTCGGATGTTTTCTCTCCGGGTCTACTTATAGCTTTTTCATCTAATTCTCTGACAACTGCTTTTAATTCATCTGACTGCCGAATAATCTCTGAGACCTTCATCATTTCCGAGACTTTAGAACGGCAGGATTGACAGTCAAGTAAATGCATTTCCAGAGATTCGCGTTCCTCATCGGACAGCATACCCAGTTCATAGGCATAGAGCAGTTGCTCAAACTTTTTATTAATGCACGCACTCATTGGCCGATGTCCCCTTTCTCCAGACAGATTTCAAGCATTTTGCGAGCCCGAGAAAGCATTACGTAGAGATTGTTCTTCGAGATATTCATTTTGAGGCAAATCTCATCAACTAAAAACCCTTGATAGTGCAGATTCAAAATTCGGGCATGCTTATCATGTTTTCCATGAATCTTCCCAAAACAATCCTTTAACTTCGCCAAGAGTTCAGAATCTGGTTGAAAAGATACAGATACCGGACGCTCGCTGGAGTATTGATCTAGTTTTTGAGTATGCAGTTTTTTGGTCTTAGTATAATCAAGAATTTTGTTGCTCACAACCCGGTAGGCCCAGGCAGAGAAACTGCTATCAACTCGCAAATCGCGATACTTGTCATTAATAATCATAAGTGCGTCCTGCACAATTTCCTCGGCATCGGGACTATTCCCAATCCTACGTTGAGCAAAAAGCCTAAAACTTACAGTCAACTGCTCAAATAATCGCCGTTCTGCCCTGGGATCGCCGGCAATAGTGTCTGTGTACAGTTCATTAATAGTCAAGTATCATATCCATTCTTGCCTATAATAAAGCGCAATTGACAAAAAATGGAAAGCGCTCTTTTAAATAAATAATAAATTATCCGCATTGGTTGTAAGATTTACCTACTCTATTCAACTCCTCATTGCACGCACTAATAGTCTTACCTGCAAGGAGGGAGCAATGCAACGCTTTGTTATTATTCTATTTCTCTTTTCGATTTTATTTATTTCAGCACCTGTGGCACAGAACCTGCTCAGCGGCCCGGAATCGGTCGCCTGGGATTCAACGTATCACCGTTATCTGGTCTCAAACTGGAGAACCGGAAGAATCGTGGCGGTGGATACACTTGGTAATCATACCGTGTTTACTGAGGGACATTCTATTAGTATGGGCAACGTTATTGAGGGCAACATACTCTACTCTTCCTGTGGAACACTAGTTAAGGGTTTTGATTTAGCCACCGCTGAAGAAGTCTTTACCATGCCGATAATTGGCACTCAGCAATTAGACGGTATGACCGCCGATACATCCGGGTATCTTTATGTCATGGAATCAAGAGCCAGTGTCATATTTAAAATTAACCCCGCCGACAGTACTTCTTCCGTTCTTGTGCAGAATGACTTGCCGGCATTGGCACAGGATTTATTTTTCGACGCTGCTCACAATCGAATCTTAGTTGCCTCGTTTGCTCCTAATGCCCCGATTATAGCAATCGATCCTGTGACCGGAGACAAAACTTCACTGGTTATTACACCGTTTGGAAATATGGACGGAATTACTATGGATCCATTCGGCAACACCTATGTTACATCCTACCTTTCCGGTGAAGTTTACCGCTATGATTCAACCTTCACCAATCCTCCGGAATTAATTTCCAGCGGCCATACCGGTCCGGCAGGGATCGATTTCAATACAACCGATTTCGTCTTGGCGGTCCCTTCAGTTGATGCCAACACTCTGGATATAGTAAGTGATATCGGCGGGCTTCTACTGGGAAACATTGAGTTTAACGACGCTGGTTTTGGAAATGGCAACGGCGTCTTAGAAGCGGGTGAGATTATTGAAGTTACAGTTGAGATAACCAATACATCATACTATGAGATTACGAATACTTCAATATCTATGTCGATAGATGATCAAACCGTAGTCGTTACCAATGGAGAATTCGGCCCCGGTAATCTCTCTCCAACACAAAGCGCTTCAAATTCAGCAAGTCCGTTTACCTTCCAAATCCCCTCAGTTTATACGCCTCGGCTGGATGAATTCACATTCGAGATAACGGGAAATAACGGTGATATTGACGAGGCTATTACGATAGACGCAAAAATCGGATTACCATTAATTTTATTGATTGATGATGATAATAGCGATGATATCGAACAGTACTATCTTGAATGTTTTAACGACTTCCGGGTTCCCTGCTCAGTGTGGGCGGCTCCCCCCGCTCCGGGCGGCATCGACCCGGATTCAAGTGACATGAATAAGTTTGACATTGTCATCTGGTTTACCGGGGACGACCGCCTTCCGTTTGAGTCATATGATTTAGACGCTATGGCTGGATATATGGACGGCGGCGGGAATCTGTTTTTGACCGGTCAGGGCATGGGGGCATACATTGACCTGATGCAGCCTAGTTTTCTGACTGATTACCTTCGCTGCTCACGTCTTTCGTCAGGATACTTACCGATGCTCACCGGGGCTGGCGGAGGTGTTATCGGGCTTGAAGGCGATACTATCATTATTTTTGGAGACGGCGCGGATAATCAAACCAATCCTGATCATCTGGCCGTAACCAACGGTGGTGTCGCTGAGTTTTACTATTCAGGAGGTACCGATGTCGGAGGGCTTTCATATGATGGAGCCTACAAACTTGTTTACTTCGGATTTGGCGCCGAGGCGATTCGAAACGGAGAAGAACGGTGGATCGACCGCAATACGGTTCTGGCGCGTATCCTGAATTTCTTCAACTACAACTGGCCGTCTAGCGCTCCGACAACAACCTCACTTGCGGTAAACGTTGCCGACGCACAGCATGTGATAGATCATACACCTGAGATTAGTTGGTTTTACTCGGATGAGAGTTCTCTACCACAGACCCATTACCAGATTCAAGTCACAACCGTGCCCGACTGGTCGGTACTTAATACGTGGGACTCAGGTCCGATATCCGGGACAGCAACTTTTGAAGTGTACTCGGGAAATGATTTAGTCGATGGCGAAAGTTATTATCTGCGAGTGAGAACCTCAAACGGAACTCTCTGGTCGGATTGGGCTACAATATCTTTTCATATGAACTCGGTACCGATCGCAACCGTGCTATTCCCCTCCGAAGCTGTTGAAATTGACGTGAATCCTCCCCTGTTAGGACACAATAAAATGACAGATATTGAGGGAGATGCGCTAACCTATTCTTATCAGCTCTACGCCGAAGTCGAGTTGACAACGTTGATTGAAGAGATATTCAGTCAGGCAGCAGGAACCGGAGATACTGTTTTCTGGCAGACAACGACTATTCTTACTGAGTATGAAGATTACTATTGGCGCACTCAAAGCACAGATCCGTATGAAACCGGGCAGTGGTCAGAGGCAGCAAGGTTTATAATTGTTCCAGCGTATGTCTGCGGCGACGCCAATGGTGATGAAACGGTCAATGTCGGTGACGCTGTGTTTATTATCAATTATGCCTTCAAAGGGGGACCGGCACCGGAACCGGTTGAATCGGGAGACGCCAACGGCGACGGACAAAGTAATGTCGGCGATGCGGTTTATATTATCAATTACGCTTTCAAAGGCGGCCCGGAACCAGACTGCGATTAGAAGCTAATAAAAGAACCTCACGTCATTCTCACCAAGCCCCGGCTACCAAGTCGGGGACTTTGTCCCTTTTTGGCTGTCGCATAGATAATCAAACTCACTACCTCGTAATTTTAGCTTTGTGTTTGCACGGCTTGATTCCCAAATTTCTTTAGGGAACCTCACTTACTCCTAAAAGTATCACCTGTTTTCATGAATTCATTCTCAAGAGCAAATCGACCAACATGTATAGTATATGTATAACATATGTAAAGACTATACATATTATTCTTGACAATTTTCAAATAATATGTATATTTCCCTTGAGACTATACATGCAATTGCCGACATATATACTACATGTATAGTATGTGTACAGACTATACATATTATTGGAGTGAATTATGAGTATATTTGAACTGGAAAAGCCGGATATGTCTGAGGCTGGTTGGTCCTGGTTTAAAAATCAAGAAGACGATATTCAAAAACAGATGGTAGGGCTTTATGGAAAAGCAAATTACCCGAAGTATCTATATTGGGATAAAATAAAACATTTTGATTTCCCGGATAAAATAAGACCTATTGATTTTTGGGTATTTACTAGGCGTATGCGAAAAACTGTCCATAGTCCAAAAACTTCATTGGTAAAGAGTGAAAACAGTACCTATTTCAGCTGGATAATGCTTGAAAAATACCATTACTGGATCAGTGAATTTGATAAGGTGTTGGCAGGTAGCTTTTCATCCTTGCAACAAAGCGATGATTACAAAAACAGAATTATTAAAGTCAAATGGGTGATGGAAGAGTCAATTGCCTCGGCTCAGCTTGAAGGCGCGCATACTACTCGTGATGCGGCTAAAAAGATGCTTCAGGAAGACAGAAAGCCTAAGAATAATTCCGAACAAATGATAATCAATAATTATAAGACAATGCTGGCAATTGAGAATGAGTTTAATTCGATTAAGCTGGACCGGTCGGCTTTGTTTCAAATGCACGAAATGCTGGTAAAGGACACTGATATTAAAGAGGGTGATTTAGGCCGATTCCGAACTGATGCTGATAAAGTTATGGTGATGGATACCTCTGATGGTACAATTTATCACATCCCGCCTAAAGAAAGCTTTTTACAGGCAGAAATAGATCGCCTGCTGGCCTATGCCAATGATGAAATAATTGACCCAGAATATGTTCATCCCATTATAAAGGCAATTATTATTCACTTTTGGATAGGATACTTACATCCGTTTGTCGATGGCAACGGACGTCTGGCGAGAGCCTTGTTTTACTGGTATTTAATCAAGCAGGGATATTGGGGGATATCTTTATTACCATTATCGGTAATGATAAAAAAATCCCCGAAGCAATATGGTATGGCTTATGTTTATTCTGAACAAGACGACAATGACCTGACTTATTTTATCGATTACAACATGCGGAAATTGAAACAGGCTAAGGAATTTTTAGATAGCCATATTGAGCGGCAACGGCAGGACGAGAATGCGTTGGCAGGAATTCAAGACAAATTTAACAACAGGCAAACAAAGCTAATTATTCATTTGGCTAAGAATCCCAATTCCCATACGACCATAAAAACCCATTCGACGATATACCAAATAAGTAGAATAACCGCCAAGAAAGATCTCGCAAACTTGCAGGAAACTGGGTATTTGCGATCAAATAAAATCGGCCGGGAAGTCAGATATTACCCAACCGATAAGTTGAAACAAGCTTCTACAAAAAATAGCATTACTCTTTAAGCATAGTGACACTATAAAAAAACAGCCCTCCTGCACTACAACAGGAGGACGTTTGTATGATATTGAACTATGTAATGAGAAATTTATCGCTTGGCGTCGATACTGTATTTCTTAATCTTATCAAACAGCGTCGTATAATCAATTTTCAATATTTTGGAACACCGGCGCTTATTGCCTCGCACCTGCTTAAGCACCCGAATAATAGCGGCCCGCTCGGCACGCCCCTGAGCATGAGATCCGATTTCTTTGAGACCGGCACCCTCACGAAGCTGAATATCGTTGTTGCTTCGAAGCCGAATCGCCATGTGTTCCGGCTTGATTTTCTTACTTTCACAGAGAATAATGGCTCTTTCGATAGTGTTTTCAAGCTCACGAACATTGCCCGGCCAGTGATATTTTTCCATCAATTCCAGCGCGTCTTTTGACAGCGATTTCCTTTTCTTGCTCATATCGCGGCAATAGCGTTGAATAAAATGATCGGCCAGCGCGCTTATATCACTGAGACGGTCCCGGAGCGGTGGAATAACTATCGGAAAAACCGAAAGTCGATAAAACAGGTCTTCTCTAAATTTCTTCTGCGTTATCAACTCTTTCAAATCGTTGTTAGTCGCGGCGATTACTCGGGTATCAATCTTAGTGGAGCGATTCCCACCGAGACGTTCGATGGTTTTTTCCTGGAGAACTCTCAGCAATTTAGCCTGAAGACTGATATCCATGTCGCCGATTTCATCGAGGAAAATTGTACCGCCATCGGAAATTTCGAACTTACCGATTTTGCGAGCAACGGAACCGGTAAACGCTCCCCGTTCCGAGCCAAAAAGCTCGTTTTCGAGAAGATCGCGTGGGATAGCGGCACAGTTTATTGCGATAATCGGCCCTTTTTTGCGCGGAGAAAGATTATGGATTGCGCGAGCAAAAAGCTCTTTACCCGTACCCGATTCTCCCTGCAGAAGAACCGACGTATCCGAGACGGCAACTTTGTGGACTAGTTTGAGAACTTCTACTATTTTTTCATTCTCGCCGATAATCTCACCCATTCCGAGTCGATAATCCAACTCCTCGCGGAGAACCTCATTTTCAGCCACAATCCGTTGAGATTTCAACGCTTTATCTACTAGAACCAGCATATGGTCGGAATCGAACGGCTTAGTAAGAAAATCATAAGCACCCATTTTCATGGCCGATACCGCAGTTTCAATAGTGCCGTACCCGGTCATGATAATTACGGCTGTTTCGTTATTTAACTGCTTGATATTGGAGAGAACTTGCAAACCATCCATTTCCGCCATTTTCATATCGGTAATAACTAAATCAAACGGCTTTTCTTTAGCCTTATCAATTCCATCTGAACCATTTTTGGCCGTATCAACCAGATAGCCCTCTTCGGCTAAGGTCTGAGAAACCATTTTACGCATAGAGTCTTTATCATCGATTACAAGAATAGAGGACATATAAATTATTACTCCCGCCTAAAATTCATCTACAAAACACTCTTCTTTAAAATTATCGGCTTTTCCCCATACTCCTGCATGATATATCCTGTTCGAAATTAGAACAATTTCTTGTGATATAACGGATTAGGAGTTTCATCCCAGTGTATCGCCTTAATTTCATTATCAAAAATAATTGTAGGGTTTTCTCCATATAATGAATAAAAGGTGCGGTTGAGATGGGAAAGTTACGCTTCAATATGATAGTATTATAACTAAGGATTTGTAGACATATTAGAGTTTAATCTAATATTTAGTTTTAGTGGCTCTGTTTAACATGCTCTAATGTCTGTGACTTTTTTATCGTCTTACCAGCCTGCCTGCCTTTTCGGCGAGAAGAATATTCATCGCCTTCCCCCTTACTTAAAAAAAGTCCCGACCCGGGCTAAAATATCCACATTATGAAGTGGTTTGGTGATAAACCCATCGGCTCCGGCTTCTTTTATTTCCTTTTCATCAACATTGTTCTGATGCCCGGACATAATCAATACCCCGATATCTGAATGCTCCTTTTTTACTCTCTTGAGCAGGTCGATTCCGCTCATACCCGGCATATTAGCATCGGCGAGAATAACCGATACTTTGTTTTTTTTCAATTGCTCTACCGCTTCTTCACCACTTTCCGCCATAATGGTAAAATATCCTTCGCGACTTAAGGTTTCATCAAGGACATCGCGAATAATTGGTTCACCATCAACAATCATAACTGCTCCGGGGGCGGACTGGATGGCCGTTTCTATTTTTTGAATCAGCATTGCAGCATTGACCGGTTTTGTGATATAATCTGATGCTCCGACAGTTATCCCCTTAACTACTGCGGCTTTATCGCTAAGTGATGTGCAAAGAATCACCGGGATCTTAGCCAATCGTTTTTTACTTTTCATGAATTTAACAAACTGAAACCCGTCAATTCCGGGGAGCATCACATCGGAAATAACAACATTGACAAGATTCCCTGCCTGAAGCCATTCTATTGCTCTAGACGCGGAGGTAAATCCAATGGCTTCGTAGCCGTTTTGTGTCACAATCTTCTCCACTAACTTAAGGGCAACTGCCTCGTCTTCAAGAATCATGACTTTCATTGTTGAACTCGCTCCAGTCTGTCGTTAAATGATTGTTCAATACTTTCGTATGCCTGTCTTAAGTCATCCAAAATATCATTTACGCCGGTGAAATCCCCATTTGCCCCTTTGATTTCGAGCGCAAATGCTATTTTTGCGACGCCTTCGGCTCCCATGCTCACCAGAGAACCTTTGAAAGTATGGGCAGACCGGCATAACAACTCGGCATCCGATTTATCTATGGCGTTTCTTATATCTGAAAGTAATCCGGGACTTTGATTGATGAATATATCAATCAACTCATTGACTAATCTCATATCTCCGCCAGCTATTTCTTCAAGCTTCTTTATGTCAATCATTGATAATATTGTTTTTGTCACGGGTTTTTCCGTATTTTTTACCCATTTGGCGGTAGTGTATTTCGCAATGACTGCAAACAGTTTTACCCTGTCCAGCGGTTTGCTGATATAATCGTTCATTCCGGCGTCGAGACATTTCCTCCGGTTTTCCTGCAATGCATGCGCCGTCATTGCGACAATAGGAATCCTGCAGTACTCACCACCGTTTTTTCGGATTTCTTTGGTCGCGTCCATTCCTCCCATAATCGGCATTTGTACATCCATCAAGATAATATTATACATGCCCCTACGAACAGCATCAACGGCATCTCGGCCATTTTTAACAACTGTAATAGAGAACCCCTTTTTATTGAGAATCGTCTGTACTAACACAATGTTAAGCTGGTTGTCTTCTGCCAACAGCACATTGACACCGGTACCGTCAATCTCCAATTCCTCTGACATGTGTTTCTCCGATAATTGAGCCTCACCCAATAACTGAGAGTCTGAGGAAAGACAATATATAATATCCTTCCGCAACTGCTCCTCATCAATCGGTTTTGATACCGTTTTTGATATGCCGGATTGTCTGAGCTCTTTTTTCTCGATTGAAGTTCCGAGAGAACTAATCAGAATAATTGGACTGCAATCAATACCAATTATTTCATGAACTTTTGTGGAAAGCTCGATTCCGGTCATATCACTAAGGTGGTTTTCAGTAATAATAATATCAGGCAGTGACTTAGCTTCTAAGTCAGTGAGATGAAGTAATAATTTCTCACCCGCTGCAAACGCTGTAACCTGCATATCCCAATGCTCAAGAAGCGCCTGCATAAATGAACAGTTAGCCTCATTGCCATCAACAATCAGGGCATGTTTATTCTTCATCGCACTATTATTAAAGAGGCATGCTGGTGCTTCGTCGTCTTTGACCACTTGCAATTGGATGAGGACATGAAAGATAGAACCGGTTCCTCCGACATCATTCAGATTAGTCGGACTCTCGGGCCATATATACCCTCCCATCATCTCAACGAGCTGTTTGGCAATAGTTGTGCCCAATCCGGTTCCGCCGTACCTGCGTGTTGTGCTGCCGTCGGCTTGAGTAAAGCTCTCGAATATTGATTCCAGTTTGTCTTCCGGGATACCGATACCGGTATCTTCAACACTGAAATGGAAATGAACCTGTTCTTCAATCGTCGTGAGTTCGACTTTTAGAAGAACATGTCCTTCCGCGGTAAATTTAATCGCATTGCCAACAAGATTAATTAAAACCTGACGTAATCGCCCCGGATCGCCAACGAGATTATCAGGTACTAACGGATCAATAAAGGTACTCAACTCAATACCCTTTTCAGACGCCTGGACTGTCAATGGTTTGGCTGTTGTTTGGATCATTTCTCTTAAGCTGAAAGGTATCTGTTCCAGTACCATTTGGCCGGCTTCGATTTTTGAGAAATCCAGAATTGAGTTTATTATCTGAAGAAGGTCTCCCGCAGAGGTCTTTACCATCTCAAGATAGTGTCTCTGCTCATCGTCGAGTGAAGTATCAAGTGTAAGATTGGTCATACCTATAATCGAATTCATCGGTGTTCTGATTTCATGACTCATATTGGCCAAGAACTCACTTTTTGCCTTGTTAGCTTTGTCAGCCTGGTTTTTAGCCTCCTTTAGCTCATGCAAAATTTCACTTTGATGGGCAGAGTTTAGCTCCAAAAATTCTTTTGCGATTCTTATATCATCAGTATATTGCGCCAACTCGGCTTCAGTCCGTTTTTGCTCTGTGATATCCCGTGCAATTTCGATTATCCCTAATTCATTACTCGCTTCGTCCCGGATAATCGCGGTACTCATCCATGTCGGAAACTCCACTCCCTTTTTCGTTACATGGCTGACCTCGCCTTGATTAGTACCATTCTCCAGTACTTTTTTAAAATAAGGTAAGAGTTCGTTTTCAACTTGAGATTCAGTATGAGAGATTTGCAGATCCTTGCCGACTAATTCTTCCGGCTTGTAGCCGTGCATTCTGGCCCAGGCGGAATTGACAAACTCAATAGTACTGGCAGTACTTGCCAGAGCTATGCCGTCAACTGACTGTTCCATCGCAGCCTTAAACCTCAGCAGCTTGTATTCCGCAGCCTTCCTTTCCGTCATATCCTGAACAGTGCCAATCACAACCAGGGGATTACCCTTTTCATCACTTTTGCGTATTTCAGGTTGAGTCGCATTCACCCAACGCACTGTTCCTTGAGGCGTCACAATACGGCAGGAGACTTGAGCAAAAACATCTCCAGTGTCAAATGTTGCAAAGGCGTCTTTTATAGTTTTCCTATCTTCAGGATGAACAATCTTATCTATAGCATCTTCCATGCTTGTGAATACAGCCGGGTACTTCACCCCAAAGATTTGACAGGATTCTTCCGAAAATGACATTGTCCCGTTTTTAAGATGCCATTCCCAACTTCCAACCTTGGCAAGTTTCTGCGCTATTCTCAGGCTGATTTCTCGATCTTCAAGAGAATTTCGGGCTTCTTCCAATTCGGTAATATCGGTTATTACGCCAATTAAAATCTTAGAACCATCGGCCTGTGTAAAAAGAGCCTTTCGGGTCAGGAGCATTCTCTCTTCGCCGGCTCCGGTGGTGATTGCTTCTTTGTTTTCAACTGACTCACCGGTGTTATACACTTCATTATCTTTTTTCCAAAAAACATCGGCCTGTTCTTTGGGGAAGATATCGTAATCACTTTTACCTATTAATTCTTCACGACTACGTCCCATTAACTCGCACATTATGTCATTTAGAAGGATCCAGCGGTGCTTGGCATCCTTAACAAAGACCGGGTTCGGTAAGGTATTTATAATCGTGTTGAGAAATATGCTGGCATTGCAAAGCTCATCTTCAATGCGGTCTTGTTCCTCAATCTCACGGATATTCTTGTGCTTACTATTCATGTCAATTTCTAACCGCTGCGATATTACGGTATAATCCCCTTTTGCTCTATGTATTACGCAAACTATCACGGAGGAAAATCTCTTTAAAATATCGGCATTTGTATAAGATTCCATTAGAGTCTGGGCGTCAATAGTAGGAGCATGATAGATTGCTAACACCTTGGCCAACACTTCCATAGGCTCAATTAGCGCCTATTTTGCAGGCGATAAAATTCACCTTAACAGCATTGATACTCCGGTAATTGTAACGATTAGATTAAAAGACAGCGTATCCTAAAATATTGGGCATGTTTAGAGCGAAAAATGGCTAAATAAACGCCGGTCTGAGAAACCGGCGTTTGAATTCGTAAATAATATTTTAATTTCCGGCTGAAACAGTAACGACAATCTTACCTGAATCAACCACAAAAGTACCCCCGGTATTGCTGCTGCTGGTAGCGTAAAAATCGAATTGACCGGTTTTTGCCAGAGCCTTTAAACGGGGAAGCCCGGTGATTATTGAAAGTGATTGGGCATAGGTAAGTGTTGTTTGGCCTGGAGCAACGATCAAATCATCTATTATCTTAGTCGCGGTACCGGGAACCGAAGTCGGTGTGGTACCACTGCTCAAATCATCGATGTAGACATTGAACGTTACATCTGAGGCTTCGGTACTGGTAAAATAAAGAACAACTCCGACAGCATCGATAAAATCGATTTTGTCTTTATGGTCTTCCCAGTCATCTTCGTCAGTAAAATCTATCTGATAGAAATAAAAACCGGAACTGGCGGTAAAAGTGATATCCTCGACTATGATAAAAGTACCCGAAACGAGACAACCGGCCAAGACAGCAATAACTACTGCTGTTCCGATGAGTCCTAATTTATTTATAATTTTCCGCATGAGGTACCTCCTTTAATATCCGCCGAAGTAATAGTTAATACCGCCTAATATCCAAATAGCTTTTTTGGAGCCGTCATCCTGTGGAGCAACAACCGCTTTACCTCTAACCTCAATATCAATTAGAGGTGAAACGCCTATCGCGAAGCCCAAGCCTCCGGCAACTCCCAGCTTACTGTTTTCATAATTCGTATCGTCGTTTTTTACTTTATAGGATGCCACCCCCACAAATGCAAAAGGTTTGAATCCGGCTTTGCCCGGTAATCCTCCCAATGTAAAATCGATGCCGAATGATGTGATCTTGGAACCGCTGATACCTAAATCCAATCCATCAACCGGATCCGGGTCGCCCCATTTACCAAAGGTCACATTTGGTTCTGCGATAATGATCGGCAATAGTTTTATCCTGGCTTTGAGTCCAAAGGCGGTTCCGCTTTTCTGATCATCCTGAACTACCGGGATATTGATTCCACCAAACACACCGACTCCAAATTTCGGAGCCTGTGCCATCGCGGTCGAGGCGTATAAGAGCAACACCGCCGCGATAAATAATAATTTCTTCATCCGTAACCTCCATGATTGCTTGACAGCAGGTACAGTTAGATTATAAGATCATAAAATGATCATTTTTAATATCATAATATACGGCAAGATAGAAAATCCATTAGGATAAAAGATCTGCCCATAACTAAAATATTTATTGGGAATTAGCGTCTTTTCTATAGTAAGTATCCGCTAGTCAACGGCTTTGAATTTATCCCAATCCTCCCCAATAATTATTTTAGCTTCCTCCACCGCGTCAGATAAAAACTCGCGTGGAACATATATTTTGTAATTTCCGTCAATGGGGCGAAAAGATGATACTCCCATTTGTCCGGTAACACCGAAATGACCGGTTCCCGAATGTAATACGGCTGGAATGTTTTTTTGGCGAAGTCCATCAAGGCACATTTCCGCAATCTGAAGAGAGGTCAAGTTTAGCAAATGTACCCAATCTTTATGATCTCTTTCTAATTCCGACCCATCATTAATATCAGCAACTTCATCTACCGGTAAAAAGGGGACTAATTTATCACCACAATCGGGACAGGTATCCACGCCTTCGTGGTACTCATATTTACAGCTTGGACAAAACGGCATGACTCCTCCGGTTATCGATAATAATTTTCACCCGAGACGCTGTGCAAAAACGCCTCGGGAAATATGATATCTACTTATTCGTTGGCGGCTACTTTTTTCCTGTTTTTATACCCTTACGGTTAGCTAAATCCTCAAGAGCATTGATACCAAGCGCTTCAAGGACCGCATTGCCTCCGGCTCCTCCCTCCCCCATGATAATACGGGGAAGAATCGCCTTTCCTTTCGATAACGCGTCGGCAATCGCAAAGTGCTTTGCCTTAATGGCATCAATTTTTATATCGAGATTGCTATCCGCTTTCTGGAGCATTCGTTTTGCGGTCGATTGGCCGCGGCCTATTTCTTTTTCGGATTTACCGTTCCATTGCTGTGCCTTCTTATTAATTTCCGCGGACTCTGCTCTCATTTCCGCAAGAATCGTCTGCACCCGCTTATCCTGCTCGGCCGCCGTTTCCTCACGCTTATTTACCACCAACTGTACATACCGCTCAAGCTCAACATCGCGCTCCCCCTGAGCTTTCATGGTAATCTGTTCCTGAGCTCGAAGGCTGGCCTCGGAACGAGTAACAATAGCCTGCATTTTTGAGTTCAGGCGCTGAGCTATCTGCTGCTGGATATCACTCTCATAGATCGGATCATAGATCACGACATTAGTAATGGCAACACCGTATTTATCGAGCGGATTTACTTTTCTCAGTATTATCCCGGAATCATCGGTACGAATAATATTCCGAGGCAATATTTTTCTATCTCCTCCCGGACGAAATATCGTATCGCTAACTTGAGCGACCTTATAGACTCCATGCATCAACTGGTCTCTCACGTAATCAGAATAAGTTGATTTATGAGTCGTATAAGATTCTTCCGATGTAAAAAACCCAGCCGTTTGCTGTACGGTTTCTATCAGTAACCGTTCAATTGCCCGATCGACAAAATTGTCTTCGCCTCGATACGCCTGGTGCAGAGCAATCATCAATTCCTCCGCGTTTTCTCTCTCATACGGAAGAATATAACGAATACTGCCGCTTATCCGCGCGGTACCTCCATCACGGTAACGAACCTGAATAGACTGATCCCGGTGCAAGCCTTCGTGCTGTTCCCACGAAAACCATATAATACGGGATTTCTGATAACGGGTGATATCACCAAAGCCCTGCCAGAATACTCCCGGCGCGGTGCGCACCGTCATGGTGCCGTCCAGCGCCTGTTTGATCTTGATAAACGGGGCGTCATTGTTTTCAACGAGCTTGTCACCCAAGAAAACAAGGACCACGGCAAGAACGATAACAACCACCGAAATAATCTTCTTTACTCCTGAAGATTTCTTCTTTGGCTTTACCGGGAGGGCCGGTTGTTCATTTATAAATTCAGACATTGTTTTATCCTCTGTTTTCTTAATTAAAACGTCAAGTCAAGATTTAAATCTTTTCGTACGATTTCAGAGACTTTAATATACGACTCGTAGGCCGGAGGTAATCCCTGCGGTCCTAACGCTGATCCCGAAGTAGCGATTTGCGGCGACCATGATATTTTCTGGAAACAGTTTTTATAGTAACCCATTATTTCTTTAAAGGCTTCCGTTCGGGCCACCAGGGCGTTATCAGCCTCTTTGATCTTGCGCCGCTTTTCGGCCTCTCCCTGAGCCTGGGCAATTAAACCATCGGCATTGTTTTTTTCCGCCAAATAGTTTTGCTCGGCAACGACAAATACTTTTTGGGCTTGAGTAATCGCGACAATTTTATCTTTCTTAGCCTCTTCAACCGCCTTTTCCATCTTCCTTTTGGCAATGTATTCAGCTTCTATTACCATTTTCTTGCCATCTTCGATAACCGTCAGTTTTTCCTGACTGGCTTTATCTGCATCCGCTACCGCGACCGATATGGCGACCTCGAAACGTCTCTTTTCTCTAATCAGGTTGAGAATATTCTTATCGTATTGTGGTTCCCGAATAGTCGATTGAGAAATAGTAATGCCGTATTTTAGGAGCACCGGTTCATTGCGAATAGGATTACCCAATTCATCGCGCAGAATTCGGACAGCTTTATGCTGTTCAATATCTCCGGTTATTTCGTCGGTGACATCTATTTTATATGCCTCTGTTTTATATACACCGTTTTGAATCTGATCTAACGTCCATTGCGGGAATAGCGATTTATTCGTGTACGATTCCTCGGATGACATCAACAGCGAAGTATTATAAACAGACTGTTTAACCGCCTGAATAAACAACTCTTCCATCAATTGATTGGGTCCGCCGAAATCCTGGTGCAAAATCAACATACCATCATCGTTAGCCGGAAGACGAAAACGGAAATCACCCGAAATCCGGCCGATACCTCCGTCATTGAACCTGACTTCAATCGCCGGCCCGATTATGTTTTCCTCATTCTTGTCATTGCTGAAAGTATAACTCGACTCTATTTGGTAGGTTGTTACTTTCTTCAAACCATTAAAATAAATACCATAGTCCCTCTTTACCGAGAGTTCACCAGATATAATATCCTGCCTGATTTGAAAATATCCAGCGTTATTTTTTCCAAATAAAGTGTACACCGTCCATATCAGAGCGGCTATTATCACAATCGATCCGACGATCCTCATAATTGTGCTTATTGACATCGACCCAAAGTTGGGTTGTTGTACAGCCATTTTCATTTTGCCCTCCTATCTTATGTATTATTCATTTCACTGATTACTCATCATTATTGGTCATAGTCGTGTACGATGGATAAATATACGAGAAGTTCTATTTTATAGTCAAGAACAGTCCACCGCTAAAAATTCAGTTCATTTGATATATTGTTGTCAGATAAATATATTCACAAAAAAAACGCCGCGAAACGTGATATTCCGCGGCGTATATCGCAAGACAAATAATCACGGTTTATTTTTCAGATGACTCGGTTCTCGGTTCGGCGTTTTTAACAAACATATCCAGCCAGTTGGCAGTCTCATACAGCATATGCATAACCGATTCGCGAGCCTTATAGCCATGGCTCTCATGCGGGAGCATGATTAGTTTCACTCGCGCGCCATGTCCTTTGAGCGCAGAATAGAATCTCTCACTTTGGAGCGGATAAGTACCGGAATTATTATCAGCTTCGCCATGAATCAGAAGAATCGGCTCATTGATCTTGTCAGCATGCATGAACGGCGACATCGCGAAGTAAATGTCGGGAGCTTCCCACAATGTCCGGTCTTCGGATTGGAATCCAAACGGCGTAAGGGTTCGATTATAAGCCCCGCTTCGGGCTATCCCAAGCCGGAATAAATCGGAATGAGCCAGAAGATTGCCGGTCATAAAGGCTCCGTATGAATGGCCTCCGATAGCGATTCTATCTCTATCAGCCACACCCCGCTTGACAACCTCGTCAATAGCGGCCTGAGCACTGGAGACTAACTGATTTCGGAATGAATCATTCGGTTCGGCCTCTCCTTCGCCGATTATCGGCATCGTCGGATCGTCGAGGACCGCATAACCCATCGATAGCCACATCATTGGCGATGCCCAACTGACGCGCACAAAGCGATATGGTGAATCGGACAATTGACTGGCAGCGGCAGCGCTTTTAAACTCTATTGGATAAGCCCACATCAGCATCGGTAGAGGGCCATCAGAGGTCTTATATCCTGCAGGCAGATACAGAGTCCCGGACAATTTTACGCCGTCTTCACGTTCATATTGGATGAGTTCTTTTTGAACGTCCTTTAGCTGAGGCGACGGATGCGGAAACTCGGTAACCTGTTTAATTGTACCATTTTTCAAATCACGAATATAATAATTGGGCTGATCTGTTACAGATTCGCGACTGGTTAACAGTATTTGCTTTTTATCGTCGAAGAATTTTATCGGACTCTCATAATACGGAGCCTCGGAACGGAATAGTTCGGTTATTTTTTGGGTCTTGATATTAAACTCCCGAACAAAAGGACGATTACCTTCGGGAGAAGCTCCGGTTCCCGTCAGGTACAGCGATTTTCCTTTATTCCCGGTAAGTAACACATACCATCCCTGTTTGTTGCGTTTCATCATTGGCGAACCGGGATCGTTATACTTATCTTCCCAGGAACGATCAGTAATGAGCTCCGGTTTGGCATCTGGCTTACCCGGCATAACTGACCAGACTCTGATGTTCCGTGTTTTCCACCACCAGGCGGAAACCAGCGCCAGATTATTATCACCCCATTTTATACCATCAAAACGAAGCGGAATGGTAATAAGCGAAACCGGAGTTTTGTCAAACGGAGCCTTAAACATAAACAGTTCATCACGCTCATCAGCCTCTACCCCGGCATCACCACCGTCACGAGCCTCAGCCCAATAAAGAGTCGCATCGGTGTCGGCTCGCCAGTTGATTGACCGGCGACCAGTTTTAACCGAGCCGTACGCAATCGGAATCTCCTCAGCCAATGGCAAATCAGCAACGGCATAAATCAAATTTCCATCAATATCCAAAACATCACTTTTAATAGGGAAGCGATGATATGGTACCGTATAGGAGAACGGTTTGTGCAACTGCTCTACCAGTAGATATTTGCCGCCCGGAGATGGTGTAACGTCAGTATAAAGTCCGGGATTACTTATCGGAGTCGTTTTTCCATCAAGAGAGACGACTACTATTTGTGATGTCAGAAAGTACTCGAAAACCGATTCATCGTACTCATTTTTCAAAAGATCCTGATAGGTTCGCGCGGGAGCTTTTCGACCCATATTTTCCTGAATTATCGGCCCGGAAGGAACTGTTGGTTTAGCAGGCAGATCGCCTCGACCATCTACCAGAGCACATACGACTATTTTCTCATCATCTAACCATGAAAAAGGACTACCACTGACACCATTGAGCGGTGTATTGGTCACCTGCCACGCTTTTTTATCATCGATGGAGATACACCAGAGAGTCAAGCCGTTATCATCGGTATTAATAAACGCGACCTTGTCCCCTTTGGGTGAAAACGAAACATTAGTATAATGCGGTTTCGTCGGCATTCCGGTAATCTCGTACTCCGTACCATCAGATATTTTTTTCAATTTCATTTCGGTCAAATACCAGCCTCGACTGGGACCGTTGGTGACCGGATTGATGCGAAATCCCGCAAGCCTCAGCTCCGGCTGGGAAACTTCTTCAATACCCGGAAGACCGGGATATTGGCGTAGAAGCATCCATTCTTTATTCGGGCTGATAGAAATCCGCGGAGTCCATGGAGCATCGACAACATCGATGATGGGCTGCGGGGGCAGTTGATAACCGCCTTTGTTATTATCTGCAAAAAGAAGGGTTGAGAAAAAAAGTAAGAAGGTTAGTGACAGAATTACAATGTTGCGCAGGTTCAATATCATCCTTGCGACTCCTTAATGTAAAGCGTGATATGATTTTCTATGATAATAAATATGACTCTTCCTCACAAGGGTTATGAATATATACGTTAGTCAGACGTCTTGATGATGTTGTTATTCTTGGGAACCTTCAGTGCAAACAGCATATCGATAAAGACTATTACGGCTCCGGCTATAAATGTGACTTTATACCCGAACATACTCCAGGCAACGCCTCCGATAATCGGAATCACAACCGCTGTTATGTGGTTGGCAGTCATCCCAAATGACAGACAGCCGGTTAGATCTTCCGGAGTAGATATCTTCCGTAAATAAGATTTGAGCGCGATAGATGAGCCAAACAGGACATTGTCCAGCAGATAAAACAGGATGAGTATCGGAAGAAACGTCACATAGGCGTATCCAGTAAATATAAACACAAGTATCAGGGAACATCCGATCAGAACTATACGTTCGCCGAATTTGTCACTTAAGAAACCCATATACCTGTTAGTAAAAATAGTAATAACATTATTCACCAGCATCACACCGGAAACGATGGTGATATCAAGACTATGGTTTTTAACCAGCAGAAAAATGGCAAAGGTTGTAAAAATATGCCGTCGGCAGCCTCTCAAAAACGACAGAGTATAGTAGAGCCAGTACTTTTTCTTAATTTTTATCTTCCGTGTTTTACTTTCACCCCGATTGTCAGGCAACGCATAGGTCAAATACAGACCTATCAATAAGACTAAAGCTCCTATCAGATAAAAAGTCATGCGATAATCGAGAAAAATCGTGAGGGTCATTACCATAACCGCACCGACCAAACCGGCCATCGATTCGTAAGATTGGAGTCTCCCCTGCGCCTTACCCAAACTTTTCGGATCAGCCAGCATGAGAAGCTGGGATGAATTAGTGGGCTCGAAATAATGAAACCCGAAAGACATTAAAACTGTTGCCAAACCCAGTGTAAATATCGAACCGGAGAGGCCGCATACGATAAGCCCTGCGCCCATAGCCACGATAGAGATACCGGCAATTCTCGATTCAGCCAGATACATAGCCAGTGCACCGACACCAAAGGCTAATAGACCCGGTATTTCTCTGACCGCTTGAATTACTCCGACATCAGTTGGGGAAGCACCAAAGGTTTCTACAGCGAAGTTGTTGAACATTATTCGCCAGGTATAAAACCCGATCCACATCACAAAAGCTGAGAAGGTGACCGAGGAAATGGATACTTTTTCTATTTTCAAAGTTTTCCATGCCATAGCGGCATAAGATAGCACAATAACTGGCAGTGTCACGCCAAATATGAACTATTTTAACTCGAACACGACAATACTATTACCAACTCTAGGATCCTACATAGTTAATAATTTTACACCCGGTTCTTGACCTTGACCTGTACAAAAGCGTACATTACTATTGAATTAACTAATTGGGTATGCAAATGCCAGTAGTCGTTAAGAAGAAAAAATATGTTCATGATGAAAAGCTGTTTTCCCGGAAATGGTTTCTCAACTATTCATTATTAATAATCGGCTCGATAATTGTCGCGGTCGGATATGTGTTTTTTCTTGTCCCCTATAATATTGTACCCGGCGGAATATTCGGCCTTAGTATGGTCATCAGCAGCCTAAGCGGGTTACCAATTGGTATTTTGGCGATGGTACTAAACATCCCGCTCCTGGCCTGGGGCATCAGGTCGTTTAACACTTCATTCAGCGTCAAATCTTTAGTTGGAGTCATCGTATCGTCAATCTCGGTTGATGTATTAATGTACTTCTACAAGGATGTCCGTATCTCAGACGACATTCTGGTTTCATCGATATTCGGCGGAGTTATAATCGGAGGCGCATTGGCGGTTGTTATCAAAGCCAATGCCACCACCGGCGGGACCGATTTGATGGCTCGTATAATTACTAAGTATACTAAAATCCCGGTTGGTAAAAATCTCCTGATTATCGACTCACTAATTATACTATTCAGTATAATTGTTTTCAGGGATATCAATCTGGCGCCGTATGCGCTCATTGCTATCTTTTCAATATCAAAAACTATCGACGCTGTACTAACCGGCCTGGACGACAAAAAGGCGGTCTTTATTATCTCCGACAAGCATGAAGAAATTCGGTTGGTCATTTTGGAGAAGATGGATCGAGGCGGGACTTATCTTATGGCCAGCGGTTTATATCATAAGGATAGTGAAAAGAAGATGATTTTTTCAGCATTGTCACGACGGGAAATGGCAAAACTGCAAAGCTATATAAAGAGAATAGACCCGGAAGCGTTTATCATGGTGGTTAACACGCACGAGATAATCGGCTCGGGTTTCAAACCGTTTGAGTAATGCCCTTTCTCATAATTAGAAATTATATTTGAGTCGAGCTTTGAACATCAACGTCTTGCTTGCCATATCATAATCATCAAGAGTCATTGACTCGCCTGTATCATCAGCCTCTGATGCCGGATCATCGCCGTACCAGGTTTGTATCTGTTCACCATTGGTCGATATAAGTGAATACTCCGCACGGATCTCGATCGCCCAGTTGGATAAATTGTCGCCTTTTGTCAGCAACCAATCAACACCCGATTCAACAGCCAAAAACATTCCGCTGCAGTCACCTTCGCCAGTCTTAAACCGCAGCAGATGATCATCAAAATCATCGGCAAAAACAAAGGGCGTTGCTTTGGCCAACAAGTAAACCGTATTTTTACTGTAATGTAATTCTCCGCCAAGCCCAAGATAGGGTATCATATATATGGCGCGATATTTACCAACTTTATCGTTCTGATAATCGACAAAATTAATTTGCCGCCCCTGACTGTTAATATACCATCCGTCAACTCCATATACATTGAATGAGTAGCGGCGATATTGAAACCCTCCAACAGCAGTAAACTGAAATTTGTTTTTCGATAACACCGGAATTGATAATATCGCTTCGGCAAAATGCGACACCAGATCAACATCCGATTTTGTATAGCTGAACTTCATATCCTTGAAATAGTCATAAGTAGAATATATAATCCAATCCGTGTCTTCCATAGCTCCATGCGGATCGTTAAGGTTGGTCAAATACTCAATCGATAAAGACCACGGTATGCCCTTCGACGCGCGCTTGTCGAGTTGTAATCTGAAACCAGCCAGCATCATATCAAGCGGAAACTGAAGTTCACTTTTAACGCCGATAGACCAGTCTGTCTCAGGCACCAATTGCATATGCTCCAGTCTATAGAGGGTGTACCCGTACATCCCTCCCCCGACTATTGAAAATGAAAGATCATACTTCCCGGGAGCTTCCTGCCCATTAGCCGGTATATTTAAAATAGCAATTATTAAACAAACAAAAACAAGATGCCATTTACAAATCATTAGTCCTCCCAAGAACGCATAATATTATAATTGTTAAATATCATAACTAATAACATGAAACAATTCAAGAGACCATAGAGTGTTTTGTCTATTAATACCAATTTTTAAAGGGAATATTACAAGGGGTAAACTAATTATATGCTACAAGCGAGTGATACTTCCTCATCCGCAGACCTGTTTTATCAAGAACCTTTGATAATATCAGATATTATTCTACCAATTTCAGGAGCACGATTATAAATCATCAAATGCGAACCGCCGGAGATAATAAAATCGGCATCTATACAGCGAAGAGGTAAAATCCTGTCGGCATCTCCATGGATGTGCAATATATTTCCCTCAGCTGTCTGACCTTTCCAATCTAAGATTTGCTTGATAGACCACTGAGTTAATGGCACATCGGCACTTTTGAGCATATTACCCAATAGTTCACGCTCTTCCCTGCTGTTAGCATTATTAAAAAACCAGATTAGGAAGCTGGGATTACCTATCATCACATCAGGGATGATCTTATGTAAACACAGATTTCCTGCTAATCGATAGTAAAAGGGAAGTTCCTTACGGGTCTTGAAACTTGATACTAAAAAGGTCTTCACCGGTTTCAGGAATTTTAACATCTCTAAAGTTAATAATCCGCCAAAAGACAAGCCTAAGAGAAAATAATCCTCTGAAGTATCTATTTGAGTCGATAATCGTCTGGAATACTTGCTGATACATTCATTTGATTCCGGCTGGATCCAATGAATGTGCAGCACTTCACATCTGGGGATTTTGAGATTCTTGAAAACTCTTTCATCAGCTCCCAAACCGGATATACAATACAGTTTACTCATTTTTTCTAAACATTCTAACAGCTACACTTTTTCTAACTCTGCAATAGGAAAGCTATTGACGATATCTTCTTTTTTTGCCCGTGACAATTTCTTCACTGCGATCTCACGTTTCATAGCATCCTGAACCGAAGGCAGGGTTTCAAAATACACTAACTCACACGGTCGGTATGTGCGAGTAAACTTTGCCCCTTTGCCGGAGTTGTGTTTCTCAACTCGGTTGGGGATATCTTTGGTGATGCCGGTGTAAAAAGCATCATTACTGCATCTGACAATATACAGGTACCAGGTTTCCTTTTTCTTCTTCATGTTTAAATATAGGCATTCAGAATCAACCGGTAAATGATTAAACAAAAAAAAGAGCCGGCATCAAGCCGGCTCAATATTCATTAATCTAAATTATATCACGGACAATTGGCGCATGGAGCAGGGCCTCCACGGAAGATGTAGTTTATCAGATAGACAGCATCTCCAAGATCTACAAAACCGTCACAATTAGCGTCTCCCGATAAAAGCGGATCAGGAGCTGACCCTCCCCTGAAGACATAGTTTATTATATATACCGCATCGCCCAAATCCACAAATCCGTCACCGTTAGCATCTCCGCAGATAATCGGGAAATCACAATAACTGAAATCCGCATTGCACCACGGTTCATACAATACATAATCTGAGACAGCATTAGCCAATCCGTCAGGGTTGGTGGTTACGTGCAGCGGACCGCTGTTTGCTCCCCAGTAATTATGTATAGCATCGACTGTGAATCCCGAATAGTCATTTTCGATTCCAAAATTGACATTGCCCACAATTTCACTATTGCGGACCGTTACACTATACGAACTGCCCGAAGTCCCGGTTGCATAGTCATCGCAATATATACCAATCTCATGCCCGGCAATAGAGTCTGAATCTATTGAAACGGTAACATCGCCGTCACCGCTGGTTGAGATAAAATAACCAGATTGACCGTTATTATTTAGAATATTGTCAGTACTAATTACAGTTATTGAAGATCCATTGTCCTTATCCTCATCAGTAACAAAGATTCCGCCTTCAATATTGTCGTGAATATTGTTCTGCGTTATATCGATTTGCAAGTCAACATCGCCAGTGTAACCGTCAAATCCATTACCTAAATACAATCCCCATTGGCAATCGTAAATTTCATTATCCTCGATAACTACATTTTTTATTAAACCGACTTCACCTGTAGAAAAAGAGTTCTCTACATAAATTCCGGCCGAAGCGCTTTGATCCGATGCCGCCGGTGTATCATACCCGTATATCGTATTCCCCGACACAATTGCCGTTGATTGAGAACCGATTTCCATCGCATAGCCGAAATCATCGGTGGTTTTGAAGAAGATGTTATCGGAAATAATGGTATGCAAATACTGATGGGTCACGATTGCCAGACGGCCTGTCTCCATGAAAGTATTATTGCTGAGTGTTATCTCGGCCCGGGCTGCTGGTGTATAAGACGGAGCTCGTAAATAACAGGTCAGCTCATAATAGCCGCTTGAGGCGTCAGATACCGACATATTTTTCAGCTCATTACCATTGATTACACCAGTCGCATCCCAGAAAAAGATACCGGCGATGTTGTTGCCCTTAATTAGATCAAAATCAAAGGTCATATTGGAAAAGGAAATGCCGGTTGAGGTAACAACTCGCACCGCTGCCCGACGAGTTCCGCCATAGCCGCCCACATCCCATGCCAGGGTTGAGGCCGGTTTTAAGATTACCAAACTCTTGCTTTCTCCGGTAATTGTAATATTGTTTTTATTTTCTATTTGGAGTGCATCATCATAATTACCCGCCAGAACATATACCGTTCCTTCCGGATTAAGAGCGTCAATACCCTCCTGAATCGTCGCAAAGGCATCGTAGCCCCAGACAAAATTAGTACTATGCACAGAATTGTAGGCATCAACATCTGCCTGACTGGAATAATTATCATCTACGATAGTGTAGTTCAGTGTATTGGTGCTGAAATATAAGGCCGAGGCGCATTCTCCGGCGATTTCAGGATAGTGAGTTCCATCGGAATATACAAATCCTCCACTGGTATCCTGAGTAGCACTGAGCCAATAAGCCGCCCGGTTGATTTCCGCCTGATATAAAGGCTGATCCAAGGCGGCCAGGCACATAACCGTATAGGCGGTCGACTGCCAACCAGCATCAGCGGTATTGCCGCCGTATTGATAGCTGAATGAACCGTTTGAGGCCTGTCCCTCAAGCAGAGTTGTTATTAAACCGGGTATTTCTGCGGTATGAGTATCAGTACCATTAAAGGAGTTAATTAATCCGGTAACGCCCAGATTGAACCAGTAGAAATTCACATCGCCGTATCCGGCATCATATCCGGCATCATCGACGACATCAAAATGCCCCGGGTTATCATTGAATGAATCCTGCCAGATAACTTCCGTCATATCAATCGCAATCTGCATATAATCCAGCGTATCAGTAGGATAGTGACTATCAAGCATAATCGCCGCTTCCACAAACAGTCCGATATCCCAGGCTATTATACCGTTTGGATAACTGGCCGCCCGGGCATCCCGAATATACTCGGCCAACCCGGTCCCGGAACCATGTTCCGCTATCCTGTCGTCAAATTTGGCCTTGGCTGAATCAGCATAGGCGACACCGGTAATCTCCGGCAGATCATCACAAAGGATCAGAAAGGTAATATTTGAGGCGCTTCGGTACTGAGTATGATCGGCATGCATATTAAACGCCGCGTCTTTCATGGCAATCAGATAAGAATACTCTCCGGTCTCAAGATAGGCATAGTACAATCCCAAAGCCGTTGCCCCGGTAATATTTTCCGGGCTGTTTGCCGTAGAATGTGAGAAGGGAGCAGGTGGCGATGTTAAGACCCAATCCCAACCGCCGTCATCCGGATCATCGGGCGTTTCATCTATCCCCTCGACTCCGTTACCAGCGTTATCCTCGGTCACATCCGCTTGCATACCTCGGAGGTAATCGGCAACAGAAACCAGCGATGAATCAAAATTATTAAGCATTGCAGAATTCTCAGAAGTGAGAGATTTTGTCTCCATTGAAGGTTCTACTGTTGAGAAATCCTGTGTTTCATTATCCCAGGGTGTAACAGCACAGTTAACCATGCCGTAAACGGGAGCGCATAAGAAAATAAATGAGAGCACACAGAGAAGCTTGAAAGCACGCATAGTCTTTTCCCCCGAAAAGGTGAGTAGTTGCCTTTTGAATTAGGTCCTTGTTTTGCCGTAACTTTGAAAATCATCGTAAGGTGTGCTCAAGACTAACGATGATATAATATAAAATAACAAGCGAACCTCAATTTGTCAACTGAGATTCGCTTACTTTAAATAATCATATTGTGTAATTGGCTTGAGTAAATATCACGGACAGCAGTTTGTTACCGGTGCAGGACCGCCCTTGAAGACGTAGTTTATAATATAAACAGCATCTCCGACGTTTGCCTCGCCGTCACCATTCGCATCAGCAAAACAAAGAGGTTCCGGTTCTGGTCCGCCTCTAAAGGCAAAGTTGACAATATAAACAACATCACCGACGTTGACTAAACCGTCTTTATTAGCATCACCGCAGGGGCGCGGTAAAACGATAATATCTCCACCGACAATAACCGGTAAAATAACTTCATCATCTTCTGTCATAAATAGAGATTCAGCACCGCAACTTGAATTCACGAATTGCAGGGTAGAAGTTCCCGTGTTTTGAGGAGTAAAGAGTAAATAAATAATAGGACCCGAACCGGATGGTACTGATGGAGCATTTGTTGGCAAAGGTGAAGTAATCCAAAAGGAACCCGAAGTACCCGGTAAGATAACACAGTCAGCAATCGTAATACAACCATCTTCGGTTCGCTCTGTTTCTTCATACAGGCTACTCTCTTCAAAAACAATATTTACATCTCCGGCCCATTCGACATGAAGATCAGTAACATGGGTTGGTTGATCGTTGGTATAACTAATAGCAATAGTTGCTGGAATACCCTCGTATAAAGTATCACTCTCTATATACAGAGTATCACGAACTCCGGGATCATTATAAATAGGGGCATTATATACTCCGCACTCAGGGTGAGGACCTCCTTGAAATGATTCCTTAAACAAATAATACGCATCCCTTACATCGACACAGCGATCTCCATTCATATCATCACGGTAAGGAATCTCACCGTATATTAGATTGACACCGGAACAATAAAGGTAATTCTTACCGAATGATATAAAATCTGCCATATTCCTCGAACCATCCCCATTTACATCACCTATTGTATAATCACAAGCAACATCGACCGCACCCGATTGAAATTCAGGAACAAATTCATTAGAGGTCGAAGCATCAGATAGCGTCAGAGTTCCATACGGAGACCAGCTTGCACTGTCGATTAATGCTTCACCGCCAAATTTGGGAGAAAACCAAAGATCGCACAGCTTGCCGTCGCCCGCCGGCAGAACTATCCCCGATGATTGAGAAAAACGCAGGACGAGAAGCTCATACGTTATCGAGTCGGTATCGAACATATATGACTCTCGCTCAAAGAGAACATTGACATCTTCCAGACGTCCTCCGGTAAAGGTAACAGAATCAAACATCATCCAGCCGGAATAGCCGTCGATATGAAGCGGAATCATAACAACGTTCAGTTCTTCATCGTTGAATAGACTCACCGGTACCGATAAGACATCATAGACCGTCCCGGATGTATTACCTATCCTGACCGTATCCGCAACTCCCGGATCCTGAGCAATAGAAATAGAAGAAAGTAGTAAAACTGAAATCAACAGACAGAAATAGACCCTTGACGTACCCATGATTAACTCCTCCCAGAGAAGTATTTCTTCATATCATTGTAAAGAAGTAATTATCTCTGCCATATAATAACAAGGAACCAGAAATGATACAACTGCTATTCTTTAGTGTTAGATACTATAGTTTTTTCATCAATAAGTACTCTAACAACTCAATAACTTTCAGGGCATCCCAAACAAGCCTGCTTTGCGCCTTAAAACTTGCGATGTCAGACTTAATTCTGTAGCTTTTTATAGCTGGACCAGGATTCAAAGGAAAACAATATATGGCACAACAAAAAAACTCGAATAGCAATCTCGAAAACCCTCCGATTTATATTGTATCCGGCGGAGCCGGAGACAGCGGGCAACGTGTCGTAGAATCGGTTCTGGTTCAGTACCCCGGAGTTGAGGTTCCTATTCTCAAACGCGCCTATATCCATAGTGAAAACCAGCTTGATATGATATTATCAGAAGCCGGGAAAAACAACGGAACTGTTGTTCACACCCTCGTTGAGCATGCTTTGCGTAAATATCTTATTAAGGCCGGAAAAGACAAGGGTGTCTATACCATTGATTTGATGGGGGAGCTGTTCAATCGTTTTGGTAGTGTACTTGGCCAAAAATCGGTGGAACAGCCCGGATTGTACCGCAGACTGCACAAGAGTTACTTTGATAGGGTTGACGCCATAGATTTTACTATCAAACATGACGATGGCCAGAACTATCAGAATCTCCATCAGGCCGATATAGTCATCACCGGAGTTTCCCGCACCGGCAAGACTCCTCTCAGTATGTATCTGGCGGTCATGGGCTGGAAGGTCGCCAATGTTCCTCTTGTGGTGGGTGCGCCTGTCCCAGAGGAATTAACTAATGTTGATCGAAACCGGGTCATAGGCCTTGATATAGATATCGAACAGCTCCTCCTGCATCGCCGTAAACGCCAGGAGCAGATGGGAGTTGGGGCATCTTCTATTTATACAAATCCGAAGAACGTTTATGAAGAATTGGAATTTGCAATTAGCCTGTGCAAGAAGCATCGGTTCTCAACCATTATGGTGACAAATAAACCGATAGAATCAAGCGCCAGTGAGATAATTGAGATAATCACCCGCCGGTTTAAAGAGGAATTGTAAAAAAACTAAATTAAAACCTCTTAGTATAAGAATGACAATACGGCTGCTTTTTGGTTTTATTGTAGTAGTCTTGATGATATTCTTCAGCTTTCCAAAAAGTGCTGACCGGAAGAACTTTTGTGGCGACTTTATATCCCTTATTCTTAAGAATATCAATCAAGCCATTCGCTGTCGTTTTCTCTTCATTACTACTGGTAAATATAGCAGATAAATACTGCTGACCAATATCCGGACCTTGGCCATTGGCCTGCGTCGGATCATGAATTTCAAAGAATAGTTTAGCAAGATTTTCATAACTCACTTTATTGGCATCATAGGTTACTTCCACAACTTCTAAATGACCTGTGTTTTCATAAATCACATCTTCATAGGATGGATTTTCGGTAGAACCGCCCATAAAACCTGATACTGCGGAAATGACACCTTCCTTATGTTCAAAGAAATACTCCACTCCCCAAAAACATCCTCCGGCAAAATAGGCTTTGACAAGGTCAGGAGTCTCTTTCTCTGGCACAAATGATAATGAGATGGAATTGACACAATGCCTGATATTTTTATCGGTTAGTCTCTCCCCCTCAAAGATATGCCCCAAATGCGCATCACAATTGGCACACAGTATTTCAGTTCTCATCCCATCGGCATCTTTTTTCTTGTTAACAGCGCCTTTAATTTCGTCATCAAAACTGGGCCATCCGCAGGAAGATGAAAACTTATCGTTTGAAGTATAAAGCCTTGCACCACATCGTTTGCAGTTATAAGAGCCTTTTTTAGAAAAATCATTGTACTTACCGCTAAAAGGCGCCTCAGTGCCTTTATTGACAATAACTTTTTCTTCTGCTGCTGATAATTTATTATAAGTATTCTTGTCCATCGAATTACACTCCGAGCAAGAGGCTAAGCAAAAAATAATCCCAATTGACAACAGAGCTATTTTATACTTAAGCATTAATCCTCTTTTCAAAACAGGTATGGTTCCGGTTTACGTTTTTTAGTTACTAATTACCTTTTCCATAAGAACCACGTTCCATGCAATTTTGTTTCCCGATCGGAACATTTTCCGTCTATATATTTTCATTTCCATTGATTCATAACGATAAAGACTTAAGGTAAACTACACAGGAGTGTTAGGCCAGTTTTCTTACTTACTTGTAGCTTATAACCAAAACAGTATGCCCAAAAGTATCAGTAATCTAAGCAGTATCATCAATCACTACTGCCAACTCCTTCACCGCCGGTTCAACCGATTCTGCCGTTATTGGTCCACTGGAGAATATACCGGCATACCTTACTCTGACGGTGTTGAAAGCCACAAATGTCGCAGGCAGAACAATCAATAAAATCACGGAACCAAAAACCAATCCATAGGCGACTGCAGCCGCCATCGGTATCAGGAACTGTGCCTGTTTACTTGTCTCCATAATCAGTGGCGCCATCCCCAGAGAAGTTGTAAGAGTTGTCAACAAGATTGGCCTCAGACGGACAATACCCGAGTTAAATACTGCCTCCTTGACTTTCTGGCCTTCTCGAAGGAAGCGGTTAATCTGGTCAACAAACACAATGCTGTCGTTGATAATAATCCCGGCTAAAGCCATCATCCCAGTCACCGACAACATGCTTATTTGCAATCCCTGGATTCCATGTCCCCAGATTGCACCCAGAATCCCGATAGGGATTAGTGAAAAAATTATGCCAGCCTGAGCATATGAACGAAACACCAGGACTATCAGAATGAACATGCTTAGAAAAGCTATCGAAAAGGAGTTCCGCATGGAAGTCATCATCTTTTTCTGTTCCCGTGACTGTCCCTCAAACAGAGCAGTAACACCCTGCACCTGGCTTAGCACACGCGGCAGAACTTCCTCTTCAATCTCGGCTAGAATCGGCGGCAAATCACCTTTGAGATTCGCCTGGTTAGCCTCAACCTTGATTTCGCGTTTACGATTCAGATGGTGTATTTGAGTAAGGCCGCGTTCAATCGTGTACACTGCCAGTTCGCCAAAGGGATATTCGGCTCCATTAGAAGTACGGATTCGCATCTGATCCAGAATCCCAAGGGCTGCCCGGTCCTCAGGGCTGTAGCGCACCCACACCTTGATCTCATCCCGTCCACGTTGGATTCGCTGAATTTCCTGTCCGTAAAATCCTTGACGAACCTGCCCCACAACTTCCTGCAACGTCAAGCCCAGAGCATGAGCGCGGGGCTTTAAAGCAATGTCGATTTCCCGACGACCTTTCTGATCACTATCAGTGACATCCTTAAGCGACGTAAAATCTTCCAGCTCAGTTTTAAGCAACGAAGCCGCCTTAGCCAGTTGTTCAACATCATTTCCCAAAAGACTTACCGAAACCGCCTTACCAAAATGCCCACCCTTCCCAAAAGTAATATTCTGGGCCTCAGGTACCGGCCCCACAGCCTTCTGGATGCGTCTTGCGATCTCAAAGCTTTCCATCCCTCTTTGTTCGCCATCAAGCAATCGAAGGAACAAACGGCCGGCATGGCTGCCCGTTTCACCAAAATCATTACTCCCGATATCTCGCTTGATAGAGATAACAACATCAAGCCCATCAGCTCGCTCATTCTTCAGCTCTTCATTAACTTCCCAACAGACATCCTCGATTGTTGCTAAAAGAGCATCAGTGTCTGCCTCCTGCCGGCCGGCCACAAGAGAGATATTGATCGGGAATTCGTCACCATCAACATTAGGAAAGAAAGTAACACCGATAAAACCACCGCCCAGTAAACCAATAGTTATCATTATTAAAGCCAATGGCGCTATTACGACCATCCACTTTTGCCGCAAAGCAGCCCTCAGTAACGGAGCATATATATGGTGGGTGAAATACTTGATTACCTCTTCTATCTTCATGCGTATTGGCGGAATACTTTTTTGTGGTTTCAGACCTCTGGAGTGAGCCAAATGCGACGGCAGGATAAGGAATGCTTCAAACAGCGAAAAGATAAGCGAGGCGATTACTACCAGAGCTACCTGCCAGATCATCTCACCCATGTTGCCTTCAAGGTAGAACATCCCCATGAACACAATGACCGTAGTCATGACCGACGTGAAAACCGGCGCAATCACCTCCATCGTACCATCAATTGCCGCTTGTAGTGCTGGCTTACCGCGTTCATAGTGCGCAAAGACATTTTCTCCGACCACAATGGCATCATCAACCAGAATACCCACCACGATAATCATACCCATCAGGCTCATAATGTTGATCGTGATCCCGGCAGCATTAGCAATAATGAACATTCCGGCAAAGGAAAAGGGAATACTCGCAGCCACCCAAAACGATAGACGCAAATTAAGGAAAAAGCCAAGACAGATCATTATCAGAATCAGCCCAATCAACCCATTCTTGACCAGCAGCGTTATACGCTGATTGAGTGGTATAGTCAAATCCCGGAGAACTACAACCTTCACAGTCTCGTGAGTTTCGTTGAACCGGTCCACAATTTTATTGGTTCGATCAGCAATCGCCAGAATATCCTCATCTTCGGTCTGATTGATATCAAGTACAACCGCATACTGGCCATTGTAGTACGACTTGTTTGGAACATCCGCCCACTGTTCCCTGACAGTGGCAATATCTCCTAAATGAATAATAGTGCCATCGGGATTACCTCGGACAGGTATATCGAGGAGATCATCGGCATAGTAATCTCTCCCCCAGGCGCGGATGAGAATCTCTTCATCGTCACTATCAATCTTGCCGCTGGAGATATTGATGTTGGCTTGACTAACAGCTTGACGGATTTCATCGAACGTTAATTGATATCGACGCATGTTCGCTTCGGAGACCTCGATCGAGAACTCCAATGCCGGAAGACCTGCAAGAGTGACCTGTGAAATCTCATCGGTGGCCAGCAATTCGTCACGAAGTTCCTCAGCCATGTACTTGAGGTTGTACCTGTTTGTTTCACCAGAGAGTCCGAGCGACTGCGACCGGGAGCGAAATTTTTGTTCGTAGATAACCGGCTTCTCGGCATCAGCGGGGAAAGAATTGATCCGATCAATGGCGTTCTTGATATCGGCTAAAATCTTGTCGATGTCAGCCCCCAGAACCAACTCCGCAGTAACAATGCCCGAATTTTCCCTTGAAATAGATGTAACTCGCTCAACTCCCTGAAGACCATCAAGATTTTCTTCTATCTTTAGAACAACACCCTCTTCAACTTCTTCGGGGGCGGCACCGGGATAGACAACTTCAATATTTATAACTTTAGGTTGACTCTCAGGAAAGAAGGAAAAGCGCATTTGCGATAGCGACAACACCCCATACAAGAGGACACCGGACATGAGAACTGTCACCCAGATGGGATACCGAATAAGATAGGCAATCACTCTTTGCATCAGTATCCCCGATTCTCAGTTGACGTTGTACGCGAACGGGCTGGCATTCCAGGAGCTACTCCCTGCATGATTTCCACGACCAGCGTATCACCATTCTTAATACCTTCGTTAATAATGACCCGATTAGGCTCTCGTCGGACAACCGATACAGGACTGCGTTCCAACTTGCCATCAATAATCAGATAAACGTACTTATCTTCATAAATAGCCCTGGATGGTAGAGCATAAGCATTGTCAATGCGGTGACCTGGAATATGCGCCTTTAAAAAAGTCCCATTCAACAGTGCGGCTCCCGGCTCATTGTTCATAGACACATGAATTTGTACAGCCTGTGAGCGGGTGTCAATATCACTACCTATCCGTACAATACTCCCTGTCCATTGACCGGGGATCTCCGTTGACGTGAACGTAATCGATTGCTGTCGATCAATCCATCGAATGTCGTTCGCTTCCACCGGCATCGCCACTTCCATCTGCTCAAGATTAATGATCTCTCCAAGCAGTGTACCAACTCGAACCGAAGAGCCAACCCGCAAGCTGGCCGATACGATTGAGCCGTCAAAAGGAGCGTAGAAATAGTGCTTATCGAGCAGAATCTCCAGATTGCGTATAGAAAAGTACAGCTTGTGGACGTTGAACCTGGATAAAAACAGCTTAATTTTCGGATTATTTGTCTCTGGAAGAGGCGCAATCTTCTTATCGAACTGACAGGAATTGAAATAATCTTGCCATACTTGATACTCATCCGGGAAATTGACCTTGATTTCTGGAAGAACTGTAGCCAAAGCCGTCAATAGATCGCTTAGCATACTGTTAAGATTAAGGCGAGCCTGGCGATCGTCAATTTTTACCAGCAAATCACCCTTAACAAAAGACCGTGCCGGTTTGAAAGGGATTGAACCCGGTTGAAGGGTACCGGCAACCTCAGCGCTAAGCACCACCGGTTGAGAGCTTGCAACCCTCCCGAAAGTAACAATACTGGTCTGAACAGGTTGTAATTGGACAATCTCGGTTTCGACTATCTTCGTTCGAATCTCTGGTGGTCTCTTAGGTGCTCCTGTCTTCAGGCTAATCAATGCCCACATACCCAAAAAACTGACCACAAGTATCAGTACCGACAACATAATCCTGGCTGGCAATTTCATAAGCTCCCTTTCAGTAACCGTAAACACATAACAGCCCTGCTGGATGCCTTTAGACAAGTCAGACATGAGCCGTTAAAAGTTAACCCATCGTTCACCTGAAAGCAATTAGAAAACGGCGAAGCTATTGATTCTTTGAAGATTAAACTAACCTTTCGCACCCAATGAGTGCGGTACGGATTAATATTGGGACTCTTCACTATCGATAAAGTAAAAAGACACTAAGGCAGGCAAAGCCGTGCCGTGCAAAGCTTGACTCATAATTTCTATAAACTGATTCCTTAGGCAACAGCTTATAGCACCTTACAATACCCGAAGGGGGCTAATGGGGCTAAAACATTTGAAATAAAACTGGGAGGTTCAAGATTGGGAGATTGAGTATCGTGACCCTTTGTTTTCAACAAAGGTTTAAAACCGCGTACGTCGCATTGCTTGTTAGTCTTTATTTTGGGAAGTTGAAGATTGGGACCCTTTGTTTACACA
>JAGLON010000013.1 GCA_023138975.1 Candidatus Zixiibacteriota bacterium
GGTTAAGAAACAGTACGTCGCGTTGCTCCCACTGTTTCTAAAGCGGGCAAGCTGGGACAAGTATAGAACTCTGATCAAGGGACAATTCTAATTTGCGGTGGCCATCTTGACAGGAGTATAGAAAATAAGGCGGGCGCAGCCGCGGGCCCTTAAAACTTGGAGATCAACTAATCATCAATTTAGTCATTATTGTATTGATCATAATCTTATTATTATATATATATTTTTATATATTATGTATAATTATATCATTTTACACCATATATCATAGGTTTTTCTAAGTGTTCCTCCATTATAGGTTTCATCTGCCAGTCCGTATGCTTGTGTGTACATCATACCTGTCGGATTAAAATCACGCTTGCCAAAAGGATATATTACCGGTTGACCATATTCAGCATACCGTTTACTGCCACTCGTTATAAACTTCCATTTCAATTTCTCATGGTTCTTAAGAAACACTTGACTCACATACATGCCAATGTCAAACGCTAGTGAAAATGTCCGATTCGTCAACTGCCATGTCTCAATTTCCACACTTTTGAACCAATCAGGGCTGTCCTCATACATCTTTCGGATTTCATCCTGCGTCTCTTCCCGCGTCTCAACCTGCGATGCAAACCATTCTCCGAGCATATTCAGCGAATCCGGTGTATAATCCGGCTTCCATTCTTCAAATCCTCTGGATGCATGAATTGTATTAAATAGAATCTCCAGTCTGATTGGAATTTGATCCATGTACCACTGGCAATAGTCTTTGACCTCTTGCTTGGTCATTGTACTGAATTTCAGCGTAAAGGGTGGCTGAATGATACTATAATTATCTACCATAATGTCCCTCTATTTTAGTAAATGTTCAATCTTAAATTTTATTCCAGCATTATACAATGCTTGTCCCAAAGGTTTTGAATATCCAATCTTACCTGTTACCGGGCTTCTAAAAAAATGCCAAGTTGCACCTTTTATTTCTTGCGTTGCAATCAACTCCGCATCCTTTGCAATCTGCATCCGAAAGGATTTAGTAAGAGACTTGTAACCCGTTTTTGCTTCATGACCAACTTCTTTGGCTAGACGGTCTATATATCGTCCACCGAGACTTGTACGTTTGAATACTTGTGCCTTGCCTCCTAAATATACCAATCCATCCTCGCCAATAGCACTTGTCCATCCAATTATATTTCTGGTTGAAGCAACTTTACTTGTTCTACCTAGAACTGGTATAAACATTGCTGCTGTCGAAAAAAGACCATAGCCCTGAGCTCTCGGACCATATTCTCCAGTCAGGGCATTCCATTGCATGCACAGACTATTTGCGAACCTATCAGGGAATCGCTCATCAGTGATTTCATCCATAAATCCATACGCTAATTTAGAGCCATAAGATGGATCATCCCACATATTTTTCCCGAAATCAATAAATGACTGACTGAAATCTGTACTAAAATCACTCGTACCCGACAAGGTTTCCCTTGCCCACCACTTTGGTGTCTCAAAAACATTGCTCCACATCGCACTGAAATATTCCCTTGGGGTATAAAATAAATTGAATGAATTATAGTCTTCTCCATTAGGGTCAACAAAACTCAATGGATTGTTGTTGGCATACGCATATAAGCTATAACTCGGATACTTATCCGCTGCCGGATCGGTTGTCGAAAACATGCCTATTTTAGAATCGTAATACCTGGCGCCAAAATAACTAAAATCAAACACCCCGTGCTTATCTCGTTCTTTACCGGTGAATTCAAGAGGTTCATCATACGACATCCATGAATTCAGTATTTCACCAAATGGCTTATAATTAGTGTATTCAACTACAGTGCCACTATCGTTGACCATTGCACGAGTATTACCGATATGGTCCTTTAGGAAATAGTATCTTTGATTTGAGGAATTATTCTTATATACAGCGACAGGTGAACCCGCTAAATTGTTAACATACAACTGTTCAACATTATCACTTTTGTCAAAGATCGCAAGGAGGGCATTGTTATCATCATAGAGATAATGCCACTCGGTTGTATCGGTGATATACTCATAAGTTGGCAGACCACCGCCTCCACCTCCGATGCCTTTTATCCCGAAGCTTGGTGTTCCATATTTGCTAGGGTTTCCTATCTGTGGCTGATCTAATCCACCACCATTTCCCTTACTATCTATCGGTATTCCTCCACCCCCAACCAAACGGCGCCAATGATATAGATATTTCTTAAGAATTCTCATTCCGGAATCATTATACCAGAAGTCAAGCGTATTATGAGTTCCATTGGCATAAGTACGGTCTAGACGGGCAAATGTCAGCATATTGCGATAATCGTAACTCATCAAATTAACACCGTCACCGTATAATAGGTTACCCAATGTATCAAAAGCGCGTAATGTCGTATCGGCATCAAACCCTAATAATCTTGATGAACCCGTGACATCTGAGTACTCATACCAAGTGGCGTGAAAGTTAGGATCAATGGGTCGCATACCAATAAGGACAGAATCGCGATTCCCCATAAAATTGTACCAGTATTCAGTGGAATTATCAGGATCCATTAGTTTATTGGCTTGAGTTAACCATCCAAGTTCGTTGTAACCATATGTGTAATAATTAGATGTTAGACTCGGATCGTTATCAGAAACTTTGCCAATATTCTTAAGGATTCTCCCATTGTAATAACCTTCAAGGCTACTGAAGTAGCTTAGCGTTTGCGCAAAATGAGATGTATCCGGTCCCCGTCCAGTCATTATTGTTGAAACCGAGTTAATATCATTAATGTTGGTCAACCAACCTCTGGCATTATAAGAATAGTCTATAGCCTGTGAACAGTAGGTATTTTCGCCAACCTCGCCACTTGAATATATACCCAGATATGTACTATCAATATAACCCCCAGCAGAGTATTTGTTTTTAAGATACTCACGAGTTTCTGGAGCACTTACATTGGGATCGATTATTGATTCTAAGCGACCCGAAAGATCATATTCATACTCTATTCTTCGTGAATTTGTGCCGTCGGAGTAAGGATAGATATTCAAAAAAGTCATGCGCCCGGAGATATCATCAAATTCATGCACAATAGCTTTATTATCACCATTATCTAACAACAATTTCACTACGACGGAGTCTTTATTCTCAAAGGGGAAATAGTGATACTCTCGAAAATAGCTGGAGTCCATGTTGTGTACTAACTCCAATTGCCCATAATCGACTTTCGCTGTCTGACTCACTTCATCATACACATAATCATATACCCATTTATACTGAGTAGCTTTTCCATTTCCTTCCCAACTGTCATCAGGAAAGTTACAATCATCAGCATTGCTCTGTGAAAAAGTAGAAATCGACGACGCTCCAAGTATAGTATCACACAACCCTTCTTCTATCATACGTCCTAACTCATCATATTTATAATATACAAACTTTTCTTCATTCTTTCGTTTATCGTTTTGTACAAAACGGACATTTCCGACTTTGTCATAAAATATGCGAATGTTTCCATAATCCAGCCGCCAGGTATTTGATTGTTGGCCTAAATCGTTGTACTGGTACTCTCGAGTTACAACCTCAACCGTTTCACCATCGACCACACCAGCGGTTTTTACTGAAGTCAACTGTCCCTTATAGTCATTATTATACCGTGTCATCATAAAAACAGAGGTGCCTCTATCAGTATAGTATGCTGTATCTTCCACAAATAAACCCCATTGATCCGCAACCGAAACACTGGTGTTACCATCAGGATCAATAACAGTCGAAATAACAGTCGTATCATTTC
Organism: Candidatus Zixiibacteriota bacterium; assembly: GCA_023138975.1. Taxonomy (GTDB): domain Bacteria; phylum Zixibacteria; class MSB-5A5; order GN15; family JAAZOE01; genus JAGLON01. The sequence continues at coordinate 3,765 of JAGLON010000013.1, forward strand.
CAAATTCGGTACGATAAGAGAACTCAGTGACATGTCCACTGGCCATGTCCCAATCTGTTCCGGGACCGCTTGATTGATAAGGTCTACCCTTATAATCAGGGATATAAGTTTGTTCACTATACGGTTTTCCCTGACAATCGACTTCACATGTTGAACAATAATATGCATTGGCTTCTGTGAGCACATCTTCAAGAGGAGTAAAGTCCAAAACATCTGCATCACCCACAAGATCATAGTAAGGTTTATATAATCTGACAACTCGTCCTCGAGCATCATACTCATTTACACTTGTTACTAATGATGCCTCTGTGAATGTTCCCATTGCTGCATTGAAAACAAAGTTCGTACTTCTGGTTTGAATTACACGTCCTAATGCATCAAAGAAGCTAACCGTCACAGTAGAATCACCATTTTCACAATACTGAATACTTACATTGTAATGAGGACTATTTAATTGAAGTGGGAAGTCTGTATTTATAAAGTACTCATTGCGCTGGGTTAAATTCCCTTCATAATCTCTGATTTTTTCAACTCTAAACCGTTCGTCATACTCGTATCGAGTTGGTATGTTGTTCGCATCCAGCTCTTCAGATACGCTGCTATTGAGCGTGTTATATACTTGTGTGGATACATGAGAACGCAAAGGATGGAATCGGAAATTGTCAAAGTTTGCAGTAGCCAATCCGTTTACATCGTTGTCCATACTAATCTGAACTGAAATCGTATCAAACACAGCCTGAGCAAGATTAAATGTTCCGTCAATCTTTTGCCATTCTAACGATGTTAGATTATCGAATCGAATATAGTTGTTTTCCCAGCCCGGAACTATTTGTCCAGAACCATCTTTGACATGGCACCAAATGCGTATTGGCTGATCAGTTTTTACCCAGCAAGAGAAATAGTATAGAGTATCGCTCAATGAATCCGCGGGGATACTTTTCTTCGGTCCCCAATTGTTATATGAACTTGAGGCATCATCTATCAGTTTCCTGCTGTACTTACCTGTAAATACATCCTGATCATCATTGAAATCCAGACCGGCTACTTCATAACAATCCCATTGATCCCAGGTTTCTCCTTGTTCAAAATCTTGAATTAGGAATTCACTGTAATTACAGTTAGTTGCATAACTAACGGACAAATCTCCCATTTCACTATATTTGTAATTAGACCTTATACCATTGGCATTCCGTGATGATAAGACATTACCAAACTCATCAAATCCTGTTGCTTCTTGTGTAGTATACTTCGTTGACTCATCTAAGATATCCCGATAGGCAACAGATCCAACTGGCTTCCAGCTCCCATGCTTTTCATAAGACTGTTCCTGGTACCCAATTTTAGTTGTGTCATTTGTAGATGATACTTTCACAACAGTTTGCGATTTCACCTGAGAGATAGCATTGTCTTCTTGCATTTCTAAAGCTACTGCAGTTAGAACACCATTTAGTGAATCAAAACAGGCGTATTTAGCAATTGATATTATTGTATCTCCATTAGCGTAATGCTCCTTTTTTTGTGTAGGTAATCCTGTTTCAATGTGATACTCAAAGCTAGACCTTGATGCAATCTGATCTGTAACTTTATAGACATTATCTAGATCAACTCTATATACTTCTGGCAATTGACTATATGGGGCAACCAACTTATGTTTATATATTACAGAATCAACTCTAGTGTAGTTTTCATCAGTCGAGTAAGAATAGGACAAATAAGTTAAGCCATCTAGATAGTATCCACCATTTTTAATACCATATCGCTCTCCAGTTTCATCCCTTATTGCCGGGACCCACATTCGATCTACTAAGGGAGTTTCTAGTGGATGTGCTTGATTACACTCAGAGGCTAAAGTATCAAAATCATTGTAGAAATACGAAACCGTATATCCTTCTGGCGTACTAGTACCATCATACACATATGGTAGAGATACTTGCGCGCGAGCACAAATAGTAGAGGATCCATCTGGTGTAATTTTTACTCCATCAAATGAATAATCCTGACATATTTCTTGATCTGTTGTTAGTGGATTAATTACAACAATAGTGTCAAGTACAAAAGTTCGGGCTAGTCGCTCAATAGAAGGACCATAATAGTCATAATGATATCCACTATGGAGCATCTTTGAACATCCATTTACTCGAGATTTGCCCGAGAATCCATAATGTGTATTATGAGAATTCCATCTAACTTGTGTTAAATACGTGGAACTACCGCTCCCATAAACTGCCACATCATCATAAGTTAGTTGGGTATTACCTCCAGAAGATAGACAACGGCTGAACTTGGTCCACGCACTATAATGGTCCCCATGGTAGCGAACAACCTTAAAAGCAGGAGTATTATCACAAGAAGTTTCAGATGGATCAACATATACAAAGTAATTATTATTACCATTGCAATCTTTATAATTAGTGTAATGATACCATGAATTTGCATCTGTTTGCCATAAGCTATTTCCTAAATAATGATACCAATAAAATCCTCTGCGACTAAAGCTATTAGTTATCAAACCTGATCTGAATGGACTTTCTGCACTTTGTTGAGTGTGATTGTATTCCCAACTATTCCCAGCCCATTCATATACTTTTAAAGTTTGGGAATTATAGAATGCCAAAAGACTGTGATCCGTTACTTTTATATCATCAACAAACTGAGATGAAGTACTTACATTTAAAGGATCAACATGATGCAACCCTTGCGGAGTAACAAAAGCAGTATTTATACGGCTGTCATATTCGTTTCCATTATCAAGCTTATGGCATAACCATACAAAACCATTTGACATTGGCACAAAAACGTCTATTTTATCATAAGCTACTGGCATATAGATGTTATCTATATTCCATTTATCCTCATTCCAATAGTAACATGTAATCGAATTTGCACCATTAAATGCTACATAATTATCCCCAACAATACATCTATCCTGGGTGAAAATATAATTAGGTATTGTGTATCGATCACCAGTCATGCTATTACTAGTTGGATCATATATCCCACGGTAAACGTAGCCATCGCCATTATCATCATATGCAGTTATTGCAACAATGCTTCCCTTTACATGAACTCCCGTAACTCTATGAAAAGTATTAGGATCTGATATATTCCCTACTGAATATATCTCGCAGTACTTCCATTGTATGCCATCCCAATAGAAGTACGCTGCTTTTTTTATTACAGATGAGAGGCCGTATGATAATACAGCTACAAAACTATTTTCATCACCAGAAAATAGATTGACATTAGACCCACTTCTCCAATTACTAAAACAATCTGGCCAAATTTCAAACTTATTATTGTAACCATTTCCAAAATTAGAGATTTCTACTCCATGAGTACCAAATCTTCTGGCTATCCACGTTCCATTGGAAGAAAAACATGCATCAGTATCATAGCTTCCTTCATTACGCCAATAGCTATCCCATCGATAGAATCTAGTCTGCCCACCCAATGCACTTATTATCATATTCTCGCCTGTGACAACACTACCTTCATCTGATGTGCTAATAATAATTTGGTCATACATGCTATCTACTCTCAAATATTTTTGATTATTACGATTACTATTATCACCATAAGAACGGTATGGATCCCTATACTTGAAAATTCTGGAATGACCATTCATGTAATCTATTCTACCAATGTAGTAATCAGGATTATTATAGAAGCTAGGCCACGCGACTACATCACCATGAGTTACGTCACCATAATAAAACTTTGTCGTATGTTGATCCTCATTATGAGCATTATATACGATACTTTTTAGGTGAACATCCTTCCCTAAATTACTAAAATTAAATGCAACACATTCAACTACCTCGTTTTTAATATCTAATACTTTGCAAGTATCATATTTTCTTTGCATTTGAAAGCTGTATAGGTTTACGCCAAAATAATTGCTCTTATCCATTCGATTACTATGAGTAAATACAATTCTTGTTCCATCTACTGTTTCGATACTCTCGATATAAGCCGCTTGGGTATAAGCATGATTTGTATTTACAACATTATTATTCCCCCCTTCAGAAACATCCATAACCTGCAAATACGCCGAATCTTGCGTGTATGTATATTCATACCAGTTAAGACTATCAGGATCATGTACTAGTTTTAAATCCCACTGTATTGGATACTTTTCATCAATGTTAGTAGTGCCACTTCCAACATAATCGCCAAATCGTAACACAGTTCGAGTTGCGTTTAAGTTTCCGAGTTCACTTCCATCAGGAGAAAAATCTCCATATCTATAAACAGTACCATCAATTTGTTTGATCATCCAACCCGTTACCATTGTAATGCCATTAATTACCGCAGTATTTCTAATAGCTTGCCAAGGAGCACCATCCTGTGGCACATATACATTATCATCTAATCTGTACAGATTAGTAGTCTTACGCCCAATAATTAATCTGTATTCATCATCTGTAATTTGAACTGTATGATTGTGCTTAGCAATAATTGAACTAGAATTGAGAGAAAAACCCAAACCAAAAGGAGAGGTTTGCTTAATGTAATTAGGGGTATTGCATTCTATAAGATGAAAACTCACATAATCTAATGAAACATCTATATTTAGTCCACCTCTACAAGCAACATTTACAATATTAAATAACTCTTCATGCTGTCCTGTGTATAAATTAACGATATCATTGTTGATTCCCTCTAATGATCCGTTTGTGTTGCCAGCAGTATTTTCACCAGTTCTATTACTTTGAGGTTCTGTGAATTGTAAGCTAACACTCGTGGTAGATTTATCTGCAGAGTTTGCACTATGTAGTGTACTGCCAAATACGAGTAATATAATAACTAGGCAAGCGGCACTAATTACACTTATGCGAGACATCTGACCTCCCATTAAACGCTCAGATCCTAAATAAGAATTCGTACTATTGAGTAGTTTGTGATTAGATTTTGAGTATTGTTCTTGGCATCGCACGATGACCCTCCAATCGCCCCCACGATGTACACGCAGTATTTTTTAATTACTATAATGACAGTCTCTTTGTCAAGAAATACTTTATTCTTACCATAATGATTTATGGAGATTGCTAATCCATCTAAAATATATAATTTAAGATGGTTTTTCTTCCTTGAAATGACAATTATTGACAGTGAAGAAGTATTCATACCATGCGATACGATACTCAAGGAAATTTTATTATCAAATGCTAAAGTACCTAATCTATGATTAGCGACTAATGCACAGTATTTTAAAAATCATACAAACACTATCCAAACTTTTCCATTGCAAACCAAGTTTGTGTTGTGCGATATTAGGAAATGATCTTCGAATTAGAATAATGAATCGCTGACGATAGAACTTTATTGGCCTTTTGAAGCATTTACAAGGTCAGATGGAAATAATTAATTTTATATTGCCATTCATTAGGAGTATAAAGCCCTAGAGGAACTATGACTAAACACGCTAATCCTACTTGGAAGGAAATAGTCCCGATTGATAACTTACCATTTACTAAATGGTTTCTACACGCATTTGTAGATCAAGTTCGTGATCATACAATGTGGTTTTCTACAGAAGATGACCGCAAACTTTTCCGGGACTGGAATCATTTTAATTGGATAGAATATTATGATAAAATGCCAAGTGTGTTGGCACAGCTAGGAACAGCAGTGTCAGGAATTGATAACACTAGCCCCCCTTGTGACCAATTCCAGTCTAGCAGCGACTTTCTCGATCATATGAAACACACAGTTGCTGAAGCCAAAAAGATTGCTCCTGGCAGCAAAAAGGAACAGAAATTGCACGAGTTAATTATTCCTAAACTTTTACCCTTCAAACTTGAATTTATAGTAATTGCAAACCACTTTGTATGCGCAGTGAAGTACAAAACCACGATCCACGATCTGATAGATGAGATACGTGAGGGCTGCGAAGAAGCTATCTTCGTACTTATCTCTATTGATCACATTTTCCTGGAGCTGCCCGAAGTTCGAAATCGCATCAGAGAGGCGACATTGTTCAATGATGAAGATTTCCTTTATGAACTCGGTCGAGCAGTGGAACAGCCATCGGTGAGAATGGAATTACCAGATTACAAAGATGATATACTTCTCCTACTCGCCTGGAACCTTGGTTTTGAGACAGTTGGTTTAGAGCAATTTGGGATATTCCTCCGAGAAATTGGATTTACACGTTTTAGTGACACTTCAAGCCTTCGAAAAAAGCTTAATAGACTTGGTATTTCCACAAAAAAACAAAAAAAGACACCTAAAGGTAAATAAGGTGTCCTAGACACCCTATTTAGGACACCTTACACAGCCCAACGGGCCACCTAAGTTTTTCAATCCCATGTTATATTATGGGATGAAACGCCCAGACTCCAACTCTACACTCAGCGATCGTACTCGTTTATTCATCCAGGAGCAAACCGGGTTGGAGATTTCCCAATCCGAAGCTGATGAAATCCGCCAGTCGCTCGTCCGATACAGTCGCATTCTGCTTGAAATCTCACAAAACGATCAAAAAGAAGAATGTAATTATGAAAAGATTTGATTATCCAATGGATTCTTGTCACAGTCTACAGCTTTGTTTATGTAATTGCAGCAATTTCCGCAAGTACTCCCGTGTGAATATCCATGACTTTTCCGCACAAAGTATAGGTCATCTCCGTGCGAACTCCAAGAGCTTTACCGTCAATTGGATAAGTTGAAAGCATGAGATACTCTGAATATGCCCTTAGTTAACTTGAAGAGGACAAATAAGTGGCCAAGTTTATATGAGACAACTAATTAATAAAAACTACCGCGATGTTGGTTATGCCTTTGATCGGTATTCTTCGAATGAGAAGGCTGAATTTCGTGATAGTGTCGCAAAACATATAAAAAGTATTGCAGATGGATATCTCAGTATTAGGCATTTAAACTTCAGACCATTTCTAAAAAGAGCAGCTATGCTCTATAGGCAAGCCGAAAGATATGCCGGATGTGGAAATGAGTATGTCGTTGTTGCGTGCGGAGGGTGTGGAAATGTCCTTACCGGTCCCAAGAGATGTGAGAGTCGTATATGCGAAGATTGTGCAAAGAAATACGCTTCCCGTGTCCGGCATAGGCAATTAGAATTAGCCAAGGCATTGCCCAATAGTGGTAAAAGGCGATTAATGTTCTTAACTCTCACTAAAAAAACGAGACCGGGATTTTCACCACAAGCTTCTGATGTGAAACTGATCTTCAATGATGCGAGGAAACTGATTAATAGGTTCTGGCCTGGTAAGCAAAGATGTGGAGCGTTTGCAGTTATTGAGATTGGCAGTAATCAAAACATTCACATTCATGCCTTAGTTTATGGATTTTACATACCGCAATCAAGAATCTCAAGCCACTGGCTTAAAATTACTGGAGACAGCTTTGTCGTTCATATAGAACAAGTAAGACAAGCGAAGAGATACATCGGTTATCTACTCAAGTATATCACCAAACCGCCACACTCGAAAGATCCCAAGGAATTAGCCAAGTTTATCGATTTGATGATGGGAGTTAGACGGATTCGAACCTATGGAATCTTCTATAATTGTGGATTGCTTCACAAGGAATCATGTCCGTGTCCATTTTGTGGTGGGAAATTCTACTATTGCCGGCTTGATGATGGAAAGATGATACCGGAACACGCATTATTCTTTAAGGAAATGATGCAAATCGTCAAGGAGAATCAAAATTAGAGATGACTTGTAAACTAACCTATACAAAGTGAGGTATAAAATGATTGGTAATTATATAACAAATGGAAAAATGGCAAGGATTCTTGGTATTGATCCCAAAACACTTCGTAAATGGGCAAAGCGCGGTTTGGTTCCATCTTATATCAACAATGTGAACAATTATAGGTATTATTTTAAGAATGAAGTCATTCGTGCTCTCAAAGGACTAGGATTGACCGACAAGAAGTAAGTTGACCTTGGCAGAAAGAAGGAGTAAATTATGGATATGAAGAATGCCGTAATTTATGCCAGAGTATCAACAAAAGATCAAGAGCGAGAAGGATACTCAATCCCAGCTCAATTGGGACTCTTGAGAACCTATGCGAATAAACATAATCTTGTTGTTGTTAAAGAGTTTAAGGAATCGCAATCGGCAGGCAAAGCTGGCCGTGTGCGATTTAGTCAGATGATTCAACTACTCCAATCTGACAACTCAATTGGAATCTTGCTTGTGGAAAAGACTGATCGACTCTACCGCAATTTTAAGGATCATGTAATTTTAGATGATTTAGGCATAGAAATTCATTTTGTCAAAGATAGCAGGATTATAGGCAAGCATTCAAGATCGACCGAGAGGTTTGCTCATGATATTGAAGTAGCTCAAGCTCGTTTTTATCTCAATAATCTTTCTGAGGAAGTTAGAAAAGGACAACAGCAAAAAGCCAAGCAGGGGCAATACCCAGGTGGAATGGTTCCCATCGGCTATATTCGAAATCCATTAGATAAAACAATCACAATTGATCCTGAGTGTAGCCAAACTATTCGAACAGTTTTTGAACTTTATTCAGAAGGTACATACTCAATATCAGACCTATTTAAGTATGCAAAAAAGAATGGATTGGTCTATCGAAGATCCGGCAAACCACTGGCTCGATCAGCTATTGAGCGCATGTTAAAAACTGTATTCTACACAGGAAAGTTTCAGTGGAAGGGATTGATATACCAAGGCGACCATCCGGCTATCATTGAATCTTCTTTATATGAACTAGTACAGAATGCATTTAAGGCACGTAGTAATAATAAGGCCGGATCTCGAAGTTTTACGTTTGGACAATTAATCACATGCGGTGAATGTGGCCGCGCGATTACCGCGGAGATAAAAAAAGGAAAGTATACCTACTACCATTGTACCGGTTATGGCAATAAGCATAAACCAGATTACTTACCAGAAACAAAGATAGACAATCAGTTTGGAAAAATCGTAGGACAAGCTTCTCTTCCCTATGAGTTTTATGATTTCCTGAAGCACTGTCTTGACGATGAGTACAAAACTAAAAAGATTGCAATTAGTCGAGAGCGCGAACGATTGGAGTTATCTCGCGATAAAGTACAGACTGATATGAGAAAGACATTTCAGGCTCATATAGATGGCCATATCGAAGAGAAGTTCTTTCAATCAGTATATAATGATTATGAAAATCAATTAAGCTCCATAAAGTATAGACTTGGCAATCTGAGTGAATCATTTAAGACTAATTTTGATATTGCTCAAAAAACTATCGAACTCAGCCATCAAGCTGAATCACTTTATGTTAGGGCAAATCCAAGCCAAAAGAGAAGATTGATTAATTCACTACTATCGAACTGTCATTTGAAAGATGGAAGTCTCTGTCCCACATACAGAAAACCCTTCGAAATCTTTGTCGAAGGGATCAAATCTGGTAATAAGCGGAGGAGGTAGGATTCGAACCCACGGTACCTTGCGGTACAACGGTTTTCAAGACCGCCGCTTTCGACCTCTCAGCCACTCCTCCGTGACGCCAATAATCGCTAAATATTGCCGTTCTGTCAAGCCCAAAATAAAAACGGCATCTATCAAAAGATGCCGCTAAAATCCCGCTGAGACCTTACTGTAAATCTTAAAAAAGCATCCGGTTGCCAAAGCTATCATTTATTGATGAAGAACCTCCGCATTGCCAATAAACAGTAACATTGAAACCATTATGCCCGTATGAAGTTGTATTCGAGGTACCGTTAAACGTCGTCGAGATATTCCAAAGACCATCAAAGTCATAGCTTGCACCGGCTGAAGCACAGCTAAAGGAAACATTTGCTGTTACTATCAAAGCTCCCGAGGACGGGCAGCCGTCATCTTCATCGGTCATTGTCGAGACATCTATCACGACATTGCTGACAATGCTGCTCGAATAAACGGACAAGGAGCAAACGGTCGAACCCTCGATTCCTCGATTTAGTGTTCCCTCAGTTGAATCAGTTCCTGAACCACTGACAGTAAAGACCGAACCGTTCCACGGCACACCGATGGTACTTGCCCGATGATCACCTTTGATGGCAAATGTTTCCTCAAGATCGTTGGTTATATCGACCGTATAATGCATTCGCATCTGCATAGAATCCGCGTTTGAGTTCGGAATGAGTTGGGCGATTCCGTTATCATATACTCGTATTGAATCGAGTGCCACAACATGCTCATACTGAGTCACCATATCAGTCCCGCCAACCGACTCAATATAATATTGCGAAGTATCATGCATATCAAGCGTAAACACCAGCCAGCCAGAGGGATAAAAGGTCCAATCTACGACATCCAGATCAATGTTGAACATGGCGGTATCTCCAAACAGACTCAGGGACGTATCAAATATCGATAACAGTTCCAGCGAAGCCTTAAAAGAATTTCCCAGTCCGCTCCGCATATCATCATCAATATAATCCTCAAAGTTGTCAACAAAGGTAGAATCAAACGTAGCTGTTGAGTCAGCACCACCACCGGTTCCACAAGTATCGGTTACAGACCAATTAGTGTTGCCGGCGGTATAGTTTATAGTAATCAATCCGTCATTAAAAACGGCTGCAACGGTCCAGGCTCCGCTAATGCTTAAAGAGTCTGCCGGACCTTCGCCGACGCAGTTTATGGCTAAAGTCGAAGCCGAAGTAATCGTCCCGGCCGGAGGACATTCATCTTCATTCATTACCGCCTGAGTCACCAATAAGTCATTCCAGGTTTGATTATTCGATGCTTCTATGACACAATCGGCGCTGTCGCCTGTAATGTACAAAGCAAGTGTATCAAAAACGGTTCCACCTATCCAGGTTGTGTCGGTGTGAGCAAATGTAAAATCGAAAACATTATGGTTGGCGGCCGATAATGAATCACCCGAGGAAAGCACACGGGCCGAATGATGAGTTCGCGCGTCCAGGGCTGTAATAGTCGAGTCCGGAGTCATTGTAAAGCCGCTCGAATCCGTGAAACGAAGAGAATCGGTACCATTAAAGTAAATGGTATCGTTTCCGCCTTCGTCATTTTCACCAATTATCGTAGCTGTAATAGTCAGGATAAACCAATTGCCCTCTTCCACCTGTGAATTTATGATTATACTAAAATCATCCGATTCCGGACCAAAAGGTTTGAATCTTGCAGATGATCCGGAATTCGTCAAAATTCCATCGGCCAGTTCAAGAGCAATCATCGCCTGCATAAACGACATTTCGAATTGACCCTCGCCGATTGTGCTTTCGATTATATCCTGGCTGGCAATAGTTAATCCAGTAGAATCGCTCGAGTTCACTGGATTATCGTCAGTAGTTGAGCACCCCCAAAGCCATGGGATAGTCATAATGAATAGGGCTAAAGAGGCAAAGAAAAGTAAACGCTTCATTTTAAACTCCAGATTTTATCTTTTACGCACTTTTATATTATCATAATCGGTCTAATGATTCTCAAGATTTAGGTCCGAAACAAAAGAAAGAGAAAACTTTTCACGGTTTGTAACGGATTATTACAGTATGTTCTATAAACACATTTATATTTAGTTTCAACAACTATCTTTTACTAAATAAAAATAATAATTTGTAAGAAAACCCACTGATAGACAACATACATATTGAGCGGGGTAATTGAGATTAAAGCTCAACCTGCGCTTTCTAAGGAGTAGCTGACAACGTTTCCAATTCTCTTCCGGTGATGCCCTATTTACCGGATGTGTTTTAAGTGCCTGGGCATTGATGTCGCTTTCGCGCATCCCTTGCCGTACTGTTAAAGGGAATACCCCAATATCCCTTTGAAATGCCCGGCACCGTAATAAAAAGGGCTCCCCACCCAGGAGCCCTTTCCCTTTTTACATGTTTAATTTTCCCGAAAGCTCAAGTATTATCTATCTCAAACGATCCAAACGCCCTGCCATTAATTCTGCAAAAAACTTTGATGAGTCAAAACGCTGACATAGAATTTTGATTACCGCAGATATCGGAGTCGCCAGAAACATACCGACAATTCCCCATATCATACCAAAGAATATCAGCGCAATAAGTATTGTAACCGGATGCAAATCAAGAGAGTCACCCATTATTTTGGGCTGGACAATATTACCCATAGCAAATTGAATAGCCAGAGGAAGGGCAAATACCAGAATTTTGGCAATAAAGGATAATTCCGGATTTAATAAGGCTACCGGCAGAGGTAAAAGAGTCGCTATAACCGAACCAACATTGGGAATGAAGTTCAATAAAAAAGCCAACAGACCAAAAATCCAGGCAAATTCTACTCCAAGGATTGATAGAGTTAATCCAACTAAAAACCCAGTTCCAGCGGAAATTAAGACCATCGCTAAAATATATTTTTTAATTCGATATTCAATTTCCTGCCACACTCCGCCAGATGACTTTTTGGTTGAATTTTGCCCAAGTATCAAAAAGAGCATGAAAATGACGACCAGCATTCCATTCGAGAGAAGTTTCATTACTCCCCCCAGTGTACTCGAAATAAGGCCGGTGACAGTATCGGGTGGAATAATTCCTATCAACGAATTGGTAATATCCTCCGGATTTATCCCAAATTGTGCAAGAGGCAGAATATCTACCATACTATCGATTAACGCCTGGATCTGCTGCTGATAGATACCGGACCTCTCCGATATTTGTCCCGCCGATGACGATACCATCAGTGTGATTAATGCCAAAATACCAATTCCCACTAATAGCGTCGTTATTATAGCCAGCCATCTCGGAAATTTCAGGTATCGGATTTGCAAATCAATAAACGGCGTTAGGCACAGGGTAAAGAATATCGCCAAAACGAATGGAATAATCACCGGTTTGAGCCAAAACAAAGCGGCTCCGCTGGCAATCACGGAGAGGATTATCAGGCAGACTGTCTGCGTCCTCTGTTGGACGGGTAAATTAGTCATGAGTTATCCAGAATTAACAGTTTATTTTAAAAATAAATTAGCCTGTTTCAGTACGCATTGCAATAAAAACATCAATCAGGTTTTTCTGAAAAAAGGAAATAATGGGCCGCTATAAGTCCCAGGGTCAAAATGGCCATTCCTAAAAGTAATAATGCGTTATCAAAACCGTATAAATCGGCAAACTCACCTATAAGCGGCGCGGTAATAATATATATTATTGAGCTTCCGAATCCGGCAACCGATAATATTGTTGCCCTCATCGTGGATGCGACTTCGTCGTTAATCACATGATTCATCTGCGGCCTCAAAGCTCCCCAGGAGAACTGATATAATAGAGCTATAAATGCCCCGAATATATCCTGCCGGACACCAAGATAAATAATCGCTCCTCCGGCCAGTACAGGCATAAGATAGAAAATCGTTTTCCGCCCTAAAAGCTGTTCAATTCTTTCTGAGAAGTTTGAGGATAAAGCGGCCCCAATCAGCCAGACAAAGTAAATAACGCCGAAGACTTCAAGTGCGATTCCCGCCGATAACAGATATGGTTGCGAGAACTTATGACAGGCTAAAAGCAGTCCGTACAATATCGAGGAGAAAATGATAATCCCCCGAACCCGGCGATTATCACGGAGCATAATCCAGGCATTGTGAATGAATGCTCGCGCAGTCATATGCAATTGGACTCGGGGAGGTTCCACACAGGTACCAATAATAAACATTGCCATCAGCGACGTCATGGCCGAAAGGATATACGGAAGCGCGAGGTTCTGCATGGCAATCCAGCCGCCCAATAGTCCTCCGGCTCCCCAACCAATCAGACTAAACATATAAGCCCGGCCTTCGATTTTTTTAAACTCCTCTTCCCGCTTGGCCGCCACTAATGAGTCATATATGAAGGCTGAATCCGAACCGGATGTAAACGCATGGGCGATACCGGCCAGTGACATTCCCGGGATATACCAATACATGCTATCACCGAAGGCAATTAACAAATACCCCGACGCTTGCATCAGCGCCCCCAGCATCATCACCGGTTTGCGGCCCCATTTGTCGGCCAGCATGCCCGATGGAAGCTCCATTAAAGTCTGGAATCCATTGACCACAACATATAAAAGAAGTAACGCGCTGAAATCCAATCCGCGATCCATGAAAAAGACCGCATAAATTGAGAGCCAGAAGGCAAAATTGATAAAGAGATGATAGGTGAAATATCCATTGATATTTCTACCAGCCATAAAACCGTACGATTCTTTATCTGGCATACTCACTTGGTTTCCATCTGTTTTAGATTTTTCTTAAGGATAAGTTTGAATCGTTTATCATAACCGCGTTTCGAGCAGCGACCGCATGATGCTAATCGTAGTCGCTTCGTGCGGGGATATTCAATATGGCAGTGGGGACAAACATATAAGTATTTGGGAGGTCGTCTCAAATCCGGATGCTCGTTTGCTCGAACAGAAGCACCGATTCGTTTTGCCATTTTCTTAAATTCCGCATTGTGTTTGAGGTGGATGACATGAATCATCTCGTGCTTGAGCGTATCATAAACTTCATCGGGGAAAATCGCATGATATTTTTCAGAAATACGGATTTCGAGCCGTTGCGGGAAATAGCATCCAGCCGCCAGCATTCGTTTTGAAAAAGTGATTTTTACCCTGGGTAGCCGACCTCCAAAGTACTGGGCATTATATATATCATACATCTGCTCCAGATTATCGATGCTGGGCAAATCAGGTGAAATCGCTCCACTTGTTTGCGGAGCGTCAAATAGATCCAGGTTTGCGGGTGAATTAGGTTTCCGAGGCATCAATAGTAACCGGATATCCTTGTTTAGTGTGATTTATCTCCGAGAATTTTTTTAACCGATTCTTCTGCAGCCGGAAATCGCAGGATAACCGAAAAAGCTCCTCGACTCTCCCCCGCCTTATAACCTGTCGCCGGATCACCCGGATAAAGATTTTCGAGGGTGTCAGCCAAACTTTCAGAAAAAGCTTTTGGATCGCCGTGACATTTCAGGCACAGTTCCCCAGTCTTAATCTCTTTCATATAGCGAAAAACTGTTAAGCTATCACTAACATATACCAATTTCTGATGTACGGGCTGTTTACCCAAAGAATCAGCCACAAACGCTTTAAGAGCAATAGTTTCAAATTCATCAGGCGCAAACATGGCATTTCTTTGTTTGAGGGATACTCGTTTTAATTCAACTCCGGACCATTCTGAAAACCCGGCCGATATCTCCGAAGCTTTGGTATTGCATACGCTTACCGCGCGCTCAGGACCACCCTCAGTCATCGCTTTGACTAATTCCGATTTAAGTGATTTTTGAAAATCTGAAATAAGTATTTCGCATGCTTCGGCAGCTTTCTCTGAGTTCTTAAACTCTGCTTTCTCCGCAGAACAAGATAGAATTAACAGCGCACACATTAATAAAATAATCGGTTTCACGTTCTCCTCCGGTTTTATACAAAATCTGAACGAAATAGGGAAAAATCAAGTTTTATGTTCATAATTACTCAGTGCCTCATTTCAATTGACAGTAGGCTTAAATTCAGATATATTCGTTTTTTTGAAAGGAACAAATATGCCGGAACCGGTAGTTACTCCCGAATTAGTCAAAGAACACGGCCTCAATAAAGAAGAACATGCACGTATAAAGAAAATCCTTGGCCGTGAGCCAAACTTTACCGAATTGGGCGTGTTTTCAGTCATGTGGTCTGAGCATTGTTCTTATAAAAACTCAATCAGACTACTAAAAACTCTCCCTCGAGAAGGCAAGCATCTTCTGGCCAAAGCCGGTGAAGAGAACGCCGGTGCGGTTGATATCGGCGACGGCCTCGCGGTTGTGTTTAAAATTGAGTCACACAATCATCCCTCGGCAGTCGAGCCATATCAGGGAGCCGCTACCGGAGTCGGCGGAATTTTGAGAGATATCTTCACAATGGGTGCCAGGCCGATAGCCTCTTTGAATTCGCTGCGATTTGGTTCTCTCGAAAACGACCGGGTTCGCTATTTAGTTGATGGAGTCGTTCGAGGCATCGGAGATTACGGCAACTCATTTGGAGTACCAACCGTTGGCGGAGAAGTTTATTTTGACGAAGCCTATACCGGGAATCCGCTTATTAACGCCATGGCGGTCGGATTGATGAAAACCGATGGAATCGTTTCCGCTACCACCGGAGGTATAGGCAATCCAATATTTATTGTCGGCTCTTCGACCGGACGCGATGGAATTCACGGCGCTACCTTTGCCTCAGCCGAATTATCCGAGGAAAACGAGGCCAAGCGTTCCAATGTTCAGGTAGGCGATCCATTCACCGAAAAATTATTGCTTGAGGCTACTCTGGATATAATCAAAGAGGATTTAGTCGTAGGCATTCAGGATATGGGAGCGGCCGGAATTACGTGCTGCTCGGCGGAGATGTCAGCCAAAGGTGAAACAGGTATTGAGCTGGATCTCAAAGATGTTCCGCTTCGTGAAAATGGAATGACTCCGTACGAGATTCTATTGTCTGAATCACAGGAACGGATGATGGTTTGCGCCAAAAAAGGCTGTGAACAGCGCATTATTGAGATCTTTGAAAAATGGGATCTGCACTCGAAAATAATCGGGCATGTGACTGACGATGGGCTGTTCCGGGTAAAACTTAACGGTAAAACCGTTTCCGAAATTCCTTCGCAGGTATTAGCCCTCGGTGGAGAAACCCCGGAATATACTCGTGAAACAAAACGACCAGCCTATATGGATGAGTTAGGCAAACTTGACCTGAACAAAATATCGCTGGATATAGATTGGAATGACGCGCTGTTAAAATTAATGGCCGCGCCGAATATCTGCTATAAAGGCTGGGTCTTTGAGCAGTACGATTCCACGATTAGGACTAATACGGCAATAGGTCCCGGCAGTGATGCCGCCGTGCTTAGAATCCGAAAAACAAATAAAGCATTGGCAATGGTTACCGACTGCAACGGCCGGTATTGTTACTTGAATCCAAAGTTAGGCGCTATGCATGCTGTCGCCGAATCAGCCCGCAATATAGCCTGCTCAGGCGGTAAAGGCAGTGCCATTACCAATTGCCTTAATTTTGGTAATCCATACGACCCTGAAATCTATTACTGTTTTGCCGAAGCTGTGGCCGGTATGGGTGAAGCCTGCCTCGAGTTTGAGACTCCGGTTACCGGTGGAAATGTAAGTTTCTACAACGAAGATCCTAACCATGCCGTATTTCCATCTCCGGTCATCGGCATGATAGGTCTGGTAGAAGACTTAAAAGATATTACTACCTCCTGGTTCAAGAATGAAGGTGATGAAATCTATCTACTGGGAACGACCAAAGAAGAGTTAGGCGCCTCGGAGTATTTATCTGTTATTCACGGTCAAAAGCGAGGCGCTATTCCAGAACTTGACTTATCGGTTGAGCATAATCTGCATAAGACCATCCTTAAAATGATACAGACCGGGTTAATAAGCTCTGCACATGACTGTTCCGATGGTGGATTTTCAGTAGCAATTGCCGAATCTTGTATCGGTAATAGAGAGCACATGATCGGCGCATCGGTTGAATTACCTTCAGATGGGTTAAGAACGGATGCATTACTCTTTGGTGAATCAGCCTCGCGCATAGTAATTTCGTCTCCGGCAGGTAAAGCTATCGAACTTGAAAAAGCGGCGGCAGAGTTTAATACGCCAATCATAAAAATCGGCACCGTCGGCGGGAGCAAGTTGAAAGTAAATGACTTCATCGACAGCGATCTGAGTGATGTAGGAGAAGCTTTTTACGAATCTTTACAGAAATTAGTTGAACGGGTTTAATAAACACTGTTTGTTAAGCCCTTTCCGATTTCGTATATTTTTATATGGCTATCTATTTTTTGTCAGATGCGCATCTTGGCGCTGAAGACGATAAAAACGAATCTATCAAAATAAAGAAACTATTCGATTTTTTAAATATGGTCGAAGGTAATGGCGAGAAGCTGTACATTCTCGGCGACTTATTCGATTTCTGGTTTGAATATAAACACGCTATTCCAAAACAGCATTTAAAAGCGGTGTTCAAGCTGGCCTCTTTAGCCGAATCAGGCGTTGAGATTCATTATATTACCGGTAATCATGATTTCTGGCTCGGGGATTTTCTGGAAAAAGAAGTTGGTATTACTATCCATCGCGACCAGCTAGAGGTCAATGAAAACGGTCTAAAACTTTTCTTAATTCATGGCGACGGCCTGTCTCCGGCCGACTGGAAATACCGTATTTTTGTCCGTTCGATCCTGCGCAACCGCCTTGCTATCGCCTTATATCGATTACTTCCTCCCGATTGGGGCATCCCCTTTGCAAAAAAGATGTCGTCATCGTCCAGAAATCATACTTCGGGCCGCAATATCGATTTTACCAAAGATTACGAACTGTATGCGGAGAGTAAATTTGCCGAGGGTTATGACGCGGTATTGATCGGGCATGTTCATCAACCCGCTTTTAAGAAATTTGAAAACGGAATATATATCAATACCGGCGATTTTTATTATCACTTTTCCTATGCGAAGTTAGAAAACAGCTGCCTGACTCTTGAGCAGTACTAGTCGTTTATACTCCCACTCAGCATTTTCTATATCAATGAATAAACCATAGTTTACTTTATTTCCTGTTGCATAAAAACAGAATACCCTTTATTATAAGTTTAGAGCAAGCGCTTACTTATTCTACTCCAAAATTATTATATGCGCTGAAAACGGAATTGAGCTAAAGAGGTGAGACCATTTTATTACTCTTAGGGAGTAAATCATGAAAATTAAAATCACATTGGTTTTGGGTGTTTTATTGGCGCTAAGCTCAATGACTTTGGCGGCAAATTTAACTCATGTAGGCAGTAATTATTATAGCGATGCTAATGATGTGGCTCTCAAAGGAGACTATGCTATTTGTGCTATGGAATACGGCCTGATGATTGTCGATATATCAGATTATTCTATTCCGCACATGGTCTCGAATGTGTATCAAAACATGGGGCATACCCGAGGGTTGGCGCTTGTTGGAGACTATGCTTACATTTATGGCAACACTGACCTGTTCATTTATGATATCAGCGATGTTAACAACCCGAGCTACGTAAAATCGTTCTTTGTCGGTGGTACAATGCATTATATATTGGCTCGCGGCGATATTATCTATGCCTGCCGATATGCAAATGGCCTATCGGTTATTGATGCCGGCGATCCGGAAAATTTAGATATCTTAGTAACTTATCCTACCGCCGGTTCAGCTTCACGAATAACACGCGTTAGCGGTGATACAATGTACTGCATCGCAACTACTCAGGGGTTAGAGTTAATTAACAATGAAGTACCGAATTTTGTTGAACAACTCGCAGTCAACACAACTCTGGGACAAATCTCTGATGTTTCAGTCTGGCTGGATAAACTCTATTGCGTCTCAATCTTTGATTCGGTAATAGTAATAGATATTTCTGATTTTAATTCTCTGGACAACTACATCAGTTCTTTCTCGTATGGAAACCCTTATTTAATTGAAGTCCGGGATACTATCGCCTATGTAGGCGATGTTGATGCGGGTATAATTTCCTACAATGTTGCCGACCCAGCTAATGCTGATTCTTTGTCATACATCGAATACTATGGATTTATGTCACTACGCGACAGTCTGATTACAATCATACAGGATGAGTGGTTGTGGTGTTACGATAATAGTGATCCCTCTGATTTACCCCGCTATTCATATTCGAGATTAAATAATTGGGCTAACGAATTAGAGTTGGTCGGTGACACCGCATACCTGGCCGGAAAACATTTTGCGGCACTCGATATTTCCAATCCTTCGAGCGCACCAGAATTTATTGGAGGGTGTTATTTAGAGAATGCAGGTGGAATGACTGTCACAGGGGATTATGCCTTTGTATTTTGCTATGATAGCACTGTTAAAACAATCGATATTTCAGATGCCGCCCATCCTGTTATTATAGACACTCTGTCATTGCCCGGTTATTTATATAGTATTACATCTTATGGAAACTATCTCTATGTAACTGGACACCTCAATAGTTTATATATTATTGATGCTTCAAATCCCAGCACTCTTACTATTGCTAACACTCTAACAGGCCTTAGCTACTCGGACGTATTGAAGGTACACGAAGGATTTCTTTATGTCGATGATGTAAAAATATTCGATTTAACCGATCCTCTAAATCCATCACTTTTAGGTTCTGATTTCGGAAGCGGATTTGTATCCGATGTTGCTTTTGATAGTATCTGGGCTTGTTTTTCGGTAGCCTATTCGGAACCTTATATGGGAGCATTTACTATTTTCAATATCGAAAACAAGGAGACGCCGGCTTATGTTTCTTACCTGCCTCTGGGTCCCGAGATGGCTTCCATATCGATAGACTATCCTTTAGCTTTTTTAACACCGTATGGCATGTTTGCTTCAGAAGATATTTATATTATCAACTTTTCAGACCCTGAAAACCCGGATACAGCTATTGTATTTTCATACGAGGATGATTTCTTTTATAGCACGGCCCTACAATCGGGATATCTATATGCGGCTGGTAAGCGCGGCCTTACTGTCTTAAAATACTCGTCAATTTGCGGCGATATGAACGGAGACGGCGAGGTAAATATCGGAGATCCTATCTATTTGATCAATTGGATATTCAAGGGCGGACCGGCTCCGATGGACCTTGATCTGTCTGATGC
The DNA here is from genome assembly GCA_023138975.1 of Candidatus Zixiibacteriota bacterium. GTDB lineage: Bacteria > Zixibacteria > MSB-5A5 > GN15 > JAAZOE01 > JAGLON01. Next base: position 24,337 of record JAGLON010000013.1, read on the forward strand.
CAATTGCGATGGAAGGGTCAATATTGCCGATGCCGTATATATAATAAATTACGTCTTTAGAGATGGTCCTGCTCCCTGCGCAGGATGTGAATGATAGTTGTTTTCAAGTAAAAACTTTGTTTTGAGGCGAGCCTGTTCTTTCACTATTGGGGAGAATATTATGAAATTCAAATTCGCTCTACTGTTAAGCGTGTTATTGGCGCTGAGCTCTCCGGCTTTAGCCATAAACTTGACCCCTTCCGGCAGTAATTACTATAGTGATGTCAATGATATGGCATACAAAGGGGACTACACTATTTGCGCCATGGAATACGGACTGTTAATTCTCGATATATCCGATTATTCCTATCCGCAATTTGTCTCGAATGTATATCAAAGTATGGGACATACCAAAGGGCTGGCACTGGTTGGTGATTATGCTTACATCTACGGAAATACTGATTTGTTCATATATGATATTAGCGATGTCAACAACCCGAGTTATGTCAAATCGTTCTTTGTCGGCGAGACAATGCAGTACGTCCTGGCCAATACCAATACGCTCTATGCTTGCAGACACAACAACGGCCTGTCTATGATTAATATAAGCGATCCCGTCAATCCTGTTCTTGATTTAACGTATCCAACAGTCGGCGGGGCTTCACGAATCACAAATCTCAGTGGGGACTCTCTCTACTGCGTCGCCACGACAAAAGGGTTGGAGATAATCAATTACATGGGTATTGGTTTCGTTCAAAGATACGCAATCGACTCTACAATGGGTCTAATATCCGACGTTGATGCATGGTTTCATACAATCTATGCGGTTTCGGAGTATGATTCTGTCTTGGTCCTGGAAACACTTGATTATAACGATCTGACAAATATCATCGGTTCGTTTTCTTACGGAGATCCAAACTTAATAGAGGTTCGTGATACCATTGCGTACGTAGGAGATATAAACACCGGAATAATAAGCTACAATATTGCCGATCCGGCCAATGCTGACTCACTTTCGTACATCGAATATTATGGATTTATGTCTTTAAAGGACAGTTTGATAACAATTGTACAGGATAAGTGGCTGTGGTTTTACAATATCAATGATCCATCTGATTTACCGCGCTATTCCTTCTTAAGAGAGTACAACCGTAACAATAAAGTAATACTAGTCGGCGACACCGCCTATTTAGCCGGAAAGCATTTTGCTGCTTTGGATATTTCAAACCCTGGCGAAAACCCTGAGTTTCTCGGCGGTTGCCATTTAGGATTCACGGTCGATTTCACAATGGAAGGAAACTACGCCTTCGTTACCGGACGAGACAGTACCGTTAGAACAATAGATGTAACAGATGCCGCTAATCCAGTTATTATTGATACTCTACTTATGCCAACCTGGGTATATAATATTACATCTTACGGAAACTATCTCTATGTAACCGCATACGGAGATAATTTGTACATAATCGATGCTTCTGATCCAAGTGCTCTTACTATTGCAAATAGCCTGACCGGACTCAGTTACTCGGATTTACTGGAAGTGCACGATGGATTTCTTTATATAGATGATGTGAAAATTTTCGCCTTAACAGATCCTCTAAATCCAGGGCTTTTAGGCTCAGATTTCGGAAGCGGATTTCTTACCGATGTTGCTTTTGACAGTATCTGGGCTTGTTATTCGGTAGCGTATTCGGAACCTTATATGGGAGCCTTTACTATTTTCAATATAGAAGATAGAGAAAACCCGATTTTTATTTTCGAAATGTATATTGGCCCGGAATTGGCGTCGGTGTCGATAGACTATCCTTGGGCGTTTTTAACAGACTACGGTTCAACCAATATATATTTAGTCAATTTTTCTGATCCGGAAAATCCCGATACTGCAATTGTCTTTTCATACGAGAACGATTTCTACTCTAGCACAACCTTACAATCAGGCTATTTATATGCAGCCGGTTCGCGCGGCCTAACAGTATTAAAATACTCGTCAATTTGCGGCGATATGAACGGAGACGGCGAACTCAATATCGGTGATCCGGTCTATTTAATAGGCTGGATATTCAAAGGCGGACCGCCTCCAATAGATATTGAAATGGCTGATGCCAATTGTGATGGTCAGGTAAATATTGCCGATGCCGTCTATGTCATAAATTACATATTTAGATCTGGCCCGGCTCCTTGTGCAGGATGTGAATGATCGATATTTTTAAGTAAAGACTATAAGCCGGTTGACTCAACCGGCTTTTTTTATACCAAAATTTAACCCGCCGGAATGGGGGGAAATCCGCTCCGGCGGGTTCTGTAAAATGAGTTCGGGATCAATATCCCGTTTTTGCATGTTTTGAGGGATAAAATCAGGTTATACGGCTTTCTCCTTTCCGCTAACACACACAGAATTTATGGTTAATTGTCATCCGGTCCCGCAAAGGACCGCTCAATTTCTTTCATTTTTCTTCTGAGATACGCAGGTACCTCATAATTATCATTCTTAGTGAAGATCACTTCTTTTTTTGGTTCGCCATTCCCATTTGATGGTTTTGGAGCCCTCGGCTGTATCTCCTGAACCGGTTCCGGCTCAGGTTGATACTGAGGCTTCGGTTGAGGGCGCTCGTTCTGGATCATAACCGGCGCGGCTTTTTTAACCGACTGGAACACTGTCTCGCTTTTTGGGAGAGTCCCGAATAAGTCGGTCGGAATTCCATCATTTTCATTTTGATTCACATCTTCTTCAAATGATGTGCCCCGACCAAAACCAGTGGCAATGACCGTCACTCGAATAGTATCCTTAAGGTCCGGATCTATAACGGCGCCAACGATCACATTGGCGTCAGCTCCGGCAGCATCATAAATTTTTGAGGTTGCGTCATTGACATCAAACAAGGTCATATCCGGTCCACCTGAGACATTCACTAATACGCCACGCGCTCCGGCAATAGAGATGTTTTCCAGTAATGGCGATGAGATTGCTTCATGAGCCGCAAGAGAAGCTTTATCTTCTCCGCTCGCCTCTCCTGTTCCCATTAACGCATCACCCATTTCCAACATAACGGTACGAACATCAGCAAAGTCACAGTTAATTAAACCGGCAACAGTAATCAATTCGGAAATTCCTTTGGTTGCCTGATAGAGGACATCGTCCGCAATACCAAAAGCGTCTGTTAGAAGCGTATTTTTGTCTGCGATAGAAAGCAATCTCTGGTTGGGAATCGTGATAAGTGTATCAACGTGTTTCCGCAACTCATCCAAACCGTCATTAGCCCGTGAGCCTCGTTTCTTGCCTTCAAAATCAAACGGTTTGGTCACTATCGCGACGGTAAGAGCACCTTGAGATTTAGCAATTTTTGCGGTTACAGGAGCCGCACCGGTTCCAGTACCTCCGCCCATTCCCGCCGTAACAAAGACCATATCGGCTCCGTTTAAACACCCGGCGACCTCGTCAGCGTCTTCCTCGATGGCTCTTTTTCCAACGTCCGGATTGGCGCCTGCTCCGAGTCCTTTAGTTATTCGTTTTCCGATTTGGACCTTAATCGCCGAGCTATTCTGTTCGAGCACCTGCGCGTCAGTATTGACCGCAATAAACTCCACTCCCGATAGTCCGTTATCGATCATCCGATTGACAGCATTTCCTCCAGCGCCGCCAACGCCGATGACTTTGATTTTTGCCTGAGAGCCTAGCTCCTCCTCAAATTCAAACGGCATGATATCCTCCTGTCATTCTTATACATTTATTTTTTATTTTATTATTATCAAAAATGTTCATTGAACCATTTTTCTATTTTTTTAAACACCCCTTGAGTTTTGCTTTTCTTGGCAACCTCGTCACTGTGGCGAATTCCGTAATGAATCAGTCCGATCGCAGTAGCATGAATCGGTGAGTTTGCCATATCGGTTAAACCATCAAAGCCTTTGGGATACCCGAGCTTGACCGGCATGTCAAAAATCTGCTCGGCGAGTTCCTCAGTTCCGGCCAAAAGCGAACCGCCTCCGGTAAGTACAATACCCGCGGCCAGAGTTTCCGGGAAATTCGATTTTTTAACTTCACGATGGGCAAGATTAAGAATTTCTTCCATCCTCGGACCAATAATCGATGCGAGAACATTTTTTGAAATATCCCTCGCTGCTCGACTGCCGACACCCGGCACCGAAATCATATCGTTAGCATCAACCATCGATGGAATCGCCGCACCATGTTGTTTCTTAATATTTTCTGCTTGTTCTATCGGGGTTCGTAATCCTATGGCAATATCATTAGTAACACTCTTACCGCCCAACGGAAGAGTCGAGGTATGCCGAATTGAGCCATCATAGTACACGGCGATATCGGTTGTACCGCCGCCCAAGTCAATAACCGCGATGCCAAGCTCTTGTTCTTCATCAGTCAGTAAGGCATAGCTCGATGCGAGCGATTCCAGCACCAGCGCTTCTACATCCATTTCACAGCGGCCAATAGCCCGATATATATTTCTCACCGCCGTTGAAGCAGCCGTAACAATATGCACTTCAGCCTCAAGGCGAACACCGGACATTCCTATTGGAACTTTTATTCCGGTCTGTTCATCGATGACATAATCCTGAGGAAGTACATGAACTATCTCTCTGTCAGCCGGAATCGCCACTGCGCGCGCAGCATCGATAACGCGTTCCACATCGGTGTGAGTGATTTCATTGTCGCTCCTGGATACGGCTATAACTCCATGCGAATTAATCGAGCGAATGTGATCACCTGAAATTCCAGCAATAATGCCGTCAACGTTTACTCCTGCCATCAATTCGGCATCTGAAATTGCCTTTCCGATGGAGCGCACGGTTTTTTCCAGATCGACAACAACCCCTCGCCGCAGCCCATCTGACGGCACCATCCCCAGTCCCACGAGACGAGGAATTTCGTCGCCCTGCTCAATTTCCGCGATTATCGCCGAAATCTTAGTAGTTCCGATATCGAGTCCGACTATAGTCCGTATTTGAGACATCTTGTTCTCTTCCCCTAATGCTTTATGACGATATTGTCAAACTGGAGATTATAGCATCCATTATCCGAAGATATCGCCATCTCCCTGATAGCATGCAGCTTATAAAGCTGTTTATAAAAATTCCTGCTTTGTGCCAAATAAGTGTCCGTACTCGTTGTCAGGAATACCTTAATATAAGTTTTATCCGAAAAATCTATCTCCGCAATCTGCTGGAATAAATCTGGTAACTCCCCGATAATCTGTCTCAATCCTGTTGTTACTTCCGAGACCCGGTAATCCTCTGGGATTTCAAACAGCTTTCTTATTTTCAGACCGGTATAGACCGGCAAATTTTTTGTCTCCCATTCAATATCAAATGGAACCAGTCGAGAGTATTTATCCAGACCATATAGCTTATCCGCCAAGACCAGTACAATCGGTTCAAACCGGTTTACCTCCGCTCTAATGCCGGATGGTAAACTTAGGTGAAGCGTAACATTTTCTATAGTTTCAGAGGTCATTAGTTCGTCGATATACATATCCGAATCAAGCCTGAAAAGATTCGCACCGATTTGCAAGCTATCGTTACATTGCTTTCTAACCGTTTCCGCAAGCGGCCCGATTACGTTGTATTCCTTCAGAGCAAAGACAGGCGATATATGCGCGAATGCCACAAATCCTAACAGTAGCCCCGTACAGGCTAAATACCACCAATATTTTTTGCGAATACCAAATATCATCAGGCTTCCAATGCCTTTATTATTTTATCGTTTATGCGAAAAATATCCCCGGCACCCATCGTAATAATAATATCACCCGTTTGCGCCAGTGCAACAGCCCGCTCAACTGCGTTTTCCTTAAGACCGACATAACTTAGATTTTTATACCCGATTGATTGAGCGTACTCGGTAATCATTTCCGAAGTAATTCCAGCAATCGGCTTTTCTCTCGCAGGATAAATATCAACCACTAAAGCCTCGTCGGCTGTATGAAGCGATTCCGCGAACTGCTTATAAAAGTCTCTCGTTCGACTGAAAAGATGCGGCTGGAATATCGCTATCGTTTTTCCGCTTCGTTCAACCGTTGATTCGTTAATTCCGGTAAGAGTCGCGGCAACTTCGCTGGGGTGATGCGCATAATCGTCAATTACCGTCACTCCTTTCACTTGCGCGATAATCTCGAATCTTCTGCCAACTCCTTTGAAAGCCCGCAGACCGTCTTCTATAGCTTCCATAGGAGTTTCAATTTCTAAGGCCGCCGCAATAGCCGCGAGAGAATTAGCGATATTATACTCTCCCGGAATCGAGAGTGAGATATGCCCCTTGACCTCGCCTCGAACCACAAGAACATATCGTGAACCATGATCGGTGAATTCAATCTCAACCGCGCGTATATCGGCCTCATCATCAAAACCAAACGTCACAATCGGGCGCTTGATTATATCTTTAATGCGTGTGACGTTCATATCTGCTGAAGGAATCACGACGGAACCATAGAAGGGTACCCGGTTGACATATTCGGCAAAGGTATCAAGTAAATCGTCAAGTCCGTCATAGCAATCAAGATGATCCTCCTCGATATTAGTAATCACCGCAATTGACGGATACATCTTTAAAAACGAGCGGTCATATTCATCGGCCTCAGCGACCATAATTTCACCCTGCCCCAGCTGCCCGCCGGAATCAAGCTCCATCGCCCGTCCGCCGACCAGCACCGTAGGATCAACCTTTGCGGTCATGAGAATCTTACCCAGCATCGCCGTTGTGGTTGTTTTTCCATGACTTCCGGAAATACCGATGGAAAACTTGAGACGCATCAGCTCGCCGAGCATTTCGGCGCGTTTAATAACCGGTATACCGCTCTCAAGCGCTTCAACTACTTCAGGGTTTTCTTCATTAACTGCCGATGAAATGACCAGCAAATCGGTTCCGGTGACCTGCTGAGCGCTGTGGCCGGAGTATATAGTAATGCCGATTGATTCCAAATGCTCGGTCACTTCGGTCGGGGTGTTGTCCGAACCGGAAATAGTATAACCGAGATTATGCAGAATCTTGGCCATGCCGGACATCCCGGCTCCACCAATGCCCACAAAATGTAGTTTTTTATATTTTGAAAATATCATATGCGCCCTTGTAAAATTATGTCGTGTCGTCGTCCCGATGTTAGTTGTCAATCCTGTCTCCTTTAACCAGTGAGAAAATATCCTTCGCGATTTGCGCCGCTGCCCCGGGTTGCCCGATTTCAGCCGCAGCTTGTTTCATCGTGGTGTAATTGTCAGACCTCAGAATATCCACTGCACGGGTTAAAACATCCACCTCATCCAGTTTTGAGTCGGTAATCATTTCGGCCGCTCCCGCTTCGACAATCGCCTCCGCATTATGTGTTTGATGATCGGCCGTCGCATGCGGGTAAGGAATAAATATCGCCGGGATTCCGCAGGCTGTCAGTTCCGCTATTGTCAATGCTCCTGCTCTGGCGATAGCAATATCCGCCGCCGCGTAAACTGATTTCATATCATTTGAAAACGGGAAAAGGGAAACAACAAAATCCCTTTTGTTCAGCCGTGCCTTCACTTCCGTGTAATCCCTTTTCCCGCATTGCCATAAAACCTGTATTCCGTTATCAAGTTTGTCTATGCTGTTGAGTATCGCTTCGTTTATACGGTGAGCACCCTGCGAACCGCCCAATATCAAGATAGTCTTGCGGTCATTGTGCAAACCAAATTGCTCCAGCGCTTTTTCACGGTTGCCAGAAATAATGGAACAGCGAATAGGGTTGCCGATAAACTTTCTATCAACTCCCTCGGGCAAATATTTTTCCGCCTGCTTGTAAGCTAAAAAGACAAGATTTGTTTTAGAAGCAAATTTCCGGGTCACCATGCCGGGATAACTGTTCTGCTCCTGCAGCACACAGGGAATATTGCCGATTGATGCCGCTATAATCGGAGGTCCCGCCACATATCCGCCGGTGCCGACAACAACATCTGGATTGAAACTTTTGAATATCCTCCTGCATTTCATCACCGATGATATAAGTCGAAACGGAAACGCCAACAAACCAATAGATAAACTTCTCGGTATGCCTCGCATGGCTATCGTATGCAGCTTGTATCCCAGACTGTCTTTCATGCGATACTCAAGACCATATTTGGTACCTATAAATTCGATGCTGCAATCGTTATCGATCCGTTTCATTTCCTCCGCAATCGCCAATGCCGGATACAAATGACCTCCGGTTCCACCACCCGCAAACAGTATTCTCATCGTGTCATCCTCACTCTCTGCCGTGAGAGATTAAGGAGGAGACCGACCGATGCGGCTGAGACTATCAGCGACGAACCGCCGTAGCTTAAAAACGGCAGAGTCAATCCGGTAGTCGGTATTAATCCGAGAACTACCGCGATATTAATACAGGCATTAACCGCCAGGCATAGAATCAACCCCGATGCCAATAGAAATCTAAATTTATCTTTTTGTTCGATTGCGATTCTCATTCCCCGCCAGATTGCGCCAAAGAACAATCCCAGTATCAAAAGAAGTCCCCAGAGTCCAAGTTCTTCTCCAATTGACGCAAAAATAAAATCTGTATGAGGTTCGGGAAGAAAGAACTGTTTGAGTATTCCATCACCGAGGCCAGTTCCCATGATACCACCATTGGCCATCGAAAGTATTGATTGCTTAACTTGATGTGGAGCCTGCATCGGATCAGTCAGCCATGTGAAGAAAGCCAGCACCCGGCTCTTATTGTATCCTCCTACGAATACCAGCAGATAAACCGCGACTGCGGAACCGCCAATTGAATACGCTATGTGTGACAAACGGGCGCCAGCCAAATAAAGCAGAATAATTACCGTCGTGCCCAGGACCAAGACTGAACCAAGATCCGGTTCGAGAATTATCAATGCAATTCCGCTTAGAATAATAGGACCGTACGGCCAGCGATATAGTTTTAGATTATCCAACGTCCTGCCCTTTTGTGATAGAGAGTGGGCCAGATAAAAAATCAACATATACTTGAAAATTTCTGATGGTTGCAGCGTTACAATTCCCAGTGACAACCAGCGATGCGTTCCCCTGATTGATGGCGTAATAAAGACAACCATAAGCAACACAAAACTGATTCCGAGACCAATAGGAATAAATCTGCGCACTTTTTCAATATTTATCCGCATAGCAGTAAACATCGCTACATACGCCAGTACCAGCCAGACGACCTGCCGTTTCAGAAAAAACGCATGACTCGAGAATTTTTTACCTAACTGATTCACTGCGTCCTGTGCGATAGCGCTTGATGATGAGTACACCATCACACTGCCCAGCAGAATCAAACCCGAGATTATCAGGAACAATGTATAGTCAATATTTTGTTCCTTAGACTTCAACTGTTGCCCCGTTCCCTTTCCCGTTTTTCAACTTGCCAATGAGATATTTAAAGTCCTCACCGCGTTCCTCAAAATTTCGATACATATCAAAACTCGCGCAGCCCGGTGATAACAGCACCGTGTCGCCCGGATGCGAGAGGTCAAATGCTTTCTTTACTGCGTCAGCCATACTTGATGCCATAACTACCGGAATTTGCCGTCCGACTTGCTCAAAAATTATATCTTTGGCTTCGCCAATCAAAATCATGTGCTCGACTTTACCAACGGCTTCGGGTAATAACTGTGTGAAATCGCCTGCTTTATCGCGTCCGCCGGCAATCAGGTTTATACCGCGAGGGATAGACTTGAGTGCGACTACCACCGCGTCAACATTAGTACCCTTGGAATCATTGATAAAATCAACACCGCCGATATTGGTAACATGCTCCAGGCGATGTTCTACTCCGGCAAATCTCTCCAGCACTGAGGCGATAACATCCGGCTTGATGCCGCATATTAAAGCCGCCGCACAAGCGGCGGCCGCGTTGGAATGGTTATGCGGACCTGGAATACAAATCTTATCAATATCGAGAATATCGGTTTCGCCCCCGGCCAGATTCCCTACTAGTCTCTTTCCCCTCTGAAAGACACCTCCGAGTGTCCGGCCTCTATCGCTTGATTCATCTATTGAAAAACTCACATGATTGCTGCTGTAAGTAAATTCCCGGCTGGATATAACCGGATCGTCGGCGTTAATCACCGCATAATGCTCAGCCGTTTGATTTTCAAACATTTTATACTTGGCATCGCAGTACTTCTCGAAGGACTCATAGCGATCCAGATGATCCGGCGTCAGATTCAGCAGGATACCCACATATGGAGCAAACTGTTCAATTCTCTCCAGTTGGAAAGAAGAAACTTCTATTACGGCCAAGCCGTTTTCGGGGATATCGCGGGCAATCTGGGAAAATGGAGTCCCGATGTTACCGCCAACGACCGTCGGTCTGCCGGAGGCTTTACATATTTCACCTAGCAGGGTTGTTGTTGTCGTCTTACCGTTCGATCCGGTAATCGCCAGCACTCTTCCCCGGCACACCCAATAAGCCAGCTCTATTTCGGAGAAAATCGGAATACCGGCAACCGTCGCCTCATGCAGAATATCCAGCGATGCCGGGACCCCCGGCGAGCAAATCAGATAATCGGACTCCAGCAGTTTTTCGGAATGCCCTCCATACTCATAGGGAATATTATTTTGCTCAAGGGTCGGGATAACCTCTTCCAGTTTTTCAATGTTAAGGATATCCGAAACATACGGCTTGCCGCCCAGCTGCTGTACTAATTGCGCCGCGGCTATACCGGACCGTGCCATACCGATGATACCAACTTGTCTTCCCTGTAGTCTGTCAATTCTATTCATCGTATCTTCAATGTGCTGAGGGTTAATAGAGCGCATATCGCTCCGATTATCCAAAAACGAACTACAATTTTCGGCTCTTTCCATCCCAATAACTCAAAATGATGATGCAGCGGTGCCATTTTGAAAATGCGCTTTCCTTTTAGGCGGAACGATGCCACCTGAAGGATTACCGACAGCGCTTCGACGACAAAAACTCCTCCAACGATTGCAAGAAGAAATTCCTGTTTAATAAGTATTGCGATAGCCCCCAAAACACCTCCCAAAGCAAGCGCACCGGTATCGCCCATAAACACTTGCGCCGGAGGAGCATTAAACCATAAAAATCCCATTGATGCGCCTATTACAGCGGCGCAGTAGATCGCCAGTTCTCCCGCACCGGGCATATACTCAACAGCGAGATAACTGGAGTAGTCGACTCGTCCTGCGATATAGGTTAATCCCGCAAAGGCGATAAAACAAAATGCTGACAACCCTATTGCCAATCCGTCGAGTCCATCAGTCAAATTGACCGCGTTTGAAGTTCCGGTGATTATAAACACTATAAATGGGATGTAGAAAATCAGCCCCAGGCGCAAAATGTAATTCTTAAAAAACGGTATGTTAGTATGCGTCGAAAACTCTCCGCTGGGTGGATAGAAATATAACAGTGCAAAAAATAACAAGCCGCATGCGATCTGACCCAACATTTTATAGCGCCCGACTAAACCTCTTGGCTGATTCTTTTTTGCTTTCAGGTAATCATCCATGAATCCAATCGCGCCCATCCAGACGGTCACCATGAGAATCAACAGAATAAAACGATTACTCAAATCTGCCCAGAGCAGGGTCGGCACCAGAACCGCGATAAGTATCAGTATTCCGCCCATTGTCGGGGTGCCTGCCTTAGCCATATGCGTTTCTGGACCGTCTCCTCGAATCTTTTCTTTTACTTGAAAACGGTGCAGCAACCTCAAAAACATCGGTCCGAGTAGAAGCGATATAAGCATCGCTGTAATCGCTGCCGCTACCGCACGAGTAGTTATGTAGCGAAACAGGTTGAGTCCCGACATATGTTTCGTTAATTCTAAAAACAAATAGTAAAGCATATCAATTATTCTTAAAGGCCGATGCCTTTAACCCATGGATAATTTTTTCAAGTTCCATTCCTCGCGAGGCTTTGAAAAGTATCAAATCACCCTGCTCAATAATCTTCAATAACGAATCAAGCAAATCCTGTTTATCCTCAGTGTGCATAACAGAGCCTTCGTTCATTCCCGAGCTTATTGCTCCATCCCGGATATGACGGGATTGTGGTCCCAAACAAAACAAATAATCAATACCAGCATCAGCCGCCATCTGACCAGCCTTCCGGTGCAGATCATCGGAGGAACTTCCCAACTCAAGCATATCCCCAAGTACCGCTATTTTGCGCGCAGAAACATTCAGCTCTTTAACAGCCTCAAGTGACGCGCTCACTGAATCGGGATTGGCGTTATAACAATCTATAAGGAGTTGCAAGCCATTAAACTGCTCCTGTTTCATGCGCAGATCGTCGGGAATAAACGCGTTTAATCCCTTACTCCACTCTTCAGGTAAGCATCCCCATACAGATGATGCGGCAATTGCAGCCAATGCATTATAGACATTGACTCGCCCTATCGCATTCAGAGTAATTTGCTGACCATTGACCACAAATGTCCTGAGGCCGTCCTCAGTTACATCCAAATCGGTTGCGGTAAAATCGGTTGGGTTATCAATACCGAATCCGATAAAACTTAAATTACGACGTTTGGCTTCTGTCATCAGATTAGTATCATCTGCGTTAAGAACTACCAGCGCACCAACCGGGAGGGTATCAATTAACTCAAATTTTGCTTTTACCACATTTTCAATTGACCCTAACGTTTCCAGATGAGCCGGTCCTATATTAGTAATCAATGCCAACTCGGGTTTAATGACCGCCGCCAATCGTGACATTTCACCCGGCGTGGAGATACCCAGCTCAAACACAGCGTATTCGGTATCCTCCGGCATCATTCCCAATGAAATTGGCAAGCCGTAAAGATTATTCAAATTTCCGGGTGATCGAAATGCCTTATGATTTACATCAGCAATAGCATAGAGCATTTCTTTGGTTGTCGTCTTACCGTTCGAACCGGTAACCCCGGCAAAACTTGTCTCCATATGCCGTCGCAAATACGCCGCGATTTCTAAAAGCGCAACGTGAGTATCTTCAACAATAAACAGCGGGCCGGTCATTGAAGATTTTATTTTATCAATTTGGGATTTATTTATCACTGCCACTGACGCGCCCTTTTCAAACGCCTGTGAAACATACTGGTGCCCGTCGTTGTTATCGCCGACGATCGCAAAGAAAACCTCGCCCGATTTAATCGTCCGGCTGTCGATCGAGAACCCTCTAAAATTAGCAATGCCATTTTCGGGAGCATTAACTAATTCAGTCTCCAGCACTCCGGATAGTATGTTAAAATCCCAGTTGGTCATTTATTTTGAGTATCCCATTTTATCGAGATGGGTTAAAGCAACATCTTTATCTAAAAACGGATGCTTGACACCGTTAATATCCTGATATGGTTCAGCCCCTTTGCCGGCGAGTAATAAAATATCGCCTTCTTTAGCCTGCCCCAGTAGATGCGATATGGCAATGTCTCTATCGGATATGGTATCAACTCTGGCGCCTTCAGCAAATCCAGGTTTGACATCCTCAATAATCTGCTCAGGGTCTTCGGATCGAGGATTATCTGAAGTAAGAACGCTATAGTTCGACGCCTCCGTTGCAGCCTTACCCATGAGAGGCCGTTTGCCCCGATCACGATCGCCGCCACAACCGAATAAGGTCAATATTCTTCCATCACCCAATTCACGGAGAGATTCAATAGTTCTGGTAATCGCATCGGGCGTATGGGCATAATCGACAAAAATCGAAAACGGCGCATTGCATTTAATCCTCTCAAGGCGTCCGGGAATAACCTTGGAGTTCTCGAGTCCGGTTTTGATGGAGTCAATATCAATTCCCGAAGCCATAGCAGCTGTTGCCGCGCCTAAAGCGTTATAAAGATTGAACCGGCCGGGGAGTCTGAATTTTATTGCACGGTTACCCATTGGAGAATGAATTTCAAATCGGCTGCCTTCGGGATTTAGCGTAAAATGCTCCAGATAAACATCGGCCCCGGGGTCTGAAAGAGAATAGGTCATATACGAACCGGTGATGCGATCTTTCAGAGACATAAATTCAGGGCAGTCATAATTTATCACGGCCCATTTGTTTTCCTGATTCACAAAATCAAGAAGTTTTGCTTTCGCTTCCAAGTATTCTTCCATCGTATTGTGAAAATCAAGATGATCGCGCGTAAAATTGGTATAGAGCGCAACTTGGATATCAAGATTTCTTACTCGATGAAGCACCAACGCATGCGACGAAATCTCAATGATCGCATTAGTGCAGAAATTATTTTTCATTATATGCAGCAAACGGTGTATATCAAGCGCTTCAGGCGTTGTCCGTGAGGCAGCTATCTTATCTTTGGTGGTATCGTATTCGAGTGACGTAATAATCCCGGTTCTCTTGCTGCGGGCATAGAACAGATTGCGAAGCAGGAAACAAGATGTTGTTTTACCGTTCGTGCCCGTTACTCCACATATTTTTATTCTATTGTTGGCATAATTGTAGAGTTTCGCAGCCAAATCCGCTAAGGCTCGCCGGGCATCCGGCACCACAACCTGAGGTACCGAACAATTGCATTCCTGGTCGGTAACGACCGCGACCGCGCCTTTGGCAATAGCATCGTCGATATACTTATTACCATCGGTGGCAAAACCGCGAATGGCAACAAAGACCGAGCCGGGTTGAATCATTTTTGAATCATATTCAATACCGGAGACGTCTATATCCTCAGCGCCATAAATTATCGCGCCGTCAACCTCTCTGGTCAACTCCTTAAGTCGGATAGAGCTCTCCTAACTTCGCTTAAATACGATCTTTACTTTTTCGTTCTTTTCTACTAATTCGCCGGCTTTAGGTGACTGTCGCACAACCCGGCCTTTGCCTTTAAAATCCGCCTTGATTCCATATGAATACAAGAGCGCAATTGTTTCTCTAATAGTCAGGCCGCCAACGTCGGGCATTATCTTTTCCAGAGCTCCAGCTATCGGAGCATAACAAACCACTCCCTCACCGGAAGCCACCAACGATCCGGCGCAGGGACGTGTAGAGATTATTTCATGCCCGGTTCCTTCGAAAACAAACCCCAGACCAACTTCGCTCAATTTCTTCTTCGCTTTTGTCCGGGAAGAGCCTATCAAATCAGGCATACGAATAACATCTTTGCAAGATACTGCATCGGCATATTCATCGAGATTATCCAACGTACTACCCACTTCAGGTGGGACATTGATATAATTATCGAGGGCCGCAAATTTAATCGCGATATTCTTAAAGGCTGGACCTGAAGTATGTCCGCCGTAGTGAATCGGCTCCGGTTCATCGATAATAACGATGCCGACTACCAGCGGTGAGTCCGCCGGGAAATACCCGGCAAAGGAAGCAATAAATTTATTCTTGTAATATCCGCCAGATTCCAGATTCGGCTTTTCTGCCGTTCCGGTTTTCCCGGCAATGGCAATAGGCGCGTCCACAAGAAGGTCACCGGTACCTCGTGTAACAACACCCCGCATGAAGGATTTGAGTACTGCAACAGTGCTGTCATCCAGCACTTTCACCGGACGGCTTTCATGCTGCTCAACTACCTGTCCATAATTGTTTATACACCCTTTGACAATGAAAGGCTGATATAAATACCCACCCGATGCGACCGTAGCGAATGCCTGAGCCATCTGTAGTGGCGTAACTGATAATCCATGACCGATAGCAAATGTTGAAGTAACGAATTTCGACCAGCGGGGTGGACGGGCTACAAAGCCGTTACTTTCACCATTAAGACCGCATCTCGTCTTTCTGCCAAAACCCATTTTCTTAGCCATCGCTAAAATTTTATCACCGCCAACCTTATTGGCAATCTTACCCATAACGATATTAGACGACAACTCATAACCGGTGCGGAATGATAATGAATCATATTTGTGATCATCCCTCAGAGTATTCCGCCCCAAACGCCAGCGTCCCTGCTCGGCGTAAAAGCTGTCACTCGGTTGTATCAATCCTGATTCGAGCGCAGCCGCGGCGGTTACTAATTTAAATATTGATCCCGGTTCAAAAGTTGAGCTTACAGCTTCAAGCTTCATTGGTTTCGTGTTTGGTTTGTCACTCGCTGAATAATCGGCTGCGGCCAAAATCGCGCCGCTATGAGGATCTACAAACACCGCCATCCCGCCTTTGGCATTATGCTTTTCTACTGCCTTCGCCAATTCTTCTTCAACAATCTGCTGCTTATCCCAATCTACAGTCAACACAACTGATTTTCCCGGAAGGGATTTTTTTATGGGGATTTCCTGAATGCGAAACTCTTTGCCCATACCGTTACGCTGAATAACTGAACGTCCGCTGATGCCGGTCAGATATTCGTTCATGACCATTTCTACACCGGATTTTCCTTGATTGTCCAGATCGACAAACCCCAAAACAGCGCGGCCGACGTTGGCAAACGGATAACAGCGAGTTGGTTCTTCCTGAACAAACAACCCGCAGCCTTTTTTGGCGGAATCAAATCGTGCGAATTCTTTCGGAGTCAACCCCCGTTTAATCCACCGGAATTTTTTCGGTTTTAGATTAAACTTTTTTGCCAGGGCACGTTTACTCATCTTCAGTATTCGCCCTAACTGCGCATAAGAGGCAGACACATCTTTTTGATTCAGAGGGTATGCGAACAGCGATTTAAAACAACCATTAATTACAATTTTCCTGCCGCGAGTATCATATATCTCCCCTCGAACAGCCGGAAGTTCTATCGATTGCAGGTATTGACGCTGAGCCTTGGCTCGATATTCGGGACCTGATATTACCTGAACAGCAACCAGCCGGGCAGCGAATAAGATAAACACGGCTCCAAACGATACGATAACAAGTCCTACTCGTACTTTTGAATAATGTGCCTTCATTGTCCCTCAAAAAGCTGATTTGCTTCAGCTTCATTAGCCGAAATTATGGGAATATTCCCTTTTATCTTTCCAAATGCTTCCAGCAATCCTGTGTATCTATTTTCATCTAAGTTTAATTCCGGTCTCAAAACCAAATTCTGAGTTGGGACTGTCGGGCGGAGCCCCAGCTTCATATCAATAACTGAAACATCAACCGCGCCAATTGAGGATGCTAATGCCCATTTATTTTTCAGAGAAGATACATATCGTTCGGCAATTTCATTCCTATCCCGTAATAGATCAATTTCATCATCTAAAGCACGTACCCAGACCCTGAGATATATATAGCATGAGGAAAAACCGACAATGATAAGACTGAACAGTACAATACGAAGATATTTCCCGCTCGGAAGTTTGAACTGCTTTTTCTTAGAACGCTTTCTATAAACCGTTCTGCGTGCCATACCTATAATTTCTCCATTACCCTCAGCTTGGCCGAGCGTGCCCTGGGATTTTCTTTTATTTCCTCAGACGATGGAACCAGCGGCTTTTTATTTATCAGCCTGGCAAGTGACTTGTAATTTCCCATTGGGTCCTCATAGTCTGCATCCATTTTGCCCTTGACTGCACCCCGCATAAAAAGCTTGACTATCCGATCTTCCAGACTGTGATATGAGACTACAACAAGTCTTCCCCCGGATCGAAGTATATCAAAAGATGCTCGCAAGCCGGTCTCTAACTGCTCCAGTTCCTCATTGACAATTATGCGGATAGCCTGAAAACACCTGGATAATGATTTGTTTACATAACGGGGGTTGGTAACCGATTCAATCACTCGCGCCAGCTCACCGGTTGTCTTTATTGGAGATTTGCGGCGCGCTTGAACAATGGCATACGCGACTTTCCGTGAATTCTTCTCTTCGCCATAATGAAACAGCGCATCAGCCAGTTGTTTTTCCGAGTATGAATTTATGATATCAGCGGCGGTCGTTTCTGTTCTTCGGTCCATACGAAAATCAAGCGGTCCGTCTCCACGGTAAGTAAACCCCCGCTCAACACTATCAAATTGCCATGAAGATACGCCTAAGTCAAAAATCACACCGCTTATATCCGTCATTCCATGAGCCAATGCCAATGCCTTTAAATCTCCAAACGCTCCTTGTATGACCTGCACACGGGAGCCAAAGCTTTCTAATCTTTTCAAGGTAATTGCCACCGCCTCATCATCCCTGTCAATGGCAAATACTTTTCCCGAAGAATCAAGCCGGGAAACAATTCGGTATGTATAGCCCCCTCCACCCGCAGTTGCATCGATATAGATGCCGTCCGGGCGGATCTTTAATAAATCGACCGCCTCGTCAGCCATTACCGGCTGATGAAAGCTATCGATTCGGGTCATCAGTGTATAAACCCTCGGCTACCTCCTCGAGCGTCCGGCCGTAATTATCCATGTATTTCTCATACTGATCCGGATCCCAAATCTCTATCGTTTGATTGGCGCCCAACACCAGAACTTCCTTGCCTAAACCGGCCAACTTTCGTAGTATTTCCGGTATATGGATTCTACCTGAGCGGTCTATTTTTTCAATGGAGGTAAACTGATGTAGTCGCCTGTTTAAAAATCGTAGATCTTTTTGGGCAAATGACTTTGTTTCAAGACGCTGTTGTACTTTCTCCCACTCTGATTCTGGATAAAGAGAAAGGCAGCCGTCAAAACCCTGGGTAACAATTAATCTGTCGGCGGCGGGAATTCCTTTTTTCTGAGATGTTTCCGGGTCGCCGGGCCTGATTTTCGATGGAATCGAGAGTCGGCCCTTATCATCGATTGTGCCGGAATATGTGCCGCAAAAACCTAACAATTTGCGCCTTTCGCCTGAAATCGTCCCATCTCATCCCACTGCTTCCCAATACTACCCATTTTTTAAGGAAAAAGCAAGCAAAAAGTACTCTCGTAATCCAATATCTGCCAATAAATAAGCCAGTGCCGTTGTTGTTTATTTTCTACCCCTTTCAACCCCAAAAACTACCGTCAAAATCATCTTTTTTTTGATTGATATTTTTTTGAAGTGAAAACAGTCGATAGACTATTGCTAAAACCCTATACTTAAGTCAAATAATCATCTCATTGATTGGCCGTACTACAAGAACAATAACGGCATAACCATCTCTGTATCAGTAGCTTAAACATTTATTTAAAATATAGTATAATGAGGCATTCGGATTGCAATTACCCTCTTGAATCTAGCTGAAACAGTTTCAGGGGGAAACTATGAAGTTCGGGAGAAAGATTTTACTGCTGATTGTGAGTCTCGCTTCGGTTGTCTCAGCCGGGACAACGGATACTGTTTATTTTGAGACTGAAAAAATAATATACGATGTCACCTCAAATTCGATTAAATATGCTGATTTTGAGATGATCAAGGACTTTAATCAGCCATCGGTGCCGGTTGAAAATCGGTTTTATCATTCTCAAAGTTATTCGGGAATATCAGGGATCAAATGTACAGTATTAAAGGCAGATACAATATCTCTACCATTTTCTGTAGAGTTGAACCAAAACGATATCACGACTTCAGACAATGAATGGTTCGTGTCGCAATCCTTATCTATCCCCAAGAACGAGTCAGTTTATCCGGCTAATGCAATCACAACCGGATTTAATAAATCTTCCCATAACTCAATTGCGTCGATTCAACTGTTTCCTATTCAGTATTTAGGCCGGGACAAAATCATCTTAAATCAACAGATTGAAATCACCATCTCCTCCGCCGCGACAGAAATTATGCATGGTTTGCCAGACTTTGATAGTCGGGAAAGAAAAGAAACTACAATAACAAAATCATCTTCTTATACCAGTTCAAACGGATGCCCCCTGAATATAAATTTCGTAATTGTTTCCCCGCCTGAATTTGTAGAATCATTTCAGTCATTGCTGGACTTAAAACGGCGCTCAGGATACAATACGGCTATCGCAGTCACCGACTCTATATTTTTGTACTATGCAGGAATTGATGAGGCCGAATCTCTGCGAGAATACCTAAAAGACTTTTATAATACCGGTGGACAGTATGCCATTTTAGGCGGTGATGAACACCGGGTACCGATTCGGTATGCTTATTTTTATAACACTACAACTCCGCAAACACTAGAAAACCTGATGATATGCGATTTATACTTCGGGGATCTGAGCGGGAATTGGGACAGCGACGGCGATGGAGTTTACGGGGAACCAACTCAGGATCAACCTGATTTGGGGCTGGAGATTTTAGTTGGACGTCTTCCATTTTCTCAACCGGAGCAGGTGATCGCCTATACACATAAACTTGAGGCATATCTGTTTAACCCCGGAAACGGGGATAAAACATATCTGAATAAAGCGGTGTTTCTTACCTCGGATCAAATGCGTGACTATTTTGATGCCGGGCAGCAGTATAAAGTCGCAGAAAATTTCCCGACCGATTTTTCTGCTGATTGCGAGCGGCTGGCTGAGTTGCCTAACGGAGATGCTCCAACTCCATCGGGTCCTTTTTCTGATGACGTGATAAATGATTTAGGCTCCGGATTTGGAATGATTAATATCCTCGCTCATGGCCGCCCCGATGGTTTTGTTGTCAGCTCATCGCTGTACAATGAATTCCCAAAATCTTACATGTTGACCGGTGAGGAAAACAGCAGCGGTGACAATTTCATCGACATCCCAAGTAACAACAAAGTCTCGTTTTATTATTCAATCGCTTGCTCACAGGCAAGCTTTGACCTTGAAACCCTATACGGTCAGACAATGCCCTCGGTCGTCGAAGAACTCCTGGCCCTCGAAAACAAAGGGGCAGTTGGCATGATTGGATTCACCCGTTGGGGATGGGTCGGTTCCAGTTATAAATTAATGGCTTCGTTTTATAAGCACCTATTTGGATCAGCCAATGGTAATCCTGTTATCGCCATGCAGAACTCATGGCTTGACTATCCCTATTACCGGGATCAGATATACGGTCAGGGGTATTACGGAGATCCTTCGATAACAATTTATACTAATGAACCTCATCAATCGACAATGTCCTCTGAACCGATTTACCATCCCGGAGAAAATCTTTCACTAACTGTACTAAACAATAATTCACCGATGGCCAACACACAGGTTGTCATCAGCCCCAGTGAAGGAACATATATACCAGCAATGACGGATGATAACGGAAAAGTTGATTTCAGTATTCCTGGGGATTGGAGTGAAACTATTATAATCACCGCTTTGACTCCCGGAGAAATCTCTGCCGTAATGTCCCTAAGCCCATCAATCGCATCTGATGCTGACGACGACGATCTGGTGCTGCCATTAGAGTTTGAACTGCATCAGAATTATCCCAATCCGTTCAATCCGACGACGACAATCGCTTTTACGACAACTCAATCAGGAGAGGTTTCGGTACAAATCTTTAATATTTTGAGTGAATTGGTCAATGAGCCGATCCATCAATACTTGGCAGCCGGTGCACATGAAGTTATCTGGAACGGGCGAAATCGCTATGGTGAAGAAACCGCCAGCGGAATATACTTATACCGCATAGTTTCAGCGGAAGGCATTAGGACCAGGAAAATGGTGCTGATTAAATAAACTTGCGGAGCCAATGATAGACAGACCTCGGTATAGCGCTAATAAATAACAGCAACCCCGCAATCAATGAAAGCGGAAGCCGGATGATTCTTGAAAACCTCCCCGACCGACGCCGCTTCTCATATTTTACAAAGTATTTGAACATCCCTCCATGCGAAAGCCAAACCATCTTCGGTTTTTGACGAGAAACCGAACCGCCTTGGTAATGCTCAAGAACAGCCTCACAGCAATAATAATTTCTATAACCCGCAATTTCAAGCCGTTCACAGTAATCAACATCGTTGAAAAATATCCCGAATGATTCATCCATCAGGCCAATATTATTTATACACTCGCGCTTTAATAACATGGCCGCCCCCATCGGCTGTGGAACAGAGCGTGAATGACAGTGATCAAAATCACCCATCTTCCAACCGTTGAACAATTTCGAGTCGGGGAATAAAAAGGACAGTCCGATTAGCTCAAATAACAGATGATGATAACGAGGAAACCGCCGGCAGAACCGCTGCAGCTTACCATCAAAACCAACTAACCGAGGACCAATCATCCCCGGATTAGGTAATTGTTCATAGCAGGCGATTAGGGAGTTTAGACATCCGTTGGAAATTCTTATATCCTGATTTAATATCCAAACATAATCATTATCAGTTATCTGCAGCCCCTGATTAACCGCCTTGGCAAAACCTGCATTGGTGCGATTCTTTATCAATTTTATAGCGGGATAGTTTTCCTCAATAAATTCAACTGTGCCATCTGTCGAATGATTATCAATAACGATTATTTCGTTGTCATATCCTTTAAGATTTTCAGCGAGAGTTTTCAAACAATCGGGAACAAATTCCATCCCATGATAGGAAATCACAATCGCGGATATGCTTGGTTTATCGTTCACCTGTTACTCGATTTATAATTTTTGCAAATTGTCCGGCGGCATGTTTGCGGGTAAGTTTATCAACATCTTTTTTCCGCCATGTTTCGCCAGTCTGTTTACGTTTGAATAGTTCAATCATAGCTTCGGCAATCGCATGCGTATCGTCGGGAGACACACAAATACCGGCAATATGTGTTTGTATGAGCTTGGCCGCCTCGCCATGTGGAGGTACAACCGCAAGAGTCGGTATCGGCAACGCCAAATAATCAAATATCTTTCCGGTTAAAATATCGTTGTATCCGGACGGCACACTTAATATTGAAACAGAGCATGAAGAAGCAAGCTGAACCGCTTGTTTATGCGGAGTGTAACCAGTCAGCCGTACTTTTTCCCGTAATCCATATTGATTCGCGACACTTAATATTTCCTCATTATTATTTTTTCCGATAATCAGAAACCGAAGACTTGATTCAAGTTCCTTGTTCTTTTGCGAAGCAATTTGCGCCGCCTTGAAAAATGGCTCCAGCGGATGCAGCTGTCCGACACTGCCCAAATAGCAAAGCGTAAAGGCATCATCTGTGTTGCCAGAAACATCCCGAAAATCATCAGGATCAAATCCTCCGGGGATAACCTCACCGACGGAAGATATCCGCTCACATATGGCATTATTTATTCCGGTCACTACCGAGGCAGATTGTGCGATTCGGGCCAGAAGGTCATGCGATTTTTTAATCGTGATCTCATCTGAGTATAATTCTTCAGGCGGTCTGGATTCCCAGATATCACGAAAATCGGCAACATACGGAACATCACACAATTCACTCAATTCAATAGCAACAAGATGTGATGTAATAGGAGGGGACGATGATAAGATGACATCAATGTTTTCCCGCCGAATGATCTCCTGTCCCAGTCTTACCGCTTTTTTCTTCCAGCCAATCTTTGAGTCCGGCCACATACCGCCTTTATTCTTGGCCAATGTTTTTATTTTTGACGGCGGTTTAAACGATATCCCCAACAGTTTGGCTATACGCGAAGGATCCTGAGAACCGGCGCGATGAATCTCGACTGAAGACGGAAGCTCCGACAACAAACTCTCATCGTAGGCCGGATACGATACCGGTTTAACAGTCAGAACATGCACCTTGAATCCATACTCCGGTAAATACTTGGCCAGCTTCAGCATCCTCTGAACTCCACCAAGCCCCATCGGAGGAAAATAATATGCGACTATCAGAACTGATTTCAGCATCAGCGCATCAGCTCCAGATACAGTTTACTAATTCTGCCCATATTATCCTGCCAAATTCCATCGGACTTTACTATCTTTCGGTTTATCCGGGCGGCTGCTTCAAAACTCGGCATAGCCATTGCTTTATCTAAGACAGATGCAAGCGCAGTAGAATTTTTCGGTTCAAACAACAGACCGTTTTCCTCGTGACTTATCCATTCTTGATTGCCTGGTATATCAGACACTATCGGATATAGGCCGACTGACATCGCTTCAAGTAACGCCACTGAAGTCGAATCAGAGAGTGATGCGGATAAATATATATCAAAATCGCCGATAGTTTTTATATATTCGCCATGAGGCATCATTCCCGACACTATAATATGATCGGTTAACCGCATCTCTTTTAATTTAGCATTAATCTCGTCTGCTTCGGGTGATTTTCCGAGCATTGTGATATGGAATTCATAATCCGTATTGATTTTTTCAACTGCCTTAATAATAGTCATCGGATCGTAAACAGTTTGTAGTCCGCGAGGAGCAAGTATCTTTATAGGCCCGCCTTTTCTATAATCAGTTTTTTGCACATTGGTAAAGAAAGCCTCATCTATACCCATGACGATTCGTACAATTTTTTCCTCAGGAATAAATCGCTTGGCAGCATCGGCCAGATTCTTATTATCGACTGTACAATATGCCGCATGGTCTAATGCTTTTTGTATTCGCCGGCGGTGGAGGCTCAATTTATCAGGCAATATAAGCAAATCGCTTCCCCATGCAGTCGCTACAATCGGGCAAGTTTCACAATGTGATGCCAGCCATCCGTATGAATTCACGTAGTGGGCACTGATAATATCCGGTTTAACTTCGTCAACAATCTGCAAAAAATATTTACGAGCTAGCCAATAATCAATCAGTCCTTGGTTGGTCGGACGTTTTCCCTGATAAATTATAGCAGGACAACTAATTGTGACAGGCTCTAACGAAAACAGAGCCGTTTCAAATCCTTCAGATTCAAAGTATGCGCACCACCGCTCAGTATGCACTGAACGGCCATCAGCCATAACTAACAATCGCCCGCTCATGATTTCCTCAGAAGCGAATAAAGTTTTGATTTATACTCAAGAATATCGTACGGTTTTTTCACGCTCCCCCAGCGTTTCTTGAAAAAGATCAACCCCTCAGCATCCTCCGGAGATGCGCCTAGATTGATCTCTCTTATACCCTGTACAACTCCATACTGTATCGCATCGTATAAAAGCCGATAATCCGGCCGAAAATCTCGTTTATCAGGATGAGAAACAGCCTGCCAATAGTACTGTCTTCTTCCATGAAGAAAATGAATTTGCGATCCAATCAATTGCCCGTCTTTAACCAGTCCATTCCAATACAGTTTTTTTGACGGTAATAGACTATCCGCAAGGATTTTAAAAAACTGTTTACCATATAGAGATTTTTTTCGTCCATGACGTTTTTCCGTAGCTTCATAAAGAGAAAAATACTCATCTATGTAGTTGCCATCATTAAAAGTAACAATCTCGCCGCCGTTTTTTTCCCCAACTCTAATTTCAGTTAATGTTTTCTTCCCGGGGCGGTATTCTCCAACGGGGTAGGTGAGTACTTGAGTAAAATGTTTTTTCCGAATGAAGTTATTTGTTGCCGTACCAGTAACGCTGTTATCAAAATCAGCAATAACAATCCGGCTGTATTTTTCTTTTGTGAAATAATTACTCAGCTCAGAGTTAAACGCAGACATCTCTTTGTCAGACACATCCGGCGATGTCAATATCCCGCCATAGGTTCCAAACGGCATTGAATAAAAAGATTTTATTTTCAATTTGGAAGTGATGATTCCGGGCATTCCTACCAACAGGATATCATCGGAAAATAAACACAGAAAAACAGCTTCCGCCCGCATGGCTTTCGCGCAGATTTTGCACCATTCAACCGTATGGAAAAACGATGCATCTTGAGACAGATTGCTCCATGCCTTGAGATTTAGTGATTCAGTTTTTACTATTTGAAAGTCCATTATTCCCGGATAAGAAATATTTTGCCTCGCCCCACGCTGCCATCACTATCAACAATAGTAAACAGATACAACCCGGATGCAACTAATTCTCCGGAACTGTTTCGCCCGTCCCACCTACCGTTTACCGGATATTCACGAATCAATTCACCTGACGCGGTAAAAATCCTGACCTCAGCATTCTCAGCCAGGTTGAACCGTACAACTTCGTTTCCGAATCTAATGATAAACGGGTTCGGATAGGCCAAGACATTATTGATATCTTTATTTGAAACACCCGGTAGAGTCATCTGCGATATTCCTCCGGCTGTCGCTATCCAAAATCGCGAGGCATCCTTTTCATAAAATATATCGAAAACTTTGTCGTCCACCAGACCAGAATTTTGGGCTGTAAAATGCTCATAATCGCCAGTCGCAATATCCCGTACAGCAATCCCTTGATTAGAGCCCGCATAGATGGCCCCTCGTCCACCGGCAGTAATAGCTGTCACTTCGGGACCGAATCCATCCGGTAATGTTTCATTGGCAAAGATTATCTCTCCAATAGATTGGAAGGAAAGCCCAAAGGCGGTACCGGCCCAGAGCGAGTCGTATGAATCGACATACAGAGAGCGGATAATATCCGAACCAATATTAGAATTTGACGATGTAAATCTCCAGGTTATATCATCATTTTCTCGAAACGGCGTACCATTGTACAACCTCGCATAGATACCGTTATTGTTGGAACCGGCATATACTGTCCCCTGCCCAACTGTGATTGTTTCCACCCATTCGGCGGCGCTGCCTCCGGTGAGAATATAACTACTCCACTGGGTTGTATCAAAGGGATTGACCGCTACAACCTCTCCGTCCCTTCCTCTCAAATTCGCAAACCATATCGCATCTCCGGAATTCTTGATATCCGCTACAACTACAAACGAAGGCGCTTCAGATATTCCTGATAGTTCTGAATTGGTCTCTTTGAAGTTACTAATCGATTCGCCCAGAATACGATAAACGCCGTTACCCCATGTGCCTACCCACAGTTCCCCCAGCGGACCGACTTCCATACGGGTAACATAACCTATTACCGAATCTACTTTATGCCATTGTCCGTTCTCTAAGTACGCCAAACCGGTGGACCAGAATGAGGCCCATAAACGATTTTGAGTATGAATAACCTGTCGGCATTCACTACCCGGTAAACCGCTTGTTTCCAGCTTTTGGAATATACCACCGGTTAACCAATACACTCCGCTTCGCAGGTTACCACTCCAAAACAAGCCGTTCCCATCAAATACTCCACAGGTAGTAATCGCAAGCGGTAGACCTTCTGTCGGCAAATAACTAAGTGTACCATCATAATAAATCGAAGAGCCTCGACTGGAGTGGATTAATAGTGAATCGCCTCGTGAGACTATCTGGTAAACCACTGGATTCCCATATAAACCGACATTAGTTAGAGCCGGAGAAGTGGTATCAACTACATAGGCTCCCGCCGTAGTTCCTATAAAAATCGAATCTCTGGCAATGACAAGACTTTTTATTGAATCATTCGGCAAGGTGGAAAACTCTGATGGAAGAAAGGAGGTCCATCCGGCCGGAGCTTTTAATTGCCGGATATCGAAACGGGAGCCGACCGCAAGACCGCCATCACTGCCGACCCAGATATGGTCATCATCCAGAGCCACGCTTTTTGCTGGAGTATCCCTGCCAATCGTGCCAAATCGATTATAGGTGTCTAAGATCAAGCCATCACTATGAGATTCTCCAGGCAGGAAAATTGTCAAACCAACCTGATTGGCCAGCCAGAGAGAATCACCGCCCGGTACACTGGCAATTTCATAGATATCAATGAAACCACCCTCCCGGTCGGTAAATAGATAACCATCAGGATTATCAGGATCGGTAAAATTAACCAATCGCCCCTGTCCGCCAACCCATAACCGGTTGCGGTCATCTACATGCAGACAATTGAGTCGATTAGTCTCTAAACCGTCAACATTGGTATAAATTCGAAACGATTGATTATCAGGATTGATTTGTATAAGACCACCGGTCGTTGCCGCCCAGATACTGCCGTTGTAATGAATGATGTCTGTTGCTTCGTTTAGATATGTATAGCTTTTCCACTCCCGAAGTTCCGCACGGGTATGCCCCGCTGTCAATAGCATCAGAACAAAAGCAACTACGATAACTATGATGTGATTTTTCTTCTTATCCATGTTCCAGACAATATACTGCCGATAACGATAATTAACAATAAACCAAATTGCCCTATTACCGAACCAAGCCGGTTAAAGTATGTTTTACCCTCGACCAGCGATATGTTTCCCTTTATATAAGCCTTTTCAAACAAACCCCGCTGATTATATCTACGGCCGAATTTATCCACATAATAGGAAAAACCGCTATTGGTCGCTCGGGCAATATAGACCCGGTTTTCTATCGCCCGAAAAACCGCCATTCCGGCATGCTGATATGGCCCCGATGAATTCCCATACCAGGTATCATTGGTGATATTTACTAAGAAATCGGCGCCCCTATCGATATAGTCATTAACTAATTCCGGGAATATAACCTCATAACAAATCAGCGTTCCATACGAGCCAAAATCATTTTCAAATATTTTCAGTTCCCGGCCATGCTGAAAATCCGACCACCCCAACGATAGGTTCGCCAGCCAGGGAATATAATGTCCGTACGGCACTGTTTCCGCAAAAGGCACTAACTTTGTTTTGTGATAAGGTTCGCTATGGCTGCCGTCGGGATTGAATTGAAAAGCAGCATTGAAAGTCTCAACGATGCTGTCTTCTTTTCTTATAAAATCGAGCGTCCCCACCAGCATCGGAACGTTTACCCGTTGAGCCGTCCGTCTAACCATAGATGCATAGCGATAGTTGGAAATGAGATAGGCCGGAGCCGATGTTTCCGGCCAGAGGATAAACTCAACCTCTCCCCCAATAGTATCTTGTTTCGCCTCCTGCGCTAACGAGTCGTATAATACAAAATTGTAGTCCCGATTATCCACATCCCACTTTTCTTCAATTGTTAATCCACCCTGCAGTATTGCCATATGCACCGGCCCGGTATCACTGATGCCTGCCTTTGAAAGAACAATGCCGCCGTATATAACAGGCACAACAATGAGAATCCCGGCTAATACAGCCAACACTGCCCGCTTATTCTTCCACATTCTCCAGAGTAGAATATTCACGGCTATAACTAATACTGTTATTCCGGCATCACCGACAAATTCACATATCTGTATCAAAGGCAGATATGCGCTCTGTGTATAGGACACATTCGACCAGGGAAAAGCAATTTCCAGAAGTGTTCGAAAATACTCCATACCGGCCCATAGGAAGGGAAAAATAAACAACGCGAGAATCTTATTGCGCTGGAAAACAGAAGCGTATAGGCCAAAAACTAAGGCTGGATAAAGCGACGTAATCGCAATCGCCGCGGCTGTCCCGGGAATCGTCACCCAGGCAATCCAATACAGAGAGAAACAACCATAGAAGAATGAAAAAAAGTAGCCCTGCTTAAAAGCCTTTCCAAATGATTTTCCGGATACAATTTCGAGTGGTTTAATAAAAGCGATATAAGCCAGAAACCCAAGCGGTAACGGCGGCCAAGCCAGCGCCAACAACGCCGATGAGACCAATAAAAAAAACCGTTCCTGCCTGAGAGACGGATCATCGGGCCAAAATGATTTGGCTATATATGAAAAAACTTTCAGCACCCGCTAAATTAACAGCGTTTCGCCGTCCATTTCAATTGGTTTTTCAATATTTAATAGTTGCAGAATTGTCGGCGCGATATCAGCTAATTTCCCTCCGGCCCGCATTTTTGCACCCTGAGAACCATTGACTAACTTACAGGGTACCAAATTGGTCGTGTGGGCTGTGTGCGGACCGCTTCTATCATCGGCCATCATCTTCTCAGCATTACCGTGATCGGCGGTAAGAATTCCCATCCCGCCCTTATTGGCGAGGACCGAAAAAACTTTTCCGACACACACATCAACCGTCTCAACCGCTTTTACAGCGGCATCGAAAATCCCGGTATGCCCGACCATATCGCAATTGGCAAAGTTTAATACTATAACGTCATACTTTCCCTGTTCAATCACTTCCACCACTTTATCCGCAACTGCAAAGGCTGACATTTCCGGCTGCAAATCATAGGTTGCTACTTTGGGTGAAGGAACTAAAGCCCTGTCCTCATTCTTAAACGGAGTTTCCTCGCCTCCGTTGAAGAAGTATGTCACATGAGCATATTTCTCCGTTTCGGCAATACGAAGCTGTTTTAATCCTCGTTCGGATAAAATTCCCCCAAACAGATTGTCCAGAGAATTCGGCAGAAATGCTATTTTTGGTGTCTTCAGTTTATCATCATAAATGGTCATATTAACTAATTTAACTTTCAACCCGTTAGGGCCGTTTTTATCTTCAATAGTAGTCAAAGGTTGATTGCCTTCAAAAAGATGACACAACTCTCTCACTCGGTCGGCTCG
Organism: Candidatus Zixiibacteriota bacterium; assembly: GCA_023138975.1. Classification (GTDB taxonomy): domain Bacteria; phylum Zixibacteria; class MSB-5A5; order GN15; family JAAZOE01; genus JAGLON01. The sequence goes on from JAGLON010000013.1 coordinate 54,316, forward strand.
GAAATTAAAAAACAGAGCTAAATCTCCCGAGGTCAGTTTACCGTCTTTATCGCCTTCGTTAAACACAACCGGTTCGACAAACTCATCGGTGACGTTATTAGCATAAGAATCTTTGATTGCCTTAATCGGGTCAGATGCCGGTGTACCATCGCCATAAACTATCGCCTTGTACGCTTTCTCCACTCTATCCCAGCGGTTATCACGATCCATCCCCCAGTACCGTCCCATCAGGGTCGCAACCGAACCGGTACAATGTTTTGAAAACATTTTCTGTACTTGTTCCATATACCCTGCGCCGGAAGTCGGCGGAGTATCGCGGCCGTCCAAAAATGCATGGAGAAAAACTCGTGGAGCGTGTAAATCTGAAGCCATTTTCAAGAGAGCATCAAGATGATTCATTGAACTATGAACGCAACCGTCAGAGACCAGACCAAACAGGTGAATCGCCTGTCCGGCATCAATAGCTTCTTTCATCGAGGAAATTAATACTTCATTTCTAAAAAACGACTTATCCCTAACCGATTCGTCGATTCTACTGACTTCCTGATAAACGACCCGACCGGCTCCCAAGTTGAGGTGTCCTACTTCAGAATTACCCATTTGCCCTTCGGGAAGACCAACCGCCAGACCGGAACCGTCAATCGGCTCACCGGGGCATTCAGCCATTATTTTATCTATATTCGGCGTATTAGCCGATGCAATGGCATTGTATTCGGTTTCCGAGCTCAAGCCAAAGCCATCAAGGATACATAATAAAAACATATCGGTTATACGCTCTCTTTGTGCGATTTGGGTGAAAAAACAGGCCTTAGCCTATTTCAATTCTACCGCCTTATCACCAGCCTCTATTTGTCCAATGACATTGGATGCTTGTCCGGTTTTTTCGAGAATTTCACGAGTTTGATCGGCATCTGCGGCTTTGACCACAATTATATACCCGATACCCATATTGAAAGCGTCAAACATGTCCGCATCTTCAACACCGCCGGTTTTCTGAATATATTCGAAAATAGGGAGATTCGGCCAGCTTGATTTGTCAATTACCGCCTTGAGTCCCTTGGGGATAATGCGAATCAGGTTACCCGGGATTCCACCTCCGGTAATATGCGCCATCCCGTGAATACTAATCTTTTTCAAGACAGCCATAACCGGCTTCAAATAACTTTTATGTACCGTCAAAAGCTCCTTGCCGATTGGATTTGTAATACCCTCAATGTTACTATCAACCGTTAAACCGCCCATCTCAAAGCATACTTTTCGCGCCAGGGAATAACCATTGGTGTGAAGCCCATCGGACGGCAAACCAAGAATGACATCACCTTCTATAATCGCGGAACCATCAATAATTTTCTTTTGATCAACCATACCAATAATTGTGCCGGTCAGGTCGTATTCGCCTTCCTTATAAAAACCGGGCAGTTCGGCAGTCTCTCCACCCAAAAGCGGCATCCCATTGGCCTTACAGGATTTTGTCAATCCGGATACAATCTGGCCCATCACATGAGGTTTTAACACTCCCACGCCGACATAGTCAAGGAAAAACAGTGGTGTCGCACCCTGTACCAGGATATCATTAACACAATGGTTCACAATACATTGGCCAACAGTGTCGTGGATACCAGTCATGAAGGCCAGCTTTAGCTTGGTTCCGACACCGTCGGCTGAGGCAACTAAGACAGGATTCTCAAAATCCTCTATCGGAGGCCGAAACAGCCCGCCGAACGCGCCAATATCGGATAGTGTATTTGAATTAAACGTGGTTCTGGCCAGTTTTTTAATTTCGTCCAACGCTTCGTCGGCCGCCTGAAGATTAACTCCAGCCGATGCGTAATCGACTTTATTCTTTTTTCCCATAGTAAAGGCATATTATGCCAGTAAAATATAAAAGTCAAGCGAGATGATTTTTTTGACGGAAAGGCCTTTTTCCATCCAGATAATTGTGTATATTCAAGCCTTGCCACAATACTTGTATTATGGGAAGGAAAAGTCAAACTCTCGCCTCATTTATAACTAAACGATTGAACAACTTATATGATTTTCTACAATCTGCGCGTGCGTGAAAGGAGGATGTTTTAATGAAGTACACGTTTGCGCTTATTTTCGGCCTGCTGCTTCTGGTCCAGTTTGCGGTTGCCGAGGGTGAAATTAAACTCGATGTAAAAGAAAAAATTCTTTCAAACGGTATGACTATTCTCGTAATCGAGAATGATATCGCTCCGGTATTCTCAACCTATATCCGGTTCAAGGTCGGCTCAGCCGATGAGCATCTTGGAATCACAGGCGTGTCTCATTTACTCGAACATCTGCTATTTAAGGGAACGAAGAGAATAGGCACTACAAATTTCGAGGCTGAAAAGCCATTAATGGCTAAAATTGACTCATTGGCCGCCGTCATGAGAGAAGAAAAAACTAAGCTTCAAAACTACCGTAAGGGCGGTTCCGAAGATAAAGTCTTAGCCTTACGCGAGGAAATCGCCGAGGTTCAGGCCGAACAGGCTCAGTATATAATCAAAGACGAGCTCTGGGAAACATACCTGAAAAACGGCGGCTCCGGTTTGAATGCATCCACTGGTAACGACGGTACTCAATACTACGTATCGCTCCCGGCCAATCGCCTGGAACTCTGGGCTTTCATGGAATCCGACCGCATCGGCAATCTGCAGTTACGAGAATTCTATTCCGAGCGAGATGTCGTCCGTGAAGAGCGTCGACTTCGCACTGAAACCCAAGCCCGGGGCCGTATGTACGAGGCTCTAAATGCTGCCGCTCACTGGGGTTCCCCATATCAGTGGGGTGTCATCGGCTGGGGAACAGATATTGACAATATGTCGCGGATAGACGTTGAGGATTACTTCAAGACCTATTATCATCCCGGCAACACCATTGCCTGCGTCGTCGGCGATGTAAAAGCTGAGGAAGTCTTTAGCATCTGTGAAAAATATTTCGGGAAAATCCCGGCCGGACCAACACCTCCCCCGGTTTACACCTTTGACGAACCGCAAACGGGCGAGCGCAGAGTCGATGTCGAATTCGATGCCAACCCGGTCGGAATCGCCGGATGGCACATGCCTCAGGTAACTCACCCGGATGTGGCCGCCCTGGACGTTATGTCGGATATTCTCAATCGAGGGCGTACCAGTCGTTTGTACAAGAACATAACCGAAAAGAAATTCGGTAGAGCTTCAGCATATATATCATTTTCCCGCTATCCGGATTTATTTACCTGTAGTGTGACACCGATGGGCGATTATACTGTCAAAGATGTCTTCGAAGCTGTCTATGTCGAAATCGATAAACTCAAAGAAGCTCCGGTTGAACAATGGGAAATCGATAAAGTTCGCAATCAGGCTGATGCCGATTTCGTCCGCTCGTTGGCTTCCAATGGCGGCATGGCCTATCGCATCGGAAATATGACCGCAATGGTCGGCGACTGGCATTATTTAATCGATTACCGCAATGAACTCAAAGCCGTAACCCCGGAAGATATCATGCGTGTAGCCAAACAGTATTTCACCAAGTCTAACCGTACGGTAGTGACAGTAGTGAAAAAGAAAAAAGCCGAACCGTCTGATAACTCTAACGGACCTAACCTGTAAAGGAGGAAATCAAGATGAAAAAATTAATATTCGCTATTCTCCTTTTGGCTTTGGTCTGCACCTCGGTCAGCACCTTCGCCCAGCAGTCAGAAGGATCAAAAATAATCTCTGAGTTTAAGTATAAAGATATCAAATGGTCTGTCCCCCAGGTCGGTAAAGAGGTCAAACGAGAAGTCCTCGATAACGGCATCATCCTGTATATGATGGAAGACCACAGTTTGCCGCTATTGAGTATGTCGGCCAAGATTCGTTGTGGTGAAGCTTACGAATCGACCGAAATGATGGCGGTGCCGGATTTCACCGGTTCCATCATGCGTTCCGGAGGAACTACCAACGTAACGGCTGATTCACTCAATGCTATATTGGAACTCGTCGGCGGCTCAGTCGAAACCTGGATTGGTTCTGAAAACGGCGGCGCGCGTTTGAGTGTGCTGACTAAAGACACCGAATTAGGTGTACGACTTATGGCCGACGTTCTTCGCAATCCGGCTTTTCCCGAAGACAAAATCGATCTGATGAAATCGCAATACAAGAATCGTATCAAACGCCGTAACGACCGGCCAGCATCGATTCTCAGCCGTGAATTTTATCATGTTATTTACGGCGATCATCCCGATGGCCGAATTCTGGAATGGGCCTACATCAAGGATATCTCACGGGATGATCTGGTTGCCTATCATGAAAAATACTTCGCCCCGAACAATCTCATGATTGGAATAACCGGCGACTTCAAACCGAAAGAAATCAAGAAGCTCCTCAATCAGTACTTCGGTGATTGGAAACAGAAGGGAATTACTTTCCCGAAAATCCAAAAAGTGAAAAACGAACCAAAACCGGGCGTATATCAACTGCAAAAGGATATCAATCAGGCCAATATTAGGTTTGGTCATCTTGGTATCACCCGCGATAACCCCGATCGCTTTGCGATTTCCATCATGAACTATATCCTCGGCGGTGGATCGTTTACATCCCGCATGACGACCAAAGTGCGCTCCGATGAAGGACTCGCTTATTCGGTACGCTCCTCGTTCAATACCGGAAGCCGGGATTTGGGCACGTTTAACGCCTCGACTCAAACCAAATCATCGACGGCCTACAAGGCGCTCCGACTGATGATGGATGAAGTTGAGCGGATTCGCAAGGCTCCCGTTGAAGATGAAGAACTTGATGGAGCAAAAGACAGCTATATCAATCGGTATGTGTTCGGATTTACATCCGCCGGTCAAATTGTTGGCCGTTTGATGGGTCTTGAGTTTAACGATCGTCCTCGCGATTTACTCCAGAAGTATCTGGACAATATCCACGCCGTAACCAAAGAAGATGTTTTGCGAGTTGCTAAAAAATATCTAACCCCGGAAAACTTGACAATTATGGTAGTCGGCAATGCTGATAATTTCGATAAACCGTTCGATGAGTTTGGTGCGATCACACATATAGAAATCACCGACCCGGTTTTGGAATAGTGGCGTAGTTTTGGCATCATAAGTTATTGATATTTCATAAGGGAACGGGTAAAACCGTTCCCTTTTTTTGTATAGGCCAACCAACCACGTCATTGCGAACACCGACGAAGTCGGTGTGTGGCAATCTGTCGATAGCCTTAACAGATCGCCACGTCGCCCTGCAGAGCAGGACTATCGCTAAAGCTCCTCGCGATGACGATAAGTGGTATGGTCAATTGCAATAAATTGGTTCACTCCTCCAGACGAGTACATCGCATTTTCTATTTGAAAATGCGATGTACTCGTCGAAGGCGGGTGAAATCATTTTCCAATGAAAAACGCGAAGTGCTCATCAGAGATGGGTGCCATGGTACTCGTCACAGACCCGTGAAGCCATTTTTCCAGAAGTAGGTCAGGAGCCCTGCGCTCCTGACATTCGCGCGAGGCGCGATAAAGGCATTAATAAGGCATGAGATTGCGACGTCACTCGCCCCCCGCCAAGCGGCGGACTCGCTCCTCGCAAAGACACCGAGACAAGCAAAGTTCACAGCCTGAACGGCTTATAATAAAAAAGTCGAAAGTGCCTTACAATACCCCCCAATTGAAAAAGTATGTGCTTCTCGTACCGTTTTGGCTATATTCTCAGATATTGAAAAGGATTGTGACTATGAGTGAAGACAATAAGAAAATTGTTCATGCCGATAGTGTCGGGAAAACCTTTACTATGCCCGAAATTTACGATATCGCCTTTGATTTTCGCGATGTCGGAAAAGAGGTAGATTTTCTACTTCAGATGGCTCTCATGCATTCCGGGAAATCGGTTGCATCTGCCATGGAACTCGCCTGTGGTCCGGCTTATCACACTCGTGAGTTGGCCCGTCGAAGTTTGATTTCCGATGGACTTGATCTTGAACCCAAGATGGTGTCCTACACACGGGGACTAATCGAGAAAGAATGTTCCAGTGCCCGCATCTTTGAGGGTGATATGAGAAGTTTTGTACCCGAGCAGAAGTATGACTTAGTTTATTGCCTGATGGCCTCGTTTGCCCACTTACAAACCAACGATGATATTGTTGAGCATTTTAACTGCGCCGCCGATATGCTGACCGATGGTGGAATCTATGTTATCTCCACCGCTCACCCCCGGGACTTTTATGGCGATGAGGATCCTTCCGCCGAAACCAATTGGGAAATGACCCGGGGCGATATTACGGTAAAAACCTCATGGGGTGGGCTTGAGCAGAAATTCGACCCGTTAACCGAAATTGACGATCTTTTAGTATCATATGAAGTTACAACACCGACCGAAACAACGAGATATGAATTCCCTGACCGGTATCGGCGTTGCTCGTATCAGTTATTTGATGCCTTGGTGAAGCTGTCCGGGCGGTTTGAGATTGTTGACATGTACGGCGATTTCAATACAAATATAAGCTTATCCAATGATCGCGCCTGCTGGCGTTTTATTCCGATATTGCGGAAGATAAAGTAGAGCGAATGTCTGTAGCACAGGGCCATGGTCGCCCACATAATTTATGCTCAAAAAATAGGATACATTCTTATCGCGCTTCGCGCGAATGTCAAGATCGCGGGGATCTTGACCTACGGGGTTTTCAAGAGAGCAGGCTATAGTGCCCACGCAGTGGGTAGCTCCTGACCTACGGTCTGTGGGTAGGATTTGACCGACGGCTCTTCTCAGACATTGGCTTACAATAAAAAACGGTCGTCGAGGGCTCGTTTGACGGCTTTGATATCGTCTGGTAGATCGGATGAGACAGATATGATTTCCCCTGAAACAGGATGAGTAAACTCGATTGATTTGGCATGCAGAGCCTGACGGTCGATGAGTCTTAATAAACTCTCTCCGGCTCGTCTTACCATCGGGTCGATGCCTTTCAGCCATTTTTTTCGGCCGCCGTATTCGTCGTCTCCAAAGACCGCACGATTGATATGAGTCAGGTGAACACGAATCTGGTGTGTGCGTCCGGTTTCGAGCTTTATTTCCGCATAATCATTCATGCGGTAGCGACTCAGGACTTTGTAATGAGTGATGGCTTCGCGCGACTTGACATTTGTCACCGCCATTTTCTTGCGGTCCTTCATCGACCGTCCAATCGGCTGGTCAATCGTACCGGACTCTTCTGGCAGGTTGCCGCATACGATAGCGTGATAAATTTTTATTACCGTACGTTCGGAAAACTGTTTTTGCAGATTGCGGGCAACAACATCATTTTTGGCGATAACGATCAGTCCGGTGGTGTCCTTATCAAGTCGATGGACAATACCCGGGCGGGTTTCATCGCCGGTATCAATATTTCCAAAGTGATATAAAACGGCGTTGGCCAGAGTATGGTTAGGATTTCCCGGCGCAGGATGAACAATCAATCCGGCCGGCTTATTAATAACCGCCAAAGACTCATCTTCATAGCAAATATCAAGAGGGATATTCTCTGGTGTCAAATCCGGCAATACCGGTGGAGGAATTGATAAGTTTATCGTCTCCCCGCCTCTGATTTTATATTTCTTAGACACCGTTTTTCCGTCAACCTGTACATTGCCATCGGCAATTATAGTCTGAACGAAAGTACGGGAAATATCCAGATCGGGAATCCCGGTCAAGTATTTATCAAGCCGAATTACTTCTTCCAATTCGGGCACCAGATATGTTTTATCATCATTAGGTTTATTCATGTCAGTGCAAAGTAGGCAGAATGGTTAGTTAACACAAGCTGAAAGCATATCAAGACAGCTTATTGAAGATAGCTTTTGACAGGTCGATAAAGGTCTGAAGCTCCAGTTGTTCACCACGAATCTTGGGATTACCGGTAACTTCGCCAATTATCTCCTGTATTTCATCTTTAGGAATCGGATAGGCCGAGTTGAGGTTATTAGTCAGATTTTTTCGTTTTCCGGCGAAACAGAACCGGACAAACTTCTCGAACCGATTCATATTATCGATATCATAGTTTCTGGAATGGCGTATGAATTTTACTACGACAGAATCAACTTTGGGCGGAGGCGTAAACGATTCCGGAGGAACATCGCAGACCACGGAGCTGTCATAATAAAGAGAGGTCAAGACTGAAATCGTCGAGTATGATTTTCTTCCGGGTGGTGATGTGACCCGCTGGCCGACTTCTTTCTGCATCATAAAGACCGCTCGATCAATCGACTCGTGATAAGACAAAAGCCAGTCCATAATCGGCGTCGTGATATTATAGGGAAGATTACCTACCACCGCGAAATTATCTAATCCTAATTTTTTAGGATCAATGGCTAAAATATCAGCTTCGAGAACGGTAAAATTATCCCGGGCAGCAAACTCCCGTGCCAATCTTGGAGCCAGTCTTCGGTCAAGTTCAATCGCGAAAATGTTTGCTTCGGAATTTACCAGCGGAATGGTAAGGACACCTTCACCGGGACCGATTTCCATAATCGTTTCGCCCTTTTCAGGCGCGACAGCCGAAATAATTTCGGACACGATTATCGGATCGGAAAGGAAATGCTGGCCGAGTGATTTCTTAGCCCGTACCATTAGCCGAATGTCTCAACTAAACGAAATAGTTTTTCGGCATTGCGAGTCGTTAGCTTATCGATTTCGGCTACTTCCATTTCCCGCAATTGAGCCAGTTTCTCGGCAACAAAACGGACGTAGGCCGGACAATTGCGTTTGCCTCGATGAGGTACCGGAGTCAAGTAAGGACAGTCAGTTTCGATAAGAATCCATTCGAGCGGAATATCCCGTCCAATATCAGCCATTTTTGAGTTCTTATAGGTCATAACACCATTAACAGAAACGTGAAAACCCATGTTATTCATCTGTTCAGCTTCTTTAACCGTCCCGGGGAAACAATGAAAAACACCACTAAGCCGACCGACATAATCGGCAATAATGTGCAAGGCATCTTCCATCGCTTCACGGACATGAATAACAATCGGCAGATCAAGTTCGACAGCCAGATCAAGTTGCTTAATAAACGCTTTTTTCTGAATATCCCGGGGCGATAAGTCCCGATAATAATCAAGACCGATTTCGCCAATACCGACCACTTTTTTATTTCCCGTCATAGTAGTCATTTCAGACAGGAAATCATCGGTTAGCGTTTTGGCATCATGCGGGTGGACTCCAACCGTACAGAATATATTTTCATATTCGTTAGCAAGTCTAAAGGCTCTCCGGGACGAGGGAATATCAGCCCCGATGTTAATCAGGCGATCAACGCCAAACTCCGCCGCCTGTCCAATAACCTCTTCGCGGTCTCGATCGAAGTCTTTAAAATCTATGTGACAATGGGTATCTATCATATATATGCTACTACTTATCCTACCGAGGCACCCGGGGCAATATCACCGTCAACGGTTACAAGCTTAAGCTGACCTTTTACTTTGGCGGCTAATAGCATACCGTTTGATTCGACTCCCCGAATTTTGGCCGGTTTCAAGTTGGCTACGACAATTATTTTTTTGCCGACAAGTTCATCGGGTTGATAAAACTCGGCGACACCAGCAATAATTTGGCGCTTATCTTTCCCGATATCAATTTGGAGCTTCAACAGTTTATCGGCTTTTTCAACTTTTTCGGCTTGAAGAACTTCAGCTACCCGTAATTCCACTTTACCGACATCATCAATAGTAATAAGGCCGGTTCCGTCTTCTGATGGGGAAGCGTCCTTCTGTTTAACCAGCGCCGGTACCTTCTTGGCATCTAAACGGGGAAACACCGATTGAGCCAGGCTGATTTTGTTTCCGGTTGGCAGATCAAACCAGGTTCGGGCCGAATCCAGAGTAAGGGTTGAATCATCGAGACCAAAGACAGTTCTCACCTCTCGCATTTTCTCCGGCATAATCGGATAGAGCAAAATCGAGCTGATACGAATTAATTCGGATGCGGTATAAAGCGCGCCCTCAACAATATCGTTCTTGCCTTCTTTGGCTAATTTCCAGGGAGCAGCATTATCTATAAATTTATTGGTTACCCGAATAAGGTTCAAGGAAGTCTTTATCGCATCAGTTATTTTAAGCTGACAGACATAATTATAAACTTGATCAACCAGATCCTCGGCAGTATCCATCATATCTTTTTGTCCGGGCACTCCCGAGTGCGGCTTGGGAACAATTCCGCCGCAATACTGATTTATCATCTTGGCGACCCGTGAGACAAGATTCCCCAAATCATTGGCCAAATCGGAATTATACCGGGTAACAAAATCTTTCTCTTTAACATCACCGTCGACACCAAAAGGGTATTGATTGAGAAGCAGGTATCGAGTCGCGTCCGGGCCATAAATCTCGACCATTTTTTTCGGGTCAATCATGTTGCCGGCTGACTTTCCCATCTTTTCACCATTAATAGTGAAAAAGCCATGCAGGAAAATTTTATCCGGGAGCTTGATGTCCGCGGCCATTAACATAGCCGGCCAAAAGATAGTATGAAACTTGAGAATTTCTTTGGCCATCAGATGCACAACTTCCGCATTTGCCCACCATTTTTCAAACTGCTTGTCATCATCGCCAAATCCGATTGCGGAGATATAATTGGGCAGGGCATCGACCCAGACATATGCAATCTGGCTGGGGTCAAACGGCAAGGGGATACCCCATTTGACCGTTTCCCGTGATATCGAGAAATCAGGCAAGTCAAGTTTAAGAAGACCTAAAACTTCCTTACGTCTTTCCTCGGGAAGAATAACCAGTTCATTCTTTTCTATCATTTCGCGCAGAATCGGGAGGTAAGGTTTTAGGCGAAAGAAATAGTTTCTTTCCTTAAGAGATGTCGCAGGACGTTTATGAATCGGACAGTTGCCATTATCGATTTCGGTTTCCGTAAGAAACTTCTCACAGCCAGTACAGTACATCCCTTCATAGACGCCTTCGTAAATTACATCCTGGCCGTCTGGCGTTTTGGCGCCTTTAAGAATCATTAAAAACTTTTCGACCGCCTTAATATGTCTTTTATCAGTAGTGCGAACAAAATAGTCGTTTTGGAGACCAAGAACTTTCCAAGTGTCTTTAAAATGCTCAACGACTTCATCGCAGAACACCTGAGTCGGTTTGCCAATTGCTTTTGCCGATTCATCTATTTTAGAGCCGTGCTCATCAGTACCGGTTAAAAAGAATGATTCTCGGCCAGCCAAGCGATGAAACCGGGTGAAATAGTCGGCCGCGATTGAAGTATAAGCATGTCCTATATGCGGTTTATCATTCACATAATATATCGGTGTTGTAATATAGAAGTTTTTTAACACTCGTTACCCCTCTGTCCTTTCGGCTTACCCCGCCAATTATTAAAGAACGAATCTTTATGCCGTTCTTTCAGCCTTACTTCTTTAATAGTGACTTTTGAAATATCCCCACCTTTGTGCCTGACAACCATATAATTATCAAAGACATTAATAGTCTCAACGATGCCCTCCCCTTTTTCCGTCTCATAGGGCTGTCCCTGTTCCGGAAATTTCTCAACCGCAGTCCGATAATGCTCTTTTTCAAAAGCAAGACAACACAATAAACGACCGCAATTCCCTGAAATCTTGGCTGGATTCAGGGATAAATTCTGCTCACGAGCAAACTGTGTTGAGATTGGTTCAAACTTCTGTAAATAGGTGGCACAGCACTGCACAAGGCCACAGACCCCAAAACCGCCCAATCTGCGAGCGGCATCACGCACGCCTATTTGACGCAACTCAATACGGGTTTTGTAGATAGCAGCTAAATCCCGGACCAATGCCCGAAAATCAACTCGTTGATCAGCCGTAAAATAAAAGGTCAATTTATTGCGGTCATGTTGATACTCAGAATCCACTAATTTCATCGGAAGCCCATGCTTGGCAACAAGTTCTTCACATTTAGATTTCGCAGCCTTCTCATCAATAACATTATTCTTATGAGTCGCGCAATCCTCAGAAGCGGCCGGTCTTAGAATTGAAAGAGGTTTCTCGTCGATATCCAAGTCATTTTCTTCCGGCACAACTTTGGAGACTTTACCTAAATCCTCACCTCGCTCAGCTTCAACTATAACATTTTCGCCAAGTTCAAGGCTATGATAATAAGTATTATGATAATACCCTCGCCGATGGCCCTTGAACTCCACTATATATATATCAGGCATGTATTCTCCTTAAGGCCATATTATGACACAATCGCAGAGACTTGTCAACTGCTAATCACTAGATGCAATACGCGTTGAAACGGTAAAATCCAGCCTAACATTGCATTGAATTGTGTAATATAGATATTGGTGCATTATTGAGAAAAAAGTTTAGAGGAATTCTTTTACACATTGAAAGCACTTCTATAGCAAAACTGTTTCACAGGTTTCTGCGTATAATATCTTATGAAAACAGCTTGATAAACCACTTCTACATGTATAAATTTGTATCGCATTCGTTTAATGGAATTAAACCATAGGACCTAACGATGGAAATTCGCTTAGCTCGCCGTGATGAAGACAAGGCCTGTAATGATTTTCACAACCGAATCTACGGCGACAACAGAACCTTAGAACAATGGCAGTGGGGCTATTTCCTTGAGGCTTTCCAGACTGATAAAATACCATTTGCGGTTGTCGAAGATAAAGGCAAAATCGTCGGTACCCAGGCGTTTATCCCGATTAGATTAATCAATAAAGACGGTATCTTCTGGACCGCGAAATCAGAAGACACATTGGTTGATCCCGATTATAGAGGACAGAAACTATTTGAAAAGATGTATGATTTACTTTTCACCTATTTAGATGAGAATGATCTGCACTGCATCTGGGGTTTTACTCCGGCAACCAAATCCTTCATTCGTCTCGGCTTTGAAATACCAGGGACTATTTCTCAGTTGTTCATGCCTTTCTCAAATGATGCTATTATTAGAGCCATAAGAAGTCAACTACCCTCGCCTAAATCCAAACCACTATCACTCTTAAAAAGGACCAGCTACAAAGCCGCGACCGTTGCCGGTCGAGTGGTTTCATGCCTGAAATTTTCCGGAATTGAAAGCAAACTGAAAAACAAATCCAATTTGGATAAAATCAATATCACCATCACTGATACCGCGCCTGCCCAGGCCGGGGAATTATGTCAGGCTTTTATTAAAAAATATGGCGGTATTACTATTTACCGGGATGCGGCATTTATTAAATGGCGGTTATTGGACAATCCATTTATAAAATCAATCATAAAAACCGCGCACGTTGATGGTGAATTAGTCGGATGGATTGCCTACACCCATGCTCCAGATGGAATGGGGTATGTTATTGATTGGATTGCCGCTCATAAGGATGATGCGATTGTACATGATACTCTATTACTTTTACTTAAAGAAGCGGTAACTGATATGCGCCAAACGGGGGCCGTCGGGCTGCGATTCTGGAAAGCGACAACTCATCCATTCGATGAGTTGGCAAGCGATATAGCCAAAAAATCCGGCTTTTTTCATATAAAGCGCGGATATACGACAGTTTTATATATTAATGAAAATTCTGATCGGAAAAACCAATTATCTGATTATCAAAACTGGTTTATCAATCGCACCTTTACTCAGGGGTGTTACGGTTGATGAATATCAAGAAGGCTGAATATCTAAAAAACCAATTTTTGTCGCACATCAAATTATTTTTTACCGCGCAAGTATCACAAACTATCGACTCATCCTTAATAAAGTTTTGCCCGCTTTCTGAAATAAATTCTAATAATCCTGCTTTGTACATCCCGATTGATATACCCGTCTCCATAAATCCGGAAAGTGTTTATCAGGTACCTTTTAACGGTACTCAGGTTACTCTTTGGAATCCAATCGTTAATCCGGACAGGCAAGTGTGGGAAGGTTTGCCCAATGAAAACACACCTGTCTGGTATCTTCATAAAAGCGGAGCGATAATACCGGCCTGGAATCTTTTTGGAAATATTTTCAATCTGTTAGCTTTTACCGAAGAATTGTCTTCTGATAAAAGAGATATTCATGATCGCTTTATTGGGAGTTATAGCCCTCGAACTGGTAAAAACTTACTGGAAGTTCCAGCTTTCAACGAAGCTGCCGCGCTAATCGTTGACGCTGTTCGAGGTTTATCTGGTACCGGCCCGGTATATAATCTCGAAGGTCTTTTGAAACCTCCAGTGGTAGTCCTTTCTCACGATTGCGATATATTGGCAGGAAATGATTTTTGGACTCAAGCTGTACGAGCTTACCGCATATTTGAGCCATTGTTCAAGGGCCGTTTGCCTCAGGTTAAGAATCTCTGGTGGATAATTAAAAATTATCTGTCTCCCCGTAAATACTACTTCGATGAAGCTCTGGGCATGATAACGCTTGAAAGGCAATTTGGTTTTCATTCAATATTCTATCTTCTTAACGGAACTTATGGACGTTTTGGCGCACGAAGTAATAACAAGACTATCGCGGATTTAATAAAACAGATTCCGGAAGAATGGGAAATTGGGATTCACTTTAACTATGACACATATTTAAATTGTGACGCGCTGACGGCACAAAAAAAACAGTTATCCCTGATGACTAATCGTCCCCTAACCGCAGGACGAGCTCATTATCTGCATATGAATACCACGGAGTCTTTTGAACAGTGGCAGGAATTGGGCGTCATAGTTGATGAGTCGGCAGGATATCCGGATTTTATTGGGTATAGATGCGGTATCGGCGGTATTTTTCAATTATATGACACGTCTGCAAATACAGGTATGAATATATTCGAGATTCCGCTTGTCATTATGGAAGATATATTATTAAGCCAATACCCCGATAGTTCTGTCAACCATTTCGAACAGCTCCTGCAACACATGAAACAGATCGGCGGAGCGTTATCGTTAGTAATTCACCCGGGTATGTTGCGAAATCCTGAGCATCCCCAATGCCGTGATTTTTACTATAACTTCCTGCGGGTTTGTTGTCGTCGCGGCGCAGTTTCTAAAACTCCTAATCAATTAGTAAAAGAGTTTCGCCAAGGATTAAGCCCGGACAATCAATAATCTGACCCGCTTGACTTTACCGTTTTATCATGCATTTTTAGGCTATCTTAAAATCTAGCAGGGAGTCATTATCTTGAAATATCTATTCAACGTGATTCTAACCCTTCTCACAGTTGTACTTTTTGCAGTCCCCCCAGTTTCTGCCGATGAAATCCTTTATGCGAGATATCCGGCATTATCCCCCGATAACTCGACTATTGCCTTTACATATATGGGTGACATCTGGACCGTTTCATCTAAGGGTGGTGATGCCTCTCGATTAACGGTTCATGAAGCTGAAGATATTCGTCCTCACTATTCACCCGATGGGAAATACATCCTGTATTCATCACGACGCTACAATAATTATGATCTGTTCATCATTCCGGTTGAGGGAGGTGCTCCGACTCAATTAATAGTGCACTCCGGTGATGATTTCGGCAGTGGTTGGACACCCGACGGTGACAGTGTCCTGTTTTATTCAAACCGCAATGGCCGATATGATATTTATAAAACAGCGATAACAGGCGGAACTCCGGTACTGCTAACCGGGTATTTTAAGGAGCATGAATACAACGGCAGAATCAGTTCCGACGGGAAATATCTCCTTTTTAATACTGGTGCAGGATTGTCCCGCTGGTGGCGTCGAGATTTACAATCTTCCGGGGACTGCGATATTTACTTACAGGACAGAACGATTGAACCGTTCACCTCAAAGAGAATAACATCAAAGATGGGCCATGAAATTTGGCCCATTATGAATGAGTTATCGAACGAGGTTTACTTTGTCGCTTGTCGCGGTGATTGGGCTCAGCTATGGAAAAAATCAATCAGTGGCGGAGAGGCGGTAAAGCTGACCGACTTTTCCGGCGATGGGGTTCAATGGCTGAATGCCAATCCCGACGGGACAATTCTGGTTTTTGAACAGGGCTTTAAGGTATGGACGTATAATCCTGCCGACCAAAAATTATCTCCCATTCCAATAAATATCCACTCTGATGAACGGTATAATCTAACAGAAATAAAGACCTTCAAGGGAAACGTATCTAATTATAACCTATCCCCTGACGAAAAGAAAATCGCCGCGGTAATCCACGGCGAAGTTTTTGTTATTCCTGCCAAAGACCCCAAGGATGGCATGCCTGTTACAAACAGTTCGGCCAGAGAATCATATCCGGTCTGGGGCAGTGATTCGAAAACTTTATACTACGCCTCGGACAGAAACGGCAACTACGACATTTATAAAGTTGACGTAATGACCGGAGTTGAAACCCGGCTGACATCGCATCCCGATAACGAAGTAAAACCGGTAATATCTCCTGATGGAAAGCGCCTTGCGTTTTATCGGGGATTAAAGCAAATAATCCTTTTCAATACCAAATCACAGGAAGAAAAAGTGTGGGTTAAAGGCGTCTTCTTTGATTTGGGAGTAGAATCGACCATCGAATACGACTGGTCACCAGATTCAAAATGGCTCACATACACAATGGGCGGTCCAACCTATGAGACTAATATACACGCGATTAACTTAGACGGAACCGCTTATAATCTCTCCCGGCTATCGGGATACAATTATCGCCCCCGGTTTTCGCCCGACGGTAAACTGGTTTATTTTTCACGGTATAATGAAGGCCGGACGCATACTTATCAAATTGACCTTGCTCTCCAACCGGAAGAGTTTTACGAATCGGCATTCGACAGCTTGTTTATAGATAAACCTACGGATAAATCAGATGATGAAAATGATAGTGAAGACAAAGATGAAGAAGCCGCCATTGAGGTTGTGATTGATATCGAAAATATAGAGACGCGACGCTCCCGAGCCTATTCGTTGACTGCATCAGATGATTATCCTGCAATAACCGCAGACGGCGAGACATTTGTCTTTATCGCGAAGATTTTAGAAAATCCTGAAATTTGGACCATCACGGCTGAGGACGGAGAGTTAAAACAGATTACTCACAGCGAATCAAATAAATCTCTTGTGCGGCTCTCGAAAGATTCTAAAACAATTTTCTATCTTGAAGGCGGCAAAGTTAAAAGTATTGGAATTGATGGCAGTAAGAAAGAGACACTTGCCTTTTCGGGCGAGATAACGATCAATAAGAAGAAACTACACCGACAGAAGTTTGTTGAAACCTGGCAGATGCTGAACACTTATTTTTATGATGGAGAATTTCACGGCGCCGATTGGAACGGAGTGCGTGAAAAATATGAACCGGTAGTAGAGCATATTCGTACCGAACCGGAATTCCGGAATTTCATCAAGGAGATTCTTGGAGAGTTGCGGGCCTCGCATCATAACATTTACTCCCGACAAAAAAACCCGTCGCATTCCATCCTTACCGGTGAACTCGGTATTGTTCTGGATGATAAAACACTGGACTCTCAAGGTCAATTCAGGATTAAACATATTATCGCTGAATCTCCGGCGGCGATTGCGGGAATTTCAAAGGGACAGTTTATTACCCACATAAACAGCGAGAAGCTGTCACCGAAGGAAAATTTCAATAGTAATTTGGCCGGTACGCGCGACTCACGGTTAATACTAACAATTAGCAATAAGCCAAATAAGGATGGACAAAAGTTTACACTTAAACCGATTTCAAGCGGCGCCTTGTCAACGCTAAAGTACAGAGAATGGGTTTCTAAACGCCGAGCCATTGTTGATTCGCTGTCAGACAGCCGTTTGGCATATCTTCATATTCGGTCTATGTCGGGTCGTTATCTGGAGCAGTTTAAGGAAGAACTGGTTGCGATTGCTGAAGCCAAAGAGGGTGTAATAATTGATGTGCGGGATAACGGCGGTGGGAATATAGCCGTACACCTGTTAGGCATACTGGTTAAAACCCCGTATTTCTTGAGAAATTTCCGTGATTTTGAAGTAACATCGGAAAATAAAATGCGATCTAAGTCTATCGAAAAACCGATGGCGTTATTGATCAATGGCTATTCAGCTTCCAATTCGGAAATCTTCGCCGAGGGTTTCAGAAAACTGAAGCTCGGTAAGATTATTGGGGAACCGACGGCCGGATCCGTAATCGGCACATCATCATATACATTGATTGACGGCACTCGTATTCGTCGGCCATCATGGGGAGCGTTTACGGTCGAGATGGAAGATACCGATAAGAAACGCCGTTACCCGGATATCTTGGTGGAACAAACACCGGATGATTTTATAAATGGTCGCGATAAGCAGTTGAAGGCGGCTGTTGAGGAGCTGTTGAAAGAGCTTAAATAGATATACTAATCGCCGTCACTGCCAGAAGTCCCGCTCTGTGGGGCAACGTGGCAGTCCGTTAGGATGTTGACAGATTGCCACACCCCGACTTTGTCTGGGTTCGCAATGACTAAACTAAATTATAATACTGATATACTCCGCCATTAATACTATATTGATTGTGAAACTGTTACTCAATACCAAAACCACAATTTTGGAGTAGGCCGAAACCTACCCACTGTGTGGGCACTGTAGCCGGCCGTAGGTCCCGAGTGAAACGAGAATAGCGACTTTAACTTATATGGAATTACGTGAAAAATAATGTGGATAACTATAGTAAAAAAAGGGATTGGCGGTTATGCCAATCCCTTTTTCTTAACTCACTTAATATGTCGGGTTTCTCGCTACGCTCGGAACGCCGACCTACAACTGCCATCACAGATTATTTTATTGCGTAAACCAAAGTTTGGTTATCATTGCGACAGCCGAAAAGTGGCATTTCCACTTATTCTTTCGCCGCTTTCATTTTCTCGGCCGCTTTCTTTGCTTCTTCTTCTTTTTTTCGCTCGGCTTCTTCATCAATCAATGCCTGCCTTAAATCCTAAACAATTTCTCCACAAACTCAACTTTGATTCCGAATTGTCTGCCATTAGTGATGTGGAGGCGAGGTATTTGTGGCTGGTATGATATTATAATTCTTCTTGTCGTTTTGATTTAATCAGTATATGATTTAATTGATTGATGAATCTTTATAAACCATAGTTTAGATAGGATACAGACTTACCATGGCACAAATTACTTTGTGTGAAATAACCAAGGAAACGCTATCAACGATATTGAAGCTTGAAGTTAATGAATATCAAAAATGTTTTGTCGCGACAAACGCCAAATCGATTGCCCAGGCTCATTTTGAAGAGAAAGCCTGGTTTCGCGCTATTTGCGCGGATGATACGCCGGTTGGATTTGTCATGCTATATCTGGATCAGGAAAAGGCAGAATATTTTCTTTGGCGGTTTATGATAGATAGAAAATTCCAATCAAAGGGCTTTGGATATATGGCCATGGAAATTGTCATTGATATGGTTCGTAAATTCCCTAATGCCGAAAAATTCGTCCTCAGTTTTCAGTCGGGGGAGGGTAATCCTTCGGGGTTTTACTCCAAACTGGGTTTCAAAGAAACCGGCGAGGTAAGTGAAGGCGAACGAGTCATGGAAAAGGATTTATAATATACAGGTAGAGCAATAAGTATCATTTGATTTATCATGACCGGGTGGCTCCACAGCTTGCTGTGTGTTTCATTTGATCAATCTCATATATTGTGTGAGCAGGGGTAGGTCGAAACCCCTGCCGGAGGTCCCGAGCAATGCGAGGGAGGTTTCGACAAAAATGCCGGGTGCCCCGACCATTTATGGTCGGGATGAGATAATTGTTATGACCGGTCATGCCCGCCACACCAGTTAACCAACTTCATCACTGAAACACTTTTACTACCAACTTGCCCCTAAATCTGGAATCGCCTCCTTCATTGAAGGACTAAAACTATACCTGTTAGGAGGCTCCTATGGCCGTCAGTCACCACCAGTTAATTGCCAACCAAAATAATGCCCAAAAATCAACAGGACCAGTCACCGAAAACGGCAAAACAACCTCATCCAAAAACGCCATAAAACATGGTCTCTATTCTGATGAAATCGTCATTGAGTCTCCTAACTATAAAGAAAACAAAGACGAATATGAACTTCTGTTGTCCTCTCTTATGCAGGATTTTGAACCGGAAACGCTGTTCCAGGAAAGTCTGGTACGCAAGATAGCCAATTGTCTATGGCGCTCGCAACGTGCGATTCGGGCCGAATCAGCCCAAATCCGCCTTCAGCTTGAAGATATCACCCCCGGATTTACAATGAATAAATATATTAACCGAGACAAAGGCTTGACTGCCGAGGATGTTGAACGTGTGAGAAATCAATCGCGCGGTCTAAAACAGCTTCCTAACGAAGAATCATCACTAAAAATCCTGCGTTACGAAATGCGCTTGGATAAACAGCTCAACCGTGCCTACAATCTGCTATTACGCCTAAAGAAGCAGACTGAAAAACAAAAAGGGGAAGATTCCATATAAAGAGTACGTTAATATGAAAAACGAACCCATTTGTGAATGAAAAACGCGAAGTGCTCATCAGAGATGGGTGCCATGGTACTTGTCAGAGACAAGTGCGAAGTGCTCATCAGAGATGGGTGCCATGGTACTCGTCGGAGACGGGTAAAGCCATTTTTGTCGTAGATGGCTACAACCCCAATAGCCTTTCCAATTAAAACAGCGCGGATGCAGTGGAAACATCCGCGCCGCTACCTGAGCGTAGGTATATGGGAGGACAAATTACTTTTCGGCAATAGCCTCTTGGGTACTATCCGCGCTTTTTATCATATTGAGCAGTTCCTGAGATTCATCTGAGTCCAATTCCGAATTCACAACTTTGGCAACCTGAAAGAGATCGCTTAACTTTGAATCCCTGGCCCAGTACGAGGCACGAAGGATTTCCGCGAACTCGGCTGAAACCGCGGCCAAACGGAACTCGGGAGAGCTGTTATAAAAACGGCGGGTGAAATCATTGTGAGTGATATCTTCGTTGAATTCGGAAACTTTGAAGCTTTCCGGGTCCTTATAACGAACATACACCGTACCGACCACGCCATGCGCATTATGGTTAGTGAACTTAACTTCATACAAAGCAGTTACTGAATGACCGGCGCCGACTTCACCCCCGTCTTCTTTATCATCTCTGAATTTATCATCCGCGACATTACGATTTTCGTAACCGAGTAAACGGTAGCTTCTCACAACTTCGGGATTAAAATCAACCTGAAGTTTGACATCCAGGGCAATCACCTGAAGATTTCCAGTAAGATTTTCCACAAAGATACGGCGAGCTTCGGTAATATCATCGATATAGGCATAGTGACCGTTGCCCTTATTGCCCAACTGCTCCATAAGCACATCGTTATAGTTGCCCATGCCAAATCCGATAGCCGACAGCGTAATACCTTTTTCGGCATATTTTTTTATTTGCTTCAAGATAGCATCGGGACCGCTATTCCCGACATTGGCAACTCCGTCGCTGCAGAGTATAATGCGATTAATCTTGCCCTTTTCGAACATGCGGTCGGCCATTTCATACCCGAGACGAATACCTTCTTCGGCATTGGTACTACCGTTAGAAACCAACCGGTCTATGGCCCGTTCTATTTCTGTACGGTGACGAATGGAGGTTGGCTGAAGGACAACCTGTCCGGTTGATCCATAAACTACGATGCCAACTCTGTCACCTGATTTTAATTGGTCGAGAAGCTCATAAAGCGAGCGTTTGACTAACCCCAGGCGGTTTTCCATATCCATAGAGCCGGAGACATCAATTACAAACACCAGATTGGCCGGTTTTCTAAGATGATCCGGTATTTCCATCCCTTTGATACCGATGCGAAGGAGTGAACAGTTTTTTCCGAATTGCGATGGCGCGCCTTCGATATAGACTGAGAATGTTTCTTCGTGCGGAGCTTTATAGTTATAGTTGAAGTGATTGACAAATTCCTCGACCCGAACTGCTTCGGTTGGCGGAAGTTCGCTACGATTAATATATGAACGGGTCATTATAAAAGAGGCATCATCGACGTCGGAAGCAAAGGTTGATAAGTGATCGTCTTCGGTATCGACAAACGGATTGACGCCGTAGTTTTTGAAAAACATAGCATCGAAGGCTTCGTCGTTGACAATATTAGTTCCACCGTGAGCCGGATTTGGAATGGGGCCACCGAGTGGAGCGGTAAAGTTGACACCGTCAACTACATATGTCGTTTCTCTACTTCGACCGCCTCTTATACGTTGCTTGCCCCTGGAATGTCTGGTACTACCGGTTTCCCGGCCAAGTAACTCCTTGACAGTCCCACATGGAGCCGCCAGAATTTCTTCTTTTTTTCTATCTTCTCGTTTTCTAATAGATATGCTCATGGTCTGATTGAAGTGGATACCTTTTCTGGTTCCCAAAACTTCTATGATTTTGTCGGTTTCGAGAATGGTAGGTCTCAACTGGATATTACGCTCTGTAATTGAATCAGGAGTAACAACGACATCGGTCATTCGGACTTTCTCATAACCCAAGGATGAAAACAACAGATTGTATGTTCCCGGAGGAAGATTGTTAATTAGGTAATTGCCATCAAAATCAGTCTTCCCCCCCAAGTTCGTACCTTCAATAACAACCGAAACACCAAAAAGGCTCTCGCCGGTTTTGGAATCGGTGACGGTGCCTTTAATGATGCCGGTTGAGGCGGCCTGGACTATTATTGTTGCAACTATGAGGGATATGGTGAGGATTAAAAACGGTACAAATCTCTTGAGATTCATGGTAACCTCCGCAGAAAAATGATTCAATTATTGCTGTTCTGATTAGGTTACAAGGCAGGCATAGTTTTCTTCCCGGCTTTATACAAAAAAGTTACTTTATAGCAAATTCAGACTGTTAAAACCACGGTAACGTCCTTTTAGTTGACTTGGCGGTTGCCGGGCTCTACTATAGTTGGCATGGAACAACGGGATAGAAAGCAGGACTTAAAAGAGCTCGCCTATTCTCTGGGGGCATCTGCGATAGGCATCTGTGAAGTCGGTAAGTTAGTCGAGAAATTCCACCCTGAGATACGGGAAAAAGCACGGCAATTGCCGTTTGCTCTGTCAATCGGAATAGCTCTGCAAAAAGCGGTCATGGATACGCTATCTGAACGACCGAACGATATGTATAAGTCTCATTACCGGGCAACGAACAGTCAGCTTGATACTATTTCATATAAATTGTCGCGCAGAATATCAGATTTTGGTTTTCAGGCAATGCCGATACCGGCTTCAATGATTGTCACCCGCTATCCGTTGCTGGCCCATGTAAATCATCGGGAAATCGCTCACAAGGCTGGAATTGGCTGGTGGGGTAAAAACAATCTGCTGATCAGTCCCGAATTTGGCGGTCGAATCCGATTGACGACTGTTTTGACTGATTTGGAGTTGGTTCCGGATGAGATTCTATTCCAGGATTGCGGTAAGTGTAAAGCCTGTGACAAAGCCTGCCCAGCCGGAGCGATAGGCGGCACGGCAGAGGAGTTTGATCTGGAGAAATGTCAGGCCAAGGTAACCGAGTTTTGCAAAACTAACAACTTCGGGCAGTTAATCTGCGGTTTGTGCCTAAATCGCTGCCCGCATGATGGAGGAGCCTGTGGGTAAAGAACGGGACGCTGAACCAGTCAAGCTGATTTGCGGATTGCTTTATCGGGACAGCGATACTTATGAGTCGGCTATAAATAAGCTAGAATCTATGTACGGGACGATTGAATTCGAATCGGAGCATACCGAGTTTGTGCATTCTACGTACTATAAAAAAGAAATGGGCGAGGGTTTAATTCGTACTTTTATATCGTTTTCCGAGGCGGTTTCCCCGGAACGGTTGAGTTCTATGAAGCGGGCAACTAATAAATTGGAACAGTCGTTCTTAGATGAAAACAACGGCCGGAAAATTAATATCGACCCCGGGTATGTGTCGCTGGCTAATTTAGTCCTGGCATCGACTAAAGACTTTTCTCATAGAATTTATCTGGAGCACGGTATATACGCTGAGATAACGCTTCTTTATGAGAACAAACGCTTTACTTCCCTCAAGTGGACCTACCCCGACTACCAGACCGATCTCACTTTTGATTTTCTTTTGCGTGTTCGGGAGTCATTGAAGGACTTTATTCTTGAACATCGGGAAAAGCAAAAATAGGGTACGTCTTTTCCCATGGCAAATTGTATAACTTATGAGTTTAAAGAGGTTTTATGGACAAATTCATAATTCGGGGAGCTAAAAAGCTTTCCGGTAAAGTCACGGTGCAGGGAGCCAAAAATGCCGCATTACCCATAATTGCGGCTTCTTTGTTGATAAAATCGGGTGAATCTGTCATTCGTAACGTTCCTCCTCTGCGAGATATTTTTACACTTAACCAAATGCTTGAGCATTTGGGAGCAAAAGTATCATACGATGAAAAGAAACATACGTTGAGAGTTGACGCATCTGGCCTAAATGAAAATACCGCTCCTTATGAATTAATGAGCAAAATGCGAGCGTCATTTTTGGTCTTGGGCCCAATCCTTCAGCGCATGGGCGAAGCCCGTGTATCTCTGCCCGGCGGGTGCGCGTTAGGTCCTCGACCGGTTGATTATCATATTAAGGGTTTTGCGCGCCTGGGTGCGGAGATTTCCGAAGAAAAGGGTTTTGTCGTTGCGCGCGCCAAGAGGCTAAAGGGTAATATCATTTATTTTGACAGGCCGAGCCATACTGGAACAGAAAACCTATTGTATGGGGCGGTAATGGCCAAGGGCTCAACCCGTATAATCAATGCCGCCTGCGACCCGGAAGTCATCGATTTAGTGAAGTTTCTAAAAAAGGCCGGCGCAAAAATATCAGGAGCCGGGACGCCCGAAATTACTATCGAGGGTGTTTCCCAGTTAGAGCCGGTTAAACACACGGTGATGGGTGATCGTCTTGAAGCCGGAACATTTCTTATGGCCGCCATGGTTACCCAAGGCGATGTTTTCGTCTCAGGAGTGGAAACATCTCACCTCGAATTAGTGTTACAGAAGTTAACGGAGGCCGGAGCGGTTATAAAGAACAAAGCCGACGGCATTCACCTCACTGCTCCAAAACGAATTAGTCCGCTGGATGTTGTTACTTATCCGTTCCCCGGATATCCCACCGACCTGCAGGCCTGCTTAACAGCGATGCTAACAAAAGCTGATGGAACCAGCCGAGTACGTGAGACTATCTTTCAGGATGCTTTTTCGTATGTTATGGAGCTTCGCCGTTTAGGCGCTGATATAAGTGTTACGGCCAATGAGGCCACGATAAACGGCGTTAAAAAATTGACCGGAACATCGGTTATGGCTCCACATATACGAGCTGGCGCCGGATTAGTTATTGCCGGATTAGCCTCTGCGGGAAGAACTGACGTATTACGTGTGTATCATATAGATAGAGGTTATAACCATCTTGAGGAAAAGTTACAGGCGCTTGGAGCCGATATAAAAAGAGTAAGGGCCTGATTCCGAAAGGATTGTAAAATGAGAATATTTACGACGACACTGACAGCATTACTTTTGTGCTTTATTGCTTTTGCCGGAGCACAAGAGACATTTTTCGGCAAAAACAAAGTTCAGTATCGTAACTTTGACTGGAATTATATTCAAACGGATCACTTTGACGTTTATTTTTATGACAACGAATATGATTTAGCCAAATTCGCGGCCGAGGAGCTTGAAGAAGCCTATGTTATTGTCACCGACCAGTTGAATTACTTTGTTTCCCGTCGAATACCGGTCTTCGTATATAGTTCCCATAACGATTTTCAGCAGACTAATATAATATCAAGTGAGCTTTCGGAAGGAACACAGGGTTTTACAGAGGTGTTTAAAAACCGAATGGTAGTGCACTTCATGGGTTCCTATGAAGCTTTCAGGCATCTTCTTCATCATGAGCTGACGCATGCGGTAATCTTTGATATGCTCTATGGTCAGTTTTTTAAATCACTGATTTCTTCCAGCCGGTTATTTGTTCAACCGCTCTGGCTCGCGGAAGGGTTCGCGGAGTATTCATCTAACGGCGGATGGGCTTCGGAAGCGGATATGATTGTCCGCGATGCAACGATTAATGGTTACATGAGACCTCCCGGGTATATGGGACAGCTGGCCTATACCGAAGGTTTTGCTATGGTTAAATATATCGTGGATAATTACGGTATAGAAAAACCGGGCGAGATACTAAAACGAGGTAAAGCCTTGATCTCAATTGACAAGGCATTGAAATCCTCAATCGGTCTAACTGTTGAAGAGTTGTATGACAAATTCTCCAAGGAAATGAAGCGGAGGTACTGGCCGGATATAGCCCAACGACAAGAACCCAAAGAGATAGCCAAACAGCTGACAAAACATGGCGAGGACGGCTCATTTTTCAATGAAAAGCCAGTATTTTCTCCCGACGGAAAAACTTTAGCCATGTTTACCAACATTAACGGCTATACCGAGATCTATCTCATCTCCCCTATCGACGGTAAAAAAATCGCGCGCCTGGTCAAGGGTGAGCGCAATGCCGAACTGGAATCTTTGAGATGGTACACTTCGGGCATTTCTTTTTCACCGGATAGTAAAAACATTGTGTTTGTTTCGAAATCCAAAGGTGAGGATGCGCTGAACTTTTTCCGGATAAAAGGCCGTGATATTTATCTCAAAAAGAAATTTGGATTAAAATCAATAATATCTCCGGCCTGGTCACCAAATGGTAAGTATGTTGCCTTTACCGCACTTCTTGGTGCTCAACGAAATCTATATTTATACAATCTGGAAAGCGATGAGGTTAGACAATTAACAAACGATGTTTATGACGATACCGATGTTGCGTGGTACCCGGATAACACCCGGTTGATTTTCAGCTCCGACCGCCCTCACCCTGAAAACGATCTAGTGATTAAAGAAGATGCAATCGTTTTCGGAGTATACAACCTTCATGAATTAAATACCGAAACCAGCACAGTTTCACCGGTACTGGTAGGTCCCGGTCCGAATCGTGAACCGGTTATAACCCAAAACGGTCGAAAAATAGCATTCACATCCGGTCGTAACGGCATCGATAATCTTTATGTGTATTATATTGATTCCTCACGTACTATCGCAGTTACTAACGCGCTGACAAACGCCAAATCCCCAACTTGGGACGCAAACGGAGAGAAGCTTGCCTTTTCCACTTTCTTCTATGGTGGATATGATATCTTTCTAATGACTGAAGTATCTCAAAAAGGAGATAATGGTGTACTCCCGGTGACTGATTTTGTGCTCGGAAAATATGACAATTCCATTGAGTGGGCTCGGCCCGCCCTCGAAGGAGACCATGTTGAGGAGAATTCAAAGTTGGCTCAGGTGGAAACCCCGATTGACGACCCGGATTTCCCTAAAGATAATGGCGAAGTGGAATCAGAATTCGCTCCAGGTAAAGCCGATGATAAAATAATAGCCTTGTCTCCGGAAGATAAAAATGAGGACTCTGTCGAACCTTCCGTTGAGGATTCTACCGTATCTGATTCAACCGAAGCCGAGGAAGTGCCTTCAGTAGACCCGGAAGAAGACCTTTATGTTTATAGAGCTCCTAAATCTGAATCTGTTTTCGATCCGCAGGGTTCTGTAATTTCTGAAACCGGAGAAGAATCTTTTATTGATGAGAAGGCTGTTGACAGCTTGGCCACTGTTGCTCTGGATAATCGGCATCCCAGTGGTGAATATAAAACAAAACCGTATAAAACTAAATTCACGCCTGATATCATTTCGGGCGGTCTTCAGTATGATACCTTTTTCGGATTTAGAGGGCAAACAGTATTTCTCTTCTCCGATTATCTTGGAGACCATGAAATTGTGATAGCAACTGATTTGGTCAATACAATAGATCAATCAAATATCCAGCTATCCTATCTATATAAGCGTCATCGCATCAATTACGGTGTTGGCCTGTTTCATACCAAGAATTTTTATCAGAATGCCCTAAATGAGGTATTCTCGGACAGGTTCTATGGAATGATGGGAATGATGTCGATGCCGCAATCGAAGTTCACCCGGTTTGACTTAAGCACAGCGCTTTATTTTGTGGATCGCAAAAATTATGACACCGAAGAAAAATCAAACGTCCGAATTTCTACCGGTTCATTCAGCTGGACACATGATACCGTATTATGGGGAATCACAGGACCGGTTAAGGGGCGACGGTTTAAGATAACAACCGAAGGGGCCATTCCGGTTTTCGGAGCCGAATCAGTCGAATATTACTCAGGCGAATTAGATTACAGGCAGTATTTTCCGCTTGGGCGGCCGTTCACTTTCGCCTTTCGTTATTCCGGAGGATTTTCTAATGGCGCGTTCCCGAAGAATTACTATTTGGGCGGCAATGTCAATAAAATCGGATCAATTTCAGTTGATAACAGCGTCTATAATGTCGAGAATCTCTATTTTTCAAGCATTGTAACTCCGCTTCGAGGCTACGACTATTATGACTTTGTCGGAACACGCTACAGTGTCGTCAATATGGAACTCAGATTTCCATTTATAGATTATTTTATAATGCGCTATCCGTTGCGTTTGGGACTCAGCCGTGTCACCGGTGCACTATTTCTTGATATGGGAGCGACCTGGAATGAGAGCGACACATCGTTTAAGGGTGGCGCCTCCGAAGGCGGTAACCGTTTAGTCGGTATCAAATCCGGTTTTGGATTTGGGGCACGAGCTAATTTGGGATTTCTGGTTCTACGATATGATATGGCCTGGCGCACAGATTTCAAATCAGTCGAACCGCATACAAAGCATTATTTTTCACTCGGAGCTGATTTTTAGAGGGGTAAATAACCAGATACAAAAAAAGCCCCGTAAAAACGGGGCTTTTTTTTTGCTATTGCTTATCTTCTCTTCTTAGCGACTTTTTTCTTAGCAACTTTCTTTTTAGGAGCCGCTTTTTTCTTGGCTACTTTCTTTTTGACGACTTTCTTTTTAGCGACTTTTTTCTTCACGACTTTCTTTTTGGCAACCTTTTTCTTCGGAGCCGCTTTTTTCTTGGCTACTTTCTTTTTAACAACTTTCTTCTTAGCGACTTTTTTCTTCACGACTTTCTTTTTGGCAACCTTTTTCTTCGGAGCCGCTTTTTTCTTAGGTGCCACTTTTTTCAAACCGAGAGCTACAGCTTTCGATCGAATTGAGCTAACTGTGCGTTTTAGCTTCTTTGCCACCTGAGCGGTTGGAGTGTTTTTGTAAAGCTTCTTTAACTCTCTGATATCCGCCGGTGTCCACAGCTTGGCTCCGCCAGTCTTTTTCTTCTTGACAGTTTTCTTCACTGCTTTTTTAGCGGTGGTTTTTTTCTTGGGAGCAGCTTTCTTCTTTGCTGTTTTTCTCACGAAAAAACCTCCTTATGTTTCGCTCACAACTTATTTGAGCAAGCTGCGAACATGGTTAATGGTGTGTGAACTCATGCTTGTCGTCAAAAGTATGTTTTTTATTATTGATGTCAACACAAAAATCACAATTGCGCTATTTATATTTTCTCTTTTAAAGTTATATCGACATCATTATTAAAAGATATAACGCTTTTGAATAATAAATGTTTGCATTGTTCTCATCCGACGCATCAAATAATGCATCAGATAAGAACAAAAAGAAGAATATTATGAACGGATATAATCCCGCCACGTTTCAGCGAGTTCAATAAGGCGGCGTTGAGCCAGGTTGTTGATGCTTCCTTCGGGAAACTCACTCTTTGCATCACGCTCTCCAGCGGGAATCCCGGTTAGTATTTCAACACCCTCATCAATTGTCGATATCGCATAAATAGCGAATTTATTATCACGCACAGCTTCGACTATTTCATCTTTCAGCATCAAATCGGCTTTATTCTGTATGGGGATCAAAACTCCCTGCTTTCCTGTAAGGCCTTTTATCTTACAGGTATCAAAGAATCCTTCGACCTTCTCATTCACTCCACCAATAGGTTGTATCTCGCCTTTTTGATTTACCGAACCGGTTACTGCAAAACCTTGATAGATGGGTTTATCAGTAAGAGCCGACAATAGGGCGTAGATTTCAGTTGATGATGCAGAATCACCGTCGATTCCTGAATAAGATTGCTCAAAGCACAAAGAGGCTGTAAAAACCAAAGGGGTTTTACGGCCGAATCGATTGCGCATAAACCCGGAAAGAATTAAAACTCCCTTGTCATGAGTCCGACCCGACATTGATGCTTCTCTTTCGATATTTATCACGCCGTCAGCGCCGGGGGCAAGTGATGCGGTTATGCGCGTTGGTCGACCAAAGGCATGCTCACCGAGATCATAAACCGACAGACCATTAATCTGCCCAACTTCTCGGCCATCCACCTCAAGCAAATATATTTCCCGCTCATACATCTCATGGATTTTCTTTTCTACCAGATTCACTCGCTTAGTCTGCTGTAAGATTGCCTGTTTAACCGTTTTGCGATCAATTTCTGATTGATCTTGTTTTTTCGCGATCCAGGATGATTCCCGTATAATATCCGAAATCTCGGTAAAGCGAGTCGATAGCCGGTCTTTTCGACCTGATAGTTTTACTCCATGTTCCGCAATTGCCGCCAGACCGGATTTATCAACTGCAAGAAGATTATGCTGATCTGTAATTTTCTTGGTAAATTGCGCATATTGAGCAACGCCATCTTTATTGTTAATCATCACATTATCAAATTCAGCTTTGATCTTAAAAACCTTCTTGAAGTCAGAATCACCCATAAACAGCGCATCATAGATACGGCTTTCGCCGATGATAATCACTTTGACATCAATATCTATCGCTTCCGGTTTAAGCCCTCCTCCCGACATCATTGGTGTTTCAACATTGGAAATTACTAAATGCCCGGTTTTAAGGGTACGTTTGAGCATCGGCCATACCTGAGGCTCAGAAAATAAATCAACTGCATTGATAACCAGATAACCGCCGTTGGCTTGAACCAGAGAACCGCCTTGTATGCGGGTAAAATCTGACCGCCATCCGCCACCGGGCGAATAAACCCTCTCTATGGCGCCGAATAAGTTCTTATATGACGGAAATTCCTCAACAATTACCGGGCGCTTTTTCAGGTCTTTATTATCAACCAGCAGATTAACGGCCAAATCATTGAATAAGTCTCGCAACCGAGCGATGCCATCCTGCTCATCCTTAGCCTCGGAGCTGGGGCGAAAAATATCGAGTTCCTCGAATAATACTTCATTTAAGTCAGCTAAATAAGCCTGTACCTTTTCATCTTTATATATCCCCTGTAATGTCTCTATTTTATCATTGATAAGCGGTACGACCAAAGAAGTATCGAGGCGATCAAGCTCATCTTCGAGACTGCCTGATATATTTTTACTCTGTTGAGAAAGAGTTTTAAATTCTTTGGAGAGGTTTTCATACTCAGTTTTTATCAGGTCGAGCTGAGCCTGCTCCATTTTTTCATCGATAACCGCCTTCTCCAGCTCTGCAATCGCGATAGGTTCACCGTTAATAAGCGGCTGCAAATCAGGACGCACAACCGAACCATATTGCAATTGAACGAGTGTAAAACTTTTCTCTTTCAAAGTTTTCTCAAATTCGATAAACATATCTTTTTGGCGACTGTCAAATTCTTTTATAATTCGTTCCCGTTTTTGGCGATAGTTATTCCCGGAGAATATTTTTGGAATCACAGTAACGAGAGAGTTAAGCAAGTAGTTTATTGCTTTCTGGAACTTGCGTCCCTCACCAGCCTGAAAATAAAGTACTTGAGGGCAATCGGGAGTGAGGAAGTTGTTCACATAGCATATATCCTTAAGTGCTAATTCCTCGTCACCGTTCGCTCCCTCAAGAAGAAGTTTTACCGCAGTCGTTCGCCCCGTTCCCGGTTGTCCGGTTACAAAGATGTTATACCCTTTGGAATGTATCTCCAGCCCCAATTGGACTGCTGACATAGCGCGATCCTGGCCTATTATACTGCAACAAGGATCAACATCGTTCTCTTGAAAGATGGATTCATCACAGTGGTATTGCAGGTTTTCCGGTTTTACACTAAGTTTGTTCTGTATATCTGACATATGTTTCTCCTCAATATCAATTTCCCAATATAGATAATCGATTCGATAAACGCAAAGCGTTCATCTTGTAATCATATTTTTTGTAAATTATACATAGAGACATTTAACCAGTTTCAGGAATATCTTTTTGATACGTAATATTACTTGGAGTCGATTTTTTCCTCTATCAAATCGCCAATAAATGCAGCCAAGCTCACATTATCGTTAAACGATTCAGTACGGATAAAAGTTTTTATTCCGGCTTCTGCCGCTATTTGGCTCAGTTGAATATCGATATTGTAAAGGGTTCCGAAATGATCGGAGACAAAACTAATGGGAGCGATAACTATTTGTTCTATGTTTTGTTGAGCAAGCTCTCTAATAATTTTTCCGGCATCCGGTTCGACAATGTCATCGTTTTCATTATGCGGTTGAAAGGTTAAACTGAAATCATACCCATCGCCAACGGATTCTGCGGTTTGGGACAGATTAGTAAGATAATTATCGTTTGAGTCAATCATATCTTGAGTGGCACCATGAGCGATAAAGAGCAGCTTATACGGCTTTTTAAGGTCGATATTTTCCATAGCATCTTCGATGTGTTTGCGCAATAATTTGATATATTCGGCCCTTTCGGACCATCTATCAATAAGAGAGACAGTAAGCTCACCCTCAAAATCCTTCAGCCATTCACCAACCGGTTCCAGAATGGCTCCGGTAGTAGCTTCACTGAAATGAGGATACATTGAAAAAAGGATGATATGACGGCAACCTTCATCAATGGCTGCATCAAGCTCCTCCGGTATCGTAGGTTCGCTATAGCGCATTCCGGCAAAGATATCCGCCTGCGGGTATTTTTTTCCTAAATCACGCCGGACATTCGAAGCAATCAATCGTGTCCAACGCAAAAGCGGCGAACCGCCAATTTCATCATATTGCCGAGCTATCTTCTCTGAACTTTTTGAAGAAAGGATTTTTGCCAGAGGTTTTTGCAATAATATCGACAGAGGGCGATCTTTTACATTGGGATCAGAATAAAGATTATACAGATATTCTTCGACTTCATCAGCCGATTCAGGACCGCCCCGGTTCAAAAACAGAACGCCCCATTTTTTCTCACCAAAGTCAAATTGAATTCCGGGCTTAGAAAGGAATCTTTTATTTGAAAACAAGTCACTCATAATCTTACTCATGAATAACAATAAATAATATTAGTGACGCAGACTCAAGCAAAATCGATTGAATTAAGGTCGAAAAATATCTCGTGAAATACCTATTTAGGCTTGGAAAATGAGTGTACGGTATTGACTAATAATTTAACATTGTCAACAGGCGTTTGAGGTAATATACCGTGGCCGAGATTAAAAATAAAACTATCCATATCAGCAGTTTTATCCAGAATTATTGTGGCTTCTTTTTGGACCAGTTCCGGCGGTCCAAATAACATTTGCGGATCGAGATTGCCCTGAATAGCTTTTCCCTCCAGAATAGTTTTGGCCCGATCCAAGTCGGTGCGCCAGTCGATACCGATTACTTCACAATCAAGCTCGGCTAATAGTTCGAGATATGGAGCGCTATTGTTCAGGTACAGAATCCGTGGCACTCCCTCGGTTTTACATATTTCAAAAACAGTTTTGATATAGGGCAGTGAAAACTTGCGGTAATAGTCCGGAGGAAGTATTCCACCCCAGGAATCAAATAGTTGAACCGCATCGGCTCCGGCCTCAATCTGCGCTTTCAAGTATTTTCCAGTTAACTCAGCCAGCTGGCCAAGCATCACCATTGCGTCTTTTGGATAGTTATAAATAAACTTCTTGATTTCAAGAAAACTCCAGGTACTCGCTCCTTCAACCAAATAACAAGCCAACGTAAACGGCGAGCCACAAAACCCGATAAGCGGCACTCTGTCATTCAATCTTTCTTTAATCGCTTTTAACCCGATCAGAACATAGCTCATTTCATCGGCGGGTATATAGTTTTTTAACCCGGTAACATCGTCTGGCGTTCGCACCGGAGGAGTAATCCGGGGACCTCCGCTATCATAGGAAACTTTGACACCAAGTGGGGCCAGTGGTAGGAGGATATCAGAAAACATAATTGCCGCATCAAACCCTAAGATATCAATCGGCTGAAGAGTAACATCTGTCATTAGCTCGGCTGAGCGGCATATTTCCATGAACGAGGCTTTCTCGCGCACAGCCATGAATTCCGGCAAATACCGTCCCGCCTGTCTCATTATCCAAATCGGTACCGAATCATGCGGCTGATTTAAGGCCGCTTTTATAAAATCAAAATCTGACATAAGTTTTGTACCGCTTTACTAAAATTATTAAAAAGCCTCACCGATTATGGCAGCCGCCTTTGAGAGCATCTCTTTGGTATGCACGAGAGAGATAAACATCACTTCATATCCCGAAGGCGGTAAATAGACTCCCTTGCTCAATATCTGACGATGCGCTTTATTATAGGCATTGATAGCTTCAGAATCGATTTCGGCAGCGCTTGCCGGAGCATTGTTTTGACGAATAAACCAGAGAATCGATCCTTGACGGACAACACACAGCGGTTTACCGGAAAGCTGTTTCTTCAACTCATTTTCAAAATGCGCTCCGAGTTCTTCCAATTTGTTAAAAGCATCTTGAACTTCGAGAACTTTCAGAGTCTCCAGCCCGGCTGCCATTGCCACCGGGTTGCCGGACAGCGTCCCAGCCTGATAAACTGAACCGAGCGGTGCCAGGACATTCATAATTTCAGAGCGGCCGCCAAAGGCTCCAACCGGCATACCACCTCCGATAACTTTGCCGAAAGTCATCAGATCCGGCTGTATATCATATGACTCAGCTGCTCCACCCCACCCAACTCTGAATCCGGAAATAACTTCGTCAAAGATTAATAATGTGCCATGCTTTTGAGTAATATCTCTTAGAAATGTCAGGAATTCTTTTCTCTGGAGCAACAGGCCGTTATTAGCCGGTATCGGCTCAATAATAACGCAGGCTATTTCATTACCGTATTTTTCAAAATACTGTGCGACCGAATCTTCACTGTTCAAGTCAGCAATCAGAGTGTGCTTGGCAAAATCTTCCGGTACTCCACTGGATGATGGCTCGCCTAAGGTAGCAAGGCCTGAGCCGGCTTTGACGAGCAGATAATCGCTGTGCCCATGATAACAGCCGTCAAATTTAATAATCTTGTCACGCTTCGTAAAGCCTCGCGCGACACGTATCGCCGACATAACTGCCTCAGTTCCCGACGAAACAAAACGAACTCTTTCCAATGGACCGACTTTATTAACGACCATCTCCGCCAATTCAACTTCCTGAGCGGTAGTTGCACCAAAACTGGTTCCATTTGAAGCCGTTTTTATGATAATATCGAGAACCTGCGGATATGCGTGCCCAAGAATTAACGGTCCCCAACTGCAGCAAAAATCTATGTAGCGGTTTCCGT
Organism: Candidatus Zixiibacteriota bacterium; assembly: GCA_023138975.1. Taxonomy (GTDB): domain Bacteria; phylum Zixibacteria; class MSB-5A5; order GN15; family JAAZOE01; genus JAGLON01. Next base: position 89,627 of record JAGLON010000013.1, read on the forward strand.
CAACATCAATTAACTCCGCGCCCTCACCTTTGGCTATCACCGGAGGCTTTCCTCCGACTGCATTAAAAGCCCGCACCGGCGAATTAACTCCACCGGGTATGACTTGCTCGGCACGATTTACAAGTTCTTCGGAAACTCTATATTCAAAATCAGCCAAGCCAGCCTCCTTTTAAGGCATCGCGCAGATGATAGGTCAGGATAATATCAGCTCCGGCCCGAGTTATTGCTGTGAGATTTTCGAGCACCATGGCTTGTTCATCAACAATATTTTCCTTAGCCATCAGTTTGACCATAGTATATTCACCGGAGACATTATAGGCCGCAACTGGTAATTCGGTTTCTTTAAGGAAGTCGGAAATGATATCCAGATATGCCAGAGCCGGTTTGACCATGACAATATCAGCGCCTTCTTCACCGTCCAGCATTAATTCAACGGAGGCTTCACGGCGATTGCGCCAATCCATCTGGTAGCTTTTTCTATCTCCTTTTCCGGGCGCGGAATTGCAGGCATCGCGAAACGGCCCATAATAGGATGAGGAGTATTTGGCGCTGTAGGCCATGATTATAGTATCTGAATAACCGTTTTCCTCAAGAGCTTCCCGGATTGCTTCGACACGTCCATCCATCATATCCGACGGTCCGAGGCAATCGCATCCGGCATCGGCCAAAGATAAGGCCATATCCGCCAGAGCTGGAAGGGTACTATCGTTATCGACGGTATCATTTTTAATCAGACCGCAATGCCCGCTGTCGGTATAGGCACAGAGACATACATCGGCTGATACAAAAAGATCATCTCCGTATTTATCTTTAAGAGCCTTTACTGCCAAGGGGCCGATTGAATCGTCTCCGGAAGATGCTGAAGCATCAGAATCTTTATGATCGGGAATGCCAAAGAGCATAATCCTTCGGATACCGAGTTTGTAATCTGCGCTGATTGTTTTTAGCAGAGAATCAAGCGATTCCCGATAAATTCCTGGCATCGATTCAATTTCCTGCTTGATACCTTTACCTTCGCACACAAAATAAGGCTGGATAAGTCCGTCGGGGTTGATTCTGGTTTGCGCAACCATATCCCGTATCAATTTTGTTCGTCTGAGTCGACGCGGCCGATACAGCATATCACCCATTCGTTTCCTCCGGAAAATTCAATATTTTATCTTAATGTTAATATATACAGGATTTATCGAGGCGCCGTTAGTTTTTTATAAACTTGTTCAACTATTTGTTCGGTGTTATTACCATTAATTTCCGCTTCAACAAGCCCCTGCCAGATGCCTTTGTCCCGAATGCAAAAAACAGCTTTCAGGTGAAAGTTTGAACCGTCTATCTCCGAATAAGCTCCCAACGGCAATTGGCATCCCCCGTCAAAACGAGCCAATAATCCCCGCTCCAGTTTGACCTGAATACGAATGTTCTTATCGTCAATTTTTGATATAACGTCATTTACGGATGAATCACCATCACGAGTTTGCAGGCCAAGTATTCCCTGCCCCGGGGCCGGCAGAAACAAGTCTTTTTCAATCACATTGAGTTCGAGATCGGAGAGATCCAGCTCAAGTCTCTTAATTCCGGCATAGGCCAGTACGATACCGTCATATTGCCTGTCGCGAAGTTTATTGATTCGAGTCGGAACATTACCGCGCAGGTCTTTCAAAACCAAATCCGGGCGCAGTTGGGCAATCTGACACTGCCGGCGCACTGAGGAACTACCGATTATGCCGTTTGGTTTAACACCCAGGATTTGCGAATCGTCAAAAGAGTCCTTTCGGATCACGATTGCTTCACGGCTATCCTCACGAAATCCTACAGCGGTCAAAGCTAATCCGGGCGGCATCGTAGTTTGTAAATCTTTGAGCGAATGGACGGCCAGATCAATAGATTTATCCAGCAGTGCATCCTCTATTTCTTTAGTGAAAAAACCTTTCCCTTCCATCTTCTCAAAGGAAAGATTGGTTATTTTATCACCTTGTGTCTTGATGATTTTCAGTTCGACTGGGATATTTGTAATCGCGGAGATTTTTCTTTGGATGAAATTGGCCTGCCACAACGCCAGTTGCGAACCTCGAGTGCCGATTATCAACTTTTGCACTTATGCTCCTTTACGGAATGTCCTGGTACAATCTTCGTCGTCCTGACGGTACATTCCTTCGGGATCACGTTGCTTGATGTTTGATTCGGCGATTCTGTTGGCCAGCGTGCGAGCCGGCAGGAAAGTCGCATAACCGACTAACTTTTCAATAAACCGACTGATCTGTTCTTTATCCGAGCGATCGATATGAACCAGCGTTTTTGTAAACATGCTATTGAGTCCATTCCTGGCGTATTCGCGTGCTTCCTGATACGACAGGTCAAAGACCGGTTTCAACTCACTCTCGATAATTCGCTGGTGATAACGATCAACTTCATCGGAAATAATCGCACGAGCTTTATCAACATCCCGAAATCTCTGACGACGATTCTTATCCGAGATTTTCTTTAAGTCGTCAATATTATAGATTTCGAGTCTATTTTCAATTGGTTTTTTTATTTCGACGTCGCATGGAATTGCCAAATCGATGATCATAAGCTGTTTTGATGCCCGCAAAAATGACGACATCGTAACATCGGTGAAAATCGGTGTCGGACTTCCTGTTGATGTACAAATAATTCTGACGGCCGGCGGATTTTGCAGAAAATCTTCCAAAGCCATGCTGCTACCGGAAAACTCCTCGGCCAGCATATCGGCTTTTTCTTTGGTGCGGTTAACAAATACGATATCAGAGATCCCTTTGTCGCTCAAATAGCGAGCCATCTTGCGGCTCATCGGGCCAACTCCAATAATGGCAACCGGGATATGGCCTTCTTCTTTAATAACCTGTTGAATATGGGCTGTCGCCAGAGAGACCATCGAAACAGATTTCTTACCGAGTTCAGTTCTGGTTCTGACTTTCTTGGCAACTTTGAATACTCGCTGGAAAACTAAGGCTAATTGCTTACCAGCCAGATCATTTTCACAGGCATCAAAATAAGCCTCTTTGACCTGTCCCAGAATCTGAGCTTCTCCAACGACCAGAGAATCAATGGCGCTGGCAACAGAAAACAAATGCCGGCCAGCTTCAAGACCGGCTTTTACGTAGAAGTCATTGGGTGAAAACGAGATGGAGCCATTATCGCGGAAGAAGAAATCAAGAATTTTGTTTCTAATCTCAATTGCGGTTAGAGCCTCGTCAGCAGAGAAAATAAACTCAATCCGGTTGCAGGTAGCAAGATAGACCAATTCGTCGACGCCGGTGAGCTCTTTGATCTGCGTCAGTACTTCGGGGCGTTTTTCTTTAGGTATCGTCAGTCGTCCAAGTAACCTAACCCCTTGGCTTTCTTTAGATTGAGAGTTAATATGTGTTCCAACAACACCCAGAAACTGCATGGTCGATCCTCAGGTTGACGCCAATTTTTTATACTTGCTAAGTGTAATGATTATAAGCCGTTAGTTGTCACAGTTATGTCATAATTTGTAAAAAAACGGCTATTTTTTTATCTTGATTTGGAAATTTCAAAAATCAAGAAATAGTGCTGATAAAAATGTGACTGTATCTTATTATGCCATAGGTGATTACGAAACAGCACTATCATTATTACCATAACATATTTACGTACAATAACTTGCCTAACTTTGTGCAATATCACAATTTACAAAATTTATTGAATACAATATTGACATAACATTGTTTCCGGCTATATTTTGTTCACCCTCCGATGTGGTTAATGGTGTATGAACTCCATAAGGATGGTTGGCCCGGATTTGCTTGATCCGGGCCGCAAATTTTAGGGCGGTATCGTTTAGTGGTTAGGACGGGTGGTTCTCAGCCATCAAACCGGGGTTCGATTCCCCGTACCGCTACCAAATAAGAAAAGGCCGGTACTTCGCCGGCCTTTTTTTTATTTCAAATTAGTTTTCATGAATCAGGGACAGTCAGCGCATGGTGCCGGGCCGCCTTTGAAGGCGTAATTGATAATATAGACCGCATCACCGACATTGCATGACCCATCGCAATTGGCATCACCGGCTTCGATTGGATCTGGAGCCGGGCCTCCTTTGAAGGCATAATTAATGATATAGACCGCATCGCCAACGTTTATACTTACATCACCGTTGGCATCGCCGCAGACAAACTCGCAGACATCACCAATACCATCTCCATCAGAATCCGCCTGATCGGGATTAGATATATCAGGACAATTGTCAGTACTATTATATGACTCAAAAGCACCATCACAGGTTAGGTCACCGCTGCCTACTGTAGATTCAGTACCGAAGCCGTCGCTATCAACATCCTCGTAACACAATTCAATGCCATCGCAATTTTGATCTACCCCATCCGCGGGAATTTCAGTTGCGCCCGGTTTAATATCTCCATTAATATCATTACAGTCAGTGCCCGGCTCAATATCTCCTGTGATATAGGCATCACCATAATCGTCCTCATCGGAATCCCGCATACAGTCCGTCGGACTATCATTGGGAGCTGCTCCGGGAAAGGTAAAGGGATCAAGGTCATCGCAGTCAATGTCGCTGGTGTAACCGTCACCATCAGTGTCGGGCGCAGGTTTGTCCCAGCGGGCAATATAACTGGCAGCCTTTGCTCCGGCAGCCGTGAATTGTCCCCCGGCGATCAGATCGCCGTTGAAGACCGTCAGAGAGTACGGATAATGATTTGTTCCGGAGCCGAGTGGCTGCCAAGTTGAACCATCCCAGCAAGCGATACGAGAGGTTGCAACTACGCCACCATATGTGAATAATCCACCGGCAATCAGATGGCCATTGTAGACTGTCAGGGATAAAACTATGTTACTCATGTCCGAGTCAAACGGTTGCCAGGCAGAACCATCCCAGCGGGCAATATAATTGACACTAACGCCACCGGCATATTCGAAATGTCCCCCGGCGATCAGATCACCTTTGTAGACTGTCAGGGATTGGACAGAGTTATTCACCCCCGAGCCGAGCGGTTGCCAGTAAATACCATCCCAACGGGCAATACGATTAGCGGCACTTACGCCCGCAGTAATGAATGATCCACCAGCGATCAGATAACTGTCATAGACTGTCAGAGATCGGACGACAGAGCCCATCCCAGATGTGAGCCGGAACCATGTTGCGCCATCCCAGCGGGCAATATACTTGACATCAACTCCATCGGCATAGTAAAAGTTTCCAGCAGCTATAAGATCACCATCGTAGACTATTAGAGAGTAGACATAGTCACTCATCCCCGAGCCGAGCGGTGACCAGGTTAATCCATCCCAGCGGGCAATATAATCGGCAGTTACGCCTCCGGCAGTCGTAAAATTCCCTCCGGCGATCAGATCACCATCGTAGACTATCACAGAGTAGACAATGTGATTCATTCCCGAGCCGAGAGGGTACCATTTGGAACCATCCCAGCGGGCTATGCAATTAGCGGCAACCCCGCCGGCATATGTAAAAAATCCTCCGGCGATTAGATCACCGTTATAGACCGTCAAGGAACGGATTTGCCCATTTATCCCCGAGCCAAGCGGTTGCCAGATTGAACTGTTCCAGCGGGCAATATAATTGGCAGTTACTCCTCCGGCAGTCGAAAAAGTCCCTCCAACAATCAGATCAGTGTTGTGAACCGTTATGCCGTAAACTGAGCCGGAAGTTCCCAAGTCAAGCGGTTGCCAAGCTACACCATCCCAGTGAGCGATATAATTACATGACGCCGATCCACCGGCTGTCGTGAAAAATCCCCCGGCGATAAGATCATCATTGTAGACCGTCATTGAGAAAACATAGTTATTCATCCCTGAGCCAAGCGGTTGCCAGGTTGAATTATTCCAGCGAGCAACACGATTGGCGACAACCCCTCCGGCAGTCGTAAAACCTCCCCCGGCAATCAGATCATCATTGTAGACGGTTAGGGATACAACCCAATCATTCATCCCCGTACCAAGCGGGTTCCAAGCCGCAGTCAAAATATCCCAGCGGGCAATACGATTGGCGGCAACCCCTCCGGCAGTCGTAAAACCTCCCCCAGCTACCAGATCGCTATCGTAGACTGTCAGAGACCGGACGGAAGCGTCCATCCCCGAGCCGTACGGGATCCATGTTGTACCATGCCAGCGGGCGATATAGTTAGCCGCAACTCCACCCGCAGTCGTGAAATCGCCTCCGGCAATCAGGCTACCATTGTGAACTGACAGGGACCAGACAGAATTATTCATCCCGGTGCTGATCGGCTGCCAACTCGAACCATCCCAGCTAGCTATATAATTGGCAGTATTCCCTCCGGCAGTCGTGAAAGCTCCTCCAGCGATCAGATCGTCATTGTAAACTATCAGAGAGTAGACATAGCCATTCATCCCCGAGCCAAGCGAGTGCCAGGTCGATCCATCCCAGCGGGCAATATAATTAGCAGCACCACCACCGGCAGTCGTGAAATACCCCCCGGCAATCAAATCTCCGTCATAGACCGTCAGGGTGCGAATAAGTAGATTCATCCCAACGTCCGGTACGGTCAAGTCATGCCAATACTGATCGTCCGGGACAGATTTATCTGTTCCCACACTAAATTGAGGTGCACCGTTGGCGGGATCAAGACTAACATCAAACCCCTCGATGTCAAACGAGCCCTCAAAGCCAGCTTGCCGGGCCGCTTCGATATCAAAATGGCCATCCGATGTTAGAAAATCGGAGACCGACACCTTATCTGCCTGAGCCAAACCAGAAGCTACAAGGCATATCAAGCAGAGTGCTATTAGAAGTGATCGATTGTACATATATCCTCCGATTTACGGTGGTTTTTATCCTGCGATGGGAATATTGGTTTCAATTGATAAACAGATAGTGTTTGACTCTTGGAAATAATAATCAATTGGTAAAAAAGAAGTATTAACACTACTGTTAGGCACACTTGCAATCTAACCCCCGATGGTAATACTATTCTTTTAAGGTTTTGTAATCAATCCTCAGTAAAGTAAATGGTGAGGTGCATTATCACAAGATAGTGTATTATTCAAAATTGTCAATGCACTAAATAGAGATGAGGTTGAACCGCATATACTTAGGAATTTTTTTTGCTAAACAATGGGTTCGTTACTATTTGAAAATCTACTTTATAGGTAATCCGGTTCTGATTTTTGCAATTGTTGACTGTTCCCAATATTCCTTCCTGATAAGCAAATCCACATTATCTTGGATGATTATCAGAAAATTCGTGTATTTTTGGGCTAACTGGCGTCAGTTTATAAAAATATACAGATTATTAAGTCATTGTATATTATGGGGATATGTCATATTCTCAGATTTATTTTAAAAAGATCAAAAAAAACCAAACATTATACTATACTTTTTTGTATAGTATATGAGAACTCAATAAGTAAGGGAATTGAAAATTGAAAATAACCGCCTTAGAAGAATACGGATTAAGATGTATGATTCTTTTTTCGGAGGCTCCCAACGGGATGATGACTTTGCCGGAGATAAGCTCCAAAGAAGGTTTGTCTCTGCCTTATGCTGGTAAACTGATGATGAAATTGAAGAAAGCCGGATTGGTAAAGGCGGTCAGAGGCAGAAACGGCGGTTTTACTATATGCCGGCCGGCCAGCGAAATCTATTTGAAAGAGGTTTTATCGGCACTGGGTAATTCACTTTACGGTTCTCATCATTGCGATCGCTATTCATCAGATAAGGAAATTTGCCGGCATCACAATAACTGCAAAGTAGGAACTCTCTGGGGATTTTTTAATCAGCAGATTGAAAGCGCTATTGAAAAGGTCACACTGGCCGATGTCGCGTCCGGCAATCTTAATTTTACAAAATCTTTCAACGTCTAATCAATGATAATATCGAATTTTAATAAAGCAAATATAGAGGATATCATGGCAAATAAAAACAGGATACTTTCAGTCAACGATCTCCATGTTGAAGTGGAAGGCAAAGAGATCGTTAAAGGTGTTTCTCTGCAGATAAATTCCGGTGAGAAACATGCCATCATGGGAAAAAACGGTTCCGGAAAATCAAGTTTGGCTTATGCCCTGTCCGGTCATCCCAATTATAAAATCACATCGGGAACTGTGGAGATGGGCGGGCAGGATCTTTTGGAAATGGACGCTACCGAGCGTTCATTGGCTGGTTTGTTTCTAGGGTTTCAATACCCGATGACTATTCCCGGTGTCACCGTGGTAAACTTTTTGCGAGCTGCTCTAAGAGCCCGTAACGGCAATGGGATTGATATGAAGAATTTCAGGAAGGTTTTCAAAGAAAAAATGAAGCTTCTGAAAATCGACAATTCCTTTGCCACCAGATATATCAACGACGGCTTCTCCGGTGGTGAGAAAAAGCGCCTGGAGATACTCCAGATGGTGATGCTTCAACCTAAAGTCGCCATTTTGGATGAAACTGATTCCGGACTTGATATCGATGCTTTAAAAATTGTCGCCAACGGTATTGTAGATTCGGCTCCCAAAGATGGCGGAGTCATCTTGGTAACGCATTACCAGCGGCTGCTTGATTATATAAAGCCGGACAAGGTACATATTATGCTGGATGGCCGAATTGTGAAAACCGGCGGGCCAGAATTAGCGCTGGAGCTGGAAGCTGAAGGCTATAACAAACTTGAGGCCAAAGAATCACAAAAGGTTGGTGTTTGACATGGAAAAGATAACTACCGCCAAGAGAAGCATCTCCACAATCGGTGATGATTATGCCGAGAAGTACGGTTTTCATGATCCCGAAGAGTATTTCCATAAAGGGGCTAAAGGGATTAACCATGAAGTTGTGGAAATGATTTCGCAGATGAAAAACGAGCCGGACTGGATGCGTGATTTTCGCCATAAGGCACTGGATATCTTTCTATCCAAGCCTATGCCGGGTTGGGGTGACACTAAAATTCTAAACAACATTGATTTTGACAATATCTACTACTATATCAAACCAACTGCAGAACAGAGTAATAATTGGGATGACGTCCCGGAATATATAAAAAATACTTTTGATAAACTCGGTGTACCCGATGCTGAGAAAAAGTTTCTGGCCGGAGTTTCAGCCCAGTATGAGTCGGAGGTTGTCTATCATTCATTGCAGGAGAATCTGGAAAAACAGGGTGTCATATTTCTTGATATGGATAGTGGTCTGCGTGAATATCCTGATCTGGTAAAAAAGTATTTTTCGACGATAATTCCACCGATGGACAACAAATTTGCCGCCTTGAATTCGGCAGTATGGTCGGGCGGTTCTTTCATCTACATCCCTCCCGGTATCGAAGTAACCGTTCCCCTGCAGGCATATTTCAGAATCAATGCCGAAAACATGGGGCAGTTTGAGCGAACTTTAATCATCGCCGATAAGGGTTCACGAGTACATTACATCGAAGGCTGTACGGCACCGGTTTATACAAGTGATTCACTTCATTCAGCTGTTGTTGAAGTAATTGCCATGGATGATGCCTATATCAGGTACACGACAATCCAGAATTGGTCACGCAACATCTTAAATTTAGTTACTAAGAGAGCAGTTGCTCACAAAAATGCTACTATCGAATGGGTCGATGGAAATCTTGGTTCACGCCTTACTATGAAATACCCTTGCGTCTATCTTGTAGGGGAGCACGCCAAAGGTGAGATTCTATCAATCGCCTTTGCCGGTCAGGGCCAGCATCAGGATGCCGGCGCCAAAGTTATCCACGTCGCTCCCAATACCAGTTCCAGAATAACTTCCAAATCGATTTCCAAAGCTGGCGGACAGGCCTCGTATCGCGGATTGGTAAAAATTCATGCCAGCGCAAAAAACAGCAAATCTTCAGTAGAATGCGATGCGCTATTGATTGACGAGAAATCACGTTCGGATACATACCCGACTATGGAAATCGACACTGATGACGCAAATGTTGAACATGAAGCACGGGTCAGCAAAGTCGCCGAAGAACAACTCTTTTACTTAATGAGCCGCGGTCTCAGCGAAGATGAGGCTCGATTGTTAATCGTAAACGGTTTTATTGAGCCGTTTACCAAGGAGCTTCCGATGGAATATGCCGTCGAATTAAACCGGCTAATAGAATTGGAAATGGAAGGGTCTGTTGGATAACTAAATTCGAACAGGTGATGGAGAAATAATGAGTACATTGACTTTAGCAAATAAAAATAAACGATTCAGAGGTCAAAATCAGTTTGAACCTGAGGCGCTTTATAGCCTCAGAAAAGAAAGTTGGAATTGTTTTAATGATCTGGATATGCCGCATCGAGCCAACCATCTTTGGCGGTACACCGATCCGAAAGTTCTCCTTGCGAATAATCCTTCCGAGCTGATGAAAATTACCCCGTCTCTTCCCGATCAGACAGAATATAATCTAATCAGTTTGGACGAGGCTTTTTCCGGTTATGGGTATAATCGTTCTGACTATATGACCTTTGCCAAGCTTACACCGGCTCTTGAAAAATCAGGCGTTATTTTCAAAGATTTACTTTCGGCAACTCGGGAAAACGAGGATATCGTCGGAAAATATCTGGGCAACCTGATCGGTTCTGATTTTGGTAAATTTGAGGCAATGAACCTTGCTTTGTGGAATACCGGACTGTTTCTATATGTCCCTGACAATATTAATATCGAACTACCGATACGCCTGCAGAGACATCCATCAGGACCCAACACATTCCACCGTCTTCTGGTAGTTGTTGGTAATAATTCAAAAGTTACTCTTATCGATGATTATTCCGGTGAGTGTCGCAAAGAAGAGGCACAAATAAACAGTGTTGTGGAGATATTTGCGGGAGATTCCTCAAGTGTCAAATACCTTAATACGCAGCGCTATTCTTCCAAATGCAACTCATATATTACCCAAAGGACGAGGATTAACAAAGACGCCAAGTCTGTTTCTGTTTTTGCCGGTCTGGGAGGTAATGTTTCAAAAACCAACGCCGGAACAGTTCTTGATGGACCGGGTGCCAACAGTCAGCTATATGGAATAGTCTTTGGCGATGATAATCAACACTTTGATTATCATATTGTGCATCATCATACATCATCAAACAGTTATTCAAACATTGATTTTAAGACTGTCCTAAAAGATAACGCTAATTCGGCAAGTACCGGGTTGATAAGAGTAGAAGAGGATGCATTAAACTGCGAAGCTTTTCAGGTTAATCGTAATTTGCTGCTTAATGAGGGGGCAAAGGCAGAATCTATCCCGGAGTTAGAAATACTGTGTGATCAGGTACAATGTAGTCATGGTGCGACAATTAGTCCGATTGATAAGGAAATGCTGTTTTATCTTATGAGTCGGGGAGTTGCATATAAAGACGCGGTTAACATAATCACACTCGGTTTTATTGAACCGACTATTAAGAATTTCCCAGGAGAGTTGGAGACGTTAACTCGTGAACTGATAACCGGAAAAATGGAAGGATAAGGTATGGAGGCAACCTATCAGATCCTTTGTAAGGCAAACGATCTTGATGAAGATCAGATGATCGTGGTGGAAATAGAAGGAATAAGTATTTTGGTCACCAAAATAAATGGCGACTTTTATGCGGTAGAAAATAAGTGCACACATGAAAGTCTGGCGTTAAGTGGAGGCCAGATTTCTGAGAATCAAATTCACTGCCCTCATCACGGCGCCAGATTTGATCTTAAAACCGGAAAGGCGACTCAGTTTCCGGCGGTTGTAGATCTAAAAAGTTACAGTGTCAAAGTTGAGAATGATAACGTTTTGGCGGCGCTTTAGAATCGGAGTAGGTAATGAAAGTTATAGATCATAAACAGCCAGTTTCACAAGTGGATAATTCTTTATTTTCCACAGATAGCATAAAGAAAGATTTCCCTATTCTGGAAAGAAAGATTAACGGCCATAAACTGGTTTATCTTGATAATGCCGCCACTACTCAAAAACCGCAAAGTGTAATTGACGCGATATCTTCTTATTATACCGGTTTTAACGCCAATGTTCATCGTGGCCTGCATACTCTTGCTGAAGAGGCGACATCAGCGATGGAAAGGACTCGTGAAAAAACCGCTGCCTTTATAGGCGGTGTAAAAATGGAAGAGATTATTTTTACCCGCAACGCAACCGAATCGATAAACATGGTGGCTACCTCATGGGGTAAGAAGAATATCAAGCAGGGTGATAGAATCGTTATAACTCAAATGGAGCATCACGCCAATTTGGTCCCCTGGATTATGCTGGCCAAGGAAACTGGTGCGGAGTTGGGATATATCCCGATTGACAAAAACGGCTATCTGGATTTGTCCGATATAAACAAGATTATCAACCCGCAGACAAAAGTGGTCGCGTTGACACATATGTCAAATGTATTGGGGACAATTAATCCGGTCGAGGAAATAATCGAATTGGCTCATAAGAATAATGCTTATGTTCTAGTCGATGGCGCACAGTCTGCGCCGCATCTGCCTATTAATGTAAAAGCGCTTGATGCCGACTTTTATGTTTTCTCAGCTCATAAGATGCTTGGTCCTACCGGTGTTGGAGTTCTATACGCCAAAGAAGAGATTCTCAATGACATGGAACCTGTAATTTTCGGTGGGGAGATGATTAGTCATGTCACATTTGAAAATGCCGATTGGGCGGAGTTGCCGATGAAACATGAAGCAGGCACACCCAATATTGCTGATATCGTGGCTTTCGCTCCGGCGCTGGATTATCTCACAAATATAGGGATGGATAAAATACGTCAGCATGAAATCGAGATTACCTCCTATGGTATGGAAGAGTTGAAAAAACTCGATTATATAAGGATATTTGGACCTGATAATCCTTTGGATCGAGGCGGTGTTATATCTTTTGTTGATAATAAAATTCATCCGCATGACCTGGCTCAGTTTCTGGATTCCAAAGGCGTCGCCATCAGAGCCGGGCATCATTGCGCCCAACCACTGGTCAAGCTACTGGGTGTACCATCAACCGCCCGGGCTAGTTTTTATATTTACAATACGAAGGATGAAGTGGACAAACTTGTGGAGGCTTTGAAGGAAGCCCGGAGGTACTTTGTAAATGGCTGAACAACTTGATGATATGTACCGCGATATTATAATGGAACATTACCGGTTTCCGCGCGGGCACAGTAGTATAGAAAACCCTGATATAGTCAATGAGGGGCATAACCCGGTGTGCGGCGATGAAATTGAAATAAAAGTTAAAATTGAAAAAGATGTAATAGAGACTGTCTCGGTTGAGTGCGCTGGCTGTGCTATCTCAACCGCCTCAGGTTCAATGCTGGCCGAAATCTGTGAAGGAAAAACAATTGCCGAAGTAAAAAAGATTGCCGAAATAGTCAAGGCTCTGCTAAAGGGCGTGGAGTACGATGATAATATTGATATTGGCGATATTGAGGCTCTGCAGGGTGTCAAGAATTTTCCGGTCAGAGTAAAATGCGCCTTGCTATCATGGACAACTCTGGTTGATGCCATCAATGCCAAGGAAATCGGAAAACAATCACTGAGATCAAGTACTGAGGAAAAATGATGCAACTGACAAAAGAAAAAGTAATTGATGCTATCAGGCAGGTCGAGGACCCTGATTTGGGCTTGAGTCTGGTTGATATGGGTTTGATATATGAGGTTGATATTGATGAGGACAACAATGTCAATATTCAGATGACGCTCTCGTCGCCAGCCTGCCCAATAGCGCCGCAGTTAGTTTCTGACGTTGAATTTTCCGCTAAAACTCTCGAAGAAATAAATCAGATTAATATTGATTTGGTCTGGGATCCTCCCTGGAATCCTGAGGAAATGGCTACCGATGAAGTAAAAGATGTGCTGGGTATTTGGTAGAATATCAATAGAAATTAAAAGAATCTTTATTTAGAGCCCAACCGACAGGTAAGGCTCTATTTTTATAACTCGTCTAATTGTTTCTGTAATTCCTCTACAGTATTAGCAGGAAGATTACAACTGAAGTTTTTACACATATAGACAACTGTTTCGCCATTTGATTGCCGGCCTTCGAGAAGCCCAATATTTTCCTCCCCCTTATCAGATACAACCAAAACAGAATTAGAAATATATGTATTGTATATAATGTCCAGATACTTATCCCTATTGTCTTTACCAACCATAATAATCTCTACTTTGTCGGAGACCAAATCGTTATAGGCTGATATTGCTGAGATCATACCGGACGGCATCTGGTTCATGTTGGATGACAAAGCAGCAATATACTTATCGATGGATTTCTCCAAGCCTTTGTCACCGGTTATATCAGCCAGCTTAACCATAGATTGAATCAGTATCGAACCGGGAGCTGGAAGGGCGCCGTCAGAAATATCTTTGGGGCGCATGAAAAGATCATCCTGCTCTTTGGGCGAGAGAAACAAATTGCCAGATTCATCCGCAAAAAGAGTTATAGCATTATCCGCCAGTTTTTTCGCGAATTTTATCCACTCATAGTCATAAGATATTTCATACAAATTGATTAGTCCCTGCATCAAATAGGCATGATCTTCCAAGAATTGCTTCTCAGTCTTTTTACCGAGACGATAGGAATGATAGAGCTTGTTATCCTCGTATAGATTGTTCTTAATAAATGAAGCGGCTTGCAGAGCGGCTTGCCGGTACTTGTCGTTACCTGTAATTTGATAGCCTTTTGACAAACCTGATATAGCTAAACCATTCCAGGAGGTAAGTATTTTGTCATCGGTAATAGGACGGTTTCTTTTTTGACGCTCTTTAAAAAGAACATTCTTTTGCTTGTTTATCAGCGTCTCATATTCCTTATCGTTTGAGGCGGATTGTTTTTTATAATTTTGTGAGGCTGAAGTAATATTGGGTATGTTGGTTCTGTTTTCAAAATTACCGCTGTTTGTTATATTGTAGTATTGGAAAAATGTTTCTGAATCCTCTCCAAGTAATTTTTCAATCTGTGACTTTTCCCAAACATAATAGATCCCCTCTTCCCCATCGCTATCGGCGTCGAGTGATGAATAGAATCCCCCGGTTTCATCTTGCATTTCCCGGATTAGGAAATCGAGAGTCTCTTCAACAATCTTTTTGTAAGATTCGTTGTGAGTTATTTTATAGGCATCACTATATGTCATGGTTAACATACCGTTATCATAAAGCATCTTTTCAAAATGCGGAACTAACCATTTAGCATCGGTTGCGTAGCGATGGAAACCGCCTCCAATCTGGTCATAGATTCCGCCCTGTCCCATCGACTGAAGAGAATGCTCAATCGCATTGAGTAATGATTTGTCTCCGTTTTTTGAATAAACTTTAAGTAGAAATGACAATTCAGAAGCATGGGGAAACTTGGGAGCACCGCCAAAACCGCCATTTTCGTTATCATAATTTCTCATAAGGAGTTTGGCTGATTTTTCTATTATTGATTTGTCAAGCTCTGTCCGTCCGGTCGTCTGTCCCTGCCCTGAACTCAGCCTTTCAGCTAAAGATTTGGCATAATTATTAATGTTGTCCCGGTCAGATTTAAAAGCTTCAGATAGTTTAGTAATAAGCGTTCCAAATCCAGGGCGACCATAACGATCCTCAGGAGGGAAATAGGTACCTGCATAAAACGGTTTTAAATCCGGAGTCAAAAAGACCGACATGGGCCATCCCCCGGAGCCGTTGATGGTAACCGTTGCAGCCATATATATCTGATCCAAATCAGGTCGCTGCTCACGATCGACCTTGATTGAGACAAAGTTTTCATTCAGAAGCTGTGCAATGGCCTCATTCTCAAATGATTCCTCTTCCATGACATGGCACCAATGACAAGCAGCGTATCCGATTGATAAAAATATTGGTTTGTCTTCGGTTTTCGCCAACTCCAGCGCTTCGTCGGACCAGGGATACCAATTAACCGGGTTGTGGGCATGGGATAATAAATAGGGTGAGTTTTCGTCTATCAGATGATTAGTAAACTTGCTTTCTGAATGATTCTGGTTCACTGTAGACCTTTCTGATTTACCACTGGCAGATGATTCACAACCAGCCAAGATTCCCATTAACACTAATAATACAGTAAGTTTTTTCAAAGCTGACACCTTTTTGCACTTCCCACCGGTTTGTCATTCTTATATCATAATTAGTCATGAGCAACAAAGAAGTGCTGACAATACCTACCAGCACTTCTTCTGAATTTGGAATGCAAACGTCGCGCCCACAATTTAAAACTGATCTCGGACTAAAACAATTTGGCCTTAATGTTACATTTTTCCTTTAGAGGCCATGCAGCCGTCCATCTTGCTGCAATGACCGCACCAGTTCTTCTGCTTGCCGTCAATTGTATAAGATTCCACATCCAGCAAATTAGCCTTGGCGAAATAAACACCTTCAACCTTAATTTGCTTGTTATGGAAGTCACCGCCCTTGATAAGGTCAGAGGAATACTGGTTTTCCAGCAGGTTGATATATTTGCCATCAGAAGTTTTAATGGCATGGTTACATCCGGTAGTTTTGCAGGCTGCTCTGGCGCCTTCGTTCTTCTTTAGATCACAACCGACACAGACCAAAGTTCCTTCAAAAGTTGTCTTTCCGGCTTTGGATGCACTTATCTGCTTTGTGTTGTCGTTATCTCCGGCTGAAGCGGGTACTGAAATGGCAAGAATGGCGAAAAGGACAAGTAAAAGAGTTGCTTTTTTCATGGTGTCTCCTTGTTTTCAAAAAATCACTATTTATTATTTTATATACACTTGAAACAACCGAATAAGACCTAAGTTCCCAAAATATAGAATATCGTGGACTAATTATGTACATTATTATATTTTATAGGCGTATAGTTATCGAAAAGACAATATCTTCCGTTTTTACAACTCATTGATTTTTTGAAAAGATTGATTATCTTGTTGTTTGAAAATAACGATTGTACAAATAATTGCAGGCAAATACTTTGAAACAGTTAATCTATGTCAATCTCGGGCAGATAAAATATCAACAGGCCTGGGAAATTCAGAAAAAACTGGTCAAGCTTCGCTATGAGCTTAAGATTCCGGACTGCTTGATTGTCTGTGAGCATGATCCCGTGATAACGATGGGCCGAGGCACTGATAAAAACAACCTCCTGGTCTCAAAAGAGGCTTTACAGGAAAAGGGGATTGATCTTTGTGAGGTTGAGCGAGGCGGTGATATCACTTTTCATGGTCCGGGTCAGATTATCCTGTATCCTATAGTAGATCTTAAAAATAGGGAAAAAGATTCCCATAAGTATTTAAGAGATTTGGAATCTGTCGCTATAAAGGCACTTGATAAGTTAGGGATGAAGGCCGAGATTAAAAAAGGATTAACCGGAATCTGGGTGAACGACCAAAAGATTGGCGCTATTGGTGTGGCTTTGTCGAGGTGGGTTACTTATCACGGCATGGCCTTGAATGTCAATACTGACCTTGATCATTATCGACTGATAATCCCTTGCGGCATAACCGAATATCCAGTTGGTTCTGTTAGTGAGATATTGAGTAAGACAATCAATATCGATAATATAAAAGAGCTTCTCGTTGAGAATTTTGTCCGCTATTTTGGCTATGATGAGATTACTGTAAAAGAGATTGATCAAATATTACAATTCTGAAGGGGTCGCCGGGTCACTCCATCGACTCAGTCGAGGCCAAGACCCGTCGAAACAATCTACTACTTATACAAAAACGGCAGACATAAATGCCTGCCGATCATATTAGCTGTAAATATCTGCTTAATTTGGAATATGGATAGCTTTTTTGTCGGCATTCATGGCGGCTTCCATCATTGCTTCAGATAAAGTCGGATGCACTGCCATCATTTGAGCCAGATCTTCAATGGTACCGTCCATCTCCATCAGGATCGTACCCGCATAGATTATATCGCTTGAATGTGGTCCAAAAATATGAATACCCAAAATTTCATCGGTATCAGCATCAGAAATAACTTTAGTAAATCCTTCCGACGCCAAGGTTGCAATCGCCTTGCCGACTGCTCGATACGGGAACATTCCAATTTTAATTTTCTTTCCGGCCTCAATCGCTTCCTTTTCGTTCAGGCCGACTCCCGCTATTTCCGGATCGGTAAAAACGGCATACGGCACGGTTTTCCAGTCCGCCAGATGTCCCCCTCCGGCGACAGATTCCGCGGCGACAATACCTTCATGCGAAGCCTTATGAGCCAGTAGTAATCCTCCGGCCACATCGCCTATTGCATAGATACTCGGTATATTCGATTGCATCCTTTTATTGGTTTCAATAAAGCCATGCTTATCAAGCTTCACACCGACTTTATCAAGACCGAGATTCCCGGAATTCGGTCTCATTCCGGCTGAGACCAGAACCATATCATAACTTAGGTCTTTTTTACCCGATGTTGTTTCAATACTGACATCAACTTTGTCTTTATTAATCTTCGATGAAACAACTTTTGAGGACAGCAGGATTTCCATGCCCTGTTTCTTCAGCGCTTTAGCCGATGCGGCTGAGATATCTTTATCAAGGGTAGGCAAAACAGCATCAAAAATCTCGACAATTGTCACTTTCGTACCAAGCGTTTGATACACTGTCGCCAGTTCAACGCCAATAGGGCCAGCCCCAACGACCAACATTGTCTTTGGTACCGAGGGAATTTCAATGGCTTCACGCGCGCTTACAATTTTCTTACCGTCAAACTTAATCATCGGCAGTTCAATCGGAGAGGCGCCGGTGGAAATTATAAAATTGCTCGATTCAACACTGGTTTTATTCTTTCCGTCGATCACTTCGATTTCATTTTTTGATTTGAACGATGCAGTGCCAGTCAGAATAGTAACGCCGGCTTTTTCAAGCAATAGCTTAACACCCCCGGTCAATCGCTTGACGGTGTCATTTTTATGCTTACGCATCTTATCAAGATCGATGCTAACGTTGTCAGCTTTAATTCCAACCCGTTTAGCGCCTTCAATGGTTCTTTTTAGTTCTGTAACATACAGCAGAGTTTTAGACGGAATACAACCCCAATTGAGGCATACGCCGCCGATATACTCTTTTTCGACAATAGCCGTTTTGACTCCCTGCTGGGCCGCTCTTATAGCGGCGACATATCCCCCGGGACCGGCTCCAATAACAACCAGTTTAAATTTATCAGACATAGAATTATTATCCTACTTTGTTATACAACTCCAAGCACCCAACTATCGGGGTCTTCCAGTAACTCAATCATCCGGCGCAAAAACTGAACGGCATAACCGCCGTCAACCACTCGATGGTCAAACGACAGGCCAAAATTCAAAATCGGCCTGATTACAATTTCACCGTCGCGCACAACCGCTCTTTCGACAATCTTATGCACTCCCAGTATAGCAACTTGCGGTTTGGCAATAATCGGTGTCGAAGCAAGCGCACCCATACCTCCGGCATTGGTAATTGATATTGTACCGCCGGTGATTTCTTCTATTTTCAAGATATCGGTATTAGCCTTATCAGCCATATCTCGCATATCTTTGGCAATCTGCAATAACGATTTTTGTTCGCAGTGTTTTATCACGGGAACAATCAATGAGTTTTCACGAGCGACGGCCATGCCGATATTAAAATACTTCTTTACATGCAGATTGTCATCTTCAAAGGTAGAGTTAATCCACGGGAAATCTTTGGCCGCAAAAATAATCGCTTTGGCGATAAACGGCATAAAGGTAATCCTTACGCCATGTTCTTTTTCAATTTTATCCACATATTTTTTACGCCACGCTATCACGCCAGTCATATCGCATTCGTCAAAAGTCGTGACATGCGGTATCGTAAAGGCTGACTTTACCATATGTTCGGAGATAACTTTCCGAATACCGGTAACCGGAATAATCTCCTCCAGTTCAAGATCGGGAAACTGAAAATCGGGAGTGACAAGATCAACCGTATGACGGGCATCAATGTATTTGATTACATCGTTTTTACTGATTCGCCCGCCTTTACCCGTTCCATGCACCTTGCGTAGATCGATAAAGTGTTCGCGAGCGAGACGTCTTACTACCGGAGATGATTTAATGGCCTTAATACCGTCATCAATAGCCTCTTCATTGGCATGAATACCTTCACAACGATGATGCGCAGCCGCTTCGGTGAATTCCTCAGCAGGTACCGGCGCTTTTTGCTCTTGTGGTATTTTTTCCTTACCAGGTTCTGAGGATGTGGAAAAGGTTTTTGTCGCGATTACTTCACCCTCGACATCCATAATGGCGAGTTCTTGACCGATTTCAACAACCGCGTCAATCTTGGCGAGGTGTTTCCTCATAATACCAGCATAAGCTGATGGGATCTCAATGTTGATTTTATCGGTCATAATCTCAACCAGAGCATCATCAACTTCTACGGTATCGCCCTCATTTTTCAGCCATTTGACAATTGTTCCCTCAACAACTGATTCGCCCAATGGCGGTACAATCACCCTGTATTCCATAAGCCCTCTCTAATATTCAATAATATTTTTTACAGCTTTTGCTATTTTTTCAGCATTGGGCAGGAAATAATGCTCCATTGGCGGCGCAAACGGAACCGCAGGAACATCAAGACCGCACACGCGCGCTACAGGCGCATCAAGATAATCAAAGACTTCCTCAGTAATTGAGGCCGAGATCTCTGCCATAACGCCACCGGTTTTCGAGCTTTCCTGAACCAAAACAACCTTTGAAGTCTTTTTAACAGACTCAAAAATCATTTCGCGGTCCCAAGGCAAGATCGTTCTCATGTCGATAACCTCAGCCGAGATACCTTCTTTTTCCAGACCGACAGCCGCTTCCATAGAACGATGATACATCAAGCCGTACGATACCAGCGTAACGTCACTTCCCTCTTTTCTCATAGCAGCTTTACCAATAGGCACAGTAAAATCGTCTTCCGGAATTTCATCCTTGATCCAGCGGTAAAGTCTTTTATGCTCAAAATATATGACCGGATCATCTCCCCTGATGGCTGATTTCAACAATCCTTTGGCATCGTAAGGTGTGGCCGGCATGACTACAATCAGACCCGGTTGTGAGAAAAACCACTGTTCATTAATCTGGGAGTGATACAATCCTCCAGCGATATCAGCACCGCAACAGACCCTCATGGTCATGGGACAGGTCCACTGCCCTCCGGTTCGGTATCTCAATTTGGCCATCTGCTGTATAATTTGATCCATTGAAGGCGTAATAAAATCGGCAAACTGAATTTCCGCCACCGGTCTCAGTCCGACCATCGCGGCACCAACCGACCCACCGGCAATATAAACTTCGGAAATAGGTGAATCAATCACTCTTTCGGCGCCATATTTATCAAGTAAACCCTTTGTGGCCTTAAAAACGCCTCCGTAAATTCCAATATCCTCGCCGATTAAAAAGACTTTTTCATCACGATCCATCTCTTCATCAAGCGCTTGGGTAATGGCTTCAATATATGTTATTTTTTTCACTTTATTATCTCCTACCATTCAACCCGTCGGACAGGGAACTGTTCCGAATAAACGTCGTTATAGATTTCTTCCGGTTCTGCGTATTCATCTTTATCTACGGCGCTAATGGCCTCATCTATTTCCTGATTTATTTGCTCAACGAGTGCTTCTCTTTTAATCTTTGTAAGAAGGTTAAGGCTCATCAGGGTTTTTTCTGCAAACTGCACCGGATCTTTACTTTTCCATTCTTCCAGCTCTTTATTGGACCGATAATCGGCAGGATCGATTTCCGAATGGCCATACCAGCGATAGGTCTTGCACTCGATTAAAGTCGGTCCCTTCCCTTTACGGGCTCTATCAATAGCCTTGACAGCGGTCTTGTGCACTGTAAAGACATCATTACCATTAATGGTGATACCAGGAAAACCATAGGCTTTGGCCCGGTCGGAAAAATCAGTAATGCCTGCCTGCAAAGTTGCAGGAACAGATTCGGCCCAGAGGTTATTTTGGCAGATATAAACTATCGGCAGATTGTAAATACCGGCATAATTCAGCGCCTCGTGCCAGCCGCCACGTGATGTGGAACCTTCACCGAAAAACGCCAAAACTACATTATCTTTTTTCTGAATCTGAAACCCCATGGCACAGCCGGTACCAATAATAGTTTGTCCGGCTAGAGTCGAAGAAGGCGTAATAACGCCTTTTGGTTTCCAGCCATAATGGCAGGGGTGGCTTTTTCCCTTATCCGGAGAGCTAACTCTGGCATAAATTTGGCCGGCTATCTTATCGAGAGGGACTCCTTTGGTAACATTGGCGCCGATCTCTCTGTGCGATGGAGCAATTAGATCTTCATCTCGTAGACCATAAGTTGGTCCGACTGTGGTTGCCTCTTGTCCGACCGCAGAAAAATAGGTTCCAGCGAAGCGGCCCTGGCGGTAGAGTTTACGAAACCGCTCATCCAGCAGTCTGGTTTTCAACAAATTGGTGTAAAGCCCCATCATGGTCTCTTCGGACAATCCGACCTGATTTGCTTTGGGTTTCACCGTTTTCTTTTTGGCAGCGGGCATTTAACCTCCTGATACTCAGGATAACAATGAATGATTACATAATCAAGTTACAATCTTTATCAAACTATAACTGCATTTATATCCATGAAATTGAACAGGTATGAGTTTTAATCCATACCTTAAGTCTCTTTATATTCCCAGTTAACGACCTCAAATCATTTTACTGTTATTACGGTCGGAATTTATATTAGTTTGACTCAATTAGAAGGACTGGAAAAATAATCAACGCCTTATTGGTTGATGACCAATAATCAGCGTCCCTATCCGCTCCAATACTTCCGAAGTGCCGGGAGTTAGTCTACTAAAATTGTCATCACGGCTCATCACCATCCGGAGAGGGCAAAGTAAAACAGAAGGTACAGCCCATTTCATGCCCTTCGGATTCTATCCAAATTGTACTTCCATGATATTCGATAATCCGCTTTACGAGAGCCAAACCGATACCGGTACCTTCGTTTGAGGCATCAAGTTGATCAAATAACTCAAACACTTTCTCGTGGTATTTGGCTGCAATCCCAATACCATTATCCCTAATATAGAAGACAAGCCGGGAATCATCCTCTGTCCGGGCACCGATTTCAATTGTCGGTTCTGCCTGATGGCCCATATACTTAGCGGCATTATCAAGTATGTTCTGTAAAATCTCAATGATTCTCTGGCGATCACCTCTGATATGGGGTAGTTTTTCCTGTATAATAACATTGATATTACTTTGAGATATTCTACCTTCAACAAGATTCAGAGCGTCATTTACCAGAGTTCTAAATGATAAATTTGCGGGCGGACTGGTTACTCGTCCAATTCGTGACAATGCCAGTAAATCATCCATAAGCTGTTGCATTTTAGTCGATGCATTATCGATCCGTCTAATATCATCTTCAATAAGTTTGGTATTATTGTCATCAATATCCTTGCGCAGAAGACCAATGAAGTTTTTTACTGTAAATAGCGGGCTTTTCAGATCATGTGAGACCGTATACGTGAACCGTTCCAGCTCAGCGTTTTTGTCTTCCAATTCCGCGATAAGTTTTTCACGCTCAATTTCAATAAGCTTGCGCTCGGTAATATCTTCTCCGGAACTTAGTGTCCCGCAAATAGTTCCCATTTCATTATGCAGTAAGGTGTTGTGCCACAAGATTGTTTTCTCAGTACCATTTTTTGTTACAATCTTATTTTCGTACGTTTTAGTATTTTCAATTTCTCCTCGCATTAGCTTTGCAAAAACTATATGAATATCTTCTCTTAATGCTTTCGGTACACAGGTATCGATCCAGTTTCTCCCAACCAAGTACCCCCTTTCGTATCCGAGAATATTATGCCCGCTTTCATTCAGCATTGTAATAGAACCATCTGTATTCAATGATACTATAATTTCTGACGCAACACTGAGATAGCTTTCGGCAGTTTCCTTACTTTTCTGCAACTCTTCCTCTGCCCGCTTACGATCGGTGATGTCACGCAGAGCAGTCACCCGCATAGTGCGTCCCATATATTCAGCCGCCCGAGCTTGTATTTCGGAAGGAAAGGTTGTTCCATCCTTGCGTAGTGCGATTACTTCATATGGTTCCACACGACATGACACCATGTTGTTTTTCACGATCTCTCGATCTTCAGGTACAATCCACTCTGTTCCAAGCTTACCAACAGCCTCAACACTGGTGTAGCCAAACATCCTTTCCGCCGTCAGGTTCTGATCTAAGCAGACGCCCTTATCGGAAATGAATATGGATTCAAAAGATGCTTCAGATAATGCCTTCATTCGTGCTTCCGAGTTCCTCAACGCCTCCTCAGCTCGTTTACGGTCTGTGATATCTTTGTCAGTGCCTCTATATCCTGTCAGGATTCCTTCCTCATTAATGAGAGGGATTGCACTTGTCAATAGAATGACTGTATGTCCATCCCTTGCGATATTCTCATTCTCCAAGTCAATAATGGGCTTCTTGGCTGCAACCAAAGCCGCAAATATTTCTCCGACTCTTGTTCTCTCACTGTCATTCATAAAGTCGAATGGAGTCTTGCCGATCATTTCTTCAGCAGTAAATCCCAGAATCTTGAAAACATTGGTAGAGCAATACGTATAACGGCCTTTCGAATCTACTTCCCAAACCCAGTCCGACATAGTTGAAACCAGATTCGCCAATCGATCTTCAGATTCAACAAGCATTCTCTCAGCCTGGATGCGATCGGTGATGTCTATTGCAGAGGCGGCAATATATTTGGGGTCACCATTTATACTCCTAATCAAAATACCGTTCATGAGCATAGGAAATTCGGTACCATCCTTGTGACAGTGCCAAACTTCTATAGGGCCGTAACTTTCCTTCTCAACCACTGATTCGTTGATGTATCGAACAGCCTCCATTTGCTTTTCATTATGAAAAATAGATAAATTCTTTCCGATTATTTCATCGATAGTGTATCCGTGGATTTGCGCGAAAGAGTTATTGATATATAAGATATTTCCCTGAAGATCAGCAATAGCGCTCCCTTGCACAGATCTATCAGAGATAGTTTTGAATTTTTTTGTCTCCTCTTCAGCCTGCTTACGGTCAGTGATATCTAAAATGGATCCAATAAACCCCTTGTATTCACCACTTTCGCTGGTTACGGGAGCGCAACTGAAGTAGGTTTCAGCCTGGCTTCCGTCCTTTCGAGTTAATCTATTTTCTCCTATAATGGGCTTTCCAGAGTACAATTGCGCCACATTGGAATCACTTATCGCCCTGGCATCTCCGGGTGGGAAGAGTGTCTCCATGGACAAACCCTCTAATTCCTCGATAGAATATCCTGTTAACTCGGCGATTGCCGGATTGGGGCAGGTAATACATCCTTTGGCATCAACTTGAAACGTTCCCTGAAGAGAGGCTTCCATAATTACCCGGTACTGCTGCTCACTTTGCCGCAGAGCCTCCTCTGCCTGTTTGCGATCGGTGATGTCGCGATTACTACCTCGTTGACCCAAATAACGTCCGTCTTCACTATATACTGGCTGGCAAACATGGCCAATCCAGCATTCCTTGCCGCTGCTGGTAACAATGCGAAAGTCTGTCGGAGACATTTTACCAGCTTCTTTTGCTTTCTGGTGATGGGCAATGACTTTACTACGGTCATCGGGATGAATAATGCTCATTAACAGATTTGGATTCTGGATAAACTCATCAACGCGGTATCCAGTGATCCGCTCACATGATGGTGAGACATAGACCTGTTTTCCATCAGGGTCCACCCAATATTCCCAGTCAAAGTTATAATCTGCCACTGTGCGGAGCCGTTCTTCACTCTCTTGTGCTGCTTTAGTAAACTCAATATACTGAATATTGGAATACCCCTGTTCAGCTATCATTGCAGCCATTTCACTGAGAAATGAAAGAGCGCTCCTGAATTCACTCTCAGATACGACAGGGACTTCTTTAACAGCTTTCAGATATTCCTCAATATCATAGCCATAAGATTCACCCTGTTTTCTAAAATAATCCAGATCCGGTTCTTCAAATAATATCTGCCCGGTAAACAGATTTGCAACATGGGTATCTTTGATAAGTATGGGAGTCGCACCATCAATCAGACCGCTCTCACACCATACAAGATCAAGCTCTTTCAATTGATTTAGTCGATGAGTGAGAGATTTATTACTTGATTTGCAGTGGATTTCTGATTGTGGGACAGCACGATGGAATTTGGTGCAGACATCCCGCCACCCGGTACCAATGAGTAACTCCTGCCCAGGATAAGAGACAAGCCCCGTAGTGAATCCTGTCGCCTGCGAGAAACTTTCAAACATCTCTCGCAATCGGTCCATGTCAACCAAATCCCGAAAAGAGTATTTTCCGTCAATCAAGTGTTCATGTTCTGGGTTCATGGATGACCTCCTTCGTTGGCATCCATTTGCAATTATTCCCCAAACTTTCGGGCAAATACTTTGCCTTCAGTATCGGGGCTATATTATTATTCAGATTATGCGCGTGTATATCTGCCAATTCTACATAACGCTTCCAATAACTGCACTGTTAAAGGAATAGGCATCAATTTTTTGTATATCGTCAGACAAATGGATTCTACATGATAAAAACTAAGACATCGTCTGCCAAACGGCAACGACTTTTTTGCAGTTTCTTTTCCTAATAAGAAAAGGCCGATTTCAACCGGCCTCTCAAAATACTCTATACGTTTATTTTATAATGGGCAGTCTGTGCAAGGAGCCGGGCCACCTCGGTAGGCATAATTGATAATATACACCGCATCAGCGACATTACAAAATCCATCGCAGTTGACATCGCCACAGACAGGACCTTGTAATGTATCGCAAACATCTCCAATTCCATCGCCATCACTATCAGCCTGGTCTGTGTTTGCCATATTGGGACAATTATCAACATCACCGCAAATTGTATCCTCATCGATATCATTGTCAGCATCATTAGGGCAGGCATCACAGATGTCGCCGATATCATCACCATCGGTATCAGTGTAGTCCTCGCTTGATATAAGAGGGCAATTATCACAGGCATCACCATGGCTGTCACCGTCGTAATTAGCCTGGTTGGGATTATATGTATCAAGGCAATTATCGAAGGCATCAAACACACCGTCACCGTCGCTATCACTATTGAAGACAACATCGGTAACATAAGAAATACCAGGAATCGCGGCTTCATGATTAGGCCGGTTTTTTGTCAAAACCACTATA
Source organism: Candidatus Zixiibacteriota bacterium (assembly GCA_023138975.1). Classification (GTDB taxonomy): domain Bacteria; phylum Zixibacteria; class MSB-5A5; order GN15; family JAAZOE01; genus JAGLON01. Next base: position 116,691 of record JAGLON010000013.1, read on the forward strand.
TTACTTGGTAAAACCTGTGTTGTGTCGAACAAAATCTCCTGTTCTTCTGTAGCGTTGACATCTTCCACATGAAACCAAGCCGAGGCAACATGGAAATCTCCCGGACCTGTCATGCCATCGTTAACCACCGTAGATAATGCAAAAAATACTGTTTGGGCGGGATTATCTATAATACCGCGCTGGACATCAAATACCTCACCAAGAGGAGTTGGAAAGGTAACCGAATCACATATGACCTCTGATGTTGAACAGGAAAATTGCACAGGGAAGGAAATACCGTATACATGTTCATCTGTCTTGACTGATAATCTCACCTCACAATCCTTCACACCTATTGGGAATAATCCTCCAGCCATAATGACACTATCAGATGTCACCTCTATTGAAGTATCCGGCACGGTTTCACAGATGAACGATCCCCCAAAAAACAAGGAGTCAATTAAGGTCAAATTGTCATTCAGAGTTATACCTGGTATTTGATCGATATCCGCCATTTCCAAAAATGGCGGCGGCGCACCGGTGGAAAACAGGTAATTCAACTCGTAAGTAACATCCATTACGTTGATGGTACTATCGTCATTAACATCACCGCACATTTGGGCGCTGACAGTACCGCAAACGAAAAGTAGGATAAACAGTATCAGCAATGGTTTTAATAATTTATGAAGGCACATAGTACTCCCCCGTGAGTAGTTGATTATTTTTGGAACAGTTAAACAAACAATAAGTAAAAATGAACAAGTTAATTGTTTAATTGATTATAATATATCTTATTTTGTCCACGATGTCAAAGTGTTTTATTTGAGGTATTGAGATAGCAGGTCTTATAAATTAGTGTGTGAATATAATGCGGGATAAAAGCACAAACGGTTATTTGCTTATTTACGCTTTGTCAAGTTCCTCACGTACAGCGACTCCGAGTGTTTTAACGGTATAAGGTTTTTTAAGGAAACTTCCCGCTCCGTGAGCAAGTAGTTTATCAACTCGCTCAGTAACAGAATACCCGCTGACGACAATAGCTTTTTGATTTGGATTAATCCGAAGAATTTCGAGATAGGTATCGAGTCCATCGAACCCGCTTTCCATTATCATATCAAGGATAACAATATCTACCGAATGATTCTGCAAAAACTTAATCGCTTCCCTTCCGCTATCGACAGTATTGACTTTATACCCGAGACTTGACATGATCTCCGAACCCAGGTCTCTTTGTTCCTCAATATCATCAACAATCAACAATACCTCACAGCCAGTAAGTTTTTTATTTTCTTCGGAAACCTTATTTTCCTGCTCATCAGAAACCGGGAAGTAAATCTGAAATTCTGTCCCCTCGCCTACTTCCGAAAGAATATCAATGCCACCATTGTGGTCATTGATTATACCATAGACAACTGCTAGACCAAGTCCGCTGCCGCTCGTACCCATTTTCTTTTTAGAGTAATACGGTTCAAATATGCGCCTAATATCAGCCTTGGCTATTCCCATTCCAGTATCACAAACTCTGAGAACCGAGTATTTTCCTACGGGTATTTTAGTATTTAATCCAGCCGGTTGTAAAAGTTCTTTATAGCCCGTTTCAATGTATAGCTTTCCGCCATCGGGCATCGCGTCAATAGCATTAACAATTAGATTCATAATAACTTTTGACAGATGTGGACTCGAACCATTTATCAGCGGCAATTCCGAGTCAAGACGATAAGTTACCGAGACATCCGGATTAGTTTCACATTTTTTCTCATATCCCGCCGATTCAAGATACTGATTAACTACATCATTGATGTTAATCGGCTGCATCTCATAGCGTCCACGGCGGGCCAGGGACAGCAAATCCTGGATAATATCAGCGGCACCTTGTGCGGAATTACCCATTTTTTCTATCTGCTTTCGATAGGGACTGTCGTCCGGGAGTTTCATTAGAAGTAATTCAGGGTATCCGACCAAAGGTCCCAGCATATTGTTAAGATCATGAGCCACTCCGCCGGCTAAGACTCCAATAGCTTCCACTCTCTCAGCATGCTGGAGTTTTTCCTTGAGTGCTTGTTCATGTTTTTCAGCTTTGAGCCGATTGAAGTTTGACAGAATAGCAGCAATCTGGCTGGCAATTTCCCCGATGAATTTAATTTCATCGCCTTGCCATTCCCGAGGAAAATTAGTGTCTTCACTACATATAACGCCGACAACCTCCCCGGCTACACTTATCGCACCATCCAATATCGACACGACTCCGGCTACGGGCAGATATGAGCCAGCAAATTCAGCAGTCCTCTCATCATCCAATATATTTTTGCAATCTATAATCCTATCCGTTTGCAACGCCTTAAAATATTGAGGATAATCAACAATTCTAAGTACTTGCCCGCTTGAATGGTCATTGGCACTTTGCAAATACTCATCGATACAAAAAAGATTAGTCTTTTTAGAATTAAACAACCATATACTTACACGTTCTACATCAAGAACTTCACTGACTAACCGTGTTATAACAGTCGCCAGCTCCGAGTAATCTTTATTCACATTCATCTCATAGGCGGCTATTTCAGTAATTGCTACTCTTTGCTTCTGTAAACGAATTACTCTGGCTTGCTCTTTTTCTTCAGTAAGTTTACGCTCGGTTATATTTCTAAAAAAGATACAGTTATATGCAATACCATCAAAATTAATGAAATTAGCAGTTAGTTCTACTGGAACAATGACACCTGACTTCATCCGCATGCGAGATTCTTTTGTGAACAGCCCCAATGTTTTAGAGTCTTCCCAAATTTGGTTCCAGGATTCTTTCTTAATATTGGCATTGATTTCATATGAGTAAAGCTGCACTAGTTCTTTTTTGGTGTAGCCAAGCATATTTCCAGCAGATTCATTAGCGTATCTTATTCGTCCCTCATGTGTAATCCATAGGGCTCCGTCAACTGCGTTTTCGATAGCGAATTGAGTTAATTCAGCTTTCCGCTCCGCTTTGTAACGTTTGGTTATGTCGTCCAATGTGATGATATAATCAGTATCATATTCAGAATCGCCGGAAACTCGTTTCAAATAAATATCATATATTCTTTTGTTTTCACCATCGCCTATCGAATAGCTATTCAAACTCCTGCTGTTATTCTCAGTAATAAGTTTTATGAAAAGCTGAGCCAAATTTTCGAATATCTCTTCCGGGAAAACAAATTCAATAGAGTTGTTTAGTAGCGAATTCGTTTCTTCTATTTCAGGATAATGATGCTTGAGAATACATATTCCCGCAGAATTTATTTTCTTTAGACAATTATTACTTCCAAACGCAAACACACCCTGTTTGACATTATTGAGAATGTCAACATACCAATCGCCCAATTTCTGGACTTCCATAAATTGGTAGGAATTTGATATTAACGGCGTGATTGTATTAATAAGTGTTTCCAGAAGGTCGAGTTCATCTTTCCCATAGTTTTTGGTTGTTACCTTTGATCCCAGACCGATAATTCCCAGCAAGTTTTCAGAATGGACAACAGGAGCTATTAATTGCACACCGCATTCGGCCATAATATTTTTATAGGTTTTACAAGCCGATTGGTCATCAATGTTATTTACAAATACAGGATTTGGATTGGCGATAAGGTAGTTGCAAAACTCGGGAGTTAAAACCAGCGAGGCCAATTGTTTGTCGGTAATAAATTTGCCCGTTCCTAAAAAAACAGTTTTTGAATTGATTGATTCAGGGAGCTTAAAAATCGAAAAAGCACTTGATACCGATAATTGACCAGACAGAGTAAACAATACGGTATGAATTAGCTGTTGGAATTCAGGTTTTTTTGCAAACTGACGAGTCAGTTTGGCTAAGGCATCCAAAGCCAATTGCGATTTCTCAACCGTAAGAATTTTCCAGGTCGATTGTTTTGTGCTCTTATTGGACATATTTAAGGCTCTTATTTGCTCGTTTCCCGGGAAAGAGTTAGTGCTGTTTCTTTATCTTTCGCTATTGTTAAATAATCATCTAAATCAAGCACTGACAGGATATGCTCTATAGTCGGGGATAACCCGCATAGTATTATTTCTCCACCATTTTCTCGAGACGTTTCGACCGTACCTATTATTGAACCGACACCCGCAGAAGATAAAAACTCCAACTTCTGCATATCGATAATTATCCTAAAATGACCCTTACTCTGCTTTTCAGCAATTACCTCAAACATCTCATGAGCATTGTTATTATCTAACTCCGAGCCGGTTACAATCACTGCTGTATAATCGTCAATAATCTCAGAAGAAATACTCTGATCCACGGTTTCACTCCAACTCTTTTTCAAGCGTTAAGACATTGATAACATTATCGAGACGCTTATAGTCAATTGTTGAAAGCAGGCGATGAATCAATTCCAGACCAAAGCCCCGCTTTTGTTTGCTTAATCCCGCCTGATGCGGATTAAATCCGATTTGAAAGCCGGAAATATCGAACGGCTTACCGGAATCAGCAAACACCATAGTAATTTTTGATTCGTTTTTTCGAGCTGTAAAAACGATAAGCTCTTTATCAGTAATCCCTGAATGGTTCCTAATGTTGGTAGCAACTTCATAGAAAACTGTTTTAAGTTCAAACTCAGCAATTTCAGTCAGGCCGTAAACCTTTATAAACTCCAGAAACCTCACCATGGCAAGGTTAATGTTGTCCACGTCGGCCATAAATTCATCGGCGTAAGTGCTGGTATATTCGCTTGAAATCGAGCGTACCGCCTTACGCATTCTGGTTTTAATTGTATCATGGTCAAACATGAAAAGATCATGCAAATCCATAAGCTTTAAGACACGAATCAGCCCCTCCGAAGGTGACGCAATAGAAATTTCTACACCGGCTTCTTTGCAATATAGATATGCAAGCCAAAGGGCGTTAATATGGCTGGAGGTAACCTGTTCGAGCCCGGAACAGTCTACTGCAATTAAATCCGGTTTCTCATCAATCATATCCAGTATCTCGTTTTCAAACACTCCCAAGACCTTAACGGATACCTCTCTCGGCAAATCGACCGTACGTAATTTGGCGGCTCTAATTTCCACTGACTAAGACCCCATTTTCTTCACTTGATTTAATTATTTGCTGTCCGTTCCATTTCATCGCCAACAGAGTGATATCGTCATATTGTTCAGCTGAACCAACAAAGCTGCTATGGTTGGCAATAATCGTTTCTATCAGTTCCTCAGAAGTCTGCTGATTATAGTTCTTTACTATATCAACAAATCGGTCCATTCCAAATTCCTCTTTAGTCTCATTTTGAGCTTCATTGATACCGTCAGAATATTGAATTAGCCAATCTTTCGACCCCAAGTCGATTTCCCCGACTTCAATGCGTTTATCAAAGTGTACCGGAGGCATCATACCCAATGGAAAGCCTTTGGTTTTAATTAACTCTACTATATTTTTTTCAGAATTATAGTGAATCAACGGGTTGTGCCCGGCTGACGCGAATGAAAATTGTCCGGTATTCTTATCTAAAATCCCAATAAACATGGTAACGAACATGCCTTTTTTTATGCTTTTAAGCAGTTCTTCATTGACCCGTGAAAGAATCTGATCTGGGCGAGTGAATATCGTTGCACTATGTCTAACAATATCGCGTGTCATCAGCATAACCAACATGCCCGGTAAGGATTTACCCGAAACATCGGCCACCAGAAATCCTATTTTGTCCGCACCTATATCTAAAAAATCGTAGTAGTCTCCACCAACTTCCTTGGCGCTGGCGTAATATCCTGAAAAATTAAAAACTGATTCGCAGGGAAAAGACTTTGGGAGAATATTGGCCTGAAGTTCATGCGCTATTTCAAATTCCCGAGTTATTCGCTCCTTTTCAATTTTCTCCTGTTGGGCTGAATTAAGCTTTATACCCATCACGCGCAGAGTCTCAGCCAGATAACCGAACTCATTTGAAGATTTCAGCGGAATATTGACTTCGATATTCTCGTAATCAATACTCTTCAGGTTATCTGTTATAACACTCACTGGCTGGAGTTTCCGGTTTACAATCAGCATCGTGAGGGGCAGTCCAATCAATAGCATTATGACAGTTATTGAAACAACGGAGAAAATTGATGCTTGTCGGGCAGCAGTGATCTTGTCGTCGGTTGAAGCAATCCCCAGGTATCCAAGAATGAGATCGTTTTCCTTAATTGGGATTGTCACCAGCAGAGTATTCTCTTCGACGGCAAACGCTTCTCCAGGCCTAAGAATTTCTTTATGAGTACGAGTCTTCACCGGTATCATTTTTTTGCCGGTTACTACATTTTTAATATCGGTATGAGCCAAATAGCTCATATCTTTTCCGGTAATACCAACCCATTTTATATCCGGATTATCGTCGATTAGTTTTTTGCAAATATTGTTCAGCATCAGCGCATCAGGACCATTCGCGCTGATAATATGTTTACCGGCCGGTCCGGAATATGATCGGGCTTGAACTAAAAGTGTTTCAATGACGTGTCGAGTCGTTTCATTTACGAATTTATCAGTAATAACATAACCGGTAACAGCCATGAGAAGCAGGATCATGACAGAAACGTAAACAGAAAATTCCACTCTAATGGATTTCCTGAACTGGTTTGGCTGCGGCCAATCCCGGTTTGCCTCATTTCGTTCATCTGGCTTCATATGATAATTCCTGCAATTTCTTAATCTCCGCTTCGGTTCTTTGGATGTAGTCACTTATTTCATAGTTTTCCGGATCCAGTTGAGCCGCCTTTTGCCAAACAATAACCGCATCGGACAGTTTATTATTGCCGTAAAGATCAACACCGACATATTTATAGGCATTAACCAGGTATTCACGTATCGATTGATACCCGGGAGCAAGGTTCTCTACCCGTTCCCAATTTTGAATTGCCGCGACCAGATCACCGTTGCGGAAATACTCCTGTCCGGAATCATATAGCTGCTTTATTTCTTTGAGCATCTTATCGCCAATCGGCTGCTGCCTTTTTGCGATAGTTTTTCCTTTCGCTCGAGTCTGTTGAGCGACACGGGTATTAATCTGAGATTTCATTTGCAGACACCAATGATGCCCAGGATAAATAACCAGAGCTGAGTCAATTGCATTGAGCGCCTTTCGGAAATTCTGACTATCATATTCATCAGCCGCGGAGGCACGCCACTGCTCAAAGTAAGCTTTCTTACTAATCGTTTGAACAGCCAGATTATCGGGTGATAAACGCCTAAGCTCTTCAAGAATAATCAAAGCTTCCCGGCTCCTCCCGTAACTAATCAGCGAATCAGCAACCAATAGCTGCTGCTGCAGCTGCTCCTCGGCAGTATATATTCTATTCAGCTCTGTATCGATCTGTTGCAACAAAATTCGGGCATCAGTAGAGTTAGGCATTTCATTGAGAGCAATGCCGGCAAAGTACTTTGCAGTCGCATAATCACCACTGCCAAGTTTAATAGATGCTGAATCCATATACTCATTATAATTTTTAAGCCGCATCAGATTATCAAGACGTTCTCGGGTCTGATTGACGAGACCGGCGATTTGAGTTGTATCTGTGTTACTACTGCGAGCCAAGAATAATGCCCGGTCAAAACTGTTTGCGGCTTCAACTATTTCACCGGTCTCAAGTAAATTAGTACCGTCGTCAACTAATTGATGAATCAAATCCAAATTCCGCTGACTCATTTGCTGCTGCATCAAGCTCTGGAACTCATTTTCTCTAGCTTGGGCTCTCAGCTGACGTTTTGTCGAAATGGTAGAACCGAAAGATGTCGAAAGCGTGAGTGTATGAAGTGAGCCCAAGTCTCTATCTAACAGAGCATAATCAAAAGTGAAGCCTCGATATGAAACGCCTAATCCAGCCGATGGATTACTTTTACGCAGACCGGCCCGTAAAAACAGAATTGAATCAAATGAGTATTCTACACCAAAGTTGAAGGAGGGAGCAACGTAATCAAACTTATTCGCGTTAACCGCCAGAATGACTTGCTGATTCCAAGACTTAAATGTATTTAGGCCGCACGTGACTCCAAATTCAGCGCCTATCGGATACTTTGCCGTAGCATTAACGAGTTTAAAGCCCGGGCGAATAAGATTTCTTGCTCCAGCGTTTATAGAAATGAAGGATAATTTTCTACCATTGAAATTTATCTTTCGCGTAACTGACACATTCAAACCCGGTGTAGACGACGCCTTGTACGTATCAAGGCTGTGGTGTTCCATAACAATCGAGACACCAAGCTGGTAATCAGATATCACTCGTGCGTAGGCCAGATAGATTCCGATCCGACTATCTGAGAATGTTCCCAGCGAAAGGTTGCCGGCATCGGTTCTTTCGATATTATTTATCCCTAAGTGAAATACTCCGAAACCGAAAGAGCCGTAATCCAATGTTGGAATTGCCAATCCAAAATACTGTAGTGATGCATCAGCATCAAATAGACTGGTATGGAAGCCGGAGAAGGAATATGTTTCCGCAGTCGCCAGTCGGGCCGGATTCCAAAACACCGCCGTAGAAGGGCTGCAATCAGCTATATTCGCTCCGCCCATTGATAAATCCCGGCTGCCGGTTCCCAGGCTGAACGGGGATCTCGTTCCACCGTCATCGCTTGCGCCCATAGCCGCGGTGAGGAAGCACAGGCACAATATGAATAGCCGTATATTCTTCATCTCAACACCGCAATCTTTCGCTTGTATGACACCGTTTTTCCGGACACATATCGAGTTGTAATTCGACACAGATAGGTACCGGGCATTACTGGAATGCCACTGCCGTTGTTCCCGTTCCAGCTATCTGACATATGCGCCCCTGCGCTACGGGACACATTCTCAGCGATTGTTGTGACAGCCTCCCCAGTTATGGTAAATATCTCAAGATCGACAAAAGCATCTTCACTCAATGTATATCCGATCGTCGTTTCCTCGCCTATGGAGATATTAAACGGGTTTGGATAATTTGTAAATGAGCTTTCAAGCCCAGCCTCTGATACTGATAATTCGAGCGAATAGATCGGGTACGCGGCGCTACTTAATATAGGAAACAGGCTGGTTGATAGGTTTTTATCACGGATATTTAAGAAAGTCGAATCATTAAAGCTAATCAAGTAATTGCCTTCGGGAGCATTGTCGGAAAGATCACATTCAATGCGCATATCGATAAGATCACCGCGAGATAGGGTATAAGCAGTGGCTGGAGTTAATTGGAGCATATCACCGGTAAACGAGGTATCCTCGGCTATTTCTGTATTGTCGAGATAAAGGCGAATGGAGGAAAATACTGAACCACCATCTATTGCCGTCAGTCCCGTCGGAGATCTCCGATAGAAGCTTCCGGTCAATCCCAGCACTTCCATATCCCCTTGCGGAGTGGGGTTGTCATACGTCCACTCGGCCTCAAACACTTGTATATTGTTTTGTCCCGGGTACGCCAAACGAGCGTCATTACGTTCGAATTCCAACGCAGGTCTTCCCGCCGGCTGGTAAATAGCGACTGTCTCTGTTATATACGGGAAGGACATTGTGCAACCAGACATAGGTATAATGACCGGATGGTAACTGGTATCGCTAACATCGGTCATTGTCACCTTATTGGCATCCGGTAATTGAATTTTAAAATTATCATACGGAACATCGGACTCAATATCTGCGACAAGGGATAATTCAATACTGTCACCGGGACCTAAGACAATATTTTGATCTGAAATATCAAACACCACCTGTATTCCAGAAGGTATGAACGAATTATAAACAGTGCTTCCTGAGCCGATCGCGATACCAATGCGATCAAACAGATTATTCGGTACCAGCGGAATGCCTATCGAGTCAACGGCAACAATCGTAATATTATCAATCGTTACTGGTGAATTATTTTCCGTTGGCGGGTAAGTCAAGACAAATTCTATTAATTCCAAATTATCCGTTCCACTGACTACGGCGGACGGCAAGTTTGATGTTATACAAACATGAGGAGCAAGGGCTGGCTGGCGCAAGACAACTAAATCGGACTCTATCGGAAAGACCGAGCCGGTAACAAGCGCTGTGTCAGTCGCTATCGCTAATAGCGAGCCGGAACTCAAATCGCGAGCGTTGAATGAAGCACTATCAGTAACTGTGATTCCAAACCCGGAATAGGTCGATTCATCTTTGATGTTTATCATAACTCGAACAGAATCAGTCTGCCCGGGGCTCAGTGTTATCGGAGAATTAAAAAATACTTCCAGAGTCTGTGCATTTAATTCAGCATCAAATAGCTCACCAATTACAACCGCATCTTCCTGAAAACGAATTCTATCACATACAGTCGAGGCATTGATGGCTATATTTGACGAATCAAAGATATTAAAGATAAAGCCGGTAAACTGAATTTGAGAGCTTCCTGCTTCTCCGGGGTGCCTGAGTTTTAGCTGCAATACCGAAACATTGTCCTGCCCATAATTTGCAAACCCTCCGTGCGTTGTCGATGCTGAAACAACCATTTGACTGGCTGGTATGTCGATCCGGCAAGAGGCGGTCGAGAGAGGGAAGACAGCTCCCGATGACAAAGTCACAAGGCTATTAGTATTGTTATCCATTAGCGGGATGTGACCGGGTTCTGAAATCGCTATTTTAAAATCACTAACTGAGGCGCTACTGTCAATATTGACAAGAAGTGTAAATACCTGATTCACATCTTGATTTATGATAACTGGCTGAACAAAATTAATTGGAATAACAGATTGAGCCGGCAACGTATCAATTACGGCAAGAATATTATAACCGGCCGTAAAAATAATCTGAGAAAATACTTCATTCGACGCTACCGGATTTCCGGAACCATCAGTTACAGTAATAAATAGACTATCAAGTCTGAGGGATGAAAAATCCTGTGTCGATTCCGGATGCGTTATGCCTATGCTTAATGGGTAAACATTTTCCTGTCCCTTAGTCGTCGAAGCCGGCATTGAGTTGATAAGCTGTATAGCAACTTCGGATGGAGGTGATTGGATAATAATATTATCAGTCTGAATAATTGCCGATGAATCCGGCAGCGATGCTGAAAAACCTCTCAATTGCCATAAAACTGTTCCAATCGAAGAAGCGGTATAGTAATAATTAAATGTTTGTGAGGCTCCCGAAGCTAACACCACTGGGCCAGTACTGCTGCTATCGAGGGTAACCAATGACGCATTTGTAAGACCGACAATTTCACCGGTTACATCTGTTATCTCGGAAACATCCATATTAGTTATTGAGAAAGAGACCGTAATGTTTTGTCCTACGGAATATGTCTCTGGTAATGGTGTATAGCTGACCCGCAGTGGAGAATTTGAGATTGTGAATATTGTATTTGAAGATAACGCGCTATCTCTGGGCCCATCATTTTCTGATGCATAACCACAACCGTTGATCGGCAATGACCCTTGAAATGCCACACCGGGTGTTGCCAGCGGAGATATATCAGCAACAGCGAAAAACGCCGGTGCGGTTCCGCTAATGCCAATTCCTAATGCATTAATACCCCATTGGTTTGAAGAATAAGTAAAACTACCAATGAGACTATCACCTGTTCCAAAGAGATTATCACCATTTGTATCCATCCACAATTTCATAGAGGCAATATCAGATGTATCCGCACCCTGAAGATTGGCTATAGATATCGTCTCCAGCACATCAGGCTGGTTGCCGTTATGAGCGGGTATAAATGAGAATATTGGCACCGATGTCTCGCCGGGACTCAAGGTTTGCGGATCAATATCTATTAACTCATATTGTCCGGTTACAGAACCATTGATAATAGCGTATCCTCCGCTGGAAAGCGGCAAGTCCCCATTAATATTCACGGCTTCGGAAAACACAAAATCGGAAGGCACTGCCACCGAGATTGCCAGGCTGTCGGCATCTATAACATTCAGTGGTATATCGCAGACAACAAAGAAATATGACAAAGCCTCAGGTGTAAAAGAAATATCCAGACCGGAAAGTTGAAGCTTTCCTTCGGAGAGAAATCCGGTCGCAACTAGAGAATCGTTCCCATATACCCGATTGCTGTCAGCATCAAGGTATAAATAAACCTGCCCCAATTCATAGTCGGCATAATCCGAGGTGGCTATTGTCCGGGAGATATTACTCAGCAAAATAGAGTTCAATGTCTGAATTTGATGAACATAACCGTTATAAAGAGCGAAGGTAAATAAGTGACTGCCGATGCTTCCCGGATTGATATCAATCGACGCTGATGGAATTGAAATCGCTGTTATCCTATCAGCAGGAAAGATTAAAAACTCATCGGTATTTACTATTTGGCCGTCATCGGGGCCATTAGTACCGGACCAGTATAATACTCCATTTTGAGGCACCGCAAACTGCAGAGAACCTCCGGTAAACTGATCATTGGAAATCGAGACTGAAACAAGAAGCCGATTACTTTGCTGACTTAGCTGATAATTTAGACTACTCAGTGCCCAGACGCCGTTGGAATAAACAAGTTCACCTAATAATATATCGTCGCCTGAAGGTCCGCCGACTCCCTGATCGCTCCAAAGCTTGACCGTTTGCAGAGCACTGAAATCTGAAATAGTACCCAGATTCACCAGACTGATACCCCGTAGTGAGGCAACCGCATAACCATCCCGCGGCAACTCGAAGTCAAGCACAAATTGGTTTTCCTGCCCGCCGAATAAGTTTGTTCCGGTTATTTCATTAACGACTGTCGAGCTTAGTGGAAAGGCGTTGACAACATGCGCCACATTATTATAAACAGGTTCATCTCCGAGCAATGTGGAAGCACTTGTGTAAACATCGGCAATCTGGTTCAAGCCAATATTTATAGTATTGCCATTACGCGCGTTCTGCAGGTTTGTCTTGACGGCACATAATAAATGTACCGAACCACCGCCTCCGGCAACCTGAAGCCCGACGGTATTCAGAACAGATGACGAGGAGTTCAATTCACACGAGGCTAATAGAGTATCGGTGACATCAATTGTCGTAACATCGCCATCAAGGTCTTGATATATATAAAGGCTGTCAAACTGACTTAACAACTCAACGCCCGTAGCGCCATCGGTGCTGGCAAGAGAGACATTAACCCGCAGACTATCGATTAACACTCCCGAAGAATATCCGTTGATAAACTCAAAGGCTGTCAAAGAAGTTGATTTTTGCCCCGGGACAATGTAAGTCATATCAAGGGCTTGATATTGAACGGCCAGAACCTCATTCGTTTCAATCGCAATGGTATCAGGCGCAGACGGTGTCATATCGTTCGGACCATCATTATCCGATACCATCTCAAGTCCGTTTTCAGGAATTGTCAGGGCTAATGTTGCTCCATCTTCCGGATACGGTGAAAGACAGGCAGCGACGAAAAATCGGTTGGTGATGTTTTCCAGCGGAACACTTATACCGCTTCGTATCCAGATACTGCCAGTATAAATTAACTTCCCTACTCGAGTCTCAATTCCGGGGCCATCCCATTGATTATTACCATTGTCTTGATACAAAAGTAAAGAATCTACATCCTGTTCAGTCGCCGTGCCCGTGTTGATGACGCTAAACGAAGTCATGGTATCCGCGCGATATCCGTTTCTGGGGATATCAACCGTGAGTATATTATATAAAGTGTCTCCAGGACTAATACTTGTTAAACCGCTTGTACCAAATTGTAATTGAGACGCTGACAGTCCATCAATAATCAAATGACCATAACTGTTCAGACTGTCTTCTCCATCTATATTACTTCCATCGGTAGTGAGAATATCGGTGGATGAAAACATAAAGACATCAAGCGTATCGCCGTCGTGGGCAGTATTACTAATGTCAAACCCAATAAAAAGAGTGACTCCGTCACCTGATGTAATACTTAGAGCCGGATCAATAGTAAAGGTGTTATGCTCTTCATAAGCTGATAGTGTACAAACTAGACTATCAGAGAGTGTTAACAGCGAATCATCGTTGGTATCAAGGTACAAATTTATGTTATCAATATTACTCAACAGCTCTGTTGTATTCCCAATTCCATTGGAGATGTCATGAAATTCTATACTGCTTAGTGATTTATCTACACTGTAATAATTATCAATATGTACAGCCTGTATCGTTGCCAGAGACACACCCGGTTTTATTATTCCACTGGTTCTCGGGAGGGAGACCGCATAGAGGGCTTCAATTGTAATAGTACTGCTGATAGCAATCAACCCTGACGGCTGACTGGTTACCATGACACTGCACACTCCCGGTCCATCGGCTACAAAAAGTCCGCCGGATGTGATCGCACCTACCCGTCCTAATACTTGCCAACTCAGCGTACCATAACCGGTACTGTTATTATCGGAGTCTCTTCCCGAGGCAGTGAAAGTAATTGAATCCCCGACACCGACAGTCGCGGTATTCGGAGTAATAACAATCTGATTTAATGTTCCTGGAGTAACTGTAATTTCATTGGTTGTATCAACTAATCCCGCACCACTAACAGCAATTTTCCCAATACCTGCCGTGGATGCATTGAAATTTCCAGAGGCGCTTATAGTTCCTATTCCGCCGATAACTTCCCAGGTTACGGACAAGGAGGAATCGCTAACATTACCATCGGCGTCATGCAAAGTTATGGAAAATTGCAGATTACTGTCGGCGCTTATTGTGGCGGTATCCGGTGAGATTGTTATCAACGCCGGCACTCCGACTTGACAAGTGATAATTCCGGTTGTGTCGGCATTTCCGGAAGAGTGGTCGGCGACAACTCTCCCCGTTCCGGTTGTGGTCAAAATAAGGATAGTAGAGGCGTCTTCCGTGGAGGTTACGGTTCCAATGGAACCGGCTCCGATAATGGACCAATCGACAGAAACGTCACCTAACAGGACATCGCCGGAATTATAACCCCGGCAATACAATACTGTTGAATCGTTGTCGGTAGAAAGAGTAGTATCGCTTGCGGGAGTACCATCTAAATACTCTATGCGGACATATGAAAGGGTACCATTTGAGATTACAGTTACGGTACTGGAGTCTGAGAAAACCCCACCATAAACCGCCTTCACAAAATAATCCGGCGGAGATAAATTGCTGCCTGCCGTATATAGTCCGGTCGCATTTACATTACCCGTGGGATCAGTAGTACTCCAGACAGCCGTCGCACTAAAGTCTCCAACTAAGTTTGAATCCGAATCATAGCCGTATGAGGTGAATTGATAAGTTGTTCCTTCTTCAATACTATTACTATTAGGAATAGTTTCCAGATAGGAAACGGCACCCGGAATTACTAAAATAGTATCCGTCTCTGCTTGAATTTCCGAGATATGTTCAGCATTAATAAAACCTGTGCCGATTTTGGTCGGACTAAATAAGCCGGAATTATCAATCGTTCCGATACCACCCGTAACTGACCAGGTGATATCTGATATTGATGAAATAGTGTTACCGTTGGCGTCCAATCCTGACAGTAAAAATTGAAGAGTTTCATCAGCTGTCAGAGTATCTCGTTGCGGAGATACTGCCATACTTACTAAGGCACCCGGAATAACGGTAAGGACCTCTGTCGTATCAGTTACTCCTCCAAGACTGGATGTGACAATAATAGTACCGGTGCCGACTAAACTTGGTGTAAACAGGCCGTCAGCATCAATCGCACCTGTAGCAAAAGTATGTTCCCATGTCAATGTTCCGGGATCGGCCGGAAACCCTTCGGCATCCAAAGCCTGAATGGTAAATGTATGAGTAGAATCAGCATCTAAGGAATCGGTTGCATATACTATTGTTATACTGCTTAAGGAACTTGTTTCGAGCGCGCCCATGTCCGGTGCTAATCCATTAAACGGAATACCAATATCCGTTCCTTGGTCTATTAAAGGAGAATTTGAGGCTAAATGGTAATTGCCCGCAGCGGGATCAACTAATAATGGATCTACCTCAAGGTAGCTCGTTCCCCCTACAATACCTCCCTGTAGAGGGGTATTAAATCCAAAAATATCACTGTAAGTAATTGTCGTCGTGACAGTAGCTCTGATGCAGACATTAGCGACATCATCTGAGTAGAAAATTGAATTAACGATTTGATTATCTTCTGCCTTAAAAAAATCAATGGCCGTAGGACCAGATTTATAAAATGTACAATTTTGCACGTAAACAGAATCTGAGTTGCTTTCAATTCCCGAAGATGAGTTATCAGCAATAATGCTACTTCGAATTGTATTATTGAATCCGGATTCAATCAGGATGCAGTACTTCGAAGAATGCAGGTGACACGAGTCAACAGTAATATTACTTCCGGCTATATTCAAATTAGTATTTGTCGCCCCATAAATTTCGAACCCGACAAAACGAATATAATTTCCGTTTAGTGAGGCTCCATCAATTACGCCGGTACTGTTTATTATTGTTGAATCGGGCACACCCCGATAAACTATTTCATCTCCCTGAGCGCCTGAGGAAGTGATTACCGGATAATTCAAATATGTTCCCGCCGCCACATGGACCGTATCACCGGGAATTAGAATAGAATCACCATTATCGATTGTGGCCCAGGCAGTTCCTGCGGTCAATCCGTCATTTGAATCATCACCTGCAGAGTCGACATAATAAACATTGTACTTTTCTATCGCTCCGACATCGGGAGCTAAATTGGTATATGCGTACCCCAAGTCCATTCCGGTATCAAGTAGCGGTGATGTCGTTTTGGGAACAAAATTTCCGTTGGGAGCATCTATAAATTCGGGGTCGGCCGAGAAGCTTCCGGCCGAATCGACAGCACTAACAGAATAATCACCGCCGGAGTTATTCCAGACATTATTATGAGCCAGTATATTACCGGCTCGAGCACTGATACCATATGTATTGTCAGTTATACAGTTGTTTATAACCCGTGAATCTCCGGTCGCATGAGAAATTTGAATTCCGAGATTATTACTATATATCGTGTTGTTATAAAACTTATTGTACTGCGAGTTAACATCAGCTTCTATACCCTCTTCGCCACAGCTTGTAATAGTGTTAAAGCTAACAAGGTTATTGTCTCCCCATTTTAAAGCACCACCGATATCTATGCCATCACCGTTAATATTATGCAGGTAGCAATTGGTAATTTGGCAGCTGTCGCTTTCCAGCCAGATTCCATCCCAGACACAGTTTTGGATTTCGAGCCCATCTATTATAGTATTATCTCCACTAATAAAGATATTGACATCGGAAGAAACGGAAGTACCGTCAAATATGACTTTACCATGACCGCTATTTCGATACATTATTGGTAATGCAGCCGTTCCGTCAGAAACCAGGTTCAGAAATCTTGTTGCGTTGTAGGTGCCAGCATTGATATTAATGGTATCGCCCGGTATCAGAATCCCAAGTTCCTCTCCCCTATCCATCGATAACCAAGCGGTGCCTGGGGTTAAGCCATCGTCACCGTTATCACCATCAGACGCCACATAGTAGCTTCTTGGGAGAACTTCGCCAGATTCTTTGCTACCCATATCCGGCTCTGTCTCGAGGTAATCAAGGCCAACATCCAGACCGGTATTAATACATGGCGAGCCGATAATCAGCGTAAAATCACCCGAAACTGAATTTGTATATTGAGGATCGGCCAAAAGACCACCGGCCGAGTCTGAGGTGCCTTCGTAGGCGGCTTCACTATTGTTCCATATGTTATTAAAAGCGCAAATATGAGCCGATGCGCCGTCAACGCCTTTCCTTATTGAGGTTATGATGTTATTGATTATTCTAACAGCGCTGACACCGGCTTGTACCTCAATACCATCTCTGACGCAATTATGTATTGTATTATTAAAAATTTCATTATCAGTACCAGCATCCCGGTTGTGGATTCCATTCTCATTTATATCAAATATTGTATTTCTATAAATTAAATTGCGATCACTTTCGATTCTTATACCGTCTTTGTCGCCATCATAGAAAATACAGTTGAGTACTTTGCAGTCGTCAGAATTCAATCGGATGAGATGTTCTCTGCTATTGAAAACCGTAAAATTCTGGAAAACAGTATAACTTCCCGCAAGGATGACTGGAATAGCTGATAAATTATTGCCATCAATAATCACCGGACTACTGCCAATCCCCCTATATACGATAGGACTTGGCCCACTTCCGTCAATATCAAGCTGAATTGAGCCTGAGATGGTATA
The DNA here is from genome assembly GCA_023138975.1 of Candidatus Zixiibacteriota bacterium. Classification (GTDB taxonomy): domain Bacteria; phylum Zixibacteria; class MSB-5A5; order GN15; family JAAZOE01; genus JAGLON01. The sequence continues at coordinate 134,752 of JAGLON010000013.1, forward strand.
TGTACCCGGATAGACATTTATCGTATCACCGGCATTTACAAGTCCCTTGTTGTCACCATTATCAATAGTTGCCCAAGCCGTAGCGGGAATGAGGCCGTCACTGGCATCATTTCCGGTTGGGGAAACATAGAAACTACCCGCCAATGCGGATGATGACATGATTATCAAACATAGAAATGTTTTAAACAGATTCTGCATGAGCACATTTTAACCTTAATTTATAATGATATAATCGGTATATTCGCGGTTTTCTTAAGTGATTGATTGATAATGATTAGAGATTGCAAATAAGCAACAATACATAAGTTTTAGAATTGATTTCTATTATATTAATTGACGTGCGATTAACCCCCACTCTTTAGTTATTGGGACACAGTCCGTTACGACATCGGCACGCCATCTTTTCCGATGTGTGTCCCATGTCCGGATGATTTCCTGCGAGAAATTATTGGATTAATCACTTGGCAACAACCATTGTTAAAAAGGATCGAATGTGTTTTCTCTTGACTTATGACGCTAAATGCTGATAATGGCTGGATGACCGGAATAACAAAAGGAAAAAAACTCTTAGCCGACGTTGGTCTTTTTTACTCTGCCGCCATCTGGGGATCGACTTTCTTTATCGTAAAAGGCGCACTGGATAACATTGATCCGGTGATGATGGTTGCGTATCGTTTTCTGATAGCTGGAGTAGTACTGCTTCCCTTTTTATTCTACACTAAGAGAAATTTCTTTCAGAATTTCAAACAGGGCTTGGTTCTCTCGGTTATCCTCTGGTTACTATATATTCCTCAAACTATCGGGCTTGAATATACGACCGCGTCCAATTCGGGATTTATTACCGGTCTATTTGTTCTATTCGTTCCAATATTCCAGCTTACTATTTTCCGCAGGAAACCGAATCTTCTGGAGGTTATTGCGGCTTGTGTTTCTCTGGGAGGCCTCTGGATTCTTACCGGCGGTCTATATGATGTAAATATCGGAGACATCTTAACGCTGTTAGCGGCCGTGACCTATGCCCTGCATGTTCTTTTTTCAGATAAATATATTAAATCCGGAGCCGATCCATTTATTCTGAGCTGTCAGCAGTTCATTTTCATTGGAGTTTTCAGCCTTATAACCGGTCTGGTATTCGATTTGCCCTTTACAACCGGGAATTTGTCGGTCTGGTGGATTATATTATTTTTAGCTCTTTTCCCGACATTATCCGCATTTATTATTCAGCTTCTGGCTCAGAAAATAACAGCCCCTTTGAAAGTCTCATTAATATTCGCACTGGAACCGGTCTTTGCGGCGGTCTTCGCCTGGACCCTTGGGGGTGAAACACCAATTTTACACCGGGCCCTCGGAGGACTTCTGATATTTCTCGCATTGATTATTTCCGGCTTACCGAGGCAGAAACTAACGAAGATAAGACGGACACATGGGTAATAGTGCAATCCATGACAATTTTATGACATATTAATAAAGCCTTTTCTTACTTTGCAATAAGCGTTATTTTTACTTTAATCTTGAAAGTGTATCCGTAAATGTTTTTTAGATAAAACATAGACACTGCTAAGCTTTGAGCAACTAATAGCAGATTGATTTTGGAGAAGCATGTCAAAATCGGGATGGAAAAACTATAACCGGTTCGCGTTAATTGTTTTTATCGCGCTAACGATATTCTGCATCGTTCAACTTTCCTGGTGGATTGTTTATCATATCAATAGTGCCAAAGAAACAGCTCAGTTGGAGAAACAAAATTACCTCCTGCAATCCGAAGACGCAGATATCCCAATCGAAGTAGTGCTGGAAATCGAAGAGCGCCAGCGCCGAATGGTAATCATGTTCATTTCGGAAAGCTGTTTTTTCATCCTGATTATCCTGTTAGGCGCCTATCAGATATACCGCACTTTACGCCAATCCGAGGCGTTAAAACGCCAACAGCTAAACTTTATGCATGCCGTAACACACGAGTTTCGAACTCCAATAACATCACTCAGACTATATCTGGAAACCCTCCAGTCAGGCAACATCCCTCCTGATAAAACCGCCGAGCTGTACCCCAAGATGATTGATGATACTAATCGGCTGGAGAGTCTTATTGATAATGTTCTTCAGGCCGGTAACCTGAGTCAAGGGGATTATAAGCTGAACTTGGTAGAGACCGATTTGAGTCGGGATGTAAAAGACTATCTGGCAGCTACTGATCCCTTTATAAAACGCCAGAACGGTTCGTTAACCTCAGATATAGAGCCGGGGATTAAGGCTCGCACCGATGCCAAAGCTTTTATTCGTGTTATAAATGCCCTTGTTGACAATGCTCTGAAATACTCTGCCAAGGGTGAAAAACTAATTCGAGTAATACTAAGAAAAGAAAACAACAACGCCCTATTGTCGGTTACTGACATGGGGATCGGAATTGACGCCTCCGAACAAAAGAAAGTATTCGAACGTTTTTATCGTGTCGGTGATGAAAACACTCGTACTGTAAACGGAACTGGACTCGGACTCTATTTAGTTCGGGAAATTATTGAGGCGCACGATGGTAAAGCATCGGTCTGGTCCGAAGGAAAAGACAAAGGAGCGACGTTTACCATTACGTTGCCGTTAGCCTGATATGGCCAAGAATATTCTTATCGTAGAAGACGAAGAGCACATTGCCGAAGGGTTGAAAATCAATCTTGAAGCAGACGGTTATACAACCGATATCGCTGGAGATGGTCTTGAGGCGTTGGAGAAATGGCGGTCCGGCTCATTCGACTTAATCCTCTTAGATATCATGCTCCCCGAAATGGATGGTCTTGAGGTCTGCAAAAACATCCGTGATGAATCCGGCCGAATCCCTATTTTATTCCTGACGGCGCGCGACGCTGAGGATGATCGCGTCGCAGGGCTTCTTGCCGGAGGAGACGACTATATCACCAAACCATTCAGCCTCAAAGAACTCATGCTCCGTATTTCAGCAATATTTCGCAGGCAGTCATGGTATGACGAAAACAGATTGCAAGTTGATCGTTTTGAGTTTGATAATTACTGGGTAGATTTTAAGACTTTTACAGCCTCTGGTCAAAATGGCCCGGTTGAGCTTTCTCAAAAAGAATGCATGATTATCAAGCTTTTGGCCGAGCATTCTGACGAAGTTGTGACCCGGGATATGATTTTGGATGCGGTGTGGGGATATGATGTTTATCCGTCCAATCGAACTGTAGACAACTTCATTGTCAGATTGCGCAAAATCTTCGAACCTGATTCATCAAAGCCAAAATATCTACATACGGTCTGGGGAGCAGGATACAAGTTCACCCCCGCAGGAAGTGACGATGAATGAGCATACGATAATCAGCGCTGCCATAGGGCAACCTCATGGGCATATTCCCGCTTGGATAATGCGGCAGGCAGGGCGTTACCTTCCTCAATATCAAGATATAAAAGTCGATAATACTTTTGCTGAAATTTGCGCTTCACCAAAATTAATCGCCGACGTAACCATGCAGCCGGTTGATATTCTGGGAGTTGATGCGGCGATTATATTCTCAGATATTATCTTCCCGCTAAAGCCGATGGGGCTGGACATTTCATTTAGCAACAAAGGACCGCAGATTTCCAATCCGGTGCGAATTCCAAAGGATTTAGGCCGAATAAGCTCATGTAATCCTAAAAAAGATTTATCCATTATCCTCGAAGGAATAAATCTTGTTAAAGCTCGACTTGAGGGGAATATACCCATCATCGGATTTGCCGGTTCTCCGTTTACATTAGCCTGTTACGTCGTGGAAGGACGGGGCTCCACGAAAGGCTACCTTATCCGTGAATTCATGTATCATTATCCCGAAGCGGCGGAAAAGCTTCTTGATATGCTGGCTGAAACGGTGGGGAACTATTTGAACGCGCAAATTGATGCCGGGGCTGAAATGGTACAGATATTCGACAGCCGGGGCGGTATTTTATCCCTTGAGGATTATGAGCGATTTTCTCTTCCATACATTAAAAAAGTCTGTAAAATATGCAAATCGAAAAAAACTCCCCGTATTGTCTTTGTGAATAACAGTATGCCCTTTCTGGATATGCTGTCTGAAATTGACTGCGAAGTTATCAGTGTCGATTGGCGTACAGATATTGAGATGGCTTTTAATAAATTGACAGGAAAGACTATTCAGGGTAACCTTGATCCGCATCTATTACTGGCTCCGCCTGATGTACTCCGGGAGCATTTGATTCGGCTTTTGGACCGGGTTGGTCACCGCGATAATTATATTTTTAATCTTGGCCACGGTATACCTCCGCAGACTCCTGTCGTCAACGCCCGTCTAGTTATTGAAACAGTTCAAAACTACAAGCAGGTTTAATATACGTGAGCGATAATATACAAAAGCTTTTGCATAAATATGATCGTCCGGGACCGCGCTATACAAGTTACCCGACGGTTCCGGAATGGTCCGACAAATTCAGCCCGGAAGACTACATTCAAGCCCTCAAACGGGCATCTGAAACTAACGAACCGCTGTCACTGTATGTTCATATCCCCTTTTGCCGTAAACGCTGTTTCTATTGCGGATGCAATACAACGATTACCAAAAAGCCCGAGAAACCGGCTGACTACCTTCTGACACTCAAGCGAGAAATTGAAATAGTCACCAATCAGCTTGATCAGCGTAATAGACTGATTCAAATGCACTGGGGCGGAGGAACGCCAACCTACTTAACTACCGAGCAAATTGAATGGCTGTTTAATGAAATATCCGCTAAGTTTGAATTCCTTGAGGACGCAGAAATCGCAATAGAGGTTGATCCGCGAGTAACGACAACAGAGCAGCTTGAGTTATTGGCTAAACTCGGTTTCAATCGGATTTCTCTTGGTGTTCAGGATTTCAATGAAAAAGTTCAAACAGCAATCGGTCGGAATCAAACCCAGGATCAGACTCTCTCACTCTTTAAAACCTGCCGCGAACTAGGCTTCAATGGCATAAACATAGATTTAATATATGGCCTGCCTTTTCAGACCGTACAGAATTTTTCCAAATCAATACAACAAGTCATCGATTTAAAAACCGATCGTGTTGCCGTTTATAGCTATGCGCATTTGCCCAGCATTATCACCCATCAACGCCGGATTGACGAAAACGCATTACCTCAAACCGAGCAAAAATATAAATTATTCGCAACAGCTATCGAGAAATTTATTGATGCGGGATACGTACAGATTGGCATGGATCACTTTGCCCGCTCCGATGATGAACTCGCATTGGCGGTTAAAAACGGTACTCTGCACCGCAATTTCATGGGCTATACAACCAAACGCACCAGCGACATGCTGGGTATCGGCATGTCGGCCATCGGAGATATCGGTGGCAGTTTTGCCCAGAATTATTCAAAACTAGATACTTACATGAGACCAATCGCAGAAAATCAAAATGCTGTTTTTCGTGGATGCGTTCTGACGGAGGACGACAAAATACGCCGCTGGACGATCATCTCTATCATGTGTAATGGAGTTCTGGATTTCACCGAATTGGAAAAGCAGTTCGGCATCAAATACGCTGAGTACTTCACAGACGAAGACAAAGAGCTCGCGGAGTTTATCGGAGACGGCCTGATGGAGAGAACCGAATCGGGTCTGAAAGTTACCGCCAAGGGAATGATTTTTGTGCGAAATATTTCACTGGTGTTCGACGCTTATATGAGAAGTAAACGGGATGGCAAGACACCGTTGTTTTCACGGACGATCTAATGTACAAATCAATGATCGATAAATTAATGCGGTGCCGCCAGTATGTCAAGGCATCCGACATCTCGTGTGATTTGACAAAGGATAAATGGGGTGTCATGCTTCTTAATATGGGCGGCCCCAATACCCTTGATGATATCGAGCCATATCTTTACAATCTCTTTTGCGACCGGAATATCATTCAACTGCCGCTATCGTTCATTCTCCAGAAGCCTCTGGCGAAATTTATTTCCTCCCGGCGTGCAGCAAAAGTCCAGGAAAGATACAAATTGATCGGAGGAAGCTCTCCGCAACTAAAATGGACTCAAATCGAAGCTGAAAGCATGATTGAGCACCTGAAGGATAAATTCCCTCAAGTAAAGTCATACATCGGCATGCGTTACTCAGAACCATTTATTGAAGACGCTTTTCAGCAGGCCAATAAGGACGGTTGCAAGCATATGTTTCTGCTGCCTCTCTATCCCCATTATACGATAGCAACAACAGGAACCTCCTTTAATGCCGCAGCCGAATGGCTTGAGAAATTCAACCCCGAAATGAGCGTTTCGATGATTTCTCACTGGCACAAACATCCCGACTATATCAGCTTAGTAAAGAAGAATATTAACGGTGCCTTTGATAAGACAAGTAACAAAGATTCCGCTCAACTGTTATTTTCGGCTCACTCTCTTCCGTCCAAATTAATTGAGCAGGGTGATCCGTATGAGACCCAGATAAATGAAACTGTGCGTCTTGCTGGCGAGGGTTATGACTACCTATTATCATATCAATCGCAGACCGGTCCGGTGAAATGGCTGGGGCCATCGACACCGGATGTTATCAGGGAAATAGCTAGCCGAGGCAAAAAGGAAATAGTAATTATGCCAGTGAGTTTTGTCTCAGATCATATCGAAACTTTGTACGAAATCGATATTGAATTTAAACAATATGCTGAAGAAGCCGGGATTAAAAACTTTATCCGCACTGAATCATTCAATGACGACCCTGAGTTTGGAAAACTACTGGCAACTCTGGTTAAGGAGCATATTGCAGGAGTGCTTAAATGAAGCGAATAGCGATAATAGGCGGTGGGATTTCAGGACTATCGGCGCTGCATTTTTTAAAACAACGATACGGCACTCAATGCGAAATTGTTCTTTACGAAAAAGAATCACGAGTTGGGGGCACCATCGGTACTGACCGCAAGGACGGGTTTATTTCCGACTGGGGACCGAACGGTTTTCTTGACAAAGTACCGTTGACACTTCAACTTGTCAAAGATATAGGCGCAGATGATTTTATAGAACCGGCTAATCCAAAAGCGGACAAGCGATTTATATTCAGAAACAAGCGACTGCATGAGATCGCGCCATCGCCTCTGAAATTTCTAAAATCTCCTCTACTTTCACTAAGTGGACGAATTAGGTTGTGCACCGAGCCGTTTAGAAAGCAAAAAACGTCAGACGACGACGAATCGATTTATGATTTCGTCAGCCGGAGAATTGGTCAGGAAGCCGCTGATACAATGATTGTCCCAATGGTGTCTGGAATTTATGGCGGAGACGCAAGAGAACTCTCCCTTCAGGCTTGCTTTCCAACTATGGCCGAAATGGAGAAGCAATACGGCTCTCTTATCAAAGCCATGATTGCCAAAAAGAAAGAAGGGAAATCCAAAGGCGGACCATCCGGTCCCGGAGGACGTTTGACTTCGTTTATTTCCGGTCTAAATAAACTCGTTGAGGTCATGGAGGAAAAATACAAAAGTAACATCACCACCGGTATGGAAGTAACCACCATCGAAAAAAACGATAACGGTTTCAGTATTAATTTCAAGTTCAACGAACCAGAACATTTTGACGCGGTTATTTGCGCTACACCATCATATGCGGCGGTGGGGTTAACTGAACGGCTGGATATGAAACTGTCTGACGTTCTGGCTTCAATTCCCTATGCGTCGATAGCTGTGATTTGCCTCGGTTATAACGAGGAAGATATCAGTCAGGACATCAATGGCTTTGGCTTTCTGATTCCGCGCACCGAAGGCTTACGAATCCTCGGCTCCATCTGGACCTCATCCATATTTGATGGAAGGTCTCCCAAGGGAATGGTCCAGCTTCGCACGATGATTGGCGGCGCAACCGACTCTGAGGCTATAGAATTATCAGAGGAACAATTGGTGCAGTTAACTCACAATGAGTTAGCTGAGATTCTCGGTATCTCCAGAAGTCCTGAATATGTAAATATATTCAAATGGGAAAAAGGTATTCCTCAGTTCACGATAGGCCACCCTGCACGAGTGAAACGAATAGACAGTTTTCAGGAAAAGTACGCCGGATTATTATTTACCGGAAACGCCTATGACGGTATTGGGCTGAATGATTGCATCGTTCGCTCTGATAAAGTCGTCGGCCAGCTAGCGAAATTACTCAATTTCCAATAAAAAAGGCGGGAGAATTACCCGCCTTTGTCTAACTTTAATCAACAATTCTATCCAAAGGCAGCTAAAAGAACCCCTGCGCCAATTGCCGAACCAATAACCCCGGCAACATTCGGCGCCATAGCGTGCATAATCAGGAAGTTATTCGGGTCTTCCTGGGCTCCTACCATTTGGCAGACACGAGCCGAATCCGGTACTGCCGAAACACCAGCGGCTCCGATTATGGGATTGATTTTATTCTTTAAGAAAACATTCATGATCTTCGCAAATATCACTCCGGCCGCAGTAGCGACACCGAAGGCCAGCGAACCGAGAATAAATATTTTTATCGATTCAGGCGTTAAAAATCGGCTGGCGTCAGTTGATGCTCCAACCGTGAGGCCGAGTAATATCGTAATAATATCTATAAACGCTGTTCTGGCAGTAGCCGCTAATCTCTCAGTCACCATACTTTCTTTCAGCAAATTACCAAAGAACAGGAATCCGAGGAGGTTCAACGACCCTGGCGCAATAAAAGCGGTAATAAGAAACGCGATAATCGGGAAAAGGATTCTCAGTCGTTTAGAAACCGGTTTGGACGGTTTCATTTTAATCAGGCGTTCTTTTTTGGAGGTTAACAGCTTAATAATCGGAGGCTGGATAACCGGAACCAAGGCCATATACGAATACGCCGAAACCGCAATTGCTCCGAGTAACTCCGGTGCCAATTTTGATGATAAGAATATCGCGGTAGGACCGTCTGCGCCTCCGATGATGCCGATAGCGGCCGCTTCATGATATTCGAATCCAAGTAAAACCGCTCCGATGAAAGTCAGGAAGATGCCCGCCTGCGCCGCCGCACCCAATAATATCAGCTTGGGATTGGCTAGCATACAGGAGAAGTCCGTCATGGCTCCGATGCCGAGAAAAATCAGCGGTGGGTACCATCCCTGAGTAACTCCCTGATAGAGAATAGAGAGTACGCTTCCCTCCTCGTAGATGCCGATTTGCATCCCCGAGGCCAGAGGAATATTGCCTACTAAAATACCAAACCCAATTGGCACTAATAAAAGCGGTTCGTAATCTTTGGCAATTCCCAAGTACAAAAATATGCACCCGACAATTAGCATGCCAAAGTTGCCCCAGGTAAAATTGCCAATGGCTCCGGCCTGTACGAAATCTAAAAATATTTCCATCGCTTAATCCTCGATATTAGGAACTGCTACGCCAGCTCTACCAGCGTCTGTCCTTCGCGAACCGAGTCTCCGACCGCTACCGGAATACTTTTAATGCTGCCATTAGTTGGGGCAGCAATGGACGTCTTCATTTTCATCGCTTCAATGACCAGAAGAACCTGATCTTTAGAAACATTGTCGCCGGGTTTACACTTGAGTTCTACGACCGTTCCGGCAATTGGAGATGCCACCGCACCGCCGTCACCACTCCGGGGCAATGGTGAAGATGCTGAAGGTCGAGGCGGCGGAACCGCGTTACCGCCGTTGCTTTCGGATCGACGAGGACGATTGCGACGAGGAGCCGCTGCCGGAAACCCTTCACCGGCGTCTAGCACTTCGACGTCAACTTCGTAGGCAACTCCGTGGACTGTTATTTTCAACTTCATCGTATATACTCCTGAATCAAAATCTATCTATAACGGCGACTATCTCTGTCTCTTACGGTTCCCGGTAATATGCGATCCATGGAGAACCGCACGGCCTTGAACCGACCATGGTCTATGTTGAGAATCGCCTTTCATAAGGCGGCGGACTTTCCTTATATGGAAACGCCCCAACGCCATCGTGGCAACGGCCGCTGAAATAATAATAAGAGTCGTCGTATCAATATTCTGTTCTTTTTCGAGAGCTTCCTCTTTTTTATTCGCTTCATGCAACTGCCAGCCATCATCAGCTTTACGAATAAGCCAAATAGCAAAAGATATAATAGCCAATGAGACAAAAACTATTGAAATGCCGATGACCGCAAAATCTAAACTGAATTTTACTGATTCAGACATAATTATTACCTCATTTTACTTTAAAGCGGGATTAGCCCATGTTTCTTTTGTGGACGGACTTCACGTTTAGCTTTCAACACTTCCAAACATGCAGCCAGATAGGGACGCGTTTCAGACGGTTCAAGAATCTCATCAACCAATCCGTGAGCGGCGGCAAAATATGGATTGGCAAACATTTCATTGTATTCATCTAACAGTTTTTTGCGTTCGCCTTTACTGTCTTTTGCATCGGCAATTTCTTTTCTGAATAGGACATTAACTGCCCCCTCGGCACCCATAACGGCAATTTCAGCTGATGGCCATGCCACCAGTGTGTCCGCTCCCATACTCTTGGCACACATCGCCAGATACGCTCCACCATATGCTTTTCGCACCACAACAGTTAGCTTAGGAACCGTCGCAGAGGCATAGGCAAATAGCATTTTCGCGCCATGACGAATGATACCACCATATTCCTGCTGCACACCCGGCATAAATCCCGGGACATCCACAAAGGTAATAATCGGTATATTGAAAGCGTTGCAGAAACGGATAAACCGCGATGCTTTATCCGAAGAATCTATATCCAGTACTCCGGCTTTATGCTTCGGCTGATTGGCGACTATTCCAACGGTGTTTCCGGTCAAACGACCAAAGCCGACTATTATATTAGCAGCATATTCCGCCTGAACTTCCATAAAATCGCCATTATCAACGACACCTTCTATTATTTCCAGCATATCATACGGTTCCATCGGATCTTCGGGAATAATTTCATTCATCGACTCATCCGGTTCCTGCTCCTCATCATGAAGCTCTGCTACAAACGGCGGGTCTTCGGAATTATTACTAGGTAAAAATGACAGCAACCGCCGGGTAATATCCATCGCGTCTTCGTCGTCTTCGGCAATGAAATGAACCACCCCGGAATAATGAGCATGGCTTTCCACACCGCCTAATTGCTCAGCAGTGATATCCTCGCCTGTAACCTGTTTAATTACCAATGGCCCGGTGATATAAAGCTGACCTTCGTGGCGAACTTGAATAATAAAATCTGTTAGTGCAGGAGAATAAGCCGCTCCACCGGCGCATGGCCCTGCGATAATACTTATCTGTGGAACAACCCCGGATAACAAGACATTGCGATAAAATATTCCGCCATATCCGGAAAGTGAATCAACCCCTTCCTGAATGCGAGCTCCGCCACTGTCATTTATCATTACCAGCGGATCACCAGTCTTGAGCGCCGCGTCCATCGCTTCCTGCATTTTTTTGCCGGTCGCTTCACCGACAGAGCCTCCGGCGACGGTAAAGTCCTGACTCACAACATATGCTGGACGACCATCGATAGTTCCATGCCCGGTAACAACACCTTCGCCAGGGAATTCCTTTTTATCGAGTCCGAATGAACTGCAGCGATTTTTTACAAATAACAATGACTCACGAAAAGTATCTTCGTCGAAAAGTATTTCGATACGCTCACGTGCGGTCAGTTTTCCCAGTTCATGCTGTTTCTCTATGCGTTTCTTACCGCCGCCGAGGACGAGTTTTTCCCGTATTTTTCTCAGTTTCTCTATTTTTGAATCAGCCATTTCTACACCTCAATAAATTGCCAAAATGCGCTTGGCATGGTAGTAATTTTCCAGAAAAAATCAAGCCTTAAAACGATTAAACATAATTATTTATAACGCCCCTAGCATTAGCATAAGAACACGAAAGACAATCTTCTATGTTATTACTACTTAACGATATACGTTAGAATACCAAAGAACAAGATAATTATTTAGACTCCCGGAGTTTTCCCTTTTTCAATATAGTCGGTAAAAATGAAAATTATATGATACGCTTGTATTACTTTAGAAAAAAAAAGCCCTGCAGGAGCAGGGCTTTTACTTTTTAACTATTTCAGTATTTCTATTTATTATGGACAGTCACAAGGTGCGGGACCGCCTTTGAAGGCAAAGTTGATAAGATACACTGCATCACCAACATTTACTTCATCATCACAGTTTGCCATTCCGGCTTCAAGCGGATCCGGTGCGGGACCGCCTTTGAAGGCGAAATTGATTAGATAAACTGCATCACCGACATTCACATCACCATCGCCATTGGCGTCACCACAGACATAGTCGCAGACATCGCCGACGTCGTTTCCATTGGCATCAGCCTGATCGGTATTGGCAACATCGGGACAGTTATCACAACTATCGGGTACGGTATCACCGTCGCCATCGGCCAGATCATCAAAGCCAGGGCAGATATCGCAATCATCCGGCACTGTATCAGCATCGGCGTCAAGATTGTCATCATAACCCGGGCAGAGGTCGCAAGCGTCCCCATTACCATCGCCATCAGCATCGACCTGAGTTTCATTGTCATGATTCGGACAATTATCACAGGCGTTACCGTAGGAATCGTTATCATCATTCTCCTGTCCGGCATTGCTTACAGTAGGACAGTTATCATCGACATCATTGACCATATCACCGTCAGAGTCGATTGTAATAGAATTATAATGAACGAAGATACTGGTATCGGCATCACCGGCATTCTTGTACTCCCATATAGCTTTGAGAGCGTTTTCGGATAGATCCGAGAATTTGTACTCAGAGACAACTTCATCACCCGGAACTAAACTAATAGCAAACGGTGTGCCCCAGTTGGCGCCGGCATCGGCAGAAACAACGGCCATCAAAGTGTCGCCGCGCACAAAAGTTGCCGCGAAGACAGTTCCGCCAACATGCTGAACTCTCGGGAACCGCTCATCATCAGTCGTCGCTGTAACAACGCTTGTCGTCAGACTGGCAATACTACCATCCGAAGCGGTGTTATACCAGCATATAATGTCACGGTCTTCCGGTGTTGCATCAGCATAACGCTCGCTTACAATAACTATATTGCTGTCATAAGCCCCTACCTGCGGATACATTGCATGTTCGGTAAGTTCCGACAAGCTATGGGTAAATGCCTCAGAAGAAAGAGTATCGTCCGGATCGCCGAATATCTCACGGCGAACGAATAGCTGCCATTGGCTTGAATCGGGATCAAAGTAATCCCAAACCGCATATAGCAGTTTTGAACCACGGTCGATTGTGATAGAGGTTGAGTTACAACCATCCAGCCAGTGCCAGCTGATAGTTCCTACTGAGGAAGAATCAGTTTGATAGAAAAGATGTGGTCCGTTTGTCATCTGATCCGAGTAGGTTGTGCTATGCACCATCGAGATGACACCGGCACGGAATTCGCCTGGAACCATCGGAAATTCTTTCGTATTATCACAGGCGATATCGGCATCTTTCATATCATGCCAGCCATAAGATTCAAAGCTCCAGGTTGAAAATGCCCAGGAACCGGTATTGGAAGGATCCGGGAAGGTGATTAGCGAAATCGGAGCGCCGCCGCCTTCACTGGCATCCGGTACCGCAGTACCATAAAAAACATTACCTTCACCCCAGTACGAAAGAGATGGATAATGATATACCCCGGTCCATGAAGCTCCGGTTATATTCGCGCCGCCATTAGTTGAACCCCACCAGAACAGGCCGGTATCAGTCGCGTTTTCTTCCCAGGCCAACATCATCCCACCCGAACTGTTTTCGGATATAGCGGGATGCAATAAGGTGGAGTCATCAAGATCAACATACTCCTCATACGTACAAGAAATATCATAAGTACCGGAACCGTCACCCATAAGAATATCGCCATCAATAACGATATAGTAGGTGATGTTAGAATCAAGTTCTATATCCACCAGAGCCGCTCGCGGAGGAGTTCCGCAATTCGAGTGAAAACGATTACACTCGAAGAGTGTATCCTCTGTTGTTTTATACATCCAGAGACGAGTAAAGTAGCTTGAATTACAAGTTGAGACATTCAGCAAACCAGCAGCGGTTGGTGTAAATGAATAGACAACATCAGGCATCACTTGATCGCCTTCACCCGCGCAGTCTTCTTCGTAATCATCGGCATAACCGGTAGTCGTACCGGTTTCAGAGAAAGGCATTGTGGTTATTGCCAATGCCGTAGCAATAGTTTCGCCGCCTTGTTTCCCGTCATTGGTGGACTGAACACCTTTATGCGGGATATTATGGTTTTCTGCTTCTGTTTGGAGAGTTGAGGCCGTGGTGCTGTAATTTAGAGAAGACACCTTGCCAAGCTCCAACCCTTTGGAGTTGCCTGTTGAAATCTGATCTGTGGCTGTCAAGCCGACTACCAAGAGAGCAGTTGCAAAAAGCAATACCCCGAGGATAATTTTGCAGTGCTTCATTAATATACCTCCAGTTAACAAACTATGTTCTCTCAAGCGGTGATGTACTGAAACTGCCGAGTGCATCCCCGGAATTTAGCCTTACTGATAACAGAAGACATCCCACTTGTTGGCTCAAAACAAATGTTTCTCTTCAGGACACATCAATTTAGTATATGAGGAGAATGATATGCAACTATAAATTTCATGCATATTTAGTGAGGGGTTCTCTCCACTGCTAATATAACCTACCTGCAAATTCATACAAGTACAATCATTGCGCAATATACAATATGGAAAAACAATAAAGCAATCACCCACGCGCTCATATAATACTTAGCGTTGCTTTATTCGACCATACCCATGAGGTGGGGTACATAGGCACGGTCTTTATAAATATATTTGCACAGTGCTACTAATTCTGACGTAAAGAATCTCAAAAAGGTTCATTATTTTTTAAACTAACCTGATAATTATGCCTTTTATCTACTTTTTCGGAGAAATCGGCTGATAAAGATCATTGCAAAAGAATGATACAAAAGAACTATTTGAAAGAAGCGGCCGCCGATTATCTCAGCGGCCGTATCAATTTTATTGGCAACCAGGAGCCGGGCCGTTCCTGAAAATAAACCGAACCAACGTAACAGCGTCTCCGACATTGACCTCATCATCGCAATTTACTTCAGCCGCTATCATATCTGGAGGACTTTCGCCGTCTCGGAAAATGAAATTTATTAGATACACAACGTCACCCACATTGACCTCACCATTTCCATTAATATCCCCCGGGGTGTGCCCTATAGCCTGAAAGTCTCCAACATATTCAAATTCTGAGTTGTCCGCAAACAGGCCGGATATGGTAACTGTCTCTTCAGATGTTCCCCACCACAGCTCATATCCGTTGATAAACTCGGTTACATTGTACTCAAGATTGAGGATGTCAAAGTCACCGTCTAAAGATAGGCTGGTAATACTTGTAGGGACAAGTGTACTGTTTATTCTAATACTAGATAAGACTACATCTGAAGAACTGTATTGATTATCAGTAAAGTTAATGTAACATTCACCAAATAATGTATCTATTGCTTTCTTAAAATAGGCATACATAGGGTTCGGAAGAAGAGTCACCTGATCAGGTACACAGAAAGCCGGTTTAGCTCCAATTAGTGAATTACAAGAATTGTTAGCCGGCGCGCACGGCGAATCTCCATTGACATGGAGATTGCCATTGGCAGTATCACAAAACAGCGGTGCCAGTGAGATATTGCCATTTGTGCCTGCAAAAGAGGATAGATAGCCAGTCCAGTCAGCAGCGTTTCCAAAAATATTAATACAGCTGAATTCAGGCAATGCATTAGAACCTACAACAGCAAACGCAGGATCATTGGTATTATAAGCAACGAGTACGTTTTCAAAAATCGCCGCACTTTTCTGAAAACTGAAACGTTCCTGAATATAAAACACCCCGCCCGTTGCTCCGGAGTTACCATAGAATGTGCAATTTTTAATAGTTGGTGAGCAGTTGTCTTGAAGAAAAACAGCGCCACCCTTTTGAGAGGCCGTGTTTCGTAAAAACTCACATCCTTCAATTACACCGCTTACCGCGTAATGTCCGAAAGCGCCTCCATGAATGGTAGAGTTGGACTCAAACCGCGAGTTTAACAGAGTCGGAGTTCCACCATGAGCATAGAAAATAGCTCCGCCATATCCCATGGACCGGTTGCTTATAAATTCACAGTTATCAATGTAGGGTGAAGCTCCCCAAGCCCCTATCGCTCCGGCATAAGACGCCCCCCCCGTTGTATAATTATCGATAAACTTACAGTTGGTAATGACTGGCTCGGCTCCATCCGTGAAATACATAGCTCCACCATAATGGGACGTCTTATTATTGACAAAGATACAGCCTTCGAACTTCTGTGTGCCAACGGTTGAAGACACGGCGCCACCTTGCTGATCACCATTTCCGCGTTGAATTGTAAAACCAGTCACGGTACCGGTTGAAGCAGTTCCTTCATTCCAGACAAATAATCTGCCGTTCCACTCTCCATCGATAGTCGTAACGTCAGGGCCACCAGATGAAATTAAAACCAATCCCTCAACTGGAAAAGTTAACTCGCGGTTGTTAATTCCGCCATACACGCCCGGCGCTACTAATAAAGTATCCCCCTCAGAAGCGGCATCTAAACCAGACCGGATATCAGGATATTCTCCTGGGATGGAAATGATATTTGCTCCCGTAAAGGAAAAACAGAAAGAACACACAATAATAACAAGAAATGATTTCATAAATCCCCCATATCAGGATATATTATTGACACTTTGAAATAATCCCCGATGCGATTTTGAAGTAAAAGTGCTGATTAATATTACTGACTAATTATATAATAAAACACGAAAATGTCAATCCAAAACTCAAATAAAAAAGGGTCTTCGCATCGAAGACCCTTTTAGAAAATCATTTATAAGACACTGTCTTACGGACAATCGGCGCATGGCACCGGGCCGCCTTTGAAGGCATAATTGATAATATAGACCGCATCACCAACATTCGTCTGATCGTCACAATTAGCATCACCGGATTCAATGGGATCCGGTGCTGGACCGCCTTTAAAGGCGTAATTGATGACATAGACCGCATCACCCACATTCACTGTTTCATCGCCATTAGCGTCACCGCAGATAAAGTCGCAAACGTCTCCAACATTATTGCCATTGGCATCGGCTTGGTCGGTATTTGGATCTTCTGGGCAGTTATCACAACTATCCGGAACGGAATCTTCATCAAAATCATCGGCATCGTTAAAGCCGGGACAAATATCACAACCGTCCGGGACGCCATCGGAATCAGCATCGGCATTATCATCATGACCAGCGCAAATATCACAACCATCCGGGACACCGTCTAAATCAGCATCGACATTATCATCGAAGCCGGCACAGATATCACAACCATCCGGGACGCCGTCTAAATCGGCATCAGCGTTATCATCATAACCGGCACAAATATCACAACCGTCCGGGACACCGTCTGTATCAGTATCTACATTGTCATCAAAACCGGGACATATATCACAACCGTCCGGGACACCATCTGTATCGGTATCAACATTGTCATCATAACCGGCGCAAATATCACAGCCGTCCGGAACACCGTCTGTATCGGTATCTACATTGTCATCAAAACCGGGGCAGATATCGCAGCCGTCCGGTACACCGTCGGAATCAGCATCAGCATTATCATCAAAGCCGGCACATATATCACACCCATCAGGTACGCCGTCTAAATCAGCGTCAGCATTATCATCAAAGCCAGGGCAAATATCACAGAGGTCACCTACGCCATCGCCATCATCATCGGCCTGATCAGGATTTGGTATTGTAGGACAATTATCATCCGGGCATTCGTTCTCTATATGGCCAGGATCTCCAAAGCCGTCACCATCCGAATCGAAGGGACAGGTTGACTTCACCGGATAGCAAACCGGCGTGTTGATGTCCGGGAAAATTGCCAAACCTGTGGCCGCATCGGCAAAAATCATATTACCTACCGGCGGTACAAACGCCGAGTCTATACATATCGTTCCGATTTGTCCCGGAGTTCCTTCTTCCTTAGCGCTGAAATGCAGAGAAAACATATGTTGTAGCGGACCGGCGGCCAAACCGTTCAAATATGCCACACCACCGGGGAACAATGTATCCGGAGAAACCCCGTCTACGTTTCTTTCAGTAACTAGGAAATTGGACAAATCCCAAATATCACCAGCCGGATCCATACGTGATCCAGTTACGACCGTAACATACTGGCCTCCGGTGGCCGGACCGTCTGGACCAAAGCCGCCTGCCTGAGTATTCCACTCCCATGTTGCGCCATTAGGTGAAGTAATTTCGAGTCCTAATTGAATGCCTCCCAGAAGTACATCATTTTCAATTGAAACTTGAAATTCATAATCATTTCCAACAATTATGGTATCAACGGGACCGACTCCAGTCTCAGCCAACTCAATAGAAAATTGATTGACGGCATGAAGCGATCCGGGAATTAAGAAAACTAAAGATAAAATCAGTAATAAACATAACGATGAAACTCTCACAAATTGACAATTGAATGAGCTTTTTGACATTGCGAACTCCCTTGAAGTACATTGGCAGGTATTGTTGTATAATATACGGCAAACCTCTGATTTGTCAATAGATTACATCGATTGTTGTATTTCATTGGGATTTGGAGTACATCATTTTAAGACGCTCAACATGAAATCCAGCGATAAATAGTATTTTTTAGTCGACAAGACCGTATAATTTTTCGTATATTATTATAGTGAAAGAGGTTTGCGAAACAATCCTCGTATTTATTCAATAAACCGAAAAATTAGAATTTTTATATAAATTGAAAGCTGGCTAAAAAAGTCAGCACTATTATTACCACTATAACTTCCATTCCGGGGGATTATATGAGAGTAAAGGACCTACTTGAGTCAAAAAAACCGCCGGTCACAATAAAATACACAAAAACCATTCAGGATTGTATGAGGCTCCTCATTGACAATAAGATTGGCTCTGTGATAATTGTTGATGACGAAAAACGTCCGATCGGTATTATAACTGAGCGGGATATTTTTCACCTGGCCTTCAGGTACCGCGGCGATATGATGGATATGATTGTCAAAGACAACATGACCAGTAAACTCATTATCGGGCATCCCGACGATAAGATAGACGATATTGCGGATTTAATTACCGTTAATAAAATACGTCATGTACCGATTATGGAAGACCAGAAACTGGTCGGCATTGTATCGATCAGAGATGTTGTAAAGGCGCGAGCGGAACAGTTGGTATAGAAAGTTATATCCAGGAAAGTACCGGATTAAACAAAAAAGGCGGGCTTCTTTCGATTTTTACACAAGGCGGGTTTACGCATCTTTAAAGCGATATCCAACGCCTCGAACCGTTTCAATATATGCTCCAGCACCGCCAAGTTTTTTACGAAGCCCTACAACTTGAACATCGACCGACCGATCAGTAACAGGGTAATCATCTCCGTGTATTGAATCAACGATTTGATATCTGGTAAAGACCCATCCCGGGCGCCGGGCCAGGAGCTGAAGTAATCTAAATTCCGTTGAAGTCAAATCTATCCGATTGTTCTGAAACAATACTTCATGACGCCCCGGGTTTATTTTCAAATCATATATTGAGAACGATGAGTCCTCATCAATATCTTCTTCTGTCCGCCGTAAAACCGCTTTGACACGGGCCAATAAAACCCTGGGGCTGAACGGTTTGATCACATAATCATCAGCACCCAATTCTAGTCCCGCCACAATATCTGAGTCCTCTCCTTTGGCAGTAACCATGATAATTGGTACATGCAGGGTATCTGGCCGGTTTCGTAAAAAACGACAAATATCTAAACCATCAACACCCGGAAGCATTAAATCAAGGAGAATTAAATCAGGGATAGTACTCTTAACTGCCAACATCGCTGACTCACCTGAATCTACACCCTGAACCTGATATCCTTCACGGCTCAGATTATAGGTAATTAACTCCAGAATATCTTTTTCATCCTCAACTACCAATATCTTGGCCTTTGACATTTTCCGTCTCCACTAAAATCTTGACTACCAACGCAATAATCAGCCTGGAATGTCAGACTACTGTCAACTCTTTATAGAATAATACATTCGATTATATATTGCCCATATAATTTTGACAGCGTATATTTTCTTATGACAGAAAAAATCGGTGATTATAATATACTAAAGAAAATCGGCGCTGGGGGAATGGCGCAGGTTTTTCTGGCCGTCCATCAGGACGTTCCCAATTTGAAAGTTGTCTTAAAAATCCTTTCCGATCCGCGTCTGGTTGAACGCTTTAAACAAGAAGCGGACAAACTGGCTTTACTCGACGGAAACGGACACATTTGTCAAATTAAGCATTTCTTCAATCACGGCGATGAAATTGTAATTGCAATGGAATACATCGACGGATCATCTCTTGAGGAGATGATAAAGAATGAAGAGAAGCTCGGTATAGAGACTTCACTGCAAATCATCAGCGAAGTTCTCGACACATTATCTTTCGCGCACCAGAAGGGTGTTTATCACCGGGATATTAAACCGGGCAACATAATGGTTGACAAGAGCGGCCATGTAAAAATTATCGACTTCGGAATCGCCAAAGGCGAAAGTGATCCAAATTTAACAGTCGCCGGTAGTTCCTGCGGCACTCCCACTTATATGCCGCCTGAACAGTTCAATCCGACCGATGCTATTAACTATTCACTGGCCGATATTTATGCCGTAGGTTCTACTCTTTTCCATATGCTTACTGGCCGGCTTCCGTTTACCGGAGATAATGCCTTTGCGCTTCGAGATGCAAAATTATTCAATGACCCGGTCTCACCCCGAAGCCTTAATTCAGCTATCTCAAAACAGCTCGAGGAACTGATACTAAAATCTATTAACCGCGAACCTGAAGACAGATTCGAATCGGTTGAAAGTATGAAGGCGGCGATTGAAAATCTGGGCATTAAACCCAGTAAAGCAGACCTCACTGAGCATGTAGTTCCTTCTCTACATGATACGCCTAAACCAACGGCTTCCACATCTCATAAGAAGAAAAGCGGTCTAAACCCGCTCTGGTTGATCGGCGGTGCGGTTCTAATAGTCTTTATGGTTGTCTTGTATTTTATAATCGGCGGAGATGGTCCTCTCGCTATTAATCCGCCCGTTTTATCAACTCCAACTTATAATGATACCATCGAGGAAGCCACACCATTATTTACCTGGGAAGGTATGGAGGGTTACCGCTATACTTTAGAGTTATCTGACGACGAGAACTTCTCCAGCCCGCAATCAATTGGCAATCTTGAGCAAAGCGACTATCGTCCAGATATTGAAATGGCCGATGGGAAATATTTCTGGCGTGTTCAAGCCGAAGATGGCGAGAGAAATAAAAGTATTTTTTCCAAAACTGCGGTATTTACTATCGTAACTCTAATTGATACTATACCGATTATTTCCGAAGGTATTTTAGAAATTACAATCAAACCTTATGGTAATATAAAAATCAACAGCCAATCATTCGGAAACCGAGAAAAATCGAAGGCTATTACTCTTGAATCCGGTCAGCATATTGTCGAACTGTCAAACTCGCAGTCCAAACAAAAGCGGTATACCGATACTGTGGATATTATTGCGGAACAAACGTATAAACTAAGCCGGACGTTTACGATGTTAAACCAACTGCCGGAGAAATCATATGGGGACATTCTAATAGGTTCCAAACCGTACCATGGGGCAGTTATCTTTATCGACGGCAAGCTTCAGGAGAAACATACACCTTATACATTCAGGGTAGAGACTGGCGAAAGGGTTATCAAGGCGGTATTAGATATTGACGGTGTAACTCACGAAAAGACGGAAACTATTCGGGTAAAGAAAAACGGATCGCATAAGTTAATATTTGACTTCGAAAAGTAACGTTTCTTTCGTTTAAGATATATAGATTAAGAATCTGAAGAAAATGGCAAAAACAAAATGATATATTACGCTTATTTGCGGAGGTAACTAAAGATGGTTAAACAAATTACTCATTTAAGAAAAGTAGCCATATTGGGGCTTTTTCTCGTATTGTTTATCACGGTATCTCCCGTGATTGCCCAGGATGACTTAATAGTAGCCGAAGAGCTTGCCAAAGCATTCAGCTTCTATTCTGAGCTTGAATTTGATAAAGGTATTGCGGTTGCTACCGAGCTTCTGGCATCCGGTAAACTGGAACCCAAAGACAGTATTGCCGTCTATGCCGTAATGGGCATGCTCACTTACGGCAAAGGCGAAGTTTACTCAAAGAAATCTTTCTCTTACTTAGATAAAATGGCCGATATCGGACCCTGCAAGCTCCAACTCCCTTACGAATTTTGGCCGCAGCAGCTCCGAGACCACTGGTTTAAGATTGCCAAAGCCCGAAATGCTTTAGTCTGCCCCGATGATACTGACAACAAAATCCAGACTATCGCGATAATGGCTTTTGATAATTATTCGGTTGGAAAATATCAGGAAGAGTTAGGCTTTCTTACTAAAGGTATCGCAGACTTTTTCGAATCTGATTTCGCCAAAATAAGCGAACTAAAAGTCGTTGAGAGAGACAAAATTGAGTTTCTGCTCAAAGAACTCGAATTGACCAAATCAGGCGCCATTGAAGCCGGTACCGCCGCCAAAGTCGGAAAAATGCTCGGCGCGCAAATTATGATATTCGGAAGTATCACTCAACTTGACGGCAAAAACACAAAGATGCTAGTCAAGGCTGTTAAGGTCGAGACATCCGAAATTATCACCTCGGTTGAACGAGACGGCAAGCCGGATTATTTCAAGATGGAAAAAGAGCTGGTAAAAGAATTGGCTGAAAAGCTGAATCTGACCCTCAACAAAGAAACCATCAGTCTGCTCGATGAAAGCGGCACCGAATCTTACGATGCGGCAACTCTTTATTCGCGCGGCCTGTATCACATGCATCGCTATGAGTACAAGAAAGCCTATGAGTACTTTAAAGAGGCATATGATAAAGACAACAGTTTTGACGAAGCCAAGCGTAAAATGGATATTTACCGTCCTCTGGCGGCGTAATTCACCACTCTTAAACGAGGCTCACATGTTGAGAAAAGTTCTCTTATTGGCGTTAATCGTCTTTTTGGCCGGCTGCTCGCAATCCCTCTATAACAAGGGGCAACAGTTGTCAAACGAAGGGCAATATGATAACGCTATCGATATTTTATATCAGGAGATTACGGTAAATCCGAAAAACTCCAAAGCCTGGTGCGAACTTGGCGTTGCCTTTTATAAAAAGGGTGATCTAACCAAGGCCGAAGACGCATTGCATCAGGCCAACAGCATAAAACCTGACAGCAAAACCAACCTGTTTTTGGGGCTTATTTACGAGAAACAGGACAAACCCAATCAAGCCATAACAGCTTATCGCTCAGCGCTGGGAATGAAACCTGGTTCTAAAACGAGAAAAATGCTGGAAGGCCGTCTGGACAATCTGATTGCTCAGGTTATAAAAAAAGAAGTCTCCTTTGCCCTTTCGAATGAGTCGGATATTGACGCCGATACGATTCCAAATAACAGTATCGCTGTAGTTAGCTTTGACAATACACACCTCTCGCCTGAGCTTGCTCCTATAAGTAAGGGACTGGCCGAATTCACTGCTTTGGATCTGGCTAAAGTATCATCTCTCAAAGTCGTTGATAGACTGAAAATCGATGCTATCTTGCAAGAGCTTCAATTAGGTAAATCCGGCTATGTTGACCCCGGAACCGCCCCTCGTTTTGGACGGCTTATCGGAAGCAGCAAAATAATAACCGGAACTCTGGTCGGATTAGGCGACGATGTGATTCGTCTTGATGGGGCAATTGTCAGTATCCGTGATAGTATTACCCAGATGACATCTCCGGAGGAAGCATCGACCGAAAAGTTCTTCCAGTTGCAAAAAGGTTTTGTCTTCAAAGTCATCGACAACCTCGGTATTCAGCTTACGGCCGAAGAACGGGATGCGATTGAAGAAGTACCAACCGAATCATATTTGGCTTTTATGGCGTACTGCCGGGGACTTGAGCTTGAAAGCCAGGGCATGCATCAGGAAGCCAAGCGTGAGTACGGTATCGCCGCACGTAACGATGTCGGCTTTAAACAAGCAAAAGTCAGACGTAATACCGCTGGGCGTCAAGCGGCTGCAAAAGCCGCTCCGACTACATCGTTCAGCCAGTTTGAAACCGAAGTTGTCAGTTCGGAAACCGAATCAGCCGAATCGAGTTTGGATCGTTTCCAGACAGTTGCTCTAAGCACATCCGGCTTTATTCTTGATACCGAGTATTTAGACCGCTACGGATCGACCCTCTATTCTCCGCTAAGGACAGCGCTTAGCACAGGTGTTATAATAATAATTAAGGGGGATTACGATGCGGCCAATTAGAATAATAGTTTTGCTTTCTGTTTTGGCTCTGATCGCTTGCTCAGGGTCAATACAGGCCCAGATTATTTACGGTCAACCTGCTTCCGGTAATTCTCAGATAACGTACACAAACTGGACGATTACAAACGATTCCGGTACCGAAAGCAGTATCAGCCAGTTTATTTTTCCGGTCAGCGGCTTTGTTCCTCTTCAGGACAACCTTGAAATGAGGTTTTACGCCGCCAATACATCACACAGCGCCGAATTGGCCGGCCAGGATAATAACCTATCTGGATTGTCTGATATCCGCCTGCAATTCAATAAATCCTTTGCGGCTGACCGCTATCTGCTCAGCCTTGGAATCAATCTCCCGACGGGGAAAAAAGAGCTTAATGTCGATGAAGAACAGACGGTCATGGGAATGCTTGCGCATAACTACCTGAGCTTTCCTATACGCCGTATGGGTGAAGGATTAGGCTTTAATCTTCTTTTTGGGGGCGCGACAACAAAGGGCAATTCCCGTTTCGGCGCGACCGCGACCTTTCAGTATTATGGAAAATACACACCATTTGAAGGTGAGGGTGAATATGATCCGGGAGAAATGTTCAGTCTCTCGGTGAACGCAGATACGAAGAAAGAAAAAGTCCTGTATTCTGCCAGCATGGTATTTTCTCTATATACTGATGACAAATTGGAAGAGAAGAAAACTCGTAAATCCGCGACTCAATTTGATATTCTGGCCGGAATGGAAATTCCCGGGGATAAATCAAGCTTTTTCGGCAACGTTCGCTTGCTCTTTCGCGGTCGTAACACTAACTATGATAACGAAGAAATCGTTAATCAACTCCGTCTCTACGGCAATGAATTTGTCATTGGGGGCGGTATGAGGTACCGTGCGAATAAACTCTGGACAATTATCCCCACTGTGGATTTGAGAATGATCGGCGATAATGAATTCGAAGATGATGAAAATAAAGTTGAGAGCTCATCCATCTTCGGAATTGGCAGTTCTGTGTCCAGAGCTATCGGACAAAATGCCAGTGCCCGTCTGGGCTATAAATATTACACCGGCAGCGCTGACGGCGGAAACTTCGATATCAGCGGTTATCAGATTACAGCTGGTTTAATGGCCACTTTTTAGAATAGAGAATATATGATGAATATAAATAAAATATTTAGACTGGCGATTGTCATCTGTCTATTGATAATGATTTATAGCGTCTTCGGATGCGCCCGCAAAATCGTTGATCAACAATCGAAGAATAATATCGGGATATCTATTCCGATTTTATCACACAAACTCGCCGCGGCCACAGATCACGCGGAATTAACGGTGAATGCCCGTGATTTTGATTCGACCCTGGTATTTCCCTTAATTCAGCAATTCGGAGCTTTAGTCGGCGAGGCTTCAGTGCCAACGGGCAATCAGAGAACGTTTACGATTAATGCCTATGCCAAAGATAACGTACTTCTATATACCGGGTCAGAGATTGTAAATGTATCGACCGGAATCACGTCACTGACGATTGCCTTAAGACCGATGGTCCCGATGTTAAGCATATCGCCTCATTTTCAGATTGGGCATTTCATTGAATCAGTTATACTCCCTTTGTCAGACACCTTTGCGGTTGAAATCCATGCTTATAATATAGATAGCTTGCGAGATATTAGTTTTAACTTAAATTATGACCTCGGTCCTTTTAATTTAGTAGGAATTACCGCAGGTTCAATGGCTGGAGACAGCGGAAGAATCAGTTCTGAGGGTGGCTCCGGGTCAATATGGTTAAGTGCTTATATTGCAGGACCTTTCCTGGGCGAATTCCTAACCGATTCTTTGGGTCAGGCTCATATTGCAACGCTAACTTTTTCCACCTATGATGATTGGAATTCAGATACGGCACGGGTGAACTTCAGCTTAACACCTCAATCGATTTACAGTCTGTCCGGCGACTCTCTTACTACTTCGAATATTTTTAGTGATGACGCAGAAGTACTTCTTTTGAGGATTCCGCTGCCGACTGATAAATAAGTTTCTGTAGATGCACCGAATCGGCAAAGGCATTTTAAAACAAAAAAAACGGGCAGCCTTGGCTGCCCGTTAAAATCTAAATACAATAATTTTCTTCTACTTACTTTCCAGTATTACACTTTCGGCAACCTTGACCGTATAGACCGCGTCAGTGCTAATCTCACCCTGAGATCCCTTTAGGAATAACACAAAAAACAGATAGGGGAAAAAGCCTTTACCCTTACCGGTATTCTCAATGTATCCCGAGAGTTTAATTTTAGAACCGTCTACGGTATTATAGGCGCCTTTGGTTTCAAGCTCGTTAAACGAGATCTTAATATAGCCGCCCTTACCGCCGCCTTTTGATTTTTTCACATCACTAACGACAGCAGTTGCTTGAGCTCCCGCTTCAACAACAACTTTATCTCCAATTCTAACATCTTCTGCCAGATGGCATATAATAGGAACTCCCTGACCTAAGGTTCCCGATGAAAGCTTCATCCCTTGAGTGAATTTCACTTTCACATCGGTACCTTTGGGAAGCTGCAGAGTCGCGGCCGGAGATAACGACACCATCGTGAATAAGAAGAGGGTTGTCAGAATAACACCGCGTCTTAATAACCGTGATTTTATTTTCATTTTTCTTACTCCTCGAATGCGTCCATGTTATTTTAATACCGGAATCTGATCCATTAATCCGGGATTGAAACTAATAGTAACCTTTTTACCAATATTGTCAAATCCTATCTCGCCGTCCATATCAAAAATCGAGTATTTTTTTCTTAACATTACTTTATCGCTGGCATCTTTACCCCATAGTTCCGGCGCGCCCAGAGTATCGAGAGCAATATGAATTACATCTCCGATTTTCCAGGTAATCTTATAGTCGAAACCGGCCAGTATCTGCGTCTGCTCCGACCAGGTAGGATCCTTTCCTTTACTCGTAACCTCAATATGAAGATGACCGTCAGAAGGAATACTTACTGCCTTAAAAGTAAACGTCCTCGGCTGCCACCATTTTTTGGCGCGAGATATATATTGATTTACTTTTTTCACATCACGAGAATTGCTCAATTGACCTTTGATAGCTCGCAGCTCGGCGACTGCTTTGTCGAGACGATATGAAGGAGACTCATTGCCGTTAATCTTATCAATGAGATCGTCGAGCTCGAAGGCAGCTTGAGTTGCAACAGCTCGTCGCGTTTTTTTAATCTTCCTTTCGGAGAGCGCACTTGCCAAGGCCAACTCTTCTTTTGACTGTTCGCTCCTATAGAGCCCCTGATCAGTTTGAACCTGCTGTTGAATTATCTGCCACACTGCGGTATCATTGGGACTGATGACGCCTTTTGAGAACAGATCCCAGTACACCAGTGCCCGCCCGCTGCGCTTATATAAAATCGATCCCTCGTCACCTTTATGATAGCCTTCAAAGGCTGCTAAAAGATTATTGAGGTCATCGTTTAATATCAGAGTCTGGTCGCTTGGGTTGAGCTTGGGCCAAAGCGTAGTATCTTTTACGATAGATGCGAATCTTGCGACCTGAGCGTTTAACAGCTTAACCGCTTCCTTCTGGTTAAATTTAAGATACCCTTCTCGAATTCTCTGGGCAGGAGCCTGAAACCGATCAAATATCAATTTGACCACCCAGGCGCGCTCGTACTTGTCATAGGCCTGAATGATTTTCCGCCGCTCTTTATCCGATGCATTATAGATATTTCCGTCATAGGCCGAAACAACGCTTTCCTCGATACGTTCAGCACGAGGCATCAGATAATTAAAATGAAAAATAAACGGAATCGAAAAGAGAACACACCAGATCAAACCAATTGTCGCGGCGTATTTGGCAAAGGTTCGTATCGCGGATATCCTTTTACTGCGAATAATGGAATTGAGAATCCAGTAAAACGGTTCTTTAACTCCAATCGGACGAATTGTTGACGGAGGCGAGTAGATAGAGCGGCCGATATCGGTACCTATCTTTTCCGGTGTCTGCCCCATACTCGAAATAAAGAAAACCTGGAAATCCAGGGTTCGCCCCAGAACAACCCGCAGGAATTCCTTCATGCGCACCAGCACACTTCTAACCGAACCGGCCCAGTTTGAATCTGAGGAGACTCTGTTATCAGCCAAAGCCGCTTCCAGGAAAGACTCAAAATCTTCCGACGCAAGGTACTCGTCTTCGGGACGAATCAGCATCACCTGATCTTCGCCCTTAAAGCCCGGTAAAATATCAGACTTCGTAATTACTAATCCGACCGGTATCGGGAGACGGGATTTCAATGGAGCTAACTGCTCAAGAATATTTACAAATGACGCCACATGAGCCTGACTTTCAAGCTCAGCTTTTAATATTTTCGGATCATAAAAGAACAGAATGCCGTCGCATTCTGTCATAAAATCGGCGACCTTGTCAGCTAATTCATTCTGACCGGTAATCGCGACTGCCTGACCGCCGTAATCATAGGAGACTACCGAAACTTTTTTACTTCTGTCAATAATGGCATTGAACTTGAAAATTTTCTCGCCCGAGGTTGGATCCGGGAATTTCTTTTCTCCCTGAAAATCAACTACGGTACCAGCATCGGTAGCAGTTCCTAACCCCCATATTGAGCGGAAATTAGAAAGAAACTCTCCGGCGGTTTTATTATCGGTAACCGAGATCCCAAGTTTCTTTGAGATCTTACACTCTTCATTAAGGACTGTAAAATAGACTGTCTTTCCAGAATTAGCATGGCCGAAAATACCGATTTTTGTCCCGGACGGCCATTGCGAAGACTTTTCTCCCTTTTTACCCTTCTTGCCCCCGGCGACTTTCGCGCCCTTTTTGAAGAATTTGAATATCTTGCCTAGTTTCATATATAATCACTCTCTAAAACGATCATTTATGCTTATTTACCGCCGCGTTGAATAACGGCCGCTTTATTATTAAACTGCTCCAGCTTTTCATCACTGTAAGAAACCCATTTCATTGGAACATAAATCGATAAAAACACAAAAAACAGGGCAATCACGCTATACCAGAAAAAAGCCGCGGTGCGCTGTGTAATAACCAGCTTAAAATAAGTAAAACTGGCGAACGTCCCTTTTATTTTACCACCGATTTCAGAAAGCGCTCCGGTTACTTTATCCCAAAAACTGGTGGTTTTCAGATAATTCCATTTTTTAAGGTATTGTTCACCGACTCCCGACTTTCCGGAAAGTTTGGAAAACGCGTCAACCCGGTGCAAATGAAATTCAAGAGAATTCCTATCGCTTAGTAAGTCGGGACCAAGAGATAATCTTCGCCGCATTAGCTCAAGAAATCGCTGCGGAACACTCATTGATTCAAATGCCTCCGGCGATAGTCCGGCATTGACATCACGTCCGAATTTATTCAAATACCTTCCAATTTCACTTAAGAAAAAAGAGTTCAGCCGAAAATTGTTATTCAGCCCCCCATCGCGGAATAAAAGCGGCAGGAGATGTTCCTCAAAATAGGCGATATCTCTTTTACTCGCTCGTAAATCACGGCAATAGAGGTACGATTTATTCGACTGACCATCAATATCCGCTTCCGATTCAAAAAATGTTATCAATACTTGAATCGTAAGCTGCCGAAGAACAGATGATGTCAGAGGCTCTTTTTGAATACGTTGTAGGAAATACTGATCAACTTCTATGGCTTTATCCCGCTGTTTGCGGAACGCTTGAAAAACAGCATAAATGCCATTATACGTTTGCAAAAATGCTTCAGTTTCAAATTCAGTACTCTTGTTCTCAAAGGTATCAAGATACCTGAACAAATCATCAATATACGTTTTAATATCCACTTAGATTCGCTTTCACTATTTACACCGAATAAAGAATCAAGTCCATTTGCCCTAAACTCTCGAATTTTGAAGAATCGGGTGCCCCACGGAATATCAATGTTACCTGTCGTACCGAGGACGACTCAAGTAAATCACGAGGGTGCAGTGCCACTTTATTTCCGAACGAGGTTATATCGATATCCACCGGATCAGTTTCACCTAACCCGCGAGCATCATTTAGCCCCAGTCGAACCTGCATATTACTCCAATCTCCGTCACTAAAGAGCGCTTTTGTCATGAGTATTACCGCATCCGTTACCGGACTCGGATTGGCTATCTCAATCATAAGATAGTTTAACTCGCCTACTCGCTCAAGTCTATTATTGCTATAATCGAGATTTCTATAAGTTTTACTATGATAAGTCAGGGTTTCAGTCGCAACGGCCTGCTCACCCAGTTCTTCTTTCTTGGTTTGAGCCAAAAAGGCCATCAGGTCTCGGAATTGTTCTAGTGTCTTTTCGATAGCGATAACGTGACCACCGATATCCCGATGATTGTACTCATTTAGAATAAACGAATCTATTGATGCCAAAAAAGTTCCGATATCACTTTTTAGTTCACGAGTGAAGAATCTTTCATTAAGATAGTCTTTGAGCCCAGGATGCAAATTCAGCAGCGTTGAAATGACCCGAAACATATTCTTAAAATAAACAACCATCGCAAGCGGATGACCGGCATTAGATCCGATAACAAAGCTATCAATTTGTGAAGACAGATGATAGACAATTTGTCCTATCGTCTGCACAAAAGCAATTTGCAGACTAGTGCTCTCGCCTTTTAACGTACCACTGGCAGTAATCGCGCCGTATGCGCGACTGGCTAAAGAGACTAAGTTTTCCAGCCGGTTTTTCATATCGGTAGTTTTGATAGACAGCCGTTCATCGGCATTCAAGGTTATACAGGGAGGAAAATAATCGGGAGCGAGTATCACTTCGCTGCCGTTAATCGCCAGTCGAGCAATCTGAATATACTGGCCTTCCGCCAGTTCCGGAGGTTTACCGGCATGAACAGAATAATTATGAATCAGATACGGCACTCTGGGCATATCTTCGCCGGGATCGGCATCACCATGCGGACGCTTAACGGTGGTATCAATGGCAATATAAACCGGGACAACCGTGGTCGAAACATCGGTTTCGCAATGGACAACATATTCACCCTCAATGTGAATCAAATTCCCATTCGGCATAACCGCATGACATCGGACAATTTCAACTCGCAGTCGGTTGCCCGACAGGGAGATATTCAGCGTCAAGGCACCCTGACCGGAATGCGATTTTCGGACTAATCCATAGCAATCGGATGCATTGAGCGCATGCCAACGGGTTAGTTCCTCAAAGTAGGATTCCTGACGGGCAAGATGCTCGCGACTAATAAGCATCCCGTCCTGCCAATTAACGGATAATAATTTCAATTCACTCATTATCTTGCCTTTATCTCAGTTTTGTCAAATTATGCCGGATATCCCGCCAAGTCAAGCATCGCAAGACGAAATTCCGGACTCAAATATATTCATTACAACCGGGTTGCATATCCCAGATACGCACCGGTTGATTTATCTCCAATCTTTGTTCCTCGCCCGGACGTAATAAAGCTTATACGATATTCAAGATTACTCGGCATGCACAATTCCAGAACCGTTTCCAGTTTTTTACGTAATGGAGCACCAGACAGAAATTTCTCCACTTCATCCTGCCTGATATCTAATATCCGGATACTATAACAAGAATCTCTTTCGGTAAAGGATTTACCAAGTATCGACTCATGGCCCAACCGCCCGGTTTTAGTTCCCAGATGATAGCGCATTGAATCGGGTATTTTATAGGTGCGCTCCGCATTTTCGACAATCTTAAAACGATATCCGAACACCCGTTTTAGTACTTTTTCAACATTTTTCGGATTACCCGCCCACTCATTAAAAATGGGCATAAGGGCTGCCCATAACTGAGCTTCAGTATCGCTTCCTGTTTCGCGGTTCAGATCAAAGTCAAATAGCTTAAGATATTGAAGGATATACTCTTCATCCATTACACCAAAATTATATTTCAGTGTTAAATAGCGCATTACTGCTTCATAACGAATAACGGCCCCGTCAAACGGTGCCATCATGTGCCGTGCGTTTTCTTCCCAACCGCCTCCGGCATCTCGACCGTGCAGTCCATAAAAAAACTGATAGGGCATCAAATCAACCGCACTTGAAAATCCAATTTCAAGACGGATATTCGTTTCACTTCTAAGTACTGAACCTGGTTCTGGTATCTGCGACCTAACCTCGCCTTTGTAGTTTTCGTATTTGCCAATAGCAAGGATATCTATCAAATGGGGATCAACCCCCTTACTGATAAGCAGATTGATGGCGGTCGTGTAATGAAAAGGATTACGGCGGTTACAGAAATCCGGCATCAGATTTTCGTTCCGGGCACTCATCTGCGAATCATCTCTATCTTATAATGAGTATTCACCGGAGACCTGGATTTTAAAAATTCCGCCAGCCGCACTTGTATCAATGCAACTTCGTCGTCGGAATAAAAGTCATCGTTTTTTACTGTCACCCGGACGATTATGCATCGTCGCACACCCTTGTCCATGCGCTCGATGCCGTTCTCACATTCCGCGGATATTATGCGGGGATCAAACGTTTTTATCCAGCGAGTGATACCGCTGAACCCCAAAGCCCTGTCACGATTGCGCAAACGTGCCGCTACTTCAGTAACGATCTGCTCTTCGGTTTTGGCAGGTATCGCACCGGAAGCCGGTAAAATATTTACGGCCTCGGAAATACCGGGATGGTTTTCATATAATTCAGTAACCTTGCCTGCTTCAATTCCATTCGCATCAGTGCCAGCAGTTACCGAGTAATTTACCGTTATTGAATCCGGTGGCATCTCCAATTGTGACGTAAAATCAAACCAGAGAAATAGCTTATTATCTTTTTCCTCGGTAGAAAACACACGGTGCTCCGATTCACCTACCATATGCCTTGGGAAATACTCGCGTCCGGATGAATCAATCACACTTGTTATCTCAAGAATACTCTCAATCTGCTCGGGCAATTCGATTTCAACCATCTGATTACCACCAGTATGCTTGTAAATCGTCATCTCATTTTTATTTACAACAATAAAACAGTTGAAACTGAATTCAAAAGAAGACTGCAGCTTACCTTTGTCACCACCAGTCGGCAAGTCTATCCGTACCCAATACAGATGCTCATCTGAATCTATATCCAATCCGTCCTTTGTAGCTAATTCGGATAATTTTGAATCTACCGCTCCAAGTTCCCAGGTCGAAGTAAATATTTCCGGGAGGATGATAAAATTATTCTCGAGCGATTTAAACAATTCCGCACTATTTCGTAAACCACCCCAATCAGTAGGGCGATCATTATTGGCAAAGAGATTTTCTATCGTGCTCGTTTGTCCCGGACAAAATCCACAATCCTCATGAAAGGAACCAAAGTTCGAGCCCGGATACCATTTTGCCCAACGGAGTTGTTTCAATACATCGGTAACACCCTTTAGAAACACCGTCGCCCCTGCGAGTTCTGAAGGAAGTCCGCTATAATCAATACCAATATAAATCTGATAGATATTCCCACCGCCGAACGAAGTTCTCATCCGGGAAGTGGAGGTCATTTCATCAATCGATTGCGGTGACAGATTTACTATACTGTCATCTATTCTCAAGTATATATTCTTAATCGTAGCGTTTATAAGCTTTTCATTTCGAAGCGGGGAAAAGAAAAATACCTGTCCGCCATCGCGAACCTCTTTGTAAAAAAACTTTGTGTGCGGATCAACAACTACGACAGGATCAGACGGTTCGCATTTCATTACCGAAAAAGCCGGAACCGGCCAACGCATACATTCGGGACACATCGAACGGATGAGCGAGGTGCGGGCATTATCCCAAACACCGTCAACCCGTTTGTCAATACGCTCCAATTGATGTGAATACAACTGCATCAGGATCCTCAAAACCGGATCCATTCTGTCCGGAGATGCCGGGACTTCACTATTATAAGCCCGCAATTGACGATGCATATCCGAAAAGATCTCGGATTGTGTTCTTGAATTAACTCGTGCTTTATTATTTGCCATAGTTCTTTTTATTACCCCAGGGTATAACTGGCTTCAAAACGTTGTTCCTGATTATCCTCAGTATAATTTCCAGTAACTTTTACAGCCATACCGATAGCCTGTTGTCTTTCATCGGTAATATTAATTAATGAGACAGAGACATTAAATAAACGCCGTTCATATTTATCGATTGCGTTTCGCAGATTTGAGCGGATATCGGCCTTGTTAGCGGATAGAATATCGGAAAACTCTTTTTCCCATATCCCGCATCCGAATTCCGGTTCGAAAGGCATTGAACCATGACGGGTACAGAGTATTAAACCGATCGAGAATCTCAGAGACTCATTCACATCAGAACGGTCCAAATAACCGTTTCGAAGCACAAATGGGAGGGCTAAATAATCCATAATATTAATTCAGTTGAATCGGAGTTCCCTTTATGGTAACCATCGTTCCCTCAATCTTTTGCTCTATACCGCCTTTTAAGTTCATATTCATAGAAGCTTCGGCCTTAAGGTCACCGCTGGACGTAAATTCTATTTGACCGCCTTCAAGGGCAATTTTACTATCCGCTTGAAGCGTAATATTATTACCCTTTAGTGTTATATCGCCGCTAGTCTCTACGGTGACTGAAGGATCTTTAGAATTTAATAAAACCTGTGTACCATCTGTGGCTACTATGCTTATTTTTTCTTCACCATCGGTATCATCTATAATAATTTTATTGCCACTTTTGGTAATAAACCCCTTTACCATGTTTTCATCGCCAACGACTTCGCTGGCTGGCGCATTGCTTCCATTATAAAGCGCGCCGAGAACAATTGGCCGATCGGGAGAACCCTGCTGATATCCGACTAAAACTTCATCGCCAATTTCCGGTATTGAATACCAGCCGTGGTCACCTCCAGCATGAGGAAACGCCATTCTAATCCAGACTGTCTCTTCTTTTTCATTCCAAGAGAATTTCACCTTGATGCGCCCTAACTGCTCTGGATCGGCAACGTCAACAACTTCGGCGCTCTGCAGATAAGCGGTTGATTTTCTACGTGATTTTAACTGTGTATGGGCTAAATCAAGCGGACAACACTTGAATGTATTATGATAGTGCCCTTTTTCAGTTACGGTATGAACGACAGATAAAACCAGGTACTGACCATTAAAATTGGCCATGCCGCTCACCTGTATTCTATGACCGACGGTTACGTTAGGTGCCTCAGAAATACCATTGCAGGAAATCATCCCGCCCATGGCCGAACCCTGTGCCGCGCCTATTGCGGCTTCGAGAGCTTTGGCATCTGAAGCCTTCTGTTCGACCTCAAAGTATCCTGATTTATCATAAAGCTTTTTGGAGGCATCAGCAGAGATTTTTGAAATATTGGAAAGAGCCGCTTTTGATGACGCCGCATCACTTTCATGCGTCAGATTGGATTTATCTTCATACTGATAAATATCAGAGGAAAACGCCGCGGGAACAGTTCCCCATTTGAATGTGAATTTCCCCAATGTTTGACGCCATACTAATTCAACTGATTCCGCCACACCCTTTTTGGTCATATGAAATTTATTACCATCATAAAACGCGAATAATCCGGCATTAGATGCCAGCCGGCAGGCAAAATCATAGTCAGTCTCACGGTATTGCACACAGTATTTCATTGTTGAGCCAGCCGTATCGGTATTCCCCGGCGTAATCGAGTAGTTTCTTACAATAGAACCGGCAATATCTGACGGTTTCTGGTCATAAAAGAAAGCATTATTCTTCGCGGCATCCATTAGTATCGTTGGGCTTTTTGCATAAATTGTTACGGCGTCTAATCCTCCCACGCTATTCGACACTTCAACGTTCGTAACAACACCCACGAACTGCATTTTCATATTTCCATCAGCCTTAGGATCGAATGGTGTAATTGTCAGAGAAAGAGATTCGCCTAAAAAAGCGGTAAATTCAGAGACATCCTCGGCCAAATCCTTCCCCGTCTCCAACTCACCACGGCTGTGAATATTCAATTTTAACTCATGATGATCATTTATTGGCTGGATCAATTTTATTCCGGAAATGTCATTTCTTATTTGCTTGCCCTTGATTATTAATTCGGCATCAACGGGAATCCCAACAATTTCATCCGAATCGGCTTTCTTTTCCGCTTCACTCATCTCAGACCTTTAAATTCCGGCATTTCTTGTGCCATGCAAGTTTATCCGTTTCTATAAAATAGACCGGGCGCGTAAAACGCGCCCGTTAGTATCTATCTCTGTTTTTATTCTTCCCAGCGATTATCGATTTCGGCGTCCGCAATCACCAGTTTATGACAGGAAACTTCGAAATACTCTCGAATCTGCTCATCGGGATTGTCTTTAATATGAGGAATCGTTTCTTCATATTTTGTAATAAAACCCTCTTCCCAGGTAAGCTCTTTCATAACCGCGTCATCAGGGTTCTTAAACTCGACTTTGCCGGATTTCCAGTTTGGTTTACTGGAGTCCATAGCCCAGCGAGCGATATCGACTCTTTCATCAGATTCACGGGTAATTTTAACGACGCCGGCATGGGCACGATCCGACGGGCGGCCCGTTTCGTCCTTGGCCGTGTACAGGCCGTATTCGACTTTATAAACGTTTTTGTACACAACACCATCAATCTCAAGTACTGGTCTGCGTGCCATGATAACTCTCCTTACTTAATAGTTATGTAAATAGGTCTATCAATTTTTATTTGTCTTTAACATTCGTTTGATTGTCTTCATTCCAGGCCGCAAATTCAATATTAAATGTGCGAGCGGGATATTTCGGGTTCAAAGCAACTTTGATGTCGATTTCCTGACGTTTACGCATTTCATCATCGGCAAATATCTCAACCTTAAAATCTTGCAGAATATTATCACCGCCGGAAATTGCTTTCATAAACTTATCGATATCGCGACGCATCGTATCGATAAACTTCTGATCGATAACCGAGAAGGTCTGCTTATTAAGATAATTGCGCAGGGTCTTATAAACATAATCATATGTCCGGCGAATCGAATAAACATTAAAAGTCTCTTTGGTAAACAGAGTCGCCGCACCCATCGATACCGCGGTCCCTTCAAAACTAACCATCGGGTTGACGCCTTTTTCATTGATTTTGGAAGCGTCCGGTTGATTGGCTTTAAAACGTAGATACTTGGCCTCGTTAATCTTGCCAAATTTAAATCCGGCTGCGGGCTGCTGCATACCGATGGTAGTATCACCCTGATACATTTTTCCGGCAACCGCCGCCGACGGCGGTATCCACATATCGTCATCCTCGTACTCATTCGCGCTGCGAGCCAGAAGATAGTTGGAAAAAACCGATAAATATTGCTTGTAATCGTCGATGCCGGACAGATTAGCGTAACTGGGGTCATCAAGCATATCCATGACCTCCTCCACCGATTCAAAATCAGGCAAGTCAGTCATAAGATGAAGTTTGTTCGGCAGTCCCAATTGGCGTGCGAAAGTATCCATATTTTCAACGCTGCCAAGATATCCGGGTATAACCGCCATTGAGAAACATTCTTTAATGCTCCATTCGCGATACAAGTCAGACACCGCCTTGGACATTTCCTCAAACTTCTCTTTGTCATCGGGATCAGCCAACTGCTCCGCAGAGGCGTTAACGAAATAAGCATTTAGCTTTTCATCCGGCTCCTGTTGAGCGTTAGCAAAGAACTTGTCTATCGCCCTATACGTCGTTTCCATTTCACGTGAGGAGCGATGAACTTTTTTCATGTTCTTCTTTAAATTCTCTTCGAGTTTGGCCGAGTCTTCCGATAGCTTTTTGCGGGTATCATCAGCGCTTTCATCTATTGCCAGGAATTTAACCCAAGCCTCAAGGCGCTGAGTCAGAAGTTTCCTCTGACCGGCAAAATCCTTTTTATTCAAGAATTCCTTGCGCTGGAAACTCTTTTTCGGATCCAGCCATTCGATGCCTCGAACCAAATCGCCGTCGGAGGTCTTAAAAGACGGCAGCAGTGCGGCCAATTTTTTGTAGTCACCAAAGTTTTCTCCGAGGAGTGATGTAAACTCCTCATCGGATATTACTTCAACCGCCTCCTTTGCGGGAGCGGCCTCGGCGGCTTCAGCCTGCGGCTGCATTTCATTTTTCTCTTCTTCGCCCATTTATCAATACCTCGTCTATTCTTCGCTTAATAGGTCAATGTAATATCTGGCCAGCTTCAGAAGAGCTTCCTTCTTTACCGGGTCAGCCAGGGTTTTTTTCAGGGAGTTGTTTTTCTTCAGCTGTTTTTCAAGATCGTTTAAGATTTCTTTGCCATAATAGACTTTCTGCAGATAATCATTCTTTTCTATTAATGACTTACTACCGAAATCTTTCATCGCATTGATCTTAAAATCAGCATTCACCTGCTCACCATCAACCGAATCCATTTCTACCGAAAACGATGGATTGAATTTTTCGAAGACTTCCTTGAAGTTACCGCATTTCACAGGCGTCACATCGGCATCTTCGTCCTCATTAAGCTTGGCCGCATAGAGCAATTTGTTGGAGGGCAATAATTCAACGGGTATCGAGCCGTCTCGCTTGATTTTTTCCGTTGCCCCCAGAATAAACTTCGCCATTAATTCCTCCGTTTATTTGGGATTAATTCTTTTTTTTCTGTGTAAAAACATAAGTGCCGTCTTTTACATCTATCAATAAATCATCACCAGGAGAAACATCCCCGGTGATAATATCCACTGACAGTTTATTTATAATGTCTTTTTCAATCGTGCGCTGAATCGGCCGCGCACCTAATTCCGGCGTATAGCCATCCTCGGCCAGTTTTGTCAAAGCGGCATCGGTTAACTGTGCGGTTATATTCTGATCCTTAAGTAATACGCACAACTGTTCAAACTCTAAGGCCGCGATTTTCTTCACCTGCTCCTGTGTGAAAGTATGATATATAATTATATCATTGAGCCGGTTAAGAAGTTCCGGGCGAAACTTGGAAAACAGGAAAGTGCGGATTTCATCCATATCCACATCCCGTCCCTCGCGGTCCGCCTCAAGTATTTTTTCCGCCGCGAAATTTGACGTCAGCACCACAATACAATTCGAAAAATCAACCGTGCGTCCCTGCCCGTCAGTAAGACGGCCATCATCCATAAGCTGCAACAGGACATTAAAAACATCCATGTGAGCCTTCTCGACCTCATCCAAAAGCACGATTGAAAATGGTTTTTTTCGAACCGCCTCAGTTAAAAGTCCGCCCGCTTCATAGCCAACGTACCCCGGGGGCGCGCCAATCATCTTCGCCACCGAATGAGGTTCCATGAATTCCGACATATCCAGCCGCACCATAGCGTTTTTGTCGTCGAACAAAAACTCAGCGAGAAGCTTGGGCAAATAGGTCTTTCCGGTACCGGTCGGACCCAGGAATAGAAACGAACCCACCGGGCGATAAGGAAGCTTTAGCCCTGCCCGGGCTTTTCTAATAGCATTCGAAATGGCTTTAATGGCATCCTCTTGTCCGATAATTTTCTTGGCCAAGAACGATTCCATATTCACCAGCCGGTCTTTCTCGGCAGTCATCATTTTCGTTACCGGAATGCCAGTTCGCCGGGCTACTACCGCGGCAATATCGGCGTCTTCTACTCTGTGCTCAAGATTTTCCACAACCGGCTTGAGAGCTTCTAATTTGTCAATTTTAGACTGAAAATCAAGCTTCATGTCGTCTAAGTTAATTCTCTTTTCCATTATGCACCCTCCCCCGCTGCCGCCATATCAATCCGGTGTCCCCAGTAATCATAAACCATATCCACCTTGCGGGCAAAATCATCGTATGCGATGCGAAGTTTCTCAAACTCGGCTTTATCTTTCTCCGGGTTTTTTCCTTCACAGGCATCAAGCATTTTCTTTACATCTTTCGCCTGCTTTTCCAAATTGGGAATGTGTTTCTTGGCGAACTCTTCCTTGACTCCATATTCCGAACCGGCCTCGTCGATAATATCCAGAGCGATATCGGGAAGGTTTCTTTCACTTAAGTATCTAATTGCGAATTTAACCGCACCGACAATAGCCTCAGGCGAATATTTTATCTTATGATACTCCTCATACTTGCTGACAATTCCCTGAGCTATTCGTACGGCATCGTCGAAAATCGGCTCTTCTACAAGCACTTTCTCAAAACGACGTTCAAGCGCCTTATCTTTTTCCAAATACTTGATATATTCTTCTTCAGTTGTCGCGCCGATAAGCCGAATCTGACCTCGAGCCAATGCCGGTTTGAGCAGATTAGCCGCATCACTGCCGCCAGTATTGCCTCCGGAACCAACAATCATGTGAATTTCATCGATAAACAGCACTATCTTACCAGCCGTTTTGACCACTTCACTAATAAGGTTTTTCAGTCTCTCTTCAAACTCGCCTTTATATTTCGCTCCGGCAATCATGGCTCCCATGTCAAGTTCCATGACTTTAATATCTTTTAACGATTCAACAACCTCGCCATCAATTACTGCTTGAGCAAATCCTTCAACAATGGCTGTTTTCCCAACACCTGGACCACCGATTAAGACCGGGCTGTTTTTCCTGCGGCGCAGAAGAATCTGCATAACCTGCCGAATTTCCTTATCCCGCCCAATAACCGGATCGAATTCACCCGAAGCGGCCCGATTAGTCAAATCAATACAATAGCGAAGTGTTCCGGATATTTTCTTCTCACCCGATGATTTGGCTGCTCCGGCTTTGGCTTCGGCGGTGGTGGTGATATCCTCTACCGATTTACTGTCTGCTATCGCTCGATAGATTTCTTCTTTAGTAATATCAGCCTTTTCGCGGACATATGTCCCCAATTGCATCTTAGGGTCAAATATGGCAATAAAGATATGCTCCGGTTCAACTAAAGCGTCGAATAGTTTTGACTTCTCTTCTATTGCTTGAAGAAGCACTTCCTGGAGTGTAGGAGAAACCGCCAGATTTTCGCGAGATTTCCCTCGACTTGATTGATCTTTAAAATGCGTCTCCGTCACCGATTCGATAAAGGCAACACTTTTACCCATTGCGTTCAAGATTGACTCGACCTGCGAACCCTCTTGACGCACTACCGCTATCAGCATATGCTCGATTTCGATTTCCGGGTGATGCAGAGACTGAGCAATTTCCCGCGCGTTTTTTATACAGGCCCGGGAATCAGAAGAATAATTGGCAATATCCATATATGCCCTTATTGTTAATTTGTTTTAGTGGTGCACGATCCGCGACATGAGATATCTCAATCCTCATATCGTACGATAACCTTATATATTACTTGTACCTGCGATTCTTTGTCAAGTTTAATAACCGCTCACCTGTCACTACTGATACGATACGAATCTATCCTTAGTTAGGACTCAATAAACAAAACACTATCACCGTTTTTTTCTATCTATATACTCTTTATAGGCAATACGAATATTTGCCGGACTGATTGATTTCACTGCTTTACCCTGAGCATTCAACAACGTCATCGTAATCCATAGCTCATAATAACTATCGGACGGAGGGGGCTTAATCGGTACCCTAACCGTAGTTTCATCTCCGGTAATATCATATTTTGTATTAGATATACTCCGGTTAGGTATCGGCCAGGTACGATCCTCAGTAGCCCGTACATTGACTTTACATCCACCCCCATAGCGGGTATAAACGTTCAGACTAATCTTGCCGCTTGATGGATAGATCACATACAAGTTGCTTCCGGAGCCATAATAGTAAACCTGTTTCCCGTAAAACGACTTGTTGTTATCCAAATAACGCTGTAAAATCGGCTCTTGTACTGTGGGGAAAGTAATCCCGGTTGTCGACTCATTCTGAGCCATCTTTTTAATTGCCACTTTTTTGCTGCGTGAAGGATCCATCCCCGCCAGAATTGTGTACTTAGTTGAATTATCACGCTGTATTCCCTTGGCTCCATCCCAAACTTCCCATGGCCGAACAACCTGAATACGCTTATCGTAAAACGGCCAGTTCTTGGCCCAGCTTGGCCCTTCTTTTTTCACTTCTCCTTTGCCCCTAACAGAGGTATACTTGGGGAAGACTCGCTTTTTCCCCAGTGATTTCTTGCTTTTTTCATTGATGACTTCTAAAAATACCGGCGAATAATCCGACATCATACCGCATTCGACCAAAATATGTGAATTATTACTGTCATAGGTATTGAGCTCAAACCGGACTTTGATGGAGAACATCCGTTTGTAGTATTCGTATATCGATTTGTTATAAGGAATAACCTTACTGCGGTAATCTTCACCCCAACAGGTATCCTCCAGATAATCAATGACTTTTGGATCTAAGACCAGGGCGGTAATAATTGCCAATATAACCGCAAGAATAGCGCAGATTCCAGACATCAGAGCGGCTTCCATACAAGCGGCATAAATTCCCGCACCTGTTATTAGCAGGCCGGCTGAGTTTAGCGCCACCACATCCCAATCGCCTTCTTTCACGCCCTTATAAATCTCAGCAATACTGATAATAATAGACGCAACTCCAGCCAAGACTCCTAAACGCTTAGTAAACGCTTTCGCCGCAGCTAATGATTCTCCCTTTCCGCTGACTAAGAGAATCCTCGCCGTCTTCACTTCGCCGACAGTTTTCACGAGTCCGGTAAAGTCGCCAACCATCCCCATCCAGTCGGTCCATTTGGCCTTTTTGAAATCTGAGGTTATTTTTACAATCGAAATGCCAAACGAAATAATATCGAAGGTTAAACCAACCCAGGCGCTGTCGATTTTCTTCTTAGCGTCAAGGTCATCAAAGACGTCCTGAAACTGCTTAATTGAACTTTTAAAGTCATTTCGTTTCTGAATAGCGTCGCGAGCCGCTTTGGATTTGCCACTGAATGCATTAGCCCGCTTCTTCAGCCAGCCGGCGACATCCATATTCAGCTTTTTCTTTAGAAAACCAAAATGTTCCTTCAGATCCGGATCACTAAGAATATCATCGATTGTCTTGACCTTGCCGTCATTGATAAGCGTCTGCACTTTGGCAGTTATTACCGGAGAAACGTTATAAAGGAATTTACCGACCGGCTCAACCAGAGAATTAGCATGCTTGGTATAGCCCCAGACATCGGCAAACGCAATATTCTTTTTTTCTTTAATAAAATCTTTATCGAGGAGCTGTTTCAGCAGCTTCTGACCATTTTCAGTCGCCGCCAGATGCTCGGTCAGCATCGCCAGATAATGATCAATCTCTCGAAGTTTAAATTTCTTCTTATCAGATGAGGTATCATCTAATTGATAATCGTATACATCCAGAGCTGTCTGCGGACTGATTTGATGGTCACGGTGGTACTTATACAGATGTCTTTGAAAAGTTTTCTGTGATATATGTTGAACTAATTTTTGAGCAGCATTTTCAGCCGCCTTTTTCTTCTTCTTGATATCATCTTCCATTTTCTTGATATCAGATGAAAGAAACGTTTCTTCAAACTTAGTCGCATCGCTCCCCCCGGCTTTCTTGGGGCGCATTTCTTTCCAGACTTTTTTCGGCCCTATCTCTTTTGCTTTGGCCGCCGCTTTGGCTACTTCGTGTACGAATCGAGCATTTTCAAGACGCTTACTCCAGCGCTGACTGGCTGAATCAAGACGACTCAGAGAGTGAAAATATATTTTTTGGAGGCGAAACCCGGTTAGTACGGGACAACGATTACCGCAGGCGCACTTAATGCCAACATTCTGCTTACTGCCGGTTGTTATTTTATAAAAATCACCCATAATTCAATCAGTCAGAACTATCCTCAGCTTCATCTTCTTCATCGGGAAAGTCAACCTGACAGCCACCCGGAGGAATCTTTTCCAAACGGACCACTCCTTCCGCATCGGTTTCCCCTTCTTGCTCAGAACCGTCCGGCAAGTAAATCACATACTTCTTTTCCGCCAATGGCATTTCATCACGGTCTACGAATTTTACTTCAAAGAAATCCCTGAATGTTAATAACCCTGATTCCTGTTCTTCACCAAATTTCTGCCCATGAATCTCAATAACAAAAAAGTACTCGGGGAAGGAATACGATTTGTCATACTCTTTCATCTCTTCATTGGTGGGAATTTCATCGGTATCCTCGAAATACTCATACTCCCACATTACTTCGAGTTTATCTTCAATAATCTCAGCGGGCAGCTCTACTATCTTATCATGAATATTATCCGCATCATACTCAAAGATAGTAATTATCGCCTCAGTATTATCCCGGCATCCAATAACATCCGCTTTGATGGTCAATTTATCACCACGAGTAGCCTCGTAGGCGCTCCATTTCATATTTGATACAATTATCA
Source organism: Candidatus Zixiibacteriota bacterium (assembly GCA_023138975.1). Classification (GTDB taxonomy): domain Bacteria; phylum Zixibacteria; class MSB-5A5; order GN15; family JAAZOE01; genus JAGLON01. The sequence goes on from JAGLON010000013.1 coordinate 179,266, forward strand.
ATGGAATCGCCGGAATCTTGTTGGATTCTCCATTTACACTATTTCCGGGAAAATCAACCTCAAAATAAATCTTCTCGTCGGTATCAACATCTTCTGGAATATCTATTTCCCCGACAAAAATGTTGTTCCTGATTTTCGAAGATAGCTTCCCCAGTGTCTTTCCACTTTCGGTCTTTGCTGTAATTTTAATTTTTGCGCCATTACCTACAAAAGAGGTTAACACTTCGACCTTTGCCACACCTCCAGCCGGGGCGGCTCCCTCAACACAAGTCGCGGATACAAGCTCTGGGGTGAGCTTAACTTCCTCTTCGCTGTCGGTGTTTTTTGTGAACTTGAGCTCCATCTTTTATTCCCGGTTTTCCTGTGTTGATGATGGAATAAGCGAGTTTATAATGGCATCGACCTGGTTTCCGATAGTCTTGATTGTTTTCTTCGAAAAGTCGGCAAAAAAGGTATAACCAACACCACCTACAATCATAAAAACCTGTTTTTTGAATATGATCATATCATCCTGGGGAATCCACTTGAAAACACACTCATAAATGGCGCGCCCATCAGGAAGGGATTTCTCCTCTTCCTTTACAATTTCCGCACCCTGCATAGACTCCAGAGCCAACTCAATCCGCTCCTGAGCATAATCATAAAGCTCGGTGTCTCCTGCTTCATTATCGATAGCCATGCTTATCATATGCTGCCGGCCGCTGTCTTCCGGTCCCATAAAAAGATGGACCGTCGCGTCATTCCAGCCGTCCGGCAAATTGACCGTAAATTGATTATTCGTTTTCATCTTCGTTCTCTTCTTCCTTAATCAAAAAACAGCTATCGTTAATTGAGTGGATCATCATTCGGGTTTTTTCGATATGCTGAGAGGTCGCCCACCAGGACCGGAATTTGTCCAGTTCTACTTTGGTAGCGGTCAGGCATCCCTCTTTGATACTGTCGGGATCATCAGCCACCGCAAACTGAGGTCGAAAATCGACTTTGAGCTGTTTTAACCAATCAGCAGCCCACCGACGCCGGAAATCCTCGTCGGAAATATCTCCGGTAATATTCATCAGCCGGGGTACGGATTCAGTTGTGAAATTAAAAGTAGCTGTGACCTCATTGGAAAACACTGGATTATCATCGTCATAATTATCCTGAATTTGGAAAGTATAATTACCGGGGGGCAATATTGTTGCAAAACGGGCTGATAGATCAACTTCGCATTCGTAGGTTTGTTTCGGCGCAAGCGATATTTCTTCCACTTTCTCTGGAACATATCGATCCGTTTCTTCGTCGACCCGTTTGGTCAGGACCTTCCCCAACCTCATTTGCTGAGAGTCTCCCTCAAGATGCACAATATTCAAATAGGTACTGCGCGATTTATCCGGCTGTTCAAACGAAATTGTTGCTTGCGATATATTCGTATAAGTAATCTTCAAAGGTATTGGCTCACCCAGAATAAATTTAGGGCGGACAAGTTCAATTTCTATCTTTTGTGCCGGTTCAAAATCTTCCATGACCGCTCCTGTAAATAATAGCATTGCAAAAATGAAAATCATCATTCGTCAAACATGTTTAAGGATTATCCCTGCCGCGCAGAATATTCTTCTCGCTAGCCGTAAAATTCGATCCCGATCCACTGGGATCCATCAGCCCCGGACCATTCGTATGATCGCTGTCATTGGCTGGACCGCCTACCGAAGCTGGTCGAAAAAGAGCCCGTTGAAACTGGCTTTTTGTTTCATGTCCGATTTCATGAGCAATAGTTTTCCTCAGTTCAGTAGTATTGCTGTCATTGAAAATATAAGCCCTGTTATTACTTGACAGTCCCATGCTTCGAATCCATCGATCATCAGGGTGAACATCATCGCCTTCAATAGTAACATGTAACCAGCTTTGCGTATCACTCTTTCTCCACTCATTGGTCACGGCATCGGAATTAGGTGAGTTATGAGAAATTTTTGGATGCTCATATTTTACACCTATCAGGGAATTACTTCCAATGCTATTATCGCTTAACCAATGGCGCAAAGCGCTGCTATATGCATTATATATTCTATCGGCCCACCGTTGAGCCCAATTCTCTATACGAGTACGGGCTGCGTCACGATCCGTGGCGGTAATGGTACCGCCACCCTGGGCCGTCACAAAATCACTATCGGGAGGTTTTTCATTTCGGGAAGCGGTCGTGCTTTCGACCTTACTTTTCCAAGTACTCCATGTTCGATAGGAAGTCGATGAGTGGTTCCATAATCCGATATAGTCCGCATCAGTTAGATCGGCTCCCATACTAAGACTATATATCACATAAGTTGTATTGGTATAAAAGCCCCCCATAATAGATTCCGAACCATGACTCGAAACATGCCTTGCGCCCGGCATTTCCCGGCCGGTAAACCTGACCCTTCGCATAATCGTAATAAAGTTCGTTTGCTGGTCAACTCTTTGTCTGGCTTCAGCCCGGTTTTGACGGCCAGATTCATCGGCGATAATACTCGCCTTTAGCCGAAATTTGTCTCCTCCGCATCCCGATGATTTAAACTTAATATAGGCTCGGCCATTGGTATCGTTCGTAGCTACCAATGTCCGTACCCAGCACGTTGTCCGATAGCGATTATCACTCCCGATATGTTCTGCACCGCTGGGATGACGACTATCCCGCTCCCAATAAACCGCTGTTGAATCCCCCTTTTTGCCAAGCCTGTTTCCGCTGCTATACTCATACGAATCTGACTTGGCCATATTATTCGCGTGTGCCTCAAACGACCAGAAGACTTTTATCGGTGTTTTTATGCGAACCGGACGACCACGGCTATTCCGGATGCGGACCTTAACATTAGCTTCCATCTTCCGACTCGGAGTATTCATAAGAAACGAATTGGCCGGAGACCTTTCAACATTGACCCGGATCTCCAGATTATGCACCATGACTTTTATCTTTTTAGTACGGGTAATCGCATCGCCGATTTTTAGAATAACCTGATATGGAGACTTCTGAGGTGTCACCAGTTCACCAGCCGTATCTCTACCATTCCATTCAATTACTGCCGGGTGGACCGCATCGGGCCTGTCCATCAAAGAAATCGCCCTGCCGTTGTTATAATAAACCCGGTCATCATCCCGGTTTTTTATCTCAATCGTAACCGGAACTCCGCTTAATTCCCCACCGCGCCGAAAGGTAAACCTGATGTTCGCGTTTTCATGCCCCGGAGCGAATTGAGTCAGAGGAAGAATCTGGGCTTCGCCGTCAACCGCAACAACCTCCGCAGCTCTCCTTGTTCCCGAAGAAACCCTGCACATATTATAGCTACCTCTTTAATTGGCACTTATTGAGTTGTAAAACCAAATTATAACAGATTAATCAGTTGCTTTTGTTACCGGCCCCATTTCCGGAAAATCAACACTCCATCTGCCCGGTGGTACGTTTTCAACTTTTTTATAGCCATTGCTACCTAAAGTTCCCGTTTTTATTTCACCATTATCAAAAAACAGACGAAATTGCTTATTGCCGATAGCGTTCCCTTCGCTATTTTTCAGCCGAACCTCAATATAGTCCTTGAAATACAAATAATCCGACCGGCGGGCGGCATTTTCAATTTTGGCGATAAAGTAGTACTTGGGATGCGAATAACCCTTCCTTTGGTCGTCAGAGGAATCATCTTCTTCATCCTGCGGGTACTGATACTCCCATTCTCCCTCTATCTTACCCCCGCTGAGATCGGCTTTGATAGTATCGATAATTTTATCAGCGGCAGAAAAGTCTTTCATATATATTTGAAACTCCCCTTTTACGCCATCTTTAACACCGACCGCTTCGGCTGAAAGCTTTAACTTATCTCCAACGCGCGCTTCAGGTTCGGACCATTCAGCTTTAATTATCGCTTTCAATTCTATTTCGCAGCTGCCTTCTTTCAGTCCGCCTTTTTGTATCCGGCCGGTCAGCTTGCCCTCCACTTCATTCCCATCAGGAAGCTTAACCTTATAGGCCACTCCGGTCACCGGTTTTCCGCTTTTATCAACAAAACTGACATCGAGCCGATGCTGCTCATCGCCCGAGCCTCCACTGCTATCCTCCGTTTGCGAAGCAGCGTCTCCACCGCTTCCAGCGCCGCCGCCTCCTCCGCCTCCGTCGCCGATTAGTACCGTCATACATCCCATTACAATCGTTGCCGGAGGCCCCGCGCAAATAGCCGTATCTCCCAGCCTCGCAGACGGTTTGCCGCCGATTAAAACTGTCATTCCGGTCGCTATAATATTCATACCAACATGGGGCGGGGGAGGAGTTCCGGGGTTGACCATCGGACATACATGCATATCTCCCATGACACAAGCTGGCATTCCCCCAATTAAAACCGTGGGCACTCCGGGGCCCGTAATGGCTCCGCCATGAGCTGTTTGATCCCCTAATCGTGCGGCAGGCTTTCCCGGCATAATAGGTCCTTGTTAATAATGAGAACTACTTTGTTAAATTAAACACCATCAATGAAGTAAGTCAACAAATTGTTCATCGCATCCGTAATTTACCACTTGATATTCTTATCGGCAGTACGCTAAATAATTACGTCTTGACAATGATTTATTATAAAAATTTCTTGCGGTTGGTTATCATAACATGATACATTGATAAAAAGAGGTTTGTATTCTTAATATGTACCGGTGATATGCGTACGCTCTCACCTGAGTTGCGTAATGAGGCATGGGGACGAATGATTTATGTCAAAAGATAATGAGACCGTCCGAGATGATTCACCTGAGAATTCCCCCGATCCGTTGGGGATAATCGGCTGGGTTATCGGCGGTAAATACAAAATAGAATCTTATATAAGCGGCGGCGGTTTCGGTGAAGTGTATGCCGGATATAATAAGAACCTAACCGAACAGCGAGTTGTTGTTAAGTTCTTTAAGCGGGTTCAATCTCGTGAGAAGTTTGACAAAGAAGCCCGCATTCTATGCCAATTGGATCATCCCAATATCAACCGTGTTATTGATTATCTGCCGGATGAGGGAGCCGCAGTTGTAGCCTTCATCGATGGTCACGACGGGAGCGCATTACTAAAAAAGCACGGAGCTCTTCCTGAAAAATTATTCTTAAACGTCGCTCGCAGTATGACTCAAGCCATTGCCTATGCCCATAGCAAGAAAATCGCCCACCGGGATCTAAAACCGGGCAATATTCTTGTCGACAAAGACGACCACGTCTATCTGATAGATTTCGGTATCGCCAAAGAAATCGGCGGCGACGCAACCAAAACCGCACATACTGCCTTAACACCAATGTTTGCCGCACCCGAACGGCAGGTCGGTGATGTAAACTACAACCCATTCCTAAGCGATATTTATGAAATGGGAGTGACGCTGTTCAATTTTGCCACCAATAGCCTTCCTTACCGCAACCCCATAAACCCGAATTTTGGAGAATGGGGCGGCCAGGCCGCTGAGCATCTTTATCCTGAAATGAGACGAATTTTACTCAAGGCCACCCATCCAAATCCGGAAAAAAGATATCAGACAACTAGAGCAATGGCTGACGATCTGGAAAATGTTAAACAGGCCTTCGGTGGGAAAAAATCCTTTCCGGTAAAATCGCTCTCACTTGTGATAATAGTTGTTCTTTTATGTCTGGCCGGGTGGCAATATCAAGATGAGCTTTACATAAAATACCTGGAGCTGACTAAATCATTCCAGAGCGCCTCACAACCATCCCAAAAAACAACGGAGGAAACAAAACCGCCTCCTCTCGAATCCGATAGCTTGTCACAACCGAAAAAGCAAAAAGGATCGGCATCTACTACAACTGAGAAAAAAGAGACAATTCCCGTTATTAAGCCTTCTGACAAAACTAAAGCTCCAGTAGAGAAACCAAAAGAAGAGAAAAAACCAAAACCCAAACCAGAACCGAAACCGCCTGTTGAAGAGAAAATAGATCCTCCACCGGTTCCGGAATCGGAAATACTAATTAATTTAGCTCCGGCAAATAATGGCCGACTTCTGGTCAATAATATCTCATGGAAACCGGGTACCAGCCGCATCCTACCGTTGGGAACCTATACAATAACAGCGATACATCCCGATTATCCCATATATACTAAAAGGATTAAGATATCAAAAAAGAATGAAGAAATTAGTATCGATCTAATCCAGGAATACCGGCAAATGAATCTTATCGATATACAATTAGCGCTCTCACCGCCATCGAGTAAACACTTTCTAGAGCTTGGATTCAACGGACGGAAACAGACAATTTCACGTTTTCCCGCTCTGGACTTGCGCCAGGCAGAAGGTGAGTGGCTCTTCACGGTTCAGATAAAACTGCTTGGGACAGGCACTTCTCTCAATGCCAAGGTTGATTCCTGTGTAACATTTCCCTATGGAGGGGGGCCCCGCTCAGTGGTTCGAGGTGATTCCGGTACTCTAAGAATCGGTTCGAAAACAGCTGGCGAAATCAGTTCAGTACCCTTAGTGGTTTTCTGGTCTGAGTAAAATGGAGTTTAAGTAAGGAAACAATAAATACAGGAGGTACTATGAGGAGACAAAGTCTCATAGTCAGATCTGCCGCGAAAATTGTATTAATATGCTTTTTTCAGATGATTCTATTATCTTCGGCAGGTTTGACCCAACCAATCGAGTGCCCGTTTGATAAAGCCAATCCTACCTTGGGAAGCGCGCGCATTAGTTTTCAGTCCTTAAATTATATCTGCGCAGAGGAAGAGATACAGGCTTTCATGCAACTCGACAATATTTCTATTGAGCAAAAAGCAGATGCTCATGTACTATTGGCGGCGGTTTACTATGCCAAGCTAAAAAACGATAAAGAAAAGAAAAACCGGGTTATCGAGCAGTTTAAGCAAGCGTTTAAATCTTACCGTGCATGGCGCGGTGACCTGGATATCAGTTCAACTGAGTTTTTTGACATGATGCAAGAAGCACAGGCATTGGTGGATGAAGAAGCCAAGTCGGGTAAACCGGCTCCAGCTGAAACTCCTGTTGAACAAGAGATAACTGCTCCCCCGCCTGAAATTGAGGAAGAGCCAGTCGAGGAAGAAGAGAAAGCCGCTGTGGCGACAATTGAACCTGCGGAAACGGATGATAAACCAGCCGAGGATGAGGATCAACCCGCTATTACCACCATGCCTGGTCAGGAATCAACTGCCAAAGCTTCCAAGCCATGGTATAAAAAATGGTGGGCTATCGGACTCGGGGTCGGACTCGTAGTCGGTGTCGTAGTCTTAGCTGGCGGCGGTGGTAGTGATGATGGTGGAACAACCGATACAACCTTGCCGGATTTCCCGGATCCGCCTGTGGCCGGAAAGAAAAAACATTAGGAAATAAAAAAAAATTTATATACAAGGAGTAGTAACATGAAAGGAAAAACTGCTAACGTGTTATGGATGACATGTCTCATCCTTATAGTTTCATCTTCGATTGCCTTTGGTCAAACCCCGGCCAATACTATTTTATATCAAGGCAAACTAACCGATGATGCCGGACCGATAACCACAGAAGTTGTGGTAACATTCACTATTTGGTCGGCTCTCACCGGAGGAACCAGTCTTTATGATGTAGAATTAACGTTCACACCAGACGAAAACGGTCTGTTCACTGTCGAACTCGGCCCGGTCGGCCCCGATGTCTTAGATGGTAATAAAAAGTACCTCGGCATAACCGTTGGTGGTGACAGTGAAATGACGCCCCGCCAGGTATTGACTTCTTCACCGGCGGCACATACTGCTTTCACGAGCCCGGGCGTTGTCTATAATAGCCATGAACCCGGAAACCAATGGATAGGTCTAATCGATTCTGTGGTGTCATATGATTCGGTAATAGTCGTTGCCCCCGGCCCGGGATATATCCATGTCTTTGCTACCACTTCGTTAAGAGTGAACCACACAAATGGAACAACCGACGATTTTCAGATGCAAGTATCACCAATGCATAATGAAATAAATTGGGGCACTTTTGGATTCAATTATATCAGAATGCCAAGTACAGCAGCCACGGGCCAATATGTCAATTCCTGCGCTGTCCAGCGAGTGTTTCCTGTCTCTTCCGGTGGTGTTTATAAGTACTACACTAATATGAATATGCGAGTTGGGTATGATGCAGCCGATGATTTTCTTGATCTTGATATGACCGCTATTTATTACCCAAAAAGCTATGGTAATGTCGATAATGTTGGAGGTTTCAAGATATCTACAGGAAGTGATGCAAGCGCTGAAGAATTAGTTCAATAGTTGTATTGGCTTAGTTTTTTTTGGATAAGAAATCGAGGTTAACATGATAATATATAAATCAGTTAGATGGAAACCTCCCGGGTTGATCACAAAACCGATACTGTTTGCACTAATTCTGATAATGCTGTTCAGCACTAATACGCTGGCGCAGTCATCCAGTGCAAGCTATAGTCTTTCTGGTGGCACCGTCGGAGGAGGCGGTATCTCTGGTTCATCCGGGTATAACATTGTCGGCAATGTTCCGCTTATGGCGGGAGGCTTGTCTTCCAGCGGAAGTTATCAAATGACCGGAGGCACGATATCACATCTTGCAACCGCTACGCTAGCCGTCAACTATGCCGGCAGTTCACTTCAGACTGTCTCCGTGGCCAATCGTACTATGACTGTCACCTATACAGGAGGCAGTGGAACTGCGGTCAGCGGTCTCTTTTTCTATCGTCAAGGCGGTACATCCAGCTTTACTCAAACTGCCATGACAGACAACGGTGCGGGAACTCTGACATATACTCTCAATGCCAGCCTACTTGGTGTCAGAGGTCTTGAGTACTTCTTCGTTATTGCTCAAGATACATATTCAACAACCATTGGTACGTCGTTTTCCCCTTATGTTCTCAGGGTTCGTGTCAACAATGCTCAAGGCATGCGGCCGACCGCCATGCCGGATGCCCAGTACCGTATAATCGGATTGCCTTTGAATCCAACTTCTTCGAGTGCATCCACGGTCTTTGTTGATGACCTGGGGGCGGCTGATGATAAAGTATGGCGTCTGGGAAGTTATAATAATGACAGCGGAACAGTAACGGAGTTTCCTGCGGTTGCGGCCGTTTCGCCCGGACAGGGATACTGGCTGATTGCCCGGGGCGGATTGAGATACGGCTCCGCCGGGACTTCTCTACGACCCAACTATATATATGGTGGAAATCAGTACTATCCGGTAGCTCTTGATTCCGGATGGAATATGGTTGCCAATCCATGTCCCTTCAATGTTGCCTTTAGTCAGGTATTTGTTCTCTATTCGGGAACAGTTTCTACCGATCATCCGGCTGGCTTAATGGACGATGCCGCTCATTACTATAACGGCACTGGATACCAGAATGTGACCGTGATTCCCGCCTGGGAAGGGGTCTTCATTCATGCTAATCGTCCCAATGTGAGCCTGTTATTCAGATATCAGGAAGCAGTCAGTAAATCCGCTTACAAACCGTTGGCCAGCAACCTTGAAGCCGACGAATGGTATCTTGATATCACAATGCGAACCGGGGAACTGGAAGACGGAGGAAACCTGATTGGCGTCAGACAAGAGGCCATAGAAGGAGCCGACCGATACGATATTTCCGAACCGCCTCCGGCTCCCGACGGCGCGTCACTCGCCTTTCGCATTCCGGGCGAATCATCGCGGTTGAGAAAAACCGACTTTCGCCCGCATTTCGAAGACGGTGCGACCTGGCATATTGAGATGTCTTTCGCCAAAAACCGCATCTTGAGTTTCAACGGACTGGAGAAAATCGTCGAAAACTGGGAAGCGGTATTGGAAATGGATAATAAATCCACATTTTACCTGACTCCGGGACAGCAGATTACCGTTCCTGATAATGTTTCTTCGGCTCGCTTAATTATTGGAAGTAAGCAGTATCTGACCAATGAACAAGTAGCTCTTCCCGATGATTTTGTTCTTGACCAGAATTACCCTAACCCCTTCAACCCAATGACTAACATACATTTCACCGTACCTCAACAAGCTCATATTCGGATCGAAGTTCACAATATTCTGGGCCAACAAGTAAAACTGTTATTGGATGAGAATATGCCTAAAGGTGATTATACTATCACATGGGAAGGTAAAGACCAGTACAATCAACCGGTTGCCAGTGGTATATATTTCTATCGCTTGACGGCCGACAGTTTCAGTCAATGCCGTAAGATGGTCTTATTAAAGTAGTTATACTATATTCGAGAATCCGGTTAGCACCGGATTCTCGTTTTTATTGCCTGCCCGTCTTCACGAAAAACCATTCACACCCGTAAATATTATAAGATTAATCTAATAATTACCTGTGAATCTGATAAAAAAGTAATAAACAATCATTCAGGCGCATGCGTCTTCCCTAAAAACCATTGCAGGACAAATAAAAGCGGTTGCAAAATTGTTTTTTTCGTATATATTATCGACGAGCATGAGCGTAGGGACAAGTGGCAGAAATCTGTCGATTTCTTGTCTTGCTTCCAAGGTCCTCTACTTACTAAATAGCAACACTTTTTACCTATCCGAAAGGAGATTCAAATGGCTAGGAGATTCTCAGCACTATTACTTCTCCTCTCCTTTTTATTCCTTACTCTAATCGGAAGCACGGCGGTTTTGGGATCTGATAAACCGTTTGTAGCTTCTCATTTGAGTAAAACCCGGGTGGCTCCCGCGGCAGTAAGGTTTCACCAAGACAATGCCCCCGTTAACTCAACAAGTGGAAATTCCAAAGGCAGCATGATTACGCTAAACGCGACCGATCACGCTGAAAATATTATTGGTTATACCGCTTATGACTATCAGAACAACGCCCTAATGCGTCGTCAGGTAGAACACAGGGGAACAAACAGTATCCATTTTGCATGGATGTGGCTTGAAGTTTTTGACGCAGCCTCTGACACTCGAGATCTGCGGTATTACAGCTATGATCTTACAACGTGTGCCCCGTTGTCCGGTTCTACCGGTTTAGGCATAGGCGGAAATCGTAAGGGCTATACGACTATTGATGTTTATCAGTCAACAGCCTTTGCACTGCCGACAGCTCACGAAACCAATGCCGGTGTTACCTCCCCAACCATTTATTATGATTTTGGTTGGTCAACCGGCGCACCAATTGGTCTTTATGAAACTCACGCTCCGACTGATATCTACGGTTGGGGTGCGAATGATGGCATCGGTCCTGGCAATGAAAATATCTGGCCTTATATAGATATGCAGATCGGTACTGAAACAGTTCTGCATATGACGGCTCAAGAATTTTACCAGGGTGGACAAGATACAATCTCAACGTGTTCTTACTATCGTCGTGTGGGTGCTTATGGTTCCACCAGCGGTAGTCCCAATGGTGTCTGGTCTGATCAGCGCATTGTCGATTCCCAAAACATGGGTGATGCGATTGTTGTCGCCGATCCTGGCTCCGACAAAGTCGCACTGGTTTGGATGGCTCCATCCGCGTTTAATCGTGGAGGAGATGAGTCGATGGCATATGATCAAGATGTCTATTATGCCATTTCATCAAATCAGGGTGGTGATTGGGTCTCAACTGGCGCCGATTCATCAATCAGTCAACAGGTCGAAGCCGGTGTTGTCACTGGCGGAAACTGCTCCAACTACCCGGATCCGGGCGCATCAGAAAACTGGGATGGAAAACAATTCGGTTATTCTGAAGTCCAGGGTCTTTATGACCTTCTGGGTAACCTGCATATCGTCTGGTCAACCCGCACTTACTCAACCGACGATGAGCACGTGACCTTCCGTGATGGTGGGCTGTACCACTGGTCCGAGAACCATACAACACCGTCCAAGGTTTACACTTGGCCGAAACGTTTTGGTACCCTCGGTAACGGCTGTGTCACACTTCCGGATTGGGTTCAGGAAGCTGGCAAAATGTCATTATCGATCTGTGATGATGGAACTCTTTATGTTTCCTTTACCAAATTCGGTCATGACGGCCTTTGCGACACCGAAGAGTGCGCTGGTCTTTGTACTAACAAAGATAATGTCAATGCCGGCGATCAAGGCGGGCATGCGGTTGGTTATCTTTACACCGTTGCCTCTGATGACGGCGGTGAGTTGTGGGATGCTCCAGTGCGTGTAACTGGTCGCTTGACAACTGAGACTGAAGGTTGCTGGCCTGATACTTCCGAAACAACCTTAGAGTGCCACAGTGAAATGTGGGGCTCCATGGCTCGCTACAGCCGTATCGAGACATGCGGTGACTCTACCGGTGTTGAAGTCCTTGATGTTGTATATATCGATGACTTGGCTCCGGGCGGCGTCGTTCGCGGTACAGGCGCGGTTTGGTCAACCAACCCGGTCACCTGGCAGGTTACGTCCTGTCGTGAAGTTGTTTACGTTGCAGAGTATGGCGATGATGCCGGTAACGGCCTCGGTAGCTGCTATACTGCAGACTTTATCGTCGTCAATCCAAGCAGCGACACAACAACTCAGATTAACCTGACTAACACAGGTCTGTTAGCCAACAACTTCAGCACCAGTGTTTCATATAACGATGGTAGCGGCTGGCTGAGTATTGTTCCGGCAAGTGGAAGCATTCCGCGCAATCTGGAAGATACAATAACTCTTGATCTGACCTTCACGGCTCCGTCCGGTGCGCCAGATCCGTCGACTTGGGATTGTTTGATTACAATTACTCATGATGCTGACGGCAGTCCGCGGAATATCCCGGCTTGCATGATCGTCTCTAGTGATTTTGCGTGGCCGGATACCGCTACTTTGGCAACTGCCTGTAAACAACTTCTTGTTTACAACAATGCTAAACTGGCGAACAGCACGGCCAATGCTGCCCTTGACTATATCGATGATTGTGATACCTTCACAGATCAGACTGATCCGACGTCTTATCTATATGACGCTTCACCGATTATCGTACGCCTTGACGGCAGTGATACTCTGCGGTTTATGGCTTATTCCAATACATTTTCTACCAGCGATGGTCTCCGTCCTTTGACTCCTCTGACAGTTGACGAGACGACCTTTGCTGGCTCATACACCTATGCCAGTGCTGAACTGACAACTTCTGACACCAGTGTCAGCATGATTGTTGAATACTTTGTACCGACTCATGCCGATACTTGTGAATTCATAATCCAGCGTTTGAAAGTTTTCAGCGGCAATGGCTCCACAGTTAATGGAGTCCTAATTGGTGAACTTATGGATTGGGATGTTCCGTCCGATAGCGGTTCAAATAACACCACCGGATTCTCGGCGATTGACGGCGAAATCTGGATGGTTGGTTATGAATATGATGATACTACCAACGGTGACTGCGGACAGCTTGAAGATGATCGCTTTGGTGGTGTTAAAATACTCGAACCAGCTGCCGTTAAAAATGCGATGACTCTTGACAATGCTACCTATGTTTACACCAGCGGCCCTTACGAAACAGATGCCCCGATGCCGCCGCAGGTATCATATAACAAGATGTTCGGTGAAGAAGGTTTCAGTGCTTTCAATTCATCTCATGCTGATTCAGTCGCAACCGATTTATCAATGCTGATAACATTCGGTCAGTATGACTTAACGACAACTGACACTCTTGAGTTTATCATGGTTCTCGCTACCGGCAAGACCGGAGAAACCGACTTCCTCCAGAGCTTTGCCGATGGCAAAACCTGGGCACAGGATCATGGCTTAGTCGCTGCGACCTGCTGTGTTGAGCCAGGTGGTGACGCTAACGGTGATGGTCCGACTAACGTCGGTGATGCCGTATATCTGATCAACTATGCCTTTAAGGGTGGTCCTGCTCCGGATTGTATGTCCGAGGGTGACGCTAATACCGATGGTTCTGTAAACGTCGGTGACGCTGTTTATATTATTAACTATGCGTTTAAGGGCGGTCCGACACCTGTTTGCGGCACCATTGACTAAGTTAGATAATAAAACTCTTAGTTAATCCGGCTTTCCCCGGAAAAACTAAGGTTAAAAAAAAGAACCGCTCCTGAATTTCCGGAGCGGTTCTTTTTTACTAATAACTTCCGCTTTGAGTGTTAGTTAAGATAATAATAGTAAATCAAAAACACAAAACCCTTGATTTTTCTATAGATTCTTTGTAATTACTTTATGAGGATAGCCTGTGAAGTATTGATTTTGATGGCTCTTTTCCTCTCTTACAATTCTGTTCATAATGAAAATATTCAAGGGCAGATGACAGTAAGAAACATTCTGTCAGTTTTTACTTGGAGATATGTATGTCATTTTCGATGAATTTTACCGTGGACCTTGATGAAGATCGGCGGCTAATGAATGTAAAAATATATGGTATATGGAAGCGTGAAACCGCTCGATCATATCATGATGAATTTAGAGAAGTAGCCCAGCCTTTAGTAGGCAAAGAGTGGGCTAAAATTATCAATCTGAGTAATTGGAGGCCTTCATACCCTGAAATGGATAAAGTCATTGGGGATCATATGCGTTGGTCTAAGAAAAACGGCAATACCCTGGCCATTTACATAATTGACAATCCCGTAACAAAAAACCAGCTGAAAAAAATGTTCTCGCACGGCTCTACCGGTCCCATCAGTAAAATGGTAAAATCACGGGAAGAAGCCGAAAAGATACTCGTCGAACACGGTTTTAAGTAAACAAGCTTACTTCAAGTAACGTTTAAACCACTTTGCAATCAATTCCAAACGTGCAATCCGTCGATCAGGTCTCCCATGCCGCGACAGCCCATGAGGCTCTTCCGGGAAACGAACAAATTCTACTGTCTTTTTCATTAGTTTAAGCATTACAAATAACTGTTCAGCCTGCTCAATACTGCATCGCAAATCCTGCTCAGAATGAATGATTAATAAAGGCGTCTTGATATTCTTGGCATAAGTTATAGGAGAACAACGCGTATAGGTCTCTTCTGCCGTCCAGGGCGTCCCCAAAAATTCCTGCTTCAAATCATAACCGATATCCGAGGAACCAAAGAAACTCCGTAAATCCACCACTGACCGCTGTGTCACCGCTGCCTTAAACCGGTTTGTATGCCCGATAATCCAATTAGTCATATAACCGCCGTAGGACCCTCCGGTTACACCGATTTTTTTAGTATTCACATATGGCAGATCGCTCAAGTAATCTGCGGCTGCCATACAGTCGGAATAATCAATAGTACCCCAATCTCCGACTATAGTCCCGGCAAAGGTCTCACCTCTTCCTTGGCCGCCGCGAGGATTTGTGTAGAAAACAACATAGCCTCTCGAGGCCAGATAGAGCATTTCATGATAATAAGTAAACCCGTATTGTGTTCGAGGACCACCGTGAATTTCCAATACCCCCGGGTATTTTTTTGTTTTTGAAAAACTCGGCGGCGTTACCAGCCATCCCTGCAGCTCGGTACCATCGTAGGCCTTGAACCGCACTTCTTTGATCACAGGTGAGTCAATTCCCGATAACAATGATTTGCAGGGTGAGGAAATTACATGTGCCTTCTTATCGCCTTCATAAGATGAAGGGAATACAGATATTTCACCCGGCGTCTTCAGATTGGAGACCACTGCCGCAATTTTCCTTCGGGTTTTGCCAAATGAATAACCCTTAATATGACACTCTTTCTTAGTCACTCGAGTCGGCAATCCACCTTTTGCCGGAACGTAGAAGATATGCGTACATCCCATATCTGAAGCACAGAAATAAAGTCTTTTACCGTCTGGTGTCCAAACAGGAGATGGCTGGCTAAAGGCATCACCTATGTCTCCGATAGTCACATCAATGGCCATGCGGTCAAATTTAGGAATAATATCTTTGGCGGCTGGTTTACCATGGACACCAACCGTCCAGACATGAAAATTGGTCACTCCCCAGGCATCATCGGTATTGGTATGTCCCAGATAAGCTATCTTCTTACTATCGGGTGAAAATGAGGGAGATGATTTCGGTCCGGCTGGAGCAGGAATCTTTTTCTCTTTACCACCGTCGATTCCAACCGTGAAAAGATCATCCTTGAGAGTCTCAAGATCGGGATCTTTACTGCGATTCGACACGAAGCAAATCAGCTTCCCATTTGAGGAAATTGACGGAGACATCTCATCATGTTTTCCTTTTGTAAGCTGGACAGCCTTACCGCTCTCAATATCAACTTTCCAAATATGGAAACGGTCTTTCGGAAGAAATCCGGAACCGTCAAGCCTATAAAATAACCTCGTTATATGGCGAAACAGCGGCGCTTCTTTTTTCTTAGTCTCATCTTTTTCGGAATGGCTGTCATTAAACCGGAATTGAAATACAATTTCCTTTCCATCAGGAGTCCAGCATAAACCGGTAAACGAGCCGTCCATCTCAAGAAGCAGTCGCTCGCTTCCTCCGCTGACCGACATTAGATAAATACCGCTTTTTTTATTGCGCGTGGAAACAAACGCGAATTGAGCGCCATCTGGGGACCACATAACACCCCGGTCATTGACCTCGCCAAAAGTGAAGGGCACAACCTCACCGGTTGTATTATCAGCCATATGAATGCGTGAAAAATACTTTCGCTTATCATCCGAAACATTCTCAATAGTAATGGCCGTTTTCTTTTCATTGGGTGATAAAACTGCCGAGGATGTAATACTGAACCGGCAAATATCTTCAGCCTCGATAAATCGTTTTTTAAATTTTTTTCCACTTCGCATTATATCCTCGCTTAATTAGGGATGGTACCCCCTTATACGCTAACATCAGGGATTTAACGCCCATTTAAAAATGCAAATAATTATCATAAGGAAAGGTATGATTTTCAGGCTTTTTTGTCAACGCACAATACTGTTACTGAGACACAACACCCTTTTCAAACGTAACCGCATTACCAATAGAATCGACGTAAAAATAATTCTCGGGATGAAACGGTGCGTAAAACAGCGTTACGTTATCGGGCGCGATCTTAAAACCATCGGCTGACATATTAGGATTAGCCTTTGCCTGCGAACAATACAATACGACTTCAGCCATTATCAGCGCTTCACTTAGACCTAATGTTGTCGGATAGTAATTCCGCAGAAGCTCAAAAAGAGGTTCAAACTGAAGTTTATTACCGTAGGCTGTAATCCTGCCGCTGAGTTTTCTCAAAACATCAAAGCTGGAAAGTTTGAAAGCCGGAATTATCAATTTATTTCCGGGACCATCAATAGTAGCCCGCTTAACTAATTGAACTATTATCTGTTCTGATAGCTCAAATGACCAGAAAGGAAAATACACATCCTGAGATGCTATTTTCTTGTCGCACGTCGCCAGCATAATTCCATTTTGAAGCGGATAGTCCTTATCAATTGAAACCGCCTGATGGCAATTGTGACAAATATAAACAGATGACTTCCCTGCTGGTAAATCAACCCCGCAGTTGCGGCAACGGTGCAGCTTTACAGTAAGGTTCCCATGATTCATGGTCGGGGGCACCGGTTCAACGGCATCCGTGCTTATTTCCTCTTTTAACGATGTAGATATAATCCGTCCGGTTATACCGTCCAGAACGAACCGATGAGCTTGACCGATACCCTCCGCTTCGGCAATGATATACGGAAAATAAACAATCGAGCCTTCGGGATGGAAAATCTGAGATTTATTAACCTTACCCGCCGAGTATACCCGACCTCGCATTTCAACAGTTTTATTCATAGTGGCACATACTTGATTCCAAGTTATGTTCACTGGAATAAACTCCGCCTGCAAGGCAGCCTCGGCGCCCGTTAGTGGTTTGACTCTGATATACTCCGCCCGCATACCGATAGAATGAGGAATTCCTTCAATATGCTCAGCCGCGGCAATAGTGGTTAAATACGGCACCAAATTAACATGAGTTTTAATTTCAGGCTCAGAAGTTGCCTGACTGGTTAAGGCAGACCCCAGGGCTCGACCCCATTGGAAATTTCCACCATACTGGATATTTGTCGTGAAAGGGTTTGAGGTTTGACCATTTTTATTTTCTATCTTCTCCTGGCGAATCTGGAGGCGAGCAGCATCAATTTTCCAGTACGGATAATAAACTTGACGAAGGATGAAATTTGATTTTGTCAGCGGTTGCTTGTTTTCTTTCAAATATCGATCGATTTTAAACCGCACTTCCCGACGCTGCTGTTTATTATCAATGATATACGCGGGCGGCACATCAGGCATTACAACCTGAAGTGCCGATCCGCAGTACTTACATTCCAGAGAAAAGAAATCTCTCTGCAATTCCAATTCTCCGCCGCAGCCGGGACACGAGATATCGATATAAAATCCCGCCTTGTGTTTCGCCTTACTCACTATCGCTTACTTTCTTCCCGCACTCGCCGCAGAATTTGGAGCCCGAAATCATTTCGGCCTGACAATGCGGACATACGGTTTGGGCATCAAGTTTATGACCGCAACTGAGACAGAAATTAGCCTCAGTCGGAAGTTCTGATTTGCATTCCGGGCAAACATTCAACATAACCATCGCATGACCACACCGGCAGCAAAAGCGTGATTGCTCCGGCGTATCGGTGTGACAGGCTGGACAGGTTACGGTGGCGACCGATTCACGGCGCAGTTCAGTTTGCTCGGGGGCGAAAACTTTTTGCATCATCCCCGGCATCATTATACCGACACCGGCGCCCATGCCGATTCCGGCGCTGGTTCCTGCCGGGCTTCCCGGAGCGCCGAACCCCTTAGCCATTTCATATTTCAGGAATTTATCAAGATCACCAACCGCTTCCATACCGGATCGCTGGTCAATCATCTTGGTTACATCGTCGGGAGGAGTTATCGACGAGATAAAGAAATCAACTAACTCCAGACCATATTTGGAAAACTCTTCAGAGACAATTCCCTTGAACTCCTCGGCCAACTCGGTGTAAATTGCTGGCAAATCCAATATAGAATTGAGTTTTTCACCAAGTAAGTCATTCATTCTCGCAATAATAACATCACGAAGGTAATCCTGAATTTCATCGGTATTATACCGTGATTGGCGACCGACAATGGAATTTAAAAACAACAACGGCTCGGCAATTCGCATTGTAAATGCGCCATGTCCCCTCAAACGAATCAAACCCAATTTTTCATCCTTAAAAGTAACCGGATGCTTGGTGCCCCATTTGAGGCTTGTAAAGGTCTTCAGGTTTACATAATAAACCTCTGCCCGAAACGGTGAGTTAAAGCCATATGGAAAAGCGAGCAAACGGGTAAGAATAGGAACGTTCAAAGTTGATAGCGTATGGCGTCCGGTAGTAAAAGAATCGGCAACGTGGCCGCTTTTGAAAAATATCGCCATCTGGCTGTCGCGTACGATCAGCTGTGCCCCCAGCTTAAAATCAGCAGAACCTTCTTGAGGAATGCGATAAATCATTTCCTCACCTGAAGGGTCCATCCACTCAATAACTTCCATAAATACAGACATATCTTCTCCCGTGTTTTTATTTCATTTTATATAGTCTGTATTTCGTCAATTATTCGATTTTCGCCACCATGACATTATCTGATTGTCGGGTATAAAGATATAAATGCAAAAAGCTGTTTTTATCGCAAAATTGAGAAGACTGTGCAAACATAGTACAGCGTGGAAAACTGTAAGTAAGTGACCACCACCAAGGGGATTAACAGATAGATCAGAAAAAAGTGTCTACTTTTCCGGCTTTATGACCACCCCTTTATTTTTACGACCGTTCATTTTTATCAATATCGGTTTTTTTAGCCGAATATGGCGAACCATACCCATATCTTTGGCCGCTTTCTGACTCTCCAGCCATTCCCAGTCAATAATATCGTCACTGCGATCACTATTAACAGTAAAGTATCCAATTTTAAAGGCGTTTAGATTTTGGAAAAAATGTGTCCCCTGAGATGGCGTCACAACCATATCCTTAAAGCCACTTTCTATAATAACTTGAGCTCCGGAGATATCATCCCAGGTCACAGGAATACCAAGCCACGGATCAGCTGAACCCCAACGGCCAACTCCAATTAATAAATATGGACGCTTTTTCTTCGACAACTCCAGGTTTAATTGCCCGACATGCCGGGCAACCTCAATGCTGTTAGAGCGTTCATATTTTTCCTTAACAATAACTACGATATCCCTGATATCATCAACAATTCCATTGCCCATTACCTGGTCGGTTCGACAGATAATTTGAGATTCCGATATCTCTCCAATTTCAAGTTCTGCCTCTTCGTAGGCTAATGCCATCGGACGCATTTGAAGAAGGTAAAACTCCTTAGGCTGCCCGGGAGGAACCGATAGATTGACCGAAAACTCAATTTCGACTGGCGAGCTCATTCCCCGCCGTCCCAGATCCATAATATGGAGAAGAATACCTGAAAGCGGAAACAAATCTGACTTTAAAACCCCGTAGAAACTCACTAACCGTATCCCTGGTCTTGAGATACCATCATAGATGGCATCGTTTTCGGGACTGTAGGTCGAGCCTATAGGACCGAGAACATTGTCTTTTTCTGCTATACTTAACTCCAGGCAGGATAAATCTATCCTATCATCAGGAATACACTCTACTTCAGTATCTGGAATCTCCAATGCGTAAAATTCCTTCTGAGAATGATTCAAGGCGTCATTAATAGTAGAGAACTGTATCAGATGCCGGGGATATTTTGGGCAAAAGCGCACTGTAGTACCGCCTTCGACAACCATCGCGCCCAATCCTAAGGCAACTGATGTAATTCCGTCGTCAGCCTTCATCGGCTCAATCGGGTAAAAATTATGAGACCGTAAAACTCCGGAAAAATCGGGATAGAAATTTTCCTTGTGACGGCTGCCGATTAGCTTTTGTATTATCACTGCCATTTTTTCCTCTTCCAAACGATATGGCGTCGCCTTGAGGTAGGCTTTGGCATGGTTTGAAAAAGTGGAAGCATAGACCCGCTTGACGGCCGCAATAAGCTGTTTCAGACGAACTTCAATATCGACATGATTGTTCGGCAGCATATAAGTCTCATAGACTCCGGCAAACGGTTGAAACTGTGAATCTTCAAGAAGGCTCGAAGACCTTACCGCTAACGGATAGTGGACTTTTTCCAAAATATTTCTCAACCAATCGACAACTTTTGGAGATAAATCAGCCGCCAAAAAACGCTTTTCCAACTCCGCTTCATCGGTGGCATCAATAGCGAAATCTCTTAAATCATTTTCATCTAAAAATTCATCAAATATATCGGTCGTAATAATTACTGACGGAGGTACATTGATCTTAATCTTCGAAAATTTCTCCGCCATATCATATGTATATAGCAACGTCCCGGCAAAGGCAAGACCGCGTCCTTTGCCTCCGAGTGACCCACTGCCTATTCGGGCAAAACTGTCATCGGGATCAAACGTTTCGGGATCAAAGTCAACAATCGCACCTCGTTTTTGAGTAACCCGGTATTCTTCCAGAAATGTAATAAGCGCTGAGCGCAATCCATCAGTAGAATTAAAATCTGATATTTTTCGAGGGCGAAGTTTATAGGCCAGGAAAAACTCGGTTCGAGCTTTTAACCAATTCGAGAAATGGTTACGCTCCGCATGATATAAAAGACTTTCATCCGGTATCGATTGAAGCTTATAACGTAAGTCCCGCAAATCTACCGCTTTATCAACGATCGTGCCATCCGGTAGTTTGAATATAAAATCCCCAAAACTAAAGCATTCCTTCATATACCGGCGCAGCTGCTTTAGTAAAGTAGGTGAATTTTTTAGCAAAAATGAAGCGCCTATTTTATGGGCATCCTGTTCACGTTCCGGGTCGAACGACTGTAACAACACTGGAATATCAGGGTGGCGCTTTTTAACAGCTCTAGCGAAAGTCACCCCCGCTTTTTTATCCGATTTACCCTTTCGAGGAAATTGAACGTCAGAAATCACCCCCAGTATAGTCCCATGATAAGACTTATAATAACTCCAGGCTTCCTCGTAGGTATCACACAATAGGATTTTAGGCCTGGCGCGCATTCGGAGAATTTTATGAGCTAGATTTACACCTTCCGAAATCACATGCTGGGATTGCCTTAAAAGCTCACTATAAATAATCGGTACATAGGATGAATAAAACTTAACATTATCCTCAACTAATATTATCGACTGCACGCCGACCAATTCAGTATCATGTTTCACATTAAGGATATCCTCAATACACTTGATAATCGCCAATAAAATATTGAAGTTACCCTGCCACATAAATACTTTGTCAAAACACGACACATCATGTGATGCTATGAGACTGTTTAATTCTCTATTATCATAGGTCAACAACACCAGAGGAGTTTCAATGCCGTCTTTGCGAAGCTTCCGTGCGAAATCGAGAACGTGCATATCGTCTAGGTGGAGAGTTGTAATTATTAAATCGTAATGAATTTCGCTGTGCTTGACCATCTTCAGGGCTTTTTTCCCGCTGGACACCCGGTTCAGCCCTGGAGTCTGAGAAAGATTAAGACCAATATATTCATTTAGCAGTTGTTCATATAGCTGGCCATCTTCACCCAGAATAAACGAATCATAAAGGCTGGAGACCAAAAGTACATTATGAATTCGATAACGCATCAAGTCCTGGAATCGGACAAAACGACTGGCATAGCCAAGCTCTAAATCTTTCGAGTTATATTCTCTCATTTAATTTCCACAACAATCATTCTATAGTAATATTCGACAACTCCAGAGATTAATGAATATAATACGAAAGCACATGAGTAAAATCCACACTCAATTATTCCCGATGTAATATTCCATCCGAACTCAGAGTGCTTGTACAGTGCCAACAATTACAATATATTTATTCTCGATTATTTTGCATTGAGGGTAATATGGAAACTATAGTGTATAAAATTGATAAAAATAAAGAGTTTGAACAAATTTCACAAAAAGCGATAGTCGGATACCTGGGTATTATTACTCCCGATGGCTATCCGCGTGTTGTCCCAATGAATTTCGCAACCGAGAATAAAACGATCTTCTTTCACGGGCGAAATCACGGTGAGAAGTTTGATTATCTTAAATCCGGCTCCAGAGTAACGTTCAGTCTGGATACACAATATTCTATTACCCCCTCATATTGGACTTCTGACAAAAGCGCTTGCCCAATTACAATGCTGTTTAAATCGGCATTGGTAAAAGGTACCTCTGTGCTGCTTGATGATATTGAAGAGTCTGTTCATGGACTCCAGTTGCTGATGGATAAATACCAACCTGATAAGGGTTATACTGAGATGAGGCCGGACGAGAGAATTTATCGTGAAATCTTCAAAGAAACCGCTGTCTTTAAGATTATTCCCGACTCCGTATCGGTCAAAGTGAAGTTTCGACAAAAAAAGAGTAAAGAATATAATCGCAAGTTGGTTAAAAAACTTGAAATGAGGGCTCAAGGTCCCGATCTGGATACGGCCAGAGAAATTCGAAAAATGCTGGGAGATAATATCTGACAAACCAACCTATTATGACATAATTTATAAATAATTAACAATTACTAAAATAAATTAAAAAATCAGATAATATTTTCATTTTTAGGCAACATTTAGAGTACATCTCTCGTCTTAAGAAGTGAGTGGCTTCATGATTGGGAGGTTAACAGGGAAAGTTTTGAACAACGGGTAATTAAATATCTGCGCTTAGTAAAAACATAAAATTTTACGTGGACTGCGTATACGAACCTCATAATGGCTATCCTCTCCGCCTTGATTCATCATGACAATTGAGTGAATTGAGGATAAGGACAAAGAAGTTACCCACCGCACTCACATTGCTGAGAGTAGGTAACTTCTCAGGTTGTATAACAAAAGGCCGGTTTGCTCACTGGCCTTTTTTATTTTCATTCAACAATGAGTAATATTCAATATCATCAAGTCTATTTTATATAGATCCATTGCCCCCTACATTCCGCCATAGCATTTACAAGTAAAAGCCAAAAAAAAGGAGCGGCTGATTGCCGCTCCTATTAAGGTGCTTCTAATTTATAAAATGTCAGCTTAGCCGAAGACTCCCTGATCGATCATGGAATCAGCAACTTTCTTAAAGCCGGCAATATTGGCACCGAGGACATAGTTACCCGGGGCGCCATAAGCTTCGGCGGCTTCAATACAAGATTTGTGAATGCTCTTCATGATGTTGTGAAGCTTATTGTCAACTTCTTCACGTGACCAACTGTAGCGCATGCTATTCTGAGACATTTCCAGACCGGAAACGGCGACACCACCAGCGTTGGCAGCTTTACCAGGACCGTACAGAATCTTGTTTTTCAAGAAAACTTCGACACCATCCGGAACGGTCGGCATGTTAGCGCCTTCGGAAACAACATAAACGCCATTGTTAATAAGATTTTCAGCATCTTTCTTGTTGATTTCGTTCTGAGTCGCTGAAGGGAAAGCACAGTCGGCTTTGTGGTCCCAAAGCGGGTTGCTGTCGGCTCCGGCATCAATCGGAGTATAGGTAGCGGATGAGAATTTGTCAGCATATTCACTGATACGACCGCGGCGAGCATTCTTAAGATCCATAACCCAAGCAAGTTTTTCACGATCAACACCATCAGTATCATATATGTAACCACCGGAATCGGAAAGAGTGACAACCTTACCGCCAAGATCCAAAATCTTTTCGGTGGCGTACTGAGCTACATTACCGGAACCGGAAACGAGACAAGTCTTGCCTTCCAGAGTTTCACCGCGGGTACCGAGCATTTCGGCCGCGAAATAAACCGCACCATATCCAGTGGCTTCCGGACGAATCAGGGAGCCGCCCCAATTGAGGCCCTTACCAGTGAGAATACCGGTGAATTCATTGCGGATCTTTTTATAGGTACCAAACATGTAACCAATTTCACGACCGCCAACACCAATGTCACCAGCCGGGATGTCAGTGTTCGGGCCAATGTGGCGATACAGCTCCATCATGAAGCTCTGACAGAAACGCATAACTTCATTGTCGCTTTTACCTTTAGGATCAAAGTCGGAACCGCCTTTACCGCCGCCCATCGGGAGAGTGGTCAGAGCGTTCTTTAAGACCTGTTCAAAGGCCAAAAACTTCAGGATGCCGAGGTTGACAGACGGATGAAGGCGAAGACCGCCTTTGTACGGACCAATAGCACTATTCATTTCAATACGAAAACCGCGGTTGACCTGAACATTACCTTGGTCATCCATCCACGGGACACGGAACATTATTACGCGCTCTGGCTCAGACATACGTTCCATAATTTTGTGAGTATTATATTCCGGGTGCTTTTCGAGTACGAGAGAAACTGACTCAACAACTTCCTGCACGGCCTGATGAAATTCAGGTTCCGCTGGGTTTTTGGCTTTTAATTTAGCCATAAAATCAGCAACAAAATCAGACATGATTGTCTCCTTGGTTGAACTTACTTACAATTAGTCAAAACATTATTCAAAACTCTAAATGTCCTTTTCTCCTTACTTAAGCCACATGCTTATCCTAAATCCAGGATAACCCCATTGACGCAGCTAAAACATTTAGTCTAGCAAACGGACTGAATATACATTTAGT
The DNA here is from genome assembly GCA_023138975.1 of Candidatus Zixiibacteriota bacterium. Taxonomy (GTDB): domain Bacteria; phylum Zixibacteria; class MSB-5A5; order GN15; family JAAZOE01; genus JAGLON01. The sequence goes on from JAGLON010000013.1 coordinate 204,650, forward strand.
GAATATTTTCACAATAGGTATATACCCTTAATGTTATAGAGACATACCCCTATTTATGTGCCATCTTATTCTTATAACTGAGAATATTAATACTAAGGAGATACGATATTGTTACGAATGCAGAATTTCACTATATCTGTTACGTTTTTTGCGTGAAGCTTTTTCATAATTGCAGCCCTATGGGCCTCTGCGGTCTTTATACTTATATTCATATAATCAGCCGCTTCTTTGGACGAGTAGCCATCAGCCAATAACTTAGCCAATTCCAACTCACGCCTTGTCATGCCCCCAGTGGATCCTTCTTCAGCATTTGTGGGATTAATATACTCGTCAACCATATTCCGACCGGCTGGTCCAGAAAGATAGAAATCACCTACAGCAGCTTTCCTGACCGAGAAAACTAATTCCTTAAAATCACAATCCTGAAGCAAATACGACCGCGCCCCCAGAGAAAATGCTTCCCTCATTTGTGATTCGGTATGGAGATTCGTCAAGAAAACAAGTTCTGGAGGTTTGGTAAATTTCCTGATTCTCCGGGCAACACCAAGACCATTGAGTTTCGGCATACGAGTATTTAGCAGTATTACATCAGGTTTCTTTGCTCGAATTAAATCGACAGTTTCAAGTCCATCACCCGAATCGCCGACGACTAATATCCCCAGCTCGGTAGTAAAAAGCGCAATCAGTCCTTGGCGCACAATCTTTCTCTCGTCTGCAATCAGCAGCCGGATTTCTGACCGATGCATCGGCTGTTTGGATAACTGACTAATAATTCATCTCCCCAAATACCATTGAGATTGAATATAACAATTTTATGGGAAATGTAAACCGTCAACTGAAGGTAACCAGCATAGAACCGGCAATCGCCAGAACTATCCCTATCACTCTAACCTTGTTGATTGGTTCTTTCAGGAATAGCGCTGCAAAAATAAAAATAAATACTGTTGTTGTTTGATTCAGGGCGGCCGCAATAGATGCTTGTGTATACTTCATCCCGGCCAGCCAGAAAACCATCGCCAAATATGCTCCGACAAATGAACCCGATATCGTGTATTTCCAACCGCCGTTACCTCTTAGAGTGCTAAGAACAGATATCCTGTCTCTTCTGAAAAGCAGCGACAAAGCAAGGACAGTCATTCCACCAATTAACCGCATTTCGACAACCCAAAAAAGAGGCGACCGTTCCAGCAGTGATTTAATCATTACGAGGCCAACCGCTGTAGTCAGCATGGCCAAAGCCCCCAATAGTATTCCGATGAAAAGACTTTTCCGGGTCAGATGAGCACTGCCTTTTTTTGAGGCAGCCATTAGCACGGCTGAAATAATCATAAGCGCGCCCATTATTTGAAATATCCCCATCGACTCGGAAAGAAAAGCAAATGATAAAATAATCACAAAAGTGCTATAGAAACAATCGACAATTGCTGAAAGCCCAGCTCCCAGTATATTAAGGCTTTTAAAGAACAAAGTGTCGGCAAGGCCTATACCCAGCGCTCCGGAAAATAACAGCAGTAAATAGTCGTTTAGCGGAGCATTATAAAACAGCGTTTCACCGAAGATGTAAATTGTTGGAATAAATAAAACAACAGCTAGAGTGTTTTTAAACAGATTAAGCGCAACCGGATGAACCGACTCACCGCTTTTTTTAAATAATATAACCGCAAAGGCCCAAATGATTGCGGTAACAAGGGCAAGCATTTCGCCCATGTATGGGATATTCAATTATTGTCCGTTCGACTTAAAACGCTTAATAAATACCAGTTCTGTTAATTCAATTTCCCTGCTGTCGTCAAGACATAATTCTGCGTATCGAGGTATTTATTGGCAGCAGCCTTCACTTGCTCCAGAGTGGTTGCTCTCATTTTCTCGGAGAACTTATCATAATAATCATAGCCCCGCCCCAAATACTCATTTACGCCCATATAATAGGCCTGGTTTATTCGGGATAACTGCCGGGTCAGAGTCGATCCCCACAAACTGTTTTTGGCTATTTCCAATTCTTTGGCCGAAGGACCATTTGTTTGCAGCTTTCCAATTTCATTGAGAATACCGTCGCGAGCGATTATAAAATTCTTGGCGCCAGTACCCATCGTACAGGCATACCAACCGAACTCCTTATCGAAACCGGCTCCGGCTCCAACCGAATAGGCCAGTCCTTGTTCTTCCCGCAGAGTTTTTCCCAGACGATCAGACAGAATCGAAACGGCCAGACGAATCGCCATCGCATCCTGATGATTGGCACCGGGGAGTTTATTACCGAGGAATATATACACTTGCTCCTTGTCCATTTCTTTATGCGCCGTTTTAACTCCTATAATCGGAGTACCATTTTGGGCTGGCACTGAGGCTGAGGCCGTGGGGAGCATCTCTTCGAAGACATTGGTCAGCATAGCCATCATCGTATCGGCATCAAAATTAGTTCCCACAGTTATTATCATATTGCCCGGCGAATAGAACGAACTGTGGTAGGTAACTAAATCATCGCGGGTGATAGTTCCAACCGTACGCGGAGAACCGTTGATGGACTTGGCAAAGGCCTGCCCTTTGAATAAGTTGGCGTAAAACAAACCGCGACAGGTATTAAGAGTCGAGCCTGATTGCCGCCCGATAACTCCCATCAACATACCCCGGATTTTTTCAATATCCGTCTCATTAAAGGCGGGATTCATTATCATATCAGAAAATAACGATAAGCCCTCTCCGGTAAATTCATCGATAGTCTCAAATTTCATAAACGAATACTGCCGGGTTGTATAGCGATCGTCATACGGAATCCACGGATTATCACAGAGTGTAACTTTGGCGCCGATGCCATCTAGTTTCTTAGAAAGTTCTTCAGATGAATAGGTTTCCGTGCCTTTTTTAATCATTCGATTAACAAAATCGGTAATACCGGTTTTACCGGCTGATTCTGATGCAGACCGGTTTTTCCCAATTACATTTAAAGCAAACACTCGGCTATCGGGATTAGATTTGACAATCAGAGTCAAGCCGTTTTCAAGAACCTCTTTTTTATAAACGGTAAATCTTTTTTCCTCTTCAGCTTTACTGACAACTTGTTTCGGATGATAAACTGTCGCGATGTACTTCAAATCGTCCAGCCAGCGGTCAGCCGCTCTAACTATCATCGTTGGATTGACTTTCTCTATAACTTCAAGATAAGATTCTAGAAAATCATAACCAGTCGTCACTAATAACGGTGCAATTACAAAGCCGTAATAATGCAGCTTCTCTTCCATGAAAATCTCATTGACTTTTTTGGAAGTAATAATTCCTTCCAAAATTTCAGCCGACGGCTTATGCTCATCGAAATTCTGAAGGACTGATTCAACCCCCGCTATTATACGTTCAGATTTAGATTCATCATCGGTTATAACATCAATTAATAGCCGCGAAAATTCTTCCTGAGTTTCAACAGAGACTGAGAATGATTGATATAACTGCTTGCCATCGCTATCGGATAGTGCCTTTAAAAGCGGCGAGTATTCATCAGAATTAAGATACTCACACATTAAATCAAATGCGTACCAGTCGGGGTCGGTAAAATGGGGGGCATCTATTCCAATATTGATATATGTTTGCTTGGCTTTACCAGCTTTTTTATAAACTTTTTTCTCCAGCGGAGGATTATAGCTTACATCCGGAGGGGGCGGAGTATCTACCGGAGGTATAACACCAAAGACAGATTTATACGTTTCTATCATTTCCTCGGTATCAAAATCTCCAATAACCAGCGCTATCATATTATTAGGGGCGTAAAACTGTTTCCAATAATTAATGATATTTTCACGAGGAATTGACGCGATTATGTTTTTGTATCCTAAAACAGTCCGCTCATAAGCGGTTCCAGCCATAGATTTGGCATTGAAAAAATCATATGCTTTACCCGCCTCGTTATCGTTGTCTTTCTGGATTTCCTCAATTACAACTTTGCGCTCTTTGGGAAGCTCCACATCGGGAAAGATAGAATTAAACAGCTGATCGGCCTGAATCTCGATACCATATTCAAAATGCTCTTTAGGAGTAAGCACTAAAAAGGCAGTTAAATCTTTACGGGTGAATGCATTGATATATCCGCCATGATTATCGATCCCTTCGGAGATTTCTAATCGAGAGCGGTTTTTTGTACCGTCAAAAAGCAGATGCTCGAGAAAATGGGTGATACCGTTGTTAAAATCATTCTCATACTTTGCTCCGGCCCGGATAAACACAATCGATGTTATCATTGGACTGCTGTGATTTTCCTTGAAAATCACTTCCATGCCGTTTTCGAAAGTCATACGGGTAGTCTTTGCCGAAACCATCGACACGATAAGACTAATTGTAATAATGACGATAAATAGCCGACTGAAGATTCTACCTCTCCTCATCACCGCATCTCCTTACGTTTCACCTACTTTGAACTAAATAATCGTTGTACGTAAGTACGTACAAAACAATAACCTATTGGTATTTTGAGGAAAAGTCAACGAATCAATTTGTAAATTTCTATTCAGTACATGCTAAATGTAACCCGGTTCATGAAACGTACCAGCAAAAATGGAAGATAATAGATTAGCCCGATGCCGAAAGGTCAAAAGTTAACACAACCCGTCCGATTTTTTACTCTTCCTGGAAACAGAAGCATTGGGATAAATATAATCCAATCTGACCCTGAGTTATGAATACTCGTGAGATTATATAACCAGTATCGACGCCTTAAATTCCACTGAATTGGCCCCAAAAACAACCGGGTTACAGCTATACCATTTCTGCACAATTTTCCAATCAAACCCATTTTGTTCAGCCATCCGCGCCAGTCTTGTAAGTAAACACCAAACAGTTACTTACGCTCTCGGGACACCAATAAAGAACTGTATTTCTCATGTATAAAACAATTGACATATTTTCTTATTATGGTATATTGGCGGACTATTATGCATAATCCATTCTCTAACTATTGCGAAAAGGAAGTTGACCTAAAATGAACAGATTTCAGATGTGGCGAGTCATTGTTACTTTGATCCTGCTTGTGTTCGGGATTTTTTACAGTTGGCCGACAGTGAAATACTGGACAACACCAAAGGCAGAAATTGAGCATTTGGAAAAGACCGATCCAGCCACGTTGTTTAAGATGAGACAAAAAGCCATGCGCCTGGGACTTGACCTTCAAGGTGGTATGCATGTTGTTCTCCGTGTTCAACTCGAAAAACTTGATGAAAACGGGAGAAAAGACGCGGTAGAAAGATCCGAAGCAATTATTCGGAATCGAATTGACCAGTTTGGTGTCACTGAGCCGCTAATTCAAAAATCAGGCGATGATCGCATCATTGTCGATCTCCCCGGCTTTACCGACACTAAACGAGCCGAAAAACTTATCGGTGAGATGGCTCGACTCGAGTTTAAACTTCAGGAAACTTTCGAGAATGCAGAATTGCTCCTTTCAAAAATTGATAAAACGCTTATGGAGATGGACCTGAGTGTCGAGGGCGGCCAGATTGACAATGAAGCCGGTGACGAGACTCCTGCGACTACAAATGATACCGAATCCGAAAAATCTGATAATGGCGCTAATGTTGATGTCCTGGCTGACCTCCTCGGTGAACAGTCAGATTCACTGAATGAAATTGCAATGTTAGATGACGATGAAGCTGATTTCCCGTTTTCAACGTATTTAGAACCGGTACCAGGCGCCCTGGGACCGCAATGGAATGTCGAAACGGAATTGGTTCCCAATATAAAATTACTTCTATCAAAACCAGAAGTTCAGAAACTTATCCCGGCCGACGCTGAATTTGCATGGGCTATTCATTCCGAAATCTTTGGCGCACAGAGGGTCACCAGGCTTTACCTGCTTAAAAGCCGGGTACAGATGTCTGGTGAATATCTCATTGACGCCATTCCCCGTAATAATGAATTTGGCAAGCCGGTCGTTGATTTTAGCCTGACTCGTAAAGGCGGCAAGATATTTGGCCGAGTTACTGGTCCAAATATCGGCAAACCTCTGGCCATTTGCTTAGACGGAAAAGTAGAATCTGCCCCAAGGTTGAATGATAGAATTAAAGATAAAGGTACGATTACTCTGGGTGCAGGTACTTTCCAAAATGCACGAGACCTTGCAATCGTCTTGAAAGCTGGTGCTCTTCCGACCGATGTGGAGATTATCGAAAGCAGCGTCGTCGGAGCCTCACTTGGAAATGACTCAATTGAGCGAGGCACAACCGCTTCGATAATTGCTCTGGCTTTAGTCCTCCTCTTTATCGCAATATACTATCGCTTGTCCGGTGTCATTGCCGATGTTGCGCTCTTATTCAATCTCTTCTTCTTATTGGCAGCCATGGCTGGTCTTGGCGCAACACTGACGATGCCCGGAATAGCTGGTATCATTTTGACCATTGGTATAGCGGTTGACGCTAATGTACTGATCTTCGAGCGTATCAGGGAGGAGCTTCGAACCGGCAAAACGGTTCGCGCATCAATTGATGCCGGGTATGAGCGTGCTTTGGTTACGATTATTGATAGTCATGTCACGACACTCATTACTGCGGCAATTCTATTCATATTCGGTTCCGGATCGATCAAAGGTTTCGCGGTATCACTGTTCCTTGGTGTTTTGCTGTCGCTTTACACCGCGTTCTTTATTACCAAGACAATATTTGATATCCGTAAAGGCTATAAATCGATTTCTATATAGGTTTTAGGAGAATAGTAAAACATGTTTAAGATTATAGGCAAAACCAACTTCGACTTTATCGGGTTAAGGAAATTTTCCTTCATCCTCTCGACGATTCTCATTGTTCTCGGCCTGATCGCACTTGTTAATATTATGATTGGCAATGCGAACATGGGAATTGATTTTACCGGCGGAACAATGATCCAAGGCAACTTTGAAAAGCCGATTAATATTGAAGATTTGCGCTCTACCTTGGCAGCCGGAGGATTTCCTGAAGCCAATATTCAAGCACTGCAAACTAAAGGTGTCCCTAACTCTTTCTTGATTCGAGCTAAAACTCTGAGCGATCATACGACCCCGGGCGCGGAAACAACCAATGATAAGATTATAGCGCTTATTGCTGGAGAAAGCAAATTTTCTAAAAATCCGTTCCATAAGGATTCTGAACAGATGATCGGTGCGTTAGTTGGCGAGGAACTACGTACTGACGCCCGTAATGCCGTACTGCTGGCAATTGTCGGCATCTTGGTGTATATCTGGATTCGGTTCGATTTACGCTTTGGTGTCGCCGCTACAGTAGCGACATTCCACGACGTTCTTACGGTACTCGGAATCTTTTGGGTTTTAGACATTGAAATCAATCAGTTGGTGATAACAGCGTTACTAACGCTAGGAGGCTACTCACTCACCGATTCGGTTGTTGTCTTTGACCGAATTCGGGAGAATCTAAAGTTATTCCGTAAAAAAGGTGACTTTGTAGCGACTTTGAACGCCAGTATCAACGAAGTGCTCTCGCGTACAATCATAACGTCAATGACATCACTATTGGTTGTGGTGGTAATTTTACTCTTCGGAGGCCAGGTTTTGTTTACCTTTGCCTTAGCACTGACCCTTGGTATTATAGTCGGAACATATAGCTCAGTCTTTGTGGCCAGTCCGATTGTGGCTGAATGGGAAGCCCGCTATCCGAAACGCTTCAAATAAGTTTTATACAACAAAAAAACCCCGCTGATTGCGGGGTTTTTTTTTGCCTGTTTATCTAAAGATACTGTTTGAAATCCAGAACAATGTTCTCCTTCGGCGAAGGAAGCGGCTTCAACAACACTCCCGCCAGGCGAAACATCCTTTTTGCGGCAACAAACTTCTCATCGTTGGGATATTTATCTGACAAATAAACGACCTGTTTTATCCCCGCCTGAATAATCAATTTCGCGCACTCATTACAGGGAAATAAGCTGACATACATGCGACAGTTATTCATGCGACCGAAACTACTGTTTAAGATCGCATTCATCTCAGCGTGGCAGACATAGGGGTACTTGGTATCCAGATAATCACCCTTTCGCCCCCACGGTAGCTCCTCGTCGCTGCAACCAGCTGGGAATCCGTTATACCCAATCCCGACAATTCGGTTTTCTTCATTTACAATACATGCGCCTACCTGAGTATTAGGGTCCTTGCTTCGCATAGCAGATAATATCGCCAGCGACATAAAATACTCATCCCAACCAAGATATCCGTCGCGCCGGGATTTTTTGTCAACGGTAGTTGTCTTTTCCATTGGTCTCCCTCTGTACTTATTGCGTAAATGTGAGTAGCTATTTCCTATTATAATCTCCTTAAACCGGCAAGTCAATATTCTTTAAAAACCTATTTGGAGGCTATTTACTTTTCTCTGTACAAATAAAACATTATAATCTATCAGATTAAGTGCAAGCTTAGGATAAATTTTATGAATATTCTCTTTATCTGTGCCGGAAACTCGGTTCGCTCACAAATGGCTGAGGGTTGGGCACGAGAGTTATGCGATGAACAACACGAAGTTACCTCGGCAGGATTGCAGGCCGGAGGAGTTCATCCGCTGGCTGTCGAGTCAATGCGATTGGTTGGTATTGATATATCTCAACACAATTCCCGCCGTATCTCTGATAAACTTTTTAACTGGGCCGATTTTATTATCACCGTAGCCGACAGAGTCGAGCCCTATAGCGTGTATTTTCCGGAAACCATAAAGCATATCCACTGGCCTATTCCAAATCCGGATGCCATGTACGCTCCAAATTTACAAATCGAAGAAGCCTACGCCATTATTCGAGAAGATCTGAGAGAACGGGTTGAACAGTTTCTCCAGTCTATATAATGTTTTATAAGTAACAACTATTAAGTGCAGTTTGAAACAGAGAATAATGCCGGCAGTTTAACGGCTTTGAAAGTAGTAAAGATAGTTTAATTATTCGTTCGGTTGTTGATTCAACTCGACTAAAATCCCGGCTGTGGATTTGGGATGAATAAACGCTACCAGCATTCCCTCGGCACCTTTGCGGGGTACCTCATCTATTAAACGCAGACCGGCTTCCTTCAAACGCCTCAGCTCCGCCTCCAGGTCTTCAACCTGAATACACAGATGATGAATACCGCTTCCTTTTTTTGCGATGTATTTGCTGATAGGGCTATCGTCAGCGGTTCCCTCCAGAAGTTCCACCCGACTTTCACCAGTACCGAATATAGCCGTTTTCACTTTTTGTTCAGTAACCTCTTCGTAGCAATCGGGTCCCTTACCGAGAATGATTTCAAACACGGGAACGGCATCGGCAAGTTTTGGCACCGCTATTCCTATATGGGCAAGTTTACGTTTCACTCGGTCTCTTCCCCTTCTCTTTCCCGAGCCTTGATGTCCTCGACCGCCTCCCAATATATCCTGAGTTCTTCCTCAAACAACTGTTGCTGATCGAAAGCCGAGAAAGTCGGTTTGATCCATTGGTCATTTACGAAATACCATCGAAGATTAATCGGCTGAACATATCTGGTCTGGGCAGATAGCGCCCATTCCAATTGCATATAAACGAAGGCTGTATCTGTCCATAGAGTCGCTGAATCAATCTGAACCGCAAGAAGGGTATCAAGATTAGAATACTGGATTTCTCGTCGTAATAAGTACTCTTCCATATCCATTTTTTCATGAAGATAGGGAAATTCATTTTCGTATATAACTTCATAGTCATATATTTTAGTTCGGTTGAATAATTCCTCACACTTTTTCATTAGCTGAATTTCTTCCGGAGAATGCTGCTTTGGCTGTTGACAGCCTGAGAAAATGAGCATAGAGGCTAACAGTCCAACACTCACTATAATTCCAACTCGAACTTTCATTATAACTCCCTATTTCAACCGGTACAGTCTTTATACACCCGTTAACTCAATTCGATACTATCCGTTTGTAATCAATATCGGCGAATCCAGATAGAGCCTGAATATATTCCTATACAGCAAAATCTATTTCGATTTCACTCCATCAGGCAAACTCAATTAGAACCTGCCCCTTATCCACACTGTCGCCCAGAGCCACAGCGATAGATTTGATCGTTCCTGTTTTTGGAGACTTGATATCATTTTCCATTTTCATGGCTTCCATGACCAGAATCGGCTGATTCTGTGCAACTTCGTCTCCTTCACTGCAATTAATCTGTATTATTAATCCCGGCATAGGAGCGATTACATTAAGCTGCTTGACAGTGTCTTCTATCCCGGCCTCTTTCTTTATCCGCGCTAACTCAAAATCTTCAACCAAAAATTTCTCTGATCGAGAGCCGTTGAATATTCTATATCCGTCAAATGAACCGTCAACACCAATTTCATGAGAATGACCATCTATAATTAATGAATACCGGCTTTGCCCTAATCGAATTAAATCGACCGGATGATCGGAGCCATTTTGGGTTATCAACATCTGACCATCTTCTTCACGAATGACAAAATCCCAGCTTTTATCAGCCGTCGAAACTTGCACTTTTTTCATCGCTACCAGACCTTTCTCAAACCGCTGACCCGGCCGGATAATTTCCAGGGACTTCCCGTTTCGGCACGTTTATTTGCTGTGGCCGTAATTTTGGAATGTTGTTTATAATCAATAATTGCCGCCGCCATAGCCGATATTTCCAGTTCTTCCTCAGAATGAGACAAACTGTCAGCCAGTTCAGGAAACTCATCTTCAATAAAATGAGTTGAAAGAATACCCGAGACAAAGCTCTCATTTTCCATAACCAGAAGATTAAACGGTATCGTTGTGTCAACTCCGTGAACGATATATTCATTAAGAGCGCGAATCATTCGCTTAATAGCTGTCTCACGGGTTCGCCCCGTGGTTACCAGTTTGGCAATAAGCGGGTCATAGTAAACCGGGATAGTATCTCCGGCCAAAAAACCCGAATCTATACGCACACCCGGTCCGGCAGGCTCCTGATAGGCAGCCAATTTGCCGGTACAGGGTACAAATCCGGCAGCAGCATCCTCAGCGTATATCCGGCATTCAATGGCATGTCCTCTTTGGACAACATCTTCTTGTGTAAACGACAATTTATGTCCCCGAGCCACTCGAATCTGCTCTTTAACCAAATCAAACCCGGTTACCATTTCTGTTACTGGATGCTCGACCTGAAGACGAGTATTGACCTCGAGGAAATAGAAATTCAAGTCTTCATCGACTAAAAATTCAACCGTCCCGGCCCCGACATATCCGGTAGCGCGGGCAATAGAAATGGCCGCATCACCCATACGCTTGCGAAGATCCTGCGTTACTACCGCCGAAGGAGATTCCTCGATTACTTTTTGGTGACGCCTCTGAATAGAACACTCCCTCTCACCGAGATGGACGACATTACCATGCGTATCAGCCATGATTTGAATTTCTATATGACGGGGACGGGCTATATACTTTTCGATGTATACTCGGCCATCGCCAAAGGCAGATTTGGCCTCGGACGCTGCCATCTTGAGTGCCGCCTCAAAAGAGTCCTCATCATTGACAATCCGCATACCTTTTCCACCGCCCCCGGCTGCGGCCTTGATTAACACCGGATAACCAATATTACCTGCTTCTATTTTAGCCTTGGGAATATCTTCAATATCTTGGGTACTGGCCGGAGCCAGTGGTAAACCGGCCTTAATTGCTGCCACACGGGCTTCGAGCTTATCTCCCAAAAGTTTGATTACTTCGGGCGACGGCCCAATAAAAATGATATTGTTCTTGGCGCACAATCTCGCAAAGCCAGCATTTTCCGCCAAAAAACCATAACCGGGATGAATCGCATCTGCTTTGCAGCTCTTCGCGATTTCAATAATTTTTTCCTGCACCAAATATGTCTCGGCGGAAGTGATTCCATCCAGCGGATAAGCTTCGTCCGAAACTCTGACATGAAAGGCGGTGCGGTCGGGATCGGAGTAAACTGCCACGGCGGTAATGCCGCAGTTATGGCAGCCGCGCGCGACCCGCACAGCGATTTCGCCTCGATTTGCAATCAATATTTTATTTATTTCGTTCATCATAAGGATCCATAAAAAGTTCTTTATAAGTTCTGGCTGACTCGTCCTGAAAAGGAGTAGATTCTTTTAGTACTTCTATTAATTCATCAAGAAAAGGGATGGCTTGCATCATCAGATCATAATCAGCATAGTGCTTTGGTAAAGCCTCGTATACCATTACTTTAGCCAAAGACACATGTCCGTTAATTGTTATGAAGTTTTTATCCATACCTTCACCACAATCTTTACACGAATCACAACTGTAATAACACTTTGAAAACAGAGTAAAGTTCTCCAAAGATAAGAGAATAGTTGCAATTGTACTCCAATAATAACTATCATCACTGGAAAGATTATCTGCACAAACGAATATTCCCTTTTGATGTAAAGCATCAAGTGTATCGTAAACATTCGTTGTAAGCTCGAACAGCTTTTCACCCTGCAGCTGCTTAGCGTCAATAAAACCATTTGTAACGGCACAGGTAAGCAACAGACCAAGTATAAGTGCAATGAATCTAATTTTCGGATTTCTTTTCACATTTACTCCAGTTACAGCGGAATGTTTCCGTGCTTTTTCGGCGGGTTGTTGTACCGTTTGTTCTCAAGCATCCTTAATGCGCGAATCAACCTGGTGCGGGTGCGTTTCGGTTCAATAATATCATCTACATATCCCCGCTCGGCGGCAATGTAGGGATTGGCAAATTTATCAGTAAACTCTTTGGTTTTGTCCTCAAGCATTTTTTCGCTATCATCCGCCTCGGAAATATCCTTTTTAAAGATAATTTCCACCGCACCCTTCGCTCCCATAACCGCAATTTCTGCTGTTGGCCAGGCGTAATTCATATCACCGAGAACATGTTTGGAATTCATAACGTCATATGCTCCGCCGTACGCCTTACGAGTAATCACGGTAATTTTCGGTACGGTCGCTTCACAATAAGCAAATAACAGCTTGGCGCCATTGACGATAATTCCATTATGCTCCTGGTCAGTGCCGGGCAGGAACCCCGGGACATCCTCAAAGGTGATAATCGGAATATTAAAGGCATCACAGAACCGGATAAACCGTCCCGCTTTTCTAGATGAGTTGATATCCAGCACTCCGGCCAGTACCGCCGGTTGATTGGCGATAATACCCACCGAATAACCACCGAGCCGGGCAAAGCCCACCACAATGTTCTGAGCAAAATCGGCGTGCACCTCAAGGAATCTCGCGTCATCTATGACACGAATGATAACATCTTTTATATCGTACGGCTTGTTCGGATTATCCGGGACTATGGAATTAAGCTCCTCATCCTCGCGATCGACCGGATCATCGGTTTCGACAAAAGGAGGGTCTTCCATATTGTTGAGCGGAAGATAGCTGATCAACTCCCGTACGTAGCGGATAGCATCCGGTTCGTTTTCCGCGGCATAATGAGCCACTCCCGATTTACTCGCATGTGTATCGGCTCCGCCAAGATCCTCAAACGTAACGTTCTCATGCGTCACCGTTTTTACTACATTAGGCCCGGTCACAAACATGTGACTGAGTTTTTTTACCATTATCGTAAAATCAGTTATGGCAGGACTATAAACGGCTCCTCCGGCGCAGGGTCCGAGGATTATTGAAATCTGAGGCACCACGCCTGACGCCTGAGTATTTTTCAGGAAAATATCGGCGTAGCCTCCGAGGGATACGACTCCTTCCTGAATACGAGCACCGCCTGAGTCATTGAGACCGATAACCGGCGCTCCAACTTTCATCGCCATATCCATTATCTTGCATATTTTTTCAGCATGCGCCTCGGCCAGCGATCCACCGAAAACGGTAAAGTCCTGTGAGAAGACAAAAACCTGCCGCCCGTCAACCGTGCCAACACCGGTAACGACTCCATCTCCCAGGTATTTCTTTTTATCTAGCCCAAAATCCCGGCTGCGGTGGGTGACAAACATGTCAAACTCTTCAAAGCTTCCTTTATCCAAAAAAAGCTCCAACCGCTCTCGGGCGGTGAGCTTTCCTTTGGCATGCTGCTTGTCAATTTTGTCCTTGCCTCCACCCAATCTGGCTTCGGCACGTTTTGATTCCAGTTCTTTCAGTTTGTCTTCTAATGACATGGCAACATCCACCTAAAATTTTTATACTCGTCCGCTTAGTACAGCGGTTTGATTACCGTTTTAACCCCTTCTTCAAACGCGCGGCCTACCGCAATTTCGGTATCATGGTCAAATGCGATGGCAATTTCACCGTCTTTGGCGCGTTTCGTCAGCGAGCGTTTAATCTTCATCGTGTCCAACGGAAATAAATCAACTGAGGCTACGTACGGCACCTTGAAATGATGCACCGATGGAATAATATCGGCGTAGTAAACAATTGTTTCGCCGCCTGAAGAAAATTCAATTCCCATATGCCCCGCGGTATGCCCGCCGGTTCTTACAACTTTGACACCCGGGACGATTTCTTTGTCGCCTTCGACAAAATCTATTTGCCCCGATTCACCCAGAGCCCGCAGCCGCTCGACAATATACACGGCGCCAGTGCGCTCATTGGGGTTAGTCGCGTCGTCCCATTCATCTTTTTGTATCAGATATCTGGCGTTCTTAAAACGAGTAATATACTTTCCGTTTTCTTCTTTAATTGCACCCCCGACATGATCAGTATGCAAATGAGACAGGAACACATAATCAATATCATCGGCTGTGTAACCGTTTTTTGCTAAGCCTGATTCAATCGCTGACTCCTGAGATGTGCCGTATATTTTCCGTTCTTTCTCTGTTAATATAGTACCAATTCCGGTATCACACAGGAATATCTTATCTCCGGTATTAACGACAAACAGATTTGTCTGCATACGAATAAGATTCTCGTCGTCGACATCGACCATCTTGCCCCAAATCTTCTTTGGGACAACACCAAACATCGCTCCGCCGTCGAGTTTAAATTCCTGCTCTACGAAATGAAAAATTGAGAAATCGCCGAATTCGTACACGTTTTATCCTTAAAAAGCGAGGGACTCCTCTTGCAATAGAGGGTCCCTCGATAATATAAACATCTTACTTAGAGAGAACGCAGATAGGTACCGCCAATGATGAGCCGTTGGATCTCTGAGGTACCTTCGTAGATTTCAAGAACGCGCTGGTCACGGTATAGTTTTTCGAGGATAGAAAATTCACCGATATAACCATAACCGGAATGAATCTGCATAGAACGATCCACACAGAACCCAGCCGTTTCGGATGCGAACAGTTTCGCCTGAGCCGCTTCGGTTGAGAACCGGGCACCTTTGTCCTGAAGTTGAGCCGCTTTGTATGTCATCGCGCGAGCCGCTTCCAATTTCGTTGACATATCAGCGATCATCCACTGAATTGCCTGCAGTTTGGCAATCGGAGCACCAAATGCAATGCGATTGTTGGCAAATTTGACGGCTTCTTCCAAGGCACGCTGTGCAATACCGACGCCCTGCGCCGCAACGCCTACCCTAGCGCCGTCGAGAGTATTCATAGCATATTTAAAACCAGACCCTACATCACCTAACAGGCTGGATTTGGGAACCTTAACGTTATCCAGATAAATACGCCCTGTCGTGGCGGCTTTCATGCCCATCTTATACTGCAGGGTCTCGCCTTTAAAGCCCGGAGTATCGGCATCGACTAATATGGCCGATATTTTCGGACGTTTGGCTTCTTCCTGATTGCCTATTTTACAGAACAGAACGGCAAAGTCACAGACATCTCCATGCATGATAAAATGCTTTTTACCGTTGATGATGTAATTGTCGCCCTCTTCTATCGCACAGGTGCTCTGGTTGGCAGCGTCTGAGCCGGCGTTTTCTTCGGTCAACGCGAACGCCGGAATCAGTTCACCTTTAGCCGCCTTCGGTATATACTTTTTAATCTGCTCTTCGGTTCCGAACTTAAAGACCGGATACGATGCCAGTTGCGGTACGGCTGTCAACAATGATGTCGGTCCATCCCAAAAGGCAAGCTCCTCAATCATGGTTGCGTATTGCAGAGAGGTACATCCACCGCCGCCGTATTCTTTTGGCATTGAATAACCAATAAGTCCAGCATCGGCGATTTTCTTGTAATAATCTCTCGGCAATACTTGCGGTTCCGGTCGGCGATCCAGCTCTATAAATACTTTTGAGATTTCCTTCTCACCAAACTCATGTACCCAGTCGCGAACAGGCTGCTGACTGTCATCGACATTATACCTTTTCATCATGTCCAAAATGACCTCCCTATGGTTATTTCTCCAATATATTATAAGATTTTTTCATCTGATTTTTTATCTTTCACCGCGCTTTTGAGCCAATCGACTATTTCAGTTGTTGTCGCTCCCGGAGTATATAACTTAGCGACTCCGGCTTTTTTCAGATCCACCATATCTTCCTTCGAAATAATACCACCTCCGAATAATAAGATATCTTCACCGCCCTCTTTTTTCAGTAGTTCGAGAATAGCCGGAAACAGAATCATGTGAGCGCCCGATAAAATTGAGACACCGACGGCATCAACATCTTCTTGAATCGCGGCTGTCACAATCTGCTCCGGTGTCTGGCGTAATCCGGTATAAATAACCTCAAATCCAGCATCACGAAACGCCGCGGCAATGACCTTAATTCCCCGGTCATGACCATCAAGTCCCGGTTTTGCAAGAAGAACACGAATTTTATCAGCCATTTATCTCTATCCCGTAGTTTTATGTGAACCGCTATAATACCAAGCTGTTTAGAACATCGGCGGCTCGGTATATTCCCCAAATACCGGCCTCATAGCGTCAACAATTTCTCCCTCAGTGGCATATACCCGAACACAATCCAAAATCGCTTTCATGGTATTACCGTTACCTTTGGCACACTCCGTTAATTCTTCCAGAGTCCGCTTCGTTTTATCATTGTCCCGAGTTTCTTTAATTTTGTTTAGAGAAGCAACTTGATTGTCAGCGACCGTCTCGTCAATCCTAAGAACCGGAATATCAATATCTTCTTCCATCACATATTCGTTGACGCCGACGATTATCCGCTCGCCGTTTTCAATTTCCTTCTGATAGCGGTAGGCCGATTTCGCCAACTCACGCTGGAAATATCCCTCTTCAATACACTGCAGGACGCCTCCCCGGCGCTCTATTTCATCAAAATAAGCCTCGGCTGCGGCTTCGATTTTATCGGTCATATGCTCAACAAAATATGATCCTGCCAGCGGGTCAATAGTATTGGTTACGCCTGTCTCCTGCATAATAATCTGCTGAGTTCTTAAGGCCAGGAGTACTGCCTTCTCTGAGGGTAAGGCCAGTGTCTCATCCATCGAATTAGTATGCAATGACTGTGTTCCGCCGAGTACGCCCGATAGCGCCTGGAAGGCGGTCCGCATCAGATTATTCTCCGGCTGCTGGGCAGTCAATGAGCATCCGGCTGTTTGGGTATGAAAACGAAGTAACCAGCTACGTTCTTTCTTGGCGTTGTATTTATACCGCATCCGTTTGGCCCAGATTCTCCGGGCAGCGCGATACTTAGCAATTTCCTCAAAGAAATCCTGATGCGCGTTAAAGAAAAACGATAATCGTTTGGCAAAAACATCAACATCCTGTCCGGCGGCAATGGCCGATTCGACATACTGAAATCCGTCGGCGAGAGTAAACGCCAGTTCCTGAGCCGCCGTTGCGCCCGCTTCACGAATATGATAGCCGGAAATTGAGATAGTGTTCCAGCCCGGTACATGATCTGAGCAGAACTGCATCATGTCGGTAATAAGTCTGATTGACGGTTCCGGCGGATAGATCCATTCTTTTTGCGCAATATATTCTTTTAGAATATCATTTTGGAGGGTTCCGGTCAGCTTATTGGAAGGGACGCCTTTTTTCTCTGATAAAGCGATATACATGGCCAGCAATATCGACGCCGGGGCGTTGATTGTCATTGACGTTGAAATCTTTGAGGTATCAATACCGTCAAAGATTGTCTCCATGTCCGCCAGAGTATCCACAGCGACTCCGCATTTACCAACTTCACCCAATGAGCGATCGCTATCGGAATCATATCCCATCAAGGTCGGCAAGTCGAATGCGACCGATAATCCGTTCGTACCCTGTTTGAGCAAATAATGATAACGCTCGTTAGTCTGCTTGGGCGATCCCATTCCGGAAAACTGCCGCATTGTCCACATTTTACTGCGATACATCGTTTTGTGAACACCGCGCGTATAGGGAAACTCACCGGGAAAACCGATTTTATCCATATAGTTTGACATGTCAACCGATTCCGGGCCGTACAGTATTTCGACATCGTCACTGGAAATTGTCATAAATCGAGAGCGGGAATTTTGAGGTATTTCCTTGGCCTCGTCTTCCCATTTTTTCTTGTATTCAGCCAGTTTTTCCAAGAAGGCCTTATCAAACATAAATTGTCTCCGCTACTCCGTGTAAATTCTTTCAAAGATGTTGCAAGCGATAAATATACGTCTTTGGTGGGAAAAATCAAGAGCCTAATTTAAATCGTTTGTAGAGCCGCATTCCTGCTGAATACGGGTCTTCCTCACCCTTCATAATCTTATCCACAGCTTTTTCTAATACACCATCACTCAAGATATTAGAACTGATATCTCGAAACACTAAGCGAGTAATTACAGTTTCTACTTTCTTCTGCAGTTGAAGGCCGCGAATATGAGAAAGCTGTCCACTGGTTTCAAGAAAAGACTTATGCTCTAAAATAAGCCTTAATAGCTCCTCGGTGTTCTTTTTATGCAGAGCCTGAGTTGCAATTACCGGTACTTCCCATTTGCTTTTTTCGGTTCGCATCTCAAGAGCTGATTTCAAATCGTACAACATCTGCTCGGCCCCAGCCCGATCAGATTTATTAACTGCAAAAACATCGGCTATTTCCATTAGGCCCGCTTTGAGAGCCTGAATCGCATCGCCGGATTCGGGTACTAATGTGACGACGACAGTATCGCAGGCATCAATAATATCCAGTTCCATTTGCCCGACACCAACCGTTTCAATAATCAGAGTATCAAACCCAAAGGCGTCAAGCGCTACCGTAACATTTGAAGTCGCTGCTGCCAACCCGCCGGTGGAGCCTCGACTGCCCATTGAACGAATAAAAACGCCTTTGTCCACCGGAATATCCTGCATGCGAATGCGATCACCCAAAAAAGCTCCGCCAGTAAAGGGAGAGCTTGGATCAACGCAGATAACAGCCACCCTGCGCCCGTCATCAGCGAGCTGCCCGGCCAACAGGTTGACAAGGGATGATTTTCCCGCCCCGGGGGGACCGGTCAAGCCAATGCGGTAAATACCGTTCGTGCGACGGTATAACCGGGATAACAGTTCCTGATATCCCGGTCTAAGGTTTTCTATATGGCTGATAATACGGGAAAGCGCGATAACTGACCCGTCCAGAAACTTATCATAAAGTGACATGGATTATATCGGTTTCCCTCTCGGTATATGACCCGCATCAAACTTTATATCTTTTACCCGTAATTGAATCCGTGTCACACCGTTCCAATGATTGTACTCGACCACATAAGCCATATCAATTGTACCGGCCCGCATCGAAAGAGGACGCACCATATCACCAAAACCGAAACCGATGACATCAAAAACCTTATCGCCCTTACGGACTTTCATCTTTAAGTGGTTTTTTCCTACCAGATAAGGATGTCCGACCACCTCGAGGTTTCTTGTTAAAAAGATCGGACGCATATTCATCGGGCCAAACGGCGCAAAAGTTTCTAAAGTATCGAGGAACTCGTTGTCGATATTATCAATCTCAATCTCACCATCAATTCGCATTTTGGGAACCAAGTCGTTTTCGGTCAACTTGTTCCTGGAGACCTCTAACATCAGGGTACGAAACTCGGTCACATGCTCTGGTAAAATCGTTAGTCCGGCCGCATATTTATGTCCACCGTATCTTTCCAGAGTATGTTCGCATTCTTTTAGCGCTTCGGTTAAATGGAATCCTGGAATCGAACGAGCCGAACCTTTACCCACGCCTTTATCGATAGCTATAAGAATTGTCGGCAAATGGTATTTTTCAACCAAACGCGACGCGACAATTCCTATGACACCTTGATGCCAACCCTCTGAACACAAAACAATCGCTTTATCGTTTTCCAAATCACAAGTTTCGTTCATTTGAGCCAGAGCTTCGCGGAGCGTAGTTTCATCAATACTTTTTCTCCGCTTATTTTCACTATCAAGTTTTCTGGCAATCTCGGAAGCGATTTTCTCATCGCGGGTAGTTAATAGCTTCACCGCCTGCTGAGCATCACCAAGACGACCAATGGCATTGATGCGAGGCGCGAGCACAAACACAACCTGTCCGGTACCAATCTCTTTTCCCATTAGCCCCGAAACAAATGTCAATGATTTCAAACCGGGTTTGGTTGTTCGCGCTATCTGCCGGAAACCAAATTTAGTCAAAGTTCGGTTTTCTCCGAGTAACGGCACGATATCGGCCGAGGTTCCCAAGGCAACTAAATCAAGATGCTCCTCGATTTCGGACATATCCTGTCCCAGTTTCAGATACAATGCCTGAGCCAATTTAAAGGCAACTCCAACTCCGGCTAATTCAGCAAGATCATAGGTACAGTCAGGTTGTTTGGGATTGATAATCGCTTCAGCTTCCGGCAAAGAATCGCCCGGTTCATGATGGTCAGTAATAATTACATCAATACCCTGCTCTTTGGCAAATTTTACTTCTTCCACTGCGGTAATACCGGTGTCAACCGTAATAATCAGAGAAATACCACGTTTTTTGGCTTCGAGTATTCCACCTTCCGAGAGACCATAGCCTTCGGTTAAGCGATTGGGAAGATAATAATCTACTTGAGCGCCTAATCGGTTTAAAATTAAAAACAATAGAGAAGTCGAGGTTATCCCGTCCACATCATAATCGCCATACACCAAAATTTTATCATTACGGCGAAATGCCTCTAAAATCCTGTCCACCCCTGCAGTAACGCCTTTGAGAATAAAAGGGTCGGCCAGGTTTTCCAGTTGAGGATCAATAAACGCTTTTACTTTGGATGGAGTATTTATACTGCGATTGATTAGCACCTTGACTATCGATGCCGGAAGATCAGTTTCAGAGATAATCTCATCGACCAGCTCGCCAGATGGCTGCTCGGCGAGGATCCATTGATGGGTTACAGTTCGTTCACCCCAGGTCATGCCGATGATTCCTTTGTATGTAGCAAAAAGCAGAGAGTAAGCCGGGTTCTGTCAACCTTATAAATATATAAGGCGAACGATCATCTATCTGGGAACACGGTTACCCGTATCCTCATGCAGCCTACCCGGGAGTCTAACGAGGCGGGCCAGCCTCATCCTCCCCTATTTGGCCTTGCTCCGGGTGGGGTTTATCCGACTGCGCCGTCTCCGGTGCAGCCCGTGGTCTCTTACACCGCGTTTTCACCATTGCCGCTTTATCCGTATGGATAAAGGTAGGCTGTTATTTTCTGCGACACTTTCCGTCGAATCGCTTCGCCCCCGTGTTACGGGGCACCCCGGCCCTGCGGAGCCCGGACTTTCCTCATCGTACAACAAAAGTCATACGACGCGATCGTTAACTCTGCTTTCTACTACGGTTTATATAAAAAAACAACTTATCAAATTCAAAACCGGCGCTGATAATTCGGCGCCTCTTTGGAAATCGCCACCCCATGAGGATGAGACTCAGCGACTCCCGCTGCCGTTATTCTAATAAATTTAGACTTCTGGCGCAATTCTTTAAGATTCGCGGCTCCAACAATTCCCATGCCGGCACGAATACCGCCAATCAACTGGTACAGGCTATCGGCCAGCAATCCTTTATATGGAACCCGTCCTTCGACACCCTCAGGAACAAATTTGGAAGTTTCTGTTTTATGATCCTGAAAATACCTATCGCTTGACCCCTGCTTCATCGCCTCGACCGACCCCATGCCACGGTAGGCTTTATAGGTTCGACCTTCATACAATATTTTCTCACCGGGCGATTCATCGGTTCCGGCCAACAACGAACCTATCATCACAACTTCGGCCCCTCCGGCCAGCGCTTTGGTGATATCACCTGAATATTTAACTCCGCCGTCAGCAATTATTGGAATATCAGCCTTTACGGCAGCTTCCACACTATCCATAATCGCCGTTAATTGAGGCACTCCGGCACCGGTAACAACCCGAGTTGTACATATTGAACCCGGTCCAATTCCGACTTTAACCGCATCAACCCCGGCGTCTATCAACGACTTAGTACCTTCTGCGGTCGCTACATTTCCGGCAACAAGGGAAATATTAGGATATCTTTTCTTTATTCCTTTAACCGTATTTATGACACCAGCCGAATGTCCGTGAGAGGAATCTACACATAACACATCGACACCGGCACTAATAAGCTTCTCAAGCCGCTCATCCAAATCTTTTGATACGCCAACCGCGGCTCCGACCCGCAACCGTCCCCGGTCATCTTTGCAGGCAATTGGAAACTGGATTCTCTTAGCTATATCTTTTACCGTTATCATACCCTTTAGATTATAAGAGTCATCCACAATTAAAAGTTTTTCGATACGGTTTTTGTGCAATATGCCCTGAGCAGCGTTAAGGTTAGTACCTTCTGGTACCGTTACCAGATTCTTTTTGGTCATCACATCCTGAATTGAGCGGGACAGGTCGGTTTGGAAACGCAAGTCACGATTCGTAATAATTCCAACCAGCTTGTTATCTTCAGTAATTGGAATACCAGAAATTGTGAAACGATGCATTACTTCAAGCGCTTCGCCGATAGTGCGATCCGGCGGCAGTGTTATCGGATCAACAATCATACCGGATTCTGAGCGTTTGACTTTATCAACCTCATCAGCCTGTCGGACAGGAGATAGATTTTTGTGGATAAATCCAATCCCTCCCAGGCGCGCCAATGCAATCGCCATCGCTGATTCGGTAACCGTATCCATCGCCGCGGAAACCAGTGGAATATTCATCGAGATGTTTTTTGTCAGTCGTGTGGTAACATTAACCTGAGCCGGAAGTACTTCACTAAACCCGGGTATCAGCAGGACGTCATCAAACGTCAATCCATCATTTTTTCTAATTTGTGCCATTATAGCAATCCATAATTAATTGTTGCTATCCTCAGTCCAGATAAGCATCCGCCCGCAAGAATCGCAGGTAATAAGCCGCTCGCCCTTGCGGATTTCCTGAATTCTCTGCGGTGGTAATGCCTTGTAACAGGCTCCACAGGCTCGTTTTTTCACGGCCACAACAGCCGCGCCGCCTTTACCCTTACGAATTCGTTCATAGACCGAAAGGGCACGCTTACCGATTTGACCGGCTAATTCTGTACGCTCTTTTTCTTTCGTCGAAACCTTAGAGCCAACTGAATCTATCTGCGTCTGTAAACTCGTCAACTGCTCGGAATTAATTTTATCAACACTACCTAACTTTTCTTCAAGTCCCTTAATCTCATTTTCATTACCTTCGATAAGCTCAAGGAGAACTAGTCCCCGACTTTCCAGATCGCCAATATCGCTTTTTAACTTATCAATCTCCGATACCAGTGCGTCATATTCCTTATTCGTCTTAATCGCCATCATATGACCCTGGAGCTCTTTTAGCCGATCATTCTTTTGCTGAAGAGTCAGCTCGATATCTTTTTGTTCGATTCTGGCCGAGGATAATTCGCTTTTCAACGTATCAAATTTGGTTTTGGAATCTTCAACTTCATTGCGCAGGTTTTCCATCATATCCGGGATATATTCTTTTGAACGTTCCAGTTCTCCCAGGTCATAATCAATATTCTGCAGTCTAAGTAATAATTCCAGATCGCCGTTCATCTAATAACTCCTTATCGGGTATGGAGTACTCGAAAAAAAAAGTGCCCACCCATAAATAGGCGAGCACATATCTTCTATTTTAACGCTTTCCAACGTACGTTTTGTGTCGATGTGTGACAACATACGCCGGGAATGTATAAAGTCTCGTTTCACACTAAACCATTCTTCTATGGTGGGCAATACTGGACTCGAACCAGTGACCTCTCGGATGTGAACCGAACGCTCTAACCAGCTGAGCTAATTGCCCATTCATCGCTTCAAAGATCAAATTTTTACTGGGCCCACCAGGACTCGAACCTGGGACCAGCTGATTATGAGTCAGCTGCTCTAACCAACTGAGCTATGGGCCCTGAAAAACCACGTAAGTTGATTATTATACACCAAACTAACGGCCCGGTCAAGCTCTTTTATTTGTGACCAGCTCTTTAATTAGTATCGACCCAAAAGGTCAAATCCCTCTATAATAAAACACCAAACAAAAACCTCCGCACCCGGTTTATTTAATTTGCGGGTGAGGAGGTTTAACAGATTCATATCAGGGCATTTCTCAGAAACCAAATACGATTGAGAAATGCGGAGAATGAACTCGAACCGAGGCGTGGGTGTAATGCGGTTTCCGGCAGATTTTAACCGTTTTCTTCATCTTAGTCGGCCTGTAAATCGGCTTATACACATCTACTCTGGCTCCGTTGTCAAAAGTCACGATCTTAGTGATTCTGCGTTTTCCGGTTTTAGTCCAGTGAGTCCATTCTCCGTCTTTACGCCCGTGGCGATAAGTACCCTTTTTTACGACTCTTCCCTTGATTTTTTCCTTAAATACTCCATGTCTGACATGCTCACCTCGATGAGAGATATACTCGTAAAAAACTATCTTATGTTTGTAGCCTATCGTCTTTACCCGTTTGACTGTTTGGATCTGTCTTTTCTTCTTGAATTTCTTCGACGCTTCTGCCTGGCCTGCAAAGACCATCATGAACGCCATCATTGCCACCGTCATTGTAATCATAATTTTCTTCATGGCTATCACTCCTTGAATCTTTTGTTTGTCTGCTAATAGGTAAAACAAGATTCATGCCGAAAGAGGTAAGTCATTGATTGATATTGTGATAGGTGAAGATGGTTCGCGGAAACATCTAAAAACGCACAGTTTTTGTGCATTTCAGACATGTTCTCGCCCGGTTTGGTACAGACTTCGTCTGTTAGAGCTGTTTAGAAAATCTTACGAGTGATAACGAGTTAGATTAGTAGGTCGGGTTCTGAATGAATGAAATGAGTGAAAAACCCGACAATTTTCATTCACCAAAATCATCATTGAATCTAAGCGATTTATCTACACCCCATTCCCGATTATAGTATCCTTTTCTAAAGTAATTTTCTAATGAAGAATGAGTATACAAAAATGGATCATTAACAAATCCATGTTTAACCGGATTATAATGGATATAATCTACATGGCGGTTGAAGTCATTTTGGTCTCTTATAATGTGATCCCAAAATCGATTTTGCCAAACACGTCCTTTGCCATAATTATTGCGAAAATGTCGGGAATATTTAATCTTAAATTTATGCATTATTGTCGAAACGTCACCATTCTGTATATCAAGTAGAATATGAAAATGATCAGGCATAATAATCCAGGCAATATATTTTTCGGAATCCCAGCATCTCCAAAATAAATCAATATCTCGTAGCAAAATCTTTTGGCGTTGGAAAGTCACTACAGTTATGAAGTAAAGTGAGTTTGGAATTTTATATCTTCTCAGAGTTTTCAAAATACTGTGTCGGGTTTCTCCTTCGTTTCTCTCAGTCGGCTATAGTGCCCCAAAGGGGTGAACCACGACCTACTGCCTTCAGTCGGCTATAGTGCCCCGAAGGGGTGAACCACGACCTACTTGAATTTGATATATACCCCCCCTACATCCACAAGTTCCGGTCTAAACTGCGGTAGCCGATGGCTTCGGCGATGTGGGGCGTGTCAATTACATCTGAGCCTTCCAAGTCCGCTATCGTACGGGAGACTTTTAAGATTCTATCATAGGCTCTGGCTGACAGTCCCTGCTGGGTAATCGCCATCTTTAGAAGCGATTTGCCTTTTTCGTCAATCGTACAGATTTCCCGAATCATGTGCGATTCCATATGGGCGTTACAATATCGCCCCTCGTATTTTTCAAACCGTTTCAACTGCCTTTGGCGGGCAACATTGACCCGTTTGCGAATCGGTTCCGATTTTTCGCCGGTAGTTTCAGATGATAATTCCTTGAAATTAACGGTCGGGACCTCGACATGAATATCGATTCTGTCCATCAGCGGACCGGAGAGTTTGGACATATAGCGTTGAATCTGATTGGGCATGCAGTTGCATTCATGTGAGTTATCGCCGTGATACCCGCACGGGCAGGGATTCATGGCGGCGGCCAGCATGAAATTGGCCGGATAGGTCAGCGATGTTGCCGCTCGCGAAATAGTAACTTTACCGTCTTCGAGCGGTTGGCGCATGACCTCAAGCACCTCGCGGCGAAACTCGGCGATTTCGTCCAAAAATAAAACTCCGTAATGGGCCAGTGAAACTTCGCCCGGCTTGGGAAAAGTGCCGCCTCCAATAAGCCCGGCATTGGAAATTGTATGGTGCGGATCCCGAAACGGCCGGGTGGCAATTAGGGCGCAGTCTTTGGGGAGTTTTCCGGCCACGGAATGGACTTTAGTTGTTTCGAGCGCTTCCTTTAGGGTCATATTCGGCAAAATCGTCGGCATACGGCGGGCCAGCATGGTTTTACCGGAGCCGGGAGGGCCGACCATGATAATATTATGTCCACCGGCGGCGGAAACTTCGAGAGCCCGCTTGGCTGATTCCTGACCGCGCACATCACAGAAGTCGAGATCATAAACCCGGGATTCCTCAAACAGTGATTCGATGTCAATCTTGAATGGTTCGATAGAAAGAGAGCCTTCGAGGAAACTGATAGTATCAGTTAAAGATTCGACGGGATAGACATCGATACTCTGAGACATGGCAGCCTCTTTGGCGTTTTCGACTGGAACAATCATCTTTGTCGCTTTGGTTGTCGCGGCGTGGATCGCCATCGATAAGACGCCGTGGATAGGACGAATCCGGCCGTCGAGGGCTAATTCTCCGACCATTACAAAATCGGAATAATCATCCCGAAGAATCTGACCGGTAGCGGCCAGAATACCTACGGCGATAGGCAGGTCAAATCCGGAGCCTTCTTTTTTGATATCCGCTGGGGCCAGATTGATTGTGATTTTTTTAGCGGGAAACATGAAATCGGAGTTTTTGATAGCCGACTGCACCCGTTCTTTGGATTCCTTGACGGCGGCATCCGGGAGTCCCACGGTAACAAATAACGGCAACATCTGCTGAACATCAGCTTCGACCTCGACGGTATAGGCGTCGATGCCAGCGGTGGCGGCGGAGAGAATCTTTGCGAGCATATACTAATCTTTATGTAAGAAGTTTTTTCATTATAATAGATCAATCTCTAAAATACAAACAACTATGGGTAAATACTATCACATTTATTACCAAGACCTGACAAGGTTCTAAGTTAAATTGAGAATGGCCTTGCAAAAAGAAGTTCAGGGGCGTATTTTATGCTGTTTTTAATGGCACAATTTTGCGATTGGGATGTATAATTGACTATGATGAAAAACTCGAAATTCTATATAAGAATAGCATATGCGCTTCTGGCGTTTGTTTTTGTCCTGCTGTTATCAGTCGGATGCGAAGACCCCGGCCCAGCCGGACAGAGTTATATTTATGCCAATCACGTCGATGTGATTACCCTGGCTGCGGCACCCTCGATGACTAATCCCAACGATGAGATTTGGAACCAGGTTCCAACAACGGTTCTGTCCTTTGAAAAAGATCCGGACGAATTTATCGATGACCTTTCTAATCGGATTGTCAATATCAGCGCGATAAGGCATGCGGATAGAATATACATCAAAACTCTCTGGAAGTATGACGGTTCATACGATGTTAAACCGGAACCGGCTTCTTTCAGTCGTGACTATACCTACCCTCGAGTTTTAACAGAGGTATCCTTTAGTGCGGGTTCTACTCATGTTGACACACTTGTGACTTTACCGAACGATACATTATTCTATGTGAACTATGCTTTAATCCAGTTTGAGAACGATTCATTACCGGGAAAAACCCATACCGGAGATTCTGTTCATTTGACAATAATTAGATGTTCCCCTACCGGAGAAAACGATACAGTATTAGAAACTTCTTCGGAAACTTCTGATGTTTGGAATGTCATTCCGGAGTTTGCCTGTGATTCCACTGATTCAATTGTGTTTTCGAATAACAAAGATGAATACTGGACACGTGCCACCTCCTCTATTCTAGATACATTAGCAGGTATACCAACCATTGACCATATTGTGGACACGATTCCTCCTGACACAATCTGGAATTTCACCTACGAGTATTACAATATCGGAAAGGATCAGGATAGGCTTGCCATCATGTGGGATATGGGTAATAACGGAACTGAGGGCGGTAATTGTCAGTCCATGTGTCACGATGTCGGCAACGAATCGTCAATGGGGCACCGCATGTATACGTCACAGGGTGGGACAGTCGATGTCTGGCATTGGCAGTCGGCCTTAAGCAATCCGGTATATTTGGCTGTTGACGAAATCTGGACTGATAGCGGCCGTACGCCGGATGAACTGACTTCCCCCATTTTTGAAATAAACTGGGACACCGCCAATTCCCGGCCGCTTTATATGCACAATACCGATACTCAATATACAACTCTTAATTACCTGCTCGCAAACGAAACCACTCCGTTAACTTTGGATGAAGATTTTTGGCCGCAAGACTTTGAAATAGCAGGCTATACTGTCAGCGATAATGCCACCGGTTCCGGAGCCGACATTTCCAGTTTTTCGTGGCACAGCAGCCGGCACGTCTGGTATGTTCTGATGAGCCGCGCATTGAGTACCGGCAACGCCGATGATGTTGATTTATCGGGATTAAATGCGGGTGATTCGATCATGACTTCCATTGCCATCATGGATAACTCATCTTCAATTCATTTTATAGGCGATGAACCGATATATTTTATTTTCCGATAGGCGAATTATTGAATAACAATAATAGCCGATGGTGATTTAGAAGATCAAGAGGGAGCCTATAATAGGCTCCTTTTTTTATCCTGTTTTAGTTTTATTTTGGGCAAAGACATCGGTGTGTCTTGCTAAATTACTCCGGTCGAATTATATTAGTAAAAACAATCACAAACTCAACCCGCAATCGACTGCGGTCTTTTGTTATCGGGAGGAAACATGGCGTTAAAGACTTATGATCAGTATAAAGAATCCTTGCGCAAGATGCGTCCGAATATGTATAAATTCGGTGAATTGATTGAAGACGTGACAGTTCACAAGGCAACAAAAAATACCGTCGAGGGTCACGCCAGTATTTTTAAAGCGGCTCAAGACGAGAAGACAAAAGATTTACTTACGACAACATCGCATCTGACCGGCGAACCGATTTCGCGTTATCTGTCGATTATCCAATCGGCCGACGATATGATAAACAACTGCAAGATGAAACGTTTCGGTTTTCAAAATACCGGCACCTGCACCGGAGGGCGCTGTGTCGGCTGGACAGCCATCAATTCCATGTATGCGGCAACCTACGACTGCGACAAGGAAATGGGCACCGATTATCATGAACGCCTGAAAACATGGCTCAAAGACGCTCAGGAGCGCGATATTACTCTATCGGGAGCATTAACCGATCCCAAGGGCGACCGCACCAAAACACCGTCGCTGCAGGATGATCCCGACATGAACCTGCATATAGTCGAAAAACGGGCTGACGGCATTGTCGTCCGCGGCGCCAAGGTTATGATCTGCGGAGTTGCCGCCTCCAATGAGATTTTTGTATTACCGGGAAGCGCCTATCGGGAAGATGACAAAGATTACTCGATCTCGTTTGTGATACCACGAGACGTCAAGGGACTGACGATTGTCGAGGCAACTCATCCGAGTGACGGCCGTGAAGGGCGCGAAGGGTTTGATATCCCGAACGAACTCGGCGGCATCACCCAGGCATATTTGTTCTTTGAAGATGTCTTTGTTCCCAATGAACGGGTGTTCATGTGCGGTGAATACAAATTCACCAAGAACGCCATTTTCAATTTTATCGGCGCTTACCGCTCGGCTATCGGCGGTTGTGTGGCCGGACAGGGTGATATCAAAATCGGCGCGGCTATCTTAACCGCTCGCGCCAATGGTCTTTCGGCCAAAGTATTCAAAGACAAACTGTCGCAAATGTATGTTAATAACGAAACCACCTATGCTGTCGGCGTAGCCGCCTCGGTCCTGGGTAAGAAGCATGATTCCGGGGTTTGGCAGCCGGACTTGCTGTTGGCTAATGTCAACAAAGTGCACGTCGCAACTCTGCCGTATCAGACCAATCGTCTGGCTCAGGATATTTCCGGCGGTATTGCCGAAACCGGATGTATGCCTTCGGCGATTGATTTTGAACACGAAAAGTACGGCCATCTCGTTAAGAAATACATGAAAGCGGTTGCATCCGGCGAATCGAGAGCTCGTGCGGCTCGGTTGGTCGAATGGGCAACCATCGGCGCCGGTGTACCGGGCTGTATGCACGGCGGAGGTTCCCCTGACGGAGCCAAGCTGGTGCTATCGATGTTGTCTGATTTGGAATCTAAGGTCGAAAAAGCCAAGCGTCTGGCGGGCATCACCGAAGAGATCAATGAACCGGCCAAGAAAAAACGGTAGAAGATAAAGTAATGCTATCTATCCCCGGCAGGTTTTGATCATCTACCGGGGTGATAAATTTAAAGGGGCACTACCACCCACCATACAGAGTACAACACCATTTGCTCCCAATAATGCAAGCGTCCAGAAAAATGGCAGGTGCCCATCAGCACCTGCCATTTTTCTGAGCATTTTTACTCAATCCTAATTGACTTTTAATAATTCCACTCTACATTCACCGGGCATATCGGTACAAAGAGCCGATATAATGAAAGAAATTTGGTGTATAAGACATTATGGTGTGCTATATTCCCGCGGAAGGAAAATGGAATGAGCGGACTTTTTGATAGATTAAACAAAACTCAAAAATCGGCAGCAAGTCTGGCCTTAATGGCCGAGGCGGCTCATCTTCTAAACTCATCAATTGAGTACGAAGAAGTGTTAAACAACGTGCTCAAGCTCCTGACTCAGGCAGTTAACGCAGAGGGAGCAATGGTTTATCGATATGATGAAAGTTGCCAGGAGCTAAGGGGCCGATTCTTTTTCGGAGATAACGCGCCCAAGCGGTTAGTTTTTAAAAAAGGCCAGGGGTTTGTCGGCTGGGTAGCCGAGCATCATAAGCCTATAATTTCGAATGATCCTGTCAATGACGACCGCTATTGTGAATTCGATAAAACAGAATCTTTTGATATGAAGACAATCCTCTGCTACCCGTTGAAATTACGGGGGAAGTTTTTTGGAGTCATTGAGGCATTAAATGCCCGAGGCGGGCTCTTCGATCAAACCGATCTCGATACGTTTGAGATTCTATCCGACCAAATCGCGCTGGCGATTCACAATGCCCGTCTTTATCGTCTGGCCAGACGGCAGGCACTTGAAACGGAAACGCTTTTCAAGGTCAATCACGATATAATGTCATCGCTTCATCTCGATGAAGTTTTGTATAACATACTCGAGGCTCTTGCCAATATTGTCGACTTTGACGCCGGCGGCGTCTTTTTAATCGACGAAGAATCAAGCGATGTCGAATCAATCACCTCTATCGGATATGACAAATTACTGGCTCCCGACCTGCGTCTTAAAATCGGTCAGGGTATTGTGGGAGATGTTGCGACAAAAGGTACTGCCGAAATCATTAATGACGTTTCAGAAGATAAACGGTATATCAACTCCCGGCCTGAAACTAAATCGGAAATAGTCATTCCTATTAAGCTTGAAGATAAAATGGTCGGCATCCTCAATCTGGAAAGTGATGAGCAGAACATCTTTACTAATAAAGATAGGGATATCCTAACGACTTTTGCTTCACAGGCTGCTCTGGCGATAGAACGCGCCCGTATGCACAAGTTCATGCTTGATCAGAAAAAACTGGAAGCACAGCTTTCCATCGCGCGAACTATTCAAAAGACATTTTTGCCCAAAGCTGTGCCGCAGATGAAGGATTTTGACATCTGGGGCATGAATATTCCCTCCGGTGAAGTCGGCGGCGACTATTATGACTTTATATCAATTGTTGACAATCAGATCGGCATCGCTATCGCCGATGTTTCCGGTAAAGGTATTCCGGCGGCCTTGATTATGGCCTCGTATCGTGCCTCACTAATTGCTGAGATAAGAAACAACTACGCCATCCGCACTATCTGCCGTAAAGTCAACAACCTGCTGTGCGAGTCATTAGAGCCGGAAAATTTCGTCACTTCGATTTACGGCGTATTAGATACCAAAAACTCAATCTTCACGTTTTCAAATTGCGGACATAATCCGGGACTGCTCCTCCGCTCCAACGATTCGGTTGAGGAACTGATGGAGGGCGGCATTATATTGGGTATTCGTCCCGACTCACGCTATGAGGAGAGACCGATTTACATCAATTCGGGAGATATCCTGTGTCTCTTTACTGATGGAGTCACTGAAGCCGAAGATAAAACAGGCGACCAATTTGAAACTGAACGCATGCTTGATATTCTTAAAAATAATCGGGAATTGCCGGCCCGGAAAATCGGCGAGAAAATGATAAACTCGGTCAAAGCGTTTGCCCATCGTGATTTTACGATGGATGATTTGACGCTAATAATTATCAAAAGGAATTGAGAAGCTTGACAAAAAAGTAAAATCACCTATGTTTACTATATAACATCATCAACGCTATTCCTTCAAAGTCGGAGGCAATATAATGAAAAAATTACTTCCCCTGTTATTTGTGGCAATATTCTCAATTATCATATTCGGTTGCGGTGGTGGCGATGACAACGGTGGCGGCACAACCGATCCTCCGCCCGTACCGGATCCTCGCCTGGTTGTCGGTGTTCATCAGGATCCAGGGTTAGCTTCGGTTGATCATGCCGTTTGGGATTCAATAGACGAAATTACCGTACCAGTTGGCACCGAAAATGACTACAATGCCAACACCCTGTTCCGCACCGACTTAAATGCTAAGATGAAGGCTCTCATAGGCGGTTCTTATCTTTATATTAGAGCTGAGTGGAATGATGATGATGCCGATAACAGGTTCAGAGAATTACAAGCTCGTATTTATCCAGGTACAAATGATAGGATAGAATGGAATATCGGAGATACGGTTCTTGTGAATAACGAAGACAGATTCTACCTGATGTTTGACCAGGGCGGTACTAACGGAGCCGACTGTATGTCAATGTGCCACAGTACTGTCAACGGTTCCGGACGCAGGCTGTACGGCACCGCGGATGACGATGCCGATGTCTGGCATTGGAAAGCCCATAGAACCGGATTAGCCGGTCTGGCTGACGATATGCATGTTACAGCGACTACTATTGAACAGGATCCTCAGGACCAAACACCCAATGATAATTTATACTTCCAAAATGTTAATATTATACTAGGTGGTTTAACCGATCGACCGGTTCGTTTACACCCCGACACTACCGAATATACCGGACCTGGTTTAATAGAAGGCGAGTACATTTTGTGGGAAACATCCGTCCATAAGGATATGGATTGGGTTCCTGATTTCGCCAGTGAAGATTCTACCGGGTTATATATGCCGGGTTACTACTTAAACCCAACTTCCAGCGCGGATGGTTCGCGATGGGATGTGCACGTAATTCAGGAGCATGACGGCGCCAACTGGACAGTGGTCTTCCGTCGATTATTAAACTCGGGAGATGCCGCCGATATCAACTTTACCGGTATGGATTCGGTCTCGATATCACTGGCAATTGGCGACAATAACGGCATGAAACATTGGGGCCGTAGACCATTTTATCTCGTTTTCCCGTAGCAACTGAAAAGTCGTTTGACCAAGGCTCCGAGTATTCATTCGGAGCCTTTTTATTTGGAAGGCCAAATCGCGATAATCTGCAAGATGGCCGGGGATAACAGATTACACTCACACCGGACCCAATTATATTAACCAATTTCGATCTGAAGCATATTTATTAGAGAGATGAAAGTACTTGACAAATTGTGACATTATAGTTTATTAAATATGGAAGTTTGTCGCCATCCCACAGGTTCTCCCCTGGGGACCTTCCCCCTCTGTCCCTAGCGAACCCTTGGCCGGCAAGCTTCCTTTTATATTGCGTAGATATATATCTTTTAATGAATCAAAACACAGATAAAATTGTCAACTAAAAAATTCGTTCTGTTTGTGCCTCAAATAAAACCCGCCTGGCAGGAATTTTCACATATTATTCTTATCTAGTCAAGGTCTTGAAGCTATATATTTTCCATGCTTCATTGATTTTTCTCAGACCGAATTTAGTAAAATACTGCTTGTCGGTTCGTTTATCTATAAACGAAACCTCAACTAATGCACTATCCAGATTTTGTTCTGCGTCGCCGACGACTCGCTGCATTGAAAACCAGCGTCCCTTGGTAAGACCGCCATCAACTAAATCGAGAATAATTTCCTGAGGCGTCTTGAAAGAACGAGGTTCGTCAGTTGTTGACAGAGCGTAATCAGCGCCGGTTTGGCTCATCAGGGCTTTGAAGTCAAGATAATGAGCCACGGCCGTAGTATCATTGTCCTGCATAGCTCCAAAAAAGTTTATCACTGCCTGACGAGGATCTCCGGTGGTATTAATCGATTCCCCGCATGAGGTTATAACAAATAAGAATAATAAAGCACTTATAACAATCAGAATGTTTCGCATTAAAATCCCCCAGTAACTGTCACACGGTGACTGGACCCCAGGTCCAAATATGGCATAAAGGCATATGAAAATTGGTAATTTTTCCAATCAAGACCAAAACCGAAAGAAGTACCCCCTAAACCATCGGAATCAGAACCGGTTTTATAGTTCTGACCAAAGGTAGAATAACCGAGTCTTAAATACAGCGGCTGGAGCTTATAAAATTCAATCCCAACGCTGAAGTAGGGGTCATTATCATTGGGTAGGACGGCATCAAGAGCGATAAGCAACGGTAATTCCCGTAATGAATGCGCAACGCCGGCCCGAATCCAACGAGGTAATTTATCTTTATGCGGATTATCTGAGTTGGCCGAAAAGCCGGACAACACGCCACCCAGGTTAAACACCGATAATCCGACTCGTGTCAGAGAATCGGGAAGCGACAATAACAGCCCCAAATCGACAGCCAATGCCTGAGAGGAATACCCGTCCGCAAATTCGGAAATAAACTTGACGTTCATTCCAGCCGACAGTAAAGGATTGAATTGGCGCGCGAAATTTAACCCGAATAAAAAATCTCCTCCCGAAAATGAGGGATCGTTTATATCCACAACTCCATAATTATCGGTTCGAGCAAAATCGCCGTAGTTCATATACTCGATAAACACAGATCCGTGACCATAATTTTTTACCGGCATAGTAGCCACTAAAAATCCTGATTGAACGTCAAGAACATAATTATGATATCCGGCCAGAAATTTCTTTCCGCTCAAATGGGCCGTACCGGAAGGATTATAATTGATTGTGGAGGCGTCATCAATAAGAGCCGTATAGGCTCCCCCCATAGCAACCGCACGGGCTCCTTTACCGAGTTTCAAAAATGAAAAGCCGGTCGTCCCCGCGTTTTTATTTATGGTCCCAGCAGAAGCGATTGAGGCGAGCAGAAAACAGAAAAGAGCTGTTGCCAAAACAATAGCTTTTCCAGAATGCAGTAAACCAAACCTGAATGTCATAAGCCGCAAAATCCTTCCTCCGTATACATACCACAGTATAAATATATGACGCTGAAGTCTATATTATTATACAAAAATTATCGGTCTTTTGCCTACCAACTTTTCGTTATTTTGTCTAAAATATCAGCCGTTAACTTAATTATAACTTTTTCATGTCCTTCCTGGGTCTCAGCTTCCGTATTAGCATCATATATGCCCTCAGCATAAAAAGACTCCTCCAGGATTACATCCTCAGAGTTAGCTTTTACAATCCTAACCAAAAAAGTGACCTTAACCGCATATTGTTCAACGACATCCTGCTCGTTATAATCATATGGGTCGCGCCGATATCCAGTTAAAGTACCGGACATTACCGCTTCAGCTTTTGAGACTTCAAGAATTTGTACGGTATTATCAAGCTGAAATGAGGTTGTAAGAGCGTCAAAAAGTTTATCGGTAAGCTCATACTCGATGGTTTTATTGTCAAACGGTTTGATATGAAGTGATTTAAAGGCAGCTTTTCCAGAGGCCGAAAATGAATATGGGCCACAGGCGGCAATTATCAAACTGAAGAATACAACTATCGGTACAAAAAAGTACTTCATGCACCTACCACAATTTTTCCGTTTTTTATAACCTTTTCTACAAGGTTTACACCGTAATGGTACGGGAGTTCCCGATAATCGCGCATATCCCAAACGACGATATCGGCCGGTAAACCGATCTCAATCCGTCCCAGGTTGTCCCCCATGCCTATGGCACAGGCGGCGTTGACGGTGGTGGCGCTAAGTGCCTCGGCGGCAGTCATTTTTAACTTCAGAGCGGCCAGCGTGATTATCATCGGCAACGATTCGGTCATAGAGGAGCCGGGATTGCAATCAGTGGATAAAGCGACTGCTACGCCCTGATCAATCATTTTACGGGCTGGAGCGATTTCATCTAGTGCTAAAGCAAAGGTTGTTCCGGGAAGCAGTACCGCTATGGTATCCGAGCCGGCCATCATTTCGATACCCTTATCAGAGATACAGCCGAGATGATCGGCAGAGATTGCACCCAGTTCAACCGCCAATTCCGCTCCACCGGTTGACTTGAGTTCATCGGCGTGCAGTTTGGGAATCATCCCTGCTGCTTTAGCGGCGACAAGTATTTTACGCGATTCTTCGACGGTGAAAACACCTTCTTCACAAAAGATATCACAGAATTGAGCGAGTTTCTGTTCAGCGACAGCCGGAATCATCTCATTTATTACCAAATCAATATATGCTTCGCGGTCATCACGATACTCATCCGGAACTTCGTGCGCTCCAAGAAAAGTCGGATATAAATCCATGGCTTCCCGCTCATTAAGACGCTGGATGACTTTCAGCATTTTAATCTCAGCTTCGGTGGACAAACCATAACCGGACTTCGCTTCCATGGAGGTAACGCCGTATGACATGATTGTGTCGATAGTTTTTTTGGCGTTTTTATAGAGTGTTTTGTCGTCTATTTCCCGGAGATGACGGACCGATGAACGAATGCCTCCGCCGGCTTCAGCGATTTCCATATAAGTTTTACCGGCCAGCCTCATCTCAAACTCAAGCTCCCGCGTTCGTGCAAAAACCGGATGGGTGTGGGGATCAATTAGCCCCGGCGTGACAACTCGTCCTTCGCCGGAGATAACAGAGCAGTTTTCTGCCGGATCTACATTACCGGTTATTTCGTTCATATGACCAATAACCGTTATTTCAGAGCCGGAAACTGCCACAAAGGCGTTTTCGATTATACCGATTTCAGACATAGCCTTGCCTCGCCGGGGAATCGGTCCCCGCATAGTGACAAGCTGTCCGATGTTTTCTATAAGCAGTGTTGTTTTTTTAGTCGTTTTCTTTGCCATGCTTTACTTACTTCATAGGAATCTTAATATCATTTTTAGCCGCAAAATTCTTTGCTTCCTTATAGCCAGCATCAGCATGACGCATAATACCGGTCCCCGGGTCGTTCGTTAATACTCGCTGAATACGTTTCTTCATCATGGCAGTTCCATCGGCACAGACTACCAGACCGGCATGAATTGAATTTCCTATGCCAACTCCGCCACCGTGATGAATCGAAACCCAACTGGCCCCCGAAGCGGTATTGAGCAGTCCGTTTAATAACGGCCAATCAGCGATAGCATCGGAACCATCAAGCATTGATTCGGTTTCACGATAAGGGCTGGCAACCGAGCCACAATCGAGATGATCGCGCCCGATCACAACCGGTGCTGAAATTTTGCCTTTTTTGACATATGTGTTAAGGATATCGCCGAATCGAGCCCGTTCACCATATCCCAACCAACAAATACGAGCCGGAAGTCCCTGGAAGGGAATTTTTTCTTTGGCCAGACGAATCCAGCGCATTAATGATTCGTTATGTTTAAACTCTCTTTGCACTATCTTGTCAGTAACGTCAATATCTTTTGGATCCCCTGAGAGAGCCACCCAGCGGAATGGTCCACGACCTTCGCAAAACAGAGGACGAATGTACTCAGGAACGAATCCGGGATAATCAAAGGCTTGCTTCAAGCCGGCTTTTTTAGCCTGACCACGCAGATTATTACCGTAGTCAAAGACGATTGAGCCTGCTTTTTTAAACCGGAGCATCGCCTCGCAATGCCGTACTATTGAAGCAAAAGATCTTTTTATATAATCAGTAGGATTTTTCTTACGCAGTTTAATAGCTTCATTTATGGTCAAGCCTTCGGGCACATAGCCGTTAAGTTCGTCATGAGCTGAAGTCTGATCGGTAACAATATCAGGAATCATACCCCGGCGGAAAATCTCCGGAAAAATCTCGGCGCAGTTGCCAACTAAACCGATAGAAATCGGATCTTTTGAGGCAGTATGTTCTTTGATGAGTTTTAAGGCTTTATCAAGTGTTTTGACCTTGATATCGCATAAGTTGGTTTTTATCCTGCGATTGATACGAGCCTCATCGACTTCGACGACTAATATTGAGGCGTTATTCATCGTTGCCGATAACGGCTGGGCAGCTCCCATACCGCCCATGCCACCAGTAAGAATCCAGCGGCCACTTAAATCGTTGCCAAAATGCTTATAGCCAAGCGATGCAAACGTTTCATAGGTTCCTTGAATGATGCCCTGCGCTCCAATATATATCCAACTCCCGGCAGTCATCTGACCGAACATAGTCAGACCGAGTTTATCGAGCTGACGGAATTTCTCCCACGTGGCCCAATGGGGAACCAAGTGACTATTGGCAATGAGAACTCTCGGTGCATATTCATGAGTTGTAAAAATACCAACCGGTTTTCCAGACTGAACAAGCAGTGTTTCGTCATCTTTGAGTCCTTTTAGTGACTCGATGATAGCGTGGTAGCACTGCCAGTTTCGTGCCGCTTTGCCGGATCCGCCATAGATTATCAGATTTTTCGGATCTTCCGCAACTTCGGGGTCCAGGTTATTCTGAATCATCCGATAAGCCGCTTCCTGCTGCCAGCCTTTACAGCTGATACTGGTTCCGCGAGGGGCTTTAACGGGACTATATTTCATAAAACTACCTACCTTATAAAAAAATAATGCAAGGCTATAAGGTAAACGCCCCTCCTCAATATGTCAATCTATTTTACGGGGCCATAACGGCTTGTTGTTTGGGATATTACCGGGGGCTATTTATATCTTATTGTGCACATGTAAATATTGTCAATAGATTCTATGTATTTTATCCTATTTCTCCTTGACATAATTCATCTATACGCCTATTTTATTAAAGTGCTCAGGGAAAATAAACTAATACAATATAAAAAGCATGGAGATTGGCGATGAAGTTGCATAATTCACCTTATCTCACAGGATCCTTCTATATTTTATTCGGAGGTATTGTTTTATTTGCCGCCATATTTTTTGGTATAAGGGCCGGGCTGGCACTAAAAAGCGCTCAATCGGCAGACATCTCACCTGAGGATATGCCTAACTTGACGAGCATGAAAATAGGTGATGCCGTCCCGGATTTAGTCATACATGACCTAAACGGAGTTGAGACATCCCTTACTAAAATTACGCATGGAAAAAGAACTATTACAGCCGTACTCATGCCCGGATGCGAGCCGTGTGAGACCTTGCTAAACTCATGGCTTCAAAGAAAAGTAGGCTTAGATAACGAAGATTACCAAGTTATCCTCTTGGCAGCTAACGATGGCGATTCTTCTGATCTGGAAGAGATTGAAATGTTTACCGGCATATATAACACGTACACCTGCGACCGGTATGAACTTGAAAATAAAATCAGTTTATCTACCTTTCCCTCGCTTATCGGTATAAACAATAAGGATGAAATAACTTTCATCTCGAATGGTTTCAGTCCTGACCTTGATAGTAAATACTACTCAGAACACTTATAAGACAAAGAGACATCTTCATTTGCGCGCATGAAGATAGTCAATAACCATTTATAAACCATGGAGGATTTCTCAATGAAAAAGACAGCAGCTTTTTCAACTATTTTTCTGGTTGCATTTTGTTTGGCGATTGGATTAACGGTTACGTTTTCGGAAGATGCCCACGCAATCAAACAGTGCGGTTGGGTGTGTGAAATGAAGGTCGTTCGCACTATGGATACCGGTCCATTATGCTCCGGAAATACACCATATTATGCTTACAGGCAGTCAGCATGTTTAGGTGGACCGCTTAATTGCGAGCGTGTCAGTTATGTATTCGGCTGTCATGATGGAGATGGCGGTTTTATTAGAATAATTAGAATGCTCCCATAGGCAGTCGCCTTTAAAATCAGTTACAACAAAATGGTTAACCTGCACCGCATTGTTCTTAAGGGAATGGTGCGGTGTTTTTTTAGGCAGTACTGCCCTAAATACAACGTCCTAAACTTAGACTAAAGCGATAGATACTACCGCTTATCATCCTGTTTATCGTATATCATTTGCCTACCATTACTCAACAATGTCAAATAAGAGCTAAAATACCTGCTCAATGTGTCGATTTATACAGATAGGATGACAATTAACTCTTTGTCAAAAAAGGGATTGTAAAACTTTATGTTAATAATCGTCGGGTTTATTGTAGTTTTCGGTTCGGTCGTGGGTGGTTTTGTCCTGGAGGGCGGCGCCATAATGGCACTGTGGCAGCCTATTGAACTGTTGATTATTGGAGGTGCTGGTTTAGGTTCTTTGCTGGTAATGGCTCCGATGCACACTATCAAGAGTATAATATCACAGATACTTGGTACTCTAAGTTCAGGATATAGCAAAAAAGATTTCACCAACCTTATGTGTATGTTATACGAGATATTTAATATAGCCCGGCGTGAGGGATTAGTCGGCCTTGAATCTCACATTGAAAACCCAACTGAGTCGGAAGTTATTAAGGCCTATCCGGTTTTCCTGAAGAATCATCATGCCGTCGACTTCATGGCCGATACTATGAGATTAATAATCACCGGGTCAGTGCAGCCTCATGAACTGGAAGCACTACTTGATTCCGATTTAGAAATTCATCACGAAGAGATTAACCATGCTCCTCATATACTAAATACGGTATCAGATTCATTTCCGGGTTTGGGGATTGTTGCCGCAGTACTTGGTATAGTTATTACCATGAGTGTTATCAGTGGTCCTCCAGAGATAATCGGCCACAAAGTTGGAGCAGCACTGGTCGGAACCTTTTTAGGAATCTTACTCTGTTACGGCTTTGTCGGACCGTTGGCCAGGAATATGCTAGATCGGAATGAAGCTGATGGTTTGTATATGGTTTGTCTCAAGCAATGTTTATTAGCCTTCTGCAAGGGCTTTCCACCGTCAATAGCGGTTGAATACGGGCGACGTTGCCTTTCAAATGATGTCCGGCCTTCGTTCACGGGTCTTGAAGAGGCCTGTAAAGATACAAGGAAAACATAAGTTAAATGGCTGATGAAGAGAAAAAAGATCAACCTATAATAATCATCAAGAAGTATGTCAAAGGCGGCGGGCATCACGGCGGTGCCTGGAAAGTAGCTTTTGCCGATTTTATGACCGCCATGTTCGCCTTCTTTCTGGTCATGTGGATTGTTGGTCAGTCCGATGAAGTTAAAAACGCGGTACAGGGCTATTTTCAGGATCCGGTAGGATATACTAAAGCAGTAAAAATGGGGCTGTTAAAAGGCGGTCAGGGTGTACTTCAAGGCACTCCACCCGGCAAAGGTGAAGGGAAGGACAAGCTTTCCCTCGAAGAACGGATGAAATTGGAAATGGAACAACTGGCAACCCGCATCCGGCAGGCCATCGACGAAATGCCGGGACTCAATGTTCTCAGAGATCATATGGAACTCGAAGTTACCAGGGAAGGACTCCGGGTGCAGTTAATTGAAGGCAGTTCTGATGTATCGTTTTTTAAACCGGGTTCGTCAACGTTGAGTCTAAAAGGTGAGCTAATACTAAAGACGATTGCTATGGAAATGAATAAACTGTCTAATCAACTGGTTATAGAAGGCCATACCGACGCATCTGACTATTCCCGCAACGAAGATTATACAAATTGGGAACTTTCCGCTGACCGAGCCAACGCCGCCCGGAGAGCTATGGAAACCAAACTCAATCCTAATCAGGTTTATCATGTCCGCGGATATGCCGATAAAAAACCGAGATTTATAGATAATCCAAGTGACCCACGTAATCGCAGAATCACTATTCTGGTATTAAATCG
The DNA here is from genome assembly GCA_023138975.1 of Candidatus Zixiibacteriota bacterium. Taxonomy (GTDB): domain Bacteria; phylum Zixibacteria; class MSB-5A5; order GN15; family JAAZOE01; genus JAGLON01. The sequence continues at coordinate 246,942 of JAGLON010000013.1, forward strand.
CCAAATCGGCAAAGATGCCTCTGAGGATAGCTATAGGGCGCCTATTATTATGTCAAAAGACAATGAATAAGGATTATTCTTTTATTGCATTAACAGTTATTCCGTACTATTTATATAAAAAATAGTCTTAAATTACCAGAAGGCAATATGCATAAAAATCTAGTTTTTACCGCATCCGACAGCGAAGTAATCGCAACTACAGCATACTATCCCGAAAGTAATCAAGCTCAGGGTATCGTCGTTTATGTTCATGGGTTTAAGGGTTTCAAAGACTGGGGCTTTGTTCCATATATCGGGTCGTATTTAGCCAACCATAATTTCGCAGCCATAACCTTCAATTTCTCTCATAACGGAATCGGAGAGAATCTGCTTGAATTCACTGAAGAAGATAAGTTCGCGGCCAATACTCTCAGCCGTGAAATACGGGAACTATCTGAGATTATCACCGCTATCAGGAATAACTTTTTTAATGTATCCGGCCCTATCGGAGTATTGGGTCATAGCCGGGGTGGAGGCATAGCCTTATTGCAATCAGCCACTTGCGCTGATGTGGAAGCAGTAACAACCTGGTCGTCGGTTTCTACTTTTAATCGCTATTCAGATGCCGTCAAAAAGAGCTGGAGAGAGAAAGGCTATTTGGAAGTTGCCAATAAGCGAACCGGTCAAATAATGCGTTTGAACACAACCTTACTCGACGACATTGAGCAAAACGGCGAAATGGTGCTGAATGTTGAAAAGGCAGTCGCGAACATGAATAAGCCTTTATTAGTAATTCACGGTTGTGAGGACGAGGGAGTACCGCTTGCGGAAGCCGATGCTATTTATGCTGCTGCCGGCAAGAATATCACTGAAATTATCAAGGTCGAGAAAACCGGTCACACCTTCAATGCGGCTCATCCATTTGGCGGAGGCAACCCGAAACTCGATTTCGTTCTGGATAAAACCGTTCAGTTTTTCAAAAAGAATTTATAAGAAAAAGGTGTCAACTTGACGCCTTTTTTAAACTTCTATATATAGAATATTTATAGACCAGACGGCTTAATAAAAATTGACTCGTCAATCTTTCCGTCAATCTCATAGTTCATATCACTGACAATGTTCTTTCGTTCGCCGATCACCTGCTCGATTCTTGACGGTAAAGTTATATCCCCAAATTTAGTATAATCATACAGGTTTACATATAGTTTGGTAGATCCCATTTGTGTCATGGTTTCATGCAGCAGACCCAAAACTAAATAACTCTCCTTGTCGATATACATGGAATAGGCTTCCTTATCGTCCATACTCACTCGAAGGTGAAACACATCTACGCCATTGTACTTGTCATCGTTTTTATAGGCTACTTTAATACTCTCATTATCGGCATTGGTATAAAGAGAGAACTGATCAAGTTTTAGCTCATCGCTGCACTGCTTGACTTCAATAGGCGACATCATCACTTTCTGATCATTGGAGATGGTCCACCCTTCATCACCATTAAAAACGCTGGTGTGAACACCGAATGGAGTTGTCATTTCCTTGGCTATTTTATTCGGGAAGACTCGAGTTTCCCTGTAGTCGAATGCGTCCTGCCCAGCAGCTTCAAACTTACAGGTCAGCGTAAAGTTTTTTACTTTTTTGAAATTCTCAATCCCGCCACATTTCTCAACGGCCTTCAATAGTATTGAACGGCCTTTAGATAATTCTTCTTTACTAAAATCGAATGCATTAGTACTGATTAGTCCGTCCGACTGTCCCAATAAAGCCGCTGTGAAAACCGATAGAAGCAGAATAAGTAAAAAAAGTCTTGTGAATTCACGCATGTGCTATCTCCTTTGTTACTACTCGCCAAGCCCAATGCGAGAAAAAAACTCCCAAGAAAACTATCCTGGATTATATACAAATTAGTACATGAATTGTTCAATATAAAAACGGCGCCGTATTAAAAAAAACGGCGCCGCAAACTCATGCTTCTACTTCACTTATATTAAAGACCTTCCGGCTTCACAAAAATCGACTCGTCGATTTTGCCGTTGATTTCATAGCTGACAATATCAGTTTCAAAAATCATTCCGCCCATATCCTGACGCGTTTTGACCGGAACTTTAATTCCCGAAAACTCTTTATACTCTGAGAATGACGAAACAATATTAGCCGGCCCCATCGGAGTGTCGCCCATATGTTTACGCCCAACCGGCAAATTGCTGGCCGGATCGACGAACATGGAGAACTGAGCACCCAGCGCAGTAAGGAAATCGAGACGAACGGCCGTTTTACCGTCGAACTCTTCTTCGCCCTTAAAAGCTACTTTAAAGTCCGGTGCATCCAATTTGGTGAAAATAGCAAATTTCTCACGAGACCTGTTGATTTTTTCTTTCTCAATATCCTCGGCTGACTTCATCTTTGTCTGCTCCATTGCAATGCCCCAACCGGTATCGCCAATAAAGACATCTATTTGTTCGCCCATCGGGGATTTGACTATCTGACCAACTTTATCAGGCAGAATATTGATTTCGGTGATATCCAATGTCATTGATCCCTGCGGCATATTAATCGTGAGTTTTAAGTTTGCCAAGATCGTTTTGACTTTCTTGAAATTGTCAACTCCACCAGAAGCGGCGACAACTTTGCCGAGCCATTCCATACCCTGAGCCAATTCCTCGTCAGTTGCGTCAAATTCATCTTCTTCCGGACTCGGGATGGTAATGTCGATTTCCTCGACATCGCCAAACTCAGTCAACGGACCATCAAATTTGGACGCATCACCGGTCACAAGAATATGCATGTTACCTGGGTTCAGTTTACGCTTTGCAACATCAAGAACATCCTGCGGACTGACATTTTCAACCTCTTCTTTGAGCTGCTGCAGATAATCGGACGGCATACCATAGTAATCGTAAGTCATCATTCGGCCGAGGACTTCGCCCTTGGTATCAAAATTAAACACGTACGAATTAAGCCAGCCGTCTTTTGCCTTTTTCATTTCGGTTTCGGTTGGCGGTAAGGTCTGCATCGATTCAATCTGTTCTTTCATGACACGAATAGCGTCAATCGTGCTTTCCAGCTTTGTACCGGCATAAGCATAAAAGAATCCCGGCCGGTCATAATTAAAGGTATAGCTGGCCTGAGCGGCGTAGGCATATCCTTTTTTGGAGCGGACATTATCCGTTATACGGCTGCCAAAGCTTCCACCCAAGACCGAATTCATGACGATTGTGGCCGGATAATCGGGATCACCCATTTTGCCGCCGATATGGCCGATTAACACATTTGACTGTGTAAGATCAGTCTTTTCGACGTAATGAACACCCGGTTTGAATTCATAAACAACATCCGGAGGTGGTGGAATTTCCATGCCACTCGCTGGCCAATCGGCGAAATGCTTTTTGAGTAGTTCAAGCATTTCATCTTTTGAGAAATCACCGACAACACCAAGCTGAATATTGTTTGGATGTATTAGCATTTGATGGAACATCACGATATCGTCACGGGTAATCGCTTCAATCGTTGAGTATTCCGCATAACGGGCATACGGAGAGTCTTTTCCATAGATTATCTTACGATATTCACGAATTGTAATACCCATCGGATCATCGTTGCGGCGGGAGATACCAGATTTTTGATTTGAGCGGGCTAAATCTATCTTGTCCTCAATAAAAACCGGGCTCCTCAGAACGTCCGCCAGGATTCCGACAATCTTTTCCTTATACTCCGATAAACCACCAGCTCCGGCGCTGCCGGAAACCGATCCGATTCCGGTTTCGACATAGGCGCCTATCGCTTCGAGCTCGGCATTGATTTCATCACCGGTCATGGTTGCAGTTCCGCCGGTACGCATGACCTCACCGGTCATATCGGCCAAGCCGAGTTTATGCGGTGGTTCCAGATAGCTGCCGCATTTATTCATCCTTACCGAAACACTAAATAATGGCAGGGTATGATCTTCAATCAGGTAAATCGTCATACCGTTTTCAAGTACGACTTTATCCGGTTGGGGAACTTCAATTTTTCCCAATTTAGGAAAATTAATCTCTTTGGCCTTACTCCATGCTGGGGCCGCTGATAAGACGATCAGCGCACAGACACAAAAGAGCGTCATTACTTTCATATATTTCATCGTCCTATCCTTTACTCTTCAATAGTTTCGATTGAGGCTACGGTCATCCTGGTATTGACAAACATTTCTTTGGCTACACGCTGGATATCTTCAGCGGTGACTGCGTTCACTTCATCGAGTGATTTGAACAGCCCACGCCAGTCACCATACAGCGTCTGATAGCCCACTAAATTGTTCGCCATGCCGTTTCTTGAAGCAAGAGAGTTTATCAGATTGGCTTTGGCACGAGCCTTGATATTCTCCAACTCCTCAGCCGGGATAGGTTCATTTAACAGTTGATCAATTTGCGCAAGAACTCCAGTTTCGCATTCAGCCGCTGTGATGTCTTTGGCCGGAATAACATAGATACCAAACTGGCAGGCATATTTACTTCCGGGAAAAGACGCGAAGGCCATAGCATTAGTCGCGATTTTTTGTTCATTAACAAGATTTTTATATAACAGCGAGGTACGTCCCTGGCCAAGATAATCCGCAATGGCGTCATAAACGACATCATCCGGGTGGGTTCCGGCCGGGCGTTGAAATCCCATCAGCAGCATCGGTTGACTCTTTTCGGGAATAACAACACGCCGGGTTGCTTTCTGGACCGGGTCAACAATAATAAGATTTTTTGGTTTATCTTTTTTAGGCAGTTTACCAAAGTACTTCTTGGCAAACTTCTCTGCTTCCTTAGGATCAACGTCACCTACAATAGCCGCAACGAGATTCGAGGCAACATAATATTTTTGATAATGCGCGAGCATATCTTCTTTGGTATATTTTTTTATCTCGCTCATTTCACCAATCAGAGCCAGCCCGTACGGGTGAGCCCGGAATGCGGCATGAAGAAATTCATCAACCATACGGCCGGTCGGGCTTGATTCGACCCCCATACGGCGTTCTTCCTGAATAACATCGCGCTCTTTATAGAACTGGCGGAAGACCGGATCAGAAAACCGGCTGGATTCTAAGTAAAACCACAGTTCAAGTCTATTAGACGGGAAAGAATAGTAATAGGTCGTATTATCATAGCCGGTACCGGCATTGAGACCTACGCCGCCTTCCTGTTCAACGATTAAGGAAAATTCGGCAATCTCCACGAATGATTCCGCTTCTTCCTTCGCAGCCTCGAAGCTTTCTTCGAGAGTTTGCAATTTAACCGAATCAGCCTTTATACCTTTATCCTGCTCAAGCCGCAGTTCGGCATAAACAGCGTCAAGCTTTTTGAGCGCTTTTCTTTCTTTCTTTATATCTTTGGTGCCAATCTCCGAGGTACCTTTAAAAGCCATATGTTCCCAGAAGTGTGACAACCCCATCGCATCTTTCGGATCATCGGAGCCGCCGACATTGGCCTGTAAAACAAAGGAAATCACCGGAGCGCTATGGTCTTCCATAACAATAAATTTCATCCCATTATCAAGCGTGAACTCGGTGATTTTATCCTCGACCGAAGAAAAATCAAACGCGAACGCGCTTCCGCAAATAACTCCCAGACAGATAAAAGTAAGAACTGTCACGAGAGTCCTCTTCCTGTTAAGCATGTAACCCTTCCTCCATTCAATGTTTATATGTAATATATGATGCCAATTTATATCATACCGTATTAGCAATCAAGAGATATACGTCTATAATTCCAGCTTTATTGACAAGCATAGTCCAACCTTACTCTATCTCAATATCATACGGAATGCGAAAGAAAATGTTTCCCTCTTCAAGAGCATTTAGCGTCGTGGCCGACTTTTCTGCCCCATGCAGTAAGGCCAACAATTGTGAGCTATAAAACTTGAAATCAAAAGGGTTTTTAAGCCAAAACCGCTTCACCGGCAAGGAGACTATCTCTATGTCATCTAATGAATTACAACCCAATGCTTGAGCCATCCCCATGATTGCATGGTGGATACCTCCAAGTTCATCAACAAGCCCGTTGGAGACCGCTTCGGAACCGGTCCAGACCTGCCCTCGTCCAATACTATTGACCGAATCGACCGACAACGGTCGAACATCGGCAACTTTGCTCAGGAAATGATGATAAAACTCCCACAAATGCGACCGGAGTTTCTCCCTCTGCTGTGGAGTAAAAGGCTTTGAGGTCGAATACATTGAAGCGTTTTTTCCACGGTCGAATGATTCGGTATAGAGGCCAATTTTACTGTAAAGCTCGGCAAAGTTAATTTTTCCGCCAAAGACACCGATTGAACCGGTCAATGTGTTTTTATTGGCCATTATTTTATTATTGACCATTGCCATATAATAACCGCCCGAGGCGGCCATGTTGCCCATTGAGACTATTACCGGTTTATTTTCTGCCAGTTTGTTTATCTCATGCCAAATTAAATCAGATGCCAGGGCATCACCGCCGGGAGAGTTTATTCGCAGCACAACGCCATCAATATCCGAATCATATCGAGCCCGCCGGATACTTCCGAGCATCTCATGTCCCCCGATTTTTCCTCCGGAGCTACCCTGAACGATATTGCCATCGGCAAGCACAACTGCTATTTGCGGTTTTCTTTCCCATCGGTCATTGTAACACTCACGCTGAACATACTCGCTGAAAGCCAACTTTCGGGAGAAAACAGTAAATTCATCCTCGGCCAGTTCCCGGACCGCATCATCATAGTACATGCGATCATCAACCAGCCCCCAATTAACGGCAGCCAGAGAAGTAATCGGGGCAGAATCGATAATCGTTTGTACCGAATCAATCGACAACGACCGATTGGCGGCAATTACATTGGTAAATTCATCATACAATTTGTCCAAAAGCCGGTTTAGCTGTTCGCGATTTGGTTCGGTGGGGCGGTCAAATAGATACTGCTCAGGAGCGGTTTTATACTCGTCAACCCGTTCTATTTCCAATTGGACACCAAGTTTATCAAGAAGTCCTTTATACATCATCAGCTCGCCGCTCAAACCGGTCAGGCGCAGCTGACTGACGGGTGGGATAAAGATGCTATCGGCGTGACTGGCGAGCAGATAGCCTAAATTTGACGGGGATGAAAGATAAGCATAGACCTGTTTATTCTGATTTCGAAAGTAAGTTATCGCATCGGAGATTTCTTCGACCTTGCCCAAACCACAGTGCAGTTTTTTGATATGCAGAAAGATTCTGTCAATTTCTTCATCTTCAGCCGCCCGATAAATCCCCTCGACATAATCAAAGAATCTCAGAGGGCGTTGCCCAATAAAAGGGACATCGGGATTCTCGGGCAGAGTCCCCGACAGGTTCATCATAAGTGTTTTTCTACGAGGTTTAATCAGTGAAGCCTGTTTGCCTTTTACTGATCCGATATAAGAAGTCGAGAGGTAAGATTTTCCTTCACGATCAAACTCTGTTCGATTGCCAACATAGTTTGACAACAAATTCAGGCGAAATCCCAAATTGAACCGGGAGTGATTATCCACATCAGCATAAAGATACATTCCTGGTTTAGGTCGATACTCTACCCCGGTTCTGAAATCGGCATTATCGAGAGTTTCTTTGGAAGTCATATCAACATCAAAGGTCACCGTTAAACGATTACGATAGGTCCGTGCCGCTATGCCATAGAGATATCTGATATCGCTTCGCTTACCATTAATTTTCCCTCGATTGAGGTTTTCAAAACGCGCCCCTAAACTGACATTGCGGTTATAACGAAACAATAGCCCGGCATTCCACAAATGACGGTTGTTTAAATATCCGGGGCCGTCTTTAATGTACTGATACGATAAACCAAACCCGGTTCTTTTACCTCCACCGATAGCAATAATAATATCTCGGTAGTCGGTTTGACCGTTGCCGTGCACAAATCGGTAAGACATCGCCAAAGCGCTCGTAGTTGTGACCGTCCCCCAGTCTCGGATAACACGATTATTACGATGAGTGAAAATGAGCATCGACCCCGACTGCCGGTTACCCAATGCGGCGGGATTTGTCCAAACGGAATTTTGCCCGTGTACCGATGCCACCGGTGTATTAAAATATACTTCGCTGGGCAATTCGACCTCTTCCGACCAAAGCGAGGACGCGAAAAGTACAATTGAAAAGCTCAGGAGTCCTAACAGCAATGTTTGGGGACGACTCATTCGCATCTTTAGTTACCTCCGGTGTCAGTATTGCTATTGGGGCCTTTAATGATGATATTGCCGTTATGTTTGGCCGATAGGCGAACCTCGGCGGTACCGTTTCCGACATCGAATTCGAGGCGATCGTCATAGACAAGCGTCGGTTCCATTTCCATGCCTTTGGTATCAATCGCTCCCTCTTCACTAATTTTGCAATTAAAGGCGGCATCGACGGGTCCGTTAATATTCAGCTTTATCATCCCATACTGATTATAGACTTTCAATCGGCCCGACGTTAACGAGTCAAGGCCCAGAATAATCGGCGCCGAGATATTCTTAATTCTGTTTCTGTCGCCTAAAAATGTCATATTCTCGGCAATAATATCGGAATAGCTAGTGCTAATATCAGCAGATCCGATAAACGAGTTGATAATAATCGTATCCTGCTCGTTGCGAATCGTTGCCATTTTATCAGTGGCATCAATGTTTTGCAGCCTAATTTTGCCGTATTTATTACTAACAACTAATCGACCGGTTATCTTTTTTAAAGATACTGGACGGCTGGATACTTTTATTTCAACATCACCGGTAACATTATCGACGGTTACTTTACTCAATGATTCAGAGACAACACAACCGGCAAACGGACCGGAAGCGGCAATATCAAAATAAGCAGTATTTATTTCCAATTTAGTCATGGGCGGTACCGAAATAGTAACTTCCAGCCTGGCGGAATTTGATGTTCCTGACCATGGCGCCCGCGCCGGCGCCCGAAGCGTCAGAAGAGCATTGTTTTGCTGAGGGGAGCATTCCACAGTGATGGAACCGGCATACTCGTTGGCCTCATCCTTGGAATCTGCTTTAAGAAGCTTTCTATATTTTACCCGGCATTCGTTTCCCTCCGCTTTAATCTTAAGCAGCCCGCTTAATGAACCGGCGGCATTGATTATCAGAGTTCCCTCTGTTTTTATCGACGAAGTCAACGTATATGATTCACTGACATAACCTCTATCAGTTTTTTTTGTCAATGTCTCTGCAGCCGCTCCAGCCGCTATCAAAAGACAGAGCAATAACACAGGCATTAATTTCCCTATCATTTCTTTGCCCTTTCCCTCAAATTCATCCAGAACATCAAAACCGTTCCGGCCATAGCCGCATTTAAGGATTCCGCTTTTTTAGAAATTGGAATTTTTATCCGATAGTCCGCACTTTCGGTCAATGCTTTTCCGGTGCCTATCGCTTCAGACCCGATTACCAATGCCGATTGTTCACTTTTTGGAGTCGTTTCGCTTATATATTTCCCTTTAACATCGGCATTATAGATTTTGTACGAATTCGCCTTTAGCTCATCGACCAGCAATTCATCGTTCACATTTTCAATAAACGGAAGCTTAAAGAAAGCTCCCATAGAAGCCCGAATTGTTTTCGGATTGGCCAGTTCAGCCGAGCCATCGGTTGTTATAATCAATGAAATATCAAAAGCAACCGCTGATCTCAACAGGGTCCCCAAGTTGCCCGGGTCGCCTATATTGTCACATACCAATATATTACGATGATTAGTATGTAATTGTTTCTCCAGTGAATAATTTCTCATTTCAAACAGGGCGACTATTCCCTGGGGCGCTTTCGTATCAGAGAGCCTGTTAATTTCCTTAATAGAAACCGTTTGCACCCGTACTTTTTTCTTGGTAAAGTCCTCGATTAGTTTTTTACCCCGATCCGAAATATCGGCTGGAGAATAAAAAACTGTCTTAGGAAAGTAACCGGAGTCTAGCGCCTCTTCAAGCAGGCGGACACCTTCACATAGAAACCGCTTTTCATTTCGGCGGCCTTTTTTATTCTGTAGACTAACTAAGTATTTTATTTCTGTTTTTGTTAACGACATATCAGTTTATCCTTGTATTTTACAGCAATGCTTACAATATATTTAAAGGAATTGATTTTACCCTTGAGGAGCAAGTGAAAACTGCATTTTTCTATATATTATCATTTTGTCTGCTATCGCTAGGAGCTGCACTTTTCGCAGAGAGTACGACTCTACCAGATAGTGTTGTTTCCGAAACTATAGTCATCACTCGTGATACGATTGATATTCATAAAATTCAGGCCCAAAATCGATATTACCCTCGCAGTATCGGGTTGGCACTGTCCGGCGGCGGTGCCCGGGGTTTATCACAAATCGGGGTATTGAAGGCTTTTGACGAGGCTGGTATAAAACCGGATTACATTACCGGTACTTCAATGGGTAGTATTATCGGAGGACTTTATTCCACCGGCTATTCAGCTTCTGAATTGGAAAACATTGTCAAGGAGATAGATTTCTCATCATTGTTTTCTGACTCGCGTCAACGCCAGGCAATGTTTATTACCCAACGTGAGGAACGTGACCGGTATTTATTTTCAATTCGTTTTGATGGGCTGAAACCCTATATACCTCAAGCACTCGCTGCCGGCCAACGGCTGACAACATTCTTGACCGAATTGACCATTCGAGCCAATTATATCTGCGGCGGGAATTTTGACAACCTCCCGATTCCCTACCGCGCAATTGCGACCGATATCGGCCGCGGGGAAGTAGTTTATATTGATCACGGCAATATAGCCAACGCAATGAGAGCCTCGATGGCTTTCCCTTTAGCTTTTACTGCGGTTGATTTTGAAGGTAAAAGCCTGATGGACGGGGGCATTACAATGCCTGTCGGCGTTGATATATGCCGGGATATGGGAGCCGAATTTGTTATCGCGGTAAACACTTCCTCTGCCCTCCTGCCTGTTGACGAGATCAACAATCCTGTTGATGTGGCTAATCAGGTTACGTCAATTATGCAGAAAGAAGTTTTGGCCAAACAGCTTAGTCATGCTGATTATGTTATAACACCTGAAATGAATGGTATCGCTAATTTTGACATGTATAGGCAGGATTCGCTGATAGCGATCGGCTACCGGGCAGGTCGAAAGGCTCTGGTAGAAATCGATAGACTTTTGGGCGATATATCGGGCGATACTCTCGGAGTTAATTCCGTGGTGATAATTGTCCCAAAAAAACCTGATAAAGATATTGAGGACGTAATAAAAAACGTTCCGGCATCAATAAACCGGTATATAAACTCAGAACTCATCTCCGATGCGCTGGCATATGCCGACCAAAGAAAAATCTTCAATCGCATGGAGATAAAAATAACCTCAGAGCCCGATCAAGTTACGGTTCAAGTCTCAGGTCGGAAAAACCACCCGGCACATCTAATCAACTATCGATTCATGGGCAATACGGTTATACCTGATTCAATCCTGTGTCAGTTTTTCCCAACATCATTGGACTCAATTCTTTCTTTATCAGAAGTTCATCAAGCGGCTGAAAAAGTAGTTTCGGCGTATCGCAAAGCCGGATATGACTTGGCTTTTGTTAAGCAAATAATATATAACCATGATGACAAAACAGTAAGCATTGAGTTTAACGAGGGGTTATTGAAAACAGTAGATATTCGCGGCAACGAACGAACCCGCAGCTGGATAATAAAAGCCAATTATCCCATGCGCCCCGGAGAACCGTTCGATACCCATAAGTCGGATAAAGGAATTGAGAATATTTACGGCACCGGTTTTTTTGAGCATGTTAGTCTCGATATTCAGCCGGCTCAATCGGGAGTGAAGCTCACAATTAATGTCAAGGAAAAGAAGTTTACTCAAATCCGAATCGGTTCACATTGGGATGACGAATATCAGGCTGAGATTTTCATGGAAATTCTTGATGACAACGTTTTCGGTGCGGGTATTCAAACTTTGGCTCATGCTATGTTGTCCTCGCACCGGCACAATTATTACCTTTCATTTAAGGTAGATCGCCTATCACGCACACTATTAACTGCAAAAACCCGTTTTTACTTTTCGAGATTGCGTCGAAGATTGTTTCAACCTAGCGGAGCACCCAACGGTATTCGGGTCGAAAACCGCATGGGGTGGGCGATTCAGGCTGGACAGCAGATATCTCGTCTGGGAACTATTAATTTCGAATATCGTCTTGAAGATATAAAAAATGAATTCACGAATATTGATCTTACCGAAAACCATGTACTGTCAACTTTCGCGATAAAATCAACCGTTGAAACTTATAATAAATTTCCCTATCCCGACTATGGTCATCGCCAGGATATGTATCTTGAGTTTTCCGGTAAATGGCTGGGAGGCACTTTTGATGAATATACTAAAGTATATAGTTCCATTGAAGCTTTCTGGCCGCTGGGCAAATATATAAACCTGCACCCGAAATTTTCTCTCGGTATCTCGACTGCGGATTTACCCGAGATTGAGAAATTTTATATCGGCGGCATGTATAATTTTTCAGGCTTTCGTACTGAGCAATTAACCGGAGACAAATACTTTGTGTCCAATATGCAGGTTAGGATTAAACTGCCTTATCGTTTTTACCTAATGGGAAATTTCGACTACGGGAATATTTATAACGATTTTGAGTTTATAAAAATCAAAGATTTTCGCCGCGGATTTGGGATCGCAATCTCATTGGATAGTCCGTTCGGACCTTGTGATTTCGGATATGGAAAAGCCGACGATAATCCTCACCGCTTTTACCTAAATATCGGATTGCGTTTTTAGAAAAAAAACCTACTCATTGATAGACTCTATAAGCCGCTTATTATAAATTGTCATCATGTCGTCTTTACGAAGCACCGCGATAATTTTACGGCTGTTTTCAGATTCGACCACTGGAACCACCTGTAAATCCTGCATACCGATTTTTCTGCGTACTTGTTCCAAATCATCATCGGGAGTCACCGTGACAAGGTCAGTATGAGCAATATCCTCAGCTATAATGAGATCATCTAAACTGCTTGAAGTAAGAACACTGCGTAAATCCTGAAGAGAAATAATGCCATACAGATAGCGATTGTCATCGACAACCATGTAATATGTTTCACGGGTCGATTCAATCTGATTAATAATGCGACTGAGTGATGTTGAAGGTGATATCGTTTCAAAGCTTCTATCCATCACTTCGAACACCTGAAGCGATCGCAGAATCATCAAATCTTTACCGCCTCTGAGGAATATCCCTCTGGAGGCTAACTTTATAGTATAAATTGAGTGTTCAAACAACCCCCGGCTGACCAAGGTCGAAATCGTTACAGCGACCATTAGCGGCAAGATAATCCGGTAGTCGTTGGTCATCTCAAAAATGATTAAAATAGCAGTCATAGGAGCATGAGTTGTACCTCCGACCAAAGCTGCCATACCGACTAAAGCATAGGCTCCCGATGTCGCGGTACTGTCCGGGAAGTACGAATGAACCACGAGGCCAAAGGCACCGCCAAGCATTGCTCCCATAAAAAGTGAAGGGGCAAATATACCACCGGAATTACCAGACCCCAGCGTCAATGATGTTCCGGCTATTTTAAGGAAAATCAAAATAAATAAAAGGCCGAATGTCATTTTACTATAGAGGGCCAGATTAATAGTACTATACCCATCAGCGAATACTTGCGGATAAAACACGCCGACGATACCGAGCAGCATGCCTCCGATAGCCGGCTTGGATATTTCCGGAATCTTCAGATTATCAAAGAAATTCTCCGACCATCCCAGGACACGGGTAAATGCTACGGCGACACCGCCCGACAACGCTCCCAGAAGGACATAAAGCGGCATCTCCCAAGCTGAGACTAACTCGTAGGCGGGAACCTCAAAGGCCGGATGATTGCCCAAAACCGAACGAGTTATAACCGAGGCGATGACAGAAGAAAGAAGCACTGGCGCGAACGTCTTAATAGCAAAATCACCCAGGATGATTTCGAGAGAAAATATTATACCGGCAATGGGCGCGTTAAATACAGCGGAAATTCCGGCGGCGGCTCCGCAGCCAACCAGAATTTTGACCCGGTTGCCTGACATTTTGAAAATCTGCCCGATAGTGGAACCAATCGCCGAACCGATTTGAATAATCGGACCTTCTCGACCAGCCGATCCACCGGACCCAATGCAAATCGCCGAAGCGAGTGCTTTGACCGCGGCCACCTGAGGACGAATGATACCGCCTTTTCGAGCGACGGCATCCATGACTTCGGGTACTCCATGCCCCTTGGCCTCTTTGGCGAAATAGTAAATAATTGGCCCGGCTAAAAGCCCTCCAACCGCCGGAATCACAATTACCCACCAGTTATAACCACCTTCGCTAACCGGAAGCAGTCCGGACATAAGATCAGCAGAGTAGCCGAAAAAAAGCTCGCGGGCATATTCAATCAGGCTGATAAAAAGGATTGCACCGTAACCTGTTCCGGTACCGACGACCAGAGCCAGAAAGATCAGGACCTTTGATTCTGACAGCCTGAAAATTTTCCCTAAATTTTTTAATATCAGCTTTTTCATTTTCTATTTTCTCCGCCGAAGCGGACAACAGTATATACAATAATAACTATAATTCAAGAAAATAATCCATTCTAAAATACCTTGGGAAAAGCCCACCCATAAATTATTGTATCGGCTTTATTTCACTTGACTTTGAGCCAACCGGAAGTAAATTGAGGCCGTGAAATAATTCACGAATTCAGGTGGAATTACCGTATGAAGAAGAACTATGATGCTATTATAATCGGGGGCGGTATCGCCGGTCTGGCAACGGCTTTTAATTTGGCCAAAATGAACTTTGGCGATATTTTGATCCTTGAAAAGGAACTCTTTGTCGGAGCTGGAGCCACAGCCAAATGCGCTGGCGGGATCCGTGCTCAGTTTTCCTCCAAAGTAAATATTGAGATTTCCTCGAAATCGATTGAAGTCTTTGAAAACTTCGAGTCTATCACCGGAGAACCGGCCTTATATGATCAGGTTGGCTATACTTTTCTATTAACCGAAGAATCAACCGTTGAGCCGTATATTAAAGCAGCTGAACTCCAGCAGTCTCTCGGGCTTGATATCAAGATTCTGTCAGCAGACGATATTAAGGAATTAGCTCCACCGGTCAGAACCGATGATATCATTAAAGCGACTTATCATAGCCGCGATGGCCTCGGTGACCCGCATGAATACCTTCAGGGCTATTTCAGGGCTTCCAAAAAGGCTGGCGTCGAGATACTAACTGAAGCTCCTGTTACCGGGATTGCGATTGAAAGCGGTAAAATAACGAAAGTCACAACACCCAAGGGCGATTTTGAGACTGCGTTAGTTATTAACGCAGCCGGACCTTATGCCAAATTAATTGGTGATATGGTAGATATAAGAATTCCTATCGAGCCATACCGCCGTCAAATAGTCACCTCGGGCGCATTGGATTTTATTCCCCCTACAATGCCGATGGTTGTTGATGTTTCATCGGGGCTCTATTGCCACAAAGAGTCTAAGGGGCTTTTAATGGGCTGGGCGGATAAAGATGTTCCGGCAGGCTTTGATGAATCTCAAGACCCTGATTATAACGACAATATCCTCATGAGAGCTTTGGATAGAATTCCACAATTGGAAACCGCCGAAGTTGCTAACAGCTGGGCCGGTCTTTACGAAACCACTCCGGATCATCATGCTATTATCGGATTTTATAAAGAAGTCGAAGGCTTCTTTACTATCGGGGGATTTTCCGGGCACGGCTTTATGCATGCACCGGGTGCGGGAATTGTGGCCGCCGAAATAATCTGCGGTAAAAAACCCTCCATTGACATTACTCGTCTGGCTCCCGGACGATTCGCAGATGGCTCCGGCGAAGAGGAGATTAACGTCATATAGAAGTTTCCCCTTAACAAATGCTAATCAGACCGTTCCTGCCCTGGGACCGTCTCTTTATTTTAGTTGACCATAATCAATAAAAAGATGATATAAAAAGCTATGGTAAAAGACATTTTAAAATTAGTTCTTATCGGCATTACACTTTTTGCCGCCGGGTTTATCCTCAAGTCCGCAGGTATCATAGAAAACTCAGCCAACGCATCTGATGATATCCATCTAACATTTGAGACTAAAGATAAACTTATTCTACACGGTTGGAAAACCGAAGCAGTTGCGGACTCAGCCGGTTTAACAAAACCGGGATTAGCCCTGTTGCTGCCAATGATGTCCAAAACGCACCTTTCCTATGAACCGTTTCGGGAACAGCTTAATGAAATCGGATATACAACAATAGTTTTTGACATGCGCGGTCACGGGCTATCGGTTTCACGAGGTGAACAAACTCTATCTTATTCTGAAATGCTTCCAGAGGAGTTTGTCAAAATGCCAGCGGATATTGAATCGTTTTTTTTAGACTTTAAAACCAACAACCCTGATACTTACAACTATAATGATGTTATCGTCATCGGCTCTTCCATAGGCGCCAACACCGCCGGAATCCTGCTTGAAAAGAGCTGGCTAAGTCGTTCAGTACTGCTATCTCCCGGCAAAGACTACCGTAGTCTGATTCCTGGTACCGTTATGATCTCAGAAACCAACCCACCAACCAAACCGGTCTATATCGCGGCAGCGGTTGATGATACCTATTCGGCCCAATCAAGCCAATGGCTGTTTGAAAATTATTCCGGATTAAAGGTCTTCAAGAAATATCCAGGAAAAGATCACGGTACAAATATTCTGCTCAATGTTGACAAGGCTGATGTAGAACTATTGGAATGGCTAAAGAAGAAATAGCTATCAGAAAAATGGTAAGAAAAAAGGCCTGATATTTCAGGCCATTTTTTATTCTATAAAAATACTTTCTACATATACGGATTAGCACCCGCAGAATGATTAGTGACGTCGACCACCTCAGTGATTTCGGGAATACGCTCACGGAGGATTTTCTCAATACCATACTTTAGTGTTTGAGATGCCGAAGCACACCCTTGGCATCCCCCAGCCATTGTCACAAAAACCGTACTACCTTTGGCGTCAATAATCTCTGCACTGCCACCGTGTGACTCAAGCCCAGGATTCACTTCTTGATCCAGGATTTCCTGCACTCTCGCTTTCAGATCCGGGTTACTCGGCTGCTCCTTATTCAGGTTATCCTCATCAATGAGTTTTCCACCCGAATTAAGATTATTACGAATTTTCAGGCCGATATCTTTTCCCAAATCCTGCCATTCAGTTTCGCTCTTCTTGGCAATGGTTATTACGTTATCGGCAATCATAATTTCCCGAATACCATCTATCCCAAACAGATCCTCAAGTAGCGGAGAGCCTTCAGACATCTCTTTGGTTGTGCAGGTCAGCATTCCATTGTAAACTGACCGGTCGATGACAAAACGGCAAACATTGGGATCCATCTGCGGTTCGGCCATGATTTTTATATCACTGATGTCTCCCATGAGCCACCTCCTGTCAAATTCAGTACTTCTCTCTATACTTCAAACGTAGAATCAGCGGCATCTTTTTGCTTTTTTTGTAATTCGCTGAGTTTATCGAATTTGTATATTCCAGTCTCGTGCCCGTCGGAAAAGACTACTGAAACGGCATAGTTTCCAATACGCTGAAACGCGCCAATAGAAATATCAAGCGGGATACTTTTTGGGTCTAAAGTGCGCTCTCCGGTTTCCTCGCTTATACAAACCGCACAAGGACAGTTGACTCTCATGTCATACGCCTTAAATATTTCCTTTTTCCCATCAGGCCAGGTAATTTCAATAGCGCCGTCGCCAGTTTTTTGAATATCACTCGGCTCATAAGCCTTCTCGACACCCTTGGCCATCATCTCTTTGAATTTATTGGTGATATCGTTAATGGCCTTATACGCCGGAGTATCATTTGGTTTTACCATAAGCGGAGAACCATCATCACCAGATGACATCAGATTCGGATCAAGAGGAATACCGCCCAAGAATTCAATCTTGAGGTCTTTCGCCATCTGCTCGCCGCCGCCTTGTTTGAAAATAGCTGTGTTTTCACCACATTTAGGGCATGTAAAACCGCTCATATTTTCAATGATACCGAGAATCGGAACGTTAACATGACGGAACATTTCAAGACCTTTTTGCGCTACGCCAAGAGCAACCTGCTGTGGTGTGGTGACAATGATCGCACCTGTTAAAGAAGCCTGCTGAGCCAGCGTAATCTGAACATCTCCCGAGCCCGGAGGCAGATCAACGATAAGATAATCCAAGTCTCCCCACATGACATTGCCAAGAAACTGCTGTATCATCCGCGAAGCCATCGGTCCGCGCCAGATAACTGGCTGTTCGGGATCGAGTAGTAAGCCAATAGAGATAAACTTGATACCGTGTTTTTCAAGCGGCATTAAAAAGTCGCCTCGAACTTCCGGCTGTTTATTCATACCGAGCATTTCCGGTTGACTGGGACCGTAAATATCGGCATCCATCAAACCAACCTTGGCTCCCGTTTTGGCCAATGCTATTGCAAAATTAGTTGAAACTGTGGATTTACCAACACCGCCTTTTCCACTGCCGATTGCGATTATATTAGTAATCCGGGCCAATCCCCGAGGGACTTCCTGGTGAGGTTTTCTGACTTTTTTTTCGTCTGCCATAATTACTTCCCGCTTTCTCTATATTGACATTCCTGTACACCTATTTATCTCGTCTTAATACATAACTTCTGCCAAAAAGGCAATAGGGAGAACCAAGTATTTATAAAACCTCGATTATACAGTAAAGTTCCCTGATTTTTTCGGGATTCACCTTTGAAATCATATAAAAACTTCTATATTGAGATACCGCCCAAACCCTATCTCGAATTGGAATAGAGAATTCATAATTGGGAGGTGCCCGTGAAAAGCTATCTGTCTCTCGGCCTTATTTGTCTGTTCGTTTTAGGAACAGCATTATGTGCGGCTGGAAACCCAGTCATAAAAAATCAGCCGGTATCATTTGCCGCCGCAACTGATAATCAAAAGTACATTACCAACGGTGATTTGTTGATGTTTATTTCCAATCATGGCAACTGGGGAAGGGATATCTCCGGAGTCTGGGGTCATGATTACGGAACATACTATCCTTATCCGGGATTCCTGGATCAAATTATAGCCGGTACCTATACAAAGTCGCCCTATTATTGCGGCGGACTCTGGCTGGCAGCCATAGATTCTGCGACGGGCGATACTGTTGGCGCAGTATCGACTTATTCCGATGAATATACTCCGGGACCTATGTCGGGAGGAACGTTTATACCGGACGCACCCGAGTTTCATTCTTATCTTCTCTTCAGCGACAGCCTGGCCGTTAATCCTAATCAGGATTATCTGGATTATATACAGTATGCTGTTGCTCAAGGTGCTCCATATTCGATGTCGGGAAGTGACACTTTACCGGTAATGATGGGTGATGAGATGATTTGGTCGATATACAATGACGCCAATGCCGCCCTGCATACTCACAATGCCGGTCAGACGGCTCTACTAGGGATTGAAATTAAGCAAACAACTTTCGGAAGCAATATAGTAAATTCTCTCAATGCGGTCTTTTTCCGTTTCCGTATTTTTAATAACGGCAGCAAAGTATTAAAAGAGACTCAAATCACATTCTGGTCAGATCCGGACATGGGAAACAGAGAGGATGACTTTGTCGGTTGTGATACGACTCTTGAACTCGGATATGTTTATAACGCCGACGATGACGATACTCAATACGGAACAGCTCCTCCGGCAATCGGAGCGATACTGCTGCAAGGGCCAATGGTTGCAACCGGCAATGATGCTGATACTGCGAAAATGTGGGGGCAGTCGTACGCCGGTTTTTCTCAGATGGATATGACGAGCAGTATGTCATATGTTAACGGTGCCGATCCTGCCAATATAACAGAAGTTTATAACTTGATGAACGGTACTACCGCCAGCGGCGCACCATATGTATATGACAGTCACAACCTTAAGTTTAAATACTCGGGGAATCCTCTCGACGGTACCGGGGATTTGGATATAGTTCAAACGGACAAAAAATTCTTAGTGACAACGGGACCAATTGATTTGCGCCCTGGTGATTCGACCGAGCTTTATTTTGTCATTACAGTTGCAAACGGAGCGGATAATCTGGACGCATTTTCTAATCTACTCCAAAATGCATCTTATTTACATGAGTTTTACGGAAATGATTTTCAAAGTCCAATGGACGCGGATAATGAATTCACTGTTCCTCAATTACTTAGCCTTGAACAGAACTTTCCAAATCCGTTCAATCCTGAAACGACTATTAGGTTCGCACTCAATCGGAGCGGTTTGGCTGAGTTGAATATTTTTAATATTCTTGGTGAGTTGGTTGCATCGCCAATAAATCGGCAAATGACTGCCGGACCGCATCAGGTAATCTGGGATGGCAGAGATAAAAATGGAAACGAACTGGCTTCGGGCATCTACTTCTACCGATTGAAATCGGGTAGTATAACCGAAACAAAAAAGATGATACTCCTAAAATAAGGATATCTAAAAAGAATAAGGCCGGAGGGGCAATCCGGCCTTATTGGGGATGAGAGAGGAGGGTATAGAAAGTTTTTACTAAATTCTTGTTGGACTAAATCTCCTCGTTATCCCCATCGGGATGTGACGAGTCTTTATCTTCATCTATATCATTATCTGAGTTACTATCTTTTTCATCGCCAAAGAAGTTGGTCATTTTGGTGCCGTTGATATATTCGGTTGAGTCGGCATCCGATACCGACATCAACCGTTTCGTCACTTCGCTAATTTGTCTGGCCGACTCTTCTATTACAGTCAAACGGCGCAGAATATCTTCCGGCAGCTCTTGATGTTTCAAGCTAAGAAGCTGCAAATTACCCATCAGTGCAGTGAGGGGATTATTTATATAATGATTGACAGCGACCGCTATTTCTACCTGAGCCGCATTGCGTTCTTCATCAATCTTCTTTTTCATTTCTTCTTCGGTAGCGCCTTCGGATTTACGGCCCGAAGCCAAAGCCAGAGCCGAAGCTAATGACCGTAAAAACTCGTCCGATTCATATAAACGAGCACGACCGTATTTGATACCAATAATGGCACCGAACTGAAGACCTCCGATTTCGACGGGAAGACTGAAGACTGATTTGGTCTCTTCCCCGCCAAGTTCAAAATATGCAGCTCCAAGTTTGTAATCATTTCGAAGTGTCAAAAGAATTGAGTCTTCAGTTTCCATGAGAATTTCACGGTCGGCAGCTTTGGGAGCTTCAACTGATTTAGTAATCACGTTCCGATCATTATCCCATAATATCAAAGCCCCTGACGCCAGATCGAGATACTCGATTGCGGCGGCTAAACCCTTACGGGCCACCAGGTCAATGACCATGCCTTCAGTCGCCGACAGGACAACATCAGCCAAGGCTTTATACCGGAGGCTATCTTTTGAACGTGAGTTTTTCATACTTGATATTTAATTGAGCAAACGCTATGCCTTTTTCGGATAATTATCCGGATATGTAAAATGAAGTAATGGTACCGTCTACGGCTCTCGCCTTCATACCCTAACTCCTGCTCAATATTATACTTAGATTACTCGAAAGATGCTCGGATTTTTTTATCTTTTTTTTGTATAAATTCTGCACAATGGTTTTATGAAAAGCTTTTCATATATCCTGCATCAGAATATGTTATTGAAGTACTTGACAGACATCAAAAATCTATGTAAAATTAGGGTTTTCTGGTAGGGAGACGGGAAATGGCCGAAGGAATGATTCATGATAAGTGCGGTGTGTTTGGAATTTTCGGCACGCGCAAAGCATCGGAGTTGGCCTATTTCGGACTTTATTCGCTACAGCATCGTGGACAGGAATCTGCCGGGATAGTCTCATCCCATAAAGGAAAACTTCATCTATACAAGGGTATGGGCGAGGTTTCCGATGTTTTTTCAGATAAAACAGTTTTCAGCCGCCTTAAAGGGAAGATAGCGGTAGGTCATACCAGGTATTCTACAACCGGCGCCAGTTCCATTACGAATATCCAGCCATTTGTAATCACCAGTCGTGATAAAATGCTGGCAGTGGCCCATAACGGTAATTTGACAAATTCAATCCCTCTCAAGAATAAGCTCGAAGAGCGCGGTTCTATTTTCCAAACAACCTCTGATTCGGAAATCATCCTGCATTTAGTGGCTCGATCAAAAGCTACGACCACCTTTGGTAAAATTTGCGAAGCCGTAAAAAATCTTCAGGGAGCTTTTTGCTACTTATTCTGCACTGAAGATAGCATTATCGCTGTTCGTGACCCCTGGGGTTTCCGTCCTTTGGCATTAGGCAAATTAAACGGCCATTGGGTAGTTGCTTCCGAGACCTGCGCCTTCGATATTATCGGAGCCAAATATGTGAGGGATATTGAACCGGGTGAAGTATTAGAGATTAGCGAAAATGGCCTGCAAACCGAATTCCCACAGAAAAAGAAAAAACAGTCTTCCTGTATTTTTGAGTATATTTATTTTTCCCGGCCCGATTCTGTTATCTTTGGAGAGAATGTCGATAAAGTCCGCCGTCGCTTAGGTCGCCTTCTGGCTCGCGAACATCCAGTGGAAGCTGATATTGTTATCGGAATTCCTGATTCGGCCAATACCGCCGCCCTCGGTTTTTCCGAGCAATCCGGTATTCGATTTGAAATTGGGCTGATCAGGAACCATTATGTGGGCCGTTCATTTATTGATCCCGAACAAAAAATCCGTGATCTTGACGTCAAAATTAAATTCAATCCGGTTAAAGGCGTTATTGAGGGTCAACGGGTTGTTTTGGTTGATGATTCTATCGTTCGAGGAACAACTTCAAAGAAACTGGTTCAGATGGTTCGTAACGCCGGAGCCAAGGAAGTACATTTCCGGGTTTCATCGCCTCCAATAATTGCGCCCTGCTTTTTTGGTATCGATATGCCTACCCGGGAGGAGTTCATCGCCAATCAAAAATCTATCGAGGAAATCCGACAGTACCTCAAAGTAGAATCTCTCGGTTACCTTTCGGTTGATGGAATGCTGGCTATGCCGTCACTGCCTCATAATAACTTCTGTGTCGGGTGTTTTACCAATAAATATCCACTTGGTGTCGGCGAATCGGGAAAACAAAAGAATAAATTACGCTTAGGCTGATTTTCCTCCAATAAATCCGACTCTCTACCGATATAATAGGCAAACAGACAAGTGTTTGACAAAACGCCGCTTTGCCGTATATTTAGTGTAGTGTAATTATTCTCACCGCTTGTCTCGCCTAGCGTGGAGTCATGTATGCAGTTTAAAAGAGTCTTACTTATAGCGCTCGCTTGCTTAACCCTGTCAGCAGCTTCTGCTATGACTGTAAAAAAGACTCAAGAGAGTATTCCAGCAGAAAACAACTCAACTTTTCTCAAGGCTCGATCCTTACCGGTGAAGCCGAGTACTATTTCCATCAGTCCTGAAGCACAAATTGACTACGTTGTTGTAAAAATGGTTCAGGGGACACGCCTGCGAACAACATCAGCCGGACTTATATCCCTCGGTGGAAAAGACATCCTTGGAGCAAAACAAATAGTAAGTGAAAAAGGCATACTTACGGTATCGCCGCTCTTTTCTGAAAATTCCGAAAGACTGGAGCGAAGGAAATATCTACTAGAGCGAAAATGTGGTCGCGAATTGGCCGATTTTAATAACTATTTCAGTATCCCGGTTAGCTCCCCGGCGGAAGCCGAAGAACTTGTCAATCGCCTGAATCAACTATCTGAGGTTGAAATCGCCTACCCTCGCCCCCGTTCGGTACTGGCTGTAGATATTTCTCCGCCGACCCCTACAATTGTTGACAGTCAAACTTATTTAACTCCCGGTCCTGAGGGAGTCGATGCTGAATATGGCTGGACAATTGCCGGAGGAGACGGCAGCGGTGTAACAATTTGCGATATCGAAGGAGCCTGGAAACTCGACCATGAGGATATTGAGCTTCCTTCGGAAGCAGTAATGGGCGGCGACACCAGCTTGGGTATTGACTGGCGAAATCATGGCACAGCCACCATCGGAACTATGGTCGGCAAGGACAACGGGTATGGAGTTACCGGAATTGTTCCCGGTGCTGAAATGAAAATGGTTTCTCATTATGGCCAGAATAGTGATGCCGATGCTATTATGACCGCCGTAGATAGTCTGGATGCAGGTGATGTTATTGTGATTGTTATTCAGACTCCGGGACCTCGCTATAACTTTCAGGTCCGCCCCGATCAGCTTGGATACGTCTGCATTGAGTACCATCAAGCGGAGTTTGACGCCATTCAATACGCCTGGGCCAAAGGCATTATCGTCATCGAAGCGGCAGGTAATGGCGCAGAGAATTTCAATGATGCGATTTATGAAAATCGTTTTGATACAACCTTCAGAAACTCTCATGCCATAATAATAGGAGCGGGAGCTCCTCCGTCAGGGAATTACGGTACCGACCGCAAAGTCCTCGATTTTTCCAACTATGGTCCCCGGGTGAATGTTCAGGGCTACGGCAGGGAAATTTACACCTGCGGCTATGGAGATGTATTTGACGGTGACGGTGACGAGCGACAGTTTTATACTGGGCTTTACGGTGGAACCTCCGGTGCGGCTCCGATTGTGGCCGGAGCTGTGGCTTCGCTTCAGGGGATACATAAGAGTCGATACAGCGGTATGACAATGAGTTCTGATCGTATGCGGGACTTATTAATTGCCACCGGAAATCCTCAGCAGGATTTCCCTACCTATCATATCGGTCCTCGTCCCGACATCCAAGCGGCTGACTCGGCCATGCCGGGACCGCTTGATTTGCAAATGCACCCGATATATCTCGATACCGCTATTGAAGTCGGTAGTCAGGTTTCTGTCCCTCTTACACTTCTAAATGGATCGAATACAAATTCTATTGATTTCCAAATCACAGTCGCCGATAGTCTGGCAAAAATCCTCCAGAGCGAATGGCTTTCGGTCTCAACCAGTAGTGGAGTGATACCTCCTTCAGATTCTATTATCATTGATGTCATACTTGATGCGTCGATAATAGAGGATCGGACATGGACATACAAAGGAGTTCTGGAAGTTGAGTTTGGTATCTCCGGCAGCGGATTAGATGAAAAATCTTACTTCCCGGTTTACCTTGCTGTACCCTGCGGCGACACAACCTATTCGTTCTCGGCATCTTTTCAACCCGATGGACCGGAATTCGACTGGTATGATTTAACAGCCATAGGATTGGAGATCCCAACCTACTCATGGTACACTACTGGAGATCAGAGCGATTCCTTAGATGACGGTACCGCCGGGCCTTACTTAATCGGTTTTGATTTCCCTTTTTATGACACGACTTACAATTATGTATATATCGGTGTCAACGGTGGGGTATCATTTACTGAGGAAAACATCAATGTCAATGGTATGTTCAGTGATATAGATATTCCCAATCCACCGTTTTCAACCTTAATTGCTCCGTTTTGGAATGACCTTGATATTGGCTCTACGACCGGTCACGGATCAGTCTATTTTTACCGTCTAATTCGAAATGAAGGTTTTGTCATTCAATACAATCAAGTCGGTCGTTATGGACATGACGACGATACGCTAACAACGTTTCAGGTAATTCTATATCGAAACGGTAATGTTAAATTTCAGTATTTATCAGTCGGAAGTTATGATTTGGCCGATTCAGCGGTAATATCGATATCAGAATATGACTGCCAGTCTCACCCCTTTTTTATCAGATCGAATCCTCCGGAAAACATTGTTACCGATTCAAGCGCCGTTTTATACGATTACATCCATGTGATTTGGGAGATGGCCGGCGACGCCAATTATGATGGTCAGGTAAACGTCGGCGACGCGGTTTATATAATCAACTACGTTTTTCGAGGCGGACCTCCACCTCAGAAAATGGCCGAGGGAGACGCCAATTGTGATGGCGACGTTAATATCGGTGATGCAGTGTATATTATCAATTATGTCTTTAGAGGCGGCACAGAGCCATGCCTGTACGAGCTGTAAGGGTTGTAGGCCGGATTTAAAACACACTTAACCCTTATAAATTTCATTACTAGTTTTAACAAAGTAAAAAAAACGGATTGTTTACATCATCATCAGGCCGGAAGCGGCTGCTAATTTCAGGAAATAGTTCGGGAATAATCCCAAGCCCAGTGCTCCAACTGAAGTTATAATTATCGCCACAACCATAAGCGGTCCCAGAGTCAACTGCACAGCACTCGACTCCTCACCCTCGGCCTTTTCAAAAAATGCCGCCTTAATCGGGCGCAGATAATAATAAACCGAGATGAGCGAGTTCATTACTGCCGCAACGACAAGCCACACCAGATTGGCTTTGATGGCTGCGGAGAAAATATAGAATTTGCCAATAAACCCGGCAGTCGGAGGAAATCCGGCCAGCGAGAACATAAACAGGGCTAAGAAAACGGCCAGCCAGGGATGACGCGAGGCAAGGCCTTTATAGGTATCGATATGATTGGTTCCGGTTTTATTTTCAACGATAGTAACTATAGCAAAGGCGCCCATATTAAAGAAACTATAAGCTAAAAGATAAAACAACGCCGCTGAGACCGCTTCACTGCTTCCTGCTGTTAACGCTAACATCAGATAGCCGGCGTGAGCAATAGATGAATAGGCCAGCATACGTTTTACGTCGTTTTGCATGAGGGCGAAGATGTTTCCAGTGGCCATGGTCAGGAAAGCCAGTATCCAGAATATTATTGTAAATGACTCGTACACTCCGCCGAATCCGATAATGAAGATTCTCAATAAAACAGCAATTCCAGCCGCTTTAGGACCAATCGAGAAAAAGGCGGTAACCGGAGTCGGAGCGCCTTGATAAACATCCGGCACCCACATATGAAATGGGAAAGCGGCAATTTTGAAGGCAAAACCAATTAATATCAGTGCGGCTCCAATAATAAGATACAGCTCGTTCTTTTGGAGAGCGATACCGGTTGACATAAAAATCTTTGACAAATCGGTGGTACCTGTTCCACCGTAAACTAAGGCAATTCCGTAGAGTAAAAAGGCCGAAGCAAAGGCTCCCATGAAGAAATACTTTGCGGCCGATTCGGTTGATTTGACATCGTCTTTGAAGAATCCCGCTAAAACATAAAGCGGAAGCGACATTATCTCAAGCCCGATGAAGATAACCATCAGGTTTGAAGATGACACCATGAACATCATGCCGGAGGTCGAAATCAGCATCATCGCATAATATTCCGGCCTGTCCATACCCCGTTTGACGAGATAATCACGGGAAAGCATAACCGCTCCGCCACAAGTAATCAAGAAAATGACTTTACTGAAAAGACAGAAGTTATCGCACGTAACCATGCCAAAATAGCCGGTCTGCTGATGATTCCACATCGCATAAATAAAATAGAGCGACACAGCGACCGAAGCGAGCGATATAATCGATGAGATTATCCGCTGTTTGGCAAGCGGAACAATAGTTAACAGCAGAAACGACGCAATAAGCAGCGAAATTTCCGGCAGAACAATATTAATATTTATGGCAGCGTCTAACTGCGGCATATGCAACTCCGTGTCTTTTCACACAGTCGACGGCACACGGCCGTCATTTATTAAAAACCTCAGCCTCCACCCCAACCGATTTTCACCTCACCACTGTCAATTATTACCGGCACGATTTTTTCACCGTTTGACAGTTTAAGAAGTTCTTCCTGGGCGGCAGGATTGCCAATAACATTGATTTCCTCAAAACTAACATCGTTGCCGCTAAAATGCTCCTTGGCGGCGGCGCAGTAGGGGCAACCCGGTTTCGTAAATATTCTCACATCAGACATTACTCAGTACCTTCCGGCTTAACGTTTTCTGCATCGGAAAGCTCAATTTCCGAAGCGACCGATTCAACTATTCCATGATAAGCATTGTATTCGGCCCGTCCGACTTCAACCTGGGCCATAACCGCCTTAACCGACGGCTCAAGCAGATTCAAGAGCGGCTTGGGATAAACGCCTATCCAGAAAATAAGTATGATAAGTGGTACGAGTACAATCTTTTCTCTAAGTGACATATCTGTTAAAGTCTGATTAGCCGGATTAGTGACTTTACCGTAAAACACTCTCTGATACATCCACAGCATATAGCAGGCGGCGAAGACAACACCAGTGGCCGCCAGGATGGCATAGACGGCATTGAATTTCCAAGCGCCAAGAAGAATCAGGAATTCCCCGACAAAGCCGTTAGTTCCCGGGACACCGATTGAAGAAAGCAGAACAATCATAAAGAAGGTGGAGTAAACCGGCATTTGCGAGGCCAGTCCGCCGTATTCGGAAATCATACGAGTGTGCCGGCGTTCGTAAATCATACCGACTAAAAGGAACAATGCGCCGGTGGAAATACCGTGGTTGATCATTTGGAGTATCGATCCCTGCATACCCTGCAGGTTGAGAGTCATCATGCCGAGCATGATGAAACCCATATGCGACACCGATGAAAACGCCACCAGCGATTTTATATCTTTTTGAACCATGGCGACTAATGCACCATAGATAATACCGATTACTGCCAGAATCGAAATAATGGGTATAAACTCGAATGTCGCAATCGGGAACATTGGCAAACAGAAACGAAGGAAACCGTAAACACCCATCTTAAGCAGTACACCGGCCAGGATTACCGAACCGGCCGTAGGAGCCTCAACATGCGCATCCGGAAGCCAAGTATGGAACGGCCACATCGGAACCTTGATTATAAAAGCCAGTCCAAAAGCCGCAAACAGCCACATTTGCATATCCCTGGCCAACGGCATTCCAGTTAATTTAATCAGATCGGTAGTGAACTCTCCGTTCAAACCGTGATACTGGAAATAGATGACCAAAATGGCAACCAGCATCAACAGCGAGCCAATCATTGTAAACAGTACAAACTTGATCGCCGCGTATATCCGCCGGGTTCCGCCCCAGATACCGATGAGGAAATACATCGGAACCAGCATGATTTCCCAAAAGACATAGAACATGAACAGGTCTAAGGCAGCGAAGACGCCAAGCATACCGGTTTCGAGAAGCAGAATCGATATATAGAAGCCTCGATGTGAATGCTCGACCGCTTTGAAAGTCGAAAGCGTCGCAATTGCGGTTAAAAAAGTCGTCAGAAGAATCAGCAGTAACGAAATACTGTCAATTCCCAAATGATATCCGATTCCAAACTGCTCTATCCAGGGTATATTGACCTCAAACTGCATACCGGTCGCAACCGGATCAAACCGGAAGATTAAACAGAGTGACGCGACAAAGGTAACGAGCGTGAAAAACAGCGTCGTGTGGCGAATAGAAACCACCTGCTCTTTGGGAATCAAGAGTATCGCCAGTACGCCTAAAACCGGCAGGAAGGTAATGATTGTGAGAATCATGTTATCCATCGTTTTACCTCACCACCAAATAGCCGATTATAAGGACAACACCGAATAAAAAAGCCACCATGTAACCTCGGACAAAACCGGTCTGAACTCGCCGGAATGTCTGCGACATATCGCGCGCGATGTATCCCAGACCATTGGCTATACCATCTATGATTAACACGTCAATAATCTTCCAGAGAAATATCGAGCCGTTGACGATGGGTCTGACAATCGCCGCGCCGTAGAATTCATCAACCCAGTATTTATTGAGCAACATCTTGTGGATGCCGGCCATTGATGCTTTGAGCGATGTGACTTTATCAATATTCATCCGATACAGATAGCGGGCCAGGAACCAGGCCGCCGCGAAGATCGAAATCGCAATCGCCATTAATATATATTCCATAGTCATATCATGATGACCGCCGTGAGCCGTTTCACCCGGGATAGCCGCCATAACCGGAGCTAGAAACTTCTTAAAGTGCGCTCCGCCACCAAGGGCATGCGGAATGCCTATGAGACCGCCGATGACCGACAGCGCCGCCAAAACTATTAGCGGGGTTGTCATTGACTTGGGCGATTCGTGCACATGCTTGGCAACGTGATCATCGTAACGGCGTTCACCAAAGAAAGTCAGATAAACCAGCCGGAACATATAGAACGTCGTCAGACCGGCGGTCAGAATACCCATTAACCATAACGCCCAGTGACCCTGTCCCGATGAAAAAGCTTTCCAGAGGATTTCATCTTTAGAGAAGAATCCCGACATGAGCGGGAAACCGGCAATGGCCAAAGTGCCGACCAGCATAGTTTTGTAAGTAATCGGAATGTGTTTTCTCAAACCACCCATCTTGCGCATGTCCTGTTCGTTGGACATGGAATGAATGACCGCGCCGGAACCGAGGAATAACAAAGCTTTGAAAAAGGCGTGGGTCATCAGGTGGAAGATACCGGCGGTAAAGGCAGCAACACCGCAGGCCATCATCATGTAGCCCAGTTGCGATACGGTCGAGTAGGCCAAAACTCGTTTGATATCGTTTTGCGCCAAACCAATCGTGGCGGCAATGAAAGCTGTAGCACAACCTACTATGGCTATGACCATCATCGTATCCGGCGCCATAACAAACAGGAAGTTGAGCCTCACTATCATGTAAACGCCGGCGGTTACCATCGTTGCGGCATGAATGAGCGCCGAGACCGGCGTGGGACCTTCCATCGCATCAGGAAGCCAGATATAAAGCGGAATTTGAGCCGATTTACCGGTCGCTCCGAAGAACAGAAACAGAGTTGCCAGAGTTATAGCCGATCCTCCGACAACAAACATTTCGGGAGCAACGGCCCGGAGTTCGTTGAATTGTAGTGTTCCGGCGGCCCAAAAGATGATAAAAGCACCGATTAAGAAACCGAAATCACCGATACGATTGACAATAAAAGCTTTTTTACCGGCATCCGCGGCCGATTTTTTCTCAAACCAGAATCCGATAAGCAGGTAACTACAGAGACCAACGCCTTCCCAGCCGATAAACAGAAGAATCAGGTTATCACCCAACACCAGCGTAAGCATGGCAAACATGAACAGATTCATGTAGCAGAAGAACCGTTTGACATCGGGGTCGTGGGCCATGTAGCCGATTGAATAGATATGGATTAGTAAACCTACTCCGGTGACAATAAGAATCATAACGGCTGAAAGCGGGTCAAGCAAGTAGGCAATATTTAACTGAAGATCGCCGACCGGAATCCAGGCAAACAGCACCTGTGTAATCGAACGCGCTGCCGGATCAAGTCCTATAAGTTCTACAAAAAGCAGTACCGAAATTACAAACGACACCCCAACCGATCCGACCGCCAGCGACTGCACAACGGTTTTCGACAGTTTATTCCTAAACAGTCCGTTGATTGTGAAAGCAATCAGAGGAAGCAGCGGCACTATGAAAATAAGATCAAACATACCCCTACCATTTCATCAGGTTGAGTGCATCCGCGTTAACGGTTTCTTTGTTTTTAAACACGGCGATAATTATTGCCAGTCCGACCGCAGCCTCGGCGGCAGCGACAGCCATTACCAAAAACACGAAAACGTGTCCGTCCATATTTTGTAAATAGCGCGAAAAAGCCATCATCGACAGATTGGCGGCGCTGAGCATAATCTCAATCGATATAAACATGACGATCAGGTTTCTCGAAGCGACCACACCGATTACGCCAACCACAAACAAGAAGGCCGACAGAATTATATAATAATCTAACGGTACCGTCATGACAGTGTCCTCTTGGCTATAACTACAGCTCCGATAATAGCGGCCAGAAGAAGAATCGAAGTCAGTTCAAACGGGAAGACAAACTTACCGTACAATAGCCGCGCGACTTCCGGCACCGAACCAAAATTTTCAGAAACACCGTCAAATCGGGCTTTAGTTCCCATAGCCACCCAGACGGCTTCGGCCAAAAGCACTACTCCAAAAACCCAGGCCATAGGTTTTATCATAGGGGCCGCTTCGGGACCCAAATCCGCATGTCGGATATTTAACAGCATGATGACAAACAGGAACAGTACCAATATCGCTCCACCGTACACGAGCACTAAAAACGCAGCCACAAACAGTCCGGATAATTGTATATACAGAATCGACTGTGCCAGAAGTGACAGGATAAAATACAGCACAGAACCAACCGGGTTCCGTACCGTGATAACCATCACAGCCGATGCCAGCGCGACAATTGCGGCGGCGATAAATACTACTAATTCGACTGTCAGAACAACCTCCTCGTCACCTTACATAGAGTGTCTGCGAGTCCGGCGGTAGATCGTCTTATAAGGACGATCCTTGCGCGGATGCTCCACTAACATATCATCCTTGGAGTATATGAATCCGTCCCGATTATCATTGGCCAGCTCAAATTCATGTCCCAGGAAAATCGCTTCTTCCGGGCAGGCTTCCTCGCAGAAACCGCAGAAGATACAGCGAATCATATTTATCTCATACACTTTGGCGAAACGCTCGCCCTTTTCGTTCTCATCCGGTTCCATATAAATGGCATCGGCGGGACAGGCGGCGGCGCACAGGCCACAGCATACGCACCGTTCGGTTCCATCGTCATAGCGTTCCAGATAATGCAACCCGCGATAACGGGGCATCATTTCCGATTTAGCCTTGGGATACTTTTTAGTTACCGGTTTTTTGAACACGTGTTTAAATGTCGTGTACAAGCCTATCGGCAATGCTATCACCGTCGTTTTAATTATGTCCCAAAATGTTTTCAGCATATCAAACCAGATACATTAATAACCCTGTTACCAAAACGTTAAGTAGCGCAATCGGGAAAAGAACTTTCCACCCCAAATCCATCAATTGATCGTAACGGATGCGCGGGAACGAAGCTCGAATCCATATATACATAACCATAAAGAAAATCACTTTTATAACCAGCCACCAGGGACCGGATGCAATTGGACCATTCCAGCCGCCGAAAAAGACCGTTGCCATAACAGCCGCAGCGGTAAGCATATTAGCGTATTCGCCGACAAAAAACATCGAAAACTTCATCGATGAGTATTCCGTAAGATACCCGGAAACCAGTTCCGATTCCGCTTCGGGCATATCAAACGGCGCGCGGTTAGTCTCGGCAATAGCGCATATCCAGAAAATTAAAAACGCTATTGGATTTTTAAACACATACCAATTGCCAATGCCGAGCCATCCGCCGGCTTGTTGGCTCACCATTTCATGCAGAGAAAGTGTTCCGGCCATCATTAAAATTGGCACTAACGCCAATCCGTACGATACTTCGTATGAAACCATCTGGGCCGAAGAACGAATAGCGCCCAACAGTGAATATTTAGAACCGGAGGCCCAGCCGCCCAGAGCAATGCCATAGACACCCAGCGATGTCGTGGCTAAAATAAACAAGATGCCAATATTCAAATCCGAAACAGCTAACGGAATCGTATAACCAAACAGCTCGATGGGAGGACCTATCGGAATAACCGCAAAGGCCATAAACCCGGGAATAAACGCGATAATCGGTGAAATCGCGAAAATCACACGCTCCGACTTGGAAATGACCAGATCTTCTTTAAACAGGAGCTTAAGTCCGTCTGCCAGCGGTTGAAGTAACCCGAACGGACCGACATAAGTTGGCCCCATGCGCTGTTGCAATCGTCCCAGAAGTTTTCTTTCCAGCCAGGTAGCGTAGGCGCATCCGGAAATAACCGCTATGAATATGGCTGTAACCTTGGCGATGATAATCGCTATGTACGTTAAATCGCCCATTATTTATCGTCCAGTTTTTCTATCTTGACCCATCCGCCTCCCTCGCGGGAAACAAGGCCGGTGACTTCTGTCGCTGAAAAATTATTGGGGATAAATAAGACATCCCCTTCAAAGTACTCCGAAAATCTGGCTTTGAGCACTAACTTGCCTGTAGTGGACTCAATCCGGACCAAGGTCTCTTCGTCGATACCAAGTTTTTCTGCGAGATTCGGAGATATTTCAAGGTACGGTTCCGGAGTGAATCGCATCAACGATGGACAATGCTCGGTTACATACCCGAAATGATGAATATCATTACCTACTAGTAAGCGATACGGGTAATTGTCATGTTCGGGAATTTGAGCCTGTTTAACTTCAAAGAACTTAGCTTCATCGCGGGCTTCCCGCTCAAAGGCGTCAACAATATCCTTCGTTTCATGCATAAGGGCCGCATTATCGAGATTAAGAGATAAATCCATCGCTCGTGCAATGCTGTGAATTATCTCAATACCCGATTTTATACCCTTGTCAGCGTCTTGGGCTTTTTCAAATTTCTGATAGCGACCTTCGACATTGACGTAGGCACCGGACTGCTCAGCCCACCCGGCCAACGGAAGAACAACATCCGCCTTGGCACTGGTCGCGGTTTCGAACAAATCTGCTACGACTAAGAAATCCAGTTTATCGAGAGCCGAATTTACAAAGGGGCCGTCAGGGTAACGCATGGCCGGATTGGCTCCCAAAATAAAGAGTCCGTCAATTTCCTCGTCTAAGGAATTATTCAGAATTTGAGAGGTGTTAGAACCGGGAGATTCCGGTAGTTCCTCGCCCCATTTATCGATTAGGGTCTTCTTCAGGTTTTCAGTCAGGCGAGGCCGTACGCCAACCCGGTCGGCACCCATGGAATTAGCTTGAGAAGCAAGAATTATGGCGTTACTGTCCTTGATTCCGAGCAGATTGGCCAGGTCATACATGCCGTTGGCCGTACGGTGCCGTTTGGCCGAAGCTACAAAATAATCACCAGCTAATATATAAGGATTATTCGCCTCGGACAGCACCTTCGCCAGATTGACAATACGCTCTTGCTCAATACCACATAATCTGGCCGCCTCGTCAAGAGTTGCCGGAGCCAGCATGGTTTTGACTTCAGCCGCTTTGGTTTCGTCTATGTTTTTGTAATACTTATTATCGATAATAGCATGAATCAGACCGGCAATAAACGCTGTTTCTGTATCCGGTGAATAAATCATCTCATCCAGCGAGATGTCAGCCGATTTGGTTTCGACCGGATTAGCCGTATATACTTTTGTTCCGAATTTACGATAGGCTTTTCTAAGACGCAGATTTATCGCCGGATGATCTTTGATAAAATTGGAGCCAAAGACAAACACGACATCCGCCTGTTCCAAATCGGCGATAGTAAACGGCGCACGATACAGACAATTGTATGCTTCGGTCTCATCACTACCTTTGAGATCAATATATTCAAGGCGGTAATCAAGGTTATTTGTATGCAGTTTATTACGGAAGAACTTGTTGAATAAATAGGCCGTTTCAACGGACTGATTACCGCCGATTAACCCTGCCAAACAAACGCTTCCTTTGCTATCTTTTATTTCCTTAAAACGCTTTGAAATGAGGCTGATAGCTTCATCCCAGCTGGCCGGAACCTGTTTACCCTCTTTTTTAATAAGCGGAGTTTTCAGGCGATCCGGAGAGTTTATATATTGATACCCGTACCGGGCAATATTGCAAATCCAGCCATCGTCGATATCGTCATTCCGACGTGAGGTTGCGCGCCACAACTGACGTTGGTCGTGCCAAAGCATAATATTTTGACCATCGGCATCATGACTGCAAAGCGACAGTGTCTGTTTGGCTTTC
Organism: Candidatus Zixiibacteriota bacterium; assembly: GCA_023138975.1. GTDB lineage: Bacteria > Zixibacteria > MSB-5A5 > GN15 > JAAZOE01 > JAGLON01. The sequence goes on from JAGLON010000013.1 coordinate 282,405, forward strand.
CAATTACGGATTTTATAGCGCCAGTCAGTATTGGTAAGAGCTCCAACCGGACAGATTTCCACGACATTACCGGAATAGAAATTATCAATTTGCTCACCCGGAGCCGCGTCGATTACGGTGTGATTGCCGCGCTCGTAAGCACCGAGGTCGTACTCGCCAGCGATTTCTTTATTGAAGCGAATACATTTATAGCAGGTTACACAACGGTTCATATTTCGAATAATTTCCGGGCCGATGCGCTTGTCATCAAAAGCATCTGTAGTCTGATCATCAATGACCCTACGGCGAGTAAAGGCCTGGCGGGATTTATCAATACCGTAATGGAAAACGTTATCCTGCAGATCGCATTCGCCACCTTTGTCACAGGTCGGGCAGTCGAGCGGATGATTCAGCAGCATAAACTCCAGAACTCCGCGCCGGGCCTTAACTATTTCATCGGTGTCGGTACGGACGATCATTCCCGGCATAGCTTCAGTAGCACAGGCTACCGCCGGTTTGGGGAATTTCTCGACATCAACCAGACACATACGGCAGGCACCAATAGAATCAAGCTTTGGATGCCAGCAGAAAGTTGGGATATGTATCCCCATCAAAGTCGCCGCGTCCAAAACGGTTGTACCCTTATCGACAGAAATTTCCTTACCGTCGATAGTCAGTGTCACCTGTTCTTTTTCTTTTCCGTTATCCGACATATTTTTTACACAAACGGGTAATCCGTTTCTACCTTGCATTTCTTATGCTCAATATGATATTCAAACTCATCACGGAAGTGCTGTATAAACGACCGGACGGGCATTACCGCCGCGTCACCCAACGGGCAAATAGTCCGGCCCATAATATTATCGCAGACATCAAGAATCAATTCGATGTCGCCCGGTTGGCCATCGCCATTTTCTATCCGATTGATTAGCTGTTTCAACCAAGCCGTACCTTCCCGGCAGGGAGTGCATCGGCCGCATGATTCGTGGGCATAGAAGTTTATCAGCTTCATCAGGACCCAGACCATGCAGGATCGTTCATCGATGACAATAATCGCTCCGGAACCAAGCATCGACCCGGCTTCGGCGACTGCTTCATAATCCAATGGGGTGTCAATCTGATCCGGCATGAGAAGCGGTGTCGATGAACCGCCGGGGATGATAGCCTTTAGCTTGTGCCCGTTCTGAATACCTCCACCGAGATCATTAATGACATACGACAATGGCGTTCCAAGATCAACCTCGTAGTTGCCCGGTTTATTCACATTACCGGAAAGTGAGAAAATTTTCGTGCCCGGAGATTTCTCCGTGCCATGGGAGCGATACCATTCCACACCGTTGTTGAAAATGCTCGGCAGCGAAGACAGAGTTTCGACGTTATTAATCACCGTCGGGCATTTATAGAGTCCTTCAACAGCCGGGAACGGGGGCCGGATTCGTGCATTACCGCGCGAGCCTTCAATTGAAGACAATAGCGACGTTTCTTCACCACAAATATAAGCTCCGCCTCCGGTATGAACGATAATGTCAAGATCAAAGCCGGTACCAAAAATATTTTTACCGAGATAGCCCTTGGCATATGCTTCATTGATCGCTGCTTCGACCCGAGCCGCAGGATGGGCAAACTCACCACGGATATAAATAAAAGCATGATGCGCATTGATGGCATAACAACATATCATTATACCTTCAATGATCAGATGCGGATTATTTTCCATAATAACCCGGTCTTTACAAGTCCCGGGTTCTGATTCATCGCCGTTGCACGCCAGATATATCGGCTTGCCGGTATTCTGGGGAACAAAGCTCCATTTGAGTCCAGCCGGGAACCCCGCGCCGCCCCGACCGCGAACGCCGGAGGCTTTTACGGTATCAATAACTTCGGTCGGTTGGTACTCTTTGAAAACCTTTTGAATGGCCTGATATCCACCGTGCTCTATATAGGTATCAATCTTGTGTTGATTTGGATCGTCGATATACTTTAGGAAAACCTGTTCCATACTATTTGCCTTCCTCCTCAGCTTTAGCGCGAAGGTCAGCAAATATTGTATCTATTTTCTCACGGGATAAATCTTCGTAATAGTCCTGATTGATCTGCATCATTGGAGCCGCTGAGCACCCACCCAGACATTCGACCGATATTAAAGTAAACAGGTTGTCGTCTGTAGTCTCACCCATCTTGATACCGAGTTTCTCCTGCATGTAGATGAGCATATTATCCGCGCCTCTGAGCGAACAGGAGATATTATGGCAAACCTGTATGAGATATTTCCCAACCTCATGTTTGGGAAACATGGTATAGAAGGTCGCGGCTTCGGCAATCTCTACATAAGGAATTTCAATAACTCGTGATATTTCTTTATAGACGGCGTTATCCAAGTGCCCCACCTGCCGATAGGCGGCTGTCAAGGCCGGTAAAATAGCTGATCGACGGGAAGGATAGCGCTCCATCCGGGTCTTTATCTCTTTTATTGTTGACTCTTTAAGGATCATCGATCAACCTCGCCCAGAACAATATCTATCGAGCCAATACAGGTAATGACATCAGCAATCTTGCCCCCGACAACCATCGGGCTGAGAGCTTGAAGGTTTATTAATGAGGGCGGCCGCACCCGCATCCGATACGGTTTGGTTCCCCCGTCGGAGACCATATAATAACCGAGCTCTCCTTTGGGTGATTCAATTCCCATGTAGTAAGAGCCAGCCGGAACTTTAAATCCCTCAGTAATAATCTTGAAATGGAAAATCAACGCTTCCATTTCGGTCATGACTTTTTCTTTATCAGGCAGGACAATGCCCGGAGCGTCGGCTTTATAGGGTCCTTCCGGCATACCGTCGAGCGCCTGCCTTATAATCTTCAACGACTCCCGCATCTCGATCAGGCGAATACTGTATCGGTCCATACAGTCACCGTTTTTACCGAGCGGAACTTCGAAGTCAAATTTTTCGTAACCCGAATAGGGGTGCGTTTTGCGTAAATCGTAATTAACACCGGTAGAACGAAGCACCGGACCGGTCAGGGATAAATCAAGAGCCTGTTCGGCAGTTATTGCTCCAACTCCGGTTAAACGTTTTATCCAGATGCGGTTATTAGTCAACAGATCTTCATATTGGTTCAGTTTATCTGGATAAACTTCTAAAAGCTTGTTTACCCTTTTGTCAAAATCAGCCGGGAGCTCTTTAGCCAGACCGCCGATCCTAAAATAAGATGACATCATCCGAGCACCAGCTACCGCCTCATAAATGTCCATAATCATTTCGCGCTCACGGAAGGCATATAAAAGCATAGACATCGCGCCGACATCAAGAGCGTGAGTTCCAATCCAAACCAAATGATTGTTCAGTCGGGTTATTTCGGCTAAAAGAACTCTGACATATTGAACTTTTTCGGGAACTTCAAGACCCAGCAGCTTTTCTACGGCGAGGACATAACCAAGATTATTCGACATAGGAGCCAGATAGTCCATTCGGTCAGTCAGAGGAAGAGCCTTGTAATAGAGCTTATCTTCTGCCGTTTTCTCAATTCCAGTATGCAGATAACCCAAATGCGGAGTAGCGTTAACAACCGTTTCACCGTCGAGATCCAGCACAACCTGCAATACTCCGTGAGTCGCCGGATGCTGCGGTCCCAGATTTATTGTCATCAATTTGGACGATGCTGCACTCGTCATTTGATTATCTCCGGCGGATTATCTTTGTTGTGGCTGAACTGAGGCGCTTCATAGGTCAGTGGGAAATCTTTTCTGTGCGGCCAGCCTTCGAGTCCTTCGGGGGTTATAATGCGGCGCAGGTCCGGGTGTCCCTCAAAATCGATCCCTAGCATATCATAGACTTCACGTTCGAGCCAATCGGCTCCGGTATATACTGGTTGGATGGAACGAATAGTAGGAGTTTCGCCATCGGGAATAGTAGTTTTTATTAAGACTCTGAGCTCTTTCTTAATCGAAAAGAAATTATAGACCAGTTCAAAACGCATATCGGGGCAATCTATCCAATCAACTCCGCAAATATCCGAAAGTAACTCAAATCCGGTATGAGAATCGTCTTTCATAAACTGAGCAATATCAAAAATTGATCCACCGGAGATGAAAATCGATAACTGGTCATGATATTTTTCATGACCGGTAATCTTTTCTCCGAATTGCTCTTTCAGAGCTTCGAGAACTTCATTTTCAATCTTTGTCAGGTCCGTTTGTCTCATTTTTCACAAGCTTAATTAAAAAATTTTCAGCAATCGTTTATTTTACACTACTTTGCGATTTACTGTCGCGTGTATCTCTTATCGATTCCTTCATAACTTTTTTATGCAGCTTCATGATACCGTCAATAAGCTGCTCGGGGCGGGGAGGACATCCCGGAATATAAATATCAACCGGGATAATTCTGTCAACGCCCTGTAAAATGGCATAGTTATTGAATACTCCACCGCTGGAGGCACAAGCGCCCATCGAAATCACCCATTTAGGGTTCGGCATTTGGTCATACAGTCGTTTGACTACGGGAGCCATTTTATTGGAGACACGCCCGGCGACTATCATTAAATCAGCCTGCCGTGGTGAAGGTCGCATAACTTCCATTCCGAAGCGGGACAGATCAAAATGAGGCGAAAAGGTCGATATCATTTCGATAGCACAACATGCCAGACCGAATCCAAACGGCCACATAGAGGATTTTCTCGACCAGTTGACAAAAAAGTCTACCGTGGACAAAATCACTCCATCTGGGATTTTCTCTTCTATTCCCATTTCAGCGCTCCAACGCGCAAAATATATATATAAGCAATAAAGAGTATCCCTATAAACACAAACATCTCAATTAATCCGAATAAGGCCAGCTCCTTGGATATGACTGCCCAGGGATACAGGAATACGACTTCAAGGTCAAAGACAATGAACAGTATCGCAACTAAAAAGAACTTGACCGAAAACCTATCCTTAGTATCTCCAATAGGCTCAACGCCACTTTCGTAGGGTGATCCTTTAACATCCCCTTTTACTCTTTTCCCGACAATAATGGAAAGAGTAAACATAATCAAAGCAGTTCCTGCAGCTATTGCCAACAGTACCGCTATTGGAAAGAAAGTCTCAAACATATCAGTCCAATCTAATTTATTGAGGGGCATATTAATAACAATACGATGCCGTGTCAATATTAAATTACCAATTTCCGTGTCAAACACAAACGATTCTAATTGTGATTATCTATAGGCAAAAAGATCGATCATATGGCTTTATCAGATTGTCAAATTCCGAAGCCGGGTCGGCTAAAGATGAATAACAATTGAAGAATTTTGACTACTCGCCCGGGGCATTGAGGCGAATATGATTGGAGAATATCCAGCCTTTACGGCCATGATAGACCTCGACACGATATATACCGGGAGATTTAATTAGATATTCAAGCTCTCTTGCTTTCGCTTCTTTAATAACTTTACTGTTGCCTATCAATCGAATCTTTCCCTTTAACGGTACCGTAATTTTCGCAGTTGCAGAACCTGTAAACGGCAAAGAACCTCCGATATCAGCAGAACCGTTTTGTGAGGTTATGGTGAATTTAAAATCACGAGCCTCACCCCAGCGATAATTAGAGATAAACACCCGGCAATCACGAATCGCCGAATATATCTGCTGTTTGGCCTCGCTTAGATCCTTCGAAAGCGGGCGGTCGAGCATAACGTGCGTTCTAAGTGTCTTAAACTGCACTTTATATGGAAAAATGGTCAGTTTCAGCGGCCCGGCCCGATAAAGAAAGCCGTGGGCGTCAACTGAAGCAATTCCGACAATCTTCCGTTTGAGGCTTAGTTCATCCCATTTTCTTCTAATTCGGTCGGTTGGAGCCCGGAGAAATTTGCGAGGTGAAAACAACATTCTGATTTGATTAAAGAACTTGAGGTTTTCCATCCATTCCGACATCTGATTCCAAAGTTCTATACCGTCAAATTGCGTCACCGACCAATCTGTCCAGGGGTAAGAACGAAAGCGGGCATCACGTCCACGGATTTCATCCGGGTGGGCCAAAATACCAAGCGTACCTTTTGATGCTGCCGCGGCCACATATTCTGCGGCAGTCATAGAGGAAGGGAAAACTTCATCGCCGTCAAATATCAAATAATGATTGCAGTCGTCGTTATCGTTATGTTCGTAGCCAATTAAGACGAGGAGGTCATTGTAATACCCCTCCTTACCGTCATGAAATGACTGCAGGGTCATATGATCGGCAAACATGACAAAATCAAGACCGACCTCCGAGGCAATAGCGGCAACCTCTTCATGTGTCTTTGTCCCATCGGAATCGGTGGTATGCACATGAATCGCGCCGGTTGCTATGTGACTGTTTTCTGCCATTTTATTTTCTACTCTAAACTCAGCGATACCGCCCAGTAATACTTTTCAAAATAAAAGTCATTTATTTTTCCCCAGGATGAAAAGATTTCTCTTAATTCATCCGGTTCAAAATAATTCTTAAGAATCGTGTATTCATCTCCGTTTTCAAGTTCGCGAACCTTGTAAGTATTAACCGACTTAGGGTCAGGAATTAGTTCCGGTTTCAACTCGCAAATTAAGTTGTTATCACAGAAAAAAGCTGGACAACCGGGCTTGAGCGTTTTCTTTATTTTTTCTCTAAGACTCGCTAAATCTTCCCGCTTAACATGAGAAATAACAAAGGTTGCCAGTAAGCCGTCAAGATTTTCAGGGAGGTTGTTTAGAGAAAGAACGTCACCGGTACGATAATCGGTCGGACAGTCATACTTTTTATTTCGAGCTACTTCCAGAGTGGCCTCGTTTATATCAACGCCGATAATCGAAGACGCTGTTTCCGAAAGTATCCTGGTCCAGAATCCGGTTCCGCAAGCGATATCAAGCACGTTTCGGTCATTTAGAATTCGTTTTGAGAGGTTATATAGATAAGTCAATTCTCCTTGACGAACAGGGTCATCACGAAAATAGATTTTATCGTATTCCATAGCCCTTTTTTTATAGTATTCTATTGTCTGATCATTTTGCACTGTCAATTTTCCTTTCCGGCACTTTCCTGAAGATGTACAGTCCAACAGCCATCATCCCTGCCAACGATAATACCGCTAATCGATACGGAAGTTTCTCTGATTCCTCAACCGATAAATTCAGCATGGAGGAAAGATAATCACCAGCAAAATTGCCTTTTTTGAAAAACCAAACGACCGCTCCCCACATTAACGGCCCGCAAATCGCGGCGGCTCGCCCGGAAAGAGAAAACAGACCAAACATCTCGCCCAGTTTTTCCTTGGGAGAAAGGATCATTAATAGCGGCCGGGAAACGGCCCAGACCCCGCCCAATAACATGCCGACAATCGGGCCAAGTATCCAGAAAATAGCCGGCTCACTATTGAAAGTAAAAGCCAGTAAAATTAATATCCAGCCTGAGACTAAAAGAGATAGGATTTTCTTGGGAGAGTATTTGTCGGCCAGCATTCCAAAAATATAGGCGCCAACCATCGCGAAAACGGTGGAGACAATAAAAAACAACGTCCTGTCATCGGCCGTCAGCCCCAATACCCGTTCGGTAAACACTGCCATAAAAATAATTACGGTGGCGATAGCATCTTCGAAAAAGTAATCAGAAATCAGAAATCTCATCAGACCGGGGTACTTCTCTGAGGATTTTATCGTTTGCCAAATTCCTTTATATGCCGCTATTATTCCGGTTGAAGATTTCTGTAATTCTTTGGTCTTAGGAGCCGGTTTTTCTCGCACAAACAAAAAGATTGGAATAGCAAAAATGGCATACAAAAAGGCGGTAGGTAAAAACGCCGCTGATTTACCGCCGCCTTCCAAAAATGGAATTTCAAGGCTGAAAAGTGAGCCGGTTACAAATGGCAGGACTAACAGCATTCCGACAATTGAACCCAAATACCCAAGCGATACGCCAAAACCGGACACTTTGCCGATATTGTCTTCTTTTGAGACTGAATCCAAAAGCGTATTATAAAAGACCATTCCGCCTTCAAAGAAGAAATTCGACAGAGCGAAGAAGATGAGCACTACGATAATTAAGGACGCCGGAGTTATCGAGAATAACAAAACCGAAATTACCGCGCCGATTGTAAAAATCGCTAAAAAGAACAGTTTCTTTTGAGAAGCAAGTCCGCGACCGCCGGGCTTATCCGACAACGCTCCCAGCGCCGGCATTAGAATAGCAGCCAATACCATTGAGGATGAATATGCTATTGAGTAATGAATATCCTGATATCCCAAATCTACAATCAGCCACCCGGCGAAGTAGAGCGATAAGATATTCATCGAGTAAATCGTGTTGGCGAAATCATAAAGCGCCCACGATATTACATCTTTTTTAAAGATTCCGGTTTCACGTTTCATGACTATTTATAGTATAGCAATAAATAGCCTATTGACAAAGAATGAAATCTTCGCTCGCGACTGCGCCCCTGCAACTTTTTGTGGATAAATCCGTCTTATAATATACAACGGCAAATTGGCAGGATGGGAGAATTATGATGAAACGATTTATCTTTATACTGATGTTTATAGCGGCCCTGACCTTCATCTCAGATTCGGCCCATGCCGGCCGAAACTCATACGAGTATACGCCTTTTAACGGGCATACTTTTCAGGCGGATGATATTGAGGTCAATGTCGATGACGGCGATATCACGCTATTTAATGAATACACCGATGATGAAGTCGTTATTAATGACGACTATGAACTGTATGTTAACGGCAAGTTGATTGAGACAACTCCTGAGCAAAAGGAAATGGTCGAACTGTTTCATACTCAGGTGTACAAGATTATTGACGGTGCGATAGATATCGGCATTGAGGGTGGAAAAATCGGTATAGCCGGAGCCGGCTTGGGGTTGAAGGCTATCGTCGGAGTAATAAAAATGCTCCATCCCGACTATGACGAGGATGATTTGGAGCGCGATATGGAACGCGAGGCGGGAAAACTGGAAGCGAAAGCCGAAAAACTTGAAAAGCGGGCCGAAAAACTTGAAGAGCTGGCCGAAGATGCTGAAGATACATTCAACGATATGTTAGAGGAAATTCCTGCGCTCAAGGAACTCGACTGGTCTTAAAAAATCTCTTTGCTCTATATCCTCATCGCAAACGGCGACAGGTATTTAATGATACTTGCCGCCGTTTTTTTTAATCCCATAAAGCAACTACAACCAGCCTTTTTGCATCTAATTTGTAATTAAACAAAAATATGGATAAGGAGAAAACGATGAAAAAGTATATCATATTATTGCTGGTTTGCCTGCTTGCGATTCCGGCTCTGGCAATGGCTAGAAAAAAATACAACACAAGTTATCATAAGGCGCGTCAGCACTACAGTCATACTCTCAATCATTATCAACTGGACGATGCCCGGATGATTATTGAAGATGAAAGTATTATCATTTACAGTCAGTATTTTGATGAGGAAGTCGAAATAACCGAAGATTACAAATTGTTTATTGACGGCAAGCTAGTCGCCACCGACAAGAAACAAACCGCTGTTTTGAAAAAGTTCTACGCTCAGGCTCTTGAAGTTAAGGAAATCGGTGAAAAGATGGGCGAGCTCGGCGGTGATATGGGTCAAATCGGTGGTAAAATGGGCCAAATCGGCTCTCTTATCGGACTTAGAGCATCAAGACAAGCCTACTTGAGTTTGGCCGCCAGTTTTAGCGGCAACTATTACGATGATAACGAGCTTGAGGATAACCTTGAGGAACTCGAAGACAAACTCGACGCAATGGAAGATAAACTCGACGAGAACGAAGACGACATGGATGAACTTTCAGATAAAATGGAAAATCTCGGCGAAGTAATGGAAGAATACGGCGACGAAATGGAAGACGAAGTCGATGAGCTTGAGGAAGTTTTTGAAGATATGTTAGAAGAGATTCCGGAACTGGACGAATTAGACTGGTAGAAAAATCCAATTCAGGAAGATATCCACTGAGAAAAGGCGGGTTCCCCACCCGCCTTTTTTATTTCATTACATTCAAACCGGACCATCTATTCACGCACTCATACTTTTTCTCCGTCATTCTCGAGAGCGAAGCGAGTCGGGAATCCAGAACAGAGATTGACCATACTCAACACTGGATGCCCATTTTCATGGGCATGACGTAGTAAATAGTAATAGTGTGGGAATCAATGTCACTCAAATCTATCAAGTACCGACTGATTGCTGTGTGTTTCATTTGATTAGAGTCTTAAGAAAAACTTTCAAAAATAAGTGGGCTAACCATCTTCGCTATAGTGCACCGCATTGAAATGCTCGGCCAGCCATATCATCCCGGCTTCAACAGCGTAAACATGTTTGCGGAGATTTTTATTCTTAATTTTGGAATCCATTAACGTGGCGGCTTCGGCGCGAGTGATCATACGCTCCCCCAATACTTATCAGTCAAGGAATTTCCAGTTCACACCCCAGGAATAATACCAGCCGGTGTAACCGTACCCTTCGGGCGTTTCGTGAATCTGATTGAGCCCATTGTGCATTTTATAGTAAAAAGTAAAAGACTGCATCGAGGCATTTAGTCCCCAGTTAATAAGGGCGCCGGTTTCGAGTTCTTTTAGTTTATGCGAAAGAGGCTTATCATAGAATACCAACTCACCATAGGCACGGGTATAAATATCAAATTTGGCTGTATAATACTTAAGCCCCAATTGCCCGAAGGTCTGCCAGCGGGGCGAGTACGGCGGACGGTTTCCATAGCGGTCACTGTCAACTTTACGGTATGTTCCGGAAACAGTAGTGTAAAACGGTCCGAGATTATCGAACTCTATTCTAAGATTAGCATCTGCGAATTTGATTTGGTCATTGGCGGGGAAAACTTCACCGGCCGGATATGATGTATATCTTCTATCATAATAAATAGCGTTATCAATTTTACCAGCATTCAACGATAAAGAGACTAGTCCTTTGCCGGTCTGAAATGCAATAGTCGCATTTCCGTAAAATCTTTTTTCCGGCTGTAACCCAGGATTGCCCCGTTCCATAAACGCCCTCGCTAACGAACCGGCCGAGCCGATTGGTCCCATGCGAGAGGGGGCGTACCGGTCAAGTAAATCCGGAGTTTGAGACACATAACCAACGGCGATTTGAGCTTTTGCGCGGGTCGATAAATCAACGGAATAACCTGAGACCGCGTCATAGACCGGATGGTCATATTCGGAGTTTTTTACCTGTAGGGTAGTAAATAGTTTTCCCGCCATAAACGGATTGAATACACTTAGCGACATCGCCGAATAGTTACCATTTAGGAAAACATCATTGACATCGACAGTAGTGCGTCCTGCTTCAAGTGAAAGTTCATAAACGGCTTCACCCATTGACCGCAAATATGATATTTTAGTGTTGTAATAATGCGGTCGTACCGTCCGGTAAAAAGAGGTTGATGTCGAGGTGTATTGAGATCGGGATGATTGATACTCTAATCGCCCGGTTAATTGACCGTTCAAGAATTCCTGCTGATTGATAACCGCTGTAAACTGTTGATCCCGGCGAATGCGGTTGAATACAAACCCGCCAGAATCCGGCATGACTTGAAAATCACCTTCCCGGCGATAGATGTTAAGATACAAATCCAACGTCGTTCGTAGATACGGTTTGTATCTTATTCGGGTCTTTACTATGTAGCTATTATCTTTTGAGTTAAACCTGAAGCCTTCACCATTGCGATAATCAGTCGAAAAGGACATTCCGAGTTTTTTGGAAAATTGTCGGGCAATCCGTCCGCGAGTGTAGGCGTATCCAAAGGCGCCCCTCTCCACGATAAACTCTGATTCGGCCGGACCCTCGGGAATCTCAATCGGCTTGAGATAAAGCGTACTCAGTCCGCCATTGAGATTATCATAGGCCGATAAGGGGCCTTCGATTATGCCAGCCGCGGCTACATCACCGGTGGCGATATCATCGAAATCGGTCATCCCATCGGCAGGAACAACCCGATCAAACGGCCGGGCAATAACCAGTCCGGATCGTACAGAGACCACTCCACCGTGAATTCCATAAGGTGTTACGGTTGTGCGCTGAGGAGTTTCATGATTAGTCTGAACAAAATACGACGTTTGACTTTCCAGAAATCCGGCGGCGTTACGAGGATAAATATCTTTACTCTGTACATCAAAGCTGTGCCAATTCGAGATAAAATAATTTGACAGGCTATCGAGAAGATTAATCGGGGACGGCAACGGAGGAATTTCAACGGGTTCTTCGTCTGCTTCAAAGACGCTGTCAATCGATGCGGAGTCAATTGCGTCGGTGAAAGTAATTGCTGTGTCGATAAGAACTGAATCGGCGGGAGGATTATCCTGTCCCTTTAATGAGGCAGGAACCACAATAAGAAACAAAGAGATTATTGTAAACGTTAATCCCCTCAACGAGCATACTCCTTTTGCGCCAGTTTCACAATTACCGGATAAAACACCGGAAAGATCACCGCGTTAGAAACGATACTAATGACAGCAAATCCCAGCCCCGCCATCAAGTATTCCCAAAACGGACCATAGAGCCAGGCATCAACACCGTTTAAGATTAACTGAAAAACAAACCCCGATAGAAGCCCAAACACAGAAAAAAGAATCACACCCTTCACCGAAAACGAATTCATTATTTTGGACTTATATATTATAGCTCCCAATGAAGCCACTATCATCATCGCCGCTATTTGAGAAATAGTCGTCGTCACCGGGGCCATCCCAAAGGGATTAAAAACAGTCCAAAGAAATTCACCGATTCCCCCGACCATCAAACCGACCCGAAGACCGTATAATGCGCCGGCGGAAAAAAAAACGATAAAGATTAAACTAACATTAGGAATAAAGGCGGTAGCGTAGGCTAAGACATAGGCCAGAGCCACGAACAACGCGACTCTGGCTGTAACTTGACTGTGGCTCATTATCTCAGAACCATGAATTTTTTCACCGAAGTTTTTCCGCCCAATTCTATAACTGCTAAATATGGGCCAGCAGCAACGGCTTCACCGTTATTGTTGGTCAAGTCCCATTCAATGACAACTTCACCGGAGCCGGTAACAACCGGTAAATCATCTTTTATTTTCTCACCGGCTACATTCAGTATGGTAACTTTCATTTCGGGAGATTCACTGCCCGGTGTGATAACGGCCTTAAACGAAATAAAATCGCTAATATGCGCCCAGACCGGATTCGGATACGGATCAAAAACCCGGTTGTTATCAACTACCAGAATAGTGAACTGATTATCGGAAACATCAAATAATGCCGGTCGTTCGGCATCGGTAACTTTGATCAGGCAGTTCGACGACGGGGTCGCGGGAACAACCCAATTATAAATCGATAATGAATTTAAAACACCGGAGGCTACAATCGTCCAAGTATCGCCATTGTCTAAAGATAACTCAATATTCACGGCTAAGACAGAATCGGGAAAGGACCAGGATACAGAATGAGTTTCATCCGCATACCATCCTTCACCACCGTTGGGGCGAATTACGCCTTCACCTAAGGTAGAGACAACCAAAGAATAGCTGATAGTTGAGTCTTTTGAACTTAGGACGGCCGGTATTAATGCGATTTTATTAAAACTCGAAGCGGTGGGTATCTCAATTCGATTGTTGGTTGCGTTATAAACTGTCGGATCAATCCAAACGGTACCGGTTGAGACGTCAGCCGGAAGCCCCACAACTTGGAGCGCCCATTCATATTGAGCCGGAGCGTTAAATGTTACCATAATTCCATCAGTCATGGCCGAAACATTATTAACCATAATATAGTTAGCGCCAAGGTTATCAGGGAGCATTGAATCAACAACCTGAACTACCGTAGGAAAGCTATCGACCTGCGCGACTATTCGAACACCGTTAAAAAGAGCCGCCTCCTCAAAATACTCTCCGGTTCGAGCCCGTGACCCGGTGAATAGATTCCAGAGCGTAAACTCAGTAAAGAGACTCCCCAAATCCTCAGTATCAGAAGAACGGCGTTTGATTACATTATCAGTCGCCGATACCCAATTTGGTCCCGGTACCGCGCGGCAACTATCCCAAATCTCCCTAACGATACCCGAATCAATAAAAGACGAGTATTTTTGATTGAGGAACAACGGCCAGCAAACAGCCCCATACATATGGAAATTTCTATTAGCGTAAAATCCGCCTTGATATGTCCCAAACTGCAATGACCACTGCGGGAAGCCGTAGAAAAACGGCAAATAGTTCAAGTAGTCGTTTATAAGATCGTAATGCTCCTCTTCCATAAATACAGCTGACATCTCCATCCACGAAGCGTTAACATCACCGGGTACGGGAGTTGTCTCTATCTCGGCGATATCATAGCCAAATTGAATAGAATGGAAAAACTCATGAGCCATTCCGACTCGCATTGCGTCCAAACGCCGAGTTTCGTACTGAGGAAATCCTTCATAGTCGTTTTCAACGAAGACATATGAAGTTGCCGTAGTCGGTGTAATTAATTCATCTCTTACTGTCGCGCCATAGGCGCCGAAGTTAATGATATAGACATCATATCGTCCGTCACCGCCGTTTACAGTTTGAGCGCCGTCAGACGGAGGCGGGGAATAACCCATCGTGACATAGCGGTTATATGCTCTCTCACAGATTTTTCCGGTTTCAAAAATATAGTCGGGAACTCCGGCAAGACTATCCTGCTGATCAAATTGATACACTCGATTAGGACCTGTATCAGTGTAATGAATCAGAAAATTAGTTGTCCCATGGGTAAAAGACATGGTGTCTTCACGATTGGTAAAGGCCGGAGAAAGAGCCAAACCTTCCGGACGGCTGTTTTGCAATCCCAATAGCCAGGGTGTCGCACACTTTATCGGCAGGGCTTCACCGGATTCAACTAAAACAGCCTGCTCATCCATAAACGCGGTAAACTCAGCGTTTAACTCCAGCCACTCTTTCTCGGATAACTCAGCAGCAACCGCAAAACTGCCAAACACAATGAGACACAAGAGAATTACGTATTTGCTCAAAATTAACTCCTCAACGGATGCTAATGTTTTTGGCGTTCATGCCAGGCATTTTTCATCATTGCCAGATAATCAGCGGGAACTTTTTGATCCCCGATATCACCATAGCGTCCTTTACGATTGTGCGAGTCAGAACCTCCTGTGCATACAAGTCCAAGTTTTTCTGCCAGCCTCCGGTACCTCTTGCGATCAGTACCGTTGTGGGTCGGATGGAATATCTCAATGCCGTCAAGACCAGCCGCAGCCATTTCCTCAATCATATTGTCTTCATTGGTCAACCCCGGATGAGCCATGACCGCGATACCGCCGGCCCTATGCAAAAGACTGATTGCTTCCGCCGGAGAAATTTTGGCTTTTGGCACATAGACCGGACCATGCAAACCCAGATACTTCCGAAAGGATTCGTTATAATTCGAAACATATCCGCCGTTTAGCAGCGCCTCAGCAAGATGCGGTCGCCCGATAGCGGCTTTGCCGGCCGAAGCGAGGATTTTGCTATAATCAATATTTACTCCAATAGCAGCCAGCCGCTCTACCATCTTTCTACCACGCTCTTGGCGAATTCGACGAAATCTTTCCAGAGTTTCGACTAATTCTTCGTGTAAGGTATCAATAAAATACCCCAGGAGATGAATATCATCTTTCGCTTTTGAAACCGAAAGCTCAATTCCTGAAACAACTTCTATATCCTTACCCTCAGCATATGATGCCGCCTCAATAACCCCCGAAACCACATCATGATCGGTTATTGAAATCGCTTTCAGGCCCAATCTCATTCCACTATTGATCACATCTTCCGGAGTCTGTAAACCATCGGAGTGATTGGTATGTATGTGTAAATCAACCAGTTCAGGCATCGATTATTTTCTGTTCGACAATACGTGCCACTTCGTTCGCCAGTGCTTCGCCTCGCGCCTTATAGCTGTCGATTTCACTATTAAGTTTTCCGACAAAATCTTTATCGGCCAGGCCGGAAAGATTGATCCGAACGTTTAATATTGCTCCATCCATAGCCGCTTTTGCCATTAAGGCACCAACTCCGGCATCGGTAATCGAATTGACGTTGCCTTTTTCAGCTACGACTTTTACCAAAGACAGCACTTCGAGCGATTTTTCCGCGACTTTCATCGGAACCAAGGCCGCTCCTTTAGTCGTGTCTTCAATTTGAAAGGCCCGGTTTTTAACCTCAGCTTCGGTATCCTTGGGAAGCTTAAACGCTTCCATGACCCGGTCAAAAGCTTCTTTGTCTTTGATAATTAAATCGGATAACTCTTTGCGCAAAATTTCGGACTGAGCCAAAATCGCGCTTATTTCATCGTGCACCGATTTGTATTTCTTCTTTGATACAGTCAATCTGCTAACCATTGAGGTCAAGGCCGCACCCAAAGCACCTGCTGCTGCTGCTACCGAACCGCCGCCCGGAGCCGGAGTCGAAGCCGCGACTTCATTGAAGAACTCCTCGCCGGAGCGTTTTTGAGCTTCCTCTGATTTTTTCAGTTTTTCCTCAAAAATCTGATCCTTTGTGAAGTTCTCGAAACGCAGATAATAATCAACCGCTTTAATTAGCGCATCATTCGGAACCAGCCCGATGATTTCAGAAGAGGTCACGTTAACGCCATAACGAGCGGCCTCGTTTTTTATTGTCTCAAAGACCCTGTGTATCGGGGTCTTTTTGTAGTTCACAAGATTCATCGAAACTTGTACGCAGTTGCGCTCCTCAATTGAAAATCCGAGAGCCTTGCAATACATGAATCCGCCCGACCGGGAGCGGATAGCTTTGGAGATTTTCTTTGCAATTTTAATATCGTTGGTGTCAAGATAGGCGTTGAACGCGACTAAGAACATTCTGACACCGATGGCCGTCGCTCCAGCCTTCAAGTTCATTTTCTCCGGACCGAAATCCGGCTTCTTCTTGGGATTGGTTCCAATTGCTTCACAGAGCCCTTCGTATTCACCTTTGCGGACTTTTGCCAAATCTTTGCGGCGCGGAATAGCCGCGGCATCTTCGTAAAGATAAACCGGGATATCGAGTTTTTCGCCGACATCCTTGGCCAGTTCCTTGGCCAAAAGAACGCATTCCTTCATTGTAATATCTGATATTGGAATAAACGGACAAACATCAGTCGCGCCCATGCGGGGATGCTCACCAGTATGCTCCCGCATATCAATAAGCTCAGACGCCTTCTTAATCCCCCGAAAGGCCGCTTCTTTAGCCTCCATCGGCGGGCCGACAAAGGTTACTACCGCACGGTTATGACTGGGGTCCATTTCTTTGTCAAGCAGGGTAATGCCATCGACGGAAAGGATTTCTTTTATAATCTCATCAATAACCTCAGGCCGTCTCCCCTCGGAAAAATTGGGTACGCATTCAACTAATTGTGCCATGTTTGATCTCCGCTATTAAAGGACGATTATTTTTTCGTCCGCCTGTTTTTCCAAAATGCCTTTAATCCCCAGGCCAACAGAGGAATCATTATCTCATGATGGCCCACAAAATTGTAACCTTTACCGCCGTGAATTGTCGGTCGCTGAACAACATTGGTCACCGGGCGGTAATGAGTAATCATATCAAAGTTTGCCGTAATTATATTCATCGGTTTGCCATAGATATTTCTTGCTACTGTAAGCGCCTTTAAAAACACTTCCGGCAAAATTACCGCCGAACCGATATTGATAAAAACCCCGCCATTTTCTCCGCGCGAGATTTCTCTCGCCAATATTTTAAAATCATGGTGGCTGGCATTGGCCGCCGCTCCCGCGTCATAGCCGGGATGCTGGCATACAATATCAGTATCGACCGCAATATGTATCATGGCCGGAAGTTCATATCTATAACAGGAGGCCAGCAATGATTTACTTCTGAATTTGGCTTTTTTCTTTTCCAATATCATACCGGTCGATTGCCCGAGTCCGATATTGTTTTCCTTCGCGTTTTCAACTACTTCAGCATAAAGAGACGCCGTTTCCGCCGACATTCCAAATGAGCCGTCGCCGATTCCAGCCGCCACATCCTCTGAAGTCTGCCCAATCAACGCTATTTCGCTGTCATGGATAATCCCGGAACCGTTTAGACACAGCCCGGTAATCAAGCCGTTTTTCATCAAATCGATTACTACCGGAGCCAAGCCAACCTTGATAAGATGACCGCCAGCCATTAAAATTACCGGTTTGTTTTTCCGGCGGGCTTTAATAATAGATTCAATAAGAGCTTTGAGGTCATTGGCCTTAAGAAACCCCGGCAAGCTGTCGAAGAAACTTTTGGCTCCCGTGATAGAAGGTACCGAGGCCAAGTTTGTTGTCGAAGCCAGCGAACGGCGCTTTTTTAGAGCGATTGTTTTGATACGGTTTAAATCTACCGTTTCAAACCGTTTTTTCAAAACTCCTCCAAATTTCCCAGTTCGTAGCTTGTTAGCTCAGCATTAATTGACCCGACCACAACTTTTGATTTCATTAAAACCGGCATTCGCACCCGATCATCGGTCAACCACACCGTCAGTTTTCCTTCATGCTTAAAAACACCAGCCGACTGCATTAGCGGTTCGACAACGATACAATCGAATTTTCCGGCTTCAGTCTTGATTGTTTCTTTTTTGCGTACTTTAACTTCAAGTGGAATATTCTTGCCGTCGGTGAAATTGTCCATATAAATCGATTTGCCGACTTCAAGGTCTTGCGTTCGAATAAAATATAACGCCGACAGAGCGTCCTGTACATAGGATTCGATTTTTATAGTATCACCTTTATATACAACCGAATGATTTACCTGATCGATGTCGTACTGGCGATGAGCCCGGTACTTGCCTTCTTTCAGCTCCTTTTCAAATCGCCATGAGAAAAGCCCGACGGCATCCATAATTGATTCGACTCGGTCTCTAACGGAATAAAATGATGAGAAGAATTTGTTTGATTTCGCAATAGTCACAATCTGATAAGCAGGGCGGTCGTTATACTCTATTAAATCAACAACTTCCATAGTGGCCGTTCCGGCGTTTATAAAACCGTAGTTGATATCAAACTGAAGTTTTTCACCGACACCGAAGGCAACATTCTCAACATAACGTCCGATTTCATTATCAACTTCGTTATCCGCTCTACCCAATGAATCAGACGCCTCCTGCGCGACCCCATACTGAACCTTAACAAAATAAACCAGCGGCATTAGTCCGAAAATGATGATTATCGCGACAATTGAATTTTTAAACACTGTAGTAACCATTGTCCGTTTAAGATTCCTTCTTTTCTGCCATCTCCATGATTTCAGGCAGGATTCGTCCCAATTCTTCTCCAATTTCCAAAAATGTTTGATTATACAAATCGAGCGGCCCACCGATTGGGTCAGCAACCCCCTCGCCGTCATCACCCAAATCGGGAAATCTCTTTAAGAGATAAGTTTTTGACGCGGCATCGGCTCGAAGGGATAAAATATCGCGATAATGGTTAGGCATCATCGTCAAAATTAAATCGGCTTCTTCGATAAGCTCAACCGATAAGGGGCGGGAATGATGCCCTGAGATATCAGAATGCCATGTCTTTGATGCCTCAATTGCGTTTAATGTTGCCGGACATCCGGGAACAGCGCCGGTTCCCGCCGACATGACATCAATAGCCGTATTGTCTTTGCCTTCAAGAAGCACCCGCAAGGCACCTTCGGCCATAGCTGAACGGCAGGTATTACCGGTGCAGACTATCAGGACTTTAAAACGGCTCATCAATATTCCCCTCTTTAAGACTTTTTTCGATTTCCGATTTAGCAATAATTCCTTGCCGCAAAATCGAAATTTCATCCCCGGCGGAAATAACGGTCGATGGTATCTTACACCGCAATAACCCGGCATCGATGTATAATGCGACCTGCTCGCCTAAGAGCTTAGAAATTTCTCTAATATTTGTATCCGGCATCAATCCACTGATATTGGCCGAGGTAGCTGTTACCGGATAATCAACTCGATTCATTACCGCTTTAAGAACCGGAGAAGAAGAAATCCTGAGTCCAAAACCCAAATCCGAGGCAAACTTTTCCGGAACAACATTCTGTCCCGACTTCATCGGAACGACCAGCGTTAACGGACCGGGTAAAAATGATTTAGCCAATATCTCCGCAGTCGTGTTTATTTCACAGAATTGCCGTGCCATATCAATATCTTTTACAAACAGTGCCGGTAATAGTTGTCTATCTCGTTTCTTTATTCCGCAAATTTGGTCCAGCGCGGTTGTTATATCTGCCCTAATCGACAGAGAGTATTGTGTTTCCGTAGGCATTACAACTACCTGGCCAGCATCTAACACACTTACAATACTATCAATAATACCGGAATCCGGATTAGCCGGGTCGCACTTAATTGTCCGGCTCACCTGTTTCCTCCACTCCGGTCGAATCGGCTGTTTCAGGAACTAAATATACAGTATCAGGAATATCCGAGGGTAATATCGGATCATCTCTTTCATCGAATAAAGGCGCGTTCTTAATTCTAAGAACTACTCGAGCCACCCATGCACTCCGATAACCGATTGAACGTATCTCAGAGACCATATTCTCAGCCTCTTCCCGGGTTAAAAAATCTCCTACTCGCAGTTTATAATAGGGGACTTCATAATCAAGATGAACGGGCTGATTGAATATTTCATTGGCCAGAGCTTGCTCTCGCGAAGCCTCGGCAAAAAGCCTTGATGTAAAAATCTGCACCCGATACACTTCAGACGGATTAACCTCAGTCAACGCCGAATCAAACTCCATATAATCTGCTACACCCGGTTCAATTAATGAGTCACCGGCATCAGGTATTGCTGATACTTTTACCGGGTATATTTCCGGAACAACTTCACGATCGATAGTCGTTGCCAGCGGTTCCAGAGGTACTGTAGTTTCGGCTGCAGGCTCTTCCGCAGGAGGACGAGATGTTTTGGCACAGGACACGGTCATAGCAATTATCGCTGTCATACCGAGTATTGCGCAGAGTTTGATTATACGTTCCATTTATAAGTACTTCTTTTGTGACTCATCGGCACCCATCTTAGCCAACAAATCTTTTATCTTCCCTAATTGCGTTTTATGCGCTACCATAATTGTCTCTCCGGTCCTTACTACAACAATATCAGAGAGTCCTATCGCCGCAATAATCCCTTTGCCATCATTCACAATAGTAGATTCAAAGGTATCCATCGTTACCGCATTGCCGATTATCACATTGTTATCTTTATCCACATCCATAAATCGCTGCAAGGCCATCCAACTGCCGACATCATCCCAGGAAAAACTCCCCTTAAGGGTAATCACATTATCAGCCTGTTCCAGTATTGCGAAATCAATAGATATTGATTCAGCCTCCTCGTACAGCTTTTGGCAGGCCGCTTCCTCTCCGGGCGTACCGATTGTCTTGGCGTACTCCATCAGTTCCTGATGCATCTCCGGCATATGCTTTTCAAAGGCAGATAGGATTGAATTTATCGACCAGATAAACATGCCAGAATTCCAGAGATGACGACGGCCGTGATAATATTCCTGAGCTACGGTTGGGCGAGGTTTTTCTTTAAATGCGGAAACATTGCAGACCGTAATCCCATCAACAACCCATTTCTCATCAGAAAGTTCGATATACCCGTATCCGGTTTCAGCTCGTGATGGCACAATTCCAATTGTAATAAGCTTGTCCTGCTCAGCCGCTATTTTTACTCCGGCCTTGATCGTCTTGGTCAGCATCTTCGCCGGTTCGATAAGATGATCCGCCGAGAGTACAACCATAATCGCGTTGGGATCTCTTTTCTGCAGGTGGACTGCGGTATATCCGATAGCAAGACAAGTGTTGCGGCCAAAAGGCTCACACAAAAGCATCTCTTTTTTGACCAGACAGCAACCGTCGATTATGGCCTGTTCAATATTCTTTCCGGCAACGACAACAGTGCGCTCAGCCGGGATATAACCTTCGAGCCGGTCGATAGTTACACAAAGCATACTGCGGTCTTCGGTAAGCGAGAGAAGTTGTTTGGGGCGATGTTGATTGGAAAGAGGCCAGAATCGCTCGCCTCTACCGCCCGCCATTATAACGCCGTAAACCAAAATCCGATCTCCCCTGCAAAAGTAGGTAAAAATACGGTAACTTTTGATAATACTGCCGAGGGTTTTCAAAGTCAAGCAAAGTTTATCTGTGGTATTGATTTAGCATTGCTGTCGGGCAAATAAAACCATAACTTATTAGCAGATTGCTCATCATCTCAAGGAGCTTGTATTTGAGTCTATTCTTTAATTGCTTGGGGAGGCTATTATTGTGCTAAATTTCCTTAGAACATTCCTCTTTGTTTTTATTATGGTTTCTTCTGTCATGGCAGCCGATGGACAGGAATTATTTAACGCGTTTCAACGAATCTGTAATTCCGAAACTGATACTACACAAACATACCGAATAAAAGATGCTGTAATATCCCATCAAGATATAGTACTGCATCTTAAACATGGAGCTCTATGTTTTATCAAACCGGTTAAACTTGGTGATTCATCAATAGTGTACGGTGCCTATTTTGATGGCAGAGGCGTCTATCAGATTGCACCTACTGAGCGCATTGCTCGTCAGCAGGTCAAACATACTTTCAATACTGTTAAAATAAAGAAGTCGATTAACCGGGCGCTTCTGTTTTTCTCTCCCGAAATCTACACTCAATTGAAAGCACATTGCGGACATAAAATAGAAACGTTGGCCAAAAGCGAACAAAGGTATTTTCGTAAATCATGGAAACATATAAATAAAAAGGAAAGCCATTACTACCCTTTTGAGATTCTTCGCAATATCTATGAATCATCAGATCGTGCCTTTTTATTTATTAATCTACAAGAGCATTCTCTTAGCATGAGTGATTATTATCTCTACAATCCATTGGATGCAGAGGAAATAAAAATTTACAAGAATAAAGTAAAAGGACCAATGTTCAAGCAATACATGTATACAATCAGCAGTTACTCCTGCCTGCTCGATTCAACCGGAACAAAGTGCCGAATCGTATCCGAACCTCAAATAAAAACTTTACACAGTAATATTGACACAGAAATATCTGATCTGGGAATAATGACGACCACAATGAATTCACAATATGAAGTTCTCAAACCGCCGTCTCAACTTATCTGGATGATTTTTCATGATGAAATGTTCATGGATAGCATCATTGACAATTCTGGACGCCAAATAAAATTCATCCGGCATACTAAAGACAGCAATAAGTCTAATAACTTATTTTTAATTATGAACCAACCAGCTAAAACTGGTGACACTCTTAATCTAACATATTACTATCATGGTGAAGCATTAGTATTCAGCGGCAGAAGAATTATCAATCAATCCGGTTCCAATTGGTACCCTACATATGTCGAACGTGATTCATCAACCTACGATATCACCTATCATGTTCCTCATTATAGTGACATGGAATTTACTGCGACGGGAACAAAGCTCCAAGAATCGATTGACGATCATCGCATTACATCAATCTGGAAAACTGAAACCCCTATATTTATTCTATATTTTGACTATGAGGAGAAATAAACTAATTCAGGAATGATGTTTCAGCTATAGGAGTATACTTTTTCTGAAAATCTGTGACTCACACTTCCAGAGCGTCGAAGGCAGCCGATAAATAATCGATTAAATCACCCGCAATCAGGCTGCGGGGATTAATGTCTCCGATTGCGATATCTCCTGTCAAACCGTGCATGAACACACCGCATACCGCCGCTTCAACAGGCGATAGCTGCTGCCCCAGTAACGCGACTATGATCCCCGTCAACACATCTCCGGAACCACCGGTTGCCATACCAAAATTGCCGGTCGGAGTGACAAAAATCTCACCATCGGGCGATGCGATTATCGTCGGGGAGCCTTTGAGGACGATCACCGAATCAAACTTCTGTGCGTATCCGGCAACCATATCAAAGTTATTAATTTGAATCTCGTCCGTTGTCTCGCCGGTCAAACGAGCGAACTCACCCGGATGGGGGGTTAAAACCATCGGGGCATGATTTTTTAGAAGAGGCGAATCATCACCACCGAGCGGATAGAGTCCATCGGCATCGATAACAATGGGAATATCAATATCGGAAATTAATCGTCTAATCAATTCACATGTTTCATGATGCCGCCCGAGACCGGGGCCGATAGCGACGGCATCCCGCTCGGCAATATGTTTTTTTATCTCCCCTTTACCGCGTAGAGCCAAGACCGATTTCTTACCGACATCCGGCAGAGGAATACTCATTACCTCGGTAAGTTTGGATTCAATAATAGCGTTTAGAGATCTTGGAACACCGACCGTAACCAATCCGGCCCCGCTTCGCGCGGCCGCCAAGCCCGATAAGCAGGCCGCTCCGGTCAATCCCGGCGACCCGGCCAGAATAATTACTTTTCCAAAATCACCCTTGTGTCCATCCGGCTTAGACGTTGGCAAAGCCAGAGCCACTTGTTCGCCCGTTACTAAATTTGCCCTTAAATCAAATGACGCAATCACCTCGTTGGGAATACCAATAGGAATAACCGTGACAGTTCCAGAGTACTCCCTCCCCGGAGACACATACAGTCCCGGTTTAGGCAGAGCCAACGTGGTCGTAACATCGGCTTCAACGACAACATCCTCGGCTAATCCGGTTGAAACGTCAAGTCCCGAGGGCGCATCGACCGCAATTACAAATCGTTCGGCAGTATTGACAGCATCAATAACAGTTGCAGTAATTCCGCGAGGCACTCCCGCAAAACCGGTCCCGAAAATAGCGTCGATAATAACATCGTATTCGGATAAATCAGGAATATTATCCTCGGACGAAAGCAAAATTACTTCGTGTCCGGCCTGGGTAACTTTATCATAATTTACCCGGCAATCATCGGAAAGTTTTTCATCCGTTCCGGCCAGTATAAAGGAAGCGTTATATCCGTTTTCGTATAAATACCGACCGATAACAAACCCGTCGCCGCCGTTGTTGCCTCGTCCGCAAATCACAGCAATAGCGGGATCATGAAATTGAGGCAGGACAAACTCATTGGTGTAATTAAAAATCCCCCGCCCGGCATTTTCCATCAAGTCCAGCGAGGGGATTTTGTATTCATTGATGGCGCGATTGTCGATCGCGCGCATTTCTTCGGCGCTTACCAGCTTCATGCTTTCTTCTTCTTTGCAGGCTCCAATGCGAATTTAATGACATCCCAGGCATTATCCATATACTTAAAGGTCAGACCTTTTTTCAACTCAACAGGAATCTCTATCAAATCCTTTTTATTATCAACCGGTAATATAACCGTTTTTAAGCCGTAGCGATAGGCGGCCAGCAATTTTTCTTTTAAGCCGCCGATGGGGAGTACCTGTCCGCGCAGTGTTATTTCACCTGTCATCGCCATCAGTTTCATAACCGCTCTGCCGGTGGCCAGCGACGCAACTGCCGTAGCCATAACGATACCAGCCGACGGTCCATCCTTCGGGGTAGCTCCGGCCGGAACATGAATATGAATCTCATGATTATCAAAATAATCTTCGGGGATTTTCAATTCTTTAGTTTTTGAGCGTACGAACGAAATCGCCGCCTTGACCGATTCTTTCATAACATCGCCCAATTGCCCGGTTAGAATAAGAGACTTTTTACCCGGCATAGCAGTCGCTTCTACTTTAAGGACCTCGCCCCCATAGGCTGTCCAGGCCAAACCGGCGACTTCACCAATTCTATCTTTGCTGAATTTAGTGTCGGAGGTAAACTTGGGCGGACCGAGAAACTTATCCAAATTCTTTGAGGTTACAAGATGTTTTTTCCGGCTGCCACCGGCGACTTTAACCGCTACTTTTCGACAGACATTGGCCAACTCCCGCTCCAGGTTTCTCAGCCCAGATTCGCGCGTATATTCATTTATAATTTTTAACGTAGCATCTTTATAAATTGACATGTTACCCAGTTTGAGTCCATGATTAGTCATCTGCTTTGGTAAAAGATGCCGTTTGAATATTTCGCTTTTCTCAAGGTCGGTATAGCCCGGAATATGGATGACTTCCATACGATCACGCAGCACCGCCGGAATCGGGTCGAGCATATTGGCCGTCGTGATAAACATGACATGCGACAAATCATAATCAACTTCCAGATAATGATCGGAAAAACTGCTGTTTTGTTCGGGGTCTAACACTTCAAGAAGCGCCGATGCCGGATCACCTCGGAAATCAGAACCGAGCTTATCAATTTCATCGAGCATAAAGACCGGGTTGTTGGCACCGGTTCGTTTCAATCCCTGGATCACACGGCCGGGCATAGCGCCGATATACGTTCTGCGATGCCCGCGTATTTCAGCCTCATCCCTCAAGCCCCCCAGCGACAGACGGTGAAATTCCCGCCCCATCGCACGGGCAATCGAGCGCCCCAGTGATGTTTTGCCAACTCCGGGAGGTCCCACAAAACAAATGATTGGGCCTTTGATATCCGGATTCAATTTACGAACAGCCAAAAATTCAATAATACGCTCTTTAACTTTATCCAGATCAAAATGATCTTCATCCAAGATTTTACGGGCTTTTTTGACATCAAGAATATCGGTCGTTGATTTTTGCCAAGGTACCGACACCAACCAGTCAAGATAGGTGCGGCTAACGGTGTATTCAGCCGACGATGGATTCATTTCTTTCAACCGGCCCAGTTCCTTTAGTGCCGTTTCATTTGCCTGTTCGGTCATGCCTGCTTCTTCTATTTTCTTCGATAATTCGCTGATCTCCGGACGTACTTCACCTTCGCCGAGTTCTTTATGAATCGCTTTTATCTGTTCGCGAAGAATATACTCGCGCTGCATTTTACCCAGTTCATTAGCGGCGTCGGTTTGAATCTTTTTAGAAATCTCAAGAATCTCAACTTCACGATTGATATGCGCAAAGAGCTTACCCATTCGCCGTTCAACATTGGGCTGGGCAATGAGTTTTTGTTTCTGCTCAATCGAGAGGTTCATATTGGAAGCGATAAGGTCGGTCAATTGCCCCAAAGAATCCTGATTCATGGCCGAGATATAAAACTCCTCGGAAAGATGCGGCGCAAGATCAACCAACTCCTTGAGCTTATCCATCAGATTACGATTCATGGCTTCGCTCTTTACCGAATTCCCATACACGTCTGGTATTTCCTCAATATTGGCCATCATGTAAGGCTTGGTATTGAGAGCCTTATTGATTTTAATTCGAGATAGACCCTGTATTAAAAACCTGACTGAACCGTCTGGAAAGCGCAGCATTTTAAGTATATTACCAGCTGTACCGGTCCAGTAAATATCACCGAATCCGGGATTGTCTATATCCGGTTTCTTAGTACTAAAGATACCTATTGTACGCCCTTGCATCAGAGCTTCATCAACCAATTTTGTATGAGTTTTTTCGGTTATAATCAGCGGAATGACAAGGAAAGGAAAAACGACAACACCCTTAACGGGCAAAACGGGAACTTCCTTTGGTAGTATCACATCTTCATGGTTTTCTTTGGTAATCGTAATTTCCAAGACAACTCCTTTGTCGTGTTTTACACCTCAATTGCAATCCATATGAAGTAGTATAGCCTAAGTAAAATTTAATCTTTACGCAATACTAAATCAACTTACAATTTCTGCGCAATGTAACTTATTAAACCAGTATTTGTTCCGGCCTAATTTCCTTAACAAGCGTGATAGACAACACGTTAATTATAGTATCGGCGCAAATCTCAAGCGGTTTATACGGTACGGTCTGGGAAGCTGATTATTATCATATTTCAAAATTATTCTACCCAAAAAAGCTACCGACTATTTTGAGCAAAACAAATCAGAGAGTTAAGAACAAACTTGCTCCCCGCTCATAAAACTCGTACAATTTAATATGAATAATAAAACCACTAACTGGATAGAAGTCAGCCGCTCTGCTGTACTAAGTAATCTCGATAACCTATCGCAATTGGCCGGGCGCAAAACCAAAATTGCCGTGGCTGTAAAAGCCGATGGTTATGGTCATGGTCTCAGAGAAATGACAGCGATACTCTCTGACTCAGATATCCCCTATTTGGCCGTGCACTCAACAATTGAAGCAGAGATGGTTCGCATGTCCGGGTGGGATAGGAAAATTATGATGGTCGGTCCGGTGTTGCCGGAGGATATTGATTCGATTTTCCGCTTGGATCTGGAGCCGATTATCACCGAACCATCTATTTTGGCCCAGTTGGGAAAGTTCTGCCGTAAATCCTCGATTAACACCAGGATTCACCTGAAAACGGAAACCGGTACTAATCGTCAAGGCATGACCGAAGCAGAGTTAAAAAAAGTGATTACTATTTTAAAAAAATATCCTGAACTTACGGTTCAAGGGGTCTCTACCCATTTTGCCAATATTGAAGACACGACTGATCATTCATATGCTAAGACGCAATTAAAACGGTTTAAGCAACTCGTCGGGATTCTTAAAAAAGCCGGCGTAAAACCTCGCTTGAGGCATACCGCCTGCTCAGCGGCATTGCTACTATTTAAGGAAACCTATTTTGACCTGGCCCGACCGGGTATCTCGGTTTACGGTTACTGGCCGTCTACAGAAACCTATGTTTCATACCGTCTGGGCGGGGGAAAGAATTCGATCCTGACACCAGCCCTGTCTCTTTATTCCCGTATCACTCAAATCAAGACTATCGAAGCCGACAATTTTATTGGTTACGGCTGCACTTATCGCACCACATCGCGCACAAAAATCGCCATTCTACCGATTGGCTATTCCGACGGGCTTGACCGCCGGCTCTCAAATCTCGGATATGTCCTTATCAACGGCCGCCGCGCTCCGATACGAGGCAGAATCTGCATGAATCTGACGATGGTTGACATTACCGATATTCCCAGAGTCAAGCTGTATGACAAGGCAACAATTATCGGCATAGATGGCAAAGAAACCATATCCGCTGACACTCATGCATCCTGGTGCCAATCGATTAATTATGATATCCTGGCCGGTCTCTCACCGCTTGTCCCCCGCTTTATCGTATGAATTAAATTCTCTTTTAAGTGTATATTTGTTGCGCTGGCTTAGTGGACAACATATTATTTTTTAGTTAACACAAGGGAATCACAATACTATGGAAACTGTCATGCCGCAAATAGTATCAGTCGTCTTTATCATCGTTGGCATTGGTCTGCTCTACAACAGTTTTGTAGTATTTAGAAAATTCCGCTTGATAAAAGACATTCCCCGCTCAACCATCCGCTCGATGGCTATGGGTATCGTAGAACTGCACGGAAAAGTTAAATCAAAGATAATGCTAACCTCTCCCTTTGCCAAAAAGGAATGTGTATATTTTAAATATACGATAGAAGAACTCAGACGTAGCGGCAGCGGAAAGAACCGCACTACCAAGTGGGTACCAATCGGAAAAGGCGAACGACACAAACCGTTCTATGCTCTCGATAACACCGGAGAGGTTCTTGTCATTCCAAATGGGGCCGACTTTAATATAGATTTAAAACATGAATACCGGCAGAGATCCGGTTTCTTTGGCGGATTTAAACGGGCCATTGAAGCTATTACAAATCTGGGTGGATACGATCAGAAGGAGCTGCTGGATATTTCCAGTTATAACCTCAATGAAGTCGACAAGGATTCCATCTTAAAGTTTTACTCGGTCGGGGATCGGCGTTACCGTGAGTATTACCTTCAGCCAGACTACATGCTGTTTGTCATCGGTACGGCGGCTCATGAAACCAATGAAAAAGGACGCATGTTAATCCGTAAAGGCAACAACAACCCAACCTTTATCATCGCCGACAAAAGCGAAGAAGGTCTATTAAAAGCATTGAAAAAAGGTATGATTATGAAATCCCTGGGAGGTACTGCCATGGTCGTAATCGGGCTGTTTGTGCTATTGAAATTTACCGGGAATATATAGAGAGGAAAAAGTATGGGAGTGTTAATCATAGTCGGCGCGGTCGTGCTGATTTTCGTTGTCATCATCATCGGGTATTTTATATCGGTGTACAACAGCCTTGTACGCCTGAAGAATAACATCGAGAAAGCCTGGAGCAATATTGATGTCCTGCTAAAACAGCGTCATGATGAGCTTGGTAAACTGCTTAAAACCGTCAAGGGCTATATGAAATACGAGGAGAAAGTCCTCACCAAAGTCACCGAAGCCCGAACATCGTTCATGAACGCCAAGACAGTTTCTGATAAGGCACAAGCTGATGGAATGATGGCCGGGGCGCTCAAGTCGTTATTCGCAGTGGCTGAAAACTATCCTGATCTAAAAGCTAACACCAGCTTTATTCAGTTTCAGGATAGAATCACCGGTCTCGAAAACCAGATTGCCGACCGTCGCGAGTTTTACAACGATTCGGTCAACACCTATAATATCAGAATCGAACAGATTCCGGATATGTTTGTAGCCCGTATGCTAGGTTATACTAAGAAGGACCTGTTTGTAGTATCTGAGTCCGATCGACAAGATGTTGAAATCGATTTTGAGTAGCCGATTCTGCGATTTTGAGGACAGCTTGTGACGATTAGCACAAAACAGGCATAAAGTATATATATCAAGATACATATTGTCTTGTTTTAACTCTTTGTCAGACCAACGGTAATGATTTTTTAGGTAAAAATTATTAAAAAACACCTTGACTGACAACGTATATTTATTTTACTTATTGTGAAACAATTCACATACTCTGTGGATTCCAAATCTGGGATTGTGGAACCGATGGCAAATAAAGACACCGGCAAGAAGAAAATATCTGAATCTACGATTAGGCGTCTCTCATTATACTACCGTGCGCTATCCCTTCTAGAAAAAGAGAACTACGAAACGATAGCATCCAAGGAGTTAGCTAAACGGGAAAAACTGACTCCAGCCCAGGTGCGAAAAGACTTGTCATTTTTCGGTTCTTTCGGTACTCGCGGGCTCGGCTATCCGGTCACGGAGCTAAAACATCGCATTGCCAAAATCCTTGGAATCGACCGCATCTGGAACATTGCTATGGTCGGGGTTGGTAATATCGGCTCGGCGTTGGTATCATATAAGGAATTCCAGAGACAGGGCTTCTCTATCAAGCTGATTTTTGACAACGATCAGCGAAAAATCGGTTCCAATCACAAGGGCTTGATTGTTTCAGATATCAAGGATATGCCTCGTCTTCTCCGTGAACACAATATTCAAATGGTTGTCCTGGCTGTTCCCGCCATCGTAGCCCAGTATATTATTGACGACGTTGTCGCCGCCGGAATCAAAGCGATCTTGAATTTTGCGCCGATTAATCTTCAGGTGCCGGATGATGTTTACCTGCGCAACGAGAACATGTCGATGGAACTGGAATACCTCTCTTTCGTTATCTCGAACCACTACAAGCCAAAAAACTAAAGACTTCGGGGGGGATGCACCCCCTTTTCGACTGTTTAGAAAATCTTACGAGTGATAACGAGTTAGATTATCTTAATCCCGCGTTTTAATGCGGGAACGTGTAGATAATTTTATTTCTGAAATCATGATTCATTTTCCGGTCATTGCGAGAAGTGAACCTCGAAGGGGTGAGTGACGTCGCAATCTCATGCTATTTCAATCCATTTGTCATCCTCGCGCACGCGGGGATCCATGCCATAGCTAGGCCAATCTCCGCATGGACCCCTGCTTTCGCAGGGGAGACACACCATGTGACAACTTTACTATATTGGTATACTCGGATTTAGTAGTATATTGGTAGTGAAATTGTATACTGTGTATAGAAATTGACACAGCGAGATGACCAAAAAAGAACCCACCCCCGCAGGCGGGGCTATAGCCGATGGGTGGGGTACAGAGCTATTAATAGAAGTGGAAACGCTATATACTATACAATAATTGGATACTATCATGGCAAAATTCAAAAAAGCTGGTCCTGGAACATGCATCTACTGTTTCGATCATTTTGATACCCTAACATGGGATCATGTCTTCCCTAAGGCTTGGTACACTGATGATGATATAAGTAATTATGAAAAATGGAAGGTGCCTTCTTGTCAAAAGTGCAATAATCGCTTAAGTAAAGTTGAAGAAGATCTTTTACTTCGAGTAGCATTATGTTTGAATCCCAATGACCCTAGATTTAAAGAAATATCATTAAAAGCGAGAAGAAGCATCAAACCAGAATTTGGAAAGAATGAAAGAGATATTCTTGCTAGGAAAAATAGACGGTTGGCTATTGAAAAGGACATATTGAGGCATGTCACAATACCTGACTATGGTCTTTTACCAAATATGCCATTCGAATTAGATAAGACAGATCAGAACAAGTTGAGTATTGGAATTGATCCTAAATTAATATCAGCGTTTGCTGAAAAACTCGCCCGAGGAATAGTATTTAAGACTATGGGCAATTATATCACATCTGATTATATAATCAAAGACTATCAATGTGAAAAACACAAAATACAACCCGAAATTGATTATGCACAAAAATGTGGGCAGAGAATAAAATTTGGAAATACAGTAATACTAGTTTATGCAATAGTACCTGATGACAATATATCCTCTATGATTTATGTTGATTTCTGGGAACATATATTATTTTCGATAATTGTCACAAAAAAAAATCAATAAACCTCAAGTAGGGGCTGAACCAAAGCCTCATGAACTATGTCAGCCCGATAAGATTTTGGCAGTGAATCCCGACGGGACGACAGAGTCGTCCCCTACCGGAGATTTACCAAGGCTGAAGCCTTGGCCTACCGACTGCTTAAAATTCCCTAATACTCGAAATAGTAAACACTATTCCAGCCGGCTATAAACGGAGTTCATTCCCAGCAGGCAAATACTCCTTGCCTCTTTACGTAATTAAGATATATTCTGTAACCTATGACGAAAGGAAACAATAACATGCTCGGCGCGCATATGTCAATCTCCGGCGGAGTTTTTAACGCTCCGATAAACGGGCTTGAGGCTACCTGTGAGGTTATCCAGATTTTTTCCAAATCTAATAACCAGTGGAAAGCCAAACCGCTCACCGATGAGGATGTCCAAAAATTCCTCGAAGCCCAGAAATCCACCGGCGTCAAGGTTGCCTGTGTCCACGACAGCTACCTGATAAATCTCGCCTCCCCTAAAGATGACCTGTACAAAAAATCCTGTGACGCTTTTGCCGAAGAGATGAAACGGTGTGATATATTGGGTGTCGAAAACTTAGTCATGCATCCCGGTTCGCACGTCGGCGAAGGTGAAGAGTACGGACTCAAACGAGTTGCCGAGGCGTTTAATTCCATAATCGACTCCACCCCCGACAGCAAGGTTACTATCTGCATCGAAACTACCGCCGGGCAGGGTACTAATTTGGGATACACGTTTGAGCATATCGCTCAGATTATCGATATGGTCGAGGCCAAAGACCGTTTTGGCGTCTGCATGGATACGTGCCATATTTTCGCCGCCGGATATCCGATTTCCACCGAAAAAGAATACAAGGCTACCATAAAGAAATTTAACGACATCGTCGGCCTGGATCGGCTCAGAATCATGCACATAAATGATTCTAAAAAAGAAGCCGGAAGCAGGGTTGACCGTCATGAACATATCGGTCAGGGATTTATCGGTCTGGAACCGTTCGGCTTTTTCGTCAACGACCGCCGCCTGAAAAAAGTCCCCATGATATTGGAAACGCCGAAAAAATCAGCCGCCGAGGATATTGAAAACCTGAACGTATTGCGTTCATTGATAAAGAAAAAGGCCAAGAAGTGAAAATAGGAATCATAGGACTGCCTCAGTCCGGAAAAACAACCGTATTCAACGCCGCCTCGGGTAAAGCCGAAGCTGTCGGCGATTATTCCAAAGCCTCTCACCGGGCGATTATCAAAGTCCCCGATGCCCGGCTGGATAAACTAAGTGAACTGGTCCAACCAAAGAAAACGACTTTCGCCGAAATAGATTATCTCGACATCGCCGCTTTTTCCGGCAAGGGCAAACAGTCCGACGCCTCGTCAATGAACATCCCCGATGATCTCCGCTATTCCGATGCCCTTATGGTCGTAATCAACTGTTTCGCCGACGATTGCACGCCGGAGAGAAACTTCGGCCTGTTTCTTGATGAAATGATTCTCTCCGATCAAGTTATTATCGAACGTAATATTGATAAAAAAGAACGGACGGCCAAACTGACCGGAGATAAATCGATGGCCTCTGAAGTAGCCGTCCTCCGCAAATGCCTTGATGCCTTGGAAAACGAAAAGCCTATCTCAGAGATTGAACTTAACAACGATGAACTCAGGGTCCTGAAGGGCTTCAAGTTCCTGTCGCAAAAACCGCTGTTGGTAGTCTTAAACTACAGCGAAGGTGATATCGGCAGCGAGCAAAAGTGGCTGGATATGTTCAAAGACAAAGAAATCTCCGGCATCCGGGAGTTTGTCTCTATTTGCGGAAATATCGAAATGGAAATGGCGGCTCTTGATGCCGAAGACCGCACAGAGTTTTTGGCTGATCTCGGTATCGAACGCCCGGCCATGGAAGTTTTGATTCAGAAATCGTACTCGCTTATGGGACTTATTTCCTATTTCACCGTCGGAGAACCGGACGCTCACGCCTGGACCATCAAATCCGGAACCAACGCCCGTAAAGGCGCCGGAGCTGTTCATTCCGATATTGAACGAGGTTTTATTCGGGCCGAAGTGATTACCTACGATGATTTCGTCGAACACGGTTCGACTCCCGCCTGTAAAGAGGCCGGCAAGTATCATGTGGAAGGCAAAGAGTATCTCATCCGGGATGGCGATATCATTTTATTTCGGTTTAATGTATGATTCTATCCGTTATCAGGCGCACCATCAGCGCGATTCTGTTTGGCCTGACTGTTTCGGTCGTCGTGTGGGTGGCGGTCAAACTGTCCATCACCCCCGGAGACATTGTCAATACGATTGAGCTTGGCTTTGAATCGTATCCGGTTTATTTCCCGATTGCGATAGTCGTAGCGGTTTTTACCTTTTTACTCTTTAATAAAATCGGTAAGAGTTTTTTATATTTCTCGATATTCTTGTTTGTAATGGTTCTGGTGGGCTGGTACGGCATCCAACTCCCAATAGTAAGCGACTGGCTCCTGCCAATGCTGAAGGGGAGTTGAGTGTAGATCACATCAGTATCACATTTAGTTTTAGTTTCTGTTGACAATTTCCCAAATTAACTGTATTAAAGAATAAGAGTCATCGTAATTGCAAAAACCGCGATTTTTCATCTATCAATGTGACATCTTTGAAAAGTGGTTAATGCCGAAAAACGAGTTCGGGGTGTAAGATAAAGAACAAGAAGGGGATTGATCATTATGAAAAAGTGTGTGTATGTACTACTAATCATTCTCATAACCTGGAGTATCGTACTCCGCACCGCACCGAAATGCCGGGCTGATGACGGATGGCAATTAAATCTCGATAGCCCCGCTATCATGTGTAAAATTGTTGACAGCACACGGGGTATCATTAGCACCTCCTCATCCCTCGCAGGAGTAAACCTGCATACCGGTCAGGTCGACTGGACGATCAAGGATTGGTATTGCAAATCTCCACAGCATATTGGACTCATCCCAAACACACATCTGGCTGTTGCGATGAAAGCCGTAACAACCCAAAAACGGAATTCGATGTCGGGAGCAGTAGATGTTTTTCATCACAATGAAGTCAGTATCATTGACATTGAGCGGGGAACAACGGTTTGGTCCAAAGATACGCTGACGTTTCTGTCTTGCGTGGGATATTCTCTCTCACCACAAGGCAATGCTCTGCTAATGTGTGTCAGGGACTCCAGTAAGAACTTCTGGATGATGTCGGTAGATATTGCCACCGGTGATGTGATTTGGGAAAACCGGGAATTCTTTGACGGCCGCAAACCGAAAACTTTTCTATCTCCCGGAGCCGACCGGACCATCGATGGAAATCAGCCTCCGGTTTTCGATACCGATACGACTATGATTACTATTTATCGGAAAAATCAATTACGCAAGTGGAGCATACTGACCGGCAAAATGCTTTGGGAATCCGATCTGAATACCAAGGGGGTACCATATATTGCCAAGGGTATAACTCCAATAATGCTCAGCCCGGATCGCAATGAAATCTGGGTTCCTTGCAAAAAAGGATTACAAACAGTCAGCGTCCATGATGGCAGTGTAAAATGGAGCGTAAACGCTAAACTGCCGGGACTGGTTAAACAAATAATCCCGCTGGAGAAGGAATTGCTTATCATCGGCGGGCCGAATAATGAAGGTAAAGACGGTAGAGCATTTATAACACTTCTCAATCAGGATACTGGGGAACGAGTTTGGGAAAAAGACTTTAGAAAGCTCAGAGGCCTCAAAACCTCTCCCGCCCTTCTAATTGGCGACAGCGTGTACATTTACTCTGATAAAAAAGTTTTCACGGTTGCACTTGCCGACGGATCTTACCGGGAAGTCGCCAAGGATTTGAAATTCGAAGGAGGGGAAGCTCCAAAATCATTTTCCATTCGTGACGGTAATTTCCTGCTCATTTCGGCTCAGAATATGATGATGCTCGATCCCTCCTGCCAAGTAATCTACCACAGCTATCATAAAGCTCCGGGAACGGCATTTTTCCTCAAAGCTCTCGCCTTCACCGCTCAAGTCGCGCTTAACACCGTCAGCGCCATGTACTTTTCTGTGCCAATATACAGCGGAGGCGGATATACCTGGTTTATTTACCCGGCCTTAAACTTCGGTTTGCCTAAGTATGGAAACTCAACCAGCGCCGAAAACCACATGTTCGTTTTATGTAAAGTTGAAGCCAATTCGGGGAGTGCGTCACAGGAAGGATGGGGAATGGCGAAAATTAATAAATCAACCGGACACATTGATTCACGGCTAATCATCGGGAACAAGAATCCCGAATACGATATTGCGCCGGCAGGCGACGCTATCATGTATCTCGGTAAAGATGAATCCGTCATCTACAAACAGATGTAATCGGGTATAAGCTAACTTGTAAAACTTTAAGCTCTGCCAAGAGCACACGACTGGTTTGGCGGTTTCTGCGGAAATCAGTGAGTCGTTAGCAGTTCTTTTTGCCCTTCCTGCGAGCCATTGCCGCTACTTCGGAAAGTAACTGATTTGGTCTTAAGGGAAGACCGCACAGCTTCTGCAAACGCATTACTTTATTCCGTTCAGTTTCGCGGATTTTCAATAACATTATCTGAGATTCCAATAAAAACTTCTCGCGGTCATTTTTGGGCCAGAAGATATCCCACAAATTCTCCGGGATGTTTAAAAACATCTCCACCATATTGGGATAGTTCTTCAGTTTCTCTCTCATTTTTCGCGTCATGCTCTTCACTCTTCCTGAGGGCCGCTACATCCCTGTTTCCCGGCTCGCATTGTTTTCTTATATGGAGAACAACAATCCACTATCGAAAGTTCCGCAAATTACCAGGCTGTTAAATCCAGTTGTTTTAGTGAGATATAAATTGAGGAGAAATAAAAACAGAACTACTTCCCGGTCAATAAGTGACGCTTCCCATCACATCATATTGACCGGATCGATGTCAAATATGACCCGTATTTTGGACGGCAGGCCAAACCCCGGCTTTTTGCGCTCCCAGTTTCTAAACCGGCCAACAACCTTTTGAATCCGGGCGCATTTGATTAAAAAACGCCGTCGAAACTGGCCCCGGAGTTTATACAACGGCGCTTTGGCCGGGCCTAACAGCACAAAATTATCCAGCCCCGCCAGATGCTCTTCGAGTTTAAAGCGAAACGCTATCGCCTCGGTTTCCAAAAGTTTCTCATCTTCCGACTGCAAAACAATACTGAGCAACCTCGAAAACGGAGGATAAAAAAGCGCCCGGCGTTCTTCGATGACCCGATCAAAAAACTGCTGATAAGTACCCGATGTAATGTTTTCGATAACCGGATGGTCGCTATAGTAAGTCTGAATAAACACATGCCCCTCACGCTCGCCCCGACCGGCTCGACCGGCAACCTGAAGAAGCTTGGAGTAAGTTTTTTCCGCCGCGCGAAAATCAGGCATATCAAGGCCGATGTCGGCGGCCAGTACGCCCACCAGCGTCACATTGGGAAAATCGAGCCCCTTGGTTACCATTTGCGTTCCCAGCAGGAGGTTGAATTTCTCTTCAGCAAAATCACCTAAAATAAGTTTGCCTGATTTGGAGGCGGCCTTATCCGAATCAATCCGCTCCGCCTTGACGTCTTTGAACAACCGTGTCAGGTTTTCCTCAACCCGTTGGGTCCCGGTCCCGATGAAAATAAACTCGCTCGAATTGCAGGCCGGACATCTCTGCGGAACCGCCTCGACATGGTCACAAAAATGGCATTTGATGACATTTTCAGCCCGGTGATAGCTAAATGTTATACCGCAGTCGTCACAGGTCGGGACCTCGCCACAGTTACGGCACTTGATGCGAGGCGAAAAGCCCCGGCGATTGAGATAATAAATTATCTGCCCGCCGTCAGCAATATGCTTTTCGGTTTCCCGTTTTAGCTTGAAAGATAGAAATGAGCATTCCCCGGCTATTTTTTCCGTCTTCATATCCAACGTCGTTATCGACGGCATTTTATAACCGGATTTTGGCCTCTGATCGAGAATTATCATCCGGTAGCGTTCACTGGTGGCATTGTGATATGACTCCACCGACGGCGAGGCTGAACCGAGTATAACAGGGCACGAAACCATCTTAGCCAGCATAACAGCGGCATCACGCCCGTGATAACGTGGTGCGGGATCGTCCTGTTTATAAGACGAATCATGCTCCTCATCGACGATAATTAACCGGGGATTTTTCAGCGGAGCGAATATCGCCGAACGAGGTCCGATGACCACTTTTATATCACCAGAAATAATTTTCTGCCGGATAATCAACCGCTGAGATGCGGTCAGTCCCGAATGTATGACG
Organism: Candidatus Zixiibacteriota bacterium; assembly: GCA_023138975.1. GTDB lineage: Bacteria > Zixibacteria > MSB-5A5 > GN15 > JAAZOE01 > JAGLON01. The sequence goes on from JAGLON010000013.1 coordinate 321,198, forward strand.
GCAACGGTATCACCAAAGAAGGCCGCGAATGAGGACAATAAAAGCCCCGACAAGGCAATCTCCGGCACCATGACCAAAACCGAACCCCCGGCCTCGACTGCTTTTCTGGCCGCATGACAATAAACAAGAGTTTTTCCTGAACCGGTTACGCCAAAGAGCATAAAGGGACAGAATTCATTCTTTTCAATGGGGTCACTCAATTCGTCCAGCGCCTCTTGTTGCCCCTCCAGAAGCGTCAGCCCCGGCAAGTCATATCGAATCGGATAAGTGGACAAATCGGTCACGCCTGACTCGTCGAATACTTTCTCCAGTATATTAACCTTGAAGAATTTCTGAATACGATAATCGCTAAAACCGAGCTTCTCTAATAGCTCCTGACGGGTGTAGATATTTTCCGGATTGAGAGTTTGTATCAGGTCAGCTTCATTGGGTGAGGATTCGACTGATGAGTTTTCGTGCAGACGGTAGCCTAATATTTTCTTTCTAACCGTTTTGACCCGATAGCGTGATTTTATAATCCCGGATTCACGCCAATCGGAAATGATAGAAACTGCTTCGGCGTCATAAATTACTTTTTCCTCTTTAATAGCGCCGTATCGCAATAAATATCCGGCCAGTTCTCCTGACTTGGAGCCTTCCCCGGCCAATTCCCTCAGCAATCCTTGATTAGCCGGGATGAAATCAAGCTTCGGTTTCTTGCGTCCTGTTCCGGGAAGCGCCGCCGCCAGCGTTTCTCCTAACCCGGCATAATAATATTCGGAGATCCACTTACAGAATTGGAATAGGTAATCCGGAAACGGTGAAAATATATCAATCCGCTCTTTGGCGTACCTCATCTTAAACTTCACCGGCTCAGTTTGTTCATTAACATAAAAACCGATTGTTAATGTTTTTCCGAACGGAATTAAAAAACGGCAGCCGGGTTTAAGATTCAGAGCCTCGGGCGGCTTAATCTTGTAAGTATATAAATTTTGATAGGGGCCTACGACGGCCAGATTTATCAGTTTATCAGCCATAATTAAAAAAGGGCAGCCTGTGGCTGCCCTCAAATCACAAATTTCAAATCAAACTATAATTTCTTAAGTTCTTCAGCTTTGGCATTAGCCGCTTTGGATTTCTCCGGCATTTTATTGTATTCGTACAATTCACCCAGTCTTTCCCAAGCTGCCATATTACCCGGGTCGTTTTCGGTAATCATCTCATACGGTTTGATTGCGCCTTTTGAATCCCCATTCAGGATATAAGCCCGCCCGAGGAATTCGAGGATATCGTTATCGTTAGGATTAACCTCGATATATTTAGTCAAAGCATCAATCGCGCCTTGGGGATTCTGACCCAGGAGATTTAGAATACCGAGTTGACGAAGCGCATCAGTATCATTCGGGTTAACGGCAATTACTTTATTAAAATAATCGGCCGCTTTTTCCATATACTCTTTAGCCAGAGCCTCTATTTCCTTGCGCTTCTGCTTACCCGCCGCATCATCACCAGTATCCGCAGGCATTCTAGAGGCCGCATCCTGCATCTTAACAAACCAGTACTGACCGGCATTGAACAGGAACTGTTCATTATCCGGCTGAAGGTCAAGGACCTTAGCAGTATATTCAAACCATTTATCTCTCTCGCCAATGCTATTGTAGGAAATTGAAATATTGACCAAAGCGTTAATGTCGTTGGGATTATTTTTTTCAACTTTCAAGAACCATTCGATTGATTTTTTCCAATCTGGAATATAGATATAGGCATAAGCAATTTTCGAAATCAAACTCGTGTCAGCTTTTTCCTCGCCGCCTTTAAGTTCAAGAACTTGCTTATAATAACCAATCGCATCCTCATGACGATCTTCGCGTTGAAGCAAAATAGCGATGCCTTCCAGAGTAATACTATCTTTGGGCTTGGCCAAATCAGCATTCGTAAAATCACCGAAGGCCTCATCAAACGCCTCTTTGGAAAGAACCTGTAATGCTGCAATAGAATCGGTATTGTCTGGCGGGAGCGCGGCAATCATTTCGTCAATCTGATCGTATGTCTTCATGTTTTCAATAGCGTAATTGTATGCCTTTTCCCATTCGGATTGACGCAAATTGGCCATTTTTTTAATGTACTTGTCTTTTTTATAACAGTTCTTGCGATACTTTTTGTCGATAGTCTCATCGTCGCACATGACCTGAACCGAATCAAAATACATTACGACCGTATCAAGAGCATTGATCTCGGCGTAAAACGTACCCAGCATGTAGTAAAACTCAGGGATACGGCCGAAACGATCGGCCCCTTCCTTAAGAAGGTCGATACAATGATAAAGGTCGTCGCGCTTTTTTGTTTTTTTATAAACATGCTGATAATGGATTTTAGCTGACTGAATATAGGTCGAAGGCGACCATATGTCACGCTTATCATTGGCCATCAGCAACGGTGCGGCAAAAACGATTATCATTATCGCCACTATTGTAATTTTTAAATTTCTCACCTTATCCTCCCGATAGGTTTTTCCAAAAAATCGATTAAATTTATGTATAGCTCACATAAAAGTCAACCTATGTTTCTGACAATATTATCGGTGCGTAATTCTCAAAGTAAAATCAATTACTCCTTTATTTTCACCATCAATATCAAGCGTCCACTCGACCCTATTTGACGATTTTTTTACATAATCGACGCTGGAATTAGTAATTTCCCAAAAAGAGCCAAAGGATTTCTCGACGACTACAGTTACTTTATCATCCTTTTGGTTCCGAACTTCGATACGATAATCATATTCGGTAATCTTATCGGTAATACGGCGGCGGGAAACTTCAGTCGTTTCACCCACCACATCAAACGCATCGCCGACTTTTATCTTCAATTCCTCGTTTCGAGGTGTATGACCAATTCTATCCTCGCCAAGCAATATCAAAGATTCGTCAGTATCGGCCTGAAACAGACGTACCCGGCCAGCCGGAAGCGGCATACCGAGACCAACATCTTTTGAGTTATCTATCATGATTGAAATATTGATTTTCTTATTGCCCGGATTGGCATGATACCGAAGTTCTTTTTCCACCGAGGCTGTTGCCGGTTCGAACATTGATATCTGCTTGGTCTCGTTATTGGCTACCGTTGCTTTTCGAGGCAGCGTATAAAGATGATATTCAAAAAATGCTTTTTCCTGAAAACCTACAGCCGCTTTTGGCGCCATTGCCATAAGTTCCACTTGATCGTATCGTCTGCCCCGGACATTCTGATCAACCCGATGAATATCCCCGGCGACAACTTTTAAGGTAGCATCTTTGAATGACTTACCGCATTTGTTATCTATTGAAACCCAGCCGGTCAGGTCGAGTGTTTTTTCATCATCAGATAGAATACCGACATATTCGGCGTGCCAGTTCATTCCACT
>JAGLON010000014.1 GCA_023138975.1 Candidatus Zixiibacteriota bacterium
TTATCCACGGAGGTACACGGAAAAACACGGAATTAGAGAAAGACATATATTGTTATGTTTTTCCGTGTTGTTCCGTGGAGAGTAATTATGATGGAAAAAGCTATGAAAATTGGGTTTATTGTCAATCCCATTGCAGGGATGGGCGGTGCTGTCGGTCTTAAAGGGACTGATGGCGCGGATATTCTGGCCGAGGCTGTGGCGCGGGGTGCAATGCCCTGCGCACCAGAACGTGCGGCGCGTGCTCTGAAGACACTGTCGGCGGTGAAAGATAGTCTCGTCTTGTTTGCCGGGCCCGGTGCCATGGGGGAGGATCTTGCCAGGGAGGCAGGGTTTGAACCGATGGTGGTCGGCATGGTGTCAGCTCAGACAGGCGCTGAGGATACGCGACGCGTCGCCCAGATCATGGCTGAAGCTGGAGTAGAACTCTTGCTCTTTGCAGGTGGCGATGGCACTGCCAGGGACATTTACGTGGCTGTGGGCGAGGAGATGACGGTAGTCGGAATTCCGGCAGGGGTTAAGATTCATTCGGCGGTGTTTGGCCGCAATCCCGATTTGGCCGGAGAGATGGCGGCGTTATGGGTCCAGGGCTCTATCGCCAGGACTGTACTGGCCGAGGTCATGGACATCAATGAGGACGATTATCGCCGTGAGATTCTATCGGCCAAACTCTATGGCTATCTGCGCATTCCCTTCGAGCGGAAGTGCCTTCAACGGCTGAAATGCGGCAGTGCGGATCAGGAACAGCATGCGCAGGAGGCCATTGCCCATGACATGGCGGAGCAGTTAGAAGCCGATCGGCTTTATCTGATAGGGGCCGGTTCTACCACACGTTCGCTGATGTGGCTTCTGGGGCTGGAGAGCAGCCTGCTGGGCGTGGATGCGGTGAAGAACGGACAGCTCATCGGCAAGGATTTATCTGAACAGCAGATCCTGGAGCTGATGGGCGGTGAACCGGCATCGCTCATCGTCACACCTATCGGCGGTCAGGGCTATCTCTTTGGCCGCGGCAATCTGCAGCTTAGTCCGATGGTGCTGACTCACATCGAAAAAGAATGCATTTATGTCCTGGCCACCCCGGCCAAGATTCACGGACTTGAGGGCAGGCCGCTGCTGCTGGATACAGGCGATGTTGATCTGGATAAGTCTCTATCTGGCCATTACCGCATTATCACTGGGTATCATCAGTATATTATTTATAAAGTGGCGTTATAGTTCTGGCCTATTTTGTCAGGAGGGTTTGTGTGGCTTATTAGTAGTAATATGTTTTGGATTTGTGTCTGATTTTATGTACATTAGTGAAAGGTAGTCCGGGATTAGTTAGGAGTCCAATTTGGCTGTATATAAAACAGAGAAAGAGACTCTTTCTGATATTGAAAGAAAACTCCATATACTCGACCACTCGCTGAATGAGCAACAATATACAATAAGTGAAATCTCCGAACTTTTACCTGCCTGGCTTCATTTTAATGCACCACATGATCTCCATTTGGATTATTGCAGCCGCCCAATGGAGGAGCACTTCGATAAATCAGTTGATGAGATTCGTGATGGCGGTGCGGAGTTTTTGAGCAATCTGGTACATCCTGATTCTACTAAAGTTGTGGTTCCTCAGCTTTTAGGACAACTTCAGCAGAAAGACCCTTTTCAGTCCCTTACTGTGTTTCAATTAATGCGCAGCAAACCGGATGCTGAATTTGAGTGGTTCTATACTGTATCAAAAAAGCATGCGGAGACAGGCGGTCTAATCTCTCTGACTAATCCCATCCGTTCTTTAGGTTTCCTGGCAGAAAAGTTGGAATGTGTGATTGAAGAACATGTTTTTATGAAAGAGAATTACCGCAGGTTCATGACTCTTACCCGGCGCGAACGGGAAATTTTGGGTTTAATAGCCCAGGGTGAAACCCATAAACGAATAGCCGACCGTCTCTATATTTCCCCTTTTACTGTAAAATCCCACCGTCAGAATATCATCCGTAAGCTGGAGACACGGCGTATTGCTGATTTTATCAAGTATGCAGAGATGTTCGATCTGGATTAATCAATAATATTTCCGGTGATTGTATCTGTGTCAAGAAAGAGATGCATGAGTTTAACTTTGGAAATTTCAGCCATCACCTTTCTGTCAAGAATTGTGTCCTCTTCCTGATCCAAGTCCACATCTCTGATTAGTTCCATTATTGTTTCCCGTGTGAATTGCAAACATCGTAATAATTCATCGATCGATTGAAATGTCCAGAAGTGGTTCTCAATGGAATAAAGACCAATTTTATACGGTGCCATGCCGGACGCGGTTTTTTTGATGAGATCCAGCCAATTTAATATGATCTTAACCCAAGTTCACCCCAAATTGC
>JAGLON010000015.1 GCA_023138975.1 Candidatus Zixiibacteriota bacterium
TTGATAATACCGACGCTGAGATGACATGGAGTTATACAGGCAACACTGAACTGACAGTATCAATTGATGTCAATAATGTAGTGACCATCGGTATCCCGACTGTTGACTGGAATGGCAATGAGGCGATTACATTCCGCGCCACTGACCCGGGAACAGAGTTCGCTGAAGATGCGGCAACGTTCACTGTTACGGCTGAGGGAGACGCTCCGGTCGTGACTGATATAACCGATCAGACGATTGCCGAAGGTGCCACATTTACGACGATAACTCTCGATGACTTTGTCTCCGATGTTGATAATACTGACGCTGAGATGACCTGGAGTTACTCCGGTAATACCGAACTTACCGTTAGCATCGATGTCAATAGAATCGCAACAATAACAATTCCTTCCGTTGACTGGAATGGCAATGAAACGATTACTTTCAGAGCTACCGATCCGGGTGCGTTATTTGCTGAAGATGCGGCGACGTTTACTGTGACAGCCGTTAATGATGCTCCGATCATGACTGATATTCTGGACCAAACGATTGCTGAAGGTGCTTCGTTTACAACTTTCGATTTAGATGACTTTGTGTCTGATGTTGATAATACTGATGCTGAGTTGACCTGGAGTTATACTGGAAACACTGAACTGACGGTATCAATCGATGTCAATAATGTTGTGACTATCGGTATCCCGACTGTTGACTGGAACGGAAATGAGACGATTACATTCCGCGCCACTGATCCGGGAACAGAGTTCGCTGAAGATGCGGCGACATTTACGGTGACAGCCGTTAATGATGCTCCGATCATGACTGATATTCTGGACCAAACGATTGCTGAAGGTGCTTCGTTTACAACTTTCGATTTAGATGATTTTGTATCCGATGTTGATAATACCGACGCTGAGATGACCTGGAGTTATACAGGCAACACTGAACTGACAGTATCAATCGACGTTAATAATATAGCCACCATTGGTATCCCGACTGTAGACTGGAACGGCAATGAGACGATTACATTCCGTGCCACCGACCCGGGAACAGAGTTCGCTGAAGATGCGGCAACGTTCACCGTTACGGCGGAGGGAGATGCTCCGGTCGTAACTGATATAACAGATCAGACGATTGCCGAAGGTGCCACATTTACGACGATAACTCTCGATGACTTTGTCTCCGATGTTGATAATACTGACGCTGAGATGACCTGGAGTTATACAGGTAACACTGAACTGACAGTATCAATCGACGTTAATCGAATCGCGACAATAACAATTCCTTCCGTTGACTGGAACGGTAATGAGACGATTACATTTAGAGCTACTGATCCGGGTGCGTTATTTGCTGAAGATGCGGCGATATTCACCGTCACAGCTGTCAATGATGCTCCGATCATGACTGATATTCTGGACCAAACGATTGCTGAAGGTGCTTCGTTTACAACTTTCGATTTAGATGATTTTGTATCCGATGTTGATAATACCGACGCTGAGATGACCTGGAGTTATACAGGCAACACTGAACTGACAGTATCAATCGACGTTAATAATATAGCCACCATCGGTATCCCGACTGTGGACTGGAACGGTAATGAGACGATTACATTCAGAGCCACTGACCCGGGAACAGAGTTCGCCGAAGATGCGGCGACATTTACGGTGACAGCCGTTAATGATGCTCCGATCATGACTGATATTCTGGACCAAACGATTGCTGAAGGTTCCAGCTTTACAACTTTCGATTTAGATGACTTTGTCTCCGATGTTGATAATACCGACGCTGAGCTGACCTGGAGCTATACTGGTAACACTGAGCTAACGGTATCAATCGATGTCAATAATGTCGTGACCATCGGTATCCCGACTGTGGACTGGAACGGCAATGAGACGATTACCTTCCGTGCCACTGACCCGGGAACAGAGTTCGCCGAAGATGCGGTAACGTTCACCGTTACGGCTGAGGGAGATGCTCCGGTCGTGACTGATATAACCGACCAGACGATTGCTGAAGGTGCCACATTTACGACGATTACACTCGATGACTTTGTCTCCGATGTTGATAATACTGATGCAGAGATGACCTGGAGTTATACTGGAAACACTGAACTGACGGTATCAATCGACGTTAATCGAATCGCGACAATAACAATTCCTTCCGTTGACTGGAACGGCAATGAAACGATTACATTCAGAGCTACTGATCCGGGTGCGTTATTTGCTGAAGATGCGGCGATATTCACCGTCACAGCTGTCAATGACGCTCCGGTTATGACTGATATTCTGGACCAGACAATTGCTGAAGGTGCCAGTTTTACGACTTTCGATTTAGATGATTTTGTCTCCGATATTGATAATACCGATGCTGAGATGACCTGGAGTTATACAGGTAACACTGAACTGACGGTATCAATCGATGTCAATAATGTAGTGACCATCGGTATCCCGACTGTTGACTGGAACGGCAATGAGACGATTACCTTCAGAGCCACCGATCCGGGTGCGTTATTTGCTGAAGATGCGGCGACATTCACCGTCACAGCGGTCAATGATGCTCCTGTCCTGGATCCTATTGGAGCCCAGGCGGTAGTCGAAGGCGGTAATCTGAACTTTACAGTAACAGCTTCTGATATTGATGGTACAACTCCGGTTCTGTCAACGTCAACACCGCTTCCGGCTAACGCGACGTTTGATGCCGGAACGGGAGTCTTTGATTTCAATCCGGATTTCACTCAGGAAAGTTCGTATGATGTCACTTTCTATGCCAGTGATGGAACCGAAATTGATTCTGAAATAGTAACGATAAACGTTACAGCGACTAACCAAGATCCGCTTTTAGATCCTATTGGAGCTCAGACAATTGCCGAGGGCGCTAACCTGAACTTTACGGTAACAGCCTCCGACCCTGATGGAACGACTCCGATTCTGTCAACCTCAACTCCGCTGCCGGCTAACGCGACGTTTGATGCCGGAACAGGCGTGTTTGATTTTAACCCTGATTTCTTACAGGCCGGTTCTTTTAACGTGACGTTCTATGCTGCTGATGGAATCGCAATAGATTCGGAAATAGTAACTATTACTGTAACCGAGGCAGGTAATCAGGCTCCGATTCTTGATCCGATAGGCGCTCAGGCGGTTTCAGAGAACAGTAATTTGAACTTTACGATAACTGCTTCCGATCCTGATGGAACAACTCCCACCCTTTCGGCCGAACCTCTTCCTGCTAACGCGACCTTTGATGCTGGAACGGGTTTGTTTGACTTCAATCCTGATTTTACTCAGGAAGGATCATACGATGTCATCTTTAAAGCCTTCGACGGCGTACTGGTTGATTCGGAAGTTGTAACGATAACAGTGCTGGGTACAAATCAGGTACCGATTCTTGACGCTATTACAACGCCTCAAGCGGTTAATGAAGGTGACGTATTAAGCTTTACCGTAACCGCTTCCGACCCTGATGGCACGACTCCGGTTCTGTCAACCTCGACTCCGCTACCGGCCAATGCGACCTTTGACGCCGGAACGGGAGCCTTTGACTTTTCTCCTGACTTCACTCAGGCGGGCGCACATGCCATTACCTTTTATGCGGGTGACGGCACCGACACAGATTCACAGTTAGTGACCATTAATGTCGGTGACGGCGGCAACCAGGCTCCTGTTTTAGTTGAAATTGGCGCTTTGTTTATAACAGAGGGAGTTAACCTGAATTTGGTTATAACCGCCATTGATCCGGATGGAACGATACCAACTATGACCGCCGAGAATCTGCCGGTCAATGCCACTTATGTTGATAATGGTGACGGCTCAGGTACTTTTGATTTTACTCCTGACTTTACCCAAGCCGGAGTTTACGGAGTTACCTTTATTACGTCAGATGGTGTTATGGCTGATTCGGAACTGGTTTTATTATCAGTGACCGAACTCGGCAATCAGGCACCGGTTATGGCGACAGTAGTAACGCCTCAGGTAGTAAATGAAAATGACACTTTGACGATAGCTCTGTCAGCCACGGATCCGGATAGTGATTCCGTATTCTTCAGCTACACCTTTAGTGGTGGTTCTGAAGGGTTTACTCTGACTGATAACTTAGACGGTACGGCAACGCTGGTCTACATGCCGGATTACAGTTCTGCGGGTATTGATACTCTCAGAATATTTGCGACCGATGATGGTTCACCACAGTTATCCGATATCGAAGTTATAGAAATTATCACGGTTGAGATAAATCAACCTCCGTCCATCGAACCTGTCGGACCATTTGGTCTTCGGGTTGGTCGGACTCTTGAGTTTACTATTACTGCATCAGATTCCACCGCTGAAGCAGGCAGTCGGGTTTTCCTGACCGTTTCCGGCATGCCGGCTAACGCTACTTTTGTTGATAACGGTGATAATACCGGTTCCTTTAGCTTCACACCGGATAATAGTCAGGCTGGAGAAATAGCGATTCGCTTTATTGCTATCGATGATACCGATCCTCCGATGTCAGCCTTCCTGGATGTAGTTATCACGGTCGTTGAAACGAATAATGCGCCAGTATTTGATGATATACTACCGCAAATGGTGGCTGAAGGAAATACACTAATATTTAGCGTTACAGCCACGGATGCCGATGGAGTAATTCCTACTTTAACTGCTGAAGATGTTCCTGATGGTGCATCATTTGTTGATAACGGCGATGGAACGGGAACATTCACATATCTGACAACCTTTACCTCCTCCGGTTTGTATGGTGTGGATTTCCGGGCGACTGACGGAATCGACATTACGAAGAAAACGGTTCTGGTGCAGGTTATTGATGCCGGCAATCAGGCGCCGATCATGACCCCGATTGCCCCACAAACGGTAACCGAAGCACTCCTGCTTACTTTTGGTACCGATGCGGTCGATCCTGATGGTACGATTCCGACCTTTACAGCGGACTCACTGCCGAACGGGTCTGTTTTCCAGGATAATGGAGACGGTACCTGTAGTTTCAACTGGGAGCCGGACTATTCTCAGGAAGGAACGTACAATCTTTATATCTTTGCCAGTGACGGCGAATTAGTAGATACGGCAATAGTCGCTATCACGGTTGATGATGCAGGTAATCAAACTCCGAGCCTTGATCCTATTTTAGATGTTACAATTAGTGAATTAGGACGTGTCCGGTTTACTGTGACAACCGCCGATGTCGATGGAATCGTGCCGATCTTAACTGCGTCAGCTTTGCCGGGAACCGCACAGTTTACCGATAATGGCGACTTTACCGGTGAATTTGACTGGACGACAACCCAAGACGATGCCGGTGTTTATAGTATCACTATTACCGCCACTGACGGCGAAGATGCTGGAATAACGGTTCAGGAGTCATTTGATATTACTGTAAATGACGTTAATCGTGCGCCTTACCTAATTGAAATTCCGCCGAACCAGACTAAGAGTGTGGATGAGGGCGGTACGCTCACTTACAACCTGACCGGGTTTGACGATGATGGCGTGGTTCCGATAATTGGGATGAATGTTTCTCAACCTAATTTCAATATTGTTAATAACGGTGACGGAACGGCGACTCTGACAATTACTCCGGATTACACTCAGGGTGGCATTACTCAGACCAATTATAGTATTGTTTTTATAGCCTATGATGGTGATACCGTAAACTACCCTGATGATTTCGGAACCTTTGGTCCGGTCAACTTCACGATTGTGAATGTACCGGTGGCGCCGGTTTTAGACCCCATTGGAGCTCAGACCGTAACCGAAGGGGATACCCTTGATATAGTTATCAGTGCGACCGATCTGGGCGGCAGTACAATTGTAATAAGTACCGAAAATGTTCCGCTCAATGGAGGATTGATAAGTGGTACCGGCTCGCCCCGAACATTCCGGTTTATTCCAAGTTTTGTTCAGACAGGTAATTATGATGTCCTCTTTATTGCCAATAACGGCTCTTTGACCGACTCTGAAACGGTTACTATTACCGTTTTGGAAGCAGGAAATCAAGCTCCTGTATTCCGTTCAGCCACGGATACTACGGTCATGTTGCTTGGTGAAACGATTGAATTTCATATAGTTGCCGAAGATCCCGATGGCGACGCCATAACCTTATCTATGATTAGTCCTCCGGCGAATACAACCTTTGTTGATTCCGCTAATGGAGCCGGAAGCCTGACGTTTATTCCCGACGCGGCCCAAAACGGGGCGACTCATATTATGCGCTTCGAAGTTGTTGACCCGGCGGGACTTACTGATACGTTGTTCAAGTGGGTGCGGGTTACGACATTCGTGCGAGGCGATGCCAATGACGATGGATCAGTCAATATCGGGGACGCAGTATTCATTATTGACTATGTCTTCCGAGGCGGAAATCCTCCCGCTGTAATGTATGCAGCGGATGTCAACAATGATGGAGTGGATGGTCCCATGGTCAACGTGGGAGACGCCCTATATTTGGTGAACTTCATTTTCAGAGCTGGACCGCCTCCGATTGAATAAAAAGGCTAAGATAGTTTATCCTAGAAGGACCGTGTTGAAGAACACGGTCTTTTTTTTGGTATTCAAACGATTATAAGCGGTTTTGAGGGCCTAAAAAACCTTGACAAAAAGACGATTTGCACTTATTTTATTGATAATATGAGCATGTAGGATTTCGATCCTATAGTTGGCGATGTATGAATTGGAAACGTGGTGGGTACTGTTTGGGTAACTTCACCAGCTCAGTTGGCCAATGGGGCGAAGCAATTCAAGCAGTATGCTTCGAGTGAGAACAATATCTTTGATCAGGAAATCTAAGGTACCCTCACATCTTACTTCGAAAGCGTGCTTAAATATCGAATCAATTGTCTAAGAATCGCAGGTCGGTAAACTAAAACGGTCTTTTCGCTACCAAGCGAATTTATGTCGATATTGCATGTTCATCACAAAGGGCGGCTCTCAACACATCGCAAAAAATTAAGAATTAAGTAATAACTACAACCTGAGGAGTTATCTTCTAACCAATGTTCTCATGAAAGGAGAATAAAATGACGAGGAAACTTTCAGCAATGTTTCTCCTCTCCTTCGTGATTGTTGCATTATTGGTAACATCAGTATTTGGTGCTACCGAACGTGTGAAACCGTTTAAGGAACGGGCATCTTTCCCAGCCCGCCACGCCCCAGTATACGGTTTCCCGAGTGACGTTCACGCGGCTTCTACAGATATCATTAAGAGTGAAAACAGTATCGCTCTGGGTGGTAAAACACAATCAAATCCCGATACTCTTGGTTTTACGACTTATGGGTATCAACATAACTGTACTATGGGTCGCCAGGTCGAGCACCGCGGCACCGGTTACATTCATTTTGACTGGATGTGGCAGGATGATAATAGTATTACCAACACAAACCGAAGTGTTTACTATCAGGCGTACGATTTGACTGCCTGTCCGACAGCATGGACGTTTGCTACGGGTGGTATTGATATCAGTACCCTTGGTCGTGCCGGTTATGTTTCACTGGATGTAGATCCTAATCAGAACATGGCCATCCCAGCCGGTCACGAGAGCGACGGACAAATCTGGGGCGCCAATACTTATTATGACTTTATCACAAGTGGTATTCCATTTGGTCTTTTTGCCGGTGAATTCCCGACTGATCGTTATGGTTATTTCGAGAACGCTGGTACTGGTCCAGGTAACGAAACCATTTGGCCCAAAGTTGATTTACAGCTTGGTACCGAAACCGTACTTCATATGGTTACATCCGAATCCGGTGGTGGTGGTACTGAACAGACGATTTCTTACTATCGTCGTGTAGGCGGATATGGTACCGCGACTCCGACAGCAGTATGGTCGGGTCAGCGTGTGATTGATACCACTGTGGGTATTAACCAGACTGTTACCGCTAAGATGAATGGTGACAAGGTCGCCATCGTCTGGGTTTCTCCGGTTGCTTATGTTCAGAACACTTCAGATGAATTTAACAATCAGTATGAAAATGATGTCTGGTATGCGGTTAGTACCGATCAGGGCGCTGCCTGGGCTAACAGCCCGAGCAGTGGCGGATCGGCATCTATCGCTAATCAGGTTGAAGCTGGCGTTTATTCCGGTGGCAACATTACCCAATATAATCCGATTGACGATTATAAGGCTTATTGTGATCTCTCGGCCTTGATAACCGGGGATAACAATCTACACATCGTATGGGGTTGCCGTCGTTGGACAGACACGACTTCTCTGTTCCGTCGTTCCGGTGCTATCTTCCATTGGTCGGAAGATCAGACATCTGTTCGCCCGGTTGTTGTCGCTGACTGGGATACAGGCGGTGCCTGTTATGGCCATGCCTGGAGTACTGACGTATCGAAGATGTCTATTTCCGAGTGCGCCAACGATAACCTTTATGTTCTATTCACTCAGTTTGGCAGCGCGGCCAACCCGTGCGGTGACATTGATAGTGAGAAGCAGGTTGTTAATGGTTATATATATATGACTGCTTCTGATGACCGTGGCGTAAACTGGGATAGAGCTCAGCGCGTTACGAATACTATGGATACTCCGACAGGCTGTATTCCGGAAGATATGTCCGATTCAACTATCGTAGGTACTTGTAACAGTGAATATTGGGCTTCAATGGCCCGTTTTAGCCGCACAGAAAACTGCTCCGGCGAAAACAATGGCTTAGATGTTCTTGATGTTACCTATATTAATGATAAAGCTCCGGGCGGTTGTGTTCAGACTGAATCCGGTGTATGGACAGTCAACCCGGTGATATGGTGGACAACTCCTTGCCGTGACGTCATCTATGAACCACTATATTCCGATGATGCCGGTACTGGTTTAGGTGAATGCTTCAGTAGCGAACTTCTCTGGGTTGATCCAGGCGGTGATACTACGATTCAGCTAACCATAAGTAACCCGGGTCTATTGGTAAACAATTGGACCTTAGCCGTAGTTTACACCGACGGTTCAGGCTGGTTAAGCGCAGCTCCGACCTCCGGCGCTCTTGCTCCTGGCGGCGGCTCAGCTACTATTAACCTGACCTTTACCGCTCCTGGTGGTGCTGGTGATCCTTCAACTTGGGTTTGTGATATTGAGATCGATCATGATGCCTTTGGCGGCACTACGCGTGTCATCCCAGCCTGCCTGGTTGTTGCATCCAGTCGTATAATTCCGGAAGCGGCTGTTTTAGCCACCACCTGTAAACGTTTCAAAGTTTACAATAACGGTGAATTGGTTAATAACGAGTCTCATGCTGCTCTCGATTATATCGATGATTGCGATACCTTTAGCAGTCAGACAGCGTCAGAGATTTATCTCTATGATGCATCTCCGGTAATCATCCGTCTTGATGGTACCGACACACTTCGCTATACGGCTTACTCAGCTGATTTCACTGATGAATTCGGTTTACGCCCGCTCTCCTCTCTGGTCGTTGATTCATCCACATATGCTGAGTATACATATGCAAGTGGCGAATTCGCTACTGCGGATACTGCCATTGGGTTCATCGTAGAATACTTTGTACCTAAAGCTTCTGAGAATTGCGAATTTATCATCGAAAAACTGAAATTCTTCAACAAAACCGCTTCAGCAATTAATGGCGTACTCGTCGGTGAATTCCTTGATTGGGATGTTCCGTCCGATAGTGGTTCCAATAATGGCTCCGGTTTTGATGTTGCCACTAACCTGATTTATCAGTTTGGCGGCGAATACGATCAGGACGATTCGACTGAGGCTCTCTGTCCGCAGGAATCTGACGATCGTTATGCTGGTATTTCCGTAATTGGTGGTGCCCAGAACGCGATGACGCTTGATAATGCGACCTATGTTTATACTTCTGGTCCTTATGGTCAAGCGGCTCCAATTCCGCCGCAGGCCTTTTATCATCTTATGAATGATGAGGAAGGTTTCAGTCTGTACACAACTGCGGTTCCAGAATCAACCTACACTGACCTTTCAACGTTGGTCACCTTTGGTTCATATAACTTGGGTCTAATCGATACCTTTGAAGTCTGTAAGATTTTGGCAACTTCAAAGACCGGTCTGGACGATCTGAAGGCTGCCATTGTGGCTGGTGAGGCTTTTGTGGCTCTTCACGAGCTATGTGTTCTTACCTGCTGTGTTGAGCCAGGTGGTGACGCTAACGGTGATGGTCCGACTAACGTCGGTGATGCCGTATATCTGATCAACTATGCCTTTAAGGGTGGTCCTCCTCCGGATTGTATGTCCGAGGGTGACGCTAATACCGATGGTTCTGTAAACGTCGGTGACGCTGTTTATATTATTAACTACGCGTTTAAGGGTGGTGATACACCTCTTTGCGGCACAATTGACTAAGTTAGATTATTAGTTCTTAGTTAATCCGGCTTTCCCCGGAAAAACTAAGGTTAAAAATAGGAACCGCTCCGGAAATTCCGGGGCGGTTCTTTTTTATGTAAATTAATGCTGTTCAAGATAAAAGAGTTGTTGACCGATACTAAAATAAGCGTATATTATAGTACAAAGTAGCAGTGCGTTTATCTATTTTACCCGCTTACCGCCAGCAGGTTAATAAAAAAAATTCTGAATCGGAGTTAGCCGATGAGACTAATGGTAACTTTTCTATTGATGCTGTGTCTTATCCTTTCGGCAAGTATTGTCTTTGGGTCGAACACATCTGTTAAGAGTAATTCTATTCCTATTAAGGGACAATATATCATCCGCTTTGCTGATGACGTCAATTTGGACGTAGTCAGCAAAGGGTTCGGTATGTTCCGTCTGGGAATCCCATCGATTGAGCAGGTGTTGGATAATTTCGAGGCTGAAGAAGTCAGGCCGGTATTTCCTAACAGTGTAAACAAGGCAAACGACTTGAGCCGTTTTTACCTGGTACGGATTTCCAAGGAGAAAAACGAACAGCAGTTTGTTGAATCACTAAAATCAAACCCAAATATTCTCAGCGTCGAACAGGATATTGCGTGTCGAATTGATGCTGAGACTAATGATCCGAGCCGAAGTAGCCAATGGTATATTTATCAGATCAGTCGAGCTGACATTCACGCTCATGAGGCGTGGGATATCGAGCCCGGTTCTGATACGGTCATTATCGCTATCATGGATACCGGGGTTAACTACAAACATTCTGATCTGGAAAACAATATCTGGATTAATCCGGGCGAGGATATCGACGGTGATATGGTTGTCTTTGACTCAACTGATTTTAACAATGTTGATGATGATCTGAACGGTTATTACGACGATGTTATCGGGTTTGACTTTTTTAATGGCGGTGGAGTTCCGGCTTGGCCGGGCGAAGACGGGGGCGCAAAAGACCGTGACCCCAGCGATTTTAATGGACATGGCACTCATGTTGCCGGGATTGCCGCGGCAGTTTCTAACAACGGCGTAGGTGTTGCCGGTGTTTGCGGTGGTTGGGGAAAATTGTATTCCGAGCGAGGTGCTCAGATAATGTGCTTGCGGGTAGGGTACTCGGCCGTAGATCCCGATGATGGGCACGAGGCTGGATTGGTAATTATGTCGGCTGTTGCCGAGGCAATTAATTATGCTGTTGACAATGGCGCGGATGTTATTAATTTTTCCGCCGGGTCATCATTTACCTCATCACTGTTATCGGCGTTAAACAGCGCTATGAGCGCCGGAATGGTCTTTACCTACTCGGCCGGTAATGATGGTGTCGATAATCCCGATTATATGGCAACCTTTAATGGTGTTATAGCGGTCGCCAGTTCGGATTCTGATGACGGCAAATCGTCTTTTTCCAATTACGGAACATGGGTCGATGTAACTGCTCCGGGAGGAGCAATATATAATACGTACTCAAATCATTATACGGCTACGTATGAAACGCTGTGGGGAACCTCTATGTCGGCTCCAGTTGTTGCTGGAATAGCAGGCTTGATTAAATCGCATCGCCCTGACTTTGATAAGGACGAAATAGATACCTTAATTATCAATAACGCCGACCCAATGACTTCGGATCCGCATTATAATAGCGGGCAGCTTGGAAGCGGGCGCGTCAATGTCTATAACAGCCTGGCAGCATTCCCTTCGGCCAGATTTAATTCGGATGTCAGATATGGCTCTCCTCCGTTCACCGTTAACTTTACCGATGCCTCGATTTCGGCTACGAGTTGGGATTGGGACTTTGGAGACGGGGGCATTTCGAGCGATCAGAACCCTTCATATGAATATACTACTCCGGGTTATCATACGGTTACACTGACGATTGACGGAGCAATTGGTACTCATACCCGGGTGAAAAAATCTTATGTATATGTTACGGCCGACACGCTCTACGCACCAGCCCAGACGATTCCAGTTGGCTCGGATTTGGTTGTTGAGTGGAGTTTGAAAAACAGTGTACCGCTAGACGAATTTGTTTTACCGTTTATCTATCCGGCGACTGGTTCACCTACTCTAATACTTGATTCTTTTAGTGTTGCGGGAACTCGTGCGGAGAATTTTGATGCAGTTACCAAACCGGCTGAATCGACAAATAAAGTCGTTTTAGTTTTCAAAGCCGCCACAACTTCGGCCAAAGACGCCCTTCCTCCGGGAGACGGTCCGATCGTTAAGTTATATTTCTCTACTTCGGGAGGTGGTGCGCTGGAGGTGAATACTACGACTTTTGGATCCTCATATAGTTTGCTGCTTGAAAACCGGTTCTCACAGTTTGCGCCTACAGTAGTTCCAGCCAGCGTTAATATAACGTATTACGCCCGAGGAGACGCCAACGGAGATAGTCAGGTTAATGTTGGAGACGCGGTACATATAATTAATTATGTTTTTCGAGGCGGATGGCCCCCGATTGATTACCCCCAAATTTACGCCGGTGATGCCAATGCTGATTTGAATGTTAATGTCGGGGACGCAGTTTATATTATAAACTATGTCTTTAGAGGCGGCCCCCCCCCTCCGCCTTGATGAATAGCATTTGTAAAACAAAACGGAACAAATAAGATAATCAGCCGGTTTTAATATTAGATCGGATTAAGCGAATCGACCCCGGAAACAAGTTTTCTGAATTCGGGGTCGAGCCTCGCTTTTTGTTATATGTATGGCAGGAAACAAGTTAATGAAAAGTACCATTGGCCGATTTATAAAGTAGAGTCTATTATGGATTGGTCAGAACATGCATGTTTTTTTACCTGTTTAACTGTCTACCGGAATGGAAAAACACACTTGTATAATTGGAGATTATCGATGCGTTGCTTTCTTTGGGTCGTACTGCTTTGTAGTCTAATGCTGTCGTCAATTTCATTTGGCCGGGCAATTCCCGGTATAAATTCTCCTCAAGATAGAGAAATGAAAATAAAGGGGCAGTTTGTCGTTCGGTTTGCCGATGATGTCAATCTGTCTGGCGTCGAAAGCGGATTTGGATTGTTTAGGGTTGGAGTACCTTCTGTCGAATCTATTTTTGATTCATTTAAGGCAGAAGAGGTTCGCCCTCTTTTCCCGCGCAGTCTTAACAAGTCTGATGATCTCAGCCGCTATTATCTGGTCCGGGTTCCTGATAACCAGAGTGATGAGGCTTTTCTACAGTCGATGTCAACAAATCCTAAAATTTTAAGTGTGGAACAGGACATTGCCTGCCGGGTTGCGGTTTCTCCAAATGATCCTTCGCAGTCAAGCCAATGGTGGGTTTATCAGTCTTCCGGCATCGATATTGACGCGCGTTTGGCGTGGGATATTGAGCAGGGTTCTGATACGGCTATTGTCGCGATTATTGATACCGGTGTTTTGTATACTCATCTGGATTTAAAAAATAATATCTGGGTGAATCCGGGCGAGGACATTGACGGCGATATGGTCGTTTTTGATTCAACGGATATAGATCATGTTGATAGTGACGGCAACGGTTATCAAGACGATTTGGTCGGGTATGACTTTGTCAGCTCAACTTCCAACGCCTGGCCGGGTGAAGACTCAGGCGGCAAAGATAATGATCCGAAAGATTTCAACGGACACGGAACACATTGCGCCGGCATTGCCGCCGCGGTGACGAATAATGGTTACGGCGGCTGCGGCGTTTCCGGCGGCTGGGGTAATTCGTATACTGACCGAGGCACTCGGATTATGTGTCTCCGGGCCGGATACTCGATAAATGATGGCGGTTATGAAGGCGGTGTGCTGATTATGTCCGCGGTTGCCGAAGCGGTAAACTACGCGGTCAATAACGGCGCCGATGTAATTAGTTATTCAGCCGGTTCTGGTTATACCTCGGCGTTATACTCGGCGGTAACGAATGCCGTAAATAGCGGTGTGGTATTTTGCCATGCGGCCGGTAATGATAATGCCAATAATCCTGACTATTTCTCCAATTTTGGCGGGCTCATTTCAGTTGCGGCTACTAACTCTTCGGATCGTCGGTGGGTTTGGGGGGCTGGAAGCGGCTCCAATTATGGTGACTGGATAGAAGTTGCTGCCCCGGGAAATAATATTTACTCGACTGTTTCTAATCATGGTTCGGCAAGTTTTGCCACCTATACCGGGACATCAATGGCTTGTCCGATGGTGGCTGGATTGGCGGCGCTAATTAAATCTCACTACCCTGACTACGACAAGACCATAATAGATACATTAATTATTAATCGTGCTGACAGTATCAACGATACCCAATTTTTATTGGGACAACTGGGCAGTGGCCGTATAAATGCTTATCGCTGCCTGGAGGATGCTCCGACGGCGTTCTTCGGTTCAGATATTAATGCGGGACAGGTTCCTTTAACGGTTAATTTCACTGACGCTTCTCCCTCCGCAACAACCTGGAGCTGGGATTTTGGAGACGGAGGCTATTCTTCCGACGCAAATCCTGTACATGAGTACACTTCTCCCGGTTATTATAATGTCTCTCTTCAAGTTGATGACCCTAATGGTAACTATACAAGGTTGAAAAAATCGTTTGTTTATGTTTCGGCCGATACGATATACGCCGACCCTATTATTCTTCAACTTGGTGAGCCTCTTGGCGTTGAGCTAAAAGTAAAAAATGATGTTCTTGTTGACGAAATTATACTGCCCATCATTTTTCCGGCCACCGGCTATCCTCGATTGGTTTATGATTCGGTGTCTGTCATTGGTAATCGGGCCGAAGATTTTGATGAGATTTCTAAACCAGGACAATCCACCAATAAAGTCGTGTTAAAGTTTAGGCCGGCATTGAGTTCCAGCAAAAACGGGCTTCCTCCAGGTGATGGTGTTCTGGCCACCTTGTGGTTTACGCCGACCGGATCTGGTAACCTAATAATAGATGAAACTACTTTTGGAACTTCTTATGAGTTGACGTTTATAAATAAGTGGACAACATTTAAGCCGGTTTTTATGCCTATTAGCGTAAACATTACCGCTTATTCCAGAGGAGATGCCAACGGAGATGGCCAAGCCAATGTCGGCGATGCAGTACATATTGTGAATTATGTATTTCGAGGCGGTATGCCGCCGATAGATTCTCCGGCAATTTATGCCGGTGACGCTAATTCTGATTTTCAGATTAATGCTGGTGATGCTGTTTATCTGATAAGTTATGTATTCCGTGGAGGACCTCCTCCGGGGCCGTAATGAAATAGTATAAAAAAAGTGATTTTTTTTATTGACTGAAAACAAATATTATGTAGTTTAGTTGGACGTACTGGACGCAGAATTCGTCTGGAACATAGGAGTGAAATAATTTAAAAAACCAATAGTCTTAAAACTTAGACGCAAGATGATTGCGCATGGAGGCATGAGCGTATGAAAATTAAAATGTTAATGTTGTTAGTGGTTGTGTTGATGGCCTTTGGCTTTGCACAAGCTGCTGATTCAGTAGCAGTCGCGTTATACAATGTGACTGATGGTGTTGCCGTTACTAACGGTGATGATTTACACACGGTTAACGGCGGTGGCACTCCGATTTTATATCGCTTTGAGATGTCACTTGAGAATTCTTTTGCACTCGGCGGTATCTCGCTGGGTACTGTATTCAGTTCTGACGGTGCCTTGAAAATTAATTGGGAAGCTCAGGCAGGCGGATGGGGCGCAGGCGGCATAGATTCCGGCATTGCGGCTGTAATCGTTGAAGCTGGCGTTCGTTTAGATCCGGCAAAGACCGGCTCTTTTGATCTTACCGGTCTTCTCGTAGCCGAACAAGATGTAGATTCTACCGCACCAGATGAAGTTCTTCTGGGTGGTGCCTCACTGTTTAATTCTATGGCCATTGGAGCGATGGAGCATACTTTTAGCTTCTATTTCACGCTGGAGAATCCGACCGGTGCCGATATGAGTTTAGTGATTGATAGTGCCAAAGTCGGTCCGGCTGGTGACTGGGCGTATATCACAGCAGCTGGCACGAATGTACCTCCGGGGTTCTCGGGAACTCTGACATATAATGTTTTGACCCCGAGTGCGGCTGGTGATGATCCGGTGATTGCGAATGTATTCAGTCTTGATCAGAACTACCCGAATCCGTTCAACCCGTCCACCACGATTAACTATAGCTTGGCTCGGAAGTCCAAAGTAAACATATCTGTTTACAATATCCTCGGTCAGCAGATTAATACGCTGGTTAACGGTGAAAAGGATGCCGGTCCGCATCAGATTCCTTGGTACGGCGATGACAATAACGGCGATGCCGTTGCATCCGGAATTTATTTCTACAAAATGGTCACTGATGATTTTGTTGAAACATTCAAAATGGTCCTGATGCGATAATTAAAAAAAACATAGTTATAAAAAAAGCCCTCCCAAACGGAGGGCTTTTTTTATTGACTATATTCCTATAATACTATATATTAATTAGTGTATGGAACTACTAATTCATATTATATATTGATCTAAACCAACCGGAGGGAAACATGAAGAGTTTTGGGGATTTCTCTGTACCGGCTTATTCCAAGATATTCCGTTTAATTATGTTTGTATTGATATGGTGTGTTGGTTACACTTACGGCTATAACGCAATTACTTTGACCTATCCTTGTTCTGATACTCTATATAATGGTGTTCCTTCAAGCATATCTGTATCTTATAGTAATGATGATACCTTGAGCGGTTTTTATACGGGATTTAAGATTTGGTCTCCAGATGGAGCAATTTGGAATTGGAATGATGTTAATGGCTATGGACAGGGGGGGCTTGATTCCGGGAAAGCATTTATCCTATTAAATGATGAAGGGCGAATGTCTTCGCCGAATGAAGTCTGGGATTTGACGGGGTTAGTTGTAAATGAATATGAAATGGACAATATCTCTCCTGATGTTTTTTCTGTAAGCGGAGAGGCTAATAGCGGAGGACTTCCTCCGGGGCAGAATATAAATGAGTTTTCATTCCATTTTATCCCAAATGGTGGCTTGATTGAAGCTCCAAAAACTATTTGTATCGATAGCGTTTTTGTGCCACCATCGGGAAGTTTTATTTTTAATACTGCAAGTGGACCCACGGTGCCGTTAGTCAGTTGGGTAGATGGAGGGATGTGCTTTGTCGTTTCACCTCTGAGAAACTGCGGACCAAGTTTTGATCAAAATTTGGTTAATATCAGTACCAATCATTGTTATAATGTTCAGCATGACTTCCAAGCAACTTGGGACGAGAATTGCAATAATATTGAAGTGGAATTGTTGTCAAATAATGGCCTCGGAGGGCTTTCCGTAATAGCTTACGAGGGAAGCGGGCATATTAGTTATTCTCCTTCCGGGGAAGATATTGGAGATACTGTTCAGATTGTTATTGGCTTAGTTCAATGTCCGGAAATTGTTATTTCAACGCTTACTTTTGAAATTGAAGTCACCGGTATTCCACCGCTTATGCTCATTGGTAACTCTTACAATCAAGTAGGAATAGGGAATTTATTCCAAAAGGATGATATTCTTGCCCAAGAAGATGATATCTGTGATACCTACTATTTCTTAATTACATCAGGACCTGGTTCCATAGATTTGCAGTCCGGATTATATACGTTGATTCCAACATTAGAAGATATCGGCGAACACTGGATAGTAATAGAGGCCACAGATTCCTACGAGTCGCGGGTTGACAGTTTTCATCTTACTATAATAGAAGAATCTAATATGCCGGGAAATGCAAGTTGTGGGGATGGAGTCAATGTCGGTGATGCGGTTAGTATTGTCAATTATGTATTCAGGAACGGCTATACACCTCCAATTGTAAATTGGGCAGATGCTAATGGCGATTGCCAGATAAATATCGGGGATGCGGTATATCTTATCAACTACATTTTTAGAGGGGGGGCAGCTCCTTTAACCGGGTGTGTAAACTAGTGTGGCTTTTGCAGTGTTTTTTATAAACGATAGTAAGATTTTTTTAATTTATTTAGGCTGATATTGATCGGTTTGGCGTATAATACTATTGACTATATCCGGTAATGGGTTACATTATAATACCAACGTATATACGTGACTAAATTTATGAGAATTTTAGTGTCAAAAACAATTCTAATCGCCCTGGCCGTCTTTATTTGCCTTGCAAATGTTAATGCTCAAAATAGTCCAGTAATAAACCCTATTGCAGATACCACTGTTTCTGAAGGGACTGTTCTTGAGTGGCATATAACTGCTACCGATGCCGATAATGACTCGCTAGTACTTTCGATGAGTCCTCCCGATACAAGCCCAATGTTTGTCGGCGACGCGGTATTTGTCGATAGCGGAAACGGAGCGGCTTCATTTATTTTCAATATCGGATATGCACATGCAGGCGGGTACGATATCTGGTTTATTGCCGATGACCTAACAGATAAAGACTCATTTATGGTAACTCTTACTGTTGAGGATGGCGATGTACCGCCTGTTTGGGCATTGGCGAATGATACTTCTATCATTGAGGGGACAACCCTTGCCATAACTGTCTCTGCGACGGATGCCGATGGGACTGTTCCGGTTTTGACCTATGAAGTTCCTGAAAATGCTCAGTTTGTAGATAATCTTGACGGAACGGGCAGTTTTACCTTCTCACCAACTTTTATTCAGGCTGGAGTTTATCCGGTCCTGTTTTATGCCACGGATGAAACCGATCTGGTCGACACTCTGGCGTTGTCTGTCACGGTAATTGAAGCCGGCAATCAGCCTCCAGGTTT
The DNA here is from genome assembly GCA_023138975.1 of Candidatus Zixiibacteriota bacterium. Classification (GTDB taxonomy): domain Bacteria; phylum Zixibacteria; class MSB-5A5; order GN15; family JAAZOE01; genus JAGLON01. Next base: position 18,999 of record JAGLON010000015.1, read on the forward strand.
GACCCAGATTCCCGATACTTCTTTTACTGAAAGAAGTACCCTTCAATTAATTATTTCGGCCTCTGATCCGGATTCAACTATTCCTCAGCTTTCTACCAGTCTATTGCCGGATAATGCGGACTTTTTGGATAATGGCGATAATACCGGGCTGTTTACTTTTTCTCCGGATTCATTGCAGTTCGATACAATGCAGATAGATGGAACCGCTGTTTTTCCAATCTGGTTCTATGCCAGTGATGGTGAAGAGATTGATTCACAGGAAGTTATTATTACGGCTAACGGCCCTAACTTGCCGGTAAGTTTTACGCCGATTGGCGATAAGATTGTTACTGAGGGCGAGTTACTCGAATTTGTCATTAGTGCAACGGACCCTAATGATATGTTGATAACGCTGACTGTTTCACCGGATATCGAAAATGCTGATTTTGCAGATTCCGGAAATGGTAATGGGCTCTATAGGTTCACTCCCAGTTTTTTACAGGGCGGATTTGAGACGGTTACATTTTTTGCCGATGATGGTTTCTTTGTTGATACCGAGTCGATTATAATTACGATTACTGAGGCGGGCAATCAGCCGCCGGTATTTGAAGATATTGCGTCGCCTCAGACAGTTGATGAAGATAGCTTACTACAGTTTACTGTCGCAGCCAGTGACCCGGAAGAGGAGCTGGTTCACTTATCGATTGAAAACTTGCTGGATAACAGTACTTTCAACACTGAAACAGGTGAATTTGTCTTTACGCCGGACTTGACGCAGGGCGGAGATTATAGTGTTACTTTCTTTGCCTCCGACAGCGTCGCTGGCGAGTCAGTTTTCTTAACGGATACTCTTACGGTAGATATTACAGTTAATGAAATAGATTTTCCGCCAAGTCTGGATGAGATCGGAGGGAAAGCTATTGATGAAGGGACACTTCTACGCTTCGAAGTCAGTGGTCACGATACTGATACCGATGGAGAGGTAGTGTCTTTGTCAATGCTGGCCCGCTCCGAAGATTCTGTTGATGTGTCGCTGTATTCGTTTATTGACAGAGGAGATGGTACCGGGTTCTTTGAGTTTTCTCCAGACTATACAATGGTTGATACGGGATTGTCATCGAGGTTGGTTTACTTTACCTTTTATGCCCGGGATACTGTTGATGTCGATAGCGAAATGGTTGTTTTTACGGTGTCGAATATAGTCAAAGATGTGAGTGATCCGGGAGAGGCTGACTCATTACTGCTGTCCAGCTTCTATTGGGATGGTTCGAGGAGCGGGTTCGCGATTGATGCCCGGATATGGAATGACTCGGCTGTCACGGCCGCAATGACCGGTTTCAAATGGGATAAAGACTGGCTGGCTTGCGATTCAGTTATAGTGCACTTACCTTTGAATCCAGGGGACTATCAAACAACTTTTATATCCGATGATAGTTCTCAATTTTTAATAGGATTCATCCTCTTTGATAGCACTTTCCTTGATTATGGCTACCATGATTACTTCACGGCCTACTTTAGTTACGATTCAGCCATATTGGAAAACCTATCCGATGAAGAGATCGATAGTCTCTGGCAGCCAACGGACATCTTAACCTTGTCCAAAGCAAAAGTTGGCTCGACCGGGGATTTTGTCTTCGATTGGCGATTGAGAGGTTCAAAAGCTCAAAAGGATGAAGATCTTAACCTTGCTTCTTTCTTTGCCCCAAACAGTTTTTCATATGTTCCGCTGGCGGCTCAAGGATTAATCCGCGCAGCGTTTAATTCAGTTTCTTATAGCCTTTATGATGTCGAAAATAATAGGTTTAAATCGGTTGGTGACACTTTATTTGTCGATGGTACCAATCAAGAATATCAATTGAGGTTTCGGATAGAGAACCCTAAGAAGTTATCTGGTATAAATTTAGGTGTTCTGGTTTCATCGCCGGACGGAGCCGTCTGGAATTATGCACCTCAAATAGGCGGCCTCGGTTCAATAACGGAAGCAATCACTGTTTTTGATAAAATGAGCGATCATGAATCCGTCTGGGACACTTTATACGGCCTCAATGTGTCTGAGACTAATATAGATGGGATAGATGCTGACTCACTCTTGCTGTCTGGTATGGCTACTTCTGTCGAAATGGCAGGGTTGTCTGCCGGCAGAGGTGTTGATGTCGTTGCTCTTAGTTTCATTCCGGGAAATGTTGGTATTGGTGAAGTTAAGCAGATTTGTTTTGACACTGTTTCATACGGTGTCAATCCTGAATGGGGATTTTATAGAGATACTCTTCTTTCCACATCATTCTCGGGCCCAATCTGTTTTTATGTCGCTTCACGAGGAGCAACTGATACTGATGATGACAACAATCTGCCTTCCGTTTACAGCTTGAGTCAGAATTATCCTAACCCTTTCAATCCTTCAACAACGATTCAGTTCAGTGTGGCTCGGGGTGAGTATGTTTCTATCTCTGTGTATAATATTCTAGGGCAGAGAGTCCAGGTGTTAACTGATAAGTTCTATGATGCCGGAGCACATGAAGTGGTTTGGGACGGCAAGGATTCATCCGGCCGTAGGGCAGCTTCAGGGATATATTTATATCGCTTAGAGTCTAAAGGACTTACTGACAGCAAAAAAATGATACTGATCAAATAGCCTCTAATCACCACGCTATCCACAAAAAAGATGTTGATAACTTATCCTTATACCCCGTATGTAGTTATCAACAGTGTTGATATCGATGTTTATATCGCCGTAACTTATATACACACAATATGTTATAAATAATTCGATTTATTTTTAGTATGCAAAATATTTCAAGGTTTTTTTGGTGAATGGGAACCTTATGGAGGGCAATGATATATAGGGCATCTTTTTGCCAATTAAGGAGTTAACGGGGACTAATTGTGGCTATATAGGTGTTTTTTGTTGACATCGCCTTCTATTTTAGTTACCCTTTATCAACGGCTCATTGAGCTAATTTTTTTATATTCTTGAAACACAGGGAGTTATATGTTAGGCGTTGAAGAAAATCGATTAACTATCGGTAAGGATATTTACTACCCTTTTTCTGTTGAAATGCACTACTTTAGGGTCGATAAAAGGCACTGGTCGGTCTGTTTTGAGAGAATTAAAAGAGCGGGTTTCAGGATAATTTCGACCGTTGTTCCCTGGAATTTGCATCAGGGAAAGAACAAGGATATTGACTTTAACGGTTTTCAGGATTCACGGAAGGATCTGATCGTTTTTCTGGAATTGGCGAGAGAATTTGGTTTTAAGGTTATATTGCGTCCGGGGCCGTGGATTTCAGGTCAATGGAAAAACGGCGGTATCCCTGATTTTGTGATCGATGATCCGGAATTACTCGCACTGAATGCCAATGATGAGCCGATTGAATTAATCGATCAGACTGGCGTTGAAGCTGGTAAGCTGGTCAGCTACATGCATCCGCATTTTCAGCACTTCCTTAATAATTATTTTAAGAACTTAATTGAGACGACTCGGAACTATATTCATCCTCGTGGTCCGGTTTTCATGGTTGAATTCGATTTTGAGACATCATTTTGTCACAAAACCGGGGCTGGCGACGCAGATTATAATGACTATATCGTAAAAACACTCTTCCCGTCGTTTTTAGAGAACAAATATGAGGATATCAAGACGCTGAACGCGGTGTATAAATCCAAGCACAAGGAATTTACCAGCATTGATCCTCCTCGGGATTTTTTAAAGTTTGATGTGTCCAAGATGCCGCGGGTATTTGATTGGTTTTATTTCAAGGAATGGTATCTGTCAGATTTTTTATGCAGTCTTGAAGATCTTTTCAAGTCATATACCGTTCTGCCATTCTTTTTCCGCTCATTGTTTTTTAACGGCGAGCAGCCTTTACCGGCATTTTCGCTGACAGTGGAGGGAGAGGAAGATCATTTAGTAGGTGCCTCCGTGTTTCCTGACGGTACAGCGTTTGATTTGATGCAAAAAGCTCGTTACATTCGGACCATGACTGATTTTGCCTGGGCGCCTTCCTTTATTTCCGGCAATATGACTTCAAATAAGGCTCAGTCGGAGGTTATGTTCCCGATTACAGATGGCCGTCGTCGATTTTTCATTGCCGCTGGCTTAGCCGGAGGATTCAAAGGATTTAATCACTATATGTTTATCAACCGGGACAATTGGTATGGAGCTCCGGTTGGCAAGGATGGCGAGATTGGTACCGGCTTTGAAATTATTAAACGATTGAATATTTCGATTCCCAAGATGTCGGTTAATACAATAGAATCTGATAATTCTATCGTTGCGGCGTTTTATCGTCCGTATCAATGGGTTAGCGATTTGTCTGGGCCGTCCAAGTTTGGGTATATGCATCGGTTGTTACATGAAACCTTCAATGGCGTTTGTCGTGATTTCGGCCGTCTCTGTTTTGATCACGGAGTCGGTGATATTTCTCAGCCGGATAGGTTGATGAAGTATAAGACTGTTTTTATACCGGTAGCGGAGTTTATGTCGAAGGAGGCTCAGGAAGCGATAGTCTCATTAGCCGAGAGTGGTATAAATGTCATAATGACAGGCTTGATGCCCAAATATGATGAGAATGGTAAGGACAATACCACACTGGCCAGAAAGATGCATATCAAAACAACAATTGCCGAAGGTATCGGTGAGGTTGAGTTTGATAAAAGCCAGACGTTTGTTTCATATTTGTATGGAACGATTCGTACAACCGATACAAAAGTTAAGAAGATAGCAACCGTCAAGGGTAAACCGGTAGGTGTTGTTTCATCCAGGTTTAAGGGCAAGGTTTTCTTCTTTAGTTTTGATCTCGCATCGGGTGGTGACTTTCACAAACTGCATTTCCTTGAGTCAATGTTGAAAACCGCTAAGTTGAGTACTTCGGCCTATGTTTCCGATCCGAACGTGGATGTTGTAATTCAGAAAAATGACAAGACGATTGTAATATTCCTACTTGCGCCTCCGCCTGGTGATTTGAGTGAAGCGACCGATATTCGCACCAAAGAAATACTCCTTAAGGTTGATTTGCGTCAGCTTGGATTTAAAGGAAATAAGATCAAGCTTTATGATCAGTTTGCCAATAATGACGCGGAGGAACCAGCCGACCGGGATAAACCGTTGAGCACAACAGTTGATGAACTGAAAAATGGTATTTCTATGAATATTGCTTTCCCTGAGGGGAAAATGTTTTTGGTCAGTAAGACTTAACAAATAGTATTTAATAAAAGCAGCCGACTACGGCTGCTTTTTTTTTGTGAATAATCGATAATGACAGAAAGCTAAAAATGAAAACGCGAATGATCCTCATTGGCTTTTTGATAGGCCTTTTAATTACTCTGTTTTCTCTAATCTCTTGTAATGGCATTCAGACTGAAAAGCTCTTCCAAAACGGAATTGTAGTGTGTGCTGATCCGATTTCAGCTGAGCATGGTCTGGAAATATTGAAAAGCGGCGGAAATGCGATTGATGCTGCCTGTGCGACAGCCTTTTCTCTGGCGGTAACCTTGCCTCGGGCTGGAAATATAGGCGGCGGTGGTTTTGCCATGGTGTATCTGGCTGATTCTCAGAAGGTTTTCTTTATTGATTTCCGGGAGACTGCTCCGTCGGGTTCCGATGCGACAGGTTTCCTTTCGGGTGAAAGAAAAGTTGACAGAGCTAAGGCTACGGTCGGCCCATTGTCGGCTGGAGTACCGGGAACGGTTGCCGGATTATATGAAATGCACAATAAGTTAGGACGGGCTGACTGGACCAGTCTTGTCAAGCCGGCTCGGCTATTGGCCGATACCGGTTTTATAACTTCCAATTATCTAGCCGAATCAATAGAGTCTTATCGTGAAGAGCTCAGCCGTTTTGCGTCAACCGGGCGGATATTTTTACCCGAAGGAGTTCCGATTAAGGCCGGGTATAAGTTTGCCCAAAAGGACTTGAGTCGGACCCTGGGATTGATAGAGGCAAATGGGCGTGATGGGTTTTATTCCGGTGAGGTTGCTGAGGCGATTGAGATGTTTTGCGCCGCCAATGGCGGAATAATATCCCAGAAGGATTTGCTTGAATACAAACCAGTCTGGCGCGAGCCAGTTTTGTTTGAATTTCGTGATCTGGATATTTATACATCCGGATTGCCATCATCCGGGGGAGTTGTGATGGGGCAGATACTTTCGATGCTTGAGACCTATGGGTTGGAAAAATACACATCTCAATCTCCGGAATACTTGCACCTGTTTACTGAGGCCGCTCGTCTGGCATATGCTGACCGTGAGCAGTTTTTAGGAGATCCGGCGTTTGCTCATGATTTTACAGAGGAGTTACTGGATCAGCAGTATATTACAACGCGTCTGCAATTGCTTGATACTGAGCGAGCAACTCCATCAACGGAAATTATGCCCGGCGTTCCAAAACGGCAGGAGTCAGATGAAACTACTCACCTGGTTGTGGCCGATAAAGAGGGTAATATTGTTTCTTTAACCTATACCATTAATCTAAGTTACGGATCAAAGGCGGTTGTTGACGGTTGTGGTTTTCTTTTAAACAATGAGATGGATGATTTTGCGATTGTACCGGGTGTTGCAAATGCTTTCGGTTTAACTGGCGGCGAGGCAAACAAGATTGAATCGGGAAAAAGAATGCTTTCCTCGATGGCGCCGACTATTATACTTTGGAAAGGTCAGCCGTATATGGCGCTCGGCTCTCCGGGCGGGTCGAAAATCATCACAGCTGTAGCTCAGACGATTCTCAATTATCGAGTATTCAATCATTCAATAACAGATGCCGTTAACGCTCCGAGAATACATCATCAATGGCAGCCGGATATTTTGTATACTGAATCCGGTACTCAGGGTATAAGAGTCATACAGGAATTGATTTCCCGTGGTCACACGGTTAAAGAACGTACTCCATTTTGTGCGGTAATGGCAATCGCTTATTCTAAAGAGGGGCACTTTGTAACAGGAGCGGCCGATAGCCGACGAGACGGAGCCACTGTACTGGGGTTTTAAGGATAGACAAAACTGTAGTTACTACTGGAATATTATAACAGCCGAATTTAGACTCGGCTGTTATTTTTATTCAGAGTCCAACAATGTTTCATTCGTTGTGTACCGGTTGCGTGATTTTTTTGCGGCATTCATGGATGCCTCGGAGCAGTGCACCTAATCCAAAGAATAACGTCATGATATAACCTAACCATCCAATAAACGGAAGGTGGAAGATAATCGTTAGGGCTAATAAGCCGGTAACAAGTGAGATGGCGTTTTTAGGCTCCACATTTTTCCGGAACGCATTGATGATTATATTACCAAGCACAATTGCTGTATAAATTTTGGCGATATAGAAAAATACGGTATAGGCAAAAAGCAGGATTATCGCTGCCGGTATGCCTATAATAGTAATCATCAGGATAATCATGGCAAACGGCGCCGCAAAAATAAAGACAAATCCCAAGCCAAAACTTGGCAGCCAATGAGCTTTCATTTGCGCAACTGACAATGACGTATGATGTTTAAAAAGAGAGATCATTATCAAGCCGGTTACAAGGCTGCAGAAGAAGAGGACAATTTCTAAGCCCCAGTCAGTTTCCGATTCAGTCTTGTCTTTATCTTTGCTGACTTTTTCCCAATCTATTTCACCGCCGATAATCACATCGTCGTCGATTTTAATTTCGCGCCGACTTTTGTATTGCAAATCTCCGTCTATTTCGGCTGGCGAGACAATGGTAATACTTTCAGCTTCTATATTAACATCTCCGCCGATTTTACCGGAAATAATTACATCTTTGGCGTAGATGATAACATTACGCTCTATAGTGCCGTTTAAGGATACATCTTCACCCATTATCGAAGCATCCTGTCTGACAACACTTGAGCTTCCGAGTTCTGTTTCCCGGGCAAAAACAATTATATCCTTCCCAATTTCTCCGTCGAAAGTTACATATTCTCCGGCGAGACGGGCAGTACGTCCTACTTTGCCTCTTACAGTGGCTCGCTGACTGGCTGAGTTGAGATTACCCTGGATTTCACCGGTCATATAGTAGGCTCCGCCAAATAAGCAGACATCGCCTAATACAGTACCTTCGATAAAAGCTCCCCCCGGACCTCTACTTTCAGAGCCTATCATAAACTGAGCGCCACCGCAGGTAATATAAAAGTCATCGGGAATTGTATCTGAGGCAGGCAAGGTAAAGCGATCAGTTGCTTTAAACTCAAATGCAGAAATTGATTGCGTAGTTAGAAACGCGGCCAATAAGATAAATAGCAAAAACGGTAATTGTGTTCGAATTGACTTCATTATCGTCGATCCCTTTTTACGCTCACTAATACTTACGTATTATCACAAACGAAGTTTCAAACGGAGCCTTAATACTCAACGGTATCTATTATAATGCCGAGATAATTGGCCTCTGGCAACAAAAAACGCTAGTAAAGAGATAGCCTTAAATTTACTCTCAAAACAGGACTATGACGGATACTCACGTGGTTTCCCAAGTCCTCCAATTCACTTCGTCAGTTGAATAACTAACTTCTTAGCCGCTCGCAACTTGCTAAGTTGGATGTAATAATCATAATTGGGGTCGATAATCACGAAAAATCTAAAGTATTTGTGCGCGCTTAACAATCTAGTAAGCAATACAGGCTAAAATATTTTCATTTGAGACCGATAATTAAAATAGATAATATCGGGTGAGCACATATGAAATTAGTACACAAAGACTCGAGATTCACTATTCCACGTATTGAATCTCTTCATCTCTATTCACGAATCGTCATTTTGGCCGCCGTCTATGGCTATGTGCTAATCGGCGATATTCATCCTGAAAACTCCATCGGATTGTACGCACTTCTGGGAATATATACCGCTTTTACAATCTGTGCCTGGTTTTGCAGAAACAAGAAGTTCAAAGATTCTGATTTAATGTACATATTGACTAAAGGCTTCGACGCCGTATTTATTACCGCTCTCACCCGGTACACAGGCGGCATGGCGTCGGAGTTTTATATATTTTATTTCTTCACGATTCCGCTGGGAGCGCTCGTAATGTCAACTCGATTGACGTTATTGCTTTCAGCCGGACTTACTGTGGCCTACGTTCTCACTAATCTTCCAACGTTAACGGCCGTGACTCCGATAACCATTGTGCTGAGGATGGGGATTATTTGGTTGTTTGCCTTGACGGTGAACTACGTTGCCGAACATGTCCGTCGGTCAGAGGAACGTTTGTTGAAGGTGTTCAATACCCTTAACCGGCGTACGAGTGAGTTGGAGAAAACCCACTCACAACTGGAAATGGTTTATGAAAACAGCCGTATTCTGGCTGGAATTCTTGATTTCGATGAAATTGTTAATGAGATTCTTAAAATCGGCGAAAAGGTTCTGGATTATCCGGCCCTGGGTATTATCCTGGTTGGTCCGGGGGATAATTTGATTTATCGTGGGCGTCTTGTAGGCGGGTATAAGAATACCAAACTAAAAACCGTAGGCAGAGACGCTATGTTGTTAGCCTACAATGTTGCACAAAAGGGTGAATCAACCCGAATCCTGGATATTGATGGTCATGATGATTACTTGCCGCTTTTAAAATCGGCCCAGTCAGTGATGTTGGTACCGATGATAACCCATTCGAAAACGACCGGTTTATTGACAGCAGAATCTCCTCGGGAGAATGCTTTTAGCGAACAGGATGAAGCTTTCCTGTCGGTGCTCGCCCGTTCGGCAGCGATGGCGCTGGAAAACGCGGTGCTTCACCGCAAGACTGAAGAGTTGACGATTATAGATGATTTGACCGGCGTCTATAATTTCCGCTATTTCTCGGATAAAATAGGTGAGGAGAAACGGCGGGCGGCTCGCTATGGGCAGGCTCTGTCGCTTATAATGCTCGACATTGACTGGTTTAAAAGATTCAATGATAACTACGGTCATGAGGTAGGCAATCAAGTACTGGCTCGATTAGTCAACGTTATTCACTATTGTATTCGTGATGTAGATATCCTCTGCCGGTATGGCGGTGAGGAATTTATTATTATTTTACCACAAACGCCTGAAAATGAGGCGTTACGTATTGCCCAACGAATCCGGGCAGAAGTCGAGAAAGCCGAGTTTAGCGGCGGCAGCGGTATTCCAACATTGAAGGTTACCGTTTCGGTGGGAGTGAGTACGTTCCCCGAAAACGGATTGACCGAAGGAGAATTGATTAACGCGGTTGACCAAGCTATGTACCGTGCCAAAGGTTCCGGAAAAAATACAGTCTGCACCGTTTGAGGCTTGGATAGTACTCCTTAACTTTTATATATTCCTTTCAGTATGAATACTTTTTATAATTCAGGCGGACGGTTCTTTATTGTGTCGTTTGCCGAAGATACTCCGACCGATGAAGCGCTGCATTTTATTGAGGATAATAAAATTGCCGGAGTAATACTGTTTGCCAATCACTGTCGAGACAGCAAAAGCTTAAAACACTGGCTGGCGGATTTGAAAAAATCGGTCCATCGACCATTTATTGTTGCGGTTGATCAAGAGGGCGGCCGGGTTCGACGTTTCCGGAGAAATTTCCCTTTGCTGGAGTCGCCTCGCTACTATGGTTACCACGACCGCATAGATGAATACCGCTCTGATTTAGCCCGTACTTGTGAAAAACTGTATGAGATTGGCATTAATCTCAATCTTGCTCCCACTCTGGATTTATTTGATTCCGGTGAAAAGCATGTACTGGATACCCGCACTTTTTCCGATGACGTCAACACAGTGATAAAGTTCGCCGAGATTACGATGAGTATTCATCACGAGCAGGGGCTTTGCTGCTGTGCCAAACATTTTCCAGGGCTGGGGCGCACGACCGGAGATCCGCATCAGGTTTTGTCCGCAGCCGATTTGACAGAAAAGGATTTCTTTGACCGGGAACTGAAGCCATATGGGGAGATGGTAAAAAGTGGCATAGAATCGGTTATGGTTACCCATATTTCACTTCCCAAAATCGATGATGCTCCTTCATTGATTTCATCTCGTATCATCTCCGGATGGCTAAAGGATGAACTTGGTTTTAAAGGGGCGGTTATTACCGATGATTTGCTGATGGAGGGGGCCGGACAGATTGATCCGACGCCGTCTTTGGCGGGGAAATCATTTAATGCCGGGGCTGATTTCCTGCTGTTTGGTCAAAAGCTGAAAAAGGCGGATGAAATGCTCGAAAGATTCTCGCAGATGATCGAAGAAAATTTGATATCGGGCGATAGATTGGCTGATGCGAAATCAAGGACTGATGTATTTTTGAAGCTCCTGCAAAATTGACTCGAAAATAAACTTGTGTAGAAGGCGAAATGTCTTAATCTTATTCAAGAGGCATCGGAGAAAACGAAACACTTTTTAAGCTGGTAGAGCTCGGAGTACGGATGCTTAAGCGATTGCTATCTAAAAAACAGTTGTATATTCTGGGTATAAATTCCGGCACCTCAGCCGATGGTATTGATCTGGCTATAGTAAAACTCTCCCGAATCGGAAAAACGATAAAATCAGAGTTCATCACTGGTGAAATTGCAAGCTATACCGGAAAAGTTAAAAAAGAGCTTGAGTCTCTTATTACCGCGGAAAATTTATCAGATGAAATTCTTGCTCGATATGATATTGCTTTCGGTAAGTATCTGGGGAAGATAGCATCAACGTTTGCGAGTAAACAAGAATACAGTATAGACCTCGTTGCTTCTCATGGACAGACCATTGGACATTATCCTAAAAAGAAATCACTGTTAGGTTATAAAACAGGCGCAACTATGCAAATTGGCGACGGTAACGCCATTGCCTGTGAATCAGGACTGCCAATCGTGTCGGATTTCCGGAGGACCGATATTGCTCTCGGCGGTGAGGGTGCTCCATTAACGCCACATGTTAATCAAATCCTTTTTAGTCATAAGACGAAAAGACGGATAATCGTTAATATCGGCGGTATCGCGAATTATAGTTACCTTGCGACCGGAAGGGATATGTCAAAGATAAGCGGGGCCGATTGCGGACCAGGAAATACACTTATTGATATCGCCATGTTTTTGCTTTATAAGAAACCATTTGACAAAGATGGTAAAATCGCTCGAACTGGAAATGTCATTCCTGCCATCGTATCAGAAATATCTCGGATAAACAGGCGAAAGAACAAATCGACCGGGCGAGAGCTGTTTTCAAGTGCGTTTGTGGCGAGGTTATTGAAGAAACATGCCGAATGTTCCAGGGCTGATATCATCGCGTCGCTGACCGAAGCTACAGTGCGAGAAATGTTTGTTTCGATTAAAAAACATCTAAAGCCAAACCCGGACGGTGTTTTTCTGACAGGCGGAGGACGGCGCAATCTGGTTATAGTAGAGCAATTAGGTCGTCTATGCGACCCGGTTAGGGTGTTACCTATTGAAGCTCTTGGCTATGACGGCGATTTGGTTGAGGCGGTCAGTTTTGCGGTGCTGGGCGGATGTTATGTGTACGAAATTCCATCGACACTTTCGAATGTGACTGGAGCGCGAATGGGCGGGATTGCCGGAAAATTATCACTTCCCGCACAGGTGAATGCGAAATAATAACTCATTATGACTCAAACGTTTTGATGAAAAGCCGATAGAGATAGTAAATATGAATATAGATCGAATAAAGACAAATCTGGCAAAGTTTTCCGGGGTCATATTTTTTATCCTATTAATTTGGGGATGTGGAAGAGTTCCTCGTGTAGATGAGGGAATACCTCCGGCCAGCCGTCTGCCTTTTGTGCGGGTGCTTCTCGATGAAACATCTGTGAAGCATAAGATTCATGCCGAAGGCGGCGAGATAGCAATTGACTGCTACAAAGGCACAAAAAGGAATTCATATTATTCCCGAAAGCCAATGATTATACAAGGCGAAGATTCACGTTTGGGATTATATGACGGGTCCGGTCACAGTCTTGATTATGGTTTCGACCGCATCGTCGTTTCTCCTCGAGGCAAGAAAAAGTTTCTATCAACAAATAAGAAAAAATATCGCGGGCTGTTTGAGTTTACATCATCTTCGGGTCAGGCCAAGCTGGTCAATATTGTGTATGTCGAAGACTACCTCTATGGAGTGGTTCCGCTTGAAATCGGTCCGACTCCCGATAATCAGATTGAATCGGTAAAAGCTCAGGCGGTTGCTGCTCGCACTTATGCCATGTCTCATCTGGGTCAGTATGGAGGGGCGGCCGGGTATGATCTGCGGTCTGATGTGATGGATCAGGTGTATGAAGGACTGTCGGTCGAGAATGAAAAATTCAACGAAGCCATTCGCGCCACTAAAGGGATGGTTGCCATTTATAATGATGTTATGATTGATGCCTATTATCATTCTACCTGCGGCGGTACGACCGATGATATCGAGGATGTCTGGGATAAGGATGCCAAGCCGTATCTGCGCATGGTACACGACGATGACGCTTGTCAGATTTCGAAATACTTCACTTGGAAAGAGTACTTTACGGGTGAGCAGTTATCGCTGAGAATCGAGCAGTATCTTTCCCGTGAGCGAGGTCAGGACATCCGCATCGGTAAGCTGGTCGATATTCGTATCAACAGCCGTACTCCGGGCGGGCGTATTGCGTCGATTACGTTTGAAACAACGATGGGCCGTTATTCATTCGAGCGTGAGATAGTCCGCTGGGTGGTTAAACGGAGCGACAATACTAAATCAATTCTTCGTTCGGCGAATTTTACTCTGGATATAAAGAAAAACAACAAGGGCGAGATAACTCAGGTGACTTTCGATGGTCATGGCTATGGTCATGGAGTAGGGATGTGTCAGATGGGAGCCAAGGGATTGGCTGGCAGAGGCATTGCTTACGATTCGATTCTGTCGCTTTATTATCAGGGCACCGAGCTGAAACGGCTGTACTGAGCAGGCGTAATCTGTTTTTATATCTTTCGGGCGAGTACTTAACACTTGCTCATATTTTACCCCTAATTAGGCTAATTTATAGACATTTGGCAGACAAACCGATTATGTCATACCCGTGAAAACAGGTATCCAGAGTGGAGTTCGGTCAATCTCCGAATGGACCCCTGCTTTCGCAGGGGAGACACACTAAGTGCAAACCCCAATAGGTCCACCCGTTAGGGAAGAGTACTTCGCACTATGCTTAGAATTCAGAACTGGCGGTAGTAGCCATTTTTCATTAAATTACATTTACTGATTACTAAAAAGCGTTGAGGATATTATGAGTGAAGATGTTTATGCAAAACTGGCGGTGGCGCTGGATCACCTGCCCAACGGGTTTCCAAGGACGCCTTCAAACGTCGAGCTAAAATTACTGAGGCGCATATTCTCAACAGATGAGGCTCTAATAGCCTCGCATTTGACCGCCAAGATGAAGCCGATCGATGATATTTCAAGCAGTACCGGCTTGGAACCCTCAGATGTCAAACGGCAATTGTATGCGATGGCCAAACGGGAGTTGGTGTGGTATTCACAGACTGAAGAGGGGATGGTCTTTCGGCTGGCGCCGTTTGTCGTCGGTATTTTTGAAGCTCAGTTGAATAACATGGATCCGGAACTGGCGCAGTTGTGTGAGGATTATCTCGCCGATGGAGGCGCTGCCGGAATCATGAAGTATGATCCGGCTCTGCACCGGGTTGTGCCGGCCCAGAATTCAATCAATGCTCAATGGGTTATGCCTTATGATGATATCAAGGAGATACTGCTTAAGGCTAATTCATTTACCGTCCGTGATTGTATCTGTCGAGTGCAACGTGATCAACTGGGTAAGGCGTGTGACGCTCCGAAGCACAATTGCCTGATTTTTAATATGAGGAAAACTCCGACAGGGTACACATCGTTGGCTCAAGAGCAGGCTCTGAAACTACTGGATGAGGCCGAAGAGGCCGGGCTGGTGCATACCGTCAGCAACGTCGTCAAGGGTGTCGGATATATTTGTAACTGCTGCGGCTGTTGCTGTGCGATTTTGCGCGGGATTACCGAATGGGGTCTTGATAAGTCAGTGGCGTTTGCCAACTACTATGCGGTGATTGATGAAAGCAAGTGCGAGGACTGCGGTATATGTATTGATCGTTGTCAGGTGAAGGCGATTGAGTCGGTCGATATGGCTTCGAAGGTTATTAGAGAAAAATGTATCGGTTGCGGTCTTTGTATTGGTACTTGTCCCGAAGAAGCGATTGAGTTGAAGCTTAAACCGGAGTCGGAAATTGTTGTTCCTCCGGAAGATTTCTCGGTGTGGGAAGATAATCGCTTGAAAAGCCGGGGGATGGAGTGATGTGACATTAGCATTTTCGTCGAATCCTCAGGTTATAGTACGCACGCAGGCCTCGGCGAAGTTGGGAGTAATACCTATGTCGAAACCGCAGGGGTTTCGACCTACTTTCTTGAGTAAAAGAATTAATCCGACAAGTCCAAACCGGTGAAGCCGAGCCAAGTCAGGGAAATATCGAAGTAGCCGGTCGTTTTTGTCACGCCCTCAATATTGCTGAAGTTTTTTATGTCTCCCATCCCGGCATCAAGCGAAATAAACATGTGATTCTTAGTATAGGTACTGAAGGGCAGATAACCCTTGGCGCGAATGGCCGCGAGCTTTGACTTCTCCACAACTCCGGTAGGGAACGGCTCAGTGTAATCATCGACAGTTGTCCAGGGTTCATCCCATGAATTGTATATTGAACCTTCGCCGTGCCGGCGATAGGCCAGTTCTATTTCGGCGTAGAAAGTTTTATTGGGCCAGAAACGGAAAGTAACTGACATCGAATCGGCATCGGGGCCAAGTGGATGACCAATGAGATTGTTACGGAACAGATATCGATTGCGAGGTTCTCTTTGATGGTAGGTGCGGTTGGAGATTCGCACGTACTCGGTTTTGATGTCCGGGATTAAAGTTCCTATTATCCCAATCTTTACAAATCCGAGCATGAGTCCGATCTCATTCGGTTCGTTATCACCGCGGGAGGCATCATCAATTTGAAAATCATCGACCAACAGTTGTCCGTAAATGGATGTACCTTTTCCCAACAGAGCCGTGAAATCTCCGCCGAGAATAGTATTGTCGTCTTGATCTTCGTTCAACTGCGCCGAATGGAAGAACTGGAGCGGGTTCAAATAATACAGTTCCGGAGGGCGACCTTCACCGCCGTAGAGAACGGTTTCAAACAGACCAATTCGTAGTCTTTGGTGCAGTTTAATATCGACACGATGACCGGCCAGATAGCGATTATCCTTAAAAGTTGCATTCGGGAACCGGAGAGAATCTATGGCATCCGGGTTACTTCCGTCGAGACGAGCGAATATGAAATTGAATGAGAAACGTCCTTGATAATAACCGGCTGAGAATAAATCCATCGGTTCTGCGGTTTCGGAAATTAGCAGGTTAATCCGTTGCGGACCCCAGAACATCCTGGTCCGGCCCAAGGCGGATATGAATTTTCCTTTATGGAACAGCAGTAATGATGTTTCGAGATTACCGGCCAGCCCGCGGTATTTTTTTCCAGTATAATCAGGGTCGAGCGCTTTGGCTCGATCAAGGGTGAAGAATGAAACAGCGCTTATGTATTGGCTTGGCTTATATACAAACCCGGCTGATATCCATGGGATATCATTACCGCTTTTATTTTTCTCAGTATAATATCTTTCCGTAGCCAATACAAACAGGTTGGCGTGGGCGTTTTTTCGTACATCAAAAATAGAAAAGGTTGGGGGGAGATTGTCACCCAGAATTTTTCGGCTGATAGCAGTTGTGAATGGGCCGACTGGAGGCAACTGAGCAAAATCCTGTGCCGAGACTCCGCTTCGATACATTAAGTCATAATTAAAAGACAGAGGACTGTGGCCCAAAGGAGAAACTGTTCCGTTGCTTCCCTGTATCGTAGACGCAAGAACAAGCAACAGGAACATTAGACCGAAATGTAAGAGTCCTATTCTCATAATAAATTTGTGTCGGGCTGTCGTTTCAATAAAAAGCCCGACAGTATATGCGACGTCCTTGTCGCCGTTTGTTACTTTCTACGAAGCACCGTTGCCTTTCAAGACAGTCGGTACTGTTTTCGCTAAAATCTTTGTATCGAGCCAGAGTGACCAGTTGTCGATATATTCCAGATCCAGTTTCATCCAGTCCTCAAAATCGATATCGTTGCGGCCATTGATCTGCCACAGGCAAGTGAGTCCCGGCTTGACAGCTAATTTGCGCCGTTGCCAGCGGTCATATTTCATGACTTCTTTTGGAAGCGGCGGACGAGGTCCGACCAATGACATATCACCTTTGAGGATGTTAATAAACTGCGGGAGTTCATCAATAGATGTTTTGCGCAGGAATGAGCCGACCCGGGTAACACGAGGGTCTCGGGTCATTTTGAATACCGGCCCGGACATCTCATTCTTGTGCTCAAGGTGTTTCTTTAGTTCCTCGGCATTTTTCACCATTGTGCGGAATTTATAAATCGTAAACGGTTTACCGTTTTTACCGCTTCTTGTTTGTTTGAAAAATACTGGGCCGCCATCTTCGAATTTGATGGCTATAGCAGCCGCCAGTCCAACCGGAATAGAAACCAGAGTTCCAACGATGCCGCCGAGCCAGTCGATAGCATTCTTCATAGTTAGCTGCACTGCCGCGGTTGGTTCTGATGAATAAACGACTGCCGGGAAGTCCAGGAAGTTTGTCGATGATGCTTTTGAAATCGGATGGTAATAAAAATCGGACATGAAACAGACGGTGACACCCATTTCCTCGCCGATAGCGAAGGCATGGCGAGATAACGCTAAATCACCGTTTTCGACCGCAATAATGATATAGTCAACTTGGTTCATGCTGATTGTCTTGGCAAGGCCATCCGGGTGACCGATTAATGGAATGTCGCGATATCTCCACAGCCCGGTTCTTTTATAGTCGAGGAATCCAAGAATGTGTAATCCCCAATGGCGATTATCCTCGATCTTATCGGTGATATCTTTAGCGCGTTCCCCAGTTCCGATAATCAGCATATTGCGGTTTGATTTGCCTCTTATTCGGTAAGTGCTAAGAAATATCGAAAGACTGAAACGGAACAGCACTAGCAGCGCACCATTGATAGCAAAAAATGTGAACACAACTTCATTCGGTAGAGCGATATCCGCAAAGAACAGAATTGCTACAAACGCGAGTCCCGCCCGGCTTATAGACCACAGTAGTTCTCCGAAAATTTTCGTGCGGGATTTCATGCGATAAAAATATGATCCTGCTGGACCATACAATGAAATTGCCCAGATAATTATTGTAAGTGAGTAGATGAGTCCGATAACATGTGAATTAATGGCCGGTTTGAAATACCAAAATGTCGCCGATAGAGCGACAGAGGTTAGTATCAGATCGCCCAAGAGGTTGAGTCTTCTCCAGAGATTTTGTTTATCTCTTAGCATTTTCAGCGCCTCCCATAGTATTGCCGCCGGAAGCGTTTATTCTTTTTCATATTACATAAATTAGAACGCGCTATCATTTCTCCCCCTAATCCCAAAAACAATTGACTTTGCCTATTAAGATTTTCAAAATGGATACCGTTTTCATTATATCGGCTGATTCACGGATAATTTTATCAGCATTCATCGTTATCTATATCCCTACATACATTTCAAAGAAAGTGTCGATCCGCCTGAGTATTGATTGCACATCAAGAATTGTTAGGTTATGATTACAGGCTATGCAAAAAGTGTCGATGTCGTTGTTATTCAAGTCATTATGGGCGTCGAATTGCGTTTTAGTTAATGACATTTCCGGTTGGTGGGCAAAGGTGAATTCTGCCATTGTTTCCAAGCCACTGCGATGCAGGAATCTCCGAAATTCTGACGCTGTAAAAGATGAATTGGGTATAACCTTTATAGTGTAGGCCAGGTAGAGCGCATTGTCCGCATAAGGCGGTGTCTCAATGAACTGAGCATAGCGGCTCAGATGAAAATTGAGAAATTTGACGTTTTCCCGGGCGGAACTGACTATTTTTTCAACAATTTTTTCATTTCCTTTTGAAACCGGAGCAGAAAATGCCGAAATCGGTATCTCCCGGTCATACTGAATCTGGTTAGCTATATTACAATTTTGCCTTATCTGTCTCACGCGACGCTCCCTTCTGGTTGCTCATTCTTAATCAGGTATGCGGAAAGACGGTTTTTTAGAGTCAATCGCTCTAAATCGGCCTCGACCATCATACCGACTAGTTGATCAAACGAGACCTCCGGCTCCCACATGAGGTTGCGGCGAGCGTGTGAGGCATCACCGATTTGCATCGTTTTGTTAATTGGCATATTGGGGTGTTTAATTTTGACGAAATCCTGCCAATCCAAATCGACGGTATCAAAGGCAAGCTGGCAGAATTCTTCAATATTGTATTCAAGCCCGGTAGCGATGATGTAATCATCTGGAACCGGATGCTGAAGCATCATCCAGAAAGCCCGGACATAATCGCCGGCAAAGCCCCAGTCTTTGGTAAGAGTCAGATTATCGAGGGTCAGGTTTTCCTGGAGGCCGAGTTTTATTTTGGCGGCGGCCTGAGCTATTTGTCGGGTGATGAACCGGTTATCGTGCCGGGGTGAAGTGTGCTCGAACAAAATACCGGTCCATATATTTAGACCATATTTTTCGCGATACGATTTGGCTATCCAGTGCCCGAACTGCTTGGCGGCGGCTCCCGGTGTTAACGGACGGCTGGGGCTGGATTCTGTCAATGGCTTATCTGATGACGCGAGCATCTCATAGGAGGATGCCTGGAAAATCCTGGTGTCCGGCTTGATACGGCGAGTCGCTTCAAGGAGCCTTATGACCGAAATGCCGTTAAACTCTGCATACAGTTCAGCCATATCCCAATCTTTGCCCGGAGCAGTGACAGCGGCCAGATTATATATTTCATCGGGCTGAATCTGTTCTATCAGTTTAATCAGTGATAACTGATTGAGCATATCGAGGCGATGAAGTTTCAGCCGATTTTTTATCGGCCCGATATTATCAAAATTATCTTTTGTGGAAATGCGCATTGTCCCATGCACTTCGTAGCCGCGACTGAGTAGGAACTCGGCCAGATACGAGCCATCCTGCCCGGTAATACCGGTAATTAGGGCTTTCATTTTATATCTCCATACTTGCTGTCGAATGTTCTGTTCATACTTTTCATAAAGCAAGCCGGATGCCAATGAAACAGGACTGTGTGGTGCGTTGTAAGCGCCTGTGTGGTAATGCGATGCGAGATATTGGAAAGGTGCGTAAATCTTATTGAAACTGGAATATGGGCAATTATTCCATCGTATGCGGAATAGTTTTCCGAGGATAAAATTAGAGTTTTGAGAAAATAAAAAGGCGCCCGTAGTATACGGGCGCCAGAGATGGGAGAGAGTGCTGTTTTAATTAATTCTCACGGAGTGATTACCGATTTGGTCTGACGTGATTTTATTTTTTCATAGAGTTTATCGGTGAGAGGGAATGATTCACGTAATTGACCCGTGAAATCATCCAGGTCATCTTTATTTTTACCGAGAATACCGGTTTTAATTATCTCAAAAAGCATTACCAGAAAAGCCATGAATCCGAAGGACAGAACCCCGGCCATAAGTATTATGTTACGACGAAAAGGCCCTGATTTCTGGGTTGGAAGCGACGGACTATCTAATATGCGGACGATAGGCACATCTTTTTGGGCATCAAGTTTGGCCATTGTATATTGCTGCTGCAGCATTAAATCGGTTGAGGATTTTGCTTCAGCAATTCGGCGTAGGCGTCCGAGTTCTTTCATTATTTCAGGGCTGCCCGAATTGGCCCAATCCAAATTTGCCAATTGATAAGATTCCAAAGCATCCTCGGCCATTTCCAGTTCTGCGGCACTGGTTTTGATTTGCCGAGCGAGATACATTTCGTTATTTCTAGCTGATGATTTTCTTTTGTTGAGGTTAAAATCCTCAAGCCGTTCGATATACTCAGTCAATATTGCCTGTGAAAAGCCGGGAAACTCTGTTTCTATTCCAAGAGCTATTTCTCCGGTTTTCTGATTAGCCCTTATGGTTGTGATACTCCGAAGTCCTTTGCGGAGCTTATCTCGGTCAGTTTGTTCGAGATACTCTTTTAGAGATAGTTCGCGCGATTGAGAATGGTGTGTGAAATTATATGTCCTATCCAGAATTTGCTCTGCAATCAGGTTTGACTGCAGGATAACAGGAAACAGCACTGATGAGTTTTCATCAGCCGAGAGCATGGGACCGCTTAGTCCGACCAGGCTCTTGAGCGCTGACATATTCCCGGTCGATTTTCCGGAAGGAAGAATCGTAGCCGTTGAGGTAAAACGATTCGGCTGCATAAATAACAGAACCGCTACGATAACAGTTATTGCAAACGAGGTTCCGATAACCAGGCGGCGTCGTTTAAGTACCTGACTAGCCAGCTCAAACAGATTAATATCAAATCGGAATTTTGATTCGGTATTAAAATCATTCGGTTCTGTTTCAGAACTTTTACCCATGAATGTTACTTTACGTTTCATCTACATTCTCCGTAATCACAAAGAGACCGTTTCCCACTTGGCACGGTCGTTTTGAGTCTTCTTCACTGTTTGGCGATGATGCGAAGTCTTGCTATTTATGAATTCTCTGTATGAGTTTTCTACAAAGTTCTTGAATTGGTTTCTAAATCTTTTGGATGAAAACCGCTGAGCATTTTCTTTTAGTTTTTCCGGATCAAATGAGTAGTTGATATTCTCAAAGCGATTCACGGCCTCAATCAGGCCTTCCGGAGTTTGCTTATCAAAGAGCACGCCGTGCTCGCCGTCGGTAATTATTTCCGGAGCCGCTCCTTCGCCGTAGGCGATTACCGGAGTTCCGCAGGCTAATGCTTCGACAACAGCAATACCAAATGGTTCGACCGAGGTGAATAGAAATCCTTTAGCCCGTTTAACGTAGGCATTAACAATTTCCTGTTTTTGGAAACCCTTGAAACGAATATTTTTCCCTGCAGCCGCTTTTAGCTTTTTCATGTCCGGGCCGTCGCCGATTATTACCAGTTTTTTATCCGGCATTTTGGTGAAGGCGTCAACGATTAAGTCAATTCGCTTGAACGGCACGAATCTGGATACTGCGACATAATAGTCTTCTTTGATTGTATGAAGGTCGAATTTATCGGTTTCAACCGGGGGATAGATTATATCTGAATTTTTACCGTAAAGTTTATCGATTCGACGGGACATATAGGCCGAGTTAGAGATATACTTATTTACTCGATTGGCTGTTGATGAATCCCAGTTGCGGATATAATGCATGATTACCTTGGCCAGAAGCCCTGATATGCCCTTGCCGAGTCCTGCGCTATTGAGGTAATGATGGTACATATCCCAGGCATAAATCATGGTATTGTTGATGTAAGAAAGATGGAGCTGTTCGGAATTGGTCAGCACCCCATGAGCTACGGCGTGCGAGGATGAAATTACGATATCGTATTGCGAAAGATCGAGCTGTTCAACTGCCAGCGGCATAAACGGCAGATATGACCGGTATTTTTTCCTGGCGAATGGGAATTTCTGTAAAAAAGAGGTTGTGACTTTCTTGTTCAGGAAATATTCACGCTGGTTTTCCGGTGTGAAATCATAAAGGGCGAATAAGTCAGCCTGCGGGAAAACCTTGAGGAGTTGTTCGAGGACTCGCTCGGCCCCGCCGTAGGTAATGAGCCAGTCGTGAACTATCGCTATTTTTTTGCCTTCGAGAACAGAACCTTTATGGTTGGCACTGTTTCGCAGGGTAATTCTATTTAACATACATCTCTCCCAAAATGTCTGTCAATCGTATTACAATAACTGTGCCAGAATGAAACGTTTTGCATGTTTTGTAGGGTGTTGTGTCGCATGCTGTTGCGCGAATATAAATAACAGTGTGCGAGAATCGCACAGGAGATGAGACTATTTTTCCGTATGCGAGGGGAAGAAAATGTCAGAAAGGAGATTTTAGGATAGTTAAAGTTAAGTATTCAGGATTCGGGAATAGACGGTTAACAGGGTGGCTAAGTGAGCATCCATGGTGGGGGGAGCAGCCCAAAATTTATCATAAGCGGCTCGTCCCATTGATTGAGCTTTGCTATTATCTCCCAGACTGACTACTTTTCCAGCCAGATCGTCAATATCTCCGCCTTTGAACCAAAGGCCGGTGTTTCTGTCGGTTACCATATCACGAGCGGCACAGCTGTCCGGGACAATGGAGGGGACACCGAGGGCTGCCGCCTCGGCCACGACGAGGCCCTGAGTTTCATACCATAGAGAAGGCAGTATCAAGGCTCTTGAAGCTTGAATCTGTTTGATAACCTGCTCGCGATCCAGCCATCCGGTGAATTCAATCTCAGGATGTTTTTGCTCTAATTCATTTCTTAGTTCACCGTCTCCGACAACAGTAAGTTTGGCATTGGCCGATAATACGGCTTGGGCCAAATGATGCAGACCCTTTTCGGGTGAGAGCCTTCCGACGCAAATGAATCTGTCGTTCTTATCAGGCTGAGCCGGTTCGGTTTTGTCTATAAAAATTGGATTGGGGACAAAATGTACGGAAGCATTAGACGGCAGATACGGTTTGAGGATATTCAGACTAAACTCGGAAATATTTATAAAATGCCGGATACCACCCGGAGTTTTGCCTTTATTTTTCTGTTTTCGCTGGCGTAAGGTTCGATACAATTTTTGAGCATAGCCCTGTTTGTCGCAATTGGTAAGTAAGCAGTCCAAAGATAAAGCTTGGCGGGTGCAGATTTCATTTTTCTGATAATCAAAGAAACCGCCGTTGGGACAAGCGGTGAAATAGTCATGCAGAGTGCAGACTATGGGAAAGCTGTTATCGATTGCGGCTCGGATTACGCTCGATGACAGGCTCTTGGTCCAGCCATGCAGGTGAACTATCGTAGATGATCTGTCTTTTTGCTGTAATAGTTTTTCAAATTTGCTTTTAGAATAGTTGTTCCACAATCCTTGCCGGACAGCCCGCATGCGATCGGGGTCAGTGAGGATTTCATATTGGACGGTACAGATAACTTGGACACCGGATTTTTCTAACTCCTCATCAATTGGCTCAACCGCGGCAAAGAGAGTAACGTCGTGACCTAATTGCGCCAGAGCTTTGGCCGATTCAAGCGCGACTAGAGCTGCTCCGCCGTTAATATGGGCAAAATCATTAACAATAATGATGGAAAGTTTGTCCGGATGGGGCGTGGACATGAAGATTATTCCCTGTCCGATTTTTCGATCGGAGTACCGTCGAGATATTTTATAATTTTAGCGGGATTGCCGACGACAATGGCGTTGTCAGGAACGTCTTTAACTACAACCGAGCCGGCTCCGATTTTGACATTGTCGCCAATGGTAATTCCTCCGATGATGCAGGAGTTGGCTCCGATTTCGACATTGTCGCCAAAAACGGGACTGGAACCCTGTGAGCCATCGGGCATCATCTGGCAGCCGATAGTAACACAGTGCCGGATGTGGAAATTTTTGCCGATGACAGTATTGTCATTTATAACCAGGCTGTAACCGTGTTCGATTTTCAGGCCCGGTCCAACTTTTGTTTTGGCGCGGAGTTCAACACACAAGGTATATTCAACAATAATCCGGTATAAAATCATAAACGGGATGCCTATGATAAACAATGGCGATTTCTTTGACCGTCGTGCGAATAAGTTAACAAACCGGAAGAAGGCAACGATGAAGATAATTTTTACCTGTCCTCGATTGCGGGCATAATCCTGAAACAGATATTTAAACATACGCCCTTCTCCTATATTGTTTGACACTATTCATCCTATAACCCAATACGTTTTTTTAAATGTTTAATTAGCCCGATTCTGTTATGGGTGTCGGCATTTAAATGATCGGCCTTAAGTTCAACGGTATTAATAGCTGTAAATAACTCATCGTAAATTGATGAATCGATATCTTTTCTAAGGAAGACGGCAAGATAATAATTGGGAAACAATTTGATAAAAGCAATTTCATTATACTCTGGCATGAGTGCGTGAGGTTCTAATCCATATTGATCTAAGCGGATGTTTTTGTTGTCTTCAGCATAGAGTATCAGCACTGTTGGCGCCTTCTCTTTTAGGTATGCTGTTTTTTTGGTTGGATTGTGGGCTGTAAATTCATCGTTGAGCCCGACAAAGTCATATGATTGCCACTCCGAGTAATACGGAATAGCTCCGGCGTCTCCCACAGCGAGGGTTCGTAATTTCTGTGGAACAGAAGAGGATTTTAGAGTTTTGGCAAGCTCAATGTGAGCGTTCTGGAGATGTGATTCATAGAGAGTCATATGAGCCACTTGGGTTTTATCTTTGTGCAGAAGCGGTAACAGGGAGAAAAGTATCACTACAAGCATGAGTCCTTTTGAGGTGGCGATTTTATCTTTGGAACTATTACCCAATGTGAATAAGGCGCGTATCTCAAATGCTGCGATTAGAAATATGACAGGAAGGATATGGAACAGAAAGCGATTCATACAGTTCATACCCAAGTCGGACATAATATAAGGTGAGATGGCCATTATCAGAAAGGCAGCGTAGTACATAAATCTCTTATGAGATTTTTTATTGCCTTTTTTGTCGAAAGCGTACGAAAGAATAATAATTGCGATTAAGCCGACCACTGAACTCAGGGATTTTAGCAGCCATTCAATACCATCAGAGGGTTGACCATATTTTACATAGAATGTATTAGGCAGAAGCCAACCGAAATATGAGACTCTCCAGATAAAGTAAACCAATCCCGGTACTACAAGTAGAGCCCCCGAATATAGCAGGGAATTTTTACGAGAGTGATTTTTTGTGCTGAGGAAAAGGACGATTAGTACGATAGAACCCGACAATATTCCTTCGGGTCTGATCATTCCAGCCATTAATATTAGTACAGGTACTGATATGATTTGCCATCGGGAAGGGAGTTTTGATTGTGTTAATAGCTCATAACCGGAGGAAAAAAGTAAAAGTAACATAAAACTGTATAAGAGCGTCTCCATCCCCGAGACTGTGTGGAAATAGGTCGAGGGAAGTATTAACAGCGGTAGCACAGCCAAATAGCCGAAGTATCCATCTTTGGTTTTGTACCGCGCGTATAGAAACAATGTCAGAGCGCACCCGGCAAAGTTGAAAAATCCGACAATTTTGGAAAAAAGAACTGGGTTCCATCCGAGAGCATGTGGAACAGCCATGACTATCATCCAGAGGAAATTGGTATAACCTTCGACAGGATCAATATCAGTGGCATTAAAAACTATTCCATTTCCTTCGCCGAGGTGTTTTGAATAGCGAAATGTTATAAAAGAGTCGTCAGCGATGAAGTCCCATGCTATAAAAAAACCGATTACTATTGTAATGACATGAAAGATAACAGCAAGAGTTTTTATCCGGTTGCTTACCACCACTATTTAGCCCTTTCTGTAGGCTATCCTTGCTCCGCCCATCTCCAGAAGCAGAAGTACTGAAATCTTTATAGCCATACCAAAGGTGAAAAATACTCCAAAATTACCGGTGAATAACACCGTAATGTAAGGTATGATAATTATAATGCTGACTAGCGCTCGAAAGAAATGCTTGTATTTAACCGAGTAATGCAGATAGTACATCATCATGAAAAATATTATACCTGCAAAAAACTGAATAATAAAGGCTGTCCACAAAGGGAAAGTCGCGATCAAGATTCCCGGATAGGTCATTGTATAGAGGTAGCCTTTTTCAATAATCATAAACGCTTTTTCTGGACCCAGCACGGCAATCATCAAATACTTCATGCCAATATCGGTCGAGGAAACATCGCGCGGAGATATAACTGCATCAAGTTCGGTTTTCCAGTGAGTGGGGTCATAGATTTCGGCGTTATAGTAGTCATAGTCAATCGCCCACCACATTTCACCCTGAAACGCAAACACTCGGTTCATGAGATAGTTGGAGGCGAAGGTTATATCGTCGGTAACATATAAGTAAGAGACAAAAGCCAATGAAATTAAAATCAGCGCGACAAGGGTACCAATGAGAATGTATTTGGCTTTGAATATTTTAAGGCCGGGATTCTTGGTATAAAACCGCACGAATATCGGGGTATAGTAGCATACGATCAACAGCATGAGCGATGAGAACTTATTGCCTGTCAGGAGCAGGTAGACCATAAACAGAGTTATAAGGATTCCATTGACGGAAAACCAACCGCGGTTCTTACGGAAATAGCCGAGTATGAAGGCGATTAGAAATCCATATAGAATTAACGTTCGCTCCAGACGGCCAGCTTCCTCAAAGTATGAAAGTCTTCCGAAGCCGGAAAATACCGGGATGCCTCCGACATAAAAATTATATGCGATATAGATGAGAACCATTCCGACCGCGCCATAAACGGCAGCTTTGATGGAGCCGAGTTTTATAGACTCCCGGGTAACTTCATAGTCCACCTGAAGCAAGGGGCGGTTTTTAAAGATGATCATCATAAACAGGAAACCGAGATTGAAAACAGTATAGAGCATCGAAAGGCGAAAGGTCGCCAACGTGGTTTCGGTATAGCGGAACAGTTCGATATTGTATATTCCCATGTCATTGTAGAAGCATGAGATTAGAGCCCAGATTTGAGTAAATGCCAGAAATCCGAAGAGGACAAAGAAACGCGTGTCTTTTTTTATTAAATAAACGCAAAAGGCGATATAAATCAGCATTCCTATGGCATTAACTATCAGCACGTGAAATAACTTTCAGGAATGCGGTTAGAAGGCTGTTAATATTTTCATTACTCAGGACATCAGGATTGGAGATCGGATCCGACCAGAATGCCGGATACGATTTTTTCACCAGACTTTCCATGAATTGGTAATCGACTTCGTAGTTTCGTTTGAAGCCGTTGAGAAGTTTTTTTGCCAGAGGTTGTATTTTCGTGACATCTTCACAAAGGTGTACCGATGAAAGACCGCCAAAATACATGGGGCAAAAAGTTATAACCGGAATTCCCAGCATGCCTCCTTCGTACCCGACCGTACCGGAAACAGTAAATATGATGTCAGTCTTTTGATAAACATCAAACGTCGATACATCAAATTTGATCTGTTTCACATTAGGGATACGGCGAAGTTTCCGAAAAAAACTAAGGTTCTTTATACCCAGAAAATTCGGATGCTCCTTGACTATCAGAGTTGTATCAAATGGCAGAGAGCGCCGGATATCTTTTATCAGCTTTATTTGATCGCTGTAAAATGAACCGAGAACATCAATTGACGCTTCCGGCTGAACATGCAAAGCAAAAAAAGCGACGCGATTTGTAATATCCTCCAATTTATCATAGCGGCACAGATGTTTCATGTAAAAGCTGTTAAAAGTTTGCTTTAGCGCCAGTGATATCCGGCCCGAAAGATCATGGTGTGTCAGCCCGTTTCCGCTCTCTATAAAACGCCGGCTGATTCTGTTTCGCATGGAGCCAATGAGTTTACTAACACGCAGTGCCTTTATCGCTGAGTTTTTTTTGAAATAATGTGGTGTCGGCTTATTATTCGCGAAGGCTTCGATTAGTTCCTGTCCGTTGGAATCACTATTCTTGTGGGGAAGCGGGAGCTGATTTTTCTGGAGATAACTATCAAAAAAGGCCATATGTTTGGCGGGGTAGCGGATGTCCCGGGGAGAGATAAACTTGATGTCCAGTTCCTTACACACCATATAGGTAATCATCTCATTGCAATTGGTTGGTTCGGCGAAGAGATGCGTTGGATTTTTGTCTATTAAAAATCGCTTGATGTCCCG
Source organism: Candidatus Zixiibacteriota bacterium (assembly GCA_023138975.1). Taxonomy (GTDB): domain Bacteria; phylum Zixibacteria; class MSB-5A5; order GN15; family JAAZOE01; genus JAGLON01. The sequence goes on from JAGLON010000015.1 coordinate 47,663, forward strand.
GTAGTATAAATATAGGTACTCATTTATATCGGACTTGTTTTTAGTTGTAACAAATTGATCCATCATCAATGCCTGATTGAAGGTCACTCCGGCATTGGCTTCACTTTCTATAATTTCAGAATTAAGATTCCTCTTTTCCTCTAAACTGAGAAAATCAGAATTGGAATAGACCAACTGCTGTATATCATTCCTGCTGACGCCTCGTTCAATTAGCCAGCTTGTCCAGTATTCATTTGTAGTTATCCAGAAAACGGTATGTCCAGCGGAAATCAAGCCCTCGGCGATGGCCCAAAAAACTCGAGTTAAATCGAATATGGAGACGAAAACAATCCGTTTTTTCATTCAGTCAACTTTCTATTATCCCCATCCCTGGGATACTCTATAACACCTAATATCTATTATAGATAAGATTTACGAATATAGGGATATAATTCAAGAAAAAAATGATTTAATTTGGGTATGAATACATTGGATTGCCGTTACTTGGTCGAAGCGCCCTTACCGATTTTATTCGCAGCGGCTTTAATTCTTTCGCGAAGAAATAGTTTTTCCTTGTCCTGGAGGAGATAGCGATAGTTGACGAGACAATTGCCACAAAAAAGAACAGCCGCGAACAGAAATAGTATTACAGCATAATCGCTGAATATCAGTCTTTGAACAGTATGAGCGGCAAGGAAAAGAACGCTAATTATAGCAATGGGTAGCAGTGAGGTCGCGAGTTGTTTTATACTGAAATCAAGAAATCTTTTCATAGCGAATAGATAGGGGAGAACACAAAACAGATCAGCGACAAGGGTGGCTATCAACAGTCCAGCAAGGCCGAGGTACTGAAGAAGAGTCAGGCTGAGAATAATATTGATAACCGTAGCAACTATGGCAATCCAGATAGTTTGCTTAACTTTTTCCAATCCGACGACAACGGTCGAGGAGACTGAGGGAATAGGAAGTATCGCGTAAACGGCCAGGAGAATTATAGCCAGGTGTGAATGCGGAACGAATTCATTGCCGACCCACAATCGCAGAAAATCATTTATATAGACTCCCAACAACGCCAATACTGGAAGTATTATCAAATACGCGTATCGAATCAGATTTATATACATCTTGCGAATTGCAGCCAGATCATTGAGATGATGCAATCGGGCGACTTCCGGAACAACAGCCGAGTTGAGAATACTGAGAACAAGGCGGAGTAAGTTGGCGGGGCGGGAAACTACATCGTATATCGCCATATTAGTAACAACCAAATACAGCCAGATAAGAACTTTGTCAATTTGGTTACTAATTAGGCCAATTATGCGATTTATAAAGAGAATTGAACTGTAATTGAAGAGGGTCCTCAATAGCGAGAAATTGAAACGAACTCGCATGCGCCGGAATTGAGGCAGGCGAACGACAAATATTGACAGTAAAATAATCAGGCGCAGAACGGTCAGGATAGTGATAATCAGAAAGGCGTAATCAATGCGATGATAATATACAGCAATAATTATAATTAGCAGGTAGCGCATAATGTTCATTATGGAATTGATAGATTTGGTTATTATGAACCGGCGAAGTCCTTGCAGGATAGCGGCAAAAGGAACTGTTAAAAATTGCAGGAAAACATTTATTGAGATTATACTCAGCGAGGTCTTTACGTGATTATAATTAAGAGCGCTACCGCTATCCACCAATCTGATAGTGATAAAATCGCCGAAAATGTAAAGAGCGATTCCCAGGATCAACCCTAAAAGTGAATAATAGGCGAGTGACGCTGAGAGAGTATCCTGAAGTTTTCGTTTATCGCCATCCACCTCAAAACGGGCCACAAAATTCATCAGTGACCCTTCCATTCCCAAGTCAAAGAATGATAAGGCTCCATAGATGCTGAAAATACTCAGGAATACGAAGGCGCCGTAACCCTCAATTCCAAAATGGGCAATCAATATCGGTGTTGCAAGCAGGTTTAATACAATTAGTATAAAGTAATCGATAGATGTAAACAGGCTGTTATTAAAGAGCCTTTTCATCTGAGATATTGACTAATTTCTTTGAAGAATCGCGTGCTGACAAGACCGTCTGGTTGAAACAGGTACTCACCCACAAAATCCTTTCGCCGGGAAACCTCAATATCAGAAAAATCGAAAAGCAGTTCATCTCCAGTGAAGTAATTTTGGCACACTTCTTTAAACTGTTCAAGGCTCTTTGCGATTACCATTCCTCCGGCATTGTGCAGAGGAATCAAATGGGGCAATAAATTGTCATAATTGGGATCCCAGGCGGTATAGATTATTTTTTTACCAAGCATTAGAGCTTCTATAATGGATGTTGTTTGAAAAGCGATAATCAATTCTGAGCGTTGAATTAGTTCGTTAGCGACAGAAGCACCGCCGATAACTTTCAAATTCTCCATATTATAGTCGGATTTTAGAATCTCAAGATCAGATTGTTGGGGATGAGTTTTAATGACAAAATTATATCCCGGGTTTTCAGCTGCCAGTTGACTGAAGCAATCATGGCTTTCCCGTTTCATTTTTCGCCAGTTAATGCCTTCATCGCGCGCCATTTTTGGTGGGACGTAGGCGTCATCATGATATGAAAACAGACATACCAGAGGTTGCGGATGAGGGAAAAACTCATCGACTTCAGTTCGTTTTTCCGAAAAAAACAAATCCGACCGGGGCTGACCAACGATGGTTATATCTGTGTCGGCGGCTCCGGCGTTTTTCCAGAATCTCTTCTGCCGTTCACTCCAGACAAAAATATGATCCGAGATGAAGGGGGTGAAGTCCTTGATACGCTTCGCTTCCTGAATAAAGGCGTAAGGGGTTCGGATACCCTCTTTATCCAAAACGATAGTTTTTGTATCGTGTTCACGAGCGACATGTATTAATTCTCTTACCCACCAGAAGACATCGGAACCTGTGATAATAAGATCGCAGGAAAACTTCTTCTCCAAAAGATTGAATATATATTCGCATTCCCGATTCCAGTTTTTCCGATTTGATTTGGGCTCGTCGGTGTATGGAGCTGTTAGCGCGATAACAGGATCGCTATAGTACAATTTGGCTCCTCGTACAAGACGTGGAGCATCAATAATTACAATGTTGTATTCTGTATTTGCTTTTTGGAGAGCCCTCAAATCCTGATCATAGAAATGATTTAGGGCTATGATAGTTTTTTTGCGTGGATCAATATCCACTTTCAGGTCGTTGATGTACTTCGCAACCAGATGTCTATAAATAGTTTTTTTGCTAAATGCCTTAATACTCACGGCTCTTTCCTGTCATTAATATGAGTCATCCATGACTCACTGTCATCCCAGAATGCTCCAATCAAAGGGAGTGCCTCTCAATACATTTCGTGATATGCGCTTACCCAATAGTGTGTCCAGATACTTAGTCGCCAATCCGTAGCCCGGGCGGATAGCTCTTAGATTTTTCTCGGTTAATACATCGCCTGACTTCATATCCTGGATGATATATAAACTCCGCCGAAATTGTCTTGATTTTTTCTCCTGCCCGCCCATTCCATATGTGATCTGTCCTTGGGCTTGCCAGGCTCGTTCGCTTTCCGCAACCAATAGAGCAAGTTCTTTCGGCTCCAGCGAAAAAGCAGAATCAACTCCGCCATCGGCGCGCGACAATGTAAAATGCTTCTCAATGACAGTGGCACCCATGGCAATCGCCGCCAAAGGAACTCCAATGCCAAGAGTATGGTCGGATAGTCCGACTTGTACCGAAAAAAGATCCCGCATATGGGGGATAGTACAGATATTGCTCCCTTCCGGGGTCGCCGGATAACTGCTAGTGCATTTCAACAATACAATATCCCGGCATCCACATTCCCTGGCTGTGCGAATTGTCTCATCCAAGTCGGCAACCGAAGCCATACCGGTAGAAATAATGATTGGTTTTCCGGTCGCGGCGACTTTCTTAATCAGGGGAATATCAGTATTCTCAAATGAAGCTATCTTGTAGGCGGGATTGTCCAGATCCTCCAAAAAATCTACCGCCGTTGAATCGAAAGGGGTTGAAAAACCAATCATGCCTAACTTTCGGCATCGTTTAAAGAGTGGTTTGTGCCATTCCCAGGGTGTGTGAGCCTTCTGATAAAGTTTGTAGAGGTTTTGACCTTTCCACAGACTGTCGCTATCAGTGATAGAAAATCCGTCACCCTCGATGTCAATGGTCATGGTCTCGGCGGTGTAAGTTTGAAGCTTCAGAGCATGCGCTCCCGCTTTGGCGGCCGCATCGACAATTGCCAGAGCGCGATCAAGTGACTGATTATGATTGCCAGACATTTCTGCAATAACAAACGGAGGATGCGACGGCCCGATTACACGATTACCTATTTTAATGTCATATAATGCCACAGACTAACCCTTTACCTTAGTTGTTAATTTACCGATTAAATTGTTTACTGGCGTATCCCAACCCTGAGTCAATAAATATTGGTAGTTTTCTTTGTCTTTGGTACGATGAAACGTTCCACCCGGAGGTTGCGGTTTAGCTGTTATTTTATTTGAGCGAATTCCCGGCCAGCAGGATACTAATAAAGACTTGATCTCCCGGTTAAGGCGGTCATATGTCGTTCGCAGAGTATCATTGTTACGATAATTCACTTTACGCTGAGAGATTATGTCTCCCGTATCGACTCCGGCATCGATAAGATGAATCGTGACACCCTTGGGCGTACCCTCCAGAAAGCTCCATAAATTGGGGTCGGCTCCCCGATTCCAGGGCAGAAAAGAAATGTGCAAATTAATGATTCGGCGGTGGAATTTGCTTAAGAAATCATCTTTCAAGATATAGCGGTATCCATAACTTATAACTAAGCTTACCCTCTCAAGAATACCCGAAGTTGCTTTTACCCTTTTATCGGTATGACGCACTTCGTCTCCAAATGATTCAAGAAACGCCCTTAGTTCCTTATGGGCCGGACCCAGCAAAAGAATAATCATAGTGTTTTATCCAGAGGTTTCACTTCTGTATCCATAGAATGGGTGATAATAACGCGATACCATGACATTTTAAATTGACCTCATGGCAGAGAATACTTTTTCGACACCGCTTTTCTTTCCGGGACCGAATATCCGCATTGCGGCTCGGCTCATTTTTTTCATCTCCTCAGGGCTTTTTGAGGCATAATCAACCGAAGCTCGAATATCGTCGCTGGATAGTTCATTAATCAATCCCAGATTCCAGGCAGCTCCGGATTTGGCCAGGGCTTCGGTACCTGCCCGTTGATTCTCTGCCAGGATAATAATCAGCGAAGGCAATCCCAGCCACGCGCGTTCCCATGCGGTTGTTCCGCCGGCACCAATCGCAAGGTCAGCCTCGGCCATGAACTCGGCCATATCATCGACATTTTTATAGATATCGCAATGCGGTAATTCTCGGGCAATTTCTCTAATTGAGTTATAATGGGGATTGGCGGTACCGACAATGACATCCAGATGAATATTATTGTCAGCAAACTTGAGAAAGGCCTGCATTGTTTTGGCTGTCGCGTTATCGGCATCAACTCCGCCAAAAAATATTAAGACTCGCTCGACATCACCGGTTCTCTCCGATATATTCTGCCGGGTTTCAATGAACTCCGGGCGGAGCAAGGCATATGGGGGGCCTAATAAAACTTTACATGAATCTGGAAGATAGTCTCGATAGCGGTCATCGTCGCTGTTTAAATTCTGATCTAAGAGTAAATCACATTTGTGCTCTCGATTAGCCAGATCGTCGATTACAAATATCCGGTCAAGACCGCATTTTGTATTGATAATCTGCTCCCACTCAATACCGATTCCGTAGTGGTCAATCACCAACCATGATATATCGCCTATTTTTCCTAATTCTGCGGCAGTTTGCCCGGCGTCTTTTCCGGTTTTCATCTCAAGCCATTGCTCGGTTGCGGAAAGATATTTTTTTCCGTTTGACGGGGGTGGAGGAAGACTTATTACATCATGTTTTCGTCTTTCGATTTGCTTAATGATATTTCCCGGCAAATCCCGGCATATAAAAGTACAGACATCTCCCTGAGTTGTTAAATAGTCGGCCAGAGTCAGGCAGCGCCAAACATGCCCTGTGCCTATCTGTTCCGATGAATCTGTTCTAAAAACAACTCGCACGATACATACTCCTCCAATTACCAAGATTAGACAGCAGACGGCAATTTGTCCACTAAAAACAGAATCTTATACTAATTTGAAAGCTCTATGGTTTCACAGAGAGTGGAATGGGCCGGGGGTTAACCCGGCCCGGAAGGTTGTGTTACAGTGAAAAAAGTGTATAAACTGCAGTTCCTCCATGGAATAGCCGTTTACACAAATTGCTTTTCTTTTTTTATATACTCTTCATCATCTTTTAGTGATTTTATATATCCTTCGCCGTGTACAATGGAATAATTCAGACTCATCAAAGCCGGTTTTTTTTCCAGCAATTCCAGAATATCCCTTGAGCTGAAAGTTGGATTAACAGGATAGAGATGCTCATAAACAGCTTTTACGAATTCATAGTCGGCTGGTTCGTCCACCGTCCAGCGATGATGCGACAGGTCTTCTGTATTGTGAAATTGCCCGATTTTGTACTTCTCCGGTCTATTTCTAAAATAAGCTGTGACATGTTCTCGTTCGGATGGTAAGATAGCCTTTTTCCAGGCTGCCTTTAAATGCGAGTGAGAGAAAACCTCCATATCAAGACCGATAGGAAATGTTCGCTCAACGCTATTGCTGACATAATCGTAGTCGTGCGATTGGAAAAACTCTATGCCCATGTCGATGACATCGGGGTCAGTTAAGGGACAGTCGCCTGTCAGGCGGACGATAACATCCGGTTTATACTGCCTCGCCGTTTGATAGAAGCGATCAAGGACATCGTCGAGACTGCCGCGAAAACAATCAATTTCGTATTTGTCGCATAAGTCCTCAATCGGATTATCACTTTGTTCAAGGCTGGTAGCTACAACGAGGCGATCCAATTTGCGGGACCGTGCCAGTCTTTCCAACTGCAATTCGAGCATAGGCTTATTGACAACCAGCTTCAACACCTTTCCGGGAAGGCGGTTTGACGACATGCGGGCTTGTAGTATTCCTAATATTCGCACAAGATTGACCTTTTGTTTGTCCCGGCCGATTACCGGCTGGGTTGTATTGTTAACGGACTGCTTTCTCTTCTGCCGGAACTTCAATCGCTCTTGCAAGTTCAGAGACGATTCTTGATAGATCGTTATCAGTTAATTCCGGGTACATCGGGAGGCTGAGCGCTTGTTCATAGTATGCCTCCGCATCCGGCAGATACCCCGGCGCGGTGCCGCAGACGCGGCGGTAATATGGCTGCAAATGCACCGGTATATAATGCACCTGAGTGCCGATTCCAGTAGCCCGCAGGCGATTCATAACAACCGCACGCGAGACTCCCAGCTTCTCAAAATTTATTTTTACCACGAACAAGTGATATGAATTGACTCTATTTGAATATTGAACCAGAGGCAGGATCGTGCCGTCTGAAAAAGTCTTTGAAATGAGCTTCCGGTAAGAATCGGCGATTTCATTGCGGCGCTGGATGGAGCGTGGCAATCGTTCCAGTTGTTTAACTCCCAGAGCGGCCTGAATATCTGTTATTCGGTAATTAAATCCTAACTCATGCATTTCATGGTACCATGGATTCGGTACTCCGTCTTCCGATTTTGACATTTCATCATTGATGAAGCCGTCTCGAGTTATTCCATGATTGCGGAATAGGCGAAGTTTTTCGGCAAGCTCTTCGGAGTTGGTGGCAATCGCTCCGCCTTCGCCGGTGGCAATATGTTTAACCGGGTGGAAGGAAAAGACGGTCATGTCCGAATGCGAAGAGTCTCCGACTTTGCACTGTTTGCCCTCAAACTCATATGAGGCTCCAATTGCATGACAGGCATCATCGATGACATAGGCGCCATGTTTTTGCGCCAACTCGTAGATGGCTGGTAATTCTACCGGCTGTCCGGCGAAATGTACTGGAAGAATCGCCTTGATTTTTCCCTGGTTATCCTGCTCTAAAAGGCGCTTGATACTCTGCGTGTCAATGAGCCCTGAATTGGGATTAATGTCCGCAAATTGAACCTGTGCACCGACAAATCGGGCACAATTAGCCGATGCCACAAATGTATTGGGTGTGGTAATAATCACATCACCTTCGCCGATGCCCAAAGCAAGCATGGCAAGATGCAGGGCGGCCGTTCCGCTGGAACAGGCGACTACCTCGTTAGCTGAAAGATAATCAGCCAGGGCATGCTCAAATTCCGGGATTGCCGGCCCCTGGGTCAGCCAGTCGGACGAGAGTACTTCCGAAACAGCATCAATATCTTGCTGTGTAACATTCTGACGGCCATATGGTAAAAATTTCTGCTCAGACATTCTATTCTCCGTTTTACTCTTCGCTGCCAATAAGTTCTGGAATTCGGGATGGAGGCGCAGAGATATGCTCGGTGCCTTTTCTCAGGATGATCCGATTACCGCTTTTAGTTTCGGCCGGAGCATCGACCTCGAAATCCGGATCGGTGTGCTTTTTTATTAGACTGCGAATCTGTTCGACCGTTAGCCATTCGGTATTGTTGTCGCTGGAATAGCAGAAATCCTGTTGGCACGGCTGACCTTTAAAGGCAGTCGCGAATTTTTTAATATCCCAAAGCGGCATTGAGGGAAGAATCACAAAGTACTTTTCAAACTCGATACTGTTAATGGCGTCGGTTGAGGTTATCATTTCTTCGTGGAGTTTTTCACCTGGGCGAATACCGACGAGATCAATTTTGCAATTTGGAGCAACGGCTTCGGCGACATCCATGATGCGGTAGCTTGGAATTTTAGGGACGAAAATCTCGCCGCCCCACATATGAGTGAGCGCAAGGAGTACTAAATTTATACCCTCTTCAAGGGTAATATTGAATCGGGTCATACGACGATCGGTAATGGGAAGAACGCCTTCATTGCGCTTATTCATAAAGAACGGGATCACACTACCGCGACTGCCCATAACGTTGCCGTAACGAACGACCGAGAAGGAGATATCATGCCGTCCCCGAAAGTTATTTGCCGAAACAAAGAGCTTATCGGAGCAGAGTTTCGTAGCGCCGTAAAGGTTGATAGGCGCAGCGGCCTTATCGGTGGATAGTGCGACAACTTTTTTAACACCCTGGTCGATAGCGTTTTCGATGACATTCTGAGCACCGATGATATTAGTTTTTATGGCTTCAAAAGGATTGTATTCGGCAGCCGGAACTTGTTTGAGAGCGGCGGCATGGACAACGATATCAATATCTTCCATTGCCCTGCGCAGCCGATCTCTATCGCGGACATCACCTATAAAGTATCTTATTTGCGGGTATTTTTCGGTCGAAAACTGCTGGCTCATTTCAAACTGCTTAAGTTCGTCGCGGGAGTAAACGACGATTCTTCGAATAGTCGGGTATTGATTTAGAATAGTTTCGATGAATTTCTTTCCAAATGAACCGGTTCCTCCGGTAACCAGAATTGACTTTGTTGATAACATATTTTCTTCCTGCCCTCTCTCTATAAGTTTTCCTGATATCGTTTTCATGATAGTGTTAGAGCCTGTCGATGATTAAAAAAGTGGTGGCTACGCCAGTTAATACTGACAGACTGGTTGAGATAAACTTGAACCAGTCCTTTTCCTTTTTAATTTCGGACGGCACGATAATAACGTCGCCAATACTCACTTTTTTACTGAGAACATTGCCGTTGGCGTAGACCTGTCCGCTGGCGGTAACCAAACGGGTTTCGCCTTTATCGGCTCGTTTGGTGAAGCCTCCGGCCTTTTTAATATAATCTTTGACCTTTGTGTTTTTTTCATATCGAATCGTGCCGTTAGCGGAAATTTCGCCAAGAACCGAGATACCGGTCGGAACCTCAGGTATATAGATGTAATCACCCGTCTGCAGTTTGAAGTCACCCTGCATACCGTATGTTGCCATCAGCATTTCCATATCAATGATAATGCGGTCCATGCTTTCGGGGCGAAGCGTGATAGTTTCTATCGGTCTGAGAATACCAAGCGAATCAGCCATAAGAGGCTGTGAAGTTGCCAGAATATTGCTAATATTCTTGCGATTTAGTTCTTCTACAATGGCTTTTCTCTTAAATACAGCACCGATTGGGAACGCTTGTTTGGTGAAGCCTCCGGCTCGATGCAGCAACTGCCACAGTGTTTCGTTATTTTTCGATAAAGAATATTCGCCGGGGAAATTAACTTCGCCCTCAATTGTAACCGTGCGATGAAGTTGATATCCGGGGATCTTTCTTATAAATAGCTGATCATTTTCGAGCAGCTGCATATTACGGCCGTTTTCATCATCAAGATGAACATATAGGACGTTCGTATTACCTTTCTCATCGATTCGAGCCAGTTCAGCGGTCAGCATGTAAGCGCTCTCTTTGAAATTACCGGCCAGAAAGATTAAATCGTTTATGTTCATATTTTTGTATAGAGGATATTGACCGGGAGCTTGCACCAGTCCGTCGATATAAACATATTTTTCCTGCTCGACTTTACTAATATCGTAGATGTGCAGTGAATCCATATCCTGCAGAGGAATGTTGACGCTGTTGGTGCCGTCGATAATGTCACGCAAATTAATGGCGAGGATTTCGGTGGTTCCGTCGGAGTGTTTTCGATACAGGTCAGCACGATCCAGATAGACGTTGTTGGGCAACAACTGGCCATTGTCAATGAGGTCGGAAAGGCACATGCTTTCGATCCGCTCATAAGTGCCGGGATGTTTGACCATACCGCTGACCCAGACAATGTTCTGGCGTAAAGTATAAATAGAGAAGATAGAAAGATCGTCACCATTGACTAACTGCGGATCTTCGCTGTTCTCTCCTTTGTAATTCAAGTCGAGTATTTTTCGTGAGTCATCTTCAGTTATGCGGTCAAGCATCAGCCGGCCGAGGTACGCATTAGCCGTTGGTCCGCCCGCCATCTCGATCAGGTCCGAGACCTTTTGGTCATTGACCAACTCATAGATAGCCGGACGTTTAACTTCACCCCGTATTGTTGCCTGAGGTCCTGCGAGCGGTACGAAAATTACATCACCGGACATCAGTGGCTTATCGCAGCCATTATCTCCGGTTATTAAAAAGTCATATAGATCTATCAGCTGCGTTTGGCTGTTTCGAATTAGCTTAATCTGACGCATTGATCCGTTTTCAGTAGAGCCGCCCGCGCGATGCAAAACATTAAATAAGGTAGAAAGGGCCGAAACGGCATATCCGCCAGGCGCCTTGACCTCACCATACACAAAGACTTTGATCGTCCGAATTTTCCCTAAAGTGATTTTTCGTTTATAGCCTGAATAGACTTTTGACAGGGCCGCATCAAGTCGCTCCTCAAAAAGACCCAATGTCATTCCCCAAGCGGTAATTTCACCGACTTTTGGTATAAATACTTTTCCCTGGCGATCAACGGTCAGATTCCATTCCTGCTGTACTCGTCCCCAAAGACTGATGATGATATTATCACCGGGACCGAGGAGGTAATCATCGGGAACCAACATGCTGTTGATTTCGCCTACTTGCGGATTAGAGAAAAGATTATGGCCAAACTTATTGACTTGTCGTGAATCCGGGAGGATGAGCTGATTCTTGGCGGTGACTGTTGTTACATTGTCAGACGGATTCGCCTTGAGTAAATCGATCGTATTGGCCCGATCCCGATGTTGACGCGCGGCGTATGATGCAGAATCAGTGCCTTTGTTATAATAGGCTTCAAGAGAATCCTGGATACCATTATCCTCACTATTATAAATAGGAGGAGTTTTGTAGGTCTGAGTTTTGCCGGGAGCAGTACTTCCCCGTGATTTCATCATCTCCTGATATGCTTTCATTTGCTCAGGAGTGATTTGGGCGTATCCGTCTGATATCCAGTTTATACATACCAGAATGATTATCAGGATACTTGTTACTATTACTTTTTTCATTGTACAAACCTTCCACAGTTTTCTTTTTCATATGCAGAGTTGATGCCGGCGTGCGAAGAATAGTGTTTACTCGTTGAGTGGTAGTAAGATACATGTGGAGTGCGGTGGCTTAAACAGGCTGGATCAAGTGAAATCAGGCAAACTTTTCTTGGTTGTAGAAGAAAATTTTTCCTATTCATTAGAAAAAATGAGGCTTACGCACGTCATAAAGGAAGAGGTAAGTTTATGGTAGCCAAAAAAAAACAGTGCAGGCTTGACAAAGGTGGGTAGATATAGTAACTTTTGCATTCATTTTTTCCGCTTTTCCAGCTATGAATTTTGGCTGGATAGGCATGCGGTTATTTTTGGCTAAGTAGTGATAATGGTCTGTTATCAATAGAGTTGGAGATGAGGATGAGAAGAGTTAAGGTCACCTTATTATTATGTGCGCTGTTTGCTTTATTTCTCTCGATACCTGCGTGGGGCGGAGGTATGGGAACATTTGGAGTTGGTGCGAAGGCCAAAGCGATGGGAGGAACTTTTCGAGCCATCGCCGATGACTGGTCAGCGGCATACTATAACCCGGCTGGGTTATTCTATGTAACCGAGAACGAACTGACTGTCAATGAAATCATAACAAACTATCAACTGAAGTATTCACCGACTGTAAAAAACGGTGCATATCCTATTGGATTTTATAGCGGCGAAATTCGGAACCGTTACGAAACTATTACCAATCCGAATTTTGGAGGATATTTCAAACTGCCCGTTGGCGGTAATGATGTTATCCTTGGCTTCACGATATTTCAGCCGTTCGATATGAATCTGTCGTGGGAGTTGTTTAGTCCGCTGAATAATTCGGCGTCGCTTCCGGGACAGCAGTTGGAGCATAACTTTGACGGTGTCGCGATAAACGCGGTGGCTGCGGTCGAGTTGATTGAAAATAAACTGAGTTTTGGAATTTCCACCGGTGTACTGAAGGCTGATCTGAATTATGGCGGATTTTTCCTTCGTCAGAATCCGGCCGATCCGACTGCTGACTACTACGATGTTGTCGCAAGCCGGCCAAATGACCTGATAACTGAATGGCAGATGTCGGATGGAAACGGCTTAGGTTTTAATCTCCGAGCCGGCTTCCTGTTAAAGCCTACAACAAAGTTATCATTTGGCGTATCGTATGCCATAAAATCAACGATTAAAATTGATGGAAAAACAGATTTCTATTACTATATGCCGGAAATCACCTATAATTCGGGTCTGATTTTCACTGATTCGGAGGATTATATTTTATCTTCCGGAGCCGTCTATGAAGCTCGTGGTGATTTTGAAACCGAAGTAACAATGCCCTCTCAGATTGCGGCTGGTATTGCTTATCAACTGAGTGAAAAATTGTTGATTGCCGGAGATATCGAGTACACCCTCTGGTCGGATTTTAAAGGGTATGCGTTTGACTATACTTTTTCCGACAGCAACATTACTCGAAATGCTCGTATTAACAGTTGGGCCGTCGAAGATTTAAGTGTTCCGGTTGATTGGGACAACACGATTCGCGGTTCGGTAGGTCTTGAATATGCCTATTCTGATAAATTGATTCTACGCGGTGGATATTCCGCGGATCAGACTCCCGTTAAACAGGGAACATTGCACCCCGCATTTTTTGACTCCGGTCTAAAGCATGCGGCTAACTTTGGCATAGGCCTTGTATTTGAGAATGTCAAGCTTGATTTTGCTACTCAGTATATAATGTATCCCGAGTCCACCGAGTCCGGCAATACATATCTTGAAGATGCTAATGGAATAACCGACAACAGTTTTGACAATATGTCGGGAACGTACAGCGGCTCTGCTTTCGAGTCGGTTGTCCAGTTCACAGTCCGGTTTTAATGGAGGGCGAGATGAGAAAGCAATTTACGATAATTTTTCTGGCGTTGATTACAGTCGCTCTGTTTCTCGCCGGATGTTCAGATAGAACAAGTGACAATCCAACCAGATCCATTTATGATCAAAGAGGTCTGGTCTTCAGTCCATGGGCACCGCATTTTGAGTCGATTTTGATATCGACAAGCGATGATGAATCGGGAAGCAAAGGCGTGGCAGTGTATACGCCCTCCGATTTTGACCCCATGGGATCGGGTGTACCATATCCGACCCTGTATTTGCTTACCCCGTTCCGTTCCGATGAGCTGTTCTATTTCAAACGCGGCCTTGCCGAGGTTGCTGATAGACTGATTCAAGAGGGTAAAATAGTTCCTATGAATATTGTCAGCTTTGACGGGCAATCTGTATTGGGAGCCTCCTTCTATACTAATTCGCTGGGTCAAGGCAATTTCTTTACGGCTTTATATAAAGATACGACCATTATTGAAGTAAATTGGGAAGGTGTCTTTATCAATATTCAGGGTAATTCTCTGATATCTATCATTGACGGTAGATTCTCAACTTTAACTGATCCAGCCAACCGCGCTATTTGCGGTATAGGGGTCGGCGGTTATGGAGCCATACGGGGAGCGCTTGAAACTAATTTGTTTGGAGCTGTTTCTGCAGTGAATGCGCCGCTTGATTTCGATGGTGATGGAATCGGCGGATTCCGGGCGGTATTGAACAATCTTATGCTCAGCAACAACTGGCCGGTTGATACTTCTAAAGGCGACGAGCTCACTTCGCTAATGGTCTCTGCTGCATCGGCGTTCTCGCCTCATATTACAGCCTTGAATACACTCATAGATACTTTCTATACTGATCCTAACGACAGTACGAAAATTATTCTATTGAATTATCATGGTTCGTATTATGAGAATGATGCGTTTGGAATCCGAACTTTCAAGTATGTCGCTAGTGATTCGTTGTCGGATGATTTATCGACCTTCCTGCCGCTTCATCTGTCACACATGCCGTTTGACTCAACGGGCGCATGGCGCAGTAACATCTGGGATCTTTGGATGGATAACAATATTGAAAACCTGTGGAATGCTGACCAATTTGGTCATGCGTCAAACTTTAATTCAATACCGAAACTGCTGATATCTTCAACTGAGGCGAAGTTTGATTATGATGAGCAGATGACATCCTTTGAGCAATTCTTAAGCAGCAACTCGATAACTTATACTCACCAAACTTTCGAAGGAACAGATGATTTGAGCGGGACTGCCAGTCATTACATGTATGATTTGTTCGAAGATTTGCTGATTTTCCATTCAAATAATTTTAACGTCCCGGACTAAAACTGAGCGTTTTCTTATTTGTTACTAAATTCCAACCGGAGAGCTACGTACTCTCCGGTTCTTTTTTTTATGGTGCCTATGAATTATGATGTAATTTCTATCGGAGCGCATCCCGATGATGTCGAAGTAGGATCGGGCGGAGTTTTAATTAAGTTGGCCGACGAAGGCCGTAAAACAGGAATCATCTATTTAACCGCCGGGGAATTGGGAACCGGAGGTGATGTTAAGACGCGCCAGCGAGAGGCTCAGTGCGCAGCCGAGACAATGGGCGCGGATTTGCTTAAGACTTATGATTGGGGTGATACAGCATTGGCTGATTCTTATGACAAAAGATTAAAACTCGCCTCCGACATTCGCCGCTATAAGCCTAAAATAATCCTTTGTCCCGCTCCCTGGATCGGACATGGGCGCCGCCAGTCGCATGCGGATCATGTCGCATGCGGTGAAATAACCATCAACGCTTCCAATCTAGCCGGTTTGAAAAAGGCAGCGATTGATGGCGAACCGCATCAGGTGTCACGGATATTTTATTATTTTCTCCCGCCTGGTATGATGCCTGACTTTATCGTAGATATTAGCGTTCAGTTTGATCGCTGGATAGATGCCCTCAAATGCCATGAAAGCCAGTTTTTGAATCCTGAAAAATCCCGTGACTATATTTGGACGTTGGAGAGTATGGGGCGGACATTTGGCATGATGGCTGGCGTTACCTACGGCCAGGGTTTTAAGGCCGATCAGACTCTTTTAGTTCAGGATATTTTTGATTTGGCCAAAGGTGGAAGGTTTTAAGAAATGGGTATTGTTTCACATGGTAAACTGGCGGGAACAATCTCCATTATATTGCGGTTTTACAGAAGCAGTTTATAGCTTTTGCCGCAGATTATTTCAATCAGGTAATTGTTTCCGGGGAATTGGCGGAAAATACCGCTTTGTTTAAGGTAACCTGTTGTAGGTCAAGTGGTTTTGAGCGTAGAAAATGCTTGACAGGCAAGGCCGAATTGCTTAGCTTGATAGGCTATGAAACTGGATTTACGTGAGATTAGCGACTTTCCCGCAAATGTGGAAATGAGTATTGACGCGGAGGAGTTAGCTTTAGAGCATGATGACTTGGTCGTTTCGGGATGCGCCGAAGTTACGCTGACTATTATCCATTGTGAGCATATTTATTATTTTCAGGGTATGGTGAAGTGTGATTCTACGATGACCTGTTCGCGGTGCCTTGGGTCGTACCCGGTCCTGCTCCATGGCAAGATAGATTTCTCGATTCAGGAGGGTGACAGTTCAAAGCTGAATCCGGATGAAATTCCAGAGAACGAGACTATTGTCCCGTTTGGAACAATGGTAATAGAGATTAATGAGCCGATCCGTGAAGCGATTTTACTGGAGGTTCCCCTAAAGCCGTTATGCGACGAAACTTGTAAGGGGATCTGCTCAATTTGCGGCGGCAACAAAAATAAAAGTATGTGCGATTGCAAGATAGAAACTACCGATTCCCGCTGGGATGGTTTGCGCGCATTAACGGAAAATCAATCTGACGCTGAAAGCAAGTAAGGAGATATCATGGCTGTTCCTAAAAGAAGACATTCCCGTGCCCGCAGTCGTAAACGCCGGACTCATTGGAAGTTGCAGGCGCCGGCGGTAACCGACTGCTCCAACTGCCAGCAGCCGAAATTGGCTCATCATATTTGCCCCAATTGCGGTCATTATAAAGGCGAAGAAGTAATCGAGGCTAAATAAAGCCTGATTCGCCTCCGGGTGATATGACCGAGAATCTGCAAATAACTATTGGACTGGATGTTATGGGGACCGATAACGGTCCTGATGAAATTATTGCCGGTGGCATTGAGGCCGCTCGGCAGTTTGGATCCGGCTGTAAAATAATTCTTGTCGGTAAATCAGATGCCATTAAATCTGTTTTAACCGGATATCGGGATGTACCTGTTAATCTGGATATTCATCATGCGCCGAATGTAGTTGCTATGATAGATTCGCCGGCTGATGCAATACGCAGGAAGGATACTTCGATATCAGAATTATTCAAGATGCATAAAGAAGGTATTGTTGATGCTGTTGTTTCTCC
This sequence comes from Candidatus Zixiibacteriota bacterium, assembly GCA_023138975.1. Lineage (GTDB taxonomy): Bacteria > Zixibacteria > MSB-5A5 > GN15 > JAAZOE01 > JAGLON01. The sequence goes on from JAGLON010000015.1 coordinate 64,892, forward strand.
GGGAAATACCGGAGCAGTCATGGGAACGGCAGTACTGAATCTGGGACGGTTGAGGGAAGTTAAGCGACCTTGTATTGCCTCGTTTTTTCCCGCGGTGAATAAGGGACAATCACTGGTTTTGGACGTTGGCGCTAATTCTGATTGTAAACCGCTGAATTTATATCAATTCGCTATTATGGGATCGATTATGGCAGAATACATGATGAAGAAGAAGCGGCCTCGAGTCGGTTTGCTTTCAATCGGAGAGGAGAGCAGTAAGGGCAACGAGTTGACTATTGCCGCCTTTCCTCTATTAAAAAATAATCCGGCCCTTAATTTTATTGGAAATATAGAGGGGCATGATATTCTGGGCGGGAAAGTCGATGTCGTAGTGACCGATGGATTTGTTGGCAATGTTGTCTTAAAGTTTGCTGAGTCGGTCGAAGGATTTTTAACAACCTCGATTCGACATCAGGTTTCGACCAATGTTTTTTCGCGTGTAGGCGCGACCTTGATGTATCCGTTCCTAAGGCGCCTAAGGGGTACGTTTGACTATTCTGAGTATGGCGGAGCTCCACTGCTGGGAATCAATGGCGTGACGATTATCTGCCACGGCGGATCATCGGGAAAAGCAATTGTCAGTGGTCTGGCCCTTGCCAGAGATATGGTTTTTCATCAAATTAATAAAAAGATTGAAACCGTGCTAATGGCCGGTTCGAGTGGAGAAAAGAGATCGGTAAATTATAACATGAACGGGATTTCCGATGTCAAAAAATAATATTCAACGAGGCGGAAAGAGCGAATGACCAGAGCAAAGATTATTGGAACCGGATCATATGTCCCTGAGCGAGTTTTGTCCAATTTAGATCTGGAAAAAATGGTTGATACGTCGGATGAGTGGATAAAAAGCCGTAGCGGTATTTCGGAAAGGCGTATTGCGGGTGAGAATCAAAGTACTTCCGATTTATGCGTCGAAGCTGCTAAAAAAGCCCTCGAAATGGCCAATATGAATGCTGATGATATCGACCTGCTTATGGTAGCGACTGTAACTCCGGATTTTCGTCTGCCGTCTGTGTCTTGCGTTGTTCAGGATAAACTGGGATTGATAAACGCCGCTTCTATGGATATTGTCGCGGCCTGTGCCGGGTTTATTCATTCACTTTCGATCGCCCAGGCATATATTGCCAACAGTATGTATCATCGTATTATGATAATAGGCGCGGAAGAATTAAGCAGCATTACCAACTATAAAGACAGAAACACGTGCGTTTTGTTCGGTGATGGAGCCGGTGCCGCAATTGTTACGGCATCTGATGACGATAGCGGAATTTTGTCAACGTACTTAAAATCAGACGGGCGTTTGTCTAAATTGCTGTATATCCCGGCGGGAGGAGTCGCTCAGCCTTATACTCACAACGGTAGTGGACCAACACATGACGATTATTTCTTGTCTATGAATGGTAATGAGATTTATAAACACGCTGTCCGCAGTATGGGCAATGCCGCCGAACGGGTAATAAAAAGCGCCGGATTGGAAAGTTCAGATATTGACTGGCTCGTACCGCATCAGGCAAATATCCGTATTATTCAGGCGACGGCCAAGAGAATTGGCCTGCCCATGGAAAAAGTTTTTATAAATTTGGAAAAATACGGCAACACTTCCGCCGCGTCTATCCCGCTAGCATTGGATGAAGCGGTTCGCTCAGGGGTTATCAAAAAAAATGACAATATTGTCAGCGCCGCCTTCGGCGGTGGATTAACATGGGGAGCGGTTTTATTCCGCTGGTAAAAACGTGAAAAAAATAGTATATGTATTTCCCGGACAAGCCTCGCAATACGTGGGAATGGGTCGGGAATTGTATCAATATTCAGATATAGTAAAACAGTTTTACGCGCAAGCTTCTGAGCTTCTCGGAGATGATCTGGCCCATACGTCATTTGAGGGCCCTGCGGATAAGCTCAAGCAAACAAAGTTTACTCAACCAGCGATTTTAATACATTCACTGGCGCTTTTAGCTATCGCTGATGGAAAACTTCCGGTGCATACTTTTGCGGCTGGACATAGTTTGGGTGAGTATGGCGCTCTGGCATTGTCCGGAGCATTATCTTATGAAGACGCGATCACGGCCGTATGTACTCGAGCGATGCTCATGGAAGAGGCGTGTGTAATAAATCCCGGAACAATGGCAGCGATTTTAGCGTTGGCGGATGACAAGCTTGAGGAAGTTGTTGAGGCGGCTTCGAAAAAAGGCATTGTGACGGCAGCGAATATTAATTCGGCGCTTCAGGTTGCGGTATCGGGGGATTTCCCGGCTGTTGAAGAAGCTTGCCGATTGGCAAAAGAAGCCGGAGCCAAACGAGCAGTGATGCTCGAAGTCGGCGGCGCGTTCCATTCGCCGCTAATGGCATCAGCAACTGATAAGATGGCGGCCTGTCTGGATACATTGACTATTAATGACGCCAAACCTCCGGTTATTGCTAATGTGACAGCGGCTCCTTCCGGTGGAGCTGATGATATCAAATCTTTGCTCGTCAAACAGATTACATCACCGGTTCGCTGGCGTGATACAATGAAGTTTTTCATGACCGAGGAGATTGATACGGTTGTGGAGATCGGTCCCGGGAAGGTTCTGACCGGACTGGCAAAGAGGGACATGAAAGGAGTAGAGCTGCATAATATTGATAGCTTATCTGATTTAGAAAGCGTATTATCAACTCTATCGTAAACAGGGAAAAATAAATTATGAAACCATTGGATGGAAAAACAGCTCTAGTTACCGGATCGGCCCGCGGCATCGGCCGCTCAATTGCCGAGAAACTCGGTTCTCTCGGAGCCAATCTTGTCATTTCAGATATTATCGCGGACTTGGCTGACAGTACTGCGGCGGAGCTGACGGAAAAAGGACTTAATACTCTATCCGTACCGTGCAATGTTGCTAATGCGGATGAAGTCAGTGAAATGATGAAGAAAATTGTTGACCATTACGGGTCGATTGATATTCTTGTAAATAATGCCGGGATAACCAAAGACGGTCTTATGATCCGCCAAACGCCGGAAAGCTGGGATCAGGTTATGGAAGTGAACTTGAAGGGTTCATTCCTGACTATCAAAGCGGCTTCGCGGATAATGATGAAAGCCCGGTATGGAAAAATAATTAATATCAGTTCTGTGGTTGGCTTGATGGGCAACGCCGGTCAGGTTAATTATTCTGCTTCCAAAGCGGGATTGATTGGTCTGACAAAATCAGCGGCCAAAGAATTGGCAGGAAGAGGAATAACGGTAAACGCAGTCGCTCCGGGGTATATCGCGACACAAATGACTGAAAAGCTGCCGGAGGCGGCTAAAGACGCGTTTTTATCGGTAATTCCACTTAAAAGGCCGGGAACGGCGGACGATGTTGCGTCCGCGGTCGCGTTTTTGGCTTTGCCGGAATCTGATTATGTCACCGGTCAGGTGCTTCAGGTAGACGGCGGCATGTTAATGTAAATAATTTTTTAACCATATTGACACCAACTAAAAGGAGTATGGGATGTCTGTTGATGAAAAAGTCAAAGAAATCGTTATGGACAAGTTAAATGTCACCGCCGAGCAGGTCACTATAGAAGCCTCATTTGTTGAAGATCTTGGTGCTGATTCTCTGGATCAAGCGGAATTGGTTTTGGCTCTGGAAGATGAGTTTAACCTGCAGATTTCGGATAAAGACAGTGAAAATCTAAAAACAGTCGGTAGTGCTATTGAATATATAAACGGCCACACTAGCTAATCCTGATAAACAAGGAAGTCCAGCTTATATGAAAACCAGAGTAGTCATTACCGGCATGGGGGCAATAACGCCTCTGGGTAATTCACTCGAGGAAACGTGGGAGAAGCTGTTGGCCGGAAAATCCGGCGTGGCTCAGATTACCGCGTTTGATACCGAAGGGTTGGCCACAACTATCGGTGCCCGTGTAGCGAATTTTGAACCGGAACTGTATATCGATAAAAAAGCTCTCAGGCGGATGGATCCGAACCAGCGATATACTATTGTCGCATCCCAGATGGCATATGACGATGCCGGTCTGGATAAAGCCGACCTTGACCCTGACCGCTGCGGTGTTGTTTTCGGTACGGGAATAGGCGGTATTCAAACTCTGGAAGACCAGTACCAGACATTATTGGACCGGGGACCGCGGCGGGTGTCGCCGTTCTTTATTCCGATGATGATAATTGATATGTGTGCTGGTATGACCGCTATGCGATTTAGTTTTCGAGGGCCAAATTACACAACCGTTTCGGCTTGTGCCTCATCGGCGCACGCGATACTGGATTCATTTCGGATTATTCAACGAGGAGATGCCGATGTTATGATTACCGGCGGCTCCGAAGCGGCGATGACCAAGCTATCTATGGCCGGATTCTGCTCTGCCAAAGCTATGACAACCAGAAATGATGAGCCGGAGAAAGCCAGTCGTCCTTTTGATAGGGATCGTGATGGTTTTGTCATGGGTGAGGGTGCTGGAATATTAATTCTCGAATCATTAGAGTCAGCCAAAGCCCGTGGTGCAAGAATTTATGCCGAGGTTGTCGGAGCCGGAATGACTTGCGATGCGTATCATATGACCGCCCCGCTTCCGGATGGAGCCGGAGCGGCCAAAGCGATGCTGCTGGCCTTGAAAGATGCCGGTGTTGACCCTGACACGGTTGATTATATCAACACGCATGGCACTTCGACCGGGCATGGCGATCTTTCCGAAGTGAAAGCGTTGAAAACAGTGTTCGGTGAACATGTGTATAAACTGGCGGTGAATTCTACCAAGTCAATGTTGGGGCATCTTCTGGGAGCCGCTGGTGGAGTGGAAACCACGGTCTTGGCAATGTCGATACACACTGGAAAAGTTCACCCAACCATTAACCTTGATAATCCGGATGAAGGGTGTGATCTTGATTTTGTGCCCGAAGGCGCTCGCGAATTAAAGATTCGCCACGGGATTACAAATTCATTCGGTTTCGGTGGCCATAATGTGAGTATTATTCTGGCCGCTCATCACTAATAACAACATCTATGGGTATTTGGGATACAGTAAAGTCAGTTTTTGGAAATGGTGAGTCAAATCGAATAGATTTGCTGCTTAAGGAGTTTCAAGAGGGGATTAATTATCCGTTCAATGACCCCGGGTTGCTTCAAGTCGCTTTGACCCACCGTTCTTTTGCCAAATCAGGCGATAAAGAATGGCTGCCATCCAATGAACGGTTGGAGTTTCTCGGTGATTCAATCCTGAGCCTCATTGTCACAGAATTTCTATATGTCACTTATCCCAATAAACTGGAAGGCGGTCTCACCAAACTTCGTTCGCTTCTCGTAAACGAAACAACCCTGCATCGACGCGCTTCTGAGTTTGAATTGGGTAAATATATTCTCTTGTCAAGCGAGGAAGACAAGGCTGGTGGTCGTCACCGGGCTTCAATTATTTCCGACGCTTTTGAAGCTGTTATCGGCGCGATTTACCTTGATGGCGGATTGGCCGCGGCAAAACCGTTTATCCATCGGTATATATTAACCCACGTCAAAGAAATCGCCGCTGACGAAACTTTTCGGAATTTCAAGGGCGAGCTCTTAGAACATCTTCAGGCAAAAGGTGAGGGGATGCCTCGCTATGAAATTGCTTCGGAAGAAGGCCCGGATCATCATAAAACGTTTACGGTTGATGTCTTTAACAATGGTGACAAGATCGGCTGCGGTACTGGTTCGTCAAAGAAAGACGCTGAGCAGAAGGCGGCCGCTCAAGCCCTGCATAAAATTGAGTCAAAATAATTATTTCCGGTTCTGTTTGACAGAACGCCTGGCTTATATTAAATTATCCAATTATAGAAAGAGTGTAATAAGCCCCGCGCATTAGCGTTTATGGAGGTCCGATGAACACAGTTGTCCTTATAAAGCAAGTCCCTGAAATTGAATTGGTCCGTGTCGATGAAGCGGCCGGAAGCGTAACCTTACCGTCCGGTCCCGGTATTGTAAATCCTTTCGACGAATACGCGATAGAAGAAGCTCTAAAAATCAGAGAATCAAATGGCGGCAAAGTCATTGCCTTAACTCTCGGTTCCGACCGGGGGGTATCTGCCCTTCGTCAGGCGTTATCCGTTGGTGTCGATGAGGCGATACTGGTTACCGATGAAACTTTTGTTGGTTCAGATCAAATGGCTACGGCAAAAATACTGGCCGCTGCTATTAACAAAATTGGCGAAGTAAATTTGGTTCTAGCCGGTAAACAGGCGATTGATGATGACGCGGCCGTAGTCCCGGCGGCTTTGGCAGCAAACCTGGACTGGCCTCAGGTGCTTTTTGTCAGGAAAACCGAATCTATTTCGGATTCAGAGGCTATCTTCCAGAGAGTTACCGAGGATGGCTATGATTCAGTTGCGACAGCGCTTCCAGCGGTTGTGTCGGTTGTCAAAGAAATCAATGAGCCCCGTCTTCCTTCTTTGAAGGGTAAAATGAAGGCCAAAAAGACTAAAATAGAAACATGGGCGGCGTCTGATATCGGTATCTCTGCGGCCACTGTCGGCGCGAACTCTCCTACAAAAACATTAAAAGCCGCTGCGCCTCCTCCTCGCCAGCAGGGTGAGTTGATTGAGGGAGAAACTCCTGATGAAATCGCGGCCAAGTTGGTACAGAAGCTTCGCGACGACCAGGCTATTTAGTACGTTTTATAATTTTTTAGGAGCCGATAAAATCGGCTCCTTTTTTTTTTGTTAAAGTGCTTGATTTTCATGTATGCATATGTTTATTCCCTTAGAATAGATAGCAGCCAAGGAACTAATCTGTTTGAGGAATAAGATATGCGTTGCGAATTTTGCGGCGAAGAGATAGAAACGACCCCATATCAGAATGATGGCATGAGCTTTTGTTCTTTAGAATGCTCAGATGCCATGGATTCGGGAGAGGCCATCCCAGTAGGTGAGGAGATTCTGGCTGACCCGGATGAATTTGATGATGATGATGATGACGACGACGACGACGAATTTGATATCTTAGATGACGACGCTTACGAAAATGAAAAAGAAGATGCAGGCGTTTACGGTGTTGAAAAAGAAGATGATGAGTTCTATGACGACCCGGAAGATTAATAAATAAGTCTTGATGATATAGCTATTGTAGTACAATTAAATTTCACTATTGACCGATATTATTAATATCTATTTTGCTTATTTTGCGTAGTATTAAATGACAATGATTTTTGTGTATATCATATTCGGGTTCTGTTTTTTTACCGCCTTGGTGATACTTCTCAGCGAAACGCGGGTGTATGCCTCCAATTATAACCAGGAGTTTTTTGTCCGGCTGACTGTCGCGGGGTGTGGCATGGCGTATAGTATTACCCGCAAGCAAACGACAATGATCATAGGCCGGTATCGAAAAGTCTTCAAAAAATCAGAATCAAAACCAAAAGCAAAAAAGGAAAAACCTAAGGCTGTAAAACGTGAAAAGAAAAAAGAGCGGGGCCAACTGAGTTGGAGCATAAAAGCGAAAAGCATCAAGGCTTTCTTGCTTTTCGGCTCAAGAGTTCTATCCCGGCTCAAGTATGATATCGGGCAGGTTGCAATTCGACCCGCTATTTCAAACCCGGCTTTGGCCGGAATGTCATATGGCTGGGGGGCCGCTTTTTTGGGAGCCTTTCCTGAATTAGGACGTAAAATAACATATGCACCTGTTTTTAATGGTGGTGACAGTACATATGAGGGTGAACTGACTCTCTCAATAAAAAACCGGCAATTCTGTTATCCGCTGTATCGTTTATATCAGGATTTGCCGATATGGATAATAATTAAACAAAGATATTTTAAATGAGGTTAAAATGGCTAACAATGTCATGGAAGTAATTACCGGTATCGTCGGCGAGCTAAAAAGTATAGCTTCCGCCGAATCGATAATCGGACAAGCCGTAACAGTCGGCGGTAAGACGGTCATTCCCGTTGTCAAGGTGACTGTTGGTTTTGGCGCCGGTGGCGGCGAAGGTGAAAAGCAGGAGACCGGCGGCGGGTTCGGCGCTGGCGGCGGCGGTGGAGCAATCGTTGAACCGGCTGCATTTATTATTATGGATGAGACCGGAATATCTCTTCTTCCAGCCAAACCAGGGAAAATCGACTCTCTTGTTGAGGCAATACCGGGAGTCGTCAACAAGCTTGTTAAGATTAAAAACAAGCTGCAAAAGTCTGACAATGGCGATGCCGACAGTACCGATACTGGCGAAGCAGAAGAATAGTTATTCACCGGAATTTATTAATAGAGAGCGGAGTTTACCGCTCTCTATCTATAATTAATCATACCTATGAATATCTCATCCGACGAGCCTATTGAGTACCCGATAGATGGTACCCTTGACCTGCACCAATTTCGACCAAAAGATGTGCCCGATGTTGTCAGAGACTATATCGCTGAATGTCTGAAGCGGGAAATATTTTCATTAAGAATTGTGCACGGAAAGGGTATTGGAGTCCAGAGGGAAATTGTCCGGTCAATTCTTGATAAGCATCCTGCTGTGACGGGTTATCGTCATGAGGGCGGTTCCGGCGGTGGCTGGGGAGCCACGGTTGTGGATTTATCGCCGAAAAAATAACGACTCTCTCTAATACTTAATTAAAAACGCAAACTCACGCAAAACATAGTCTGTTTCATATCGTTTTGCCGTAATTCAAAACTGACCGATGACTGAAAGGGTTGAATCTCTTTATATCCCTCGATTTGATTGCCCCAGATCCCGCCGACAATACCCGACCCGATTAAATACAGACCGATAGTTGGTTCACTCCATTCTTTACTATCAATTTCACTCTTTTCGAAAGCATCAAAAACATACACAGCAGATAGCGCTCCGGCAGCCACCCCTATTACGGTTCCGATGGTTGTATAGTTATAGTATTGATATACCTTCGTAATATCAGATTGATTGACGATGACAGTATCTTTATGTTTGGTAATTATGCGCAGTTCACCATAGTGTGTTGAATCGAAAACACCCTCAATGATACCGTCATCAATCGTTAAGATTTTCAACTTTTTTCCAATTGGCCGGTAGGCCAGATGCGGGGTTCCCGTTTGATCGCGAAATGTTCTGTGCAGCTCGCATTTCTTAAAAGGTGTTGTAACTGCAACACCTATAATACCGCCCACTACACCAGAAACGCATATGGTACCTGCATGCGTTCTTGCAGAAACATTATCATCTTTTTTTGATGATAATGCTATCCCCGAGAATACCCCTATCATACTTCCCGCCACAAAACCGGTTTTGGTCATGCTTTGATATCGGTACACCTGATGGATATCGCTTTTTAGAATTGTATCTCGGGAGGCCCCGGCATGTTCGATAATATAAATCTGGTCGGTTTCTCCGCGATATTCCCCATACAAAGTTGTCGTGCGGATGGTGATGATTTTAAGCTCGTCGCCATCTTTCAGGTCGTCTGCCAGAACGAATGAATTTAGTAAAAAGATGCAGCATATAATTGAGATTAATTTGTAATCGACTTTCATGATCCTCCCCTTGGCGCTATGGTCTGACTAACAATATATGAAAATAATATACTTAGTGCATAAAAAAACCGGCGGAATAATCCGCCGGCGATATTAACAGATATCTTATTCTTAAAAATTACTTCATCAAAACCATTTTGCGGGTCAGATTCTCTGAATCGTGCCTGACTCGGTAAAAATAAACGCCGCTGGCAACGCTTTGCCCGTCTTTGTTTTTACCGTCCCAGAACAGTTCATGCTCACCGGCAGGGTAATAAGAATTACTTAGAGTCCTGACCTCACGGCCGAGAATATCAAACACCTGCGCGATGACTTCGCCCGCTTTGGGTAAAGAGAAGGATATCGTAGTGGCCGGGTTGAATGGATTCGGGAAGTTTTGATGCAGGGTGAATTGCAGCGGCAGCGTAATGTTCTCATCATCGGTATCAGTCGGCAGGTCGTCATATTTCTGCTGGGCCAAAACCGCATTAGAAATAAAATCGTCCCAGGTTAATCCTCCGATAATCGCAAAGGCGGCTGTGTCAGATTCTCCGGGAGCCAGATAAAATGGACCAGTGGCGGTCATGTGAGATAAATCAAACGGAGTGGAAAAATAGTTTAGTCGGGAATTATCAAAAAGGCCTTGATATTTACGGCCCTCATGAAAATTGCTGTTTGATACCTCAGGGCCGACCAAATACACCCGGTGATTGATAATTCCTTCCGGGTTCAGAATTCTCACCCCGCGGAAGTCGGTTGAGTCGGTGGGCGAAATGGATGAGTTTACCCAATAAATATAACCAACGTTTTCACCCGGGTAATAGTTGCTGTGATTTTTGTTGTAGTCCCTTGTATCCCAGTCCATATATAGCGCGGTTCGAAATCCAAGAATAGCCGTATCGGCGATATTGGTCATGATATATTCCAGGATCAGATATTCATTATCGGGAGGCGACGACCACATATAAGAGCGCTGTTTAATGCGCAGGCCGATTGGATTTTCAGCAAAACTATCATCGAATATAGAGGTTGTTTCTTGGTCGGCAAAGACTCCGGGCTCCTCGGATGCAAGCGTACCGCCGTGAATAACGGCAAAATCATTATCAGGTTCCTGTGCGACATTACGAGCACAGTCTGAAATGTGTGATGAATCTACTCCAACCACAAACGCTCCCTCGTACAAGCAGTTTATTTCAGAGTTGAACTGGAAACCGGAGAAACCGTAAGGGATATATGAATCTGCATGGAAGCCGAAAGCTCCATAGTTTGATATAGAAAATTTTATCTGCTCATTGTCATGATGATAGTAGGTTCGCTCGCCTTTGGCTCCCAAATAAAACGATAGCTTCTGAGTTGTTTCATAACCGCCATCGGCGGTGATAGTCATATCAACCGTGTAAAAGAGGCCTGCCGATGCGGTATCGTCAAAATAGATATCAAATGTACCGGTGGCGGGAATAGTCTGACCGTTATTGATAATACCGAAAGACAAAGATGTTGAGAGTGAGATTATGCCGGTCTCATCGGTTGAAAACGAGGCATTGACATTTGCTGCATCGGCACCGGTGTTTTTTAGAGAAACGGTCAGTTGATATTGCCCCCCCGGATTAAATTCCGGATTTTCGAATCCGGCCGTTTTTATTAGCGGTGATGTCAAAGCATCAATTTCATCAAGAGCCGCGGCAATATCAATCATTCCCCAGCCGTAGGTATTATCCAGTCCCGGTTCGCCCAGATCGACAGCTGAATTTAAAAGCGCTGTTTTAATTTGCGTCACCGTCGCATTAGGATTTTTCTGGCGTAAGATAGCAACTGCGCCGGATACATGAGGGGCCGCCATTGATGTGCCCGTTCGCCATACATAGGCATTGTTTGGTTCGGATGAGCGGATTAACACACCGGGCGCAACGACATTCGGTTTTATTGAGACACCATCACAATCGGAGGGGCCGCGTGATGAATGAGACCATATTGAAGAATCAACTTTAGAAACGGCTCCGACGGCGAAGTTTGTCAATGAATCATCGGCCCGGTTCCCGGGATTTCTGAGCGTGGAAGCATTGCTGCCTTCATTTCCAGCGGAGAAAATCACGACAATACCGAGAGCCTCGACGTTATCGATCAAATTCCAGAGTAAGTCGGTGCATCCGATTTGGGTAATGCCCCAGCTATTGTTAATAACGTCAGGCAAATCGGATATTGTATTTGGATTTCCGTCCGGGTCGGCTGCCCATTGAAAGGCTTCAAAAATTGAGACGCCCGGAATGTCGATTGTCGCGGCGGCAATCCAGTCGGCGCCGGGAGCGACGCCAATTGTATCACCGGATTCGATATCTCGGCCGATCATGATTCCGGTTGTATGAGTTCCGTGCTCTCGTGAAGAGCTGTTGATAAAATAATGAGGATAGGTAGAGGTATCCACCGGGGAGAACCAGCATTCTGAAGGCGCATAGCCTTTATTGCCGCGATAGTTTGACTTTAAGGCCGGATGATCGCCGTCAACTCCGCTGTCAAAGCTGCAAACAATGCGGCCGGTGCCATCATAACCCTGAGCCCAGGCAACATCGGCATTGACCATTAATAGATTGCTCTCAGCGGAGGTTGCACCCAATGCCAAGCCGGATGATTTAGTCGTAGGTATGGAGACGATTTCCGGATAGATTTCTATTTTGTTGATGTTTTGTTGCTCTTTTAAAATTTGGAGAGCACTGATACGAATTTCAGCTTCTATTACATTATCAATCCAGAACGCTTTTACATTTTGAGCCTGATTGCCTCTAACCATTTCCGTTAGAAGAGTTTTAATGTCAGCCTGAGATGTTCGCGCGACTTCTTTGAGTTCCGATACGGCCGCTACATGGCGTTCTGATCGTGTCTGATATCTTTGGATCAGTGAGGCTTTCATGGCTGCTGTATTATGAGTAGAGTTCGGTACAATTACAACCCGAACAAACTCACTTGAGACTTTACCAGAAATCGCCGATTTGAGATTATCACTGATTTCCCCGGCAGAAACTGAGCCTGTGAAAAGAACTATGGCAGAAACCAGAAACAATGAGAGATTAGACATAAAACGCTTAATACAAGACATACGCTCTCCAAAGAATTTAATCCGTATCAACCTTAGAGCGAACGGTATGCCGAATGTCGGCATATGATTTATAAAATTACCTTGTTGTCGGGCAACAAGATACACTATTATTGACGTTTCAGCAATAATAGTGTGCAAACAAACGGCAATATTGTGCCATTAATTTCAAGGTAACTTATTATAATTTATATTTTTACCGCGGTTCCGGAGGCGGCAACCATAAGCATTCCGTCCCGGATGACTTCGTAATCAAGATCGACACCGACAATGGCATTGCCGCCCAGACCTTTGGCCTCGGAGGACATTTCGTCGATGGCGATTTTGCGAGCTTTTTGAAGCTCCTGTTCGTAGGCAGCGGAGCGTCCGCCAACGATATCGGTAATTGATGCGAAGAAGTCCTTGAATATATTCGCGCCCATGATGGCTTCGCCGGTAACGATACCGAGATAATCATGTATTTCCTTGCCCTGAATAGTGGGTGTAGTCGTGATAATCATTGTTATTCCTCATTACTTTCTGCTGTTAGGCGCCCGGTTATTAGACCGGCAATGGCGCCTATAATAATATATACAGCTAAATCAAAAACTATTTCCAAAAGAAGCCAGTTTGAGAGTTTGAGCAGAATTTGCCGTTTTATAATCCAAACTGGTGATGATGCCGCCCAGAGAATTAAACCGGCTCTGATGCCGATTTGCCATCCGGGTGCCTCCCATACCGATTTTAAATAACAAGCCAAATGAGCCACTACCTGCCCAACCAGTAAATTCAGGAGAAGGTAATAAACTCCGACAAGATAGGTCGAATCACGTACAATGTCTGGGCTTTCCAGGTAATACCGGTCGAAAAACAGATATGCCCCGGAACTCTGCATAAAATGACAAATGACACCGGCGGCGACACCAGACAAAATTATTCGCTTGTTAATCATTCTGAGATTTTACCATTGCTGGCCCTAAAAAGCAACAACCATCTTCTTTCATATATAATTATAGGAATAAATTGCTTTAAAATTCAAAATATTATTGTATAGTCAAGCTGTTATACAAAGGCGGAACATGGGAATTATTGAAATTTTATTTATTGCGATTGCTCTGGCTATGGATGCCTTTACTGTTGCCATGGCCGTTGGACTTCATTTATCCTGCGAGGGACCCGTCTCCGGGCGTCAGTATTTTCGCCTTGGTTTTCATTTTGGATTGTTCCAGTTTCTCATGCCGATTATCGGTTGGCTGGCCGGAACGACTATTGCAGATTACATTCAGACCTTTGATCATTGGGTAGCATTTATTCTCCTATCCTACATTGGGATAAAACTTATTCGGGAAGGCGGTAAAACTGATAAGTATAGATGTGAAGATCCAACTAAAGGATTCTCACTTATCATTCTATCTATCGCAACTTCGATCGATGCGCTGGCGATGGGACTTTCTTTAGCGCTGCTCGGTACCGAGATTATATACCCGTCGATTATAATAGGAATCGTGGCCGTAGTATTTACCTTGATCGGTATGAAAGCCGGTAATAAAATTGGTCAACATTGGCGTGCCCGGGTTGCGTGGATTGGCGGAATAATTCTTATCGGTATCGGTCTCAAAACTCTGCTCGACCATCTTCTTTGGCAGTAAGTATAATCAAGCACCAGCCTTTATTTTAAGTTCTGCAACCTTTCAAAGTTGTTCCCTGTCTTATAATTGCAGGCCTTTACCGGTGATGAGTACTTTCCGGTACGAAACAATTTGCGATAAAGGCACGTAAGGTAAAAGCACGGGATGGGTAAGAAGTAAACAACAAATGCAGGCTGGAGCAAATCATGGTTAAAAAAATCCTAATCATTTTGATGTTTGTAATCGTTGTCGGCGGATCGGTGACTCTGTTGGTCATGAACCTGTCGGCCTCAAAAGAAGTTGACGCCAAGACGATTGCTTGTACAAAGGGTTCCATAGTAGACAAGGCCCTGGCGGTGGGCACAATAGTTCCGCGCGAGGAAATATCGGTCAAGTCGAATATTTCCGGAATTGTAAAAACACTCCACGTTGACATTGGGGACCTGGTCAAAATTGGCGATCCGCTTATTGATATCGCGCCGGATCCGACACCGCTGGAATATGCTCAGGCCAAACGCCAAGTTGAAATTAGTGAAGTCGGATATGAAAACGCCGAACGAGAAATGAATCGTTTTAAGGCTCTGGTGGAAAAGAAACTTATCGCCGCTCAGGAGTTTGAAAGTGCCAAGGCTAAATGTGACGAGATGAGGCTTCGTTTAAGTCTTGCTGAGGAAAAATTTGCGCTCATTGAAAAGGGTGAGACGAAGATTGCCGGAAGAGTTGTTGAGAATGTCCTGAAGTCTTCAATTGACGGCATGGTTCTGGTCCGCAATGTCAATGTCGGTGATCCGGTGGTTCCGCTTACCAGTTATCAGTCCGGAACCGAATTATTAGTCATGGCCGATATGACCAATCTGATGTTTAAGGGACGGGTCGATGAAATCGACGTAGGTAAGCTGGTCTTAGGCATGCCGGTCGAAATAAAAATCGGTGCGCTGCCCAGCGCTAAAGTTGAGGGTCTTTTAAAAAAGGTTTCACCTAAGGCGCATCAGGATCAGGGCTCCACGGTATTTAATGTTGAAATTGATTTGATCGATGTTGGTGATATCGAACTCAGGGCCGGCTATTCAGCCAATGCCGATATTATAATAACTAAGAAAGAAGATATCCTGCTTATTCCCGAGAGATTGATCGAGTTCGTTAATGATACCGCTTATGTGAATATTCATGATACACTGGGTACCCAAAACAAAACTCCAATCGAAACCGGACTCTCGGATGGAATCAATATTGAAGTAACAGAAGGCTTGTCAGATGGACAGCTTTTAGTTGAACTTCCTCCGAAACAGATTGAATAGCCGGTCAGGGTATAGCATATGTACGCATTATTATCGGTAAAACAATTCTTTCGCGATTTGCGAAGCCAAAAACTCCGCACCTTCATGACGATGTTCGGAATCCTCTGGGGTACCGTTTCGATTATTCTGTTGATGGCGTTCGGAACCGGTATGCAGGAGTTTCAACAAAAGCGGTTCAAGGGGCTCGGTGAGAACATCTGTATATTCTGGCCGGGAGTAACTTCCAAACCGTGGAATGGTTTGCCGCGAGGACGTCATATCAGGTTTGTCTCTGAAGATGCCACTCGTATAAGGGAGATGTATCCGGTTATTAAACACATTTCACCGGAATTTCCTCGATCCAATGTCATGCTAAAATCTCATAAGAATAATCTGACGGCCCAAGTGATAGGTGTTTGGCCTGAATTTCATAAAATGAGAAATATTATTCCAGCAGCCGGCGGTCGGTTTATTAACGATAAAGATATGGAAAAAAAGCGCCGGACGATTTTCATCGGAGACCGGCTAGCCGAGCAACTATTTGCCGGAGAAGACCCGGTCGGACAAACGCTTCAGGTGCGAGGCGCACCTTTTGTAGTCGTCGGTGTTATGGTGTCCAAGGATCAAAATTCCAGCTATGGCGGGCGCGATAATCGCAATGCCTATATAGCGTCTGAAACATTTCTTACGATGTTTTCCCGTCGTTATCCCAATAATATGGTCATTCAATCGACCAATGACAATAACATCCAGGAAGCGATAGACTCATTTAAGAGTTACATGGCGGCTAAGTATAATTTTGACCCGACCGACACCGAAACGTTAGGAACTTGGGATGTGACGGAAGGGTTTAAATTCATCACTAACTTCTTTGTCGCTTTTCGGATGTTTCTTCTCTGCATTGGCTGCCTGACTTTGGTAACAGCTGGAATCGGCGTTACCAATATCATGAACGTCGTTTTGGAGGAGCGTACTAAAGAAATTGGAATCAAGATGGCCCTGGGTGCGAAAAAGCGAACAATTATGAGCCAGTTTATGTTTGAAACAGTGCTGTTAACCTGCATTGGCGGTTCCATCGGCTTTATTATCGCATACGCGATTGTGATGGTATTCCCATTACTAAATCTTACGGAGCATATCGGGACACCTACCATTCATGTTTTTGAATCGGTCATGACTATTTCAATACTGGGAATTGTCGCATTCTTATCAGGATTCTTCCCGGCCCGGCGAGCGTCGAATATGGAGCCGGTTAAAGCTCTCAAGCTATTTTAGGTAGATTATGAAACCTTCAATATTATTCAATGTCTTCGCGCAGGATTTTAAGAAACAGCGGAAACGCATGGTTCTGACCCTGATGGCTATTCTTTGGGGCACCATGTCAATCATGCTGCTTTTGGCTTATGGCGAGGGGATGAAAGACCAGTTTTCCAAGAACTTAAACGGTCTGGGTGAGGGTATTGTTATTTTATGGGGCGGTCAAACGTCAGTACCTTTTCAGGGATACGGCAAAGGGCGAAGAATTCACCTTCACCCGGAAGATGTTGATTACTTGAAGGGAAGGATGCCGGAGCTGGAAATTGTTGCCGCCGAATACATTCGCTGGGGCGCGGAAATAAAGTACAAGGATAAACTGATTTCTGAACGCATTAACGGTGTCTATCCTGAATACAAAGAGATTAGAAACTTTATCCCCGAGATGGGCGGCCGTATGATAAACGAATTGGATATGCAATCCCGTCGCCGGGTCGCGTTCCTGGGGAACGAGGTCAAGAACCGTTTGTTTGGATACGATACGCCGGATGAAAATATAATTGGTGAAACTATTCAGATTAATTCGACACCATACACAGTCATCGGAATAATGCAGCCGAAAATTCAAATGAGCTCATATCAGGGATCGGATGAAGATGTCATTGCGATTCCGGCAACGACGTTTCACGCTATTCTCGGAGATCCCTACCTCGATAACATCATTTTCAAACCGGCTGAGGGATTCACTTTTGAAGATATCGAATCAAGGCTTTTTAGTGTCATGGGCAGCAAATACAAATTTGATCCGAATGATGACCAAACCCTTCACACCTGGGATATTATGGAAGAGCGTAAAGTCACAATGGATATTTTTCAGGTTATTCAGTATTTCCTTGGGTTCGTTGGCGGGTTGACATTAATAATCGCCGCCGTTGGAGTTGCAAATATTATGTACGTTTCCATCAAAGAGAGGACCCGTGAGATCGGTATCAAGATGGCTATCGGTGCCCGGCGCATATATATCTTGATGCAGTTCATCGTGGAAGCGCTGGGGATTACGTTCTTAGGTGGAACTTTAGGGATCTGTTCTGCGTATCTATTAACAGAGTTATTCAAAATGGTTCCGATTGAATCTGAGGTTCTTAATTTTATGGGACGCCCGACGGTGTCACTGGAAATCGGAATAACCGTGACAGTAATTCTTGGCATCTTAGGATTTTTCGCCGGATTATTCCCGGCCATGAAAGCTGCCTCGGTAAATCCTAATGAAGCCCTTCGGTATGAGTAATTGAGGATAAAACGATGATTGAAATGACTGGCATTAGAAAAGCGTACCAAACTGGAAAAATAACGTTTGAGGCTTTGCGCGGAGTCGATATCTCCATCAAAGAAAATGAATATATTGCCATTGTCGGGCCGTCCGGTTCCGGAAAATCAACCCTGATGAACCTCATGGGCTGCCTCGATAAACCGACCGGAGGCGAGTTTTATCTCGATACTGAACGGGTGGAAACACTCAGCCCGAATCAATTAGCCGATATCCGTAATCGCAAGGTTGGGTTTGTGTTTCAGGCCTTTAATCTTCTTCCCTACGCCACCGCCTACGAAAATGTTGAATTACCGCTACTATATGCTGGATTAAGCGGGAAAGAACGCAAGGCGCGAGTTACTGAGCTTCTTAACCGGGTTGGGTTGGGCGATAAAATGGCCAATAAACCGACAGAAATGTCGGGCGGAGAGATGCAGCGAGTGGCAATTGCGAGAGCTCTGGCAAATAAACCAAAACTGATTCTGGCTGACGAACCGACCGGAAACCTTGACACAAAATCGGGCCGGGCGATAGTTGAAATCTTTAATGATCTTTGGAAAGACGGCCACACAATAGTTATTATAACACATGATATGCATATTGCTAAACGATGTCAGAGGATTATTCGTCTCAAAGATGGTCTTCTTGATACTGGAAACGAAGAAGAAGAACAAGAACAAAGTTTGAAGGTAGCATAGAAAAACCTGCCTCATAATCCTTCACATGCCCCGCCTGCCGGACCCCTCCCGGCGGGCGGTTTTTATTAAGGCTTCATAGCAAATTACCCTTTAGGCTTTTCTATCCTTCTGATGCGCAAATAGAGCAAAATGGCCAGGAATGTTATTACTAAAGTAGCTCCTCCAAGACCTTTTCTTCTGAAATAATACTCGTCTATCAGCTCAGCTGACTTCACTTTTACAGAATCAGCTTTGGCGATACCTTCTTCAGCCTTGGGAACGACTACTGAAGCGTCAAAACTATGAATATGGGTTCTCGTCTGAATTAATGATTGGTCAACTTCCTTCAGAAGAAATTCCTCGTTGGTGGTCATCATACCTTTTGCTTGTGCGTCCTTCAATACAGTCAAAGCCGCTTCATGGGCAGCAACCAGAGCATTGATAGCATTTCTAACGCTATCGGCTGTCTGTGAGCCTCGGGTTCCATCATCATGATCGTGGCAATCGGCGCAAATACCCGGTTCAGTCGAACCAATCATCTTATCAGATGGATGTTCGATCCGGTGGTTGGAATGACAGGTTGCGCACATGGGGAAGTCATTTTCGGCATAAGCCTTCATGTGCGGCGATTTTAAGAATAATTCGGATTCTATCGCATGGCAATTGCCGCAGACCAAAGCCAGGTTGTCAACCCCGGGCGGAGCGGCTCCATGATTGCTGTGGCAATCGTTACAGGCTGGCGCTCCGAGATCTTTATTGACTAACAGAGCATGACCATGCACTGAAGCCTTGAAATCATCAAGCTGATTGGTAGCGATGCCATACTCTGCCATATAGTCTTTATTAGAATGGCATTTGCCGCAAGTTTCTGGCACATTAAGCGGATGAGTACTGGAGTGCGGGAGCTTACCATCACCAATCTGATGAACTGTATGACATGAAATACAGGTCGCGACTTTTTTATCCTTATGTTTAGACAGTCGCTGTCCATGCACCGACGTTTTATATTTTGACAGCTGATCTACGGGCAATGACGGGTTGTGTTGGCGCATATAGGTGGCATCGGAATGGCATCGCGCGCAGAAGTTTGGAACTTCGTTGAACTTTGGAACTCCCCGATAATTCTTGGCTGACCTGACACCATCCATGTCCTCGGCTTCGGTGTCACCGCCATGACACTCAACGCATCCCAGCCCTTTCTGAAAATGAATATCTTTTGAAAACAGATGAGTAGGCCCGTCTTCTTCTTCCCATTCAGCATGGCACTCAAGACAGTTTTTAGAATTGGTGGCCAGAGCCATCGAACAATTCAGCAGGCCTATAAGAATCAAAATAAATATATTTTTCATAAAACGACTCCTATTCAACCAAATATCCGATGAGGGTCATGGTGATGATAAACAGCACCACGAAAATACCGAACCACATTATCCAACGGGAAGGTTTATTCATGGCAGACTTGCGGTCAATGAATGGAATTAATGCCCACATCAATCCACCGGCAGTGAACAAGCCCATCCCGACTAATTCACCTTCAATAAACCAGATATGCGCCGGGAGCATTTTCAAAGCCTGAAAAGCGAACATGAAATACCATTCAGGTCGAATCACTGCGGGAGGCGCACCAAAGGGATCAGCTTTCTCTCCCAATGGCCAGTGAATAACCCCGATACCATCCGGAAAGAAAACCGCGAGAAGCGCCAACACATTTAGCATTATCAACCAGATAAGCGCATCTCGATATATGAAGTTTGGGAAAAACTTCATATAGGATTTTTCTTGTGGCGGTTTCTGATTCCAATGGAGCGGCTCACTCATCCCCAGACGCTGCACAAATATCAGATGCAGCGAAATTAGGCCAATAAACAGAGCGGGAAGAATGGCAACATGCAATCCAAAAAAGCGCCCGATAGTCGCTCCGGTAACTTCCTCGCCGCCTCGCATAACTACAAGCAGATAATCTCCAATTACCGGAACAGCGCCAGCCATTCCGGTGCCAACCCTGGTAGCAAAGAAGGCGAGTTCGTTCCACGGTAAAAGATAACCGGAAAACCCGAATCCCATCGCCAGTCCTAATACTCCAACACCAGTCAGCCAGGTTAATTCCCGCGGTTTACGATATGCCTTTGTAAAGAACACGGTAAACATATGCAGGAACGCAGATAAAATCATCAGGTTGGCTGACCATGAATGGATTGAGCGAATCAACCAGCCAAATGATACTTCTGATACAATGAATTTTACTGACTCATAGGCTGAATCCGCACCTGGGCGGTAGTACATGAGAAGCAAAATACCGGTACAAGCTTGAACGATGAAAAAGAAGAGTGTCAGTCCACCGAAGTAGTAAAACATCGAATGCGAGTGCTGGGGAACATTTTTCTTACTCATGTAGTCTACCAGCGCATCCAACTTCAACCGCTCATTCAAGTAATCATAGAATTTATTGTCAGTTAATATATTTTTATTACCAAGGTTTGGCATCAGGCTTCCTCCTTTGATATAAAAATACCGCTGTCGATTTCATTGACAACATATTGTTCCAAAGGTTTTGGAGGCGGGCCTGATATGTTTTTCCCATCAAGATCATAGCGTCCATTATGGCATGAACACCAGATAATTCCCAAATCAGGGCGGTGTTGTACGGTACAATCCAAATGAGTGCAAGTTGCGGACAAAGCCTTGAGGGCGCCATCAGAGGTGACACAGATAATGCCTAATTTGCGCCCGAATTTGAATGTCTTCGCTTTCTTCGGATCCGCTTCAATATCCGCTCGCGAAAACTCCAACTTGACTTGGGATACATTAGCTTCGCCTGACTCTGGTGGAGTGATAAATTTTAATATGGGGAAGAAGATAGCCGCGCATACACCCAGTATTCCTCCGGAAGTTAATACTTCCAGGAATCCTCTCCGTGAGACATCTTTTTTCGGCATATCCGCCCTTTCATAATCTGGAGACCCGGTTATAAAATTGCATCGCTTACCGCAAGGTAGATAATTTATTTGTCGATTTATACATTATCATGCTTTGAGTTACCACCGACAAGGAAAATCTGCGCGATTACTTTTATTCTATGTTTTTCTTAGTTAGTCAATATGATCTAAAAGAACCATCATTGGAATTGACTCAAGTCAAATTATCTAGAGGTATTTTTATTTTAATTGATGTTTGCGGAGATCTTTTTTATAGTAAAAACTACGTCGCATTTCATGTGGGGAAATTACAATGGTCATCTCAAGTTGGGTTATACACAGCTCAGAGTCATTATTCGACAAAATCAAGACAAATCTTACCGCCATACCAAATATTGAAATTACTGATGAGCAGGATTTCAAATTAGCCGCTGTTATCGAGACAAAATCGACTGCAGAGGCTGCTGATTTGGCAAGTCATGTTCGCGGCATGGAAGGTGTGAACGGGTTGGATATTGTTTCGCACTTCTTTGAGGATGAAACACTGGATAAAAAAGAATAATAAAAAATAAATTTAGAGTTAGGAGTTTAGGTCATGGGAAATGTAGGAAGAAGGGACTTTCTCAAGACAGCGGCCGCATCAGTCGCTGCGGCTTCTTTGCTGGCGTCATGCCAAACCAAAGAGGGAGAACCATTATCCCAGAAAATGGGTGGTGTTGAAGACCAACTGGGAATCGAATGGGATAAATCGGTCTGTCGGTTCTGTGGTACCGGATGCGGTGTCTTAGTTGGCCGAAAGAACGGCAAAATCGTAGCCACCAAGGGCGACCCGGAATGCTGGTCTAACAAAGGATTGAACTGCATCAAGGGCTATTTCCTGTCCAAGATACTGTATGGAAGAGATCGCTTGACTAAACCGCTTATCCGTAAGAACGGAAAACTGGTTGAGTCCACCTGGGACGAAGCGCTTGACTTGATAGCATCGAAGTATTCTGAAATTCTAAAGACTCACGGTTCGGATGCGGTGGCTATGTTTGGTTCGGGGCAGTGGACAATTTTTGAGGGGTATGCCGCGTTAAAGTTTATGAAAGCAGGTCTTGGTTTTATCGCAAAAGACGGCGTCGGGTCTAATCACCTTGATCCCAATGCCCGAATGTGTATGGCCAGCGCTGTTGCGGCTTTTATGCGGACTTTCCAGTCTGATGA
This sequence comes from Candidatus Zixiibacteriota bacterium, assembly GCA_023138975.1. Classification (GTDB taxonomy): domain Bacteria; phylum Zixibacteria; class MSB-5A5; order GN15; family JAAZOE01; genus JAGLON01. The sequence goes on from JAGLON010000015.1 coordinate 87,695, forward strand.
ACCAATGGGTTCATACGAAGATATTGAGCATGCCGATACTTTCTTCACCTGGGGCGCGAATATGGCCGAAATGCATCCGGTCTTATTCTCACGGATAATCGACACAAAAATGAAAAATCCGGATCGGGTGAAAATAATTGATTTAGGCACACAATATACTCGTGTTTCAGAAGAAGCCGACTTGTATCTTGAGTTCCAACCGCAGACAGATCTCGCTATAGCCAACTACTTTGCCCATTACATTATTAAAAACAAGCGTTATGATAAACAGTTTGTCGAAGATCATCTCGTCTTTAAGAAGGGTGAGACCAATATTGGCTATGGTCTGAAAGACGGCGGAGCCGACATACCGAAAACTGCGGGAAAGATGGAGAAGATTACGTTTGGCGAATACAAGAAGTTTGTAGCCAAATATACAGCAAAGCATACCTCCAAGATTTCTGGCGTACCGGAAGATAAATTGAAGCAGGCGGCCGAATTCATTTCCGATCCGACCCGCAAGGTCTGTTCGTATTGGACAATGGGCTTTAATCAGCACACTCGCGGTACCTGGGTAAACCAACTCGTATATAATATCCATCTGCTGACTGGAAAAATATCAAAACCCGGCATGGGTCCTTTTTCTTTAACCGGGCAACCGAGTGCCTGCGGGACGGCTCGCGAAGTTGGTACATTTGTCCATCGCCTACCGGCTGATATGGTAGTTAAGAATGAAGCTCATCGTAAGATTGCCGCGGATATCTGGAAGATTCCCGTTGAGAAGATTAACCCCAAAGTCGGCTTGCATACCATTGAAATGTTCCGCGCGACTGAAACCGGTAGGATTAAGATACTTTGGACTCAGGTGACAAACCCATATCACTCAATGCCGAACCTCAATCGGTTCACCAAAGCCGCCAAGGAGCAGGATATCTTTATTATTGCGTCAGATGTTTATCCTACCCGGACGACCGAAGTTGCCGATGTCGTGTTGCCGTCTGCGATGTGGGTTGAGAAAGAAGGCGCTTATGGCAATGCCGAGCGCCGAACTCAGCACTGGAACAAGATTGCGGACTCTCCGGGAGAGGCCAAAACTGAAATTTGGCAAATGTATGAGGTTGCCAAACGATTGAAAGTAGATGAGAAGACCACCGTCGCTGACATCATATATAATTTTAATCAGGATAATTACTACGAAGAACTGTGGGAAGAATATCGCAGTTTCACACTCGGCATTGGCAAAGATTTGGCTCCCTACAAAGTTCTCAGGGAAAAGCACGGCGTGGTTTGGCCGTATGTAGCCAGAGACAAGGCGGTTAACGGCAAGATTGATTTCAGCGATGTCTGGGATGATATCGAGAATACTGAGCCCAATGGCTTTACATCAGTGAAATGGCGCTATAATTCCAAATACGATCCGTTTGCGGCCAGGTTTATTAAAGATCATCCTGAACGGTCGTTTAAAGATGGGATAGTTTTCTATAAAGCCAAGAAAAATGATTATCGGGCGACTGTTCTGGCCGTGCCGTATGAACCACCAGGGGAAGTACCGGATAAAGAATACCCGTTCTGGTTGTGTACCGGTCGGGTTCTCGAACACTGGCATACCGGTACCATGACGATGCGCGTCCCTGAATTAAGACGGGTTATGCCGCGTGCGTTCGTAAATTTCAATCCCGAAGACGCCAAGAAATACGGTATTAACAGAGGAGATTTGGTGCGAGTTACTTCCCGGCGTGGAAGTGTCGTGTTCCCGGCCGATATCAACGGACGTGCGATTCCTCAGAAGGGATCGGTGTTTATTCCGTTTTTTGATGAGTCGAGGATGGTAAATGAGATAACCCTCGACCAGTATGATCCAATTTCGAAAGAGCCTGATTATAAGAAATGCGCTGTTAAGGTTGAGAAGGTTTAACTGAAATCGGACAACCATATATGAAGCGTCGAGAATTTTTAAAGAAGGGGTTTGCCCTGACGGCCGTCGGGACAACCGCGGGATTCTCTCTAATTAGTTTATTGGGGAAGAGCCGCCGGTTGTATTTTCGACCGCCGGGTGCGTTAGCTGAGGATGACTTTCTGGCGGCCTGTATTCGCTGCGGGAAGTGCATTCAGGTCTGTCCGTATAACTCACTGAAATATGCGGACATCACTGATGGTCTTCATGCCGGAACTCCTTACTTTAATTTTCGCAGGACGCCCTGTTATATGTGCGAGGATATCCCGTGTATTACGGTGTGTCCGACTGATGCTCTGGATCATACCCTGACCGATATCAATAAGGCTGTCATGGGTACAGCAGTTATCACTGACCGTGAAGCCTGTTTATCTTTGAACGGCCTCAGGTGTGAAATATGCTACCGTGCCTGCCCCTTGATAGATAAGGCGATAACACTTAAGAAACACCAGCAGACAATCACAAAACGGCACACCGTTTTTGAACCGGTCATACATAAGGATGTATGCACCGGTTGCGGCATCTGCGAAAATGTATGTCCTCTTGATGAAACGGCAATCCGGGTATTACCCTCTGAGAGGGGTGATAAAGCCGGTCATTATATTTATCTCAAGGAGCAGGTATGAGCGGGGTTATGAATAACCGCCGACGCCTGCTGCGTCGCATTGTACAACTTGTGGTGTTGTTTCTTTTAATCTCGCCGTTGTTTCAATTCTCGTTCTTTTCCGGAACGCTTATTTCCGGAACGATATTGGGAATCAATATGGTGGACCCGTTGGCGGCAATAGACTTTATTCTGGCAACGAAGTCGGTTTACTTGCCTGTTATTATCGGGGCCGTGGTTGTGCTGCTCTTTTACTTCATTATTGGAGGACGCTCTTTCTGCGGTTGGGTATGTCCCATGTATCTTGTCAGTGAACTGATAGCGAAACTTCCCAAGAGCTGGCGAGCTTTTTCATATAAACCAAATCATTCATCCAAATTCTGGTTGCTGGGGATATTGCTTATTTTGAGCGTTATTACCTCACAACCGGTGTTTGAAATAGTGTCGCCGATTGGGATTATCAGTCAGAATATCGCTATGGGAATTGATACACCGCCGAAGAACACAGCTTATATCGAAGAAAATATCCAGAGTCTGAATGAACTTGGAATCAAGACGAGCCTATTACCGAATACAGAGGCAGAATATGTTGTCTTATTCAATTATTCGCTATGGCTTCTATTGTCACTGGTTCTAATTGATATCTTTATTACCCGGGGATGGTGGTGTCGTTACACCTGTCCGGTGGGAGCGTTTTACACAATTTTGGGTAAGTATTCTCCCCTGAAAATAAAGATTGATCATGATTCCTGTACCAATTGCGGTGACTGTTTTACCGTCTGCCTTCCGGCTGAAGTTCTGGCAGCACCGGTAAGGGGTGATACCGCTTGGGTCAATAACAGTTCCTGCACTAATTGCCTGAATTGTGTGGATATATGTCCTGAAAAATCATTGAAATTTAGTATAAAAATGGCAAAGGAGAAGAGGAGATGAAAGCAGTTCTTCTGATACTTATGGTACTGTTCCTGGTCGTTGCCTGCGATCAGAAAAGCAGTGAACCGCTAACGGAGGATCAAAAACAAGCGCTGGAGCAGGCTTCGGCTAACAATGTATCGCTTTATGGTGCACCGCCGTTAATCCCCAAGGATCATCCGATTGAGATTGGTGAAGATGTGAGCCAGTTTGAAAATGGCGGTGAAATCTGTCTGGAATGCCATAACGACGCGGAAAACGAAGAAGCGCCTCAGACCGGACACCCGGAGCGAAACAACTGCCTGCAGTGCCATGTGACTGAGCTTGATGATGATGCAACCGCTGAAGATTTCAAAATAGAAAATACATTTGAGAAGCATGTCCCGGATATCAAGTAGGTTGTGAATAGGAGTGATTGACAGGTGACAACTCGGTCTGAATTTTTAAAACGTTCAGTTAAGCTTGTTTCAGGCGCGCTTGCGACAGCATTGGACTCTAAAATCCTGGAAGAGATTAGGGCTATTCCGATCTCAATCTTTCCTCCCGGTGCGGTATCTGATTTTACAAGTGTCTGTACCGCCTGTGGCGATTGTCTTCCGGTGTGTCCCGAACAAGCGATTAAAATTGAGATCGATGAACTGTCCGGTAAACTATTACCCCGTATTCAGCCATCGAAAGCTGCCTGCACTATGTGTCAAGATACACCTTGTATAAGTGCATGCAAAATTGGCGCATTGATTGAAGACCAAAACCAGACCTTTCCCGAGATTGGTTTAGCGATTGTAAACAAGACGACCTGTATGGCTCACAATGGAAATGCCTGTTTGGTTTGCTACGATGCTTGTCCCATGAAGCGAAGCGCTCTCAAGATGAAGCTCAATAGGCCGGTCATCGATAGTGACATTTGCACTGGGTGCGGTGTATGTGAATACGTATGTATTATTGAAGGAGAAAAGGGTATAAAAATAGAGGCCCTGTAAGTATCCGACGGACAACTTATATTTGTCCTAAATGTTTAATACCGTCTGATGAATTCAGACTTTATCTCCGAACCCTGCAGGGCCCTCCGGGTCAGCAGGGACTCTACGGTTGGGAGAGTAATTTCCCAGCCTGCCCGGCTTGGCAAAGGAGAATATAGACGTGGTTTTCCCATGCCTGCCGGACATGGGATTTTTTTATGATTAGAAAGATTGAAAAAGCATATATCCTGGCCGGCGGACTGAGTCGAAGAATGGGCCGTGATAAACTATTTGTGCAAATTAACGGCCGAACGGTTATCGAAAATATCATCAATCTGTGTCGTGCGTACTTCACCGATGTTACTATTTCAGCCAATGATGCAATGAAGTTTGAAGCTTTCAAGGTTAAGGTTATCCCAGACTATCCCAATGCTCAAGGACCGTTGGGCGGGATAATGTCCAGCTTAGTCGATTGCCGCGAGACCCATGATACCTGTTTTATCACTGCTGCTGATCTCATAGATGTTGATGGACAATTAATCGAGTCGCTTCTGAAAAATTACAGAGACGAAGAATACTTTGGTGTGCGAGAAAGAGATTTTCTTCAACCTCTATGTGGAATATATAGCATTAGTGCCCTGCCAACCTTGATTTCATGTGTCGAGAGTATAGATTTTAGAGCTATCAAAGCGATTGAAAAATTGCGGAATAATTCAATTCCCCCAACAAGTGAGCACTGGCGCAATTTGAATAACATGGCGGATTTAGAAATGGCGGAGAAGCTAAATGCTTGAGCTATGTATTGTTGGCGCAAAAAACTCAGGTAAAACGACCCTGATAGAAGAGCTGGTTCACCGGCTGTCTACCAACGGTTATAAAGTCGCGACGATAAAGCATACTGCTCATTCGCATGCGTTTGATACACCGGGGAAAGATTCGTTCAGACATCGGGCTGCTGGTGCGAAGGCTACTATTGTGAAAAGTAATCAGGAATTTGCATTCTTTGCATCACCTGAGACCGAGATAAATAACGGTATAGAAATTCTCTTTCACAAATATTTCGATGTGTGCCTGATTGAAGGAGATGTGTACTCAGATAAGCGTAAAATTGTTATCAGCCGAAACTATGAAAATCTTAAAGTTCAACCGCCCAAAAATGTTATTGCTATTTATGGCCCGGAATGCGCGCTAAATAAGACTATCAGGTTTGAATTGAATGACGTTGAAGGGCTTTATGCGTTGATAGTAAAACTCATGAACGAAGGTAAAAAGGAAATACACCATGAGGGTTAAGCATCCCATTCAATATCTTCGTGTATCGCTTTTAAATAAGTGTAATTTAAATTGCTTTTATTGCCGTCCTCAAAATGAAAAAGAGGTACCCGAGTGGAATCGAAGCAATCCCGATAAATGCAAGCAGGCCTTGTCTTTACTATATAGTATGGGAGTCAGGAAAATACGCTTTACAGGAGGTGAACCGACCCTGTACAAAGAACTGCCTGATTTAATTACCTTCAGCAAATCTCTTGGCCCGGATGTGAAATCCGCATTAACTTCAAATGGGATACTGTTGGCCAAGCTGGCTCCGGAGCTTAGACTAGCCGGATTAGACAGCGTCAATATTTCCATAGATACTTTGGATCCTACAAAGTTTACCAGTATAACCTCGCGAGATTATTTGGACCGGGTACTGGACGGAATTACGTGTGCCAAAGAGTACATTCCGGAAGTCAAGCTTAATACAGTGGTTATGAAAGGTGTCAATGATGATGAGGTTGCAAACCTGATCGAGTTCGCCAACTCTATGAAAGTCAATATTAGGTTTATTGAATATATGCCGTCAAGAACAGGAACGCCTCACTATAAATATATTTCCGGAAATGAAATACGAAATTCTTTGCCCTATGAGTTTTCAGCGTTAGGACAGAGCGGAGCGAGTGCGGCTCGCTACTATAAGGCGAATAATCTTGATATTAAAGTAGGTTTTATTAATCCCGTCAGTCATTCGTTCTGTAATAATTGCAACCGCCTTCGATTGGCAGCTGACGGGAAATTGTACGGTTGCCTTTTCGACGGCAGGAATATCAACTTATTCGAGTTGCTTGAACAAGACGACATCAAGGCTCAACAAGAGACTATCAAATTAGTAAATGATAAACAATTTCAAGGGTGTTCAGGTGTCGCCTCATCTCAGGACAATCTCCCTTCATTTCTTGAGATGGGAGGGTAGTTGTGAGTAAGCTCAGCCATGTTGATGACAAGGGTAAGGCTCAAATGGTAAATGTCGGAAATAAAGAATCAACCGACAGAGTAGCAGTAGCCCGAGCCACTGTTCTCTTGAATAAAGAGACCTTCATTGCCATTAAAGAAAACAAGATGGCTAAAGGTGATGTCCTTACCGTGGCTAAAATAGCCGGGATTCAGGCGGCTAAGCAAACGTCATCGCTGATTCCTCTTTGTCATCCTTTGCCCCTTGATTTGGTGGATATTGCATTCGAAATGGATAGTAAAGTGCATTCTATTACAATCACAGCCTCAAGTTATTGCCGCGGTAAAACTGGTGTAGAGATGGAATCGCTAACGGCCTGCTCCATTGCTGCCCTGACAATTTATGATATGTCAAAAGCCATGCAAAAAGACATCACCATAACAGATATCATGCTGATAAAGAAAACAGGAGGAAAGTCAGGTGAGTACATCCGGGACAATATATAAAATATCAGTCTCTGCCAGCAAGGGGACTAAAAAGAAAAACACCTCCGCAGCAATGATGATCGCTGACTCCGGGATTGAAGGTGATGCTCATGCCGGTTCTGAACGTCAGGTTTCACTTCTCCCGTTTGAATCGTTCAGCAAGCTTGATAACGATACACTCGTAATCAGTCCCGGTGATTTTGCGGAAAATATTACGACCCAAGGTCTTGATTTCAGCGGTGTGGCTTTAGGGAAACGATTACGCATAGGCAAAGCGATTGAACTTGAGATTACTCAGATTGGCAAGGAATGTCATCATGGCTGCGAAATCAGAAAAATAGTCGGTGATTGCATCATGCCGAGGGAGGGAATTTTTGCCAGAGTTATAAACGGGGGAGATTTTAAGACTGGAGACACCATTGAGTGGCAATAGCAGCATCTACCGGGTCGCGGTCGTGATTTTATCTGACCGGGCATCTCGTGGAGAAAGAGAAGATAAATGTTTGCCGGTCTTTCGTGAACTGCTTCCGCGCGATTTATATTCTATAGTAACCGAAAAAATTCTCCCGGATGATCGAGTCATCATTGAGACGACCCTTCGAAATCTTGTAAAGGAAAAGTACCATCTGATATTTACATCAGGAGGAACAGGGTGTGCGCCAAGCGATGTAACCCCTGACGTTACAGTTGGGATACTTGACCGCCCGACTCCGGGATTAGATGAGGCTATTCGGCGGTATAGCGAAAGTAAGTCACGCTACGCGGTTTTCTCGAGAGCATTATCTGGAGTCGCCGGTAATTCTTATATTATCAATTTGCCGGGGTCGCCCAAGGCTGTAAGAGAAATACTCGAATTCGTTATTCCTATATTGGAACATCCGATTCGTCTGATTGCCGGAAAGGTAAAAGATTGTCAACAGGAGTTAGCCGAAAATGATAACGTATAAAGAAGCAATAAACGCGATCATCGAAACTGTTCCCTCTCCGATAGAAACCGAGGTGTCAATTGAGGATGCCGCTGGATATGTCGCGTCGCGCGAAATAATCTCGGCTGTAGATGTAGTTAATTATAAAAACTCTGCGATGGATGGTTTTGCGGTTAAGTCTGATTGGTTTAGCAATTGCTCAAAAACTAATCCGGTTACATTCTCATATACTCATACTGTCTTTGCCGGTGATAGCCCCGGAAATATATTTCAAGAACAAACACCTGCCAAAATTATGACGGGTGCACCGGTGCCGGATGGATATGATTCGGTCGTTAAATTTGAGGATACTAAATATGATGATGTTTCCGTTACTTTTTTCAGACCGGTAAAATTGAATGCCAACGTCAGGTTTCCCGGGGAAGATATACAAAAAGGCCGGAAACTGTTTATGGCCGGACATCGATTCTCTAAACTGGATATAGGAATTCTTGCCGGTATTGGCTTGCCAAAAGTACATGTCTTCCAGAAGCCGACTCTCAGGATTGCTACCACCGGTAATGAGATAGTTTCACCCGGTAAAAAACTTGGGTTTGGTCAGTTGTATAATTCAAACCTCTACACGTTAATGGCCTTCTTACGGCATTTATCACGGGAAACAAATACCTCTACACAAGTAAGCGATTCCACCCAAGCTCTTGAAGAACTATTTAAGGGGAATGAAGATGTTATCATTACTAGCGGGGGTGTATCAGCCGGGGAGAGAGATTTTGTAGTCAAGACAGCGGAAGCTCACGGGTGGGAAACGGTTTTTCATAAGATTAAAATAAAGCCCGGCAAACCGGTCTATTTTGCCCGAAGGGGAAGACAGCTCCTATTTGGCCTGCCCGGTAATCCTCTATCTATTGCCGTGACCTGTGCTATATTTGTTATACCGGCGTTAAGGAAGTTGATCGGGCGAGAAGATTATAATATCCAAACCAATCCTGCTACTTTAGAGCCAGCCAATGTCAGAAAATCAGGACGTTATCTGATATGGCCCGGTAAGGTTGAAAAGAACAGTGAGGTCCCGGAAGTATCGTTCTCGCATACAAAATCCTCGGCTTGCCTAACCGCATTAATGAACTCAGATGGATTGATTTTTCAACCCGCACTAAAAAATCCTCCTGATTCCGCTCTAAAAGTCCATTTCGCCTATTGGGATGATATCCTCAAGTAGCATTGTGACAACTCCTGAAACGGTTTGGAGCCTCAGTTTAACTGTTTGTTCAGGCGAAGATAAAAGCTCTTCACTTTAGTAGAGTATTATACCCCATTATTCTTCAAAAAAAATTGCCATAATTCCTTTTTTATTGTATAATCAAACAGGAAATAAAACAAATAACCAGTTTGAGGGCTTTTGTGATGTTGAAAAAACTATCCTTCCTAACAATGCTATTGGCTGCCGTTTTTATGTTTGCTAACGTGGCCATATCAGGGGACGAAGTTAAGACCAAATCCGGGGATGATGTTAAGGCTAAGCATGCATTTGTTGGTGCCAAAAAATGTAAAATTTGCCATAAAAAGAGTGGTATCCATGCTTCCTGGTTAGAGACCAAACATGCCAAGGCATGGGATATGCTTTCTGACGAACAGAAAAAGAAAGAAGACTGTGTTAAATGTCACTCTACCGGAACCACCGCCAAGGGTGTTTTCTTGGAAGGTGTTCAGTGCGAAGCCTGTCACGGTGCCGGAGCTGATTATAAGAAAAAGAGCATTATGCAGGATCGTGAAAAAGCAGTTGCCGCTGGTCTTATAATGCCAGAAGCAAAGGATTGCCTTGTCTGCCATGAAAATGTTCCTGAAGAATTCCGCGCCAAGGAAAAATTTGACTATGAGAAAATGAAAGGCACGGGTATTCATGTAATACCGTCAAAGACCGAGAAGACTGAAAAGAAGTAAGACCAAGTAAATATATTTCTGAAAAGGCTCCCTAATAGGAGCCTTTTTTTGTAATACTATGCCACTATTGCCAAGTATTACCTGTTCCCATGGATTATTAAGTCAAATCCCTTTGCGGGCTGGGAGAACCTCATGAGGCCTTTGGTCCAGCCCCTACAGCCACAGCCTTTATAATTAAGTCTAAAAATGTAAATATGTGAATTACTCATGACTAATCTCTGTCTATTTTGAAGAATGAGATTTCCTCAAAGAAAGAGAATCAGACTTCAGGGATATGATTATTCTCGTGAGGGAGCCTATTTTATTACTCTTTGCACACACACAAGTATTTCGTTGTTTGGAAAAGTTAGAAATGAAAAAGTAGAATTAAATAAAAACGGAATAATTGTACGAAATAGCTGGTTTGAAATTAAATCTCTTTATCCGTCAATTCAATTTGATGAATTCGTCTTAATGCCCAATCATTTCCATGCAATCCTATTTCTTGTAGGGGCCGGGTCTCCCGGCCCGGAAGATTCAAAGGCAAACTCAACAGTAAGCTCAGTCATCGCCCATTTCAAATATCTAACAACAAGGAAAATAAATAGTTTTCACAATGTGCCCGGCGTAAAGAGATGGCAAAGGAGTTTCTATGAGAGAGTAATCCGCAATGAAGAGGAACTTCTGAAAGCACGAGAATACATCCAGCACAATCCATTGAAATGGTCGATTGATAACAGTCCTACTACATTTGACAATTAAAATGCAAAAACCTATATTGTATTCAAGTTACCCTTGGGAGGGAGTTATGCGAAGATTATCTTTTATCATAATCATATTACTAATTACGCTTATCTGTTCAACAGCAGCATATGCCAAGTATCCGCCCCCGGAGGAATTGCCGTACAGCGATGATCCGGTGCTGTTAAAACCGTGTGTGCCGGATTTCCCAAAATTCCTTGATTCAGGAGATCTACCAGTTTCTGTGACGATTCAGACTTACATCTCCAAAAAGGGAAAAGTCAAAGCCGCCCGAGTTGTGAACGGTCCGCTAAATAAGCCAAAGCTCGAAAAACTGTGTATAAAATCAACCAAGAAGATAAAATTTTATCCGGCGAGATTATTATTCGAACCGGTACCGGTATGGTCTGAATACAGATTGACTTTTAACAGTGATAAAACAATAAGCGCTGGTGATTTTACAACGATATCAGCAATCATTAATCAAGATACCACAAAGATAGGTGAACGGTCTCAATCTGTGCTTCCCGATGCAATGCCGGTATTAAAAAAACCATTCTCTCTTGTCTATCCGGAAGATGCTTATCGCAATAATATTAACGGAGAAGTAATTCTGGATATCTTTGTTGATCACAAAGGAAAAATTCGAGCTATAGATAACATGAAATGTGACAATCCCGGAAATGGGTTTGAAGATGCTGTCACACAGGCAGCTTTCAAGAGCTTACATAAACCAGCCCGATATAACGGAAAACCAGTAGCGTGTTGGGTACCCACTAAAGTAATATTCAAAGATAGGCAAAGACCATTCGTTGCCCCACGTTATGATAACTGTCCTTTTGATTCTCAACCGGAAATATACAGAGATGTGGCACCCGTTTATCCAGTTAAAGCGCAACATATTAGAAAGACGGGCTATGTTATTATCAAGGCGTATGTCAATTACTTGGGTAAGGTATCGAATGCACATGCTATTAAATGTTCAAACCCTGGTTTTGGATTCGAACAGGCGGCTATCAATGCGGCTAATAGATGCAGATATAAACCGGCTAAAAAAGATGGTGTTCCGGCCGGTTGCTGGATATCCTATAGGGTGAATTTTGAATTTTGAGTACACCGTGGGTGAAATTAAATAGAGATCAGCTAGGGTAATACCGAGACGTTGGAAAAATAGGCAATACAAAATTCTTGAATCTCTCCAAAGAAGCTCGGCGGAGAACCTCATGAGGCTTTAGTCCACCCGAATCACAAGAATGATTCGGGATGGGGCACCTATTTCGGAGGGAGCTTTGAAATGCGCTTTACTATCTTCATTCTGTTTGCAATATCCATTTCACAAATATTCTTTGTCGGTGACTCATTGGGCTCAGACGAATCAGAATTGGCGCAAGTAGCTGATTTGAGAGCATCAGTATTTAAAGATGGAGACTCTGACTTTACTGCTACGTTCAGCATATGCTCCTATAAATTTAACAAGAACCGGAAATTTCTCTCACCGGTGTTCTCTATGGTATCGATCGTGCAATACAATGAGGAAGGAGCTCGTTATAGTTTTAAAGGTATTATGCAATTCGTATCTCTAGGGTTGACCGCAGCAGCCAATGAGCTTGTTTTAGGCGGCCATGGAGATGCCTTTACATCAGATGCCCGTTATTTGTTTTTCCTACCGTATTCAAGCCATCATATAGATCTGTCCGAGGATATGATGCTCACCCTGGGGGTCGATTCGGATTATCTCTTTTATCGTCACAAGACAGGAGACCGTGGGATTTTATATTCTCCGTATATTGGGTTAACATATACGAGTATGAGTAAGTATTCGACGGTCAAAGCCAGCGGCTTTACTCTTTATTTCGGACATCAGAGATTTCTCAATTTCGATGGTAGCGACAAAAACTTGGGAGTCGTCATCGGAATCTCCTTGTTTGGTGATGGTTCGTTATTGCATTGATGTTTCAACCAGCCGAAAATGTAAACCCTTCCTGACAAGGCAGATTGCCACACTCGTCTTGCGGGCTCACAGCAATGACATTTGATTAAATTGGATTGACTTAATGCATAACCCAGCATAGATTATCAATTACTCAATTGGTTTCTTAAAAAGGAATTAGATCTATGCTGAAAGATAAAATCGTTTTTATAACCGGGGCCTCGTCAGGAATCGGTGAAGCCTGCGCCAAAGTTATGGCTCGCGAAGGAGCCAAACTAATCCTCTGCGCCCGCAGAATAGATAAAATTAACGCCTTATCTAAAGAACTGAAAAAGGAATTCGGTACAGCAAGTTTTTGTTTTGCGCTCGATGTTAGAAATCAACCTGATGTCGCCAAAGCGGTCGAGTCGTTACCTGCCGAGTGGCGAGCGATAGATATTCTAATTAACAACGCCGGCCTGAGCCGGGGACTGGCCAAGCTCCACGAGGCTGACCTGAACGATTGGGAAGAGATGATCGACACCAATGTTAAGGGGCTATTATATGTATCCCGCGCGATCCTACCTGGAATGGTCAAACGTAAATCAGGCCATGTCGTCAACATCGGTTCGGTGGCAGGTCATCAATTATATCCCGGTGGAAACGTTTATTGCGCCACCAAACATGCTGTTGATGCTATTACACAGGGAATGCAGATTGATTTAGTGGATACACCGATTCGAGTCAGTACCGTCGATCCGGGGATGGTTGACACCGAGTTCTCAACTGTCCGTTTTCATGGCGATGAGGAAAAAGCCAAAACGGTATATACCGGGCTGACTCCACTGGCTGGTGAGGACATTGCTGAGACGGTTTTGTTTTGTGTTACTCGTCCGCCGCATGTTAATATCCATCAAGTACATATAATGCCGAAAGCACAAGCGGCCGCAACCATATCTCATCGGAAAAGATAAAACTTGATAAAAATAAGAAAAGGGCGGGAGTGAGAGTCCGCCCTTTTTGTATCAGGACCTGGTCTGTTAAGATTGTAAAACCTGATTCCGACAAACTGGCTCAACAGACACCTCGTCCGCACTTCCCCGCGAGCCCCCTCATCTCAGGGCTTTTTTACCTCCTGCGGAAAAATGGCTTATCGGCCTTATCAAAATAGTCGCCGCCACCTCTGACAAGTTTCTTGCCGATATCAGGGCGACACTGCCAGACCAGCCCTGTGTGTAGCTCAAAGTTGATTTGCAAGATGATATTTTTTTATAGATTACCTAGCCTATAATACAATACGAAAGAACTCTCCGTTTTCTTGGGAAATAATTTTCAGCCAATCAGGCCTGAAAATACTGAAAAATATTCACCCAGCTACCGGTGTAAATAAGTCTTTACTTACTGCCCGAAAAGGGATAAATTATGAGGCTATATTGAAAGGTTTTGACTATGAAATTTGATCAACTAAAAGATGGATTCTCCTGGACCGTCGCTGAAGAAAAAGTTCTGGAAAACTGGGAGAAAAACCGCATATTTGAGAAATCGATTGAGCGGGCCGAAGGCAAAAAACCGTTTATATTCTTTGAGGGACCTCCGACGGCCAATGGCAAGCCCGGTATCCATCATGTTATTAGCCGTACAATAAAAGACCTTATGTGTCGCTATAAAACAATGCAGGGCTTCAAGGTAGATCGTAAAGGCGGCTGGGATACACACGGTTTACCGGTTGAGGTCGAGGTTGAGAAACGGCTTAAACTGAAAAACAAGCAGGATATTAAAGAATACGGTGTAGCCGAGTTTAATAAACGGTGCAAAGAGTCTGTTTTTACCTATAAAAAAGAGTGGGACCAAATCACTCGCCGGATCGGCTACTGGTTAGATCTGGATAAAGCCTATATTACTCTTGAAAACTACTATATAGAATCAGTCTGGCATATTCTGGAGAACTTCTTCAATCGCGATCTTATTTACGAAGGACATAAAACGATACCATTTTGTCCTCGTTGTGAGACCGGATTGTCGTCTCACGAAGTATCTCAGGCATATAGTGACGTCTCCGATCCCTCTGTTTATGTCAAGATGAAATCCTTAGATGGTGACTATTCCTATTTGGTATGGACGACTACTCCCTGGACGCTACCCTCAAACGCCGCGATTTGTTTCCACCCCGACGAGACGTATGTCCGCGTAAAGCATCAGGACGAAGAACTGGTGATGGCTGCGGCTTTGTGTGAAAAAGTACTCGGCGAAGAGTATGAAGTGTTGGAGAAGTATAAAGGCTCAGATTTTGCCGGCAAAAAATATCAGTCGCTATTCGATACCTTTGCGTCTGAAACGGATAAGGCGTTTTATGCGCTTAATGCCGACTTTGTAACGATGGAAGACGGTACCGGAATCGTGCATATTGCTCCCGGATTTGGAGCTGACGACTATGCCATCGGCAAGCAAAACGGCCTTCCGCTCTTGCAGGCAATTCATGAAAACGGCCATTTCAAAGAAGACACCGGATGGTTGGCCGGAAAATATATCAAAGATGCCGATCCTGAGATTATCAAAGACCTCAAAAAACGGGGACTTTTATATAAATCTGAAAAGTACACTCACAGCTACCCGTTTTGCTGGAGATGCGATTCACCGTTAATCTATATCGCTCGCAAGTCGTGGTATATCAAGACGACTCAGTTCAAAGATAAAATGCTTGAGAACAACAAGAAGATTAACTGGTATCCTCCGGAAATCGGTTCGGGTCGTTTTGGTGAATGGCTGGAAAACAATATCGACTGGTCGCTTTCCCGCGAACGGTTCTGGGGCACCCCGCTCCCGATTTGGATTTGCGGTGAGTGCGGTGAGAAAAAAGCTATCGGTTCGGTGGCGCAACTAAAAGAACTCGGTGATAATGTTCCCGACGAAATGGATTTGCATAAACCGTATATCGACGACATCAAGCTGAAATGCCCTTCCTGTTCAGGTAAGATGGAGCGGGTTCCGGAAGTTATCGACGTTTGGTTTGATTCCGGCGCGATGCCGTTTGCGCAATGGCATTACCCCTTTGAGAACAAAGAAAAGTTTGACACCGAGCTGTATCCCGCCGCCTTTATTTCCGAAGCGGTCGATCAGACCCGGGGATGGTTTTATTCCTTGCTGGCGATTTCGACGATATTTTACGACAAACCATGCTTCGAAAACTGCATTGTTATCGAGTTTATCGTTGATAAAGACGGAAAGAAAATGTCGAAACATGTCGGCAATGTCGTTAGTCCGTTTGAGATGGTAGATAAATTCGGCGCTGACTCTGTACGCTGGTATATGATTTCGACTTCGCATCCGTGGATTTCATTGAAATTTGATGCTGACGGTGTTTCTATTACCCGGAGAAAATTCTTTGATACGCTCAAGAACTGCTATGCCTTCTGGGCCTTATATGCCAATATTGATGATGTCGCCGATAATGCTGCCAAGGAGAATATCCCGGTTGGCGATTACCTGCGTCAACGCAAAGGAGATGAAAAGCTTATCGACCGTTGGGTTTGGTCAAAATACAATACGGTTGCAAAACAGGTCACCGAAGCGTTTGATAATTACAACGTAACCCGGGCCACTCGTCTGATTCAGGAGTTTGTGATTGACGATCTGTCTAACTGGTATATCCGCCTCAATCGCTCCCGTTTTTATGGCTCAGGAGACGATCCGGATAAATTCACCGTTTACTCACTGCTCTATGATATCCTAAAAGGAGTCTGCGGTCTTATGGCTCCGGTCGCACCATTTTTCTCTGATTATATTTACAGTCAACTGGCTGGCGTAAAGACCGAATCTGATACCGAGTCGGTGCATCTGACTAATTATCCGGTTGGTGATGATTCTGTAATCGATGAAACGCTTGAAAATGAAATGGCCTTTGTGAAAAAGGTTGTTTCGCTGGCTCTGGCAGCTAGAAAACGCAAAAATCTTAAAGTTCGTCAGCCTCTGCCGAGAATAATCGTTAGCGCCGATAATGGGGTAACTCCATCAGAAAATGTCAGTGAGATTATCCTCCAGGAGCTGAACATTAAAAACCTTGAGTTTGCTAAAGATGCCAGCCGTTATATCAGCTTCTCGGCCAAGCCGAATTTTGCCAAACTGGGGCCGAAATTCGGTAAAGGCGTCAAACAGGCGGCTTCGATAATAACTTCTCTGGCGTCTGAAGAGGTAGAAAAATTTAGTCAAACCGAAAAAATTAAAATAGATTTTGACGGTAATATCGTAGAACTTACGACTGAAGAAATTGAAATCATCCGTAGTGAGCAAGATGGATTCGCCGTTGAGGCCGACGGACCGTTTACAGTAGTACTGGATACTACTTTGAGCGATGAGCTTATCAAGGAAGGATTTGCCCGGGAACTGGTAAATAAGATCCAGAATAAGCGGAAATCGTCAGATTTCGAAGTGACCGACCGGATAATAATTAAAATGTTTGCAGATAATCCGGTCGCGGATGCCGTAAACACTTTTGGTGAGTACATCAGTTCAGAAACTCTGGCGGAGCCGTTTACTCCTCAAACTCTGGACGGTAACGGCGAAGCTGAAACCTTGTTGGCTGACGGTACGGTTGAAGAGCTAAAGGTTAACGGTGAGAAGACTCTGATAGGAATTGAAAGAGTTAAATAAATAATGTCAGGAGGTGCGCTTTGAAAAAGACTGACATGGGGAAGTATGAAAAACTTCTTACAGAAAAGCGATCGCGTTTGGTAGAGGACATCCAGGGGCTTCGGGATGCCTCCAAGGAGACTATCAAAGACGCTACCGGGGATTTGTCATCGTACTCGTACCATATGGCTGATCTTGGCACCGATGCTCAGGAACGGGAGAAAAAATTCCTCCTCGCGTCAAAATCAGGGCGGTTAATTTATCATCTCGACGAAGCCCTAAGGCGTATAAAAGACGGCACCTACGGTCATTGCCATGAATGCGGCAAGAATATCCCCAGGGCACGTCTTGATGCGGTTCCTCATGCCCGATTTTGCATTTCCTGCAAAGAGGCGGAAGAACTAAAGAAACAGAAGGAACACAGAAAACGTTGACAAAGAATCCGCTCGTAAAACTGATCATTATTTTTGTCATTGTTGTTGTCGCCGATCAGTGGACAAAGTATCTGGCGCTGGCCAATTTGCAATTGGGTCTGCCGGTTGATGTTGTTGGCTCGTATTTGCGCTGGACGCTGGCCTATAATCCCGGAGGCGCGTTTGGGATGCGGCTGGGTTCGTCAAATGCCTATCTAATCATATCGATTATTATTTTTATTGTCCTGTGTGTGTATATTTATCAAAATCGCCGGGTGGGATTTATCGCTATTCCGTTGACGTTTGTTTCGGGTGGTGCAGTTGGTAATATTATCGACCGTGTTCGTTTTGGCGAAGTGGTTGATTTTATTGATTGCGAGTTTCCTGATATCTCCCTCGCCGGATACGAGATGCAGCGCTGGCCGATTTTCAACGTCGCCGATATGGCCGTATCGTGCGGCATCATCACGACGATACTTTTGATACTGTATCAATCCCGGAAAGAAGCCCGGCAAGATGCTCAGATTGCGGGAGAATCTGACGATACCGAAGTTACCTCTGATGCGCCGAAAGTTAGTCGGGATTAAGTAGTTAGCTGAAATATTTATCCAATTGCCATTTCAACGGATTATTCTGGATATATTCTCGGACTTTCAAAAGCTCATCTTCATTGCGAATGACATGCTCGTAGTAGTTTCTCTGCCAGCGTTTGACTCCGACAGTGTTATGAATTCTATTAATGCGTCTTGTGCAAAGGTTCTTGAAATGGGCGATGATGGAACCGATGTTTGGTTTTGAGGTTGTGTCTTCCGGGTCGACAGAGTCGACCCCTACCAAGAAAAGAACAGCATGGAAATGATTGGGCATAATGACGAATTCATCTAATTGAATTGATGGATAAAAAGATTGCATTTCAAGCCAGCTATCTCTTACAATCATTCCGTTTTTATTTAGTTCTACTTTTTCATTTCTAATTTTTCCAAACAACGGAATTCTTTTGTGAGTACAAAGAGTTATGAAATATGCGCCATCTTGAGAATAGTCATAACCCTTGAGTCTAATGTTTTTTCGCTTAGGAAAGGTCATGTTGAAAAGTAATAGAAATCCGTAATATGGCTATCACATTATTCTTGTTTTCGATAGTCAATAATATCTGTGACCGTAGGGGACGACTATGTCGTCCCGCGGGAGACATTGACTGAGAGTTAATACATGCACCTGATGCTCACATTTTCTCTACAGATGCGGACATCCCGCATGGCAGGACTATAGCCTGACAGGCACGAAAATTACACACTCTTGAACTAATTATTCAATGTAAAAGCCATCTCATATTTAATCCATGTACCGACCGGTTTGTCATCAGACATTGCCGGGCTAAATTTACTCTGATAAGCAGCATTAATAGCAGCATCCTCAAAACCGTATCCAGGGTTAGTACACTTTGGGACTTTAGCAACAAGTACACACCCGTGTTCGTCAACATACAATGCAACAATTACTTCAGCAGTAACATTATTCTTAAGTGCGTCTTTAGGATACTCCGGAACGCCTTCGAAAATTATTTTCGGTTGTGGTGTAACAGTGAGGAATTCATTTAGTGAGGGCTGAGGAGGGATTATGTCTGGCGAAATATTTTTTCTGATTTCTTCACAATCAAAGGTATCACCATAGGTTAAAGAACTGTCTCTATGTTGTAGTGACTGCGTGTCTTTCGAAGCACACCCGATGAGTAGCCCGATAATGATTATTGATATTATTGTTCGCATGTTCACTCCCAAGGAAAGAACTCAAATCAAGAGTTCAGAACGAGGATACCAATCCATAATTGACCATATAGCATATCCAACAACCGATTGGAGCACCATTATTTTTTGCAGCAAAAAAAGTATACTTATAGGCCGCATTGACAGTCGCCTGTTCGAATCCAAACCCAGGGTTTGAACAATTGATAGCATGTGCTTTCGTTACTTTGCCATACTCATCTATATAAGACAGGATAATTACGTACCCTTCAGCTATTTTGTTCCGGGCAGCAACAGGGTACTTAGGACATACTTCTGTGATAAATTCAGGTGGAGTGTCAAACTCAGTATTAGTATTCTCTTGTTTTATTGGGTTAACTTGTACAGTACAGCCACTGCTGAAACTAACAGTGTAAGATATCCAGGTGGCTACCGATTCTATACGGTTTTGAGCAGGTTTATACTTACTCTTAAAAGCTGCCTTTGTGGTTGCTTCTTCAAAACCATATCCCGGATTGTCGCATTGAACGTCTCTAAATGCAATCACCTTTCCTTTGGGATCAACAAAAACCTGTAGTTCAACTTTACCGCTAATACTATCTCTGCAAGCTTTTTCCGGATATACCGGTTTGAATCCCTTGTTGAACCTATTTTTAAGAACCGGCATACTACCGGGATAATGCGGTATATACGGCATCGGTCTTCCATCGTCCAAGATATCCTGGAAAATATAATTAGCTTTAGTTGTGAATTCACTTGAACTTAGTGTGCTATCAGCATTGAATGTTAATGTGTATTCAGACCAAACCGGCACCTTTAGATTAAAAATTCTCGCCGGATAAAATTTTATCTTCTTGGTTGATTTTATGCACAGTTTTTCGAGCTTTGGATTATTCAATGGACCGTTCACAACTCGGGCGGCTTTGACTTTTCCCTTTTTGGAGATGTAAGCCTGAATCGTTACAGTGACAGGCAGATCTCCGGAATCAAGGAATTTGGGGAAATCCGGCACGTTCTGTTTCAACAGCACCGGATCATCGCTATACAGCAATTCCTCCGGAGGCGGATACTTGGCATATGCCGAGACTGAACAGATAAGCGCAATTAGTAATATGATTATGAGAAAAAATAATCTTCGCACAATGCCCTCCCAAGGGTAACTTGAGAATAATATAAATTATTGAGTCTTAATTGTCAAAGGCTAGTGTAATATTTGTCCATCGACCATTTCAATGGATTGTGCTGGATGTATTCTCGTGCTTTCAGAAGCTCGTCTTCATAGCGAATGACTCTCTCATAGAAACTCCTTTGCCATCTCTTTACGCCAGGCACAATGTGAAAACTATTTGTTTTCCTTGTTGTCAGATATTTGAAATGGGCGATGACTGAGCTTACTGTTGAGTTTGCCTATGAATCTTCCGGGCCGGGTAACCCGGCCCCTACCAAGAAATAGATTGCATGGAAATGGTCGGGCATTATGATAAATTCATCCAATTGAATTGACGGATAAAGAGATTGCATTTCAATCCAGCATTTTCTGATAATAATTCCATTCTTATTTAATTCTACTTTTTCATTTTTAACACTTCCAAACAACGAAACTCTTTTGTGTGTGCAAAGAGTTATGAAATATGCGCCATCACGAGAATAATCATAACCTCGTAACCTTAATCGTTTTCGCCGTGGTAATGCCATGTTACAAAATAGAAGAGCCTATTATGATGTAAATCACATATTTACATTTTCAGAACTTTTTAATGGCTGTGACCGTAGGGGACGACTATGTCGTCCCGCGGGGGCTTCACCCCGTTTTTGGCTATCGCGAGAAAGCATATACTATTATTTCCGTGGCTGGCGGACGTCCTCGTCTGCCAGCTATTCTATACAAGTATTCGTTGGCGCACGGGGACGTACACCAACCACAAAATCAAATGCGAGCTTCCCTGCCTTTTTTACTGAATCAAGTATATCCATTTATTCTCCCACTTATTTTAAAGAAAAAGGGACGGTGATATGTATCACCATCCCTTTCTTGATGTCTGTCTTGGCTGTCTGTGCGAACAGAATGGGTCGGTTTAGTACATACCGCCCATGCCGCCGCCCATGCCGCCCATGTCGGGCATGCCACCGCCGCTTTTGCCTTCTTCAGGCTTGTCGGCTACGATACAATCGGTAGTGAGAAGTAATCCGGAGATTGATCCAGCATTTTCCAATGCAATGCGGGCAACCTTGGCCGGGTCGATGACACCGGCTTTGACCAGGTCTTCATATGTGTCAGTCTGAGCGTTATAACCAAAGGCGCCTTTTTTATCACGGACCTTGGCAACAACGATTGAGGCTTCGACACCGGCATTCAGAGCAATCTGACGAATCGGAGATTCGAGCGCCTTCTTGATGATGAGGGCGCCGATCTTTTCGTCACCGTCGAGTTCATCCTTGACAGCTTTAATGGCACGCAGCATAACTACGCCGCCGCCCGGAACGATACCTTCTTCAACCGCAGCGCGAGTTGCATTAAGAGCATCTTCCACGCGGGCTTTCTTTTCTTTCATTTCGGTTTCAGTCGCGGCGCCAACATTAATGACGGCCACACCACCGGCTAACTTAGCGAGGCGTTCCTGAAGTTTTTCACGATCATAATCAGAGGAGGTATCATCAATCTGTTTGCGGATAGAATCGATACGAGCCTTGATATCGTCAGTCTTGCCGGAGCCTTCGACGATAGTCGTGTTGTCTTTGTCGATGGTGATTTTCTTGGCGGTGCCAAGGTCTTCAACAACGGCGTTTTCGAGCTTGAAACCGATTTCTTCGGAGATGACCCTGCCACCGGTCAGGATGGCGATATCTTCGAGCATAGATTTGCGGCGGTCACCGAAGCCCGGAGCCTTGACGGCACAGACTTTGATGGTGTTGCGCAATTTGTTGACGACCAGCGTAGCAAGAGCTTCGCCTTCAACGTCTTCGGAGATAATCATCAGCGGTTTGCCCATCTGAGCGACCTTTTCCAGAACCGGAAGGAGGTCTTTCATCGATGAGATTTTCTTGTCGTGGATGAGGATGAGGCAATCTTCGAGTACGGCTTCCATGGAATCCGGATCGGTTACAAAGTAAGGTGAGAGGTAACCGCGGTCAAACTGCATACCTTCGACGACGTCCATGTAAGTTTCGGCGGTCTTTGACTCTTCGATGGTGATAACGCCGTCTTTACCGACTTTTTCCATCGCTTCGGCAATCTTATCGCCGATAAACTGGTCGTTGTTGGCGGAAATTGCGCCGACCTGTGAGATTTCTTCCTTACCGGAAACCGGCTTGGACTGCTTCTTGATTTCTGCGACAGCCATAGTAACGGCCTTGTCGATACCGCGCTTGACGGCCATAGCATTGGCGCCGGCAGTGACGTGCTTGACGCCTTCGTGATAAATAGCCTGAGCTAATACGGTCGCGGTGGTGGTTCCGTCACCGGCGACATCGGAGGTCTTGGAAGCGACTTCTTTGACCATCTGAGCGCCCATGTTTTCGAAAACGTCTTCGAGTTCGATTTCCTTGGCTACCGAGACACCATCTTTGGTGATCGTCGGTGAACCGAATTTTTTGTCAAGACTGACATTACGGCCGCGCGGTCCAAGAGTAATCTTGACAGCGTTGGCCAGTTTGTCGATGCCGGCACGGAGTTTATCACGGGCCGCAACATCAAATTCTATTATTTTAGCCATTTGCTTATTATCTCCCTAAAATGCTATTCAATAATCGCCAAAACGTCAGATTCACGCATAATCAGCATGTCTTCGTTATTGACATTGATTTCGGTTCCGGAATATTTTCCGTATAAAATCGTGTCGCCCTTCTTTACGGTCATGGAGACGAGCTTTCCATCTTCGGTCCTGAGACCATCACCACAAGCTACTACCTCACCCTGCATCGGTTTTTCCTTGGCAGTATCCGGGATAATGATTCCGCCCTTTTTGACTTCCAGGGCTTCAATCGGCTTGACCAGTACGCGGTCGGCCAAAGGTTTTACTGTCATCTTTCAATCCTCCTTATAAAGTGACATTTTATTATATACTAAATTAAAAGTTTCCTTTTTTCTTATTAGCACTCAATACGAGCGAGTGCTAACAGCGTGATAATAAAAAAAATCGCCGAGTCAAAGTCAAGCGATAATTATAGTTAAACGCAAATTTTTAAAAAAGGTTCCCTGTTAGTTATCAACAGGTTGTTGATAACTTCATTGACTATTAAAGTCCGCTATGATTCTTATCCCGTTGAGGGTCAAATCTGGTATATAATCGCTAATATGTTTAGAGCCAACGATATACGACTCCGCTGCGCCTCCCGTAGCAATAACTTTACAATTTTTCCCCAGTTCCTGGAAAATGTTATCCACAATGGTATCTATCAAACCTATTGTGCCGTAATGCAATCCGGACTTGAGAGCCTGTGCTGTCGATTTACCGATAACCCGCTCGGGTTTTTCGATAGTGACTTCAAAAAGCCTGGCAGCCCGTTGCGCCAGATTGATTCCGGCCGTCTGAGGTCCCGGTGCAATAACGCCTCCGATATAGGCGCCGCTTTCAGAAATAACATCGAATGTTGTCGCGGTTCCCATATCGACCACAATCAAACCGCTTCCGAATTCAGCGAACCCGGCGGCAGCATTGGCCAATCGGTCGGCTCCGATTTCACCCGGTTTGGGATACTCGATTTCAAATGGAAGTTTTATTTTGGAAGATATAATCAGAGGATCGACCTTGAAATATTTTTTACTCATCCGTTTATAGATATCAGTCAGGTGAGGAACCACCGAGCAGATGGCCACTTGTGTCACTTCGGTGAGCTCAGCCTTGATATGGTGATGAAACAATGAAGAGACAAAAAGACCGGCCTCGTCAATAGTCAGGTTCTGGGCGGAGGCAACGCGAAAACTGTTAAGCAGGTTACTTCCGTCGAAAACTCCGACAACGGTATCGGTATTACCGATATCAATAGCTAAGAGCATGGCCGGAATATAGCAATCGAATCCAAACAGGTCAAGCAGTGAAGGTGAATTGTCTTGACCGAAAGCGATGCTATTTTAATCACAACCTATAAAAATAGATCGAATCCTGCTTTTACGGCTTTACAAAATCTAGCAGCTTTTCTATATTGCTAAATATGAATAAAACAATAATACTCTTGAGTGTGGCGATTATTCTATTTGCCGCGGCGATTCCTGTTTCCGCCTCTGATGTTGTTATCGGAAAAGACAGGATTAAGTTTTTCATCGGTACCTATGATGCCGAAAAAAATATCTTTGTGGATTACTCCACCGACGGTTGGGCGGAAGATGACCCGATGAGCTTCACTAATAAAGTTTCATCTT
The DNA here is from genome assembly GCA_023138975.1 of Candidatus Zixiibacteriota bacterium. Taxonomy (GTDB): domain Bacteria; phylum Zixibacteria; class MSB-5A5; order GN15; family JAAZOE01; genus JAGLON01. Next base: position 112,436 of record JAGLON010000015.1, read on the forward strand.
TACCGCAAAAAGATGGTGCCTATTTTGGATTTGCTCCCTGGTACACGAATATGGCCAACGCCATATTAGAAATTCCCGAAGCGGGGATTGTTTATGCGTCAATGGTTGATTTAAAGAAAATCCACAAGGTGCAGGCTTTGATGACCAAGTGGGTAATTGAGGGAGAAAACCTGCGCTTAGTTTGCGTAACGAAAGATTTTGCGGGATTACAGGCCGCTCCGACCATAGACGGCAGTTTCATGTTTCCCGATTCTACGCGCTTTTTGGTTGCCCGATGCGGCGGCGGTGATATGGTGCGGGTGTGGCGTAAGTATATCTTTGCTTTGGATAACGGTGAATGCGGCTGGAAAGTTTTCTACACTCTGGATTCCAATCACTTGCTGTACGAACCTGAGTTCACCGAAGCATGGTGCATTATGGACACTCCGGTAGAACCAAATTATACCATGAAAGTCTATGAACGGTTGTATCAGGCTAACGGCGGTGCCAAACCTGATGGATCTTATAGTCATATTATCACAAAAATTGATACGACTCAAGTCAGCCTATGGGAAGAAGTCAAAAAATTGAAAAAATAGTTTCGTATTTTAGAGATATTTTTCGCTTTTACCCCATGCCGGATTATCCGGCATGGGGTATTGTGTTAGCCTTATCTCAACTTCAATATTGTACGGGAAGCCAATAATAGCTGAAGCTCCATCCTACACAACTGGTTGTTTATTACACCGTCGATCGATTTCCTCCAGGAGATGCTTGAATAGGAAATGGTGAAAAGGTAAGAATATGAACCAGTATAGTTTTCCGAACCAAGAATTTGTATAATAATAAGGGATTACAGATATAGTATTCTTGTTAACACCCTGTTTGATTTTCAATTCTAGCCAGGCACGCCCCGGTAGTTTCATTTCAGCTCGTAATAGAAGCCTCTTATTGGTAATAATATCCTCGACTCTCCAAAAATCAATAACATCATTTACTCTAAGACTGCTATATCTTTTTCGTCCTCGGGATGACCCTACTCCCATAAATATTCGGTCTATCATTCCCCTGGCTTTCCACATCCATGTATTATTGAACCACCCTTCCTTGCCTCCAATTTTACACATAGAAGTGAACAATGACGGGGCAGGCTGTTTGGTTTCAAGAGAATACACAGTTGAATATGTCGGATGAGAATGCAGTTCATGGAGTTTATATGCCAACTCATGTGCAGGCGGGTAGGCATCAGACCAACGCGTATAAACTCTATCCTGTTCTTCCCGAGATAGAGCCCTGACGACGGCCTCACGAAATGAGATAGGTGTGAAATCAAGGAATTTATATATTTCCTTACTTTGGCAGACAACGTTGTTTATTAAGCCTTCCATGAGACAAGCAGTGATGCTCCTGGGAACGGGAGTTACCAGACTGGCAATATAACTGTAACAACATAGATTTGAGAATGGGATTTGTAAGAGGTATGTTTTTATACCAAGGACAGATCCAAGCTCTTTTAGCATATCCTCGTATGATAAGATTTCCCGACCGCCAATACAAAAATCTTTTCCGGCTGTTTCCGGGACCTCAAGAACTCCCACCATGTATTTTATCGCGTCACGGATAGAAATAGGTTGGCACTTATTTTTTGACCAATGAGGGCATGGGATAAATGGAAGCTTTTGTACAAGATGTTTAATAATTTCATAAGAAGCGCTTCCTGAACCGATAATAATTGCCGCGCGAAGAATTGTAACGGGTACTGGACCTTGCCTCAGCTCATTAGCTACTTCCAATCGGTTTTTCAGATGCGCTGATAAAGGACTTGTTTGATCACCCATTCCTCCCAGATAAATAATCCGCTTAACATTATTCTTTTCTGCCGCGATTCTGAAGTTTCTCGCGGCCTTTATGTCAGCGGCTTCGAATTCCTTACGGCCAAGGGACAGAGAATGGATGAGATAATAGACAGTATCTATTCCTTTTAAAGTTATGTTGACTCTATCCGGATCATGCGCATCACATTGGAATATTTCATGATCGGGCCATTGATCTCGATAATCTTTGGAATCACCCCGAACCATAAGTCTTAATGAATATCCACGCGCGGCCAATTCACTAATTAATCGCCCGCCGATATATCCCGAGGCTCCTGTAATTAGTATTTTGCCATAATTTTCAATAGGTTGAGTCGGTAAATCTGAGCAGAGCAAGTCAGTATTATTGAAATTCACGCTATCCATCAAAATCTCCTGATACAAACAATATACTTTTTCAAGGATTAACAAGCATATTAATTACTCGACATAATATCCAGCATTCTTCAATAGGAAAACATCCATTCAAGTCAAAGTTCACTATAGAGGATGCACTTATGCAACTTCGAGAAGAGCCCTTCGTACAGTAATTCGAGGCAAGGGATTTAAGTAAATCTTATTCGGGGAGTTTCACCACATGAAATCATTTCGTATACAGGCTATAATCACATCATTATGTCTTTTACTTCTTACCGGTTGTGGTTCAGAGACGGCATCTGTTAGTCCGTCAGCAAAAGCCTTTATAGACTGGGCTGAAGACAATGCCATAGTCTTTAAGACAACCGAACCAGGTAGCGGGTTTGACGATCTGGTTAAATTTGGCGCTATCGTTGGTGATGCGCAAGTCGTATGCCTCGGTGAGAGCCGTCACGATGCCCATGAGCAGTTTCGCCTGAAACATCGCCTGATAGAATACCTTGTTATCGAAAAGGGATTTACACTCTTTGCCCTGGAAGAAGGGTTGCCGTATGGTGAGAAAGTAAACCAATATATACTCGGTGGAGAAGGCAGTGCGGAAGATATCCTGAGTGGTATGGGTGCATGGTATATTTGGGATACGGAAGAAGTTCTGGTATTGTTAAAATGGATGCGAAAACATAACGATAGCGTAACCGAGGATAAAAAAGTTAGATTCTGCGGAATAGATATAGTCGATCCATTTCCGGGGCTGGTTAATATTCTCGGTTATTTGGATGTTGTTGATTCTCGCTATGCTTCAACAATGAGAAATAAGCAAATAGGAATGGAGTTGTTCCGGGCCAGCTTCTGGTCTGAGATTATCGAGCGATATCGATCTCTCCCGCCAGCAGAAGTGGATGTGCTTGCTCTCAATATCTCAGAGATAGTCGAGCAGTTTGAAAATAGTAAAGAGTCATATATAACAAAGACCTCGCTAGATGATTATATGCTCGCCTATCGTCAGACAGTAACCGTTCAGCAAGCCAACGAAATGTTTACCACGTTCATTCGCGGGACCTTTACAGAGGCGGGAGACGTTCGCGAGAGAGGGACGACTGATAATATTCTCTGGCATCTCAACCGACACGGTGATAATGCAAAGATGATTGTCTGGGCACATAATTTTCATGTGAGCCGGGACGCATTTGATTTGAATATTCCTAATCGTCCGGTATCAGAAGGTATGATTCCGATGGCTCACTATGTTGCGGCTGAATTAGGTGATAATCTGGTTTCATTCGGGTTTTCTTTTTATGAAGATTCCTATGAGGAAATTGAACTACCTCCGACCGAAGATGATATGGTGGATGCGGCCTTAAACGCTGTAGGGGCGGAAACCTTTGCCATTGATTTTCGGAAAGCTCCGACATCAGGATTGGTACATGACTGGCTGAATGAGAAGCAGAAACTCCGGGGGCAGGGAGGAGTAGCTCATTTGATTCCGTCCAAGTCATTTGATGCGATGATATTCACCCGACATATCACGAAGTCAATTATGACCCCAAGAGCCCGCACCCGATTTGAGGCTATGAGGTGATAGTGTTACTAGAGAAATGATTGTCATCGCAAGGACTATAACTATAGTCCCGCTTTGTGGGGGACATGGCGATCCGGTAATATGAAAACGGTCTATTTGTATCGCACCCATTAGCTATAGTCCCGCCTGAGGGAGTGCGGACAAAAAAGAGATTGTCTGCAAATTGTGAATTCTTAATAGCTGGGTAGCCCATCATTCATGATGGGATTTTACAGTCAATGTCAATTTACTTTTCCCACCATAAATGGATGGGATACCAGATATTTTACTATAGTTATGCTGGGAATAATCCGATAAATAACATAGATCCATACGGATTGGATTTCTTAAGAGAGCTTAATAAGCTTATAACTCTGGGAAATGAAAAAAGAGAGTATACACAGTACCTGAATCCAAATAAATATGTTGAAGCTCAGGCAATGGCATATGTTGCTACACTCATACCAGAAGGTATTAAATCTGGATGGTGGGCAGGTACTGGATTTGGAGAAGAGGCGGTTGATGATTTAGCCGCTCAATATAATAAGTCTAAAGGTTGGGCTAAATTTGGGTACGGTGTTTGGGGATCAACTGCTGCACTATGGACGGAAGATACTTGGTTTCAAACAGCTTCTACGCTAGCAACTGCTTATGGTTTGAAGGCATCAGGTGTGACTAAATTAGGTCCATCCGTAGTATGGCGCGGGCGCCCCATGGGAGGCGAAATTGTATTTAGATCAAGTTCCGGGAAACCTTTTTTGCGTGTAAATCCAACCGGTGACTTACTCAACAGCAATTACTTCGCGCGCTTCCCGCATTATCATCATGTAGGAAAACATGCTGGTATGAAGGCACATAGACCTTGGCAAGGATCGTATTTTAAAAGTAAGAGGTTTTGGTAGAAGGAGAGTATATTAAATGATGAATGATCCCCAGATTGAATATCCCATATATATAGCTGATCATGGAAATTGGATGACTTTAATTGTCAATCTAACTGAGCTGAATTACGAGATTGAGACAATTGATATCGAGACGGATGAATATTTGGGATGGGATTCGAATGGACGAAGAGTCGAACTATATTTGGATTCCAGGAGGAATATTGATATTAAGTTGATTTCCTATGATTGTTATATTCATGAACTAATAACAGCCATATTGGCTTTTGCTAAGACTGCCAAAAAAAAGGTTGCTTTTACGCCAAGTAAAGAGAATTTATCCCCATATGAACTTTTTATGGAGGTAGATAGATTTATAAATAATATTTGGGATTAAATATAAGAATTATATAGGAAGTCGAAATTAACGGGGTACCCCAACCCCAGCTGAGCGGGACTAAAGCATTCATGGTTGGGAGGAGATCCCGTCGGGTGGACCAAAGGCCTTGTGAGGTTCCTGCCATAACATTTTCCCCACAACTTTGCTGTTGATTTCGAAATATTCCTTTTAAATAGATATCCATTTACGCTATAACGGAAAAATCAGCATACAGGTGGGTACCCCTAAAAGTGAGCATCCAAAGCCAATTTGTTGTAAGCCATTAATATGGATTACATTACAAGGAATTTTATTTTAGGACACTCATTGGGGATACGATATTACATTTACGAAGTTGATTGCTTGTCATCCGCGCGACGCTTGAAAAGGGGGTTCATCCCCCTTAGCGTTTCATTGGTTGACGGTTCCAGTAGGTTAGTGACCGCCAGCACCATTCAAAAGGCCCGAACCGAAAATGCTTGAGCCATATCGGACTTACTATCAACTGTAATATCCAAATCACAACCACAATTCCGGCCAGTGAAAATCGGTTCATAGTTCCGAACAGACCGAATCCGAGTCCGCCAAAGAAAATGGTCGTGCAGATGAGGGTATCCAGAAAATAATTTGAAAGAGCCATGCGGCCAACTGCTTCGAGACGTTTGAGGAATCCCATCAGGATGCGGGATTTGTAAAGCAGGATGATGGTTGAGGCATGAGCCAGAGCAACTAATATCGAACCGAAATAATTGTAATGTCCGCCAACTTTCATACGCGCTATAAAATCGAATCCGGATGCAGCGATCGTCTCCATGCCGAGATAAACGACCGGCAGGCCGATACCATACCCGGCAATAATCCATGCGATATAGGTTTTGTTTGATTTTTCACCTTTGAAGAACCCTGATTTCATCAATGCCATTCCGAGAAGCATCAACCCGAGTATGCGCCAGAACATCATGAACGGCAACGCCTGAAGGTGCATCATAAGGCTTTCCTCCACCCGCTTTTCGTGGACCTGTGCCAGAGAACCTTGATAGGCAGCGATGTCCTTGGCGATTGTTTCTTCATCCGGCCTCATAAAGCTCTTCATTTCATTCCACTGACCGAGCATCTCTGTCTCTCCGGTGGTGAGGGTTTCTCCGGCTTCTTGTTTTTCCTCAAATATAGCGGCGTATTTACGAAGCTGTCCCATTCCAAAACCACCTCCGGCTTGAATTCCGGCTCCCAATAGCAGAACTACAATACCGAGGATAATGAGCGTCTTAACGCCCCTTTTCCGAAAAAGAAAAATGACCAAACCGCATATTGCATAGGAAACGAGAATATCTCCATACCAGAAAAAATAGGCGTGGATGAGGCCGAACAACAATAGCCAAAAAAGGCGGCGATAATAGATACCGCCTAATTTTCGGCCAGCTTTTTCGGCGCGCTCCATCATCAGGATAAGGCCTCCGCCAAATAACATTGAGAAAATGGCCATCATTTTTTCAAAGAAAAGCATGCTATCGACTTTCCAGGTAAGCAGGTCAAGTCCAGTAAAACCTCCAGCCAACGAAGGGGCAAACATGATAGACGAGGGTAGAGCAAAGAAATCGATATTAATGGCCAAAATCCCTAGTAGGGCAAAACCGCGAAGGATATCAACAATCGATACCCGTTCGGTGCCGGAAACGGGTACAAATGATCCTGATTGAGCTTGTGTCATAAAATAAACCTCAAGGTTTAGTTATCTCGAAATGTCAATACTCCAAATGTAAATCGGAGTGCCAAGAGTATCAAGTTTTATTGCATTCACTGCTTTTTCGCAAAATTAACACTTATTAGTGAAACCAAATGGTGGTTCGGCTGTCCAATAGTTAGGATACGAAAAATAGATTGGAAAGTTGTATGCAATTATATAGAATGCTAATTTCCATTTATGAAGATTTAACATATTTTTACATTCTCATGAATAAACCTTTACATCAATATGTATGTCTAAGTAGTAGGAGGAATGAGAATGGAACTTAACTCTATCGGTGCCTGGCTCTGTATCAGCCTGGCTGTGCTTTTCATCTTGATTCCGATTCCTTTTATTATCCGGGGTCGAAAAAAAAGAGAAGTGGTAGAAGATAGCGGCGAGTATAACGCGCCGTAGATAATAAATTGAAAATCTCCATACCTTACAATAAATGTATGTTTGGGGGAGATGTTTAAATAATCATTTTAAAGGGATGTTACCCAAAATCTCCCCATCCATACTGCCTTTAATCGCAGGCAGAAAAGACCCGTGAAAGCGGGTCTTTTTTTATCCCACCAGATTAGATAAGATAACTTTTGCATATATGCTGCCATTTTGCATAATTACGTCACGTAAGAAATCCTCCTATTTCGTAGCCAGTTAATGCCTTAGCGTTTACAGGCGGTCAGCTTTTGATTGGCATGGCTTTTGAGCAGTCTATAGTATGCGCTTTCTGGTATTTAAAACACTGCCCATAGCTTTTACATTGATTATGGCACTGAATCCGGTTTTTGCTGCGGGAACGGTTAATTTGATCGGAACCGTTTTGGATATGTCGGGCGAGCCTATAATAGGCGCCTCGGTAATCGTAAAAGATAGCAGTGTTGTTGTCGGGGGAGCCTCAACTGATTTGGCCGGTCGGTTTTCAATTACCATTACTCAGACGAATTCCGACTCAATTCATATTACACTAAGCTCAATCGGCTATACCAAGGCATACTTTGTTTTAGCCTCAGATAGTTGTGAATCTCCTCAAGCTTTTAGACTAAACAAGAAAGCGGTGGATGTGGGGACCGTAAAAGTAACAGCCTCACCCCGGATAGTTAGCTCAAAAAGGATTATTACGCGAGAACAGATTGCCCGGGCAGCTCAAACTTCATTAGTTCCGACTAACCCGATCAGCGCTATTAATCAACCGGAAGTAGCGCGGGCCGGGTCTCAGCATTCCTCCAAGCTTAGAGTATTTGGTACAAGTCCTGAATATTACCTGAATGATATTTCAATCGGTCAGGATCCGAATCACTATGGCGTGTTTTCGATTATTCCCGGGTCGGTAATTGAGACAATTGATTTCTATCCGTATGGAACCCCGGCGGAGTATTCCCGGTCAGCGATTTTGGCGATAAAAACTCCTAAGCAGTTTGATGATCATTTAGGAGGAAAATTAAATTTATCATTAATTGAAGCAACCGGCTTAGTCTCGGCTGGAAATGATCGTCTGTTTGTACTGGCTTCGATGAGAAAGTCGATTCTCGATAAGCTAATTCATCATCTGGATATTCAATCTGATAGGCGAACGATTCCGCCGACAAATTTTCAGGATATATTCGTATCAGCCGGCTACCAATTGTCTTCTTCTCTATATCTCATAACCGATCAGTTTCATTCGAGGGATTATCTGGCTTATGCAACCGAATCAAGCAAGAATAATCCTCTGGGCGTGTCAACATATCAGCATTCCCGTGAAAACTACGGCAGTATTCGCTTAGAAGGCTACTATCCCAAGGTGAAATTTACACTGAGGACAGCAGGGAATATTGTATCTGAAGATTATGCGGCTCATTCCGGAGTACCCGACAGCCGAGGTGGGCTTCAGGTTGATCTTGAGGCTTATAAAAGGCAGTTCTTTTTAGTTGCCAACGCTGAGATTCAGATTGAAAAAGCATCTCTGGCGATAGGGCAGAGCAGTCAGTATATTTCCCGTCGATTGATTAACATGAAACAAATAAACTGGAATTTTATGCCTCCAGACGCAACCAGCGATAATCCGTATGTTTTTCAGAAAGCATTGAATAAGCAATATGACAACTACCATAAATGGGATGACGAGATTAACAGTTCCGGATTTCTATCGTTGAAAGTGCCATGGAGGAATTTTGAGCTGCAATCCGGTGGACGTATAGATTATTTCGGTAGTCTAAAAGAGCGATATATTTTCAGTTTCCGGCAATCAGTTCTCTTTGCGGCGAGTGAAAACAACAGGTTTGAATTAAAAGCAGGAACGTATGCTGAAAATCCTGCTGGTCGGATACTTGAGACATATCAGGTTCTGGTTCACGCCAATTTGAATAAATTAAATCCAATGCGTACTTTCATGAGTTCGTTAAAATACTCCTATAACGGATTTTCAGTAACTCTTTTTCAGAAGCGGGTAAGAGCTATTCCGATTCTGGTACCTCAGTACAACCCGGTCGACAAGTCATTGAATACATTCATTCATGTTGAATCGGAGGGCAGTCAGTTATTTCGGGGAGGTAGCCTGTCATTTACCGCAGAAAATCTTTTTGATAGAAGGTTTGAGCTATCAGGATACTATGGATATACCAAGGCCGAGAAATCATCCGGTCCAGTTACTGTTCCGTTTTCTGTGAATTCTCCTCATGCGGCGTATGTGAGAGGCGATTATCAACTTCATCATAAACTATCGGTTGGGGCTGACATTCATTTCAAATCCGGATTTGCCTATACACCTGTTTACGGATCTGATATTTTGCAGTCTGATGAAATGTATTCTGAGGAGTTCTATGAGCAGGTTCAGAAACTGGAAAACTCCGAAAGATTTCCGGCCTATATATTATTGAATTTACACTTCAACTACAAATTTGGTAAAACTGAAGTTTTCGGCGCGGTCAGTAACGTGACCAATCAAAAGAATCCGATGATAAACACCCGTGAAGGATATATTTATGACGCGGGGATTCTTCCGACAATCGGACTGACTCACACATTCTAGGAGGGGATGAACCCCCTTTTCAGGCGTTGCCTGTTTTCTCACCCGACCAGATTTTCATCATGGCATTTTGCTTTAATCTACTGAATCTTCCTAACAGTTTTTTCACTGGCACTTCTTTTGGTTTGTGTTTATTATATTGGAGTACTCGGAATTAATAGCATATTGATAGTGAGTCTGTTACCGATGTGTGAGTTCGTTCCGCTGCAAAGGGGAGTATCGTGAGGCAAGCTATCCATTTATTAATACCGCTGTGCAGTAATCTGACGAAATAAACAGCAATCAAAAAGGATTGTGAGGGAAGCCTTATGAGTTTGGAAAAAGCTTCTTTTGAAAGAATTATTGAAAACCTCCATGATGGTTTGTATTTCGTAGATCGGAAGAGGGTCATAACATATTGGAATAAAGCTGCTGAACAGATTTCCGGATTTACATCTGATGAGGTTGTTGGCCATGGATGTTCTGATAATATACTCACCCATGTCGATAGTGATGGCAATAGTCTTTGTACTGGAGCGTGTCCTCTGGCCGCAACGATTGCTGATGGAAGGCCTCGCGAAGCAGAAGTGTATATGCATCACAAGGACGGTCACAGAATACCGGTCTCTATCCGAGTCAGTACGCTGACAGACTCAAAGGGCGAGACAATCGGAGGGATAGAGCTATTTACAGATATCAGCTATCAGGCGGCCAATGAATTGAGAGTTAAAGAACTTGAAAAACTGGCCCTACTTGATAATCTGACTAAACTGGCAAACAGAAATTATCTTGAGAAAGAAATCCAGAGCAGATTCGAGGAGAAAAAGCGTTTCAATATGCCGTTTGGTGTTTTGTTTATAGATATTGATCATTTCAAAAAAATTAATGATAGTTATGGTCATGTTGTGGGTGATGATGTCCTTAGATTTATTGCCAAAACTTTTATTGCTAACGCCCGACCGTTTGATCTTTATGGACGCTGGGGCGGTGAAGAGTTTATTGGTATTATACGGAACATAAGCAGCAGGGAGCTGGAGTCATTGGGCAACAGGATTCGCTTAATGGTAGAACACTCATATATAATGCATGAAAATGAAAAAGTATATGTGACAATTTCTATTGGAGCTACTCTCGTTAGCGAAAAAGACACGATTGACAGTCTGATAAAAAGAGCGGATACTCTTTTATATAAGAGTAAAGCAGCCGGAAGAAATTGTCTATCAATCGATTGATAAACTCCTGATTGCGCAAGCTCGTAATTATAGGATCATATCCAATACCGGTGTCCTAAAATAAAATTCCTTGTAATATATACCCTGTTAATGATTTACAGCAAATTGGCTTCACCCGTCTTCGACGAGTACCTTGTGGATCGTCACTTTTTAAAGTTTTTTTGCTATTGTTGTCAGGCAATGACTTAGGTTGCTATCAATTTTCTTTTTTACTGATGGTATAGCGGTTTCTCCATTACAAAATATATTTATCTACTAAAAAGGAGTTTATCGAAATCAGGGGTAAGGTTGTGGCAAAAATGTAACAGGTTGTAAACAATCAACGGCCTTAGTCCATTCAGTCAATACAATTAAACTAACCACCCCCAACCCCCTCCTTGGTAAGGAGGGGGATAAGAAATACCGCCGGGCCGGAAGACTTCATGCGGCCTTTGGTCCACCGCAAGCGAGCATGTTGAAAAAACTAACATCGTCATAGCGAGGAGCGTTAGCGACGTGGCTATCTGCTTGCTATTAATTGGCATAGCGGACACATTACGGGTTACAACAAAGCCTTTTTAACCTTTTTCAACAAGCCCAAGCGGATGGGCCACCCGGTCTTGTAGATTCCTGAATGCCCTGCTTTGTAGGTTGATGTTTGTAATTATAGTATAGTCCCCTCTGGATTCCCGACTCGTCCGGCTAGCGCGCGGACTCTCGGGAATGACGGCGGAAGGATATAATACTGGTGTATTCATGGTTTATTTCATGTTGGTAGTGAAAGTGTATGTTGTGGGCGATGGGACGTTTGTTGCTCATAAAGTAAGAAAATAATGAAAAATGCAAAAGAAAGTGGATACCTCTGACAGAATTTGTCAGAAGTAAATAGATTAATACTTGACAATTTTTATAGTATATAGCAGTTTTATAAAGCGCAACGAGAGGGTGAGTATCGGGTCAACAAACGTCTCACATTCGAGTCAAACATAAAGTTATTATAATTTAGATATGACTGGAATAAATTGTCGCTTGGGCGGTATAACTTATAAGGATGTGATGCTATAAATCTCAACTAAGCAGTGATTTAACCTTGATTCAAGTATTGGATTAGATAATTCGGGACTTGAGAACTATCAAAGGAAGGAAGAAATATGCGACAAATTGGAAAAGCATTTGTTTGGGGTTTGACACTACTTATATGCATGCTACTTGTAAGTGCAAGTATGGCATCAAAAATGAGAAGAACAAGACATTTCGAATTATCATTAACGCCAGTTGTACCATTAGCAAAGAATGCACCAGTTTCTCTAGATTTTTCATTTGAACTTAAACCTAAATATTCACATCGTGCAGGTGATACCGGATCAGTTGCAATCACCGTACTTTCATATAGAGATCAAACGGACACGATCAGCTCTGAATTCTATCAAATTAATTATGACAGTAAACACACTTTTGGAGGTACATTGCATTTTACACCTCCAGATATAGATGTGGTTGAGATACGGTTTAGAATAAAGTGCGGAACAATAACAAGTCGGGACTCTCGCTATATTATTTATAGGGATGATTCTATTGAGCTTATTGATATCGCTGACACTAAAGGAAATCCATTTCCCAAACAAAAAAGTAAAAAAGTGATTAATCAAAAAGAACTGTATCGACTATCACGAGGCGAACTAACAAAAGAGCAATTACAGATAGAGTATGACATTGCAATTTGCATTCGTGATTCTAAAGAGAGAGCTATTGTAGAAAAAATAATCGGACCAATTCCAGATTCCTGTCTATATGATATAGTAAGCCATGTTTATAAGATAAGAACTACTCACGAGAAAGGCTTTGACATTGGGGAACAGGGGATAGAATGCGACTTTATTTATCCGATCATAAATAAATATCCTAAAAATGAAGTAAATGACAATGATTCACAGAGTGCCTTACCAAGTTTATTGGCACCTCAAGCATCCCGAGCTATTGCGAAAATCTCTTGAAGGTGTAACCGTGCTTTACAGCACATACTGGGTGATGATATTTCAAATAATAGTTTGGAGCATAATAAACTGAGTTATGACTAATTTTTAAAGAAAGGAAGAAATATGCGACAAACAGTAAAAACAGTTATGGTGGGGCTGACCATTTTGATTTGTCTCTTTACAACTGATGTGTGGAGTACAATGGATGACAACATTCCGCAACACTTTAATGTGAATGTGGAATCTATTACTCCATTAGTTACGGATGCACCTGTTACATTCAGATTAAGTTATGAACTAAAGGAAGGGTATGAGCGTCAGGTTGGAGAAATAGGCGATGTAAAAATATGCCTGTTCCAGAGTGGAACTGCCGATACACTTGCCAGTTATGATTGGATTGTACAACATGATAAGTTTTATTCTCATTCGGTGGAATTCGATCTGATAATACCAGATAACAATTTGTTTATATTAAGAATTGATATCGAATCCGGAAAAACTGGGTACTATGGAGGTTACTACATAGCTTCTACCGGCAATATGATTCAAGTTACAACCAATCGTAAGGAAATAGTAAACTTACCGCAAAAGAAACCGGCTCCAATTAAGGAAACGACCGATATTCCTTTTGATAAATTAACGAACGAGCAAAAGCAGCTACGGTTTAAGTTTGGTGTTGATTTGAGCAAACCAGAATACCGAGAGTTTGTAGAGAAACTTGTTGGTCCGGTACCGGAGACCAGTCTTGGCAAAGCCAAAAGACAGGCATATGAAATTGAAACAACTCTTGAGAATGCAAAGAAAATTGCCGAGCAGGGAATTGAGATAGACTTTGTAGAAAAGCGGCCCCGGTGGAGATATAATAGTGAAAAAGAAGAATATGATCTAATTCGCGATACCAGTCAGTAGGTTAGGTTCCCATAGGAACCTGACATTGCCAACCATTGGTTGGCAATTTTCCCCTTTACTCCCCGAAATTATCAGTAAACTTTAAAACATTATGAACACCCCAATCATCTCATATTAATATCTTGAGATAGCGACAGTCCTATAGTCCTTCGCAATGGTCGAGAGGATAGGGATAGATTTGTGACTACCCTCTCGGGCCGGAAGACCCGGCCCCTACAGAAGACAATTATTCAATTATTAGATTAGTATCTTACCGGGTTTTGATTTTGCCGGCGAGGAGGGTGTCGCGCACGATGGAAATCTGTTTTTCAAACTCTATTGCTTTCTCGGGGGCGTAAGGTTTTATCGGGACGGCGAGGATTCCACCCCGACCGCCTCGAGCGTATTCCACATGAAAATAATACTGACGCTTGAGCAGGTAATAGAGTCCGTGCATAGCGCCAATTAAGACTACCATTCCACTGACCCACATAAAAAACTTAGATTCCAGGAAGAGGGCGAAAACCATGACAATCAAAGCGATAAAGATATACGCGATAATCAACATGAGAACCCAACTGGGTTTGCTTTTATGGATTTTGGTATTGATTATATCTTTGACAAAGATAGTCTCGTCAGTAGAATAGAGATAGGGCAGTTCGTTTTCATCAAGCATATAGACTTTGCCGAGAAGGTATAACCTCCGGTCGGACAAAACCATAGCTGTTTCGGAGACGCGCCCCTGAATCGCGGCAGCGGCAAAACTTTCTTCGAGAACATCCTGGATTTTTTCTTCGGGATTATGGAGAATTTCTAAGTATTTTTTCTTATCCACGCGGTCTCCCCTCAAGATGCGATGACTGGACAATCCTGAACCATTAGTATAAGATATACATTTTTAATGTCAAGAGGATGACGGGGGTGAAAAAATCATAATATTCTACTTGGAGAAGTTTTATGATTTCCCGTATGTTATGAGATTCAGCCAAGGAGGTAACATTGAAAAAGGCTCCGTTAATGAAATCAACTTCGGGAATAAGGGGGATAGTCGGATTATCTCTCCATCCTGAGAATATTGTACATTATGCCGCCGCATTCGGACGGTTTTTGAAACAGGGAAAAGTTGTTGTCGGGCGCGACAGTCGTCCGTCGGGAGAATATTACTCTCAATTGATATGCGCGACTCTGGCCATGATCGGATGTGATGTTGTCGATGTTGGAATCGTTCCGACGCCGACGGTAGAATTGGCGGTGACGCATCATAAGGCGGCGGGAGGAATCGCGATAACCGCCAGTCACAATCCTTTGGAGTGGAACGCCCTGAAGTTTTTCAGTTCGCTGGGTGAGTTCATCACGAAGGCACAGTATAATCAATTAGAGAAAATCGCCTCGGGCAAACCGATTCCGTTTGTGACCTATGACAAAATAGGCTCCATAAAGAAAGATGATAAATCTATCGACAGGCATATCGCATCGGTTTTGAAATTGAAATCAATACCGGTCCCAAAAATTCGCAAAGCTAAATTGAAAGTTGTGGTTGATGCCATTAATGGCGCAGGTTCTGAAGCTCTGCCGGACATGCTGGAAAAGATTGGCGTTGAGGTCGTTCGCCTCAATTGCAAAAATGATGGGGATTTCTTCCGTAAACCGGAACCGGTGGCGGAGAATCTGACTCAATTAGGTCGAATGGTAAAACGGCATAAAGCTGATGCCGGATTGGCCTGCGATCCCGATGCGGACAGGCTGGCGTTAGTCGACGAAAAGGGTCGTCCGATTGGCGAGGAGTTAACGCTGACTCTGGCGGTGGCGTATTATCTGTTAAGTCATAAAGGAACGGTCGCGATCAATATGTCAACTTCACGGGCTACGGCCGATGTGGCTCGCATGAGCGGCAGTAAAGTGTATTTGAGTCCGGTTGGCGAGGCTAATGTTATTGCGGAGATGCGCAAGCGTAAATCGGTTATTGGTGGAGAAGGCAACGGCGGGGTGATTTTACCGGAATCTCATTATGGAAGGGATGCCTTAGTGGCCGCCGGGTTGGTATTGGCTTATATGGCGAAGACGAAAAAGCTATTGTCCGAATTAGCCGGAACCATTCCTTTATATATTAATATAAAGAAGAAAGCTCCACTTCCGGCGGGATTTGAACGTAAGATATTACAGGTGGAGAAAAGGGTTACTGCCGAATTCGGAAAAATTAAGATTGACCGGCGCGACGGCCTTCGTTTTGATCTTGAAGAAGGCTGGATTCAAGTTCGTAAATCAAATACCGAACCTATATATAGGTTGATCGTTGAAGCGCGCTCCCAGCAATTAGCTGGTAAATTTGTGTCTCTGGTGCAGAAAATACTTAAATAAAGGCTCTCTTTTATGTGCGGAATCGTCGGGTATATTGGTTACAGGAAGGCTACTCCCATATTGATAGACGGACTAAGGCGGCTGGAGTATCGCGGATATGATTCGGCTGGAATCGCCCTGATAGAAAAGGGAGGGTTGATGCATGAAAAGTCGGCGGGCAAGGTCGTGGCTCTTGAGAAACAACTTGAGAATCGGACTTTTACCAGTCATGTTGGAATTGCTCATACCCGTTGGGCAACGCATGGTGAACCGTCGAATCTTAACGCTCATCCCCAGCTTGACAACAGCGGCAATATCGCGGTTGTTCATAACGGAATAATTGAAAACTATCGTACCCTCCGTAAAGCTCTCGAAAGTGACGGTTATGAAATTGTTTCCGAAACCGATACAGAGATTCTCGCGCACTTAATCAGTCATTATTATAATGGTGATATCACTGAGGCAGTGCGATTGGCTTTATCTCAAGTTGAAGGCACATATGCTATTGCCGTAGTTGACTCCCGCACGCCGGATAAAATAATCGCGGCTCGAAGCGGCGCTCCGCTTCTTATCGGACAGGGTGAGGAAGAAAACTTTATAGCTTCAGATGCCGCTGCCGTTTTGAGCTATACTAAGAAAGTTGTGTATATCGAGGATAAAGAAGTCGTTACAGTATCTGCGGATAGCTATCATATTTCAACGGTCGAGAATGAAGAAATATCCCGCAAGGCCGAGGAAATCGGATGGTCGCTGGATATGATAGAAAAAGCCGGGCATGATTATTTCATGCATAAAGAAATCCACGAGCAGCCGGATATTTTGCGCAACGCCATGCGGGGAAGGCTCAATTTTGAGGAAGGTACCGCTCGGCTAAGAGGTTTAACCGATCATCTTAGTGATTTATCCAAAATCAAGCGGGTAATTATTATCGCCTGCGGGACATCCTGGCATGCGGGTCTGATAGGTGAATATTTAATAGAGGAATACGCGGGAATACCGGTAGAAGTCGAGTATGCTTCGGAGTTTCGGTATCGTTCGCCGATTATTGACGAAGGAACAATGGTACTGGTTATATCTCAATCCGGAGAAACCGCTGATACTCTGGCGGCGATGCGAGAGGCGCAGCGAAAGGGAGCTAAAGCTCTCGGTATCGTCAATGTCATCGGGTCAACAATCGCTCGTGAATCTGATGGCGGTGTCTATATTCATGCCGGTCCGGAAATCGGGGTAGCTTCTACCAAAGCGTTTACCTCTCAAATTGTCGTATTATCTCTGATAACAATCCTGTTAGGGCGGATGCGTAATATTTCGGTGAACAAGGGCATGGAAATGATAAGCGCCCTTGAGGAAATTCCGGCAAAGATTCAGAAAATTCTCGATTCCGAGAATGAAATAAAAAAGATAGCTGAGATGTATTACCGCAATGCTAATTTCTTATATCTTGGGCGGGGAGTGAATTTCCCGGTGGCGCTTGAAGGGGCGTTAAAGCTTAAGGAAATTTCATATATCCATGCCGAGGGGTATCCGGCGGCGGAAATGAAGCACGGGCCGATTGCGCTGATAGATGAAAAAATGCCGGTCGTGGTTATTGCGACAAAGGATTCTATTTATAATAAAGTGATGTCTAATATCGCTCAGGTTCGGGCGCGTAATGGCCGGGTCATCGCCATCGCTACCGAAGGGGATACTGAAATCGCTGACAAGGTTAACC
Organism: Candidatus Zixiibacteriota bacterium; assembly: GCA_023138975.1. Classification (GTDB taxonomy): domain Bacteria; phylum Zixibacteria; class MSB-5A5; order GN15; family JAAZOE01; genus JAGLON01. The sequence continues at coordinate 130,299 of JAGLON010000015.1, forward strand.
ATGTGATATATATTCCGGAAACAAAGGATTGTTTCACGCCTCTTCTGGCGGTTATTCCGCTACAGTTACTGGCCTATCATATGGCAGTTTTGCGCGAATGTAATGTGGATCAACCGCGTAACCTGGCAAAATCGGTGACAGTTGAATAAATTATTAAACCGATGTTAGCGCATCGGTTTTTTTTATAATGAAAAATTTATTGTGATAAAAAACAGCTTCAAAGACCACATCATTTTCCTTTTTTTATTGTGTATTAGCTGTTCGTTTGCTTCCGCTGGCGATTGGCAAACTATTGAAAAAGGTTTTGAAATCGCCTGGTTTGCCAGTGGTGATTCGTCGGAAGAAGATTCCATGATCACCGTGGTGCGGGTAAATCCGAAGCAGTACGAGTTGATTTTTTGTTCTGTGTCAGACTCCGGTGACTCGGAGAACCTGACAACCCGCCAATGGTGCGAGCAGGAAGGTCTTTTGCTGGCGATAAACGGGGGAATGTTCGACACAGATTATAAGACGCATATAGGTTTTATGAAATCGGGTGAGATTATTAATAGCAAACGACGGAATAAGTACAAATCAGCCTTAGCTATTAATTCTATAGAGGCCGAACAGCAGGCATTTAAGATTTATGATTTGGACTCAGATAGCCTCGACTCCATTATTTCTAAGTATGATTATGTCATGCAGAACCTGAGACTGATAAAACGAGACCTGGAGAACCGCTGGTCACCGAAGAAGACAAGAAAATGGACCGAGGCGGCATTGGCTGAGGATTCGGCGGGGAACGCGTTGTTTATTATTTGCCGGAAGTCGATGACGATGTATGATTTTAATGAGCGTATCTTGTCATTACCTCTTGGGATTGTCGCGGCACAGCATCTGGAAGGGGGAGTCCAGACTCAGATGTATATTCGATTTGGTGAATTCAAGCTTGGTTTGTCAGGCGGGTTTGAATCACGGATGATGAACGGCACCGGCGGAGATTTCTTATTTAAACTTCCGCATGTTATTGGCGTCAGGAAAGTAGAGTAATTCCTAAAAAGCTACAACCACTTGAATCAATGCGGCATTGTTATCATTATGATTAATTTGATATTCTGTTCGAAATTCAACATTAGCTCCTAAGGCAGCAGCAAAACCAGAACAAACGCGGCGGTGATTCTCGTTCGTTTGATCACTCGAGTCGAAACGGTCAAATCGAGAAGTAAGAGAGAACCGATCCAGGTTATATGACGCCTGCAGGTAATAGCCATCGTGGTCGAAAACACCAAAGACTGAATCAGTGAAGCGATGCAGGATGTACTCGGCTGAGATCTCTATTCTGCTGAAGGAAAAACTCAGGTCGCCTCCAATCATATCCATCGATTTTCGCCCGGTGCGGTCAATTAGGTCAGCGTATGAAGCTCCCAGAGTTAAAAATGAAACTGGTTTGATACCAAGCCTTCCTCCCACAGCGAGATCACTTGCAGTAACAACTTCATCACCTTCAAAACTGTTTTGCTCGAAATCAAAGCCGTTTGAAATGAAGACTGTGATATTGCCACAGGACATATCAAGGTTCGCATAACCGCCGATATCGTTCCATTCATCGTGAGACTGAACTACTACAAGAGGAGAAGAAATGAGTTGACGGTCGGTTGAAGCATATTTCTGCCAACCAATACCGAACGGAATATCGAACTGTCCGCCTCCAATGGTAAACGTTCTAATTCCCCAGTATGAGTTTGCTCTTTCAGAATCGGGGAGGAGAACATAATCGATTGTGAAGTTGCCGATTGTGAATTTATCTGTATCGTAAGCGATTCCAAGAGCTATCGATAATCGATTGCTAAGCTCAGATCCCAAATCGATTTCAGCCTGTCCAATCTCAATGATATCCTCGTCGGTATGTTCCTGGATAGTTGTAATAAAATCACCAAAACCTGAGACGGTGATTACTGCTTTATTTTCCAAACTGAAAGTGGTGGGTTCGTTCTCATTGGCATGGATGGAAGTGCCATCCATGCAGCAAAACATCACGCCAAGTAGACAACACATATATTTTGCCATCGTTAGTATCCTTCTTACAAGTTTGGTCTGCTAGCCGTTTCTCATTTTTTTATGCTTCCCGGCATTTTGTACATGCGGGGTTATCCTCTTTATAGAGACAGGAAAAACCGTGACTCTCATCCCAGTGAGCGATGCCTTTTGGGCAGCGTTCGATATATTCCGAGAACTTTACAAGCCGATCAATGATTTCGAGGGAAATAGCATGTTCCATCTTGCACGCGGAATCCTCAGCCAGTTTTTCATCTACCGCTAAAACTTTGACAAAAAAGTTCTTTATTGCACGATGTCTGCGGTAGATCTCTTTTCCAATATTTTTTCCTTTGGCGGTTAGCGTAACCAGTTCATATGGAGCGTAATTCACCAGATTTTTATCAGACAATGACCGCAGGGCACCGGTGACTGACGAGTAATTGACGCTTAACGATTGGGATATATCTTTGACCCGAGCGGCATTTTTTTCCAGGATCAGTATATAAATCGTCTCAAGATAATCTTCGAGGCTGGAACTGAGCGGTGACGATGCTGACATATGAGGCTTTTCCCTTCATGTTCGTTAAGTGCAAGAAAGTATGGCACGCCAAACAATTTGTCAAGAAGTTTAAACGGTCTTTTTCAGGTGACTGGGTCTGTGGAGAGGCTCTGACTGGGTTTCTGGAAATAATTTCAGGAGTCTTTTTTTTTGCCTTTTTACTAAAATTAGTTATCTTCGGGTAATGAGTGATAATAATAAATTTAAAATGCTGGCCAAGACGCTAAGCGGTCTTGAAGATTTACTGGCGGCCGAATTAAGATCACTGGGCGCTTCCGATGTAAAAGCGATGAATCGTTCTGCTGAGTTTTTCGGCGATAAGAAGATGCTTTATAAGGCGAATATGCATTGCCGGTTGGCGACTCGAATATTAAAGCAGGTAAAGACGTTTAATGCGACATCCAGCGACGAGCTGTATCATCATGTTTCGCAGATTAAATGGGATAAGTTGATGAGACTTTCTCAGACGTTTGCCATTGATGCTGTGATAAACTACTCTGAGTTTAATAACTCTATGTTTGTGGCGCAAAAAGTGAAAGACGCGATTGCCGATTGGTTTCGGGCTAAATACGATAAACGGCCTTCGGTTGATATTAAACGGCCCAACGTTAGAATTAATATTCATATTCGGGCGAAAAAAGCGACTTTGTCCTTGGATTCATCGGGTGAAGCTTTATCCAAACGAGGTTATCGTACCGAGGCGGGGACGGCGCCGCTGGGCGAGGTTCTTGCGGCCGGGATTATCGAGCTGACAAGATGGGATAGGGCGTCTTCTTTTATAGATAGCATGTGCGGTTCGGGAACGTTTGTGATCGAAGCGGCTCAGATGGCGCGAAATATGGCGCCGGGGTTGACGCGCAAGGGGTTTGGCTTCATGGGCTGGAGAGATTATGATGAGTCCATATTGCGTGATTTGGTGGAGGAAGCTCAGGCGGCGATTAAACCGAATCTTGACTTTAAAATTGTAGGATCCGATATCGAACCGGCCCGGATAAAAGAAGCGATGGCAAACGCAAAACGGGCGAGAGTCGGCAAGGATATCGAGTTTGTCTGCAAGTCTTTCGAAAAACAGGAACCTCCTCCGGCCCCGGGAGTGATGGTCATTAATCCTCCGTACGGCGAAAGAATGGTTATTACACGAATTGACGAATTTTATACGATGATTGGCGATACGCTAAAACAAAACTATGAAGGTTACAACGCCTTTGTGTTGACGTCAAATTTGGATAGTATCAAGCATGTCGGGCTGAGAACCTCGCAGAGGGTAAAACTGTTTAATGGACCGCTGGAATGCCGGCTTTTGAAATTTGAAATGTATAAGGGGAGCCGTAAAGAAAAATACCGGAACCCGGAAGAAAAGCCGTAAGTAATACAGCAAATTATTATTTTTAAACCGGCGTGCTATAAGACACGCCGGTTTTTTTGTGATAGCTTATTCGTTCTCGTTTGGTGTCTCTGCCGGGTTTTCAATATTGGTTTGAGTTGTAGAAACACAAGAACCGTCTACACAATAGGAGCCTGGCGGGCAGTTGTTCCCACAAGAACCGCAATTGTCTTCATCGGTATCGGTATCGACACACTGACCACCGCAATTAGTAAGACCTGAAGGGCATTGCAGAACGCAGGTTCCACCTTGACAAACATATCCTGGGGGGCAGCTAATTCCGCAACTTCCGCAGTTATCCTCGTCATCAGTAGGGTCAACACATTCACCACCGCAGTTAACTTGCCCTGCAGGGCAGATAAGTTGACAACTTCCGCTTACGCAGGTATAACCGGCGGGACAGGAATTTCCGCAGCTGCCACAGTTGTCTTCATCATCCATCGGGTCAACACATTCTCCGCCGCAATTAACCTGGCCGGAGGCGCAGGCGAGTTCACAGTTACCGTTAACACAGGTATAACCCGTTGGGCAGGCAGTGAGACACGACCCACAGTTATCGTCATCATCATTCAGATCAACACATTCGCCAGCACATTTGGTATAACCATTGGGACATTCGAGGGTGCAGACACCGGAATTACATATATATCCTGGGGGACAGTTATTTCCGCAACTGCCGCAGTTGTCTTCGTCATCCATCGGATCAACACATTCTCCGCCACAATTAACTTGGCCGGAGGCGCACTGGAGAGCGCAAGTTCCTCCCTGACAAGCATATCCCGATGGGCAGGCATTGTTGCAGCCGCCGCAGTTGTTCTCGTCGGTATCCATATCGACGCAATTACCGGTGCAGTCGGTTTGGCCAACCGGGCACCCGTAACAACAGTCAGTGACCGGAGCAGGACCTCCTTTGAAGGCGTAATTGATAAGATAGACGGCGTCGCCGATATTTTGATCACCATCGCCGTTAGCATCTCCGCAGTCGCCAAAAAGCTGAGCCGAAGCCGGGCTATATATAGCGGTTAGCATGAATAAGATGAATATACAACGTACTAAGGATATGAATCTCATGATTTCCTCCTTACAAATTATAGATTGCCCCAAAGTAAGATCCTGTAAGTATTCTGGAATAATACTATATAATATGTGCAAATTTGGCAAATTGTCAATAAGAAATACGCTCCGCAGGAGCTATGGCGGGAACCTCATGAGGCCATTGGTCCACTCTTTGATGGTGTAGAGGGCGGTCTACCGGTCGTATTTTAGAAAAAATACCAAACTGCAAATTCGCATATTATGATATAAAAAACACCTTTATAAACTGCAGTTTTGTAGTTTGCAATATGCCGTTTAGTTTCCATGGAAGGCGGTGCCATGTTGCCAAAAAACTTTATTTCACCGAACTTGAATAACGAATAAAAAGAGCTTGAAAAAAAAGCAATTGCTCCGAGTATTGTAAACAATTCAAAAACGGAATTCATTGGTTCCATAACTGCTTGAATCTTTTGTGGCCATTTAAGAAAATCTGTTCTAAAAAAAGAGTAAAAAGACATAATAAAAATTGTTAGTCCCCAATTTCTTACATTGCACAATCTATCATATAGAAGTTGCTTTTCAGAATTTTCTGTTTCCTTATTATCCATAATATATATTGTTCGGACAGTGCTTTTAATTCAATATAAGAGTGATAATATGAAAATTATTTAGATTGTCAATTTGCAATACTTTTTGTAGAAAAGTTTTGTTAGAGAGGGGAGTTTTTTCGCGCTTTGCGCGAATGTCAAGACCGCAGGGGTCTTGACCTACTATGTTAGGACTATAGCCTCCGGAACGTTGAAGTTTTACAATGTATCAGTGAATTTTTTAACCACCCCCAACCCCCTCCTTGAAAAGGAGGGGGGATTGTGATTTATTATTATTTCAATAGAGTTTACTGAAGGATTACTAACTCAGTTTACTTGGGTATGCTTATCGGGTATCCCATCCATTTATGGTGGGAAAAGTGAATTGACATTGACCGTAAAATCCCATCATGAATAATGGGCTACCCAACGCAAGATATAACCGCAAAGTTCCTCTTTGTGTTTTATTGAAGATATTCTTACATTGGCAGCATGAACAACAGGGACGAAGTTGTAATCCTGATAGAAATCAGGCGGAGGGGGATGAGTAATATCGTTTCCTTTTCCAATGATTTCGATATCAAGACAACCAAAGGGATAATCGATAAACTGGAATTGTCAGCCGGAGATGAGTTTTCATCCGGTGAGTTTATCAAGTTAAAGAACATCCTCGAAGAAGCTTTTGCCTTTTATACTGCCGAAGGGATTCTGGCCCGGCGGGCTCATTCGATTGGTGAGTTGAAGTTTAAGCTGAAGAGGAAAGAGATAGATGCCGACCTGATCGCCATGATTGTCAAAAAATTTCATCAACAGGGTCTATTAGATGATTTTTCCTACGCCAAATTACGAGCCAGTTTGATAATGAATCGCAAGCCGGCTGGCCGGGGATTTTTAATTGCTGACCTGCAAACCAAACTTGTTCCCCGCGAAATAGCTGAAAAAGCCGTAAAAGAGCTGTTATCAAACGTGAGCGAGACTGATTCGGCGGCGGTTCTTTTGGAAAAGAGGCGTATGTCTTTTGTAAAGTTTGACCTTGAAACCGCCCGCCGGAAAGCATATAATTACCTGTCGCGCCGGGCGATATCATACCGGGCGGCAAAAGAGGCATTTGAGGACGTTTTCAACAAAGAAGATTTCAAGCAAGGGTAGGTAGATTATCAATAGTTCAGACATCAGGCAATCGTTTATAGATTATTTCAAGAATAATGGCCATTCCGTTCAGCCTTCGTCTCCGGTGATTCCACAGGATGACCCGACGCTGTTATTTGTTAATGCCGGGATGAATCAGTTTAAGGATGTATTCACCGGCAGTCGCAAAGTTTCCTATGCGCGGGCGACGTCATCTCAGAAATGTATCCGGGCCGGCGGCAAACACAACGACCTGGAAAATGTCGGTAAGACCTCCCGCCATCAGACGTTCTTTGAAATGCTGGGGAATTTCTCATTCGGCGATTATTTTAAAGAACAGGCGATTTATTATGCATGGGAATATGTTACCAAGACGTTAGGGTTGTCCAAAGATCGCCTGTATGCTACGGTTTATACAACCGACGATGAGGCGTTTGCTCTCTGGGAGAAGATTGCTCCCGAGTTGAAAAACGGCAAGATTCTACGGTTTGGCAAAGAGGATAACTATTGGTCGATGGGCGATGTCGGGCCGTGCGGACCCTGTTCGGAAATTCATTATGACATGGGCGATCATCTGTCCAAGGATAATCCGAAGGCTTGGATTAACAATGAAAACGACCGGTATATCGAATTCTGGAATCTGGTTTTCATGCAGTACGATCAACCGGCCGGTGGCGGTGAGATCGTTCCATTACCGAAGCCGTCAGTCGATACCGGGGCCGGACTGGAACGTATCTGCGCTATTATGCAGGGAGTTGATTCAAATTTTGAGACTGATTTGTTTACGCCGTTGACGGCTCACGTGGCTGACATTACCGGCGTGAAATATGATAAAGGCAAAAACGGCGTCTCGCATCGGGTGATTGCCGATCATGTCCGGGCGTTATCGTTTGCTCTGGCTGATGGCGGCGGATTGTCCAGCGAAAAGCGAGGTTCCGTACTCAGGAAGATATTGAACCGCGCGGCCTGGCACGGAAGACTATTAGGTTATAAAGAACCGATAATCTGCAAGCTGGTGCCGACCGTGATTGAGGTCATGGGCGGACATTTCACCGAATTGAAGGACCAAAGAATCATAATGGAGTACGTTCTAAGGTTAGAAGAAGAACGGTTTGGGGATTTACTAGATACGGGTATAGAGTATTTTTCTAATCTTGAAAAGAAAATAAAGGCAACAGGATCGGATACAGTAAGTGGTAAGGATATTTTCTATATGAGTGCAACGCTTGGGTTTCCGATTGATTTAGTGCCGTTGATGGCCAAAAAGGCTAACCTAAAATTGGACTATGATGGCTATAATAGATTGATGAATGTCCACCGGGAGCAATCCCGTGCTGGTTCCGCATTTGATAAGCAATCAGGTGATCAAATGAAAGCTTTTCTTGATTCGTTTATTGTTGCCGGAATAAAACAGCCTAAAACGCTGATAAGCGATCCGCCACCAGATCTCCAATTTGATACAGCCTTTGTCTCTGGTAGTCAAGCGGGTACTTCTAATGATGTATCAGTTGTACTTAAAGAAGTATTTTCTTATGAAAACTATCCCAATGCTACTATATGGATTCACAGCGATAATTTTAAAATGAAGGTAGATGATGTTATTATACATGACGGTATATATATACATACTGGTACACTATTGGACGGGACAATGGATGAAAACATAATCGGAAAAAGTGCTTCAATAACTATTGATAATTCTAATACCAACGACTTAAGTCCAAGTAGTATTACTGAGATAGATGCAACTGAGTTTGTTCGTGGCGATCATGGGCCGGCATTTCATGCTGAGGCAGCTATAAGGTATATAAGAGAAGAAGATGATTGTGTCGAGATTATTTTAGATAAGACACCCTTCTATGTTGAATCAGGTGGACAGGTACGTGATGCAGGAATGATCGTTGCACCGAATGCATCGATTTTGGTAACCCACGTATATAGAAATCAAGATTTAATTTTCCATATAGGTAAAATACAAAATGGAACAATAGATGACTTTAAGATTGGTACTAAAGTTACGGCTCGGATTGACAAACATCGGCGTAAAGATATTATGCGTAACCATACCGCTACGCATTTATTACATGCGGCCCTGAGGCGGGTATTAGGCGATCATGTCAAGCAGTCCGGTTCGTTGGTCGAGGCTGATAAACTCCGGTTTGATTTTGCGCATTTTCAGGCGATGACACCTGAGCAGGTTGCGACTATAGAAAAGATTGTTAACGAAAATATTATTAACGCGACTCCGGTGATGACCGAGGAAAAACCGATTGAGGAGGCGATGAATTCTGGAGCGATGGCTCTGTTTGGTGAGAAGTACGGTGATACGGTGCGAGTCGTGTCAGTTAGAGATTTAGAACATTCCGACGCCGAGCCGATATCGATGGAGCTTTGTGGCGGGACGCATGTAAATAACACTGCCGAAATCGGGCTGTTTATGATTACGGAGGAATCGGCGATAGCATCCGGCGTGCGCCGAATCGAAGCGGTAACGGGGCGTAAGGCAACCGAGATGATGCAGCTGCATAAGAATATTGCCAGAAATGTTGGTGCTCAATTAAATGCTCCCGCCGAGGAAGTTTTAGAATCATTGCAGAAATTGACGGGTAACTATTCGGAACTACAAAAAGAGATAAAAAAGCTCAAGGCTGAGCGGTTTTCCGGCGGAGGCAGTTCTTCGGTCGGGCACAAGGAAACGATTGGCCAGGTAGAATTTACGTATAATGATTTTGGTGAGACGGATCAGGAGAGCATGGCCGGATGGTCCGATTCAATTAAGGGAATGAATAATCCGGTGGTATCATTGGCGGTTGGAGTATTAAAAGGCAAAAAGACGTTTATTGCATCGGCTTCAAAGCCAGCAGTTGAACTTGGGTTTGATACCAGCAAGCATTTTGGCGCGATGGTCAAGGAATTAGGTGGACGAGGCGGTGGTAAAGCCGCATTTGCCCGGGGTGGATTGCCGGATGATATTAATTTTGACTTGCTTATTGAGAAGGCAAAAGAGACATTAAAGGAAGTTTTATCATAAACCATGGCAGGGATTATGCCGTTATTTGAGCAGTTACTTAATGTCAGGGAAAACAAGGGGGCAGGCTTCTTCCTGCTGTTGGATCCTGATCGGGTGGAAAAATCACGGTTAGTGGATGTTTCCGAATCGGCGCAAGCATTTGGTGTTGATGCTATATTGGCAGGTTCATCGACGGTGACGGCATCAAATTATGATGCCCGTATGGCGGAAATCAAGCGTGCGACCGAACTTCCGGTAGTTATTTTTCCGGGAAGCTCGGGGCAGGTTTCCAAGCATGCCGACGGGATTCTGTTTTTGTCGCTGATTTCGGGCCGCAATCCAAATTATCTAATTGAAGAGCAAGTTAAAGGAGCGCCCTTGATTAAGGCGTATGGTTTGGAGCCTATTCCGACCGGATATATGCTGATTGAATCCGGTAAGCTGACATCGGTTCAGTATGTATCGGGGACGCTGCCGATTCCGCGAAAAAAAACCGATATCGCTATGGTACATGCCTTGGCGGCCAATTATCTTGGTATGAAAATGGTTTATCTCGAAGCCGGTTCCGGGGCTGAATTGAGTGTCCCAGAGGAAATGGTAACGGCGGTGTCTGAATATTGTGGGCTGCCGGTAATAGTCGGCGGCGGGATAAAGAATCCGGATGATGCTTCGAAATTAGTAGCCGCCGGAGCTTCTTTTATAGTAATTGGAACGCGGCTTGAATTTGAAAATGATTTTGGATTCATGTCAGAAATGGCCGATGCGATTCATTCATCGGCACGGACAATTATTTAGTACAGGATGTAGATGAATAAAAAGGAAAAACGAGCCGAGCTTTTAAATGCGGCTGCTCAGGGAGTCGAGTTACGGAAAAAACTGTGTGAAAACCTCATCGATGATATTATTGATGTAGCGACACTTCTTTCTAAAATTGTCCGAAAGGGCGGTGCGGTTTTTATCGCCGGTAATGGCGGTTCGGCGGCTGATAGTCAGCATTTTGTGACCGAGCTGGTTGTCCGATTGACCGGAAAGTTTGAGCGTCCGTCAATTCCGGCAGTTGCATTCACCGCTGACAGCTCGCTTTTGACCGCGGCTGGAAATGATTACGGCTTTGACAAAATATTTGCTCGCCAAGCAGAATCGCTAATCGGTAAAAAGGATGCGCTGGTATTAATATCCACATCAGGCAATTCAGCAAATTTAATTGAGGCAGCCAAGGTTGCGCGGAAGAAAAACGTGGCTATCGTTGGTCTTTTGGGCGGCAGGGGCGGTAAGTTAAAAAAGTATGCGACTAAATCGGTTATTGTGCCTTCAAATTCGGTGCAAAGGATTCAGGAGGAGCATATCTTTATAATTCACAATATAGTTCATCTTATGGAACAGGAACTATTTGGATGAAACCGGAAGAAATTTGTAATAAATTGGCCTGGTTAGGACTGGGGGGCTATGCTCTTTTTTCGCCGATATCCATAGCGGCATCTCAGATAATGCTGGGGCTAACCGTAGCCGGTTTTCTGGGATATTTGCTGACGTCTAAAGATAAAAACCGGTTGGTGTTTCCTCCGGTTGGTATAATCATTATCATTTTGGCTTATATCGGCTACAAGTTCGCGACGATGATTATCGGCAGCAACAGTCTAATTATAATCAAGGAAGAATGGCTGTTTTTGATGGCGTTAATTGGCGCCATCATGTTTCAGGATATTAAAAAGCTTACGATTATTCTCGATCTGTTCGTTATTGGTGTTCTTTTAGTTGGTGGTTACGGAATTTGGCAGCATTTTGTGGGGGTTGATTTGTATCATCAAGTCCTGTTGGATAAGATGACGTACGGCTACCGGTCAATTGGAACCTTTTCAGTCTATCTGACCTTCTCCGGCTTTTTTGCCTTGGCGGCCATATTTTTAATTCCGGTCGGGTTTGCAGTGGCAAGTAAATTCCGAAAAATCGCCTATCTTCTGGCTTCGCAAGTGGCGTTGACCTGTATATTTTTTAACTATTCACGATCAACAATTGTAGCTTTGATTATCGGGATAGTGCTTTTGATAGCTCTGTTGCCAAACCAGTATCGAAAATGGGCGATACCGGTAGTTCTGCTGACTTTAGTCGTGGCTTTGGTCGTGTCTCCCGATTTCCTTCATCGTTTCAAGAACATGGATAAGACAGAGTTTTCTTCGGTTTACGCCAACTCACGTTTTGCGATTTGGGGAACGGCGCTATCTATGATAGAGGAAGAGCCGTTGGTCGGAGTTGGGCCGGGGAATTTCGCTCAAAAGTATCTCGAATTACGGGCCAACCAGACTGGCAAGAAGCTGTCTCATGCGCATAATGATATCTTGAATGTCGCGGCCGAATCCGGAATTATTTGCGCAGTTTTATTCGTTTTAATGTGGGCCGTTATTCTTTGGCGATTGTATAAGGGCTATATGAAATGCCCCGACGGATTTCAAAAGGGTTTGATATTTGGGTCCTTACTGGCATCGGTAGTATTTTTGGGGATGTCTCAGTTTGAGTCGTTTTTTGCCGATGAAGAGGTAAGGCTCCTTTTGATGTTTTTCTGGGGGATAGGGTTGGCTGTTTTGGCCAATATGAAAGCCTCGGAAAGATTATCAGAGATTGCCTGATAAATAACTTGACAACTTTTAGAATGCACATATATTGAGCGAGCCTATGGCAAAAGAAAAAGATAAATCGGAAGGCAACGGTCTTCCATTCGGACCTATTAATTACGCGATAATTGGCGCGGCGGTAATGTCGATAGTTTTCGGCTATATTTCGTTAGGGTCGGGATCGATAACGTTAGCACCGATACTTCTGGTTCTTGGGTACTGTGTACTTTTCCCGTTAGGGATAATTTTTAAGGGTACTCCGGACGAGAAAGTAGAGACTGGAGAGAATTAGAGGTAGTCACGGAATTATATTAGGTGGCCCATAGATGGGCAGTTAGCTCAGCTGGTTAGAGCACCTGCCTTACACGCAGGGGGTCACTGGTTCGAATCCAGTACTGCCCACCATTGAAAACGACTATAGAATAGTTTATAGATAAAGCGCAAAGTTTAGCGCGGGGTTGTAGTTCAGTTTGGT
>JAGLON010000016.1 GCA_023138975.1 Candidatus Zixiibacteriota bacterium
TGATTCCATCTTTACCGGCCATTTGAATATCAAGAAGGATAAGATCGTACCGGTTCTTCTTAATCAAGCTCTCTGCTTTTTCCGCCGACTCGGCAGTTTCGGTTTTATAGCCTTCATCTTTCAAAAGCCCCGAAAGCGACGAGCGAATATACCGTTCATCATCAACTATTAGAATCATGACTATCTCACATCTTTCGGCAATTCAATTTTCACTATCGTACTACCTTCTGTGCCGCTTATTTGTAGAGTTCCGCCGTGGTCGATAATAATTTTCTCCGATATCGCCAATCCCAGCCCGCTCCCCCCTTTACGTGTCGTAAAGCCGGGAAGTTTGGCTGATTGGAGAGCCTTGTCAGAGACATGTTCGGTTTCATTCCAAAGTACGACTACAAGTAAACCATTATCGAGATGGGTTGTTAGCTCAATCGTACCGCCAACAATGCAAAACTCAAGTGCATTCTTTAGAATGTTAACCATTACTTCGCGCAAACGATCCCGATCACCATCGATGATCATCTCTTTTGAATCTAAATTGTGCCTAAAATCAAAAGCTTCCAATTGTACCTGATGCAGATTAATAATTTCCAGGAGAAGCTTACCGAAATTCATCTTTTGCAAATGTGATTCAGGGAGTTTGGCCAGCGAACTGTATTCATTGGCCATCCTCTCAAGGTGCGCCAGCTCAGCCGCTATCGCCTCAACCGAATCCTGATACGGACCAAAATCACCGCTTTTCTCAAGGCGTTTTTTTATTCTATACAAAGATAACGAAATCGGCGTCAGCGGGTTCTTTAACTCATGCGCCATTCTCCGGGCAAATTCCTGCCATGCAGAAACACGCTCGGCAGCCATCAGCTTTTTACGATTAACTTCAAGCTCTTCCGACATTTTAGTAAAGGACAAGGCCAAATTTCTTACCTCTTCAGTGCCTGTCAATTGTATTAGAGAAACCGTTTCACCTCGCCCCATCTCTTTTGAGGCAACCATTAGTTGTTCCAATGGGATGGTAATCGAAGCTGATAGTCGGCGTGAAAGCCAGTAAGCAATGGTAATCACCAGAACTAGTATAACGCCGACTCCAGTAATAAGGAAAAGAATAAACCCGGGCATTATATTAGTATATTGACGGCTTTCGCGCAGGCTAACCGTCGCGGCATTAAGTCCGGTTACATATTGCTCATCGAGAATAAAGCCTCCTGCTATTAGGCTGTCATCTTTAGAATAAGCATACCCGATAATGATTATCTCTCTATAAAACTCGCGAATCGGTCCGGAAGATTGCGCCGCGGCCCGAATTATATTATGAATCGAATCGGCGATTTTGCCATAACTCTCCTCGCAGAAAAACTTACCGCCATTGGTACACCAGTCCAACAGCGTATCGGTTGTATGACTTTCTGACAGAACGATCTTTCGAGCGATTTCCTGCAGCCTGTCTTCGGAAAAACGCATAGCGTTTATAGTTCTGTCGGGGGCCGAACCGGACAGCCAGGTGCCGGTTTGTTCAACTGCAAGATTTAATAGAAAATATGCCGACACAGCCAGAATTAAAGATGGAATGATGGAGAAAAGAACTAAATGCCGAAATATTTTTGTACGAAATAGCATATCATTTATTCAAACCGCGTTTACAATACAACGCTATTGCGTCACGATGAGCCTGAAAGGCAATATTGCCTGGTATCGAATCAAAAGCGAAATATTGAGCATCGTCTGCATCATCGCCCGGTATTAATTTACCTCCGATAACATCCGCATGATAAAGAATCAACACAGCGTGCGTCCTCGGATCATCCATTCCCATAAAAATATCATAGATAGAAGTAATACTTATATCAAGCCCAGTCTCTTCTTTTAATTCTCTTATTGCCGCCTGCTGAGGATGCTCCGTCCATTCAACAAATCCGGCAGGAATACACCAATCACCTAAACCGGGTTGGATCGAACGGCGCACTAACAGCAATTTCTTATCTTGGACTATCACGGCTCCTGCTGCCGGGGTCGGATTTTGGTAGAATACAAATCCGCAGGATTTACAATGAGGCCGAATCGTGTCTTCGATTTCAGCGATGACCAATTTCTCTTTACAGCGGGGACACCATTGGTAACCGTTGTGGTCATTCAGCTTAATAAATCCCTTACCACTGATCAAATACTTTAAATCATTGTCATTCATTGCCTAAAACATCATTCACTTTCAAAATTACAATTGTCGTATCATCTTCAGCAGACTTCGCCGATGTAAAATCACTTACCTCTTTTAGTATCCCTGCTCTAATTTGTTCCAGCGAATTGGTACGGTTTTTCTTGAGGTATTCAATAATTCGCTCTTCCCCGAACTCTTCCTCTTTGCTGTTCATAGCTTCGGACAACCCGTCGGTATACAAGAAAAGCAGATCATCAGCATTAAGTCTAACTTTAAACGAGTCATATCGCACCTGCTCAAAGGCTCCGATTACAGTTCCTCCGGTTATGAGAAACTCGTGACTGCCGTCAGAGCGCACCAGGACAGGATAATTGTGCCCCGCGTTTGAGAATTCAAATTCTGATGTCTCCGGGCGATACTCACCATAAAAAAGTGTCGCGTATTTGCCTGAGGATGATGATAAATTGGCCACGATACTATTCACATTGCAAATCGTATCGGCTACCGGGCGATGGTTGCAGACTTCACTGCGAATCGTAGCCTGTATCTGGGCGGCCAGTAACGCCGCAGGCATTCCTTTACCCGACACATCAGCAATAACCATCCCTACTCCCCCATTGTCGTCAGTTTTTACAAAATCATAAAAATCACCACCGACCGTTCGGGAAGGCATACTGTGAGCGACAATATTATACCCGGAACCGGAAGGAGGTTTATCCGGAAGCAATTCTATCTGAATCTGCCGCGCGAGATTCATCTCCTCTTCCAGCTTTTGCTTAACCAATGATTCGCGATACAAACGAACATTACTGAGAGCAACCACCATTTGATTGGCCAGGGTCGAGAGCATAGTGAAATCTTCATAACCGAATTTAAATCCCGAGGCCTTATCAGCCAACGCTACGAATCCCAACAGATGATCGCGGTCGTTTAACGGCACGACCAGATGGATACTATCCATCTGCATTATTGAGGCCAAAGGAGATCCGCGGTGCCAGGTCTGAAGCCGATCATAAAAAACCGGCGATGTCAATTGACCGATAGCGCCTAACATCGGATCAGTATTGCTCAGGTTCGATTCTTTTTTCTTTTTGTCAGAAGAGATATAAACATAAGCCTGCAGCGCATCATCATAGATGCAGAAACTAACGCCGTTAACCAGCATACTCGATTTCAACGTCTCCTCAACAATACCGAATAATTGTTCGCGGTCCAAAATGTTAATGATTTTTGAGGACAGACGGTTGATTATATTTCGTGAGTCGGCTTTATCCCGGATGAACATTTTCTTGATAAAATTATCGATATAGTTGTTAATCGGCTGGAATAGAATCAGCGCTACAACTATAAATCCGATATTTAGAATCGGAATTTCCTTACCAAAAAATGATTCGACTAATCCGGACAGCTTAGTGATAGCTATGACATATGCTCCGACTAAAAGTGCCGATGAGACGGTATATACCAGCGATTGGCGAACGATTAGACGGATATCAAGGAATTGATAGCGAATTATCGCCCAGGCTATAGAACCTGCTCCGATCACCAAAGCAAGTATTGTTATCAGTGACGTCCAGAGCTCGGAAATTTCGATTGAAAATAAGTTGGGTAAAATGAAAATTAAGATATACAGACCCAATGAGGTATGAATCCCAAGAATGATAATCCGAACCTGCTTCTTCAGCCTCTCCACTTCAACATGCTTCAAGCCTCGCAAAAGGTAAATATCGGCCAAAATGACATAGGCCAGGTTTATCAGAGAGAAAAACTTTTTATGGGAGGCTAAAACCAGACCGATAGGAATCATTAACCATTTTAAAAGCGTGCTGATAGGTTCCAGGATACTGCTGATTAATCCTTCGCCAGATGTTTCAAATGTGAGCAGATCTAGAATTTTATCAGTGTCACTCACAAAAACAACTAACAGCAAATGGAAAACATGCGGTACAAATATCAGCAGTCTCCATATACGGACCTTTTCTCCAATGCGATCATAAGGAAATATCCATGAGAAATATAAAAGGACCGGGAAAAAAAGCTCCCAAAAATAGAACAGATTATAAAGATAGGATTCTTTTAAGGGAGATGTCGCTTGATAAGGCGATATAACCGCGCCAAGAGCCGCAAAGATAGGCCCTAACCCGGCTAAAAACATCATAGCCGAAGTTACTCTATTAAGCCTGATACGCGCCGAATCTCTGATAATCAAAAAAGATAGAAAAATCAGTCCGACGCCAAAGGCAAAATAGATAACGGCAAATATGAGTTGTTGCATACTCATATTGGTTTGCTAATCACCCCTCAAAAATTCTTGGTAATTTCAACCCGAGTTCCGCCTTCAGAACCAGCAGTTATCTGCACGTCATCGACAAAACTCTTGACGATAAAAATACCCCGACCAACTTCCTTTAGAAGGTTATCGTCGTCAATCGGGTTCTCGACGGTATCGGCATCAAACCCCTCACCTTCGTCGATAATAATTACCTTCAATACCGTGTCGGTCACTGAAAATCTAATATCAACCCTTTTAGTCATATCAGATTTATTGCCATGAATAATAGCATTATTAACCAACTCCGATACCGATATCGCGACATCGGTCATAATCGAAGGATCAACCCCTGCGTCGGAGAATTTCTCCTCCAGATATTTATCAACATCCGCAAGGAAGTCAGTCGAAGAGGGAATGATGATACCGTCTTTTACAATTTGTGGTTTATCCATATGTGCACTCAAAAAAAAGGCAGGCCGCGACGCAACCTGCCGAATGTAATTATTTTCAGGTTACTTAAAATGAGTTAATTGCTTCATCCACTGAATCATACGATTTAAAAACCGTAACTAACTTGGTAATTGCCAATAACGATTTGATTTTATCAGTCACGTTAGTCAGTTTGAGTTCGCCTTCGGCCTTTTTTAACGTTGTCAAGCCGGAGATTAACAGTCCGAGACCGGTCGAGTTCATCCAATCAACTTTACTCAAATCTATAACGACTTTAATCTTACCCTGTTCAATTAAATCATGGAGCAAGTCATGCAATGCCGTAGATTCTGGGCCACCCATAATCTTACCCTTTGGCTCTATAATCACGACACCATTTTCTTCGCGATGCTTTAATTTCATATAATTATCTCCCTAATATAGGATATCTCTTCTTTCCGAAAACCGGTTAAAATATACAAATCCGGGCTAAGACTTAGATTACTCCAAGCATTACAAATACCCATATTGGGGCTATAAAGTCAAGGTTTTTATTAATCGTTATTATCCCTTCCCAGTGACTTTCAATTAATCGGGAATACTCCTATCTTGTTGCGTTTCAGGAATTACCCACAGCTCAAGTAGCTCGGGGAAAACCGGTATTGCAGGGATATCGGGTATGGCAAGCATCGCAGGAATAGCTGGAATTGCAGGAATAGCTGGTATCGCAGGAATGGCTGGCATAGCAGGTATAGCAGGTATCACTGGCGGCTCATATCGGCCATGGGGGTAAGACACAAATCGCCGCCCTCGGGCTCTTTCAAATTCAAGCTCACTGCCGACTCTGCGAATGGTTGCTTCACCCATACCAATATCCATTTCAATTTCAAGGCCAAAACTACCTTTTTTAAAGTCAGAAGTTTCATAAATGCCGTCACTTATTTCCTCAAACTCTTTACCCCGGATATTAATAGAATTAAACCAGCCCTCATCAGTTTCAATTCGCACTGGCAAATCATCAGGCAGCTCGATAGTAACTTCGCCTACTCCGATATCTATTGAGACGGTGTGAAATCCTTCGGCTAATCCAGTAAAATCGAGCCTAAATTCGCCGGCTCCCCCGTCAAAATCATAATGATCAGCATTGGCATAACCAAGACCGATAAAATCGAATTCACCGGCTCCGGCATCTATATTCATTTCCGACATAGTTATAGGATTCATGGTAGTAAACTTCAGACGCCCCTCTGTAGCGCCAACGTCCATACGCAGTTTTGAAATCGGAAGTCCTGAGAAGTCAGCGCGACATTCGGCAAAGCCGATATCCATTACTATATCCCAGCTATAAGCGTCTGAAAGGGAAATATTCCAGCGGCAATCGTCGGAATCAAAATCGAATTTTCGTCGGTGTTTCTTTTGGTACAGTTCGATTTCTCCCGATTTACCCCTGTCTTCATAGTCAACTCCGACGTCTATTTTATCAACATCATACCTAACGTTATAGCTTAGCATCTCTCCATCGGTATGCGATGATATTTTAATCTTCGCCGCGTCGATATCCATATCCAATTTAACTTCTTTAACATCAGGCTTCGCTGGAATCGAATCCTTCAAGCGTTCAATATCCCGGGCTAATACAGAATCAAATACAAGCACCAGAGAAAGGAGAACGAGAATAACAATACTTTTTCCTCGCATTTTGCACCTGCCATGTTTGTTGTTGGTTATCTGTTATATTAGACGGAAAAACACCCTATTGGGTTGCATCGTCTTTGCCGGGCGGAGGCGATACTGGCGGAGGAGTAACAGGCGGGGGAGGTGTTTGTCTTTCAGGAGGAGGAGGTGGTGATGGCTGAGACGGTGGAACACTTGATTGCGGAACTGGCGGCGGGGTTACACCGGGAGATGAAGGCGGCGTATTGGCTGCAAAATGTGGTTGTTGCGGTTTTGGTTTCATGCCGAATTTGGACGAAATGACAGAGCCGATACCAGTCGTAAGCGCAACAAATCCAACGATACAAAAAACTACGAAAAACAGCATACCCAATGATTCGAGGCCAATTATATCAAGAAAAAGACCGAGAATATGTATTAGACTTAACGCAATCACACCGCATGTTATGCGCAGGTAAAGCGATTTCTGCTGCCAGTTTATCTTCTGACATACTTTTTCACCAACGGCCTGTGAAACAGCCGCTAATCCAAGCAAAATAGTAAGAGGAATAAGCAGGACATAAACAATAATTAATGGAATACCGATTATAGTAATGATAAGCAGTATCAAAATAGGAATTAACGCAACCCAGAAAAACAGCCCCCAGAAAAATGAAGCTATGATATTATTAGATAATTTGTTAACAATGCGTCCCAGAGGTTTTGGAATCAGAGATGCCATTATCACAGCAAGAAATGTCACCAGAATTAAAACAAAAAACTGAATTTGACTGCCAATCAAACTGTCTATTCGAGGAAGATTTAATGAAAGTACATCGGGGAAATTGATCTCTTGACGGCTTCCATGTATTTTACCGCCTCTTTCGCGACGAATATTTTTCGCGATGACCTCACCTCGAACTTCACCGGTGCCAGCAATGGTCACCGTACGCAGGCTGACAACATCTTTAGTAACCAGGCCATAAACGGTTATATCTTTGGTACAAAAAACAGTCCCTTCAATTCTCTCATCTTTCTCAATCACTACTTCATCAAATAGTTCGTTTATATCGCCATATTTGATATTCGTACATCTCACTTCAGCCGGAAGAACTATTTCCTCGCTGCCATAATCATCTTCTCGATTAATATCTCGAGTGGATAGGCGAGAATCTTTGCCCGCTTCGAATGAATCGGTTTGATTATTGTAATACCAGACGTCCCCGATTGAATCTTCAGCCAGAGTTTGTTTTGCGTTATGAGATATCTTGATAAACTTCTGCCCTTTACTGTCCTGTGCCAGAACAGCTCCGGTTAAAAAGAAAATCAATATACAAGCGTAAATGTATCTCATCGCTATCAAAATTAAAACTCCGCGAAAATAATATCACCGGACATTGTTGAAAGAGAGATTTTCGGTCCCCCATGCCCAAATGAACCAGCGATTCGGGTACGTGAAAATGAGTTTATCGAAATCGGTATCTGGGTATCAATATCACCGGAACCTGCCTCAAGCTTAACCTGCCCGCTGGAAGCCTCTGGGATTATGAACCGAATTGTACCCGAAATTGTTTCTATAAAATAATCCTTACTTGAATTCAACTCCGTCTTAACCTGTATATCCCCTGACTCCGTCGCGATATCAACCGCGCCATAATCCTGTAAAACAGTAATTTTTCCGGAAGTGGATTTTATTCGGACATCGCCTTCAATATGCTTCAGATCGATATGACCGGTCGTCTGAGAAATTAGAAGATCTCCAATTAAATATTCCCCCGTAGTCCGGCCGGAGCTATTACGGATCTCAATATCGCCATTAATAGTATAGTAATTGATATCCGAACCATTGGCGGTAATATGAATATTACCTTCAATTTCATTTAGAGCAACTTTTCCGGAAGTTGTTGTAATCTCAATATCTCCCTGACCGTCACGCACAGCAACATTACCAGCCGTCCCCGAAATCATTAGCTTCCCGCGGACTCCAGCCACTTCAATATTTCCGGAAGTATTATAAATATCAGCATTACAATCGGTCGGAACCGAAATAATAAAATCGATTGATCCATAAGATGGCTCACCCGATTTACCTAAAACCTTTTGCCAGAACGAGGGACTACGAGTGTGGATTTTTAAAAACTGAGGCTCGATGGTAAAATGTCCATCGGTAGCGCTAACGCTAATTTGCACATGCTCGGAAACAAGATCAGCTTCCTCTTTACTATCGGCGTAAATATTTTTAATCGCTTCAACTTTAAGCTTATTTTCCGTGTTGGTCGTCAGAATAATATTCCCGTTGGCGTTATTAATAGTCAGTTCCAGTTGTGGTTCGACGTTGATAATCTTCTGGTATTCATATTGATACGTCTTGCCCAACGAAAGCGTTGTAAGCAGGCACAAAGCGATACACAATATGACAATCTGCCTTGAAACCACTGTTTTTTCTCCTATCGTATGCCGCGCAGCCGTTTCTTTAATAATTCACGGGCCCTAAAAATGCGGGCTTTTACCGTTCCAACCGGTACACCAAGCTCACTCGCGATTTCCTCATACGACTTATCTTCCTGGTGGCGGGCGACAATAACCTGACGGTATTTTTCCGGCAATGCCTTAATAGCGTCGTCGATTGTCATTGCCTGCTCCCGGCGAACCATCTCCCGCTCGGGATGATGAGTATAATCGGGGACTTCTATCGTAATCTGGCCGTCTTGGGTATTAATAGGATTATCCAAAGACAGCGCTTTTATCCTTTTCTTACGCAAATGATCAATAGATGCATTTGCCGCTATCTTATACAGCCAGGTCGAGAACCGATATTCGGACCGATACGATTTCAAAGAACTGAAGGCTTTCATAAAAGTATCCTGCACCAGATCAGACGCCAGTTCCCGGTCCCGCACTATTCGAAGCACAATATGGAAAACGGAGTTCTGATGACGCTCCATTAACTCTTTAAAAGCCTGTTGGCCACCTTTTAAAGCTTCTTCTATCAGTATATCGTCATCTGTAGGCAACTCTTTTGCCCTTTACCTTTAAGTACGGCTTTTTAATTCATTGGTTTCAATTCATATAGGTAAGCAAAATACCCACTCAGAAAATAAAAAACAATAGAAATCATTATCAGATTCCAGCAGATATTACAGCTATTTGTTATTTTTCAGTGTCTATCCAGATTTGATAAGCCCGGCGCATGTGCGGAATGGTTATCGATCCCCCACAGACCAGAGCTACCGACATAGCTTCATCAAACTCCGCATCGGTAATGCCTTCTTCAAGACAACGGTCGAGATGATAAGTTACGCAGTCGTCACAACGGAGCACCGTTGAGGCAACCAATCCCAGTAGTTCTTTTGTCTTGGAATCAAGAGCCCCTTCGCGATACACGGCTGTATCAATCCCAAAAAATCTTTTAATATTAATATTATTTCGACCAAGAAGCGCCTCATTTTGAGTCTCCCGGCGTTTGCGAAATTCTTCAATTATTGTGTTCATTTAGACTCCTAAACAAAAACACCGGTATTAACAAATACCGGTGCTTATTAATTTATTATTTACTCACAATTACGCTATGTCCTTAATTCTCGTTTCAACGCTTCAATAGGCTTAACTGGCGTCGGATCTACATTATTTAGAATCGCTAGGTAGAAACTGGTAAAATCCGCCACCTGTATAAGTGAAAACAGCCGTTCCAGTTTGTTATCGCCGACCGATTCTATTTCGACTATGTCCACTTCTTTTTGTGCAATCAAACTTTCTACAATATCCATTCGGAGCGATACTCTTTCCCCGTCATCGCTATCACGCAAAACGACAACAAACAGTTTATCATGAAACTCATCGACAAGTTCCCAGCCGACTAATTCATTATGATTGAACTCGGGAAACTGATTGGTAAAAGCGAGACACTTGGCGTTTTCGCATATCTGTCCTTTAAATCGGAGTGCCGCCGGAGCCGTCAACGACGGTCCCGAATAGATAATCGGCAGCCTGCCCAGTAGCCGTTCGGCTAATTGTTTTGTTAGATTATCTACAACTTTATTATCAATCGTAAAGTTCATCAATCGCTTTTTTAGAAATTTTGCCATTTGCATAATTGAGCTATTGTCGTATGTGGAATACCCTGTTTCAAAAAGAAAGTGCATTAACAGCGTGAAAGAATAACTCAATGCCGCACGTGGTTGAAATCCGGGACGGGGCTTTATAGTCGGTACGTTATGTTCCTCGGCTAATTTACTCAGGCTACCGCCGGTTGTGATAGCAAACAGTTTGCAGTTTCGATCGATAGCTTGCTGAAAAGCAGACAATGTTTCTTCAGTGTTTCCCGAATATGATGATCCTATGACCAGCGTTGTCTTATCCGCGTATCGAGGCAGGTTATAGTCCCGGCAGGTATCAAATGTTATATCAAGCTCATTGATTAACAAGGCCCGAGCAAGATCTCCTCCAATAGCCGAACCGCCCATACCGCACAGTATTATATGGTTAACATTTCTATATGCCTCGGCATCGAATTCAAACTTCTCGCAAATACTCAGCGCATCCTTGATCTCTTCAGGAAAACCGGAGATAGCTTTATACATATCATCTTTATCAAGTGATTGTATGCGATTCAGATCATCAAGAATATTCATTGTTGAAGCCAACTTCCTTTCTTCTGTTGTCTGATATACTCATATGCGTCTTTGAATGCGCGGCGGACTTTTAGGGAAGTGGTCAGGCGCATCACGCGTGAGACAAATCTCTTGGCATCAATATAATCAATCTGTGAGATCCATTCCGCAATTCGGGGAATCATAGTCGGATTCATAGACAACTCATCGACCCTAAGTCCAACAAAAAACGGAGTCAGGTTTATATCCCCGGCCATTTCTCCGCAAACCGTAACCGGGATTTTATTATCATGAGCCGCTATAACCGCCATTTGAATCAGTTTTAACACTGCCGGATGGTAGCAATCGTAGTATTTAGCCACACGATAATTACCCCGGTCGGCGGCCATCGTATATTGAATCAAATCGTTGGTCCCAATAGAGAAGAAATCAACCATCTCGGCAATATAGTCGGCCTGCATGGCGGCCGAAGGAACTTCAATCATAACTCCGATTTGAATTTCATCATCATAAGAAACATTCGCGCGGGAAAGTTCTCTTTTTATAGAAGCTATTATATTTATAGCTGTAACTACTTCCGACGCGTCAGAAACCATCGGCAGCAATATCCGTATATTGCCTTTGGCTGATGCTCGCAGCATGGCCCGAATCTGCATCTTAAACTGTCCAGAAGAATCCAACGCAACCCGGATCCCCCTCCAACCCAAAGCTGGATTATCTTCGCCGAATCCTTCAGTACCATCGACATACTTGTCGCCGCCCAAATCAAAGGTCCGCAAAGTTACCGGCCGGGGATGAAATTTCTCAGCAATATGTGAATAATTCTGGAACTGTTCTTCTTCGTCGGGGAAAATCTGATCATTGAAATATAAAAACTCGGTGCGATAGAGTCCGACTCCAATTCCCAGACGGGTTAGATGATCATCGAGAGGCCCGGGGATTTCCAGATTGGCTGCCAAGCCATAATGATGACCGTCTCGGGTCACCGGGTTAATTGCTTTGGCTCGCTTTAAAACGGCAAACGGCTGGGCATGTTTGCGGGCACTAATACGGCGGTAATTGTCCCAGGTCGCCTTATCCGGGTCTAATATTACCTCGCCGTTATTGCCATCAATGACCATCGACATTCCGGTTGAGATTTTAGCAGAATGATCAAAATTACCCATGACTGCGGGTATTCCAAGCGAGCGGGCAATTAAGCCCATGTGTGATGTCGGGCCTCCTTCGCTCGTGATAAATCCAACGACTTTTTTCTTGGCATAGGATATTATCTGACCGGGGCTAAAAATGCGGCCAACTAAGATTGTCGGTCGTTTAAACCCGTTTTGATGGCCTTCGCCGACACCGAGCAAAATAGACAATACACGCTGTGACACCGAAGTAATATCATTGACCATCTGCCGCAAATAGGGATCCCGCGACTGGTTGAGACTTGACAATGTTTCTGCGAGGTTTTCCTGAAAAGCGTATTCGGCATTTACTCGTTTGCTTTTTATATGCTGAATAACACCGTCATGAAACTGCTTGTCTGACGCAATAAGAACCTGCGCCTCAAAGATATTAATACTTTGCTGGCCGACGGCTTTTAACGCCCGGTCACGTGCGCTTTGCAATTCTTTAATTGTGCTGGCAAGAGCGGTTTCAAGACGATTTATCTCTTTTTTTACCTTTGCGGCAGGGATACTGCGTCTGACAACCTGCAAATGCGGGTCGCGAACAATTTGTATCTCGCCCATTGCCAGCCCACCGGAAACCGGAATACATTTTACTTTTACATTTTTCTTATTTTTTGATTCCGCCATTATAACCTCGGATAACAGAAATCCGCGAATAATTGCCGCCACTTTTGGCTATGCCGTCTTATTCGCCGTTTTCATCCCTGAACTTGTTTTTAAAAAGACGAATTAAGGTTCGGGCAGCATCTTTTTCATCCTCCCCCTCAACTCTCAATAATAGCTTTGACCCAAACTCCGCTGCCAACGCGATAACACCCAGCATGGACTTGGCATTGATTGTCATCTCGCCTTTTATTAGAAAAACCTCTGACTTAAAGCTAGTAGCTGTCTGGACTACTTTTGCAGACGGTCGAGCATGAAGTCCCAATTTATTTGTTACCGTAACTGTTTTTTCGATCATATTAAACCGTGATGAATCTCTTTCCCGATAGTTGTTTAACCAAGCCCCGCAATTCCAAACTCAATAAATATGTAGCGGTATCACTGACGGACAAACGGCATTCCCGGACCAACTCGTCAAGCTGTTTTGGTTCGTCCGACAAACGGCTAAACATTAAATTCTCGCCTTCTGTCAAGTCCGCTTCAGCCCGCCTTTGAGGTACAATATAATCACTTTTTAACTCTGGCAGTACAGAAAAGATATCGTCAATCGAGCTTAATAAATGAGCTCCGGATTTTATTAATTCATTGGTACCCGCCGACATTTTTGAGGTCAATTGACCCGGTACCGCAAAAAGCTTTTTACCTTGAGATAAGGCCAAGTCGGCTGTTAATAGCGCCCCTGATTTTTGACCAGCTTCAACGACTATAATCCCTTGTGACAATCCTGAAATTACTCGATTTCTTCGAGGGAAATGGGGTGGATTCGGACCGACTCCAGGCAAAAACTCAGATAAAACAGAACCCTGCTGAGATATTTCCTCATATAGCTTTTTATTCGTTCGAGGATATACGACATCAATTCCCGAACCTAATACCGCCAATGTGCGTCCTCCGGCAACCAAAGCTCCCCGGTGGGCTGAGGAATCCACACCGACAGCCATACCGGAGACAACCGTAATCCCATGAGACGTTAACTCCCGGGCGATTTTATGAGCCATAGTCCGACCATATTCCGACGCCGTTCGCGCCCCGACGATGGCAATAGAGCGAATATCTTCCTCAATAATATTGCCGTTTAGAAAAATAAACGGCGGCGGATCATATATCTTCTTGAGCGACTTTGGATAGTCAGCATCAGCCAGTGTCAATACTGAATAGGCGTGTTTTTCAGCCCATTCAAGTATTTTGTAGCCTTTTTCCGGGTTTAATTTGCTGACAATGTAATCGGCCAAAGTTGAACTGATTCCAGGAACTTTACAAAATTCCTCACGGTCCCAGTCAAATAGATCCAAAGGATTGGCAACCATCGCTAACAGCATCTTTATCTTGACCGGACCGATCTTACCGATTGATGAGAGTGCCAAAATCAATGCCTGAATCTTTGGATCAGTACTCTTCATCCAATTCCTTAACGCCCGACTCCAGAAGGTTTAACAGATCATCAATCCCCTCACCACTAACAGCGGAGATAAATTTGAAGTCGGGAAAACTTTCCTTGAGCTCTACCAGTTTTTCGGGATCAATAATATCTACTTTTGTTACCGCCTTGACAATTTTCCGATTGACCAACTCAGCATCGTATTTCTCAAGCTCATGGTATAAACTGTCATAGGTTTCCTGAATTTCACATTCATAGCCATCGATTATAAATAGCAATACGGCCGTTCGTTGAATATGACGCAGAAACTGGAATCCCAGTCCTTTGCCGTCTGAAGCTCCTTCGATTATTCCTGGTATATCAGCCATTACCAGAGTATTGTAATCATGCAGTTTGACAATACCAAGATTAGGAACGAGGGTAGTAAATGGATAATCAGCAATTTTGGGTCTGGCAGCGCTAACCCTTGACAATAAGGTCGACTTACCGGCATTCGGGTAGCCTACTAACCCCACATCCGCCAAAAGCTTAAGTTCCAGCGATATATTTAATACAACCCCTGAACGCCCTGGTATTGCGTGACGGGGCGTTTGGTTTGTGGCCGATTTGAAATGATCATTGCCTTTTCCTCCTTTACCGCCGGGAGCAACAATAACCTCAAGACTATGTTCATTAAGATCACCCAAAACTTCGCCGGTATCTTTATCCTTAACAATAGTACCGATTGGCATCTTTAGGATAATATCGGCTCCGTTTTTTCCTGATTTCAAATTCCCCATTCCCGGCATACCGCGTTGAGCCTTATAATGGCGTTTATAACGGAAATCAAAGAGAGTGTTCATGTTCTCATCAGCTATGAAAACAACATTACCTCCTCTGCCTCCGTCGCCGCCATCAGGGCCGCCTTTTGCGATAAACTTTTCCCTGCGAAATGAGACACAACCGTCTCCGCCTCTACCGCTTTGTACCTCTATTTCCACATAATCAATAAACATATTCGGGTAATCCCATTATAAGATACGGGAATGACACAATTAACCATTCAACCATTCCCGGTGTTGCAATATATTGAATTTCAAGAAAAAACGCATCACTTTTTTATTCACAAACTCTTTAATAATTAGTAGATTACGGAGGAAGAGGAGAATTTATGAAAGTTATTATACATTTGTTGGCGGTTTTGATTTTTTGCGGAACCATGATGATATCCTGTGAATCAGCCGGAGAGTCCGAAGAATATGTCATCCTTGCAGGCCGGGTAACAGAAGCTGACACGACAATTTATCTGAGCGGAGTTATTGTATCCGACGGCACTAATTCTGCCATTGTTGACACTACCGATGAACGAGGTTATTTTCAGCTGCGGGAAATATCCAAGGCTAAACACATAGTCCTTTTTGAAAAAAACGGGTATGACAAAAAAGAATTTGAAATCGAATACAAAGGCAAACTTCAGCGTCCGCTTTTGAGTCATCGTATTATTTTGTCTAAGGAAGTTGAGAATCAGGAAAACTAATTCTCGCTCGTTTTAAATAGGCTCTATTTCTTAAAATATCCCGCGATGGTATCGCGTAATTCGTTTCTATCTATATTCCTGTTTAAAAGACCTTGGTATGCGATAGAAACCTCTCCGGTTTCTTCCGAAACTACAATCACAATCGCATCCGATTCTTCGGAAACTCCAATGGCCGCCTTATGACGCATCCCATAAAGCTTACGATAACGTGGGTTTTTGGTAAGGGGAAGCGTGCAAGCCGCCGCTGAGATATAATCTCCTGAGACAATAACCGCACCGTCATGTAATGGAGTATATGGGGTAAAAAGCGTAGTGATAATTTCCGCCGATAATTGAGCATTCAGCGCTTTACCGGTTTCAATAAAGTTTTTCAGCCCAACCGAACGTTCAATAACCAATAGTCCGCCATACTTTAGTTCCGCCAAACGAATCGAAGCACGAGAGACTTCATCGATAGTCTTGGTTCCTTCATACTTGGTCAACATCCTAAAGACTCGACTATGCCCCATTTGTGCCAGCATTCCCCGTAACTCCGGCTGAAAAATAATGACCAGTATGATGATACTAACTGTCGCCAGATTTGTGAAAAGAAACATTAAGCCTTCGAGTTCAAACCAGAATGCAACTATCGCCATGGTAAAAACCAGAGTCAAGCCAGTAACGATCTGAGCCGAGCGAGTACCCTTCATCAGGGTAAGAAGTTTGTAGAGAATGTACGATACGATAGATATATCGAATACATCGGTCAATCTAAACTTGATGAAATCGAGAGTAAAAAGCTCCATCTAAACCTCTCGTAAGGCCACGGCTAAGTCAACCGCTTGTTTAGTTTCCGCAACATCATGAACTCGTATAATATTGGCTCCATTTAATACAGCCAGAGCAACAACCGTAATTGAACCTGGCAACCGGTCTTCAGTTTCGGCGCCGGTAATTTCACCTATGAATCTCTTTCGAGACGCACCAACTAACAACGGAAGACCAAACTCAGCAAACCGCTGCAGGTGCTTCAATAGTTTAAGATTATCTTCGGTTCGCTTACCGAATCCAATACCAATATCCAGAATCAGTTTGCGTTTGTCAATACCGTGCGATACCGCAAAGTCGATTCTTGCTTGAAAATAACTGCCTACCTCTTGTACTACATCGTCATAAAAGGGCGCTTTCTGCATGGTTTTCGGAATCCCCTTGATATGCATCAGCACAACCGGACAATTATAATCCCGGACAATGGCACTCATTCTGTTGTCAAAAGTCAAAGCCGAAATATCATTTATAATATCCGCTCCGGTATCTAATGCTGTTCTTGCGACCGCTGACTTTGTGGTATCTATCGAAATTGGAATTTCAGAAAACGTGCGAATCCCCTCAATTACCGGGATGACTCGTCTTAATTCTTCTTCGAGCGATACTGGCTTAGATCCGGGACGAGAAGACTCACCTCCGATATCAAGAAGATCGGCCCCTTCGGCAATCATTTTTCGGGCTGCTTCAATAGCTTTTTCAGGAGTATCGGATCGGACGGCAAATGAGTCTGGAGTGCAGTTCACTATCCCCATGATTCGGGGTGAGGAAAATTCGATTTCTTTACCGTTTGCCAGCGTAACAGGATTCATGCTTGCCATGTTCGGGATTGATTATCTATTAATTATTTGGGTCCCTTTATCAACGCAAAAGCCTCTGCCCGAGTAGCGTCTTTTCTCATACAGCCTCTAATGGCCGAAGTAATAGTCATCGAACCCGGCTTTTTAACGCCTCGAATTGTCATACAAAGGTGCTCAGCCTCAGTTACTATCAAAATACCCTTAGGTTTAATCGACTTGCGGAGGATATTGGCCGCTGTGGAAGTCAGCACTTCTTGAGTAGTAGGTCTCCGGGCCAATGTTTCAATAACTCGGGCCAGATGAGAAAACCCGGTTATTTTATTCTTTCCGGGTATATATGCAATGTGAGCTTTTCCGAAAAACGGAAGAAGATGATGTTCGCACATGGAATAAAAGGGAATATCTTTTACGATTATCATCTCATCGCGGTTTTCCGCGGTATAAAGCGTAACCTCTTCAGATGCGTTGACGCCGACACCGGAAAAAGCTTCTTCATAAAAACCAGCCACCCGCTCAGGCGTTCTAACCAGTCCCTCACGCGTAGGATCCTCACCAATCCCCTCAATTACCAGCTTAATGCCGCTGATAATTTTCTCTTTATCAATCCGCCTGAGGGGATGCTTCCGGGACTTCTTCGGTGTCGTCTTTCGGGTTGATGATTTCATCGATTTCATTGCCATCAATTATTTCTTTCTCCAACAATGCCGCGGCCAGAAGGTGGAGCTTGTCAATGTTTTCTTTTAGTAGTTTGGTGGCTTTAGATTCCGCTTGCTCAATAAAAAATCGGATTTCCGAGTCAATAAGACGGGCTGTTTCTTCGGAGAAACTATTCCTATCTTGAATTTCACGACCTAGGAAAACATGTTCTTTAGTTGAACCGAAATCAACCGGACCGAGTTTGTCTGACATGCCCCAGTTACATACCATTTTGCGAGCCAGACTTGTCGCCTGCTGAATATCCATACCGGCACCGGTATTGTATTCGTTAAAAATTAGTTTTTCGGCGACCCGTCCGCCCATAGCAAACACCATTCGGGCCAGCATGTATTTCTTGTTATGCGTATGCCGATCATCAACAGGAAGATAGTGTGTCACTCCAAGCGCCCTTCCTCGTGGAATAATAGTTACCTTATGAACCGGGTCAGCTCCTGGAATAAGTTTGGCAAGCAGTGCGTGACCGCTTTCGTGATAAGCAGTAGTCTTCTTTTCCTCATCAGTGATAACCATGGATTTCCGTTCGGCGCCCATCATGACTTTATCTTTGGCATCTTCAAAATCATCCATATCGACAGCATCTTTATCCTTACGGGCGGCCAGGAGAGCAGCTTCGTTGACTAAGTTAGCTATATCAGCCCCGGATAATCCCGGCGTACCGCGAGCTAATATCTTCAGATCCACATCATCGCCCAATTTTACTTTACGTGTATGAACATTGAAAATACCCTGACGGCCTCGCACGTCCGGTATATCGACTACAATTTGGCGGTCAAACCGTCCGGGACGAAGCAAAGCCGGATCAAGAACATCCGGCCGGTTGGTGGCCGCAACAAGAATAACCCCTTCGTTGGACTCAAAACCATCCATTTCAACAAGTAGCTGATTGAGTGTTTGTTCGCGCTCATCATGCCCGCCGCCCAATCCGGCTCCTCGATGGCGGCCTACGGCATCGATTTCATCGATAAAGATAATACATGGAGCGTTTTTCTTTCCCTGCTCGAATAAATCACGAACTCGTGAAGCTCCCACACCAACAAACATCTCTACAAAGTCCGAGCCGGACATAGAAAAGAACGGCACGCTGGCTTCACCGGCTACAGCACGAGCCAGGAGAGTTTTACCTGTTCCCGGAGCCCCGAGAAGCAGAGCGCCTTTAGGAATTTTACCGCCGAGTTTCTGGAATTTTCCCGGATCTTTGAGGAAATCTATAATCTCGCAAAGCTCTTCTTTGGCTTCCTCAGCCCCCGCTACGTCGTTGAAAGTTACTTTGGGACGTTCGTCGGTTAGCAGCTTGGCCCGGCTCTTTCCAAAGGAAAATATCCCTTTAGGACCGCCGCCGCCGCCGCCGGACATCTGTCTGAACATAAATATCCAGATAAATACCAATAGCAACCAAGGAGCAGTAGAAAAGAGTACACTCGTCCAATTCAAGGCTTCTTCTTCGGCCTTAATTTTTACTCCCGCATCATCCAATCGCCCGACTAATTCGGCTGAATCATCAAACGGTATCCGAAGACTGAATTTATTATAAGTAGCTGTTCCAGTATTTCCGGCAATTGTCATTTTTTCAGTAAACTCACCGTTCAGCTTCTTATTGACAAAGGTAACCGATTGAATTTTCCCCTCATTAAGAAAGGTAAGGAATTCACTATAATCAATACCTGCTACATCGGTTTTATTCTCATCGAATATGCTGTATATAACAAGCACAGACATGATAATAATTGCCCAGAATAACAGCGAGCGCATATTACCCTTCCAGGACATTCCCTCTTTCTTATTCTTATCACCACCCGGGGAATTCGGGTTTTTATTACCACTCGAATGGGGAGATTTATTCATGTTCTGCATAAATGTCATAAAATTAACTCCAGCTATTCAGCCGTTTGATCTATCACTTTACCGATAAACGGTAGATTCCGGTAAAGCTGATTATAATCCAGTCCATATCCAATTACAAAATCATCTTTGACAGGTATTCCGGCATATTTAATATCAAGGAGTAATTCACGCCGGCCGGTTTTATCTAATAGTGTAACGATTTCAACACTGGCAGGTTCCATACTTTTCAATGTTTCAACGATTGAAACCGCCGTCCGTCCAGTATCGACAACGCCCTCAACCATGAGAATATGACGACCCTTGAGATTGATTTCGGGACCGCCCGAGAGTGTCAGCGTACCAGGTTCGAAGCTGGAGCCGTAACTATGAGCCGAAATAAATTCAACTTCCGTAGGAATTGAAATGGCTCGAATCAAATCCGCGACAAAGACAAAACAACCTTTCAATACGCCCAGAAGAATAGGGTTTTTATCTTCATAATCTTTAGAAATCCGCGCTCCCATGTCCGTGATAACTTCTTGTATTTCATTTTGCGTAAACAGAAGTTCAAACGGCTGAAGCTTAAGGCTTGTGCTTTCCGATTTCAATTTTCAATATCTTCCTTGTTTTGGCGGTTACGGCTGCTCGATTAGCAAGTTCAACTCCCGCGAGCCAGACAATACCCTTTTTATCATACAACACCGGCAACTCATCACGCAACGGACGAGGGTACTTTATATCAGTCAAAAAATCTCCTGCCTTTTTTGACCCCGGTCTTCCGAAAGGATGAAAGCGCCCCCCCGGTTTTAAGCCAGATATAGACAAAGGCTTAATCAATCTGTCAGCATCCGCAAAACAAATATTTTGCGGCGTGCCCTTTATATTTGATACGTTTTCCGGTTCCATCAAAGTTAGATTTACCCGAATTAACGGATAATCCAACGAATAATCTCCCGGAATAGATACCGGCGTTCTCGCCATTTTATTCAACATCGAATACACAAATAATTCATCATGGGTGTACTCAGCAAACCGTTTAGAGGCTAACTGCATACGCCCGCTTCTTGACCCGTCAAGCATTTTTCGCAGACGCTCAACTTGCGCGAATTCGATATCAAAGAGCCCGGCATCCAAGAGCAACTGAAATAACAGCCGCCTCATTAGCCATACATCATACTCCAATTTTTTTCTCAAATCAAGGCTATTCTTCCCGCCTGGTGAGACACGGTGTATTTTCTTATAAATTTTTGCCGTATAATCGCTTAAAAACCTGTCCTCATCTGAAAGTAAATGCGAAAAACGGATAATATTTGAGGGAGCCGAACCAGAGATTTCTTTACATATCAGCGGAATAATTTTACGGCGAATTCGATTGCGGGTGAATTGGTTTTTTAGATTTGACAAATCGGTCAGATATTCAAGCTGATTGTCTTTTAGATACCGCAGGATTTCTTCACGGGTAGCTTCATACAGAGGTCGTATAATATTATCCCTGATAGGTTGAAAACCTATAATTCCATGACGCCCCGCGCCTCGGCAAAAATTGAAGATAATCGTCTCGACTCTATCATCGCTATGATGCCCAACTGCTATTTTAGTAAATTTCTGTTTTTCCGCTATTGATTGCATTGCTTCATAACGGTATTTACGGGCCGTTTCTTCTATCCCTGTTTTATCCGTCTTAGACAAATCCGGGATATTGACTGAGGTTGAAAAGAAACTAATCCCCAGCTTTTCGCAGAACTCATGACAAAACCGCTCCTCTTTTTTCGCGGCCCGAGGTCTGAGTTGATGATTGACGTAAACTGCGCCCAGTTTGAGCTTTAATTTGGATTTTAAATCATTTAACAAGTGTAGCAATGCGACGGAATCCGGTCCGCCGGAAAAACCGACTAATACTGAATCACCTTTTTCGATAAGTGAGTAACGCCTTATCGTGCTGCTAACTTTCTGTAACATGTCACAATCAGTTTTCATGAACCAAAATCCAATAATGCTTCGCTTACTGTAAATATAACTAACTCTGGCCCTCCGCCAAATAATAATCCGATATACAACCCCAGTTTTTTAGATTTCTGTTAACAAACCCCGCCTGTTTACGGCTTGTTGAAAAACCTAGCGCCGTCATAGCGAGGAGCGTCAGCGACGTGGCTATCTGCTTACTATTAATTGGTATAGCAAACACACCACAGGTCATAATAAAGCCTTTTTAACCTTTTTCACCCCGCCAAATCAGAATCCTCTGTTATATTGACTCAAGTATCCAATTTTCGTAACTTGGACGGATATTATTTAGAATATCCATTAGAAGGGAGAATTATGGCGGCTGCGGGAGAGGTTCAACAAAAAGAAGGTATGATAGCTCAGTTAAAGGGCTTTGAACGTGCCTTCTGGATGGTCAACATCATGGAGATGTTCGAACGCCTTGCCTATTACGGCGTTCGTGTAGTCATCCCGATTTATATTGCCCAGGCCGATGAAATCGGCGGGTTGCATTTTTCCCAAATTGATAAGGGCTGGATATTCTTCTCGTGGGCAATGGTGCAATCGTTAGTACCGGTCTTCTCCGGCGGTTTCGCCGACCGCTATGGATATAAAAAGACTATCGCATTCTCTATAGTTATCAAAATCATCGGTTACCTGATGATGGCAACAATGACCGATTATTGGGGATTTCTCATAGGCTGCTGTGTCCTCGCCGCCGGTACCGCAATCTTTAAGCCGGGTGTTCAGGGAACCCTCGTTCGAACCTTGAATAACAAAAACTCCTCGGTTGGGTGGGGTACTTTCTATATGCTGGTGAACATCGGCGGATTTCTCGGCCCACCGCTGGCGCATTTCCTCTACGGCTGGTCATGGCCGGTAGTATTCTACGGATGCGCCGTTATCGTTTCCCTCAATTTTCTTATGCTTCTCACATATAAAGAAGTTTCTGCTGGTGGAGATCAAACCGGAAACACATGGACTATTGCAAAAACAACTTTCAAGAATATTTGCCAGCCAAGACTAGCGCTGTTCATTCTGATTATGTCCGGATTTTGGCTGATGTTTATGCAACTGTTTGACATGCTCCCCAACTTCATCGTTGACTGGGTTGACTCGTCAATGATAGTAGAACGGTTCAGCCTGCCAGATGGAATGACAATGACCACAGATCGCGGTCGACAGATTACACAAGAATGGCTAATCAATGCCAACGCAGGATTTATTGTCATTGCCGTTGTCTTCGTATCGTGGCTGGTAGCAAAAATGAGGAGAGTCACGTCGATCTTCATCGGTATTCTTATCTCCTCTGTTGGACTCATAGCCGCCGGATTCACAATGTCAGGGTATTTTTGTCTTCTTGGTATTCTTATATTCTCCCTCGGCGAAATGCTTGCCTCGCCAAAGATGAACGAATATTTGGGGGTCATCGCACCGGAGGGTGAGAAAGCGCTCTACATGGGTTATGCCAACATTCCACTTGCGATAGGATGGGCCTACGGCTCGTGGAAGGGCGGAGAAGTGTATGGGACATACGGCGAAAAGGCGACCTTGGCCTTAAACTATCTCGCTGAGAAATTATCAATCACTGAAGGAATTGTGCGCACCAACGCCTTCGCAAAACTCCAGGAACATATGGGAATCAATGCCGCTGATGCTACAAAACTGCTCTGGGATACTTATCATCCGTTTGAGATTTGGTATCAATTCGCCGCTTATGGGTTTGCGGCGGCAATCGGCATCTTCTTCTATTCCCGTTGGGTCAAGAAATACGAAAAAGGCATTTAGGGGGGATGAACCCCCTTTTAGGCTATCGCGCGGTGTTGCCCCGCTCGGTAAATGAAGACAACAAAGATTAAACAAAGGCCTGCGCTATCATCAAGCGCAGGCCTTTTTTATATGATTCAAACTTTGTAATTCGTTAGCCAACTAAAAATGGTCAACAATAATTGCTCGACTATTTTATCTTATTTTTGTATTACTTGAGAAACATTACAAGGGTCGATTCCGTAAATAATGCAGATTATAGAAATTTAAAAGGAGCATAAAATGCAGGGGTTAAAAAATATTTTCCTATTTACACTGGCAGCTGTTATTTGTTTATCCTCTTTTGCCTTAGCCGAAATAACCGATCCATATCAAATCCTTAACAGACAATATGACGCGGTCGGAGGACTTGAAAAAGTCAAGGCACAGACAACATCTTATATAGAAGCTGATATTGAATTAGTCGGGACCGGATTGCAGGGAAAAATAAAATCGTGGTCACAAATACCGATTATGCAAAGAGCCGAGGCAGATCTTACTATTTTCCAACAAACCAGCGGAGACAACGGAGAATTTTCATGGATGGTTGATATGAACGGTAAGCTCCAGATTAATCGCGACAGCGTTTCGCTGGTACGTCGAGAGCTGAGCCTGTTAGCGGCCGAATATGAATTTCTCAATCCCGAATCCAAATATTACACGGTATCATATGAAGGATTGGAATCGATAGATAGTATTGAATGTTACACCATCAAAACAACAAATACACTCAATGACGATTACTCGATTCAGTATATTGATGCTTCCACCTTTTTAACTTATAAAACCAAATCGTATACTCCCAGCGGCGAATCACATTCCGTAAATACGGATTATCGAGATGTAAATGGCGTCTTGATGCCATTTAAGACCGAAACCACCAATTACCCGACCAAGATGGTGCAGATAATTCAGATCACAAAAGCTGAGGCCAATATAGAAATTGACCCTGCCCTGTTTCAACCTCCCGGTGAGGATGTGAAAGATTTTAAATTCGTCAATGGCCG
>JAGLON010000017.1 GCA_023138975.1 Candidatus Zixiibacteriota bacterium
GGCGCAGGCATGACCGTTATTACAAAGAAATTTGCTAATGAATTAGGCTTGGAAATTGAAGGCAACATTAAGGGGAAAGGCGTCGGCAATTTGGTGGATGTTTCATTTACTAATTTACCTGAATTTTCTTTGCCCGGACTCAATTTTAACAGCCAAAAAGTTGCTGTAATTGAAATATCGAACCTGTTTCATAAATGGCTCGGCTTGGATGTTGCGGGAATAATCGGTTATGATTTTCTGTCCCGGCTTGTGGTCAAAGTAGATTATGCAAACGAACTTTTATCATTCTATAATCCTGATGAATTTGAGTACCGTGGTTTTGGAAAAGTAATCGATGCTCCTCTTTCCGGAAATATGTTCCATGTACCGCTGACTGTTGATGGCGAATATGGCGGGAAATGGAACCTCGACCTCGGCGCCGGAGGCATGTCATTCCATCATCCTTTTGCCAAAAAGCATGGATTTTTAGATAAAAAAGGCGTTAAAAAGCTCGGAGGTGGAGCCGGAGGAACAGTTGAAAGCCAAGTACTGATGTTTGATGAGATTGAATTCGGCGGATATAAACTCCAGAATATTCCGATATCGATGCCGCTTGAGGAAGGTGAGGGCGCCTTTGCCTCAAGCGAACTTTCCGGTAACGCCGGTAATACAGTCTTTGAACATTTTATCCTCTACCTTGATTATAAGCGTGAGCAGGTCATCATAGAAAAAGGTGATTATTTCGGCAAACTCTTTCCTCGCGACAATAGCGGCCTGAATGTTCTAAATACAGCCGACAATGAACTCGAAGTAGAATATATCTCAGAAAACAGCCCGGCCGAAAAAGCCGGATTTATGGCAGGTGACATTATTATTTCCGTCAATGGCATCAATGCCGAATTTCTCGGAGGTATCAGAGCCGTAAATAAAATGCTCGAAGCTGAACCCGACACAAAATATACAATTGTGGTAGATCGTGACGGAAAAGAAGAGAAATTGAAAATAAAGCTCGCTGATTTGTTCCGTACTAAGTAGCACAGCAAAACGAAAGATAAGTGTCGAAACCTTAGGTTATAGTAGGGCAGGAGCCCCGTGCTCCTGCCAATCGCGCTACGCGCAAACCGATCAATTCTGAATTTTCGGTAGGGGCCGGGTTTTCCGGCCCGTAGGAAATTGACCGCCAGCTCTTCACTGGCGCGAGAACCGCGCCCCTATAGGAATTCGCCAAGATCCCTTTCGATATAGAATCCCGATTCACAATTTCAAAATGGCTTCACTCGTCTGTGACGAGTACTATGGCGTTTTCCATTCAAAAAATGGCTTCACCCGTCTTCAACGAGTACTTCGCGTTTTTCATATTAACGTACCTTTTTCAAACCTTCTTCCCTTGAAAATCGGCGTATGCGAATATAAGACAAGAGATTACAGCAGATTGGCTTCACCCGTCTGCGACGAGTACTTTGTGGATGCTCATTTTTGACACATCGTGTCTTCTTGGCTGTCGCGTATTTGACCGAATGCATTACTTCAATATTCATTGGGGTCAACTTCACCTGCTTTAGCTTTGAAATTGCTGTTTTCATACAATCCTCTTATTGATGGTGTTATTTATTGTGATATATTATTAATTAGTATTAGATTGGTAGTGAAACTGTTGATGGGGTCAGATGAAAGCAGATTAGGGTACAAAGTGGAGTTGCAATGAGCCAAAAACTGGTATCGAAAACTAGAATATCTGAGAAAGTATGTCTTCCGATAATAGTAATAATATTTAGTATTTTTATATATATACATTTACCTGGGATTATTAGGGAGGGAAGAACAATTGGAATCATAATACATATTATTATTGCTATTTTTATAATCTACACATCCTTTAGTACTTTTCGATTGCAAGTTATAATGACTCAAGATTATATCGAGTATAGAAACATTTGGACAGTAAGAATATATTA
This sequence comes from Candidatus Zixiibacteriota bacterium, assembly GCA_023138975.1. Taxonomy (GTDB): domain Bacteria; phylum Zixibacteria; class MSB-5A5; order GN15; family JAAZOE01; genus JAGLON01. Next base: position 1,935 of record JAGLON010000017.1, read on the forward strand.
TGATGATATAAGCACAATTAAGGTTGGAAAGGAAATGACAATAGTATCAAGCCAAGGAAAAATAAAAATAAATAAACGACTGAACAAGAGAAAAGAAATCATGAAGTATATTCTATTTAATATTGCAAAAAAGTATGATATCCCTATTGTGGGCGATTTAGAAAATATGCTAATTGACTATTGGATTGACACGAGTAATGATTCCTAATCAGATAGTAGATATATCCTGGTCATCTTTAACAGCTTAGGGTTTGTGCAGAGGTTTGCGTTTGTGTTTGATATTGGTGGCCTGCTTACTCTCACAGCCCCCGCACCTGCCGCAAGCTTTAATCTTCTCGGTGACAGCATCGACAGCAATCTCGGAATCAATAATCACTTCACCATTCTCGTGCCCGATACCGGAAATCGTACAAAAATCTCCGATTCCACCCGCTTCATTCCCGGTATAAACTTGAAGCACACCCCGAAGAGCGATGAAATGCTTAAGATACAAGAACTGCTGCCAGTCTTTCTCGGCCTGATATAATTGGCAAAAAGTATCGATGTTGAGCTTGATGATTTCCGACACTGCAAGACCTCGAAACCGGTCAATCAACAGGCTCTCTCCCCCGACACCAGCTCCGCAAGTTCGTTTGATGAACCGGTAATCGGTCAATTGTTCTTTTTCATCGAGAACTACTCGAATAAGTTCGGTGATATTGTCGCACGGCATAGTCGCTCATCCCAATACTATTTAACTCACCACAAAACACGGCTATAATAATATAGCCTGTTAGTCAGACAAAAGACAATACGTCTATAAGCATTACTTTTGGAGAACAAAAAAGAAAACCGGCAGTTCCATCAAACTGCCGGCTCAAGAAGATTATTTATAGCGTGTCACGCCCGTTTCGGCTTGCCAGCAAACAACTTTGCCGGTAGTAGGATAATGGACTTTATCAGTTCTAAAACGCCATTGACGGCGATACCGAATAGTCTGAACGGTAACAAGAGCAGCCAGACGATAGGATAGAGCAAGAGCGCCAGCAAAGCCACCGGCCAGCAAATGACAAACAGGATGCACCATAAAATAAAAGTCAGCATATATTTCCTCCCTTGCAAGTTATCTATCTATTTATAACGTGGCACACAGGAAATGGTTTCAGGCTTTTTTACCGTCCAATCCTAGTAAACGAACTTGTTTAATCTTCCCTGAATCTCTTTTAAAAGGTCCATGAGAAGGAGGATATAGTTTGATTATAGGATCCAGTGCATCCGGGTACTCTTGTCTGCCTTCTCGAAAATCGGCATTAATCACAGTGAGATGAGATAAAATCTCTTTTTTGAATTTAGAGGCCAGCTCATCGTTTATTTCATCGGTGACCTCAAAGGAAAAGCACGGTCTAACTTGATTGTTTTGTGATTCGTCCAATGATAAACAATAAGAGCTTGTAATCTGTGCCAATTCTGGGACAGAGTAAAGAGCCTGTTCGATATCTTCAGGGTATATATTGGCACCCATAACACTAACCGTTGAATCACGCCGGCCGTACACCCATACAAACGGTAGTCGCAACCTCTGTTTTCCAACCGATTTTGGGATAAGATTCTGAATATTTATGCCAAGAGATGTTAACTGATCAGCAATCTCATCGTATCTTGCAACCCCACCTTCGTCATGAATATTATAGCGTATACGAGGCGATAAAACGGAAGACCTCGTTATTGTAAAAATCAGTTCACGTTTTTCATTAATTTCAATATAGTGCATAAGTGGATTGTACTGGAACACCATGGGCAGACGTGAATCTTTACCAAAGACAACATCCCGCACCTCACTATTTTCTCGAGCCAACCTCCGGAGCGCAACCGAGAGTGGTGTCTCTCCGGCAATTCCAATCTCGAGATCGGTGGCACCGTACCCACTATAAACGCGTTTAAAAGAGTGCAAGAGATAATCCCTGAGTCCCTCAGACATCCCCTCACCACCGACTAATGCATCCATATTGTATCTGTGAATTGGAAAATTCTTACGAACGGCAAAATCTAATAAGTGTTTTAAAAATGGCGGATACCCAAGAATCACATAGGTATATCCTTCGCCCAAGTATTTCATAGTGTGGAGTATTTTTTCGATATCGGGACCGGTGTTTTTTACGATACTGTTTTGCTGTAATGCAATCCCCATATTGAGTCCTGTTGCCCAGGCTCCCATGGAAAATGCGTTAATAGTAATCCATGGTTTTCGTCCGTAACAATAGCTAGCGAAATAGCTGATAAACAAATGAGAATCATGTCGCTCTTTTAAACTACGAATCCAGTTATAAGGCGTTCCGGTACTGCCGGAAGATTCATCTATCATAATATGTTTATGTGGAATTATCCCACCAGCGCATCGTTCGTGAGGTGGATATTTATCGATATAGTTTTTCTTATCAGTTTCAGGGATAATTTTACCCTGGAGATTTGATTTTTTAATTAAATCCCGATAAGCAGGAACTCGTCTGTAGGCCTGGCTAAATGCACGGCGTGCCCGTATATTGCTGGTCCACTCCATATATCTCGGTGATAGTTTTTCAAATCCCCAGAGAAATGAAGAATATGAGCTGCAAATTATTTTAAGCAATAGATCACGCGGCCCCAGAGCTAAGTAGCGGAACTTATCTATGAAAGTCGGATGATCAAGTGTTTTGTTTGACATTTGTAAATATCCTCACATAGTGGACTTTCAATAAACTATGTTATTTATATAGGCTTTGAAACAGAATTTATTCACGAATTCTTCTAATTAATATATAACTTAGTGTTTATTAGAAATTTGTTAAAATCCGGATTGAGATAGCGAGAAGTAATAATCCTATTATTCGGGAAAACCAGGTTTCATTTACAGAAAAATGTGAAAAGTAACCAATTGTCAACCCGATTGCTATCGCCGGTGCTGTTATAAGCGATAGAGTAAGTACGTCTTGCGACCACATATTGACCGACGAATAGACAACTAACCGGACTAAACCTCCGACCAAAAATACGGCTACTAAAATACGCCGAAAGCTGCTTTTATCCATATGCGGCCGAATCATCATAATGATAAATGGTCCTGCAATTCCGGCCAAACCGCCTCCAATGCCGCCAATAAACGATCCCAGCCATAATAATTTGGGATGCTTAATGTTGATACCATTGGGGACAGTTTGTTTCAACAGTATTAGACTGAGACCGACACAAAAGACCAATACCGCAATGACGATTAATATCAGGTTGACCGACATGAGGCTGACGAGGTAACCTCCGATGATAATTCCACCGGTCATAAAGAGGCTGATTTTTGCGATTAACTGCCAATCTGATTTGGAATACTTGAATGTCATGAGCATAATCACGCCGACGATGAAATCCAGGAAAGCCGAGCTGGTTAGAGCCAACCTGGGGCCAATCAAATAAGCTACGACCGGAATGAAGATAAGCGCCGGGCCGAAACCTGAAAAGCCTTTCAAGAAGTATGCTATCAGACAGGTAAGTTCGAGAACAATGATAACTGATAGACCAAGTTCAGGAAATGTCATTTGTATCAACTCCAGAATTCATTCAGACGACCTGCCGTCTCACGTTCCTTGAGGATTATAACCTTGTCAGCATTGTCATAATAACCAACGACCTTGGGCATACAACGACTATTATAACGGGACCACATACTAAGAGTGTAGGCTCCGGCATCACGGATAACGACAAAATCACCCTCTTCTATGCACGGCAGTTTTATGTGATTGGCAAGAATGTCTCCTGAAAAACACAATGGCCCGGCTATCACATATGGAGTATCATCTATTCCTGTTTTTAATCGTCCGTCTTTATCTACAACAAAAAGATCATGATGCCAATCCTGAGGGCGGTAAACACGGCGGACAAACATATCGGCTCCAACATGGATTAAAGCGGTCTTGACCCCTGGTTGATGTTTGACATATTCAACCCGGGAAGCAACCCATCCGCAATTGGCAAAAACGTATCGGCCAAATTCGGTAATCAGCCGGTAATCATCTATCTCCAGTTTTTCAAAGGCATGGTTTACTACTTGCGAGAATTCTTCGATAGTCGGAGGGCTGTCTTCGTTTCTATATGCAACCGGTAATCCTCCGCCGATATCTATAATATTTATAGTCCTGCCTGATTTTTTTAACAACCGGTTCGTTGTGTTGATAAATTCAGTTATACGGGCATATGCGTTCTTAAATAATTCCAACGGGCACCCCTGGGAACCAATATGAACATGAATACCGGTCAGCCATGGATAGGCTAAATATGCTTCCTGAATTTTTTCATAAAACTCTGTAAGAGGCACTCCGAATTTAGAATATTCTCCGGCCGTGCTGGAAGATTCGATAGCTCCTACACCAACCTGAGGATTCACTCGCAATCCAATAGTACTGTTTGTTTTGGTCGTCTTGAGGATTTCATCGATTCTCGTTAGCTCGGCAAATGAATCGGCGTTGATATGGACGCCATAGTGTAAGGCGTTTTTTATATCTTCTACTGTCTTAGCAGGAGAATCATAGACGATTGTTTCCGGTTCGTAATTGCAGTTAAGCGCCTGATTTAGTTCCGGAAAACTGGCGGCTTCCGCACCGACTCCCAGCCGTTTTAGAATTTCCAAGATACTTGTAAGTGGGTTGGCTTTTATGGCTATGGCATGTAAAGTATTTTTAGGGAAGGCATTTTGAATTCCCATAATTCGCTTTTCAAGGAAACTCAGATCATAACCTATCAAGGAATCGTCCTCGGGTTTTATCTGACCGGAATCAATGAGCTTTATTAACGACTCAGCTATTTGCTCTTTTGTCAAACGCATATTTAGCTCCGAATGTATTACAGGCATAAATTATAGTATATTAGGATTTCTTGTGGTGAATAAAAACAGGTGGTTTATGTCTCAGAGTAAATAATCTTCCAGAATGAAAAGCTGACATTGTAACAAAATATTAATTATTTTTTTCTCTTTTGCGTTCCAGAATGCTTTGTAATACTGCTCCCAAGTCTCCGGCTTTATACGGTTTCGCCACACTGGCAACAAAACCAAATGATTTATAATTGGCCATCAGCGGATCGTTTGAATAGCCGCTTGAGACTATCGCGGTTACATCCGGATCAATTTTCTTCAACTCAATTATTGCTTCCTTCCCGCCCATTCCACCGGGAATAGTCAGATCCATGATTACAATATCAACTGGCTCGCCGTATTCTATCGATTTTTTATAAATGTCTATAGCTTCACGGCCATCATGGGCTGTTAAAGGGCTATATCCAAGTTTCTTGAGAACAATTCGTGCCATACGCAGAACCGCATCTTCATCATCGACAATTAGGACAGAACCAAAACCCATCGGAATACTTGAATAGTCATTATCAGTCTTTGTTACAATTAATTTTGTGGCTGGTAAGTATAGTGAAAACACAGTACCGACATTCGCCTCGGATTCAACCATAATATGACCAAAATGACTTCTCACAATTGAGTAGGTTGTTGCCAGCCCCAAACCGCTGCCGCTTTGTTTAGTCGTGAAGAAAGGATCGAATATTTTATTGATATGGCTTTCGGGAATACCAGTTCCCTCATCTTTAATTCGTATGCAGACATAGTCTCCCGGTTTAATCGGAATATCAGAGTCTTCGTTTATACTATCGTTGGTACATTCAATTGTTATAACACCACCCTCGGGCATGGCCTGGTCGGCATTTATAACCAAATTGCTGATAACCTGACTTATTTGACCTTCATCAACTTCTACCGAAAAAAGATCATTGGGGAAATTATAATCTAATTTTACATTTGAACCGTGTAGGGCAAAGTTTGCAGAATCTTTGATAATTTCTATAATCGAAATTGCTTTTTTAACGGGCGTGCCGCCTTTCGAGAAAGTCAGCAGCTGTTGAGTTAAATCCTTGGCTCTCACCGTCGCAAGCTCAACCTCTTTTAATAAATCAGAAACATCGGATCCTTCTTTTAGCTCAATTCTGGCCAGAGAGATGTTACCTAAGATTGCGGTAAGGATATTATTGAAATCGTGAGCGATACCTCCAGCCAGAACTCCAATGGATTCGAGTTTATCAGCCTTAGCCAAATCTTCCTCAGCCCTTAGCTTATCGGTGATATCCTCAACCAGTTCAATCACGTAGCTGATAGCACCGGCTTGATTTCGGATCGGGCTGGTTACAATACGAAAGCTCTTTTCCTCCTCCTTCACTTGAATTTTCAATATACTTTCATGAACATTACCATCTTTAAAAGTAAACTCTGCGGGACAATAAGCACATTTTTTATCAACGTTTAAGCCTGTAAAAACATAGTCGCAAATTGGTTTTTTTCGTTCTTCAATGCCAGGGAACCAAGATTTCATTTGTGAATTCACAGAAACAGGAATCAAATTGTTATCGAGAAGAAGAATTCCGATACTGATATTATCTATAATACCCCGATACTTTTCCTCTGACTCTTTTAGTGCTTCTTCAGCTCGTTTCCGCTCGGTAATATCAAGATGCGTACCGGTGGCTCGTATCGGATTACCGTCCAAATCCCTTTCAACGATTTTACCCCAGTTAAGAATCCATTTGTACTCACCACTTTTTGTTTTCATGCGGTGCTCAACTGAATAGATCGATATAACTCCAGCTTCGTGATCAAGCGCGACTTTATTAGAATATTCTAAATCATCCGGGTGGATTAGCTCTTTCCAGCTCTCAACCATGGAATCAATTTCTTGCGGAGAATAGCCGAGCATTTCCGACCAATAATCGCTACGGTACACAGTTCCAGTTTTGAAGTAATGATCCCAGAGTCCCAGTCCGGCACTTTCCAACGCCAGTTCCAACCGTTCTTCACTTTGCTGCACCTTAAAAAGCGATTCCCGACGTTTTTCCTCGATTGCAATCGCGGCGGCGATAATCGTCATGCGGCTAAGTTCCGAAGCGGTCGGCTGGAAATCATCGGTAAAAACAACACTTAATGAGCCGACATATGTATCATTGAGTTTAACCCCTAATCCAATATAAGTTTTTAGCCCCAGGGCGATTACATTAGGATCGGTTGTCGCGTAGTTGGTTGATTGCAGGTCTCCGACAATTATCGGCCCCTCAAAATCCTGTTTTATAATATCGTAACAGATTAGCCCATCCGGTTTATCGATAGGATTATACCCTTTGGGAGTTTGCCATTGTCCCCTGGCACATAGCATGCCCCTATTGAGACGATAGTACAACGCGCATTTGGCATTAAGAATTTCACCACATTTTTTAGTTAAAATAGAAATGTTTTTAATTGGATCCGACCCGAGAGCCAATAGACATTTGTTTATTTCCTCGGATTCTTCTTCGGACCGTTTTCGCTCGGTAATATCTCGATCAATACAGTTATATCCAATATAGTTACCATTCTCATCTTGTACTCCAACCATATGCGATTGAATCCAGTGCACACGACCATCTTTGGAGGTCAATCTGTATTCACTATCAAAAAAGGATGTCCCTTTGGGGTACTGTCTGAAAAACTCTTCTGCTACCGCCACATCATCCGATTGGATTATTTTGCGCCATAAGTGCGGGTTATCTTGAAATTCCTGTTCCGAATATCCAGTTATTTTTGTATTGGCATTATTCAGCATTGACAATGAACCATCAAGTGCTTGAAAATAGACCATATCCTCAGCACTTTCAATAAAAGTCCTTACCCGTTCTTCACTCTTTCGCAAGAGTTTTTCAGCTTTCTTCCGCTCTACGATATGCCCCCATTCCCGTCGGGCACGTTTTATCACATTCGGCATGGCGACAAATGAGGCTCCCGATTTTACGACATAATCAATCGCTCCGTTTTTAATAGCTTCAACTGCTATCCTTTCATCACCAAAGCTTGTCATTAGAATAATAGGTAAAGTCACTTCTTCATCAATGCCGGGGAGTAATTCCAGACCAGCTCCATCTGGTAATTTGTAATCTGTGAGCACTAAATCTATTCCGCCGGCATCAATTTTCTCCCGAGCCGAGGTCAGATTGGAGGACACCTCAAGGGTATAAGCAACGTCAGATTCAGCCATTGATCGCCTAATGAGCTCAACATGACTGCTGTCATCTTCGACTAATAGAATTGTAAATTTATTATCCATCAAGACTATCCCGAGCTGAGCTAATGGTGATTATGAATTACATGTTTCTTCATTGTGTGTTTTTTTGGGATACTTATTCCAGCCCAACCAATAGAATCCCAAATCCTTCATCAGGTTGGTGAACTTCTCAAAATCCACCGGTTTAACCAGATAACTATTAACTTGATTTTCGTAGGCAGCGAGAATATCAGAATCGGAATCACTTGTTGTCAAAATAACGACGGGAAGGTTTTTATATCTTTCTGTGGCTCTGATTTCCGCAAGGACCTCTTGCCCGCTTACTTTGGGCAGCCGCAAATCAAGCAGCACAATATCAGGATCAGGTCTTTTAGCTGGTGGAGCATACGCTCCCCGTTCGAAAAGGTAATCCAGCGCTTCTTCGCCATCTTCGACATGCTTAATCATATTCGCAACCCGGTATTCACGCAGGCTCCGATTCACCATTTCCGCATGATCGGGGTTATCTTCGACCAGCAAGACTACTAACGGTTGACCTTCCATAGCGCCTCCCCTATTGAAGTTATTTGGCTTTCCCTTTTTCCTGTATAATAAAACAGACCTTAGTTCCTTTACCCTTACCTTCCGATTCAACCCAGATTCGCCCTCCATGAGTTTCGATTATCCGCCTAACCAGGGTAAGTCCAACACCAGTGCCATCTGCTTCCTGATTCAGTTGATCAAATAGATCAAAGACTTTAGAATGATATTTAGGATCTATTCCAAGGCCGTTATCTTTGATATAGCAAATAGATTCACTATCTTGTTTATATACTCCGAATTCGATATGAGGCTTTTTTGCATCACCCGAAAATTTAACTGCGTTTTCAAGCAGATTTTGAAACACTTCATATAGTCTGGTACGGTCGCCGAAGATTACTGGCATTTCACTCGGTACGGTAATTTCAATGCCCTTTTCAGAAATTTGTCCGGCCAGCATATCTTGCGCTTCTAGAGCAAGCTCTCTTAGAGAGACATTCTCTTTGATATTCACAACCCTACCGATTCGCGACAGATGCAAGACATCTTCCAACAGCAGATACATTCTATCCGCGGCAATGGTGATACGTTCAATATCATCTCGTACACGAGAATGATCTGAAGATTCAAAATCCTTTTTTATCAATCCTACAAACCCTCGAATCGTAATTAACGGGCTTTTAAGGTCATGTGATACAGTATAGGTAAATCTTTCCAATTCAGTGTTCTTCGCTTCCAATTCCGCTATTAATCGCTCACGTTCGGACTGAAACTTAACTCTGTCTGTAATATCTTCATGGGTCACAATAACATTTGTTATACTTTTGTTATGAGCTACAATGGGATAGATATATGAATGCAAGTGTCGCTTTCGTCCGGGATAACCCGATTTATGCGGGTCATAGGCAAATTCGGGAACATCAAAACTCTCGCCTTTAAAGGCCCGCTTTACCAAATCGCTAAATCCCAGCTCATTGGCTTGAGGATCATCTAAGATATTGTAATTGCCGACGATCTCTTTAATGATTGGGATATTCCATAATTTCCCCCAAGCTTTGTTGGCCTGTACTAACACACCTTGGTCATTATAAATCTCGATAGACAGCCGGGAATTCCTGATTAATTCACTAAGCCTCTTTTCACTTTCCTGAAGTTGATTTTCGGTTTGTTGTTTTTCCGCAATCGTCCGTTTTAGGAAGGAATTCTTATAGGCTGTTTTCGACATTTGATTGGCTATGAGAAATAAAGCCTGGGCAACGTTACTAAACTTTTCGGCGGACATAACGGTAACTTCATCTAACGCCTTTTCAAATTCTTTTCTATCGGCTCCGATTTTATCAGCATAATCTAAAAACGATTTTTCATTAATATCCTCATCTCGAACCTGTCCAATCAGCCAGTTTGCGATGTGATGTTCTCCAACCGCAATACTGGCAACGGCATCCCAAAATCCGCCACTGAGACATCGTCTAATAAAAGGACCGGCAGGGTTGAACTTGCTGCTTTCGGAACTTGACCAATAGCAGTTCTTCCTGCCGATTTCCGTTCCACGTATAATATCTTTGCACAAACGGCAAAAATTGCTTGGCCGGGTAATTGGAGTACCATTCGGTTCGGCTATAATTGAGGCGACACCGGTAGCGATGGCAAATGAATCCTGAATTTCTTGAAGTTCGTTAATATTAAAAAGACTTTCGAATCGCGGGAAACCCTGTGATTTTTCCGATGCTGTTATCGTACTTCGTACGCTTGAGTCTGAAGCTGTTGTTTCTCCTTCAAGTTCTGATATTCTTTGCCGTAATTGCTGAACTTCCTGGATAAGAACCTTTTTAGTTTTTTTTGAATCCGACGGCATTAAGCCCCCTGTAACTATTGGCTCCATAAGGAAAATATCTGAATTTTTTATAAATTGCACGATAATCCCCATTACCGTAACTATACATTAACAATATACGCAGAACTTATCAACTAAATAATTAAAATTAAACAAAAGGAAAGGAGAGTATCATAATGATGAATTAAATAAATTTCTCTCGTTTTTGCAGTCTTAGAAGCGAAAACATAGAAGCTATAATGATGCCGCTAATGATATATATGCGATTATAAAGTGTGTTGTCATCGTGAATAACCTGAACAAAAGCCTCGACCGATTCAAACGGATTAAAAAATAGATCCCAACGGCTGCCTTCTAAGACATCATCCAAAGAAAAGAAGACGAGCATTATAACAATCATTATTGCGGTTGTGCCGTTTCCGCTGCGGGTAATTGTAGAGAGCATAAAGCCAAGGCTCCCGATAAACGCAATAGGAAAAAGGACATGAAAAACCATTGAAGTGACATTAAATTCGGTCATAACAAACCGGCATAATAAGGCCAGGGATAGAAGAATTAAAGTGACAACAGCGTATAACGCAAGGTTTCGCGCCAGCCAAACTTTATATCGATAATCAGGGATTCCAAAAAGTGTCTCAATCATTCGGCTTTGCGTATCATTATCTATGCCGTAAACAGAAGGATAAAAAACGAGAACTATTCCGGGTGTAAGTAGAAAAAAATATACATCAGCCGCTTCGGGAGGAACACTGGTATTGAGTGTATAAATAACTATTACAAATAGAAATAGCGCGATTGCAAAAAGTATAAAATAGATAAATTTCCCAGCGAAAACATTGTTCGCGTTATAGCGAAAGAAAGCCTGAAGTGTTTTAAGGCGTTGGCGCAGTAAAGCGGTTCCCGATAGTTTTTGCGTCGGCTGGGTCATTTAATACTTCCTTTATTTTCCAGCAACCAGAGATACGAATCTTCCAGAGTCGGCGTCACCGACACTGCTTTTTCGGAAGGCTTCTCACGTGATATCAAACGTATTCTTATCTGAGTTCCCTCTCGCATATGATGTACTATTTTTACTCTGGTGCGCATCTCTTCAAACTCTTGCTCGCTTACTTCCATAAACCAAACATATCCCCGCGTCAAATCAACCATTTCTTTGGGTGAGCCCAGAAACTGAACCTCTCCTCCGCTCATAACAGCGAGGCGATTACAAGAGCTGGAAACATCCTCAATGATATGGGTCGAGAATATCACGACCCGATTTTGAGCCAGCTCTGACAGTAGATTCCGGAATTTAATACGCTGTCGGGGATCAAGTCCGGCCGTCGGTTCATCAACGACTAAAACTCGCGGCAAATGCAGTAAAGTTTGCGCGATGCCTACCCGTTGTTTCATACCTCCCGAAAAAGCTTTAATCTTCGTGTCTTTCTCATCGTCTAATGAGACCGAAGATATCGACTTCCGGACGATTTCGCGCCGTTCATCATAGTTGGATATACCCTTCAGAATCGCAAGGTAATCCAAAAACTGCTCGGCAGTCATATTTTCATAAGTACCGAATTCCTGCGGCAGATAACCGATTAGAGATTGGAGCTCTTCCCGTTTTTCATCCAGATCGATGCCGTTAATATATACTTTGCCGGTCGTCTGTTCCAGGATTCCACAGATGATCCTCATCAGAGTTGTCTTACCCGCGCCGTTAGGCCCGACAAGGCCAAACATGCCGTTTCCGATTTCAAGAGAAACTCGATTAACGGCCCGGAAAGGAGTTTTCTTTTTACCAACCAAAGGAATACTGCGGACAAAGCGGTAAAAAGTTTTCCTAATCCATTTAAAGGGACCTTTTAGCCGGTTTATATCTATTTTATCACGATACAGTTTATTGGAAGCTGTCGAAATGGCAAGAACAAGGTACCAGATGGGACCTATAATAAAAGAAAGTACCATAGTATCCCAGATAGTCGTATACCAAACGAAAATTACAGCAGGCATCATCCAATATATTATACCGAACAGTAATCCGCGCGTTTTTCGGAAACGCAGGCGCTCTGTCGATTTTGGAATTGTAATCGGCCTTAGCAGCCAGGTTGTGTAACGATATAAGAGAATCGTATATAACAACTCCCAGAAAAATGACTCCACATAAAGAAAGGTGAAATAATATAAGAACACATATAGTGGCAAATGACTTAGCAGCAAAACATACTTATTATAAGATACTATGCGGCCTATTTTTATAAATCGCTCGCGAATCTTTTTCCCCGCCCGCCATTCTCTGGAAAATCGTGAATAGTCACCGTACAGCTTCACCACATTACGCAATGTGATAGTAATAGGCTCGCCCTCGGGTATTAATTTGGCGCTGGTTCTTTTCAGGCTTGTTAATGCAAAATAGGTAATGCCGGGAATGATGACAAACAAGGCGGTAAGATCAAATGATTTCCAAAGATTTGACTCAACTTCAGTAAAAACAAGAAAGATAGAACCGGCAAAAATCAGAATTTGAGTCAACTTTATCTTCCAATTAAGTTTGTACCACCAGTTCAGAGCAGTGTCCATTCCAAAGGCAACGGTCGGTACAACCAGAAGCGTAAATAACGTACCGGCGATAAGTCCGCCAATTACGGTTATCGCAAACGGCGCGCCGATGCGCCCAACATATTCGGCTTTGCCCATTGCCAAAGGCAGCATCGCCAGAATGGTAGTGATGGCGGTAATTAAAATCGGTCTAACTCTCGCCTGCCCAGCCATAAGCAAGGCTCTCCCAGGAGTATAATCCCTGGATTTCAAGAGCCGGAAATAATCAATAAGAATGATTCCATTGTTGACAACTACTCCCAAGAGGATTAGAAAGCCGATTAGGGCATTGACATCCATGATAGAGTTGCCGGTAAGTATCAAGCCCCAGAAGGCGCCGATAGTCGCCAGCGGTAGGGTGAACATCATTGCTAACGGAGTCAATAACGATTCGAAGACCGATGCCAGAATCATGTAAATTAATAGTACCGATGCGAATATCAGAAAATAGAAATCGGATAAATCTGTCTCGTCATGAATAACCTCAACCGCCACTCCGGCCGGTATAACGATACTTGAAACAAGCTGGTCAACTTCGGTTCTGGCACCGTTTAGGAGCTCGCTGGATTCGGTAATATCCCCGTTGAACGCATACACAACCTCAACCTGTTTTTCCTGATTAACGCGGGTAATATTGGCGTAACCAGTAGTATAAACCATACGGGCAAGCTGAGTAATGGGAACGATACCGCCCTCATTGTTAGGAATTAAAACATCCTGTAAATCATCGGCATTTTTTTCATTATCCTCTTCATCATCCTTGTCGCTCTTAAGTAAAATATCTACTTCCTCAGTGCCGTCTTTCAGAGTAACTCCCGAAGACATTTCGCCCTGAAAGGCTGATAGTTCAGCCAAAATTGAATTGGTACTAACATTAAAATGACTGATGGCCGGTTTATCGAATAAGAGGTTTATTCCGGGTTCCTGGTCCGAAACCGTAAGATGGGAATTGTTAACCGTTGCGAGGTTATCGACATTGAACTGGATATCATCAGCTATGGCGCGCAGGAGTTCAAGACTCTGTCCTTTAACAACAATACGCTCTTCATCGCTCCCGATACCGAGCAAACGCATGAAACTGCGTCCCATTCCACCGCCGCCGCCTCGACCGCCTCGAAAACGGGAATTACTAGCCGGCGCTTCATAAGAAAAGTCAACACGATTGTACAAACTCTGCAGTTTATCAATAATATCGCTTTTTATTGTATTGATATCGCGGTCATCAATTGACTTATAGTCGTCCTTAAGGTGGAAATTAAAAACAACATTGTCTTCCTGAATATTAGCCATTCTATCCTGCAGTTCAGCCACATTCTGCAGTTTGGAATCCATTTCGATTACCTGCGCATCAGCGGAGCCAAGAGTTGTACCAGATGGCAGGGTAGCGTATAAATTGAAGCTCTCTAGCTCGATTTCCTCAGGTACGTTGATACTCACCGCAAGGCAAATGATAATACTCAGGAAAAAGGCGGTGGTTCCCAGGATTAGGGTTCTGGCCGGGAATCGTAAACAGGATTTTAAAAACAGGGTGTAAATTTGCATAAGCCGATTATGCCGGGGAAGTTGAGTAAAGACCGCGCTTTCCCTATTAAATTTGCTCTTTAATATTCGATATGAGAAGGCTGGTATTAAAAGAAAAGCAACCGCCAAAGAAACCAGCAACGTGGAAATAATCGAAACTCCAACATGCCAGCCTATCTCCCGAATAAAGAAATTCTCGGAAAAAATAAACGGCAGGAAAACGCAAATAGTTGTCAACGTTGCCGCAAAGACCGCTCGCCAGACTTCACTAGCACCTTTCACAACCGCTTCAAAAGCAGACATTCCTCTTGCCCGCAGACGATAAATATTCTCAAGCACAACAATGCTATTATCCAGCAGCATTCCCACAGCTATCGCCAATCCGACCAGTGATAGAGTATTTAGCGAAACATCAAAGGCATAGAATAGATTAAAAGCGATCAATATTGAGATCGGAATCGCAGTGGCAATGATGGCAACTAACGAGAAATTACGAAGAAATATCCAGAGCACAATGATAGCCAAAATGCCGCCGATGAGGGCTAATTCCTGGATTGTTGAAATGTTATTTTCAATATCTTCGGCAGAGTTTGATTCAATAACTAACTGTACCCCATCCACCGCAATTTTCTCATTCAAATCGTTTATTATTTGCTGGGTTTGATGCGATAAGTTGATAAGATTCGACTGCTGATCACGCATAAGCGATATCGAAATGGCTTCCATACCGTTTACTCTGGAAATCGTTTCCTCTTCGGCTCCACCATCGGTTACTTCGGCAACGTGTTTAAGTAATACCGGGCCATCATCTTTGATTACAATATCTTCCAAATTATCAAGCGTTTGATAATCAGACTCAAGGTTTACAAAAAACTCCCGCCGTCCCTCGACGACCTGCCCGACATACTGCCGCATCCCGCGACCTTCGGCTATACGGGAGCGTACCTGAGACATGGTCAAGTTATGGGCAGACAAAGCATCATCATCCAGTTTAACTTCAATGGATCTTACTTTACCGCCATAAATTTCGACATTGGCGATTCCGTCAATGTTCTCAAGCTCTTTTCTAACCTTGCGATCAATGATTTCACGGATTTGATCTAGACTACCCTCGCCTCTGGCCTGCAGCGTCAGAAACTGATTTGACAGCTGATCGGTATCTATTTTAAACACCATCGCAAAGATATCGTCACTCAGGTTCTTGCGAGCCCCATCAACACACTCTTGTAATTTCAAGTAAGAGTATCTTTGATTCGCGTTCTGCGTATAGGTGACAACAATCAGCGCTCGACGCCGGTCAACATACGACTCAATAAGTTCGATATCCTCGAGCCCGGCAATTGCGTTTTCAAGAGGAATAACCCCTTGACGTTCCAGATATTTCGGATCGGCATCATTGGAACTGGCAACCTGAACGAATAAAAGCGGTAGTTCGGTATAAGGCAGAAGCTCAACCGGCAGGCGACCATATGAGACTATACCAAGCAGACATAGTCCCAACAGAAGCATCCCGACTAAAACTGGTCTCTTAATGATAAACGCTATCATACCGGATTGTTCTCCGGCTTATCCAAACGTACTTTAAATTTTCCGGCGATAACATAGTACACCGACGGTATGATCAGCAGCGTCAGCGCCGTTGATGAAAATAACCCTCCGATAACCGCCACCGCCATCGGGGCTCTTAGCGAAGCTCCCTCACCGATACCGAGTGTAAGGGGTAATAACGCCAGAATTGTAGTTACGCTGGTCATGATAATTGGGCGGATTCGTGTTTGTCCGGCATTAACGATGGCCTCTGTCAAAGGCATTCCCGCCCGGCGGTTTTGATTGATGCGGTCAACCAGAATAATCGAGTCATTGACAGCAATACCGGCCAGCATGATGATACCGATATACGACATGATATTAAACGGAATACCGGTTATTAGAAGTAAGAACACAGCCCCGACTGTCGCCAGCGGAATCGTCAAGAGAATAACAAAGGGATGAATAAGCGATTCGAATTGAGATGCCATAACCATATAAACCAAAATAATCGCCAGTAATAATGCGAACAGCAAATTCCCGAAGGCTTCCTGTCGAAGTTTTTCTTCGCCGGTAATATCAAACGAGTATTCCGGAGGCAGGCTTATCGATTCGATGGCGTCATCTACGCTGGCCGCGACTTTATCAAAAGTGGCATCCCCGGTAATGTGAGCAGTAACATGGGCGATGCGAGCCTGGTTGTTGCGAATAATTTCCCGTGCCGCAAAAGATTTCTCCACACGGGTAACCTCGTCGAGGCGAACTCTTCGGCCGGAGCTGGATTCAAGCAAAATATTTTGTAAATCGGTCAGTGAAACATCGGGACGTTTTATCTTGATATCCGTGTACTCGCCTAAATATTCGATAGTCCCGGCGTCTCGGCCCGACAGTAAGTCTGTTAATTGGGAACCTATTTGCTGCGCATTTAGTGAGAATTGTGAAGCTATTGTCCGATCTATCACGAGATTGATTTCAGGACGACCTTCCTGAAAACTCGTTTCGATGTTAGATAAGCTCTCAATTGGCTGCAGCCTTGCTTTAACCGTATCGCAGATATCTGAGAGCACATCAAGATCATCACCCTTTATCTCGACAACCATCGGAGCCGTTGTCGTGCCCAGAGTCGCCTGCAGCGCAGTTTGTTCCAGAATTATTTGAGCATCGATATTTGGCAGACCGGCCATTAAATTGGTGATTCCCTCAGCCATTTGTGAAGTATAAGTATTGGCATTATCGTTTAGGACAATATGAATCACAGCATTGTTTTCATCGGTTAGAGCATCCAATTCGGTTGTTGACGCTCCGGCCGGGCCAACCTTGGTGTAGATTTGCAGGATATCATCGCCATAATTCTTAGTTATTATCGATTCCAGGTTCCTGACCGTACCGGCAGTACGATCCAGGTTGGTACCTTCGGGAAGCGTTAATTCTATGTAAAGCTCGCCCTGATCCGCCCGAGGCATAAACTCGGAACCGACCATCGGAATGAAAAATAGTGTAATCGCTATCAAACCGGCGCCTATGAAAATCACGATATACCTGCGCTTTATAATGCGGCGTAATAAGTTCTCGTACCCCGGAAAAGAAACGGTTGAGGTTGAGATAAACTTTTTTTCAGACTTAAGTAGTTTGGAGCATAACATCGGAATAACTGCTAAGGCTACAAAAAGCGATGAAATGAGCGAGAAAGCTACTGTCAAGGCTTGTTCACGGAAAAGCTCGCCAGCCGCTCCGTGCAAATAAACTATCGGGAAAAACACAATTATTGTTGTAATCGTGGCACTGGTAATCGCACCACCGACCTCCCCCGCCCCAAGCATCGCAGCTTCTTTCAATGGTTTGCCCGCTTCAAGATGCCTGAAAATATTTTCCATCACTACGATAGCATTATCAACCAGCATCCCTGCGCCAAGAGCCAATCCTCCGAGGGTCATTATATTCAGGGATAGGTCATTGAAGTACATCAGATTGAAGGTCGCCACGACGGAGATTGGTATCGCAATACTTATAACTGAGGTTACTCCGATTCGGCGCAAGAAAACAAACAGGACTATTACCGCAAGCAGTATGCCTAACAGACCAGTCTGTTCGACCTCGGTCACAGACGATTTAATAAACCGGGCCTGATCCTGAACGACGAACAGGTTATATCCCGACAATGAGCGACGGAGTATTTCAAGTTGTTCATGCGCGCTTTCGGCAGCATCAATAGTATTATATTTGGCTTCTTTATAAATCTCAAGCCCAAGGCAGTGGACGCCATTAAATCTTATCAGGTTTTCGGGTTCGCTTAATTCAAATGAAACGTCGGCTACTTCTCGTAGGTAGATCGGTATCCGCTCGTCTGAACCGCTCGAACCGCTGGATGCTTTATACGAAACGATGAGGTTTTCAATATCGTCAAGGCTCTCAAATTCGCCCACACCCCGGATTACATATCGCAATCCCATTTCAACGATGGAGCCGCCGGTCATATTCCGATTCGAGCTTTGAATTTGTGACGCCAATTGATCCAGAGTCAAGCCATAGGCTTCGAGCGTATAGGCATCGGTTCTGATAATAGCTTCGCGTTGGCGGGAACCGATAACTTTTACTTCCGCTATACCGGGTAGTCGTATTAATTCATTGGCGATATTGTTTTCCGCGGTGCGTCTCAGTTTATCCAGATCGCTTGATTCTTCTTGAGAAAACGCGACCACCAGCATCGGCAGCGCATTGGGATCATGCTGTGTCACATTGATCTGATCGGCGTTACTATTTTGGGAAAAATCAGCAATAGTTTTCTGCAAATCAAGAAATGCCTCATCCATATCGGCATCCCAGGAATACTCAACCGTAATCAGCGCCTGCCCAACTCGTGAAATTGATGACACATTTTCTACTTTTCTTCCTCGTGCGGCAACCGATTCGAGTTGTGATACAAATTGGGTTTCCATCTCTTCCGGCGGCCTCTCACCGGCATTTACCTCAATAAACAATCGGGGGCTGTTCAAATCAGGCAGCAGGTCCATGCCCAGACGCTGAAAAGAAATATAGCCAAGTAAAATTATCGCCAATACGGCCATCAAAATAGTCGTTGGGTACTGTACGGAAAATCGTGCAAGTTTATACATTAGGCAATAACCTGTCTTATTTCATTGTGATTACATTGGATCGATGACGAAGCGTTTCAAACCCTTCAATAATCAAGCGTTCTTTTAAAGACAAACCGCTGACAACTTCTATTTCATCTCTATTCGCCAGCCCGGTCTCAATATCTCTCCTGACGGCAATACCCTCTTGAACGATATAGACTACCTGTGAGCCATGATAATCCAGGATGATTTCTTTGGGAATGACAATCGTCGAGTCATTTTCCGCGACAATAATATTAACCTTTACAAACATGCCAGGGCGGAGAATATCACTCGTATTGTTGACTTCGATGCGAGCTTTGAACATTCGGTTTTCAGGATCCACAACCGGTGATACCTGAGTAATCGTGCCGGTGATAGAATCAACTTCTTCGCCATAATTTGACATAACAACTGTTTGACCGGGTTTGACGCGGGAGATTTCTTTTCCGGGTAGAGTAATATCAGAATATAAGACTGAATAGTTTTTCACCTTACCCAGTAACGTGCCTATTGGAATCAACTTATTATTGGCGTGGAATGGCAGGTCGGTAATGATACCGTTGCAGGGAGCCATTGCGTTTAACTTCAGCAATTGCAGATTGGCATCATCCAAACTGTACTTGGCATTGATATAGCGGCTCTCGGAATCGGTTAATTCACGAAGTGTAACCCCGCCCTTTTCATACAGCTTCTGCTGTTTCTCAAATTCCCGCTTGGCAATATCATAATTGAGCTTTTTGGAATCAATGGCGATATTGTACTCAAGTTCCGGGTTTTCCAAAAGGATAATCGTTTCCATTTGGGAAACACGGTCTCCCATCACATACGATTGACCGGTACGAGGGTTAACTTGTATATGATAAGCTCCCTGCTGAAGGGCGTTCATATCACCGCCGGTAACGGCCTCAACAGTACCGGTCGCGAAAACAAACTCCTTGATTGACCGGGACTTGATATCTTCAACTTTGACCGGAACGGCAGATTCCAAATCAATTTGCGGACCCTCGTCACCATCACAACCGGCTAAAAGGAAAATGACAAAAGACAGGGATATAAAAAACAGTATGCGTTTCACTATTCTACTCCTCATTTCCGGTAATAACTGATTGATTCTCCTGGAAGTCCCAAAGGGTTCTTATTTTTAGCTCCAGAAGCGCAACTTGATAATTTATCAAGGCGGATACTTCATTTAATTGTTCGCTTGAAAGCTGGTTTTGATAGAAGCTCAAATCTTTTGACGATAAATCGCCGTTCTTATACTTTTCCAAATTGATATCATAGGTCAGGCGGGCGTTGGTGACATTCTTTTCGGCTATTTCTATTTGCAGTTTCTGATTTTGCAAATTGCGAAACGATTGCCGAATTTGATACTTAACATTTTTCCGTTCCTCGTCGGCCGTTAAGCGGCTTTGCTCAACTTGAGTCTCGGCTGATTGGATACGGTGTTTCTTTTGGCCCCAGTCAAAGAGCGGAACATTAAACGAAACATTAAAGCCCTGAGTTCTGGTCGGAGAATTGTACATATCGCGGACTTTTCCATCCACCCCAGTTAACCCATAAGAAAGATTCAGCGTCCCGCGAAATTCATTCTGGGCGCCAGTTCTGATGAGAGAATTGAGAGCGTTTTGGATATCAATATCCCGCTGGCGGAGTTCCATGCGACTTGAAAGGCCATAATTAATAGCATGAGCCAGACTAACATCTATAATCAATTTTTGAATATCAGTTTCAACATCAAGCTCATCGTCCAGACTAAGCCCAAGTAATATCTTGAAATTATCGAGTGAGTTATCATATTGCATGTCACGGTTCTCAAGCGATGCCCGACTGTTCGCCTGTGTCAGATCGGCCTGGAATAATTCTTCTTTGGCGCTTATTCCCGCTTCAACTTTGCTTTGAATGATGCCAAAACTCTCGGTTGAGTTTACTAGTTCCTCTTTAGCGATTTGTACCGATCGTTTTAGGTAATACAAGTTGAGAAATGACTCTGTTACCTGCTGTTCAATTTGGAGTTTTTGTATCGCGTAGTTCAACTGGGCGTTTTCGAGCGCTAGTTCGAGTTCTTTTAGTTCCAGTTTGGTGCGATTATAAGTGAATAGCGGTTGGGTGTAGGAAACAACCAGATTATTGGTAAATGCCTCCCTGATCGATTCGACGTTTTGAGGAGGTGAAAAAGAATCGATAACCTGCGGCTGGATTGTTGTATTCTCTTCCCAGGAAAATGTCTCGGTAAGTCTAAAAGTACCGTCAGTCCATTTGATTGGCTGGTTAATGGAAAACTCGAAATTTGATCCCTTTAACTGAGAAGTTACATAATCCGATGCGAATGTCTCAAATCTACGGCTTTTAGAAAACTGATACGGCATTAGGTTCAGGCTGAATTGAGATTTGAGCGCCGCCTGCTGTGCCTGTAGGTTGTGCCGACTCATATCAAGCGAATAACCGACTCGCTTCATCGTTGGACTATTGACAAAGGCCATCTCTAATGCCTCGTCCAATGTCAGCGTCCGGGCCTCAAGCCCCCCAACTCCAATAGCGCATAAACCAAACAGTGCCAACAATGCGTTTACCAAAAAATTCCTGGAGCCGCGAGAAATTAACTTTTTAATCACGTATTTATCTCCCAATAGACCCTTCTCAGGCATGTTTTATCGCCTGACAAATTTAACCGCATCCGCGATTATAATCCCATCATTTTTCTTATCTGACAATTCAACCCGATTTTCACCCTCGCCAAATTGAAAAGTACCAATATAATTCCAACCCGCTATGGCCATCGCCAAAGAAATACGGATATCTTCCTGACCATCTTCGCCATAAACGGTAAAGTTCAATGAACCCGGATCATCGCTTGAACTGTCGTGTCTCCAACGATGTTGCGGGATAAGTTTATCCCCTTCGTAATGGAAATAAACATCATAGCTGCCGGATTCATCCAGATCGACTTCCCAAGCGACACTACTTTCTCCATTGGCGGACTCTTTGTGCATCGCCGAGCGGATAAATTGACCATAAAACATTTTATCAGTCGTCGGCATCCAGATTCCCGGAGGGCTCCACCAGCGCAGCCGAACATAGGGATCTTCCATCTCATTTAGATCGAACCATTCTACGAATTTCTTCCGAAGCAGACTTTCCTGCATCGAACTAATAATGGAAAACCCTTTATCCTCGTTGTCCACCAGAATGACATTGCTGTCAACCGAGACATCCTCGATGTACGGCATAAGGGAATCCCCACTATAAGGCCGGGCTTTTTTATCTAATTCCAGATCCGTAAAGGCATAAACAATATTCCCGGGAATATTCAGCGAAATGAAGGTTTCGATAATCATCTGCGCGGGAGGCTTATCCAATATTATCCCCATGTTCCTTGTTGAATTGGCCGGCATATAAACAAGCTCCGAATAATCATACTCTACCTGCTCACGCATCCACCTGGGGCCACGGCTCCCCTGGCGTTGCTGCTGGGCTCTGAAATTCACATTGACCAGCCCTTCGATTTCGGTTGGATTGGAAAGACTGAATTTAATTTGCGTTTTAGTCCGGTTCCCATCTATTACTTTATAACTGTCAACATTCTCAACAACATATCCCGGCATCTCTGTACCATCACTCCACACATTTGCCAACTCTGAAAACTTGATCTCACCCTGGGTATTAAAGAAATTCGCAAATGTTTTCTCATCAATATTGGAAAATCTATGACTGGACATAAACTCATTCAGGTTTTCCTCGAATAATTTGCCTTTTGTTTTAGATTTCAACATGCGGTAGAAATGCGAACCTTTGTTTTTAATAGCCGACTGCCGGATTTGAATATTGAGAGTCGTGTCAGCAAGAATAAACTCCAGTGGTTTATCCTGTAGAGCGAGATTAGCCCGTTCGGCATTGGTCATACCTCCTACATCCCACCATGATTTTCGCACTTCCGGTTCGACTTTTTCGGCATAATATGTTTCCAGAGCGTAATTCATCATTGGCCATGAAGGAGATTGTACTCTACCGGCATACGAAATAAAAAGAGGCAAAACCGAAGTCCGGGTCTCAATGTTATCATTACGCCTTGGATCCCTCCGATTTTGAACGGTTCCGAGAATATCCATGCGAACATAGTTTGTCAAGTACATGGTTTGATTCTCGATATCGCTTTTGGCCTGATTCATACGTTCCTGCATTCGGGTACCGGTTCGTTTCAGGCGTGGGAAATCGGTCATTCCGCCGATTCCAAGCTCGGGTATAAACATGATTTCCGGCTGAACCATTTCCAGCGCGGTTGTCCAGAATCTCTTATAGGCATATATTTCGGCCGGAGTTTCAATAAGTGAAAATCTCTTAAAGGGATATTCCAAACCGAGCTGAATTTCAAAATCATTCTTAAAATTTAAAATTAGGTCCGGCAGAGTATCCTCGATTTGATCCAGATATGGATTGAAAAAGTCGTGGCCCGGAAAATACGCGATTGTATATTCAACGCTATCTACTTCGATACTTTTTTCCACATAATTACCAACCGTTAATGACATTCCCGTCAACGGGCTTTCAGGTTGGAAGAGATGTTCTCCAGGATCAATCTCAGAGACTGAATGTCTGCCTTGAGAAAAGGCTTTCATGTCCGTCGGAGCGGAAACAGATAATGTATAATTAGTAAAATCTATTTGTCCCTGCCCCGGAAAGGCAGTTCCCGGAGAAAGGCTGGAAATCGGATACCAGCCAACTTCGGGTGTCAGATGAACATATTTACTCGACACCATTGAATACCGTTTGGGCATACGGTACAACCAAGCCGACAGGATATCTTCATAGCGAGTATTGTCGATATCAAGGTAACAATAGCTGTCTTGTAAAGCTCCCGAATATGAAACGGCTATTTCTATCTTTTCATCAGCTTTCAATGGTTCTTCGGGAAATACCCATAACAGATGATTGTCTCGTCTAAAAGTAGGCTGGTTATCGGTGGAAGTGACCGTTTTTACTTCCAAGCCGGGATTCAAACTAAATAGCAATGAGTCCAATGAGCTTTTCGTGTCATTAACCGCTGTTATATTTGATTCCGCCGACAATGTATTCTCCCGCCATGAAACGGATATATTATTATTAATAATGGAAACTCCCGGATAATCGACAACTTGAAGACTTATCTCCCGCCATTGATTACGCTCGGCTCTGGCTTGGTAATTCGTCTGTAGGTATATCGTTATCATAGAAGCGGCGAGGAACAGGCAAAGACCGCCGAAGATGGCCATTCCGGTGACTGAGGAACGAGATTGAACTAAGCGTTTGGAAAAGAGCACGGTTACGAATAACAACCCTATACCTATTAATAAATAGGCTCCCCTAAGTAGAATTATATCCCTGAGATTGGCAAAGCCGAAGAAGTCGGAATATAGCACCGGAGAGTATAAGGCATAGCTATCGAATACCGCAAATCCGAATTTACCGATGTATATCATTACCAATAGCGAATAAACGATCATCAGCACAAACACAACTGCCTGATTCCGAATCAGGGTAATTAGAAAAACCGAAGCCCCTATCATAAACACAAGTGTTGGCAGACTGATAATAACCGGATAGAGTAAATAGTGAATTATCAAAAATGAACTATCAGTTATCGTGAAATGCATGATAAGCGTAGAAATCAACGCCAGAACGTTGAGGACAAAGAAAACAAATAAGATACCGGAAACTTTGCCAAGTATATAATCGGCGTTTGAATACGAACGGGTAAGAAACACCTGATTCGTATCATGTTTTCTATCCCGCTTGAAGAACTCTGTCGCCAAAAAAGCTGCAATTATGCCTTGATACATATTCAGCATTTTTACAGTTGCCAGAGGTAACGAGCTGGATAAGGCCGATAAAAAATACGGCGATTGAGAAAACCTCGCTCCGATTCCTATCGTCGTGCCAATTATTATTAGAAGACCTATTATCGAAAATATCCGAAAAGCCCATGATCGCCAGAGCAGTTTTGCTTCATAGCCGGCTATGGTTTTAATCGCGGAAAAATTTATCACCTGGCGTACTCCCGATTTTTACCAGCCATTATCCGATGCCTCCAAATTCATGTCCATACCAGATGACTGCATAAAATATATATACGCATCTTCGAGGTTAGGTTCCAATGCCAAAGCTGAGTAACCGGTAATATCATCTCCAACTATACGGACTTCAAATCCGCCCTCAGCGGGAACCGAGGAAATCACGGGGTATTTTTCTTTTAATTCATTTAGCTCTTTCATGGAGACGGTCACGCGCCAGACTTTGCCTTTAGCATTCGAGACTAATCTCTCAGGTGAACCGTTAAACTTAATTTCACCAAAATCCAAAAGCGCCATATCAGTACAAGTCGAGGAGATATCACCCACAATGTGAGTCGATAGAATAATGATAATATCAGTCTGGGATAAATCGGCCATGAGGTTTCGAAAACGAAGCCGCTCTTCCGGATCCAAACCGACGGTCGGCTCATCAACTATTAAGACTTTGGGATCGCCTATAAGCGATTGCGCAATACCCAGCCGGCGTTTCATACCTCCTGAGAGTTTAGATGCCCACCGATCACGGACATCAAATAATCCGACCTCATCCAAAAGCCTGTCCACTTTTTCACGACGTACTTTCCGCTTTTTCACGCCACTCATTTTCCCGGCATAGTCTAAAAACTCCCAAACCGCCAATTTTGAGAAGACACTAAAATTCTGGGGCAGATACCCCACCATGCGGCGTATTTGTTTGCGTTTTTTGAATAGATCAAGACCATTGACACTGACGGCTCCGGAGGTCGGTTTAAGCAGCGTTACGAGGATACTCATTAGAGTGGTTTTACCGGCGCCATTTGGTCCCAGTAACCCAAACAAACCATTATGTATTTCGAGATTTATACCTTTTAGGGCATATTTACTACCGGCGTATTGTTTGGTAAGATCTCGAATAGATATTTGCATTGTTTCCTATTTCACCTTTATTTTACTTTACTCTTGAGTCACATTGCCGACAGCCAGTTTTGTTTTCATCCAGATTTCCTGCTTCTTAATCATCTGACGATTGCCCCCCATGCCTCCTGAACCTCGACCTCCACTACCGCCTCGGCCTCCGCCCTTACCGCCGCCGGACATACCGCCGCCCTGCATTCCTCCCCGGTTATCCATCGGCGGTCTTTTTGAAGGCATATCCGCCCAAATGAAACCAATTGATATTTCCGAACCGGGTTTTGTATCAATACCGTAGAATCGGTTTTCACTTTCCGGGAGCGGAAAACTCAACTCATAAGTGAAAAAACTCATAGATGTATCGCACTCAATATGAGGTCCTTCAGTACCATCCTCGGCGATAATAGCCTCCTTGAAAATACTCTCTTTATCATACAAACGAAGCTCCACCGGCAACTTGTCAAATAAATTCATCCGATCCGGCATGGGATTTTCGGTTTGACGATTAAAACCCTTCCCACTTTGCAACGCTTCAATATCTATTGAACTTGGGAGTCCATTGTATTTGATGCCAAATTCTTTATTCTTTCCACCGCTGCGATCGATCCAGACGCTGACACCGCTCACACGAATAACTCTTAGCCAGCGCGGATCACGGAATTTGAATAAAATATATACGTTTTGACTATCATTGCAAACACCTAACCCAACATCTTCTTTTTCATAATAAGTGACAGGAATGTCTGCCCAATCTTCCATTTTACCATCAACGGTTATCGGTTTATTTACCCATTGAGAATTTATATTCTCTGATTTACAACCATAAGAGAATATAAGTAGTGCGACGAAGAGAATTCCTACCGCACAAAAACTTGTTCTATGCCTCCCTACAAAGTTACTATTCATTTACACCTCGTTTGTCACTTTGATTTAAGACTAACATAAATATATGAGTGTGACAATCTATCGAGGAAAAAGTTTTATCTGTTTTTAAAAAAGTTGAACATAATTGTCTGCGACAGGAGGATATTATGTGTTCGTAGGCATAAGCCGGACAATCAAATAGCATCACCGACTGTTTGACAGCTGACGGACTTATCATAGAATAATCGCTTTCCCTTATTACCTAAACCCTATGACAATAAAATACGAATCTATAGATGAAATGTTTCGATTGTTTAGCAGCATTGAAATGCAAAGGGCTATTTATTGACGACTAGTCGAAAGCCCTTTCCATGTATGCCCATAATCTCGATTTTGGGATCGGCTTTAAGATGCTTGCGAAGCTTGGAAATGAACACATCCATACTACGCCCACTGAAATAATTATCATCGCCCCAGATTTTCCGCAGAGCAGTATTGCGTGAGAGCACATGATTTACATTTAAACATAATAGACGCAGCAAATCCGATTCTTTGGGTGTTAACTTTTGGCTTTTATTATTAATCAATAGCTGTTGTCTGGTATAATCAAAGGTGAAATCGCCCAGAATAAACTCTGTTGGTAATTCCGTTTCAGAACTGGTGCGACCAGTTCGTTTTAGAACCGCCTGGATACGAAGCATAAGCTCTTCGATACTGAAAGGCTTGGTGATATAATCGTCACACCCGAGATTGAATCCTTTAATTTTATCCTCGGTCAATGACTTTGCTGTTAGAAATATGAGCGGAATTTCCTCGTTAGTCTGCCGAACCTCTTTCGCAAACGTAAACCCGTCTTTTTTTGGCATCATGACATCAACCAAACAAAGGTCAAAAGACGCTTTGTGATAGGCACAGATTCCCTCTTCCCCATCAACGCAAAGAGTAACATCAAATCCTTGCATCTGAAGATGATCTTTAAGAACCAGTCCAAAATTGGCATCATCCTCGACCAGAAGTATTTTCGTGTCACTGGCCATTTGATTCTCCCGAAACGGTACTCGTCGGAAAACTTATAGTAATGCGGGTACCGCTTCCCGCCTCACTCTTAAGCACGATGACACCATTCATAGCCTCGGTCATAAGTTTTACATAACTCAATCCAAGGCCAAAACCTTTTACATCATGAACATTACCGGAACTTACTCGAAAATATTTATCAAAAATAAATTTCTGATCCGATTTCTTTATACCGCGTCCTTTATCCTCAATAATAATGAGCACATCATGGTCAATATTCTTAGTACTTACCAATATCTCAGGCGCTTGCGGACTATATTTATTGGCGTTATCCAGAAGGTTGCCGATGATATTTGAAATATGCAGTTCATCGGCTGATATCATATTTCGTTTGGCCTGTAAATCCAACCGAATTGTCCCTCTGCGGTTTTCAACGTGAAGTCTCTCAGTCGTAACGGCCTTATGAATTGCCGCATGAATATCAACATCGGAAAGGCTGAGGTTATAGTCTCCCTCTTCTAAAACGGCCATTTGTAAAATCTTTTCGGCCTGATTACTCATTCGCTGGTTTTCACTTTGAATCATCTCGCCATACCGTACGATTCTCTCCTCTTCCCGCAGTACATCCGGCCGCATTATCGCCTCACAGGCAAGTTTGACGGTTGAAATAGGAGTCTTAAATTCATGGGTCATATTATTGATAAACTCAACCATTTGTGATGAAAATCTCTTTTGCCGAATAATAGTCCGAATCGTATAGATAAAACAGCCGGTGATAATAATAACAAAAACCACCATCAATAACATCATCAACCCGGTTTGGCGAAGTAGAAACATCTGCTTGCCGGGGAAATGAAGTAATAACTCATAGTTGCTGGAAAAGAGCGTTTGAGGAAACAGCTGAGCCCGATATGGAGACACAAGTAATTCAGATTTGTACGAGCTATCATTGATGATATTGATTGAATCTTTTGAAGCTGACTTGACAGCAAAAGCGTATTCAATATCGATACTGTAGTCGTTGAGACTGGTGTGAATTAAAGAATCCAAAGTCTCTATGCTAACTCTGTCCTCAAGAGGTTCGTTTTCATCCGTTAGCATATTTCCGATGATGGTCATAAACATGGAATAATGAACGCTATCATTCACAGGCAATGATTGCAAGCCTTGTGGGCTGTTGCCAATCTCCATAAACACCGTCATTTCGTCCGCTTGGTATTTCCAGAGATACTGCTCTTCCGCAAACCGATTGGCATTGAGTTCCGGCCGATGAGAGCCCGGTAGCGCAAAAGAGTCCACAACGGTTCTTTCCTGAGCATTGAAAAAATAATTTTCCGCGTTATTCATCCGCTGGGGAGAGATCACATTATAGAATAGAGACCCATCCTGAACCTTCACTAGGGTATCAAATATAGTGTCGCCGTTAACAATGAATATCTCTTTTTCAATTGATGTATCTGTAACACCGTTAATTACTCGTATATTGGCTAATACCGAATCGTTGGATTGAGATCCCATACCGCTAATTGTTCGCCTTAATAAAGCGACATCCATTAACTCCCTGGTTGCCAGTTTTTGAGAGACAACACCCATTGACGCCAGGACATTTCTTTGGAAGGCCTGTTCCTTGAGTCCCATAGTATAGTCCAATAGAAGCAGCTGCAAGACCAGCAGTCCCGACAACGAAACAACTATCAGACCGATTATCAGACCAACGGTTTTCTTCGACAGAGTCATATCGCTAATATATACGAATACCGGGTTTATCCCAACAACTTAACATTTATTAACAGATGATAACATTACTTAACTCAACCTTTTTCACTCTTTCCAGTATCCTAAAGATAAATGAATCTGACAACAACTGTACCAAGAAAGGATCTGACTATGTCGTTCAAGACCCATCTCCTGACGGTTATCCTTTTACTAGCGTGTTTTTCAATAATGCCCACTCAAGTTTTTTCCGCAGGTCCGATTATGAAGACAATAACCTCTGAAGGCGGCGAAATCTTTATGCTTCCCGAGGTCGGCGCTATTGTCTCAATGGAAGACAAACAAGTGATAATTCTCGATCTCCTCCCGCTGGACTCACGCGCCAAGGAATACCAATCAGTCAATTTACAAAACGGTGATAAACTTTTAATGCTCAATGGAAAAAGGATTGGCTCAGTTGAAATCCTGAAGGAACTCTATAGTGCCATAAAAACGGGCGAAGAAGTCAAATTCGGTATCCGGCGAGAGAACTCTATGCGCATGGTCTCCTATAAAAAAGGGGACGAAGAGGCCGGAGGACAAATGAAGGTTATGACTATGACCAGTGGCGGCAAAGAGTCTGATATGACCTTTACTCAACATGACGGATCCATGAACATTAATATTGACGGAGATGCTGAGGGCATGAGACCAATTCTTGAACTGGGTTTAATAATTGGCGAAGAAGCTGGCCGGGTGAAAATTCTGGAGACACTGCCAACTCTGGAGCAGGCATTCCCTGAAAATAAACCGCAAAAGAATGATATTGTCTCAGCTATCAATGGCAAACCGGTCAAAGCTGCAGATGAATTCATGAAAATTTTCGACAATACAAAAATTGGTGACGAAATTTCTTTGGACATTGAACGGGATGGTAAAACTCTAAACATCTCGATCAAGAAAACAAAATCCGAGATGAAAGTAATGACGATCGGAAAATAGGAAAGTGACCTCATGAAAAATCAACTAATAATTGCTTTTCTACTAATGTTCGCTCTTCTCGGTATCTGCGATTCCGCGTCACCTCAGGCGTATAATCCGTTCAATCAGCGGGATGATCAATACCGCTTGCTAGGTTTGAAACGAGCCAAAGGAGCTTATGAAACCGCCCGTGCTGATTTTGAACGGCAAAAGGAATTATACGCTCGTAAATTAATTTCTAACCGGGAACTGGAAACCGCGCGTACGACATACGCTGATGCCGAAGTGAACTATCAGCAATCGTTGTTGGCGGTCCTTTTCGAAAAACAGTACGTCACCGTTTCAAACGCTGTCAAATACTACGCCAAAGATGGTAGTAAACATGTTCGCTTAACATTGGTTAATCCGTCAGGCGGAACCCAGGAGTTTCAGAAGCTCCTAAATATTGACGATAAGCTGTTCCGTTCTCTTCAACCAGATATTATCTGCAACGTCTATGTGTCTCTGCTCAATGGGCAGAATTCAATAATAAGCCAGCCGTATGAGGCCAAGATAGACGAGCTTCGTTCTGGAGAGCCGGTGGATATTGATTTCACATTGCTTCAGGATCTTGATGCCGTTACGGTGTTTATGATTTACGGCAACGGCACACAGCGGGAAATGAAGATTTTTCTGCAAAAAGACGTGACGGTCAATCGAGTTGAGGTGCAGTCTGAGCAATTTTCTCAAGAGATCGAATTGGGAAAAACCGCGTCTTATGATTTGACCTTAGAGCTTTTCAGCGGCGCCCGCAATACTTTCAGCCTGGAGGTAGTTAATCTGCCCAAGCAAATCGGCCGCTATTTCAAGGACGGTTCGGGCAGCGTCCGACTGAGTCAGGTCAAGTTTACTGAAAGTACCCATTCCAAACGGGCATCGTTGGAAATAACTCTCCCGGATAGGCCGACTGATGAAGTGGCAATGGATAAACCAATATCATTCTATGTTCTGGTCATGCCCCGTGAGATGAAGGATAATACACCGGATCTTAACGACAGGCACTGGACTGAGGCCGAATTGGATAAGCTCGATATCGGATATGTTCGTTTGGAAGTTCTCCCCCGCGGTAAAGGTGAATTACTTGTTCGCGCCCCACAGTTGTATCACGCTATAGCCTCTGATAGTAAAGCCGAAATGTATATTGAGATATATAACGAAGGCAGTCATCGGCTGGACAACATCGAAGTCACTGTTGACCTTCCCCTGAACTGGTCGAAAGAAATAACTCCTCAAAGAATCACATCGCTAGGCATCGGCCAGGATAAGCGGTTCCAACTCGCGTTT
Source organism: Candidatus Zixiibacteriota bacterium (assembly GCA_023138975.1). Lineage (GTDB taxonomy): Bacteria > Zixibacteria > MSB-5A5 > GN15 > JAAZOE01 > JAGLON01. Next base: position 33,925 of record JAGLON010000017.1, read on the forward strand.
ACTCCACCGGAAGATATTGCAGCCGGGAAATATGAAGTACGGATAAGAACCAGCGCCATGTCTAACAATCAGCCGGTCATTAGCGAAGATAAGACCGTTACAATTGAGATAGAAGCCGATGCGAATGTCTTTGGAACAATAATAATTGTCCTGATGGTTCTGGGACTCGTGACCGGTATTGTCGTATTTGGCGTTCGCCTATCGCGGCGATAAACCATGAACAAAAGAGAGGTGCAATCATGAGTGAAAATATCCTTACAATAGAAAAGCCTCGCCTAGAGGCTATCAATTTAACCAAACGGTATAGAGACGGCGTGCTGGCGTTGGACAATATCTCCTTTTCGGTTCAACCGGGTGAAATTTTTGTAATGCTTGGGGGTAATGGCGCCGGAAAAACAACAACTATCAATTTGTTCCTAAATTTTATCGAGCCAACTGAGGGTGAAGCACGGATAGACGGAATTATAACTCACAAAGACCCTTTGGCAGCAAAAGAAAGGGTGTCGTTCGTCTCCGAGAATGTGATGCTCTATGGAGATTTCACCGCCGTTCAAAATCTGGATTATTTCTCTCGAATTGGCGGACAATCTGAATACACGAAAGATGATTACCGGGATGCTTTGCTCCGAGTTAATCTGGCCGAAGAAGCGCATCACAAGAAATTGCGCGGGTTTTCCAAAGGTATGCGGCAGAAATGCGGAATCGCTATTGCAATATTAAAGGGAGCTCCCGCGATATTGCTCGATGAACCTACTTCGGGACTCGATCCTAAAGCCGGTCATGATTTCATTCATCTGCTCAAATCCCTCCAGAAAGAAGGCAAATCAATCTTGATGTCAACCCATGATATTTTCCGCGCCAAAGCCATTGCCGATACGATAGCGATTATGAATAACGGACGAATTATAATGCTTAAGAAATCTTCGGAACTCGCCGGATGCAATCTTGAAGAACTATATATGCAGTATATGACAGGCCACGATGGACAACGTTTAGCGGGTTGACGGGAGACTTTAAATGTTGAAAGTAATTGTAGAAAAAGAAATCAGAGAGATTCTCGGCTCCGTTAAGTTCGTGATAACATTTGGTGCCTGTGCCGTTTTAATTCTTTTATCTTTTTATATCGGTGCAGCAAATCATAAAGCAAATGTTGAGCAGTACAACGCCGCCAAAGCGGAGAATACTCGCCAGATGGAGGGGCTAACCAGTTGGATGTCTTTGGAACAACATCGAATCTTCCTGCCACCACAACCTCTCGCGGCGCTTGTCACTGGCTCTTCTAATGATGTCGGGAGAACTATTGATGTTCATCGGCGAAGTGAACTAGCGGCAGTTGACAGTAAATTCAATGAGGACCCCATCTATGCTGTTTTCCGATTTTTAGATTTGACGTTTATTTTCCAAATCGTCTTATCTCTATTCGCTATTATGCTGGGGTACGATGCCATTTGCGGTGAAAAGGAACGTGGAACATTGCGGCTTTCATTTGCCAACCCGGTTCCGCGGGCAACATATATATTAGGCAAATTACTCGGCTCGTTTATCACTCTCGTCACCGCCCTCCTTATCGCGATACTACTCAGCTGTCTGATACTACCACTTCTAGGGGTTTCATTGACGGGTGATGAGTGGATACGATTGGCGGCTATAATAGGAACCGGTTTACTATATTTCGGTGTCTTTTTGACTCTCTCGGTATTTGTGTCCAGCCGTACTCATCGTACGTCGTCCGCATTTTTAGCCCTGTTAGTTATCTGGGTCGTCAGTGTTTTAATTGTTCCCCGCTCAGCGACTCTACTGGCCGGCCGAGCGGTTGATGTTCCTTCGATAGATGAACTCGCTGCCCAGAAAACCAGTTTCTCCCGCCAACTCTGGACCGAATACCGTGACGCGATGGGTAGTTTTTCCGCACCTAAGGATATTGATCCGCATGATATGATGACACATTTCAACAAATTCATGGATTCTCTATCCACAGAGCGCGAAGCGAAAATGAAAGTCTTCAGTGACCGGCTAAATGAAGACCGCTTTAATCGTCAGGTCGTTCAGCAAAAGTTTGCCTTTAACGTCGCTCGCGTGTCACCCGCCGCGTCAATGAATCTGGCGGCAGCCAATCTGGCCGGCACATCAATTGGTCTCAAGAATCGATTCCATGAAACGGCGATGGAATACCGAAAGGTATTCGGAGATTTCATCAGGGAAAAAACCGGCATGAATCTCGGTGGGGGAATGATCTATGTTGAAATAAATGACGATGGGGAAAAACCGGACCCGATTGACCCCAGCGAGCTTCCTGTATATACTTATTCACCTAAACCGCTAATGGCCTCTTTCTCGGCAGCTTTCGTTGATATAGGAATACTGGCCCTGTTCAATCTGATCTTCTTTGTCGGTGCGTTTGTATCCTTTATCCGTTACGATGTTCGTTAATTCAAACCGGAGAATAAAAGTGTTAATAACATTAATAGAAAAAGAGCTTAAAGCGATTTTACAGAGCCCGAAGTTTGTCGCAACGTTTGCTGTCTGTTCGCTGCTAATGCTCCTTAGCGTCTTTATCGGAATCAAGGAATTTCAAGCCCAGCAGAAGCAGTATGATGTAGCGGTTTCGCTATCCGAGCAAGGTATTCAGGAATCTACTTCATGGCGGGGCATGAGCTACAAGGCCTATCGTAAACCTGACCCGATGCAGATTTTTGTTTCCGGTTTGACTAATGATATCGGCCGCTGGTCGCATATCTCTCAGGAAAGTTCAGTTAAGCTCAGAAACAGCGTTTATTCGGATGACCCTATCTTCTCCGTTTTCCGTTTTATCGATTTTGCTTTTATAGTACAAGTTGTGCTGTCATTGTTCGCAATTCTCTTTACTTATGATGCCATCTGCGGTGAACGGGAGAATGGAACCTTGAAATTGCTTTTTTCAAATGCAATCAAACGTTCACATTATATTATAGCAAAGTGTGTCGGTTCCTGGTTAGGTTTAGTTGTTCCGATAATGATCCCTATTTTGCTCAGTGTACTGATGGTAATAGCATTCGGAATCTCCCTGGAGGGTAGCGATTGGCTAAAATTGTTTGGGTTGATGTCTATGTCAATTTTCTTATTTACTTTTTTCATCGTACTGGGGGTTTTTATTTCCAGTCTGACTCGCCGGTCCAATATCTCTTTTCTGTTCGCTCTCGTCATTTGGGTAACATTTGTTCTTATTATTCCCCGCGCCGGAGTAATGGCCGCCGGTCAAATTCTTCCGGTACCAAGAGTAGCTGAAATTGAAGGGCAGCGTGACGCCTTCGCCAAAGATAAATGGGCCATTTTTAATGAAAAATCTATGGCAAGGTGGGATAGTTATAATCAGAACACTAGCGAAGATTCAGATAGCAGTTGTGGTAGTAATTTTGTATTTGATGAGAATGAACTCTGGGAGCATATGCAAAAGGAAGATTCGGCACGCAAAATCGTTGAGCGTGAAATAGAGGCATATGAAACCCGTTTGCAAGAAGATCTGCAACAGAGAAAATCGGGGCAGGAACGACTGGCATTTTCTCTTTCGCGCTTTTCACCCTCCTCCGCCTATCAACTGGCTGCCATGACACTGGCCGGCACTGATATTAATTTAAAATCACGTAACATTGAAGTCATGAACAATTATAGAACCCAGTTCAACAACTATGTCGATAATAAAATCTCCGAAACAAACGACTTATCGGGAGTTTTCATGATTGAAATTTCTTCCGACGACGGCGTTAAGATGAATAATAAACGCGATGAACAAACTATCGATGCCAGCGATATGCCTAAATATATTCCGGCTAAATCGAGCATGAGACAGTCAATTGACGCACTTATTATTGATGGAGGGTTACTCGGGTTATTTATCATTCTTGCCTTTGCCGGAGCATTCCTTCGCATGCAAAAATATGACGTTAGATAATTACTAAATGTAAGTCCCTTACCCTATACCTGCTCGCTCCAGCCAGCGAGCTTCACACGCCAAAGTTCCGGGAATTAACTCTCCGGAACAAAAAAAGGGAGTCCTTGTTGAGGACTCCCTTAATTTGTTTTAGTATTTAATCATTATGGACAAACGGGCTCAGGACCACCACGGAATGCATAATTCACGATATAAACAGCATCTCCGACATCAGCTGAACCATCGCCATTGGCATCACCGGATTCTTCAGGTTCCGGAGCGGGCCCGCCTTTAAAGACATAGTTAATCAAAAACACTGCGTCGGCAACGTTTACTTCACTATCTCCGTTAGCATCACCACAGACGTAGGGCAGTTTGATATCGAGTGTTAATGCCTTTTCATCGATAGCACCGCAATTATCAGTGACCCGGGCCGCAAACTCTATTAGTCCGCCCTGAATCGGCGTTCCGCTGATCATCCCTGAGGTCGATAGAATCAAGCCATAAGATGCCAAATCGGAATTCGCATCCTCCCAGGACTTGGCACCTGTTCCTCCAGAGGATACAAGCTGGAATGTATACGCCGTATCAAGATGCCCTTGAGGAAGCGACTCAGTCGTAATCCCAATACTCGGATTGATATGAAACACGAACTGTTTTTCTACCGTGGATCTATCATCAGCCACTACGGCTGTAAAGGAAATATCGCCTGAACTAGCAGGCTCTCCAGAAACGACACCTTCGACAGATAGCGTCAGTCCAGTACCATCAAGTTCTGAGTTTTTGTCCGACCATGACTTGGAACCGGCTCCACCCAATGCTTCCAGACTCTGCGAATAAGCAATATTGACTGTCCAATCCGGAAGTGATTCAGTACTGATTACAAGAGCGCGATTAACAGTTATCGTAAAGGTTCGCTCTGATGAGGCTCCAATCTCGTCTGAGACTTTACCGACAAACGTTATCACACCATAGGTATTTGGTATACCAGATACTAATCCCGAAGTTGATAGAGCTAAACCGTAGCCTTCAAGAACTGTATTCTTATCCAGCCAGGTTAAGACTCCTGTACCGCCACTAGCTACCAATTGTTCTGAATAACTCTCGCCCTCTTCGCCATCAGCCAACTCTGATGCGGATGTAATGCTAATTCCAAAATTAATTTGGAAAGACAATTCCTTCTCACCCGACGCACCCGCGTAATCGGTAACTTGAGCCGTAAACGCTATTGTACCGAACATCGTCGGAGTTCCTGTCACAACTCCGGCTGAGGTTAATGATAATCCGGTGCCATCAAGTGAGTTGTTCTTATCTACCCATGTTTTCGTCCCTGATCCTCCCGACATCGTTAGCTGCTGCGAATAGGCTACACTCACCGTCCAATCTGGCAGGGTTTCAGTCGTTACCACAGGAAGCGAATGAATGGTAAATGTGTATTCCCGTTCATCAGTTTGCGAATCATCATCAGTAACAAGAGCCGTGAAAGTTATCGACATCGCAGTCGTTACCGTGCCGGATAAAACTCCATTTGAGGCAAGCGTCATGCCGGTGCCGTCAAGATCATTGTTTTTATCCTGCCAAGCAACCGTACCAATAGCACCCATCACAGACATTTGATAAGAGTATGCGATTCCCATCGTCCAATCCGGAACAGTACTGGTGACAATCGATAAGTCAGCAGCTATGGTAATAGTGAATTGTTTGGTAGTTTGAGCACCGATTTCATCCATTACACGTGCTGTAAAAGTAACCTGGCCTTCGCTATTTGGAGTACCCGAAATCTGGCCGGTTGTGAAGAGTGCCAACCCAATTGTGCTTAAATTTGAACCTAATTCAGACCATGAAATATTGCCAGTGCCGCCGGAGGAGACAAGTTGAGTAGAATAAGGATTTAGTAGCCGACCGCCTGGAAGACTTTCATTGGTAATGGCAAGTTCATCATTTATAGTTATCGTAACCTGCTGCTCATCGGCATCTCCGATTGCATCGGTAGCCTCAGCAAGGAAAGAAATCACACCCGCCAACGGAGTTCCACTTATAGAACCATCTGAAGCCAGCGTCAATCCGGTACCGCTAAGGCCGCCGTCTTTATCTGACCAGTTGATAGCTCCGGTACCTCCCGAAGCGGTTAACTGCTGATTATAGCTGTGTCCCGCGGTCCAGTCTGGTAGCGAAACCGATGCTATTTCGACAGAAGGATTGATTATGAATGAGAATTCCTTTTCAGAAGTCGCCGGTTCTTCATCTGTCACTTCCGCCGTAAAAGTTATCGTCTGAGCAGTAGTCGGCGTACCGGTAATCTGTCCGTCCGTTGCCAAAGCCAACCCCGTTCCGATCAGGTCGCCGTTTTTATCAGACCAGCTTAATACACCAACGCCGTTCACCGCGTTTAATTGCTGATCATAAGCATAATCTATGGTCCAATCAGGCAGTGATTCGGTAGAAATGGTCAATCCGTAATCGGCGCACTCTCGGCCGGTAATAGTGAGATCGTCAATATTCCACCCGCAATAGAACCATGAACCATCTGATGTACCTTGCGTGAATCGGATATATACGACTGACTGACCATCGGCAAGATCGGAGATATCATACTCTTTCTCGCTCCAGGCATTGTCAGAAATTGTTCCTCCGTTTTCCCAGATTGTTGTCCAGTTGGTACCGTTGGTACTGAGGCGTATGTAGGCATGATCATAACTTGTCTGCTCAACACCCAGCCAGCGCCAGAATTTTAACTTGGTATCGCTGAGGCCGGAACAGTCCATCACCGGGCTTGTAATATGATATTCGGACATATTGGCGCCGTAGTCACCGAAAAGATTATAACCGATAATATTGGGGTCAGTATGACCGCTGGTTGGGTCCGGGTAACCGTGTTCACCACCACTGCCGGTAGGAATTCCCCTGGCCCAATCACCACCGGAGATGACCCAACCTTTATCAGTCTCAAAATCATCTTCAAAAGCGGTCAACATACCGGTCGCGGGTAATACTACATGAGGGCTCGACGGGTCGGTATCGTATATAGTGCCATTGCTTACTTCTTCCGCGCTGATATAAAAACGCAGGGTATCACCGCAGATAATTGCCGGCAGGTTTGTCTCGTATTCATTAGCCAACACTTCAGTCATGGACACAGTCTGGTAGGCACCAGAATTAATTGAGTAATGAAGTTCCCCGGTACCACTTACTGGGACCCCATCGCCAACAGCGGCAACGGTTACGCTAATAAAAGTCTCCTGTCCGGGATAAACCGTTTCAGGAATATCTTCGCCAAATGTAAACGATAATCCTTCCACGCCTTTAAATGAAATCGACGGATCACCAAACAGATGAAGCTCGTACATGCACCAACGCATGTAGTCATCATTGACGCGGTAAATATTATCTTCTTTTGAATCGTGATTGGCCGGACCAATCTGAGCTTTGCCCTCAGCAGGATTAAAGACCGCATCCCAGAATTCGCGGTCATAACGCTGAGAAGCGCCATCGGTACTATTGAATTGTCCGAATCCATAGCGGGCGTTCATGATAACCGCAAACGCCCCTTCATCTATCTTGATATTCATATGCTCGGCCCAGCAGTCTTCGTCATCAAAATGTCCCGCGAGGCAGGTTTGAGAGTAAACAAAACTTAGCTGAGTATTGTTGATGCTGGATAAAACATCGCTATTGTACAGCTTCATCGCATAATCGGGACTGCCGTGTCCAAGATGGTTTATAATATGCTGCCCGCTATTTATGCGCGTTATCAACTCCGATTTCGGCCAGCTATTACCGGGCCAACTATAGTCATATAGCTTATCTACTGTGAAGACCGAACTTGGTATGCCGGTTGTCGTATAACCGTGGTTAGACGAACCGTCAACGAGTTCATCGAGGTAATTATTGGCATATTCAGCATCCCCGCCAAAGCCAAGATGTTCGCCGACTAAAATCACATTCTGTAGATACTGGCCGGTCGCATTAACATAGGTCAGTGTTTTGGTCACATACCGCGAAGCTTCTGTAACGTCACCAATCGAGGCACGCCCAATGAAAATTTCCGCGACCAAGTCAACATCTCCACCTCCGACACCATCGGTTGGTTCGCCCCAGCGCGAGTCATTGTCGTAATTATATGTTCCGTCAAGACAGGCAAAATATAAATCGCAAGGCATATTCAGTTCGGCTTCGCCTCCCGGTGACATCTCAACATATAAATCCTTGGCGGGAATTATATTATCGTCAGCGCCTATGATGACATAATCGATACCGTCGTTAAGGTATCTTTCACGGATATAATCGCGAATATCTTCAGGATTAGTGCTTCCCACTTCAGTGGTTGTGTGAATCTCCGTTAGAATACCGGTAGTATCATGATAATCTTTCAAGGGCTGGAACGCAGAAGCGAAAGCCTCAGTTGTCAAGATTAGCATATCATAGCTTTTATAGCCATTTTTTGATGCTGCGGAATAACTATCGGCTAATTCAGGATTATCCACTTTGGCACGTATTTTTTCATCGTCATTTTCAAAACCTCTGAACATCCCTGTGCTTTTATCAGAAGCTTTAGTTTCGATAATTACTTCTAATTCGGAAAAATAATACAGTTCTCCCGATACAGGATAATACTCCATCGGCTGCAGCTTCAAATAAAGTATCGAGTAGCCTCTGAAATTGTGAATGCCGCTCTTTTCAAAACGCTCGGCCGGAAATAGATTATCGACCGAGTAAATCGACATATCCGGAGTCGGTGGAACAATCTCGGTCGGCATTTCAGACAGTTTATACTGCATCGGCACTGGCTTGATAAAAAACCCATCACCCAGATACTCTTCGCCCCGTGTTATTATCTTAATGCTTTCTACCTCGGTCCCATAGGGCAGAAGGATTTTCGCCGGATATCCCGGTAGCCCCGGTTCGCCTATCAAACCACAGTTCGGTGCCCCCGGCATCACAACTACATCAAATTCATCGTTTCCGATACGCACTTGATCTATGGTTGGATGCTGAAAAGAATATTGGACAGAAATCTGTTCGGCCGAGATACCGGCCAATAACATAAAAAGGCTAATTACAATTAGCAGCAGGCGACTCATAATTCCTCCCGATTCATTAAAAAATATATAAAATATTTCTTGCGCAGTATTCGATATTTTAAGTCTCTTTCAAGGAGCAAATATAGATAAGTTAAATATACATGTTTATGTGTTCCTGTCAATTACATATTATGGTGTTATTTAACGGCAATATAGTAATGTAGAGCTTTTTTATCTCGATTTATTTGTATTAGTATCTTAAAATCTGAACGAGAATTTGGTTCCGCCGGACTGTTTCAAACTATCGAATGTTCCAATCTTTTTTTACGACTGCATTCAATCGTTTTTCCGCCTCGTCAATTTCATGCTTATTTTCGGATAGTGTGATGGTCAACCTATGCAGTAGTTTTGAGAATGAAACCATTTCATAGTGCAGTGGGTTATTAACATCATATTTTTTCCACGGAATGACATTAATAATATCACGATGAGCTTCGCTGGTAATCGCAGAGTTAATTCTTTTACTGAACACATCAGAGTTTAATACAGCGCATACCCAATATGCCTCATCAGCATTTTCAAACGGTATAATCATGACCTTACCGTTGGCCAGAACTAACTTATTCCCCAAAATATTGTCATCCACAGTGGTTAAAACTGTTGCAGCAAACTTACGAGTAGTTCTTTTCCACGCCACTCGAAATGGAGCAAAGCTATACGGGCCGATACCGTACATTGAATAAAAGGGCTGACGCTTCCCCCAACGTTTATGTATTGAGCGTTTTTCAAGGTTTACTGCAAACCGTTTAAAGTACGCCAGAGATTTCGGGTACTCTTCAGCCATAGAATTCTCATCAATAGCATTCATGCCTGTTTCGGCCGTATGCGGCACCAGATAATATCCGGCTATCGAGTAACCCCATCGATACATACTTGCACCGCTCACAAAAGGATAAACTAAAGCACCCTCAATCGTATCGTCCACTTCAGGAACGATAATTCGTGCTCGTCTGGTATCGTTCTGAATTTTTAAATGGCCTTTTGGCATCGGGTGGAGGTTTTTAATCCGAAACACAGATTCCAGCTTAGTCTCAATCCCCAATCGAGCTTGGAATTCAGCCGGAGTAAATTTGAAGCCGGCACTTTCATTAGTGTCAGAGACAATCCAAAAACTTTCTAATCTGCTATCATTATGAGGATAGGCCCTCATTTCAACTGGGATAAAATTGTCAATAGATATTGAGCTGTTCTTCTGCTTCCTGTTCGATCGGGAATAAGCTATATACCGTACCGGGTATTTCGTTTTTCGCTTTTTATCGGCATAAATAATAGCCGTTCGGTTATTGGTATTCCATTCAAACGGCGCTGCCTTCACCCAGTCTTCGACCTTAAGAATACGGATATTGGCCCCATCCGGCAGCTTAAAGCGACGGAATTCATCGGCGGCCGTTGACTGCAAAACCGATTGCGGCAAGATAAAAGCCAATCGGCCTGAGTTTTTAACATACTTATCCAGGCTCACATAAAAAAAGAGCATACTAAGGTCTTTTCCGGCCGAGCCGAGACGCTTCATTGTCGATTCCCTGGGGGATGATAACAAATACTTTTCAGTCATGAGCGGTTTGATAGTCTCCCGATACTCCTTGGGAAGCGAATTCCAAAACACCCATGGCGGATTACCAATCACAATATCGACCGGTGAGATATCCTGTATTTGTAAAGCGTCTCTTACATAAACCGGAAATGACAATTTGGTCTTTTCAGAAAGATACGGCGCGATTTTTATGGCAATATTGGTCTTTGTCGCTTGAACCGCTAAGGGATTGATATCGAATCCGCAGAGGCTTGAAACTATATCACTAAGGATTCTTTCACGTTTTGCTCCGGCTAATCCTCGCTTGTTTTTCATAAGTTTATAATCGAGAGCCGCCAGCAGAAAAACTCCCGAACCACAAGCCGGATCAAGCAGCGTTTCAGAGAATCCCCCGCTTACTCTGGTTTGTCTCAGCACATGCGCTGCCAGCCAATATGGAGTATAATACTCACCGAGCCGATGCCGAACCTGTTTGGGGAGGATCGACTGGTATAAATTCTGTAACACATCTGCTGTTTCATTATCAGCGGCACTATCGAAGTAGCCTTGGATATTATTTGCAGTTTCGTTAACTCCAAGCGCAATTTTCTCGGACCTGGCATATTGAATCCAACTATATGGGTTATCCTCCAGGTAATTTGTAAGTCCGATATCCTTAAAATATTCTTCTGATTCAAGCATTTCAATATGGCGCAACGTATTTTCAGAATTTTCACAATTAGTGAGATTACTAGATATACTGCTTGAGTTAGTAGATGATATGGCTTGAACTGTTAACATTTTTAAGATTAACGAAAGGTACGTTTGGAGCGCAAATAACATAACCGGCGAATTCTGTTTTATTGCCGAATTGTCAATATCGTATATCTGCCATTTTTTCTGCGTCTTGCTTGTAAAAGATAAATCGTGAAGAAAAAGCTTTATGCCTTCATACCATGATGAAAAATAGCTTTCAATATTTGGATTATCTTTTAGTAGAGCGTGATATAGCTCAGGAACTATGAGTGAAAACGATATGGAATCGATTCCGAATAATGATATTAAACTGTTACTCGATTGTGTCTTCATCTTTTACCAAAGTACTCTATGACATATGCTCAATAGCAGTATAGCTTAAAGTACTTAAAAGTAAAAGTCTGATATAGGCCTTGCGTTCAATTCCAAATAATGGAATTAGTCAATAAATCAATCTATACTTGCCGAAGGGATTTCGGAAGTTAAGGCCCAGTAGGAGCTAAATTCAGCCAGCTTAATCAGAAACTGGTTATAATCCCCGGGCTTGGTAATATATCCCGCCGCGCCATTGCTATATGCTTCTCTGATTGATTTTTTGCCCATACAACTCGATAACACCACGACTGGTATATTATTCAGCCGATTGTCGGACTTAATATTTTTCAAGAACTCCATTCCATCCATATTTGGCAGCAAAAGATCAAGAAGAATTATGTCGGGTAACATCATTGGACTTTCGATATCGGATTGAGAACGTAGATATTCAAAAGCCGACTCCCCATCTTTAAAACGGGTTATGGTATTAATCAACAAACTTTCGCCAGCAGCGTCATGAACAATTTCAGCATGATCATCATTATCCTCGACATGCATGAGATTCATTGCTCTGTCAGTTAATTGCAGCACTTCTTCCCCCTTTGTTTCGTTTGTTATATATATCGACAAACGAAGCAGAAAACTCGTTACTTCATTTCGCGCCATTTTGTTTGGAATACGTCTAAGCTGTTGTTTCAAAGAATATTGCGGAAGATTTGGAGAGGTGGTAAATTTTGTTACAAATTTAAAATCGTTTATTCTTTGTACAGTAGCCGTTAAGCCCCGGCAAGTTCACTTTTTTTTAACACCAGAATGCCGTTGAGCATTTCCAGCAATTGCGGTACATCAAACGGCTTGGGTAAGCAGGCGTCAGCACCGAGCTCTTTCATTGAAGAAAGCACTTCAGGTACTCCCGACATCATTACTACATGGATTTCTCTAAAAGAGGGATGGCTTTTCATTCGCTTAAGAATCTCCGCGCCGGAAGTATGCGGGAGATTAACATCAAGTAATACCATATCGAGCCGATGATGTTCAATAATATCCCAGGCATCATCGCCATTATCCGCCTTGTAAACTTCAACTGGTAACTTGGAGATATGAATTATTCTGCGGATAGTCTCCAGTATATTCCATTCATCATCTACAACCAGAATTTTCTTTTTTCCCTCAATTATAATCGCCTCTGAAGCCATCTTCTGAGATTCATTGTTGTCATTGAAAAGAAAATCAAGCTCACCGCACTTTTGCAGAACAGCTTCAAGGCAGTCTCTTTGCCTGATTGTAACCGGGTCAGACAGCTCTTCCAGAATAGTGCCAATATAGTGTCGAATTAAGCTCAAAGATTTTAAGACATCATTTGGTGTCGTACCGTTTGGCAAGTTTTGTCGGGAGCTTATTTGTGTTTGCCCATCCGGAGTTTCAAAAGACTCTTTATTCGCGTCAATTTTATCAATTGGTGAGAGTTTTAGGTTATTTGTGTGATGGCGCTCAACCGTCTTTATAACAACATCAGATAAGACACTTTCAAACAAGGCATTCTTAACTAAATAATCATAGGCACCTCGCTTCAGAGCATCTACAGCAGTATTCTCATCTCCCTGAGATGTCATGACAATAACCGGCACACCTCTGGCCCATTCAATTAAATCCAAACCACTGCCATCGGGCAAGCAATAATCGGTGAGAATTAAGTGATAATGGTGTGAGGTTAATAGAGTGAAAGCACTGCTAATCGAATTGACGACATTTATTTTGAAGTTTGGTACATTCAGGAAAACCCTTTTCACGATTTCAACATGATCGGGATTATCCTCAACAACCAGGATACAAATATCAAATCCTGTCGAACCAATCTCTATTTTTGCACTGGACTCAATCATAGCTCATTTCCGGAACCGGCTTAATTATCAGGGGAGCTTTTATCCTGTCCACGGTATTATCCCCGAGTTTTTTCTGCCCGGCAATTGGCAACGTAAAACAAAACTCAGTGCTTAGCCCCGGTTTAGATTTTACCCAGACCTTCCCCCCATGATTGGTAACAATCTTCTTGACAATTGCCAACCCGGCACCCGTTCCCTGAGTTATATCATCCTGTTCCCGCGCCCTTTGAAACATATTGAATATATTGCCTATCTGCTTTTGAGAAATACCATCGCCGTTATCTCGGATATATAAACCGGCGTAGGAGACATCGGTATCGCCTTCAGCCTCAACACACCCTATTTCTATCAGCGCATTATCTTTGGCAGGCATATATTTGACCGCATTGTCAATCAAATTTACTAATACTTGCCGAATACGGTCTGGACGGCCAAGAATATCGGGAACACTCGGATAGTATTTTATTTCGATATTATTATCGACGGTAACTATAGAAAAATCCGCGATTACTTCATAAATCATTTTTTCAAAATTGATCCGTTCAAAAGGCTCGTCCAGCCGTCCGATACGGGACAGTTCAAGCAAATCATTGAGCAACGATTCAATAGTGTGGCAGTTGGCAGAAATCCTATTGATGTAATTCAGTGAGGTATCTCCAACCCTGTCTGCCATTCTCTTTTTAAGCAGCTGCGAAAACCCCTGTATTGAGATTATCGGGGCTTTCAAATCATGCGAAACAGTATGGAGGAATTCTTCGAGTTCCCGACGCTTTGTAATCAGTTCCTTGTTTGTCAGTTTCAGCCGTTGATTCATCGCATCTAATCTGTTTTTTGCCAAACACGTATCCGTAATATCCCGAGATACTCCAAGAGCTGCATATACATGTCCATCTTCAGTAAACTCCGGTACAACCCGCCAATCAAGTATTAGCTTTTGACTATCTCCGCTTTCAAACTCAAAACTTGCCTGTTGAGGAGTCCCGGTATCGAAAACCTGTTGAATAGCTGTTTCCCAGGTGTCGCACATACCAGATTCAAATCCCATTTCCCTTGGGGTGAGATTGATCACTTCACTTAGAGGTTTCCCGATAAGCTTTAGGGCAGCCTTGTTCATATACAGGTGGCGCCCCTCCCGATCATACCGCATAATAAAGTCGGTATTGTGCTCGGAAAGACACCGATACTGTTCAGCACCTTCTTTAAACGCCTCATCCGCCTTCTGTCGAGCAAGTTCCGTTTTGGCTCCCTGCAGAATGACATAAATAGATATTAACAAAAAGATCGCCAGAGTACCCAAAATGACCGAAATAATATCTTTACTAATGAGTGCAATTTCGGCATGAACATCTTTCATATATATGCCTGTGCCGATAATCCATCCCCAAGGGCTAAAGCCTTTAACGTACGATACTTTCGGCACAATATGGCTGGAATCATCCTTCCATTGCCACATATAATCCACATACCCCTCATCCTGTCGAAGAACAATATCTTTAAATGCAAGAAAAAGGTGTTTACCATTAGGGTCAGTATAATCAGCGACATTTTTCCCATCAAGATTGGTACGATACGGATGCATTATCATCACGGGTATAGTGTCGTTTATCCAGAAATAGTCTTTCATTTCAGGACCGTAACGCATCTCTCGAATCTGTGAGATGGATAAAGCCTGTGCTTCGCTTCTCGTTAATTCTCCGGAACTTTCCTGTGAATAATAGTACTGCAACACACTCCAGGCAGTCAAGACCTCCTGTTGCACCATTTCTTTTTTGCGTTCAATTATACTACTATGAAATTGTGGTATGATAAAGACGAACATGGCGACTACCAAAATGACCAACGTGACCGCAACCGGAATAATAAATTTAAGGTTAGAAGACAATGCGGCAGCTACGTATTTCGGTTTAGTCATTGCGCCCCCATAATGCCTTCAAGCAATAAAAACAGAGTACTGTAACAAGTAACATCCAATGCCATTCAAGCCGCAACACAATGTATTACAGTCATATCGATTTTACGACCTGTCTATAAATTATCGGCATACAAAAGAAGGAATTAATAAAAAACCGGCATCACAAAATTACCTGTACTATAGTTAAACAATCACTCTATCAATTTCAAAAAAAGGGTAATCACACTAACACTCGTGATTACCCATAATTTTGTGTTTCTTATTCATCTATTGAGCCGTTTTACGACCCATTAGAATCATCGGTATCCAAAGATTACCGCATAAACTATCAAGAGAATAAGAACTAATCCTGTTATTAAAGCCATAAGCCCGAAGATTCGCGCTGTTTTTACCAAAATCGGAGGAAGTGGCTCAACCAGGTGTTCTTGTAACTTATTAGAGGCCACCAACTCCTGATATTCGCGAGGGCGATCAAGCTTTAGTTCTTCAAGAGGAACTCGGCCAGTAAAAATAACCGTGTCCATCGGAAATTTGTCCGGTCGGAAATGGGTATTGAAAAAATGAACTGTAAAAATAAAGGCTGATGCCAATAATGCCTCATCGGAATGTACAATTGTAGCCACGTTTATTATCCAACCAGGAAGGAAAAGCGTAAAGAATTCGGAGAACCACAGTATGAGTCCGGTGGAACCGATAATTAGCACTCCCCAGAAAACGGCGAAATAGTCAAACTTCTCCCAATAAGTCCAGCGTCCGTAATCGGGACGAGGACCTAATCCGATAAACCATTTGAGTGTCCCAATCAATTCCTTCAAGTCAGTCAAGCTGGGCAACATTGAATCGCCGTTGAACAGCATTTGCTTCCAAGTTTTCTGACTTTTTCTTTTCATCTTCACCAAGTCAAACAGATGAATTCCAAAGTAAGCAAAGGTGATAACCGCACAAACCCGGTGGATAAAGCCAGTCGATTCAAAACCACCAAGCACTTCTGATAGGAACTGCGCCCATCCGAGATACGAGAACTTGAGAACCATACCGGTTACTGCCAAACCGAGGAAACTCACGATCACCATGATATGCTGAATACTCTGCAAGCGTTTGAACCGGCGATATTCAAGATGTCCTTTAAACTTTGCCCGGAGTTTTTTATGTTTACGCATCGCCTGGAACGAACGCGGTAACCATAGTAGAGTATGAATTCCTGATACAACCAGGGTTCCGACCAATAGAATCGTCATAAACCAAAATGTATAAAACAGGATGGGATATTTATCCCGATCATGATGGGTGGCATGGGTGAGATACCCTGCAAACTGGCGATGAGAACTAGGATGGCACTTGCCGCACGTTTCGACAATATTTTTACGGGATAGATGAGAATTTAGATCATCGGTAGGCAGGATATCATGAGCACCATGGCAGTCATAACATCGGGCCGCATCCTGAAATCCCAAACGAGAAACTTTTCCATGATGGGTATCAAAATACGACTCAGTTACTTCTTCATGGCACTCGCCGCATTGCGATAATATCTGCTCGCGAAAACCTTTTGAATCTGTTCTGGATATACTATGCGATTCATGGCAATTACGGCAATTAGGGAGCGTTTCCTTGTTATCAGGATTATAGTCAGGATGATGCACTGACCCTACAAATCGTTCATAAATTCCATTATGACACTTGGCACAGGTTTGAGCAATGTTTTTCCCATGGGTACTCGACTCTTCATCAGTCGCTGGAAGAACATGGTGAGCGGTGTGACAATCGGTACACATAGCGGTAACGACAAGTCCGCTTTCTAAAAGTCCTTTGCCGTGAATGCTCATGGCATATGTATCAATGCTATTCAGCGTATCAGATTCTGCTATACGTTTCGCCGCTGTCTGGCCAGAACTGTGGCAAGTGCCACACAATTGGGGAACATTTAAAGGAAAAGTCGGAGATTTAGTATCCAGTCGTCCGCGCATATTATGCTTTCCATGACAGTCCGTACAAATTGGCGCGTCAGGATCTCCTCTGTCCGCCAGTACACCATGCTGACTGGTCATGTACGTCTCAACCGTTTGCGCATGACAGATAGAACAATCGACCTTGCTCGGAATGGAGGAACACGACCTCTCAAGATGCGGACTCGCTCCGGTATGGCACTGGGCGCATGTTATTCCGTGGTGAATTGAGCTTTGGTGCTCCAGAGAATCGACATACAAAGAAACCTCTATGCCGTCTCTGGTCATTTTAATATTTGGTTTGGAGTGGCAGGCAAGGCATTCCTTATTGGATACCTCACCATAGAAAACTTTTCGAATTTCATGGGGTTGATGACAATCAACACAAACCGGAACTTTATTCGGTTCTTTTTCCCACAATTCACCCTGTATCACTTTCTTATGAACTTGTTCAATACGACCGTGGCATTGCTGGCACGTTTTGGCAATATTATCCCGGTGAATGCTTGATAAAGAATCCTCGTGCGATCTGACATTATGAGCCGTATGACAATCGGAACAAACCGCCGTGACGGTCAATCCCTGTTTCAGAAGTCCAATACCGTGAATAGAAAGTGAATAATGCGACAGGATACTATCCTGAGGGATATCATACGTCTGTGTTACCGGAGTACCCTCTTTATGACATTTGCCACACATGAACGGGATATTGAATTTATCAACCTGAGAGCCCAGTTGGTTTTTCGGCAGGACATAGTGCGCACTGTGGCAATCCCAACATTGAGGGGCCAGCTCAACTCCTTTGGCGACATCCTTACCGTGGAGACTCTGTTCATACAAATCAGCGATTTCATCGTGACAGTCTCCGCAATTGACAATCTCAAGCTTTTCATCATGAGGAAAATCATCGAAGCCATCGAGGTCGGTGTGGCAGCTGATGCATTCCAGATCAGTATGAATTGACGATGAAAACCGTTCGATATTAATAAAAACTGATTGACCATTGCCATCACGAACCAACTCGGTATCCTCGTGGCACATCATACAATCATCGTTGTCTTGTGAGCGTGCTTCCGTCGATAGACAGAATATGAATGCAGATAGCAGAGCAATCACAAATGCCAAATGCAACAGTTTTGCCTGAGGCATATACATATGACCGGTCAGAAGTCTTGTGTCGTGATTGCCCATAAATTTTACTTCTTTGGATCTTTGTCAGGGTTTGTCCCGGACTTACTTTTTAACTTTTCCTCAATGATTTGACTTTCGTCAATTAACTGATCAAGCATCGGATCCCCGGGGTGTTCATGCTTGTAAGAATCCAGAGGCATTTTCCCCGTGAACCAGGAAGGATTCATCGGATAAACACCGGGGCTGAAAATAGTCGAATACATATGCCAGACCAAGATCGCCAATGTCGCCAGCCAAGCTTCATAATAATGAATCACCAACATAATGTCCAGAAAGCCTTTGGGGAAGAACTGGACCGCAATATTATCAAACCAAAGAAGAATGCCGGTGAAAATCATAATCAGTGAGCCCCAGACCAAAGCCCAATATTCCGCCTTCTCCACATAACTGAATCGTCTGAACTGTGGTCGGTCTTTTTTCACACCGAGATTATACAGCAACATTTGAATAAGCTGTTGTAAATCCTCTTTAATCGGGAAAATATCTTTCAAGAAGCTATGGCCGTTGCGTGTCGTTAAATACAGAGTATGCCAAACGGCGGTTAGCATAAAAATAACAGCCGAGACACGATGAATAATACCTCTGAGCGGGAATCCGCCATCCCAGCCAAACAACATCTGAACCCAAAAGGCTTCTGAAAATCTGAGGGCGAACCCGGTAATTACCAGCGCAATGAAACTAACCATCAAAAACGTATGCTGCCAGACAGCATTAAAATTCATCCGGCGGATTTGTTTCTTTCTATTTACCAGATAAATCTGTTTTCGCAAATCTATTAACCAATGGAGAACCATAGCGCCGATTGTGATAAAAATTAATACTATATATATTGTCGCGATAACACCGGCTATAGGTGTTTGGGAAATACCCGGTGCAGCGTGAATTGGTGTGGCAGCCATTTCTTCAGAAATACCCGGGTGACAATTACCGCAGGTTTTCTGTAAATTACCCGCGTAAATAGAAGATGTACTATTAGTGTGAGGGAGAATCCGGTGGGAACCATGACAAGATGCGCAATTAGCTACGGTTCTGTCACCTGCCTTACTTTTCAAGCCATGATAACTATCATACCAGGACTGAAGTCTTCCTGAGGGTATGCCGTATTTCTCATTAATAGATGCTGACTCATGACAGGGGGCACAGGTCGCCTCGGCAACTCGAGTTGGATTAACGGGGGAATGCGGATCACTCGAAGCAATAATCCTATGTTCACCGTGGCAGTTTGTGCAAACCGGAGAATCAGTCTCGCCGCGAGCCACTAATTGACCATGAATACCCTCCCAATAGTCGTTTTCTACGTTCCCATGGCACTTACCGCATGTCTTGGGAATATTGAAATGATTGATGGTGGATTCAGGGTGTCCCGGAGATAATATCCTATGGGCTGTTCCTCCGGTCGAATGGCAATCATTACATGTAGCGGCAAAATATACCCCGCCTAAAGATGCTTTTCCATGTACACTACTCTGATACATGCGAATGGCTTTACCTTCTACCAGATCATGCTTTTTCACTAATTCCAGGTTCTCATGACATTTACCGCACGTCTCGGGCAAATGAAGGGGGTTGACTCTGGATTCTCGATCCGATGATGGCCGGATATCATGACGTCCGTGGCAATCGGCACAACAGGGGATATCTTTGCATTCGGTTTTTTTCTTACGACCATGCCATTGATAAACCTCAGTTTCTTCTTCATGGCAATCGCCGCATTTTACTTTTGGTACAGAGTCTTCAGAATGAGGCAAGTCAAAAATCTGTCGATGACAATCAATGCAGCCAAACCCCTCATGAATAGAGTATTCAAGCGCCCCATCATAGGAACCTGTTACTTCACCCATCGCATTTTCATGGCAGTCAAGGCAATCGCCATTTTCTATTTGCCCAAAAAGCGGTGAAAATCCCACCAGCGTCATGAGCAACAGTATTTTTAAAAAAGCTCTCATCATAAATCTGGTTCCAATCAACAGGCTCAGCCTCTTTTGACTAATTCCCCCAAGACCTTGCTAGTTAAAATGCTTAACCGGGAGAATATATCCCCCGGTTAAGTTATTATATTGCGGCATTTTTACAAGTCAAATCGAATGCCGCTTCGAATCATAAAGAAGGAGCCGGATTCGACTCCATAAACATAGCCGGCCTTGTCATCAAGATCCGAATAATCAATATCGGATGTTAATGTGACAGTCGGCGTCAGTTTGTATTCCATTCCCAGAGTAAACTGCAGAGTAGTAAAGTCCAGATTGGAATATGTATGCATTTCATCAAATGTGAAATCCTGATGCGACAATCCACCTTCAAGTTTAGCTTCAACCGATGGCATCTCTACCAAGTCAAGCTCGCCGGTAGACTTATTTAAGTTGATTGTACCGGTGAAGGTCAAAGTTGTAGCAGGGATATAGGAGACAGACGCAAACATGTTATGATTTGTCGATGTATAGTCTGTCATTGCATAAGCAGTACCATAATGTCTCGCGGCTAATACGTCCTCACCATTGATGCTCACGGCATCAGTAAATAGGTGACCCGCTCAGCCGTCGAAGAGAGCTATTGTTATCGGCCCTCGCGATTTAGACTGATTATACATGTACCCCGAAGCAATAATCCACTCACTGTTCGGCGTAATAGTCAAATTTAGATTCGGTTGGAACATCGAATGTTTGACATCCAAAGAATCCAAATCACCATTCTTGTCGTATTCGACCTTAAAGCCAGCCGTCAAATTAAGTTGACTTGAGGCCCGATAGGCCAAATTAAAATCAAGCTCGTGCTTATCAGTCGGTGTGGATGTAATACTCTGATAGCGCAAATCTTCACGCTGATAATAGTATATAAAACCGCTTGGAACCGCTAACTCTTCGCGTCCCCGCCTCTCAAATAATCCCCGGGCGGAAGTAAACGGATCCGAGGTTTTTTCAAAGCGATACTTAGCACGGATAGAATACTTCAATCCTTGACGATACTTGAACTTCAGCTGACCTGTCATAGTCTTGCTTGAATTATCACCGTCAATTATAGGATAGTCGCTTCGACTAACCTGCTTATAACCAGCCAAAAAGGCCAGTGTCATCTTCGGATTCATCCGTTTGATTAGCTCGGCTGAACCATCAAATGTCGTGCGGTCAAGCGCTGAATAACGGGTAATGTCAAAACTCGGCAAAACTTCATAACCGGAACGTCCTTCTCTAAAAGGAGCGAGATCGATAAATGGGTCCGTTTTGTTTATCTTACCAAACCCAAGTTTTGAAACCAGCCTCATTGACGGCGACAACGGAGCCGTATAATTCACTTTTCCGTTATATACCTCACTCACCAGGCTTGTATTAGTGAAATTGACTTTTTTGTTTTCAACACGACTATAAATAAACGCAGCCGCGTAATGACCGCTCCCCAGTTTTCCCTTTGAGGAAACCTTGTGAGATAGCTTTTCCGTCTCCGGATAGCTGCCTATCGGAAGAGACTCATCCTCATAGTTTACCCGGGAACCAAACTCAGCGCCAGCACCGCCGTTAACCGGATGACGAGCGTCATCATACATAAAATATGCGTCCGGTGCCTTTGACTCGAATTTACGATAGCCAAATGTATATGCCAGCTTCTGCGCATATACTTTGCCTTCCAGCCCCGCTTTAAAACTGTTCGTTTGTTTATCCACAGCTACTGACTGCGAACCTAAATGACAGCTAAAGCAATGAGTACTTCCTGTTTCCTGGGCATTACCGGATTCTCTAATCATTCGGTGAGCGGTAATAAGGCGAACATCATTCTTTCTTGAAAGAAGCAGTTCAGCTTTACTTGATATTTCCTGGCGATGGATACTAAATTCTGTAATATCATCCAGGAACTCATGAGTGATTATCTTACCACCCGGGTTTGCTCCAACTAGCTCACGGGTTTCCATATTCTCAAGCAAATCCATACCGCTGTTTTTGGATAGTGAGCGGTATGAAAACTCAGCTTTGAACTTGTCTCCCACCTTTGTTTTCAACCGGCCATTGACATTTTCATAATCAAAATAGTCGGCGTCAAGGCGAAATACGCTGGAGCCGGTTTGAGAATAGTAATTCAGTTTAAACTCAGGAAAAAATTTGTCGCTTTGCAGTTTATATTCACCGACTTTGTTGGCATTATCTTTGAAATCCGTATAATGCCCGCCAAGCCATAATGAATATGATGTTTCGCCTTCTCCAGTCTGCGCAAACATAGTCGTTGCGAAGAGGAGTAATAAGGCAAAACCGATAATTGATATGTTTCGATTCATACCTTCTCCCTTACCTGGTTAAAGCATTTCCACTGGTCGTAATCGCCTGTGACGGATGATCAGAACCGTGGATCATTGTGTGACATTGAGTACATTTGGTTAACATGGCTTTCTTAAAGCCATCATGCGATGAGACACCTGCGCGTTCAGGAGCCTGAGGAACCGAAAAGTCCCCTTCGACACCCTCAATGCTGGCATGGAAATGCATGGAATGACAATTAAGACATAACGCCGGTTCAGTTTGTTTCAACAGATTATCAGCAATCGCCCCATGAGGCGTGTGACAAATCATACAGTCTTCTTCAACCGGTGCATGCTCATAAACAAACGGACCTTCCTTGTCGGCATGACAAGAAAAACATAACTCACGACCAGAATCATCCATCGCCAGTTCAACCGTCCCGCCGTGCACATTATGACAATCAAGGCATTCGATTTTCCCTTCGGCTATAGGATGACGCGAAGGCATGTGAGTCGCCGCGCGCACATCACTGTGACAGGTGTAGCACAGGTCCGGAGTGGCAGCAACGCTGCCGTGTTGGGCGGATGTATGCACCTTGTGACAACTGGCACAAGAAACGCCGGCGGCCCGATGTGAAGAAAATGCCCAATCATCAAACTGATGGCCGCTATGACAATTCATGCAGGTCTCCTGACCGTCGAATTGACCCATTTTGGCCGGATTGATGATACTTGCCGCATCACCTTCCTCAATGTGGGCATCACCCGAACCATGACATGACTCACAACTATACTCCCCGTCGGACGTTCCCATAAGATAAATCCCATGCGTCGTCGCGGCGTAGCTGTCGCCAATGTCCTCATGGCAAGCCATGCAATCGTCGTTGGAAACCGCCGCGTTTGCACTGACCGCAAACAGCAACAGACCCGCAATGATTACAAAAACGCCTACCAGAGTAATCCGCCTTGCCTTTGGTTTGTGAACGAACTTCATCATACTCCCTAATCTTGTTAGTGAACGATTACTACCGTTAGTTATCGCTCACTAACTATTTACCTTTACCTGTTTATCTATCTCTGCTCATAAGAACATTCAATTTTCAAACTGGATGCAGCCCCTTAAGTTGTCAGCCCTTTTATAAAAATTGGCACATTGTTGGAAATCACTTCTTCAGGTTTATAAATTTTGCCCTGATACCCCTTCCATAACGATGCGCCCATAGCACAGTCAAAAACCATTCCGACAAAACAACGAGCGGTAATTTCATTGTTCTTATCAATGATTTTCCCCTCATCATGAAGACGATTTAGTTGAGAAATAAGAAAATCTACGTACGGCCCGCGAACATCGCGGAACACCTGGCGAGCCTTGCGATGTTCTCGAAGAGTTGAATAAAGAAGCAGACGATATAACTCACGATTGGAATTGAAAAATCTCAGTATATGAGATGCTAATCCCTTTAAGATCGCTTCAAGCTCAGACTCGTTCCGTAGCTCCTTAAAGATTTCTTCATGTTTTAGAAACTTCTTTAATGAATCAAGAACCGCCCCATAAATGGCGTCTTTGGAACTGAAATGACGGTATAATGCAGGTTCTGTTATACCGCAGGCATTGGCCAATTGCTTTATTGTTACCTTATCATAGCCGTATTGACTAAAAAGCGTTGTTGCTTCCTGTAATATCTGGCCTTTCCGGTCACCCACAATTTACCTCGCCCGATTGTTTAGTTAGCACTAACTAACTAAGTTATCGGAAAAATAGCAAGAGGAAATTAACGTTTTTGTGACATTTTTGTGACACTTTTCACTTACAATCCTTGTAAACCGTTGAGAACTATCAGAGTGATTGCAATTATTAGCCTTGACTGAGAAAATAGAGCATTATTGATTTTTCCTCTCCTGAGCTATCGAAACTACATTTTTTCGATGACTTTGTAAGTAAATTTCCCGATATTCAGGCGTCAATAAAAAACCCGGGAGAAGGCACATGAAAAGAGTAATTGGTATTATTATTGTAGGATTGTTAATCGTCAGTTGCGGTGGAGAAACTCAGACAAAAAAGAACTCAAACTTAAATTTACAACCAATCGATCACCAATGGGTCGATTATGCGTCACTGCTTACCGACTATGTTTCCGAGGGTTTGGTCGATTATAAAACGATGAAAGCGGATCGCGCTCGAGTTGATGCTCTAATTTCAACCATTGCCTCGGCCGATATCTCGGAAGTTTCAAAAGACCGTCAACTGACCTTTTATATTAACTCCTACAACATTATAACATTGCGATCAATAGTCGATGCCTATCCGGTTAAGTCGATTAAGGACATTGACGGTGTCTGGAAGAAGAAAAAATGGACTGTTTCCGGGCGGGAAGTAACCCTCAATGAGCTTGAAAACGATATCATTCGTGAGGAATTCTCAGAACCGAGGATTCACTTTGCACTGGTCTGCGCCGCCAAAGGCTGCCCGCCGCTAATCTCAGTTCCGTATCTCGGAGATATTCTCAGGCAACAACTGGCCAAATCCGGTAAACAGTATGTCACCAACACCAAATTCAACTGGATCGATACAGATAACAAAACTATCGGATTATCGCAGTTGTTTGAATGGTACGGAGAGGATTTTCACGAGAAATACTATATTCCCGCGACACTATTGACGCTCTGTCAGGAAGATAACGCCAGCGTTAATTATATTCTCAGTCATTATCCGAAAGACAGACAAGAAGCTCTCAGAGCAATCAATTTCAGCGTCAAGTATCTAAAATATGATTGGTCCTTAAACGAAAAATAGATTAAAAAAACCGGCGCGGACAGCCGCGCCGGTTAGGCAATTAGTCGATACTACCACATTCAGGTGGCTGACCACCTTTGAATATATAATTGATAAGGAAAACCACATCTCCAATATTGACGGCTCCATCAATATTAACATCGGCTTCGGCCATGCACGGTGGCGGTGGACCTCCTCTAAATATATAGTCTATTAAATAGACAGCATCACCGAGATTAACCTCACCATCATGATTGACATCTCCGGGAAGAATACAACAACTTGGATTTACATAGACTTCGTGATTTTCAGCCCACTGGTATGTCTTTTCCATTTCAGCAAGAAAATCACTTAAACCTGATTTACCGGTTGATATTACCTGAAGAATATCTATCGTATCTGAAACAGATATATCATACACACCATACGTTATCAGGGTCGATAAATCTACAGCAACAGAATCAGGACTGGAAGAGTTATATAAGCTGTAGCCCTCGCTACCCCGCATCAGCTCATAAACCGGCCCGGCCGGTAATGGGGCTTCAGGTCCAAAAGGTCCACTTGTAAAAGTCCAGGTTGCATTATCAAGGGTCATCGCATTTTGTGGCATCTGAAAAGTCATGATACCGGCGAAACGATCATCTTCGAGCTGTCCGCAATCACCATTGGTTGTATCGTCATACTCATATCCCTGTTGATAAATAACACCATTTGCAAGGTCAAATCCGGATGTATTCCTATTTATCGAATCAGATGGTACATCCCAATCAAAGAAACAGCCCAGTGCGACGTTGTTCAACGTTTCATCAGTATTATTGTAAAACCTAAACTTCTGTACAATACCTTCGCACGTATCCGGAGCAGTCGGAACATAATAGCTCAGAATGCACCCGATAGATTGGCCCGCCGTAACAAACTCGGTAGTAACAACAACCATAGATGGATCCGATATTGAATCAATCTCAGGTTCCTTGATGGCTCGATAGCTGTCTTTTGGCACATATTCAAACCCGGATAAATGAGACAGCAACGTATCATTCCCATCGATGCGACTGACCAGCGGTACGCCATCGTAAAGATATATTTTTGGATCCGTTTCACTCGTGAAAGTATCACAATCATCGATATAATCCAGTGATTGATTTGGCGTATCTAGTCCGCTACCACCATGAGAGTTAACCACTAACTGTTTACATGTTGTTGCGAGAACACTCAACAGAGGCCAATAATCTTCATGGCCAACAATCAGACAAACAGGAATCACCCGCAAGCTGTCGTCGGCTTCGTGATGAATTGAAATAGTACACTCCCACGATGTGCCGGCCTCAGCTCCCGCCGGAATACTAAAGGTTAGATCATTTGCAAACTGTCCTTCGGCTGGAATAATACCCGAAACAAAAGCGGGCACCACCCATCCGTCGCCATCTATATAATCAATTGTAAGAGTAAAACTATTTGGCAGAAGACAGTTATTGTACATAACAAAGTCAACTATCGTATCCGGTTGGCTGTGGAATAACACTAAAGGCTCACTTGAAGTACAAGACCACATACCATCTACATAATTATCACTATAGCACTCGCCGCTTGACACCGTCGCTCCGCGGGCAGGATTCAGGGCAGGAGTAAAAACTATCTTTCCGTGAGGTTTCTCAAACGGTTGGCTGGCGGCTGTACTTGGTGTTGACATGAGGGATAGAACTAAAACTGAGGTGAGGAGAGATATTGTTAAAAATCGAAACAACATACTGCCTCCTTCGCACTAATAATTAATTATCATTTATTGGAATTGAAACCCGTACCCAAAGCTTATTATTAATATACCTTACAATCAGATATTTTGCAAATAATATTACCTTATATAGAGACGAATTAAGTACTTAATTGTGAAGCGTACTCTAACCGGCGCGGACATCCGCGCCGGTAAGAGTAATTAATCTATACCACCGCAATCGGGTGTTGGACCGCCTTTAAAACAGTACCCAATAATATATACACCGTCACCGACATTGACGCTACCATCAGTATTAGCATCACCTTCAGAAAGACATGGAGGCATTTGACCTCCCTTGAATGCATAACTGATTAGAAAAACGGCATCCCCGAGATTGCAACTGCCGTCATTGTTAGCATCACCGCCCATGCCAATACAACAGTAACCATTATAAAGACTATTATTAACAGCCCACTGACGGGTTTTTAACAGTTCATCGTGAAAATCATCAACACCAGATTTGCCGGTTGAAATTACTTGAATAATATCAATAGTATCTGAAACTTCCATACGATATACATTAAATGTGATCAGTGTCGATAAATCCACCGCGATAGAATCCGGGTCAGGCGAAGAGTATTGAGAAAAGAGCCATCCACTTCTCATAAGATTGTAAACAGCACCGGCCGGCAATGGGGCCTCAGCTCCAAACGGCCCGGTATCATAAACCCAAGTTGCGTTATCAAGGGTCATAGCATTTCTGGGAATAGGAGCAAGAGAAATGATTCCAGCAAAACGATCGTTTTCGAGTTGCCCGCAGTCACCGTTGGTGTCATTGTCATACTCAAACCCCTGTTGATAGATCATATCCTCATAAGGATTGACAATATCGCCTGAGGTATTATCCCTCCCAGAATCTGAAGGGACATCCCAATCGAGAAAATAGCCAAGGGCAACGTTATTCTGTGTTTCATCGGTATTATTATAGAACCGGAATCGCTGGACAATACCCTCACACGTATCCGGGGCAGTCGGAGCAAAGTACTCTAAAATACATCCAATTGAAGAATCTGCCGTGATAAACTCACAAGTCGCTATAACCATTGCCGGATCAGAAATTGAATCAATGACCACATCGCTCAGCGGTATTAAGGCGTTGCTATCACCCGGTTGAGTATCATACATGTGATAAATAAGAGTATCAACCCCATTAAAACGAGCAACTATCGGAGTACCAACATTCAAATAGATTGACGCATTCGTCTCAGTTGAAAATGTATCACAGTCATCTATATAATCGAGAGATGCGTCTTCGGTATTGTTACTTATAAGTCCCGAATTATAAACCCTGAGACTTTTGCAGGCTGTTGAAATAACTCCATCCTCAGCAGAATACGCTGATGAAATAGTAAAAAGCATTAATATAAATAAGAGAGAAAAAGCCATTGAGACTAATCTTAATAACATATTTAGCTCCTTGCTAAATTACTTACCAGCATAAATATTAATCGATATGACCACAGCGGGGGAACGGACCCTGCTTAAATGAATACCAAAGAATACGAATGGCATCAGCGACATTTACCAAGCCATCATTATTAGCATCAGCCTCAGACATACAGCTCGGCGCAGGACCGCCCTTAAACGAATAACTAATAATATATACCGCATCGCCGACATTGGTCGGGCCGTCACCGTTAGCGTCACCGCCCGGTAGGGAACAGCAGGTTCCTTCAACGATTCCGTGATTTTCTGCCCACAGGCATGTCTTATCCTGTTCATCATGGAATTCCGTTAAACCTGTTTTTCCGGTTGATAATACCTGGAAAACCTCTAAAGTATCTACAGGGCCAAAAGAATAATTCACACCAAAGGTAATCAAGGTCGATAAATCCACCGCAATAGAATCAGGACTGGAGGAAGAGTACTGACTATAATCCCATTCATTCCACATCAAATCAAAAACCGGTCCGGCCGGCAACGGGGCTTCAGCTCCAAACGGCCCGGTATCATAAATCCATGTCGCATTGTCAAGCGTCATTCCATTTTGGGGATAATAATAAAGATACTTTATCCCGGCGAAACGATCATCTTCGAGTTGTCCGCAATCACCGTTGGTAGTATTATCATATTCATATCCCTGTTGATAGATAGTACCACCACTCCAGCCTATGAAATCGGATGTATTGTCGAGCCCGGAATCAGAGGGAACATCCCAATCGAATAAACAACCGAATGTGACATAGGTCAGTGTTCCATCAGTATTATTATAGAACCTATATCGCTGGACAATACCCTCACACGTATCCGGGGCAGTCGGAGCAAAGTACTCTAAAATACATCCAATTGAAGAATCTGCCGTGATAAACTCTGTCGTGGCTATAATCATCGTAGGATCCGATATGGAATCAATCTCAAGCGGAGCAACCGGAAGAAAACTATTATCCGACAGCAAATTATTGCCATATAAATGAAACAGTAGCGTATCGGTCCCATCGACACGGCCAACCAGCGGCATCCCATAAGAAAGATATATTGAAGGATCAGTTTGACTCGTAAACGTATCACAATCATCGATATAATCAAGCGAAGCATCAGCCGTATTCAGCCCGCAACCGCCATAATTATTAATAGCTAACCGTTTACAGGCAGTTGAGATAACACCCTCCTCGGGAGGATCGGCCATACCGTTCGATGACAAAAGAGATAATATTAAAATTGAAGCGAGGAAAATAATAGTCACGGAGCGAAGTAACATACATCCTCCTGAGGATTACTATATTTTTTATAAAATGGGAATCTGTACTACTCCCAAAAGCTTATGGTCAAGATACAATCTAATCTAATTTATGCAAATGATATTTTCCTGTCTATGTTCAGATAAATCAATCCCTTATTGGGGTAAAAGATTCGCCTTAACTTCCGATAGTGTAATAAGGTACCATAAAACTATCAGGGAGACGTATGCCCAATTTCCGGTCTCAGAGCGGATACACATTGATTGAACTTATCATCGTGATAATCATCCTGGGGATTCTTGCCGCCCTTGCCCTGCAACCGATGGAAAACGTGACGAATCTGGTCCGCACTGAGGAAACCATGAAGGAAATGGACAAGCTGGCCCTGGCTATAGCGGGAAACCCGGCTTTGTTGTCAAACGGAATCAGATCTGATTATGGCTATGTAGGTGATATTGGTGCCTTGCCTCCCAATTGGAATGCTCTGGTCACTAATCCCGGAGGATATGCAACCTGGAAGGGACCATATATTCAGGATGAATTTGCCGCTGGAGCCGGAAATATTGAGTTTAAAAACGATGGCTGGGGAGTTCAATACTCTACTCCGGCCAACTATAGTTTTTCCTCAACCGGAAGCGGTGAAGCCATAACAAAACTTGTCGCACACTCTACCGCTGATATTCTTTATAACAAAGTAACGGTTAACATCACTGATTTGGACTTTTCTCCACCCGGAATAGACAATGTTGATTCGGTACGCTTTTTACTGTCCTACCCCAATGGCAGTGGTGGAATTACAACAAGGGCATTAAACCCAGCCAAAGACGGCTCGGCTGTTTTTGATTCGGTACCGGTTGGAATACATACTCTACGGGCGGTTTATATACCTGACAATGACACTATAACCCGAAAGATAAATATAAATCCCGGTCAGGATTACTATGGGGATATTCAGTTTTTTGCTAATATCTGGGGTGAGATTTAATGACTAAGGTCGCAAAAAATAGCGGTTTTACGCTAATAGAAGTACTGATGGTAATTATTATCATTGGTATTCTGGCGGGTATTGCGGCGGAATCATTGACCGAATCAGTTGACAATATGCGAGAGATAGTAACCGAGCGTGAAATGGAAATGCTTTCCCGGGCAATCGTTGGTAATCCGGAAACAATGATGGCCGGGCATCGCTCAGATTTCGGATATGTCGGCGATATTGGAGCTTTCCCCCTAAATCTGCAGGCTCTTTACACCAATCCAGGCAGTTACTCAACCTGGAGCGGGCCGTATATAGCTCCCTCGTTTGTACAGGACAGTACTAATTTCAAGCTTGATGAATGGGGAGTTCCTTATTCATACACTGGCGGTATTACTATAACTTCATCAGGAAGCGGAAGTAATATCACAAATAAAATAGCTCATTCAAGTTCCGACTATTTACAAAATACAATCAACGGTACTATTCTGGATGCTGCCAACAATCCCCCCGGGGCAATATACATGAACTCGGTTGACGTTGTGGTTACCTTTCCCAATGGCTCCGGCGGCATGAACAGCAGATCCTATATTCCAAATTGGAACGGATCATTCACACTCGATTCGATTCCGGTTGGGACACATTTATTACAGCTGATATATACGCCTGAGGTTGATACGCTGACCCGTTACCTGACGGTTCTCCCCCGGCATAAAAGTAAACCATCATACCGGTTCGCATCGGCCTACTTTACTTCGGCGGCATCGCTGAGCGGCGATTCTATTATAATATCAACTGTAGGAAACGCTGCCCTTGGTGGAGTAAGTTTCGCAGATGACGACCTGATCAAATACGACCCCAATACCGATGTCGGCGCAATGTTATTAGATGGTGGTTTAGTTTACAATGCCAACGAAAACACAACGGCGGTTCATATTCTTGCTAATGGACATTGTCTGTTGTCAACCAATACTTCCGCAACCATCGGCAGTTTATCCTTCGACAAAGATGACATTGTCGAGTACGATCCAGTTGCGGGCACAGCGACTATGTTCCTGGATGGAAGTACTTTATTCTCGGCGTCTGAAAACATCAACGCCTTGCACCTTCTTCCCAGCGGTCACTTACTGCTGTCAACGGAAAACGCGGCCACTGCCGCAGGGCTAAGCGTAGAGAAAGAAGACATCTTCGATTATGATATTATAGGTAATTCTGCAACGCTTGTGTTAGATGGCAACTCCGTATTCAGTGGCGCGGCAAATATTAACGCGGTACACATGTTAGATAACGGCAATCTGGCAATATCCACTAAAGCTAACGAAACCATTGGCAGCCTAAGTTTTGGCAATGAGGATATCATTGAGTTTGATACCGCAACCGGCATTGCCTCTATGTACTTCGATGGCGATGTACCATTCGGAACATCCAACGAGAACATTGACGCCCTTCATCTTGGTCCCGGTACTGGCGATGTGAGCGCTTACTCTAATGGCTTTGTGGGGCACTGGAAATTGGACGAGTCGAGTGATACGACCGCGGCAGATGCATCAGGTAATATCAATCATGGTATCCTGCACAACTTCGCCGGGACTGAATGGACCACAGGAAAACTGGATGGCGCTCTCGAGTTTAATGGGACCAATGATTATATTGAGATACCGCATGCGGATATTCTAAATGGGACAACTCAGCTTTCTTACTCTGCCTGGGTATATCCGCACAACTGGAGCGGAACTCGTCAAGTCATGGCCAAATCAGTTCACGGTGGAGGAACCAATCGGGCTCAGATGGGTATTTTCTCAGAAAGCAATAGAATATGCGGCCGGGCCGAAACCGTCGGCGGGCGAAAAGATATCCGAACAAGCCTGACGAACTTAAATGAATGGGCACATATCGCGATTGTGTTTGATAGCGTTAGCTTCAAGCTGTATGTCAACGGAGTGATGGCTGATTCCCTGACATTCTCAAATACTTCGCTTATACAGACCACGGATATGATCTGCATCAGTAAACGGGTCGGTACGCCCCAGTACTATTTTGACGGTCTTATCGATGACGTCAGAATATATAATGTTGCCATTGCGCCATCCGTAGTCCAGACGCTTTACAATATGGGGAATTAGAGTGCTTCAGGCGGTTAACAACAAGCATGGTTTTACATTGATTGAGCTGATAATAATGGTCGTCATTATCGGCATATTGGCCACCATCGCGGTGCAGCAATTAGGTTCAGTGGCAGAGAACGCTCAGGTTGAAGAAACAATGCGGGAGATGGAAGAACTTTCCTGGGCAATTGCCGGCAACCCGGAACTGAAGAGCAATTTCATCCGCAGCAATTTCGGGTATGTCGGCGACGTCGGAGCCCTCCCCCCCAACCTCGATGCGCTGGTAACCAATCCCGGCAGCTATGCAACCTGGAACGGCCCGTATATCCATAATAGTTTCCAGCAGGTTTCCAATGACTTCAAAAATGATGCCTGGCAAACCGAATATATTTATTCTGGAGGGGTTACAATTTCTTCCACTGGTTCGGGAAGTAATATAGAAAGACGCATCGTCAGATCCATCGGTGATCTCATTCGCAATACTGTATCTGGAAATATATATGATCTTGATGGTACCCCTCCGGGTTCTGATTACGAGGACTCCGTAACTATCAGCCTGACGATTCCCAACGGCTCCGGTGGAACAACAGCCAAAAGCACAACACCAGATCAAGGCGGATATTTTTCATTTGACTCTATCCCTATTGGCAACCATGACATTTTAATTGTCTATGAACCGGATGATGACACACTCAGCCATTTTGTATCAGTCCTACCCGGATCTAACCCCTATAGTGAGTATCGGCTTGTGGCAAATGTCTGGAATAGGGTTAGCGATGTAACTTATGGTCTTATCACCTATTGGAAACTTGACGAAGCTTCCGGGACGACGGCATCTGATGATGCCGGAAGCAATCCCGGGACTTTAACGAATATGGCTGGTAATGAATGGACAACTGGCCAAGTAGATGGCGCATTGTATTCCGACGGCAACAATGATTTCGTGATACAGGACACTCCTTCCGGTCTGCCGATTGGCAATACCTCACGCACTCTTTGTTTCTGGGTAAGATACAACAGCTATCAGAATGGTCGCGTGTTTGGCGGCTATGGTAATGATGACGACGGCGAGAACTTCCAGTTGGGCATGGACTACTGGGGCAATGACCGAATCATGTTCTATGGCGGGAGTAATGCGGTCGATTACGAAACTAATCTCATCGCCTCGACCTATTGCGACGCTCAATTCCATCACTTTGCTGTGACCTACGACGGATCGGAAGTGAAGATATTTGTAGATGGTACAGCCAGGGATTCAGTATTACGAAACTTGAACACAGTCCTGGATGATATCTGTCTTTGCGGGGAGGTGGCGAGTGGATCATGCGACAGGTTGTTTGATGGAACGGTTGATGATTTTCGGATCTACAATCGCACGCTGTCAGATTTCGAAATCCAGAACTTATTTTATTTGGGGAAATAGAAATGAATCGATGGTATAGAACTGAACGTGGATTCACACTTGTAGAAATCGTACTCGTGGTAGTTATGCTTGGAATACTCGCTACTATCGCGACAATGAATTTCGCGACTACGGTCGATACGGTTAAGCACGAAGCGACTCTGATGGAACTTGAGGCTATTGCTAAGGCTATTACCGGCAACCCCAACGTTATTGTCAACGGCGTCAGAGCTGATTTTGGCTATGTTGGAGATATAGGCGCTATCCCTCCTAATCTCGATGCCCTGATAAATAATCCCGGTTACGCGACCTGGGACGGTCCCTATCTTGAGCACGGCCTGACCGCCAGTGATTTTAAACGAGATGGCTGGAATATACCTTATATCCTGTTAGATACTATTATCCGCTCCACCGGTTCTGGTTCCTCAATAGATAAACTCTTCGCCCGCAATACCGCGTCACTGCTGGCTAATTCGGTTTCCGGATATATCAATGATGCCAACGGCGACCTCCCGCCATCCCCCTTTACCGATTCGGTAAGAGTAATCATTACTTATCCCGGAGGCAGCGGTTCACTCGCATCGGCGACCACCTCGCCAAATGACAAGGGCTTCTTCAGCTTTGCTAATATGCCGATAGGAAATCATTCCATACAGGTAATTTATCTCCCCGATAACGATACTGCCCAATATTTTGTTTCTGTAAACCCCAGCTATGCGACCCATTTACAAATCTCCTTCGCATCCGATTTATGGTAGCATAAAAAAAGCTTGCATAATAGACCATATTTTCTATATTTCTTATAGAAATCATTTTTAAGCCCACTTCATTTTTCTTTTGTTATTGATTCCTCACAACACATTTATATTGAGGAGGGGAGTATGCTTAATTCATTTTTAGTTATTATCATTTTATTGACAGTATTTTGCTTTGCTGGTGCATCGGCCGACGAAACCTTACTACCGGACAGCTGCGATAATATTTTACCCGGTGACGTCAATAGCGACGGCTTGCGCAATTACTCTGATGCGCTTGTGCTAAAATGGTTCCTTTGCTATGGTGGAGATGCGCCCGATCCACTGGCCAACGGCGATGCCAATGGCGATTGTATCATTGACTGGGACGATGTCCATTATATCGTTGCTATGCTTAACAATATGGGCCAATTCCATCTCGATTGTACCTGCGTCGAGCCGGACATCGAAGAATGTCCCGATAGTTGTGCCAACCAAAGGCCCGGTGATGCTAATTATGATGGGAATATCAATGTTGGTGATGCAGTATACATGATGAGTGTCATGAAATCCGGCAACCAACAATATCTTCCCGCCAATTTTGACCTGAATGGTGATTGTATATTCAGCTATGCAGACATATTATGGATGACCGGTCCGTGCCCGCCGCCAGGTCCTTGTTATACCGTACTCTGTACATGTAACGAAGTTTTCAATTCGTTTTACGACTCGTGCGATAACCAATTTCCCGGTGATGTTAACAATAACGGAAATATTAATGCCTATGATATCGACGAACTTGAGGCATTCTTATGCGACACAGGGGATTACCCCGGGGCAAATGGTGATGTCAACGGTGACTGTGTTATTGATTTCAATGATATCTATCATCTGCACGATTACGTTTATAGAAACGGTACGCCTCCCGTAGACTGTACATGTCTTGAACCGGCAACCGGAGCATGCCCAGAAGATTCTTGTCTCTCACAGTTTCCCGGCGATGCTGACAACAATGGCTACATTAACCGGGATGATATCAATTATTTAATCGATTTCTTATCGGCTGGAGGACCTCACCCGGGCTCAAACGGTGATGTGAACGGCGACTGTATTATAGATGGCAATGATATCAATATTCTTTGGGAGTACTATTTTTCCGACGGTCTCGGACCGGTTTACTGCACCTGCCTTGATCCGGAAACAGGCGAATTCTTTGCCGATTCATGTGCCCTGCAATTTCCCGGCGATGCGAACAGTGATAATCTTCACTTGTTTGATGATTTCTTTTTCATGATACAGTTTTTCTGTGGCGGACCACAACCAGAACCTTTATCCAATGCTGACTTTAATGGAGATTGTGTCATTGACTCGATGGATGTTGCCTTGCAAGCCCAAGCAAGAGATAAGGGCATGCCTGTTAAACCTGTCGATTGCACTTGCCAGGAACCTGTTATCGGCGATTATTTTCAGGACCCCTGTTTTGGGAGTCTAGTAGGTGATGCCAATGGTGATGAAGAATTAAACCTGGCCGATGCGGTCTATATCATCAATTTCTCATTCCGGGGCGGCCCCGAACCAACCCCATATGCATACTATAATGGTGATGCCAACTGCGATTGTGCAACCAATGTCGGCGATGCGGTGTTCCTTATCAATTACATCTTCAGCGGTGGTGATGCCCCTTGTGATTGCGAAACTTGGCAACAGAATTGCCCTGACAATTGTGGACGTATTACTGCAAATTGGCTCTACTGGAATTGGGAACTATACATTCCATAGAAGTATATTTCGCGAACAACCTGCCGGTTAGATCCCGGCAGGTTGTTCTTTTAGTTCTCATTCTTGTTTTCAGGCTACCTATAGAATAGTTAGCAAAACATTTGTGTTAAATCGAGAAGTTACAGTATTTATTGTAATATTTATCCTTTGACAAATCGGCCTCAGTGCGTATATTTATTTACCCGCTAAATACATCGATAAGACAATTTGATAATCATCAGATTAACCGTTATTGAGGTAGTCACATGCAGTCGTTTATCAAGAACCCGGTTTCATTGACAGCATTTATCCTGTTTTTATTTTACTCTTTATCGCAGGCGGTAATGCCTCCGGCTCCACCGGAATGGTATTCTGAGCGGATGAAACAACCGATTCCGAAAAACTACTCAAGGGCAATCCCGGCTCAAGCGGTAAAGATACAAAATGAAATGGCCAAACTTCCAGTCAAAAGTAACAAAGCGGATACCGATAATCTACTGATCATTCTCGTTGAGTTTCCAGACCATCCGGCAAATTCAATAATGCATCCGCAATCTGCATATGAAGACATGATGTTCTCGATCGGTGTTTTATCTACTGGATCATTGGTTGAGTATTATCAGGAGGTTTCTTACGGCGCATTTACTCCTGCCGGAACTGTATCAGTTTGGATCATGGCGCCTCATCCCTATTCATACTACACCGATGGCAGTTATGGTACCGGGAGTTTCCCCAACAATTCGCAAGGCTTATTGGAAGACTGTGTTAGTCAGTTGGACCTTTTATTCGATTTTAGCGACTTTGACAACGATGGCGATGGATTTGCCGAAGGCATTTTCTTGGTTCATGCCGGTCCCGGCGCGGAAGAGACTGGTAGCGCCGATGACATCTGGTCTCATGCATGGTACCACGAATATATGACCGACGATGGCGTATCCACCGGGCGCTATTCTACCGAACCAGAAGAATTAACGGACGGAAGTATGATCCCTATCGGTGTTTTTTGTCACGAGTACGGCCATGTGCTGGGCTTGCCCGATTTATACGATACCGATGGATCATCAGAAGGTATCGGTGTCTATTGCCTGATGGCCGGAGGCTCCTGGGGAGCGTTGCCGGGTAACCCCGAACGCCCAACTCATATGTCCGCGGAAATGAAACGCCGCCTCGGCTGGATGACACCGACCGAAATCACAGGCAACCTGGAAAACCTTACTATCCTTCCCGCCGCAACCAACTCCGACTGCTATCGAGTTACAAATCCGGCAAATTCTGGTGAGTATTTCCTTATTGAAAACCGCGCCAAAATAGGTTTCGATTCTCTTTTCCGGGGCAATGGCGGACTCGCTATCTGGCATGTGGATCAATCCGGCAATCAGCGTGATGAAACCCATCGCTATGTGTCACTCGAACAGGCCGATGGTAGCGGTGATCTGGAGCGCGATTTTGGCACAGGCAACCGACATCCTCGTACCAACCGAGGCGATGCCGGTGATCTGTTTCCATTCCTTCAGGGTAACGATTATTTCAGTTTCTCATCGCATCCAAGCAGTTTTTCATACGACGGCTCTGATGCGTTCATGACGATAGACAAAATTACTCAAAACGGTAATGATATCAATGTAGATATACTTACTTCTCCAGAAGATCCGATATACCGCTTTGAATCCTATGCAATTGTCGATGATTCTGCCAGTAATTTTAATACTGAAGCAGACTCTGGAGAAATAGTTAACCTTTATGTAACCCTTGCGTGTGACGGCGTCGGTTCCGATGTAGTTGCTGCACAACTGTCTACTTCTGATACAAGAGTAAGTGTATATTCAGGACATCCTGATTATTATTATGCAAGTCTAGGACATAATTCCTATTTAGTTAATTCATACAATCCTTTTAAAATTCAAGTAATGAGTCCAAACAACGACTCTGCCGTTACTTTCACATTGTCTCTCATGGCTGAAGGTGTGCCCTATGAGTTAGATTTTAAAATGAACATCAACCGCCAAAATATCTTGGTTGTGCTGGATAACAACGGTTCACACTGGTCAGATAACATAGTCGAGGCATTACATCAAGTAGGAACATATTCATTCGATGTCTGGTCAACCTCTGAATCCGGCACACCGGAATACGATGACCTTATTCCATATAATGCGATCCTCTGGACAACGGCATCTTATTTTGGAACTCGAACGACAACTCCGAGTTATGAAAACTGCCTGTCAGCCGAAGAACTCGATGTCCTAACAGCCTACCTTGATGCCCATGGACGGGTCGGACTCTTCAGTCAAGATTACCTGTACGATTTGGGACTCAACAGTTTCGCATCGAACTATCTCATGGTTCAGAGCTTCACCGAGGATCAACTGGTTGATTCTATTGGAGGTGCGTCCGGATACTACACCGGCCCTGGAGCGACGGCAACATGGTCGATGTATGACTACACCGATTTTATTGTCCCCGGCACAGGCGCTAATTTATCTATCATGCAGAATGGAACATCCAACGGCGTAGGTCTCCAATACCCGGCAATAGCTCCGTCAGCTGACTTTTTCGCAACAACGTTCACTTCTCTGGCAATTGAGCGGCTTGACACACCTTCTCTTGAAGGACTACTATCTGACTGGCTGGGTTGGATGATGACCAATCCCGGTGTCGATGTTCCGTTGCCGATTGCTCCGGATGAGGGCGATACGCTTGAGACATCACCTATAAACTTCTCATGGACACCAGTTGATGGAGCCATTAAGTACCAGGTGATAATCACTACCGATTTTGAACTTACTAATATTGTTGATGACATTCAGAGTACCGAACCACAGGCAGATTATACTTCGGGACTGGCAGAAGGAGATTACTTCTGGGCTGTCCATTCGATGAGTGCCACCGATACCTCGGCGTATTCACCAAGAGCGACCTTCACATTCCATATCCCTTATATCTGCGGTGATGCCAACGGCGACGAAACTGTGAATGTCGGCGATGCGGTACACATCATCAATTATGCTTTCAAGGGTGGCCCTGCGCCTGACCCGATAGCAGCCGGTGATGCCAACTGTGATGAGACATGCAATGTTGGCGATGCGGTGTATATCATCAACTACGCCTTCAAAGGCGGCCCTGCCCCCTGTGCCAACTGTCCGTAGGGGGGAATCGGGAAGGGCGATTCGAGAATCGCCCCTACGGAAAAATCGGCCGCAATTAAATCTTCTGTAGCCATCCGGACTGGGAGACCTCATGAGGCCTATGGTCCAGCCCCTACGAAGAATTTTTCTCAAATTGGGTTCGTTTCGAAGGTTTTTTAAATTTTTCAAATCTACCTCATCCGGCTTTTGTCTTGTAAGGCAATCGCTTGCGGTAATTTCAAGTCGGGCGTATCATTGCCGTTTGCGTCTCGTTTAAGACAATAATAGTAGCAAAGTTGTTGTGATATTTGTCGTCGCATATGCTTCCTGTGTTGCTTGAAAGTGGTATTTAGGCTCGGATTGAGCGTTTTTATTGACATGGCGCGCCGTGACCGCCACAAATTATTAATGATTTCATCGGCTAATAGCATCTGTGTGTGACTTTCGGGCTTTAATGATTTGTTGACGATTTTATCCAATGCCTCATAAGTTATGGGGTCCTCGCGATAATGAGGGGATTGGATGATAATGCGATTGGAATAGAGTCCGTGGCGAGTAGCGTTCTGTGATGCGATATCTTTGCCTTCGGGTGTTTTCGGCCCGGTCGATTTCAGGGCGTTTTTGCGATTGGCTTCAATCTGTTTCAGGCTGGCACACATGGTACACCTCCGGTCGAGTGAGTGATAGGATTGTCTATATAACCGGAGAGGATTCGGATTTACTACTGAAGATGTTTGGATTTTGTGGTGTGGCTAATTAATGCAATGAGGATGAAATATGGATAAGGCTTTATCAGAGATTGTAGGCGAACATTTATCCCCAACTACTAAGAACCGGGGGGGACTCGGGGTTTTCCGAAGGGAAAATTCAATATTTTTGGCCATTTTGATATGCCATTTTCCAGATTTCTCTCCTGAGTACGTCCCAACCTCTCCGCCAAAATTGACAAATTGAACTAAATATCATATAATATTAGCTAAGATAATCACTTGGTGCGGACTTATTCCAATCAGAGTACCAAGGTGAGATTAATCAAATGATATTAAAGAATGCCTAAAGTTATGGAAAAACAAATCGAACAAATTAAGAATGAAGTCATAAAACTAAAAGAGCAAGCTGATAAGGTCAGCGAGTCTGCAAATAAAGTCATCTCAGTCTGCAACGTTGTTAATGCTTCTTGGAGTGGATCGGACCTTGTTGGACATGCCGATTTTTTCTATGGCGTTTTCGAAGAGCCACCACACAATAGACGCTTTAGCGTAGAATGGGGACTTATAAATGGTGTTCCAGGCGGGTGGCAAGAAAGAAATGGCGATGAAGTACTTCAAAAAATTGAAAAAGACTCAGGTGTATCATTAGAATATCTGGATAAGGCAGCTGATTCTATTGTTGACAAATTTGATGAGCTAAGAAAGAGAGTAATTATTGTTTTTTCGAGCACCTCGAAAGATCTTGCCAAAGAAATTGAGAAATTTCATCTAAAAACAAAAGTTGATATTTTAAATAAATATTGGAAACGACAAATAGTAACGAGAGACAGAGGAGCCTTGTTTGCTGGCAGGAAAGTTCCAGTGCATAAATATTATGAGTCTACTGCGTTATTCCTTAGAGGAGCCACCATACAATTAAACGAATATTTGTATCTGATTGATAAGTTAGTTGCACAGAGTGAAAGTATTGAACAAAAAACGGGAAATGTGACTGCGGGGAGGAATACCTATATTGGTAGATTCACATTATTACGCCTAACAAAAATTGATAATAAAGATTTCGATTTAAGTAAGTTGATATCGCTTTGCAAGGAATTAGATGATAATTACAGTTTGGAGAATTATCATTCTTGCGCAATGCTTTTGAGGGCCATTGTTGATCATATACCACCGATTTTTGATAAAATAAATTTTGATAGTGTATGTGCTCAGCATGGCAGCAGAAGCTTTAAAGATATAGTGAAACCTCTTAATGAAACAGCTAAAAAAATTGGCCACAATTATCTACATGAGCAAATTAATAAGAAGGTTTTGGTCGCAACGGAAACACAAGTGAATTTTCAGGCGAACTTAGATACTCTTCTGAATGAAGCAGCCTCAATTCTTGAAAAAGAAAAATAATTCGCATATCTATAAAGTAATGTCAAAAAATGAAACTACATTAGACTGGTGGCCCATCCGAATCATTCTTATGATTCGGGTGGGTTCCCGCTTGACGGTGTTCGATATCATCTTCGAATACATTATCCTTGTGCACAGATTTTTAATGATGGCAGGAGCTCCCTCGCTGCGCTCGGGCTCCTTCCCTAGTCTGCTGGTAGGACCATGTCGAAACCTCCTTCGTTTCACTCAGGATCTATGGCCCTTCCTTCGTCCGGGCCTACGACAGGGGTTTTCGACCTACATAGAGAGTAACACCCTCGGGTGTGAAAAAAATCTCAAAAAGGGTCAAAAGTCTTGACAATTTAGCTGAAACCTTTTTTATTGACCGATTAGATGAAAAGGATAAGGGCGACTATAAAAACGCCTGTTTTTTTTGAATATGATTGTTACATTTTTCACAAAGTCCAAAAGAGAACAAAACACAAAACATAAAGCGCCGCAATACATTGGGCCAATGACCTAAGGAGTGCATTATGGCAGAGATTACACCTGTCAAAGACCAAATCACGGCCGATGTGCTGGTTGTGGGCGGAGGCATCGCCGGAATAACCAGCGCTATTGAGACCGCTGAGGTCGGTAAACAAGTGATACTCTTAGAGAAAGAACCGTCTTTGGGCGGTCGGGTCGCTGCAATGAACCTGTATTTCCCTAAGATGTGTCCGCCTACCTGCGGAATCGAAATCAATCTGAAACGGATCCGATTAAACCCGAATATTCGGGTTTTGACTCTGGCCGACATCGAAGAGATTACGGGTCAGCCGGGCAATATGGTAGTCACAATCAAACTCAAACCGCGCTATGTCAATGAAAGATGCACCGGTTGCGGCGAGTGTGAAAAAGTCTGTGAACTGGAACGGGAAAATACTTTCGATCACGGTATGTCTAAAACGAAAGCTATTTATATACCGCATCTTATGGCTTATCCGGCTCGCCATATCATCGACCCGGAATTCGTCAAAGACGAAAGCATGAAAAAAGTCGCCGAGGCTTGTCCTTACGATGCCATCGATCTGGACATGGAAGCCAAAACAATCACCGCCAAAGTCGGCGGAATTGTCTGGGCAACCGGCTGGAAACCGTACGATGCCACCAAAATTGACAATCTGGGCTTCGGTAAATATAAAAACGTTCTGACTAACGTTATGATGGAACGCCTGGCATCAGCCAACGGTCCGACCAAGGGCAAAATCATTCGCCCCTCGGATAACAAAGAAGTCACTTCGGTTGGGTTTGTTCAATGCGCCGGCTCTCGTGATGAGAACCATCTCCCCTACTGCTCAGCCATCTGCTGCCTGGCTTCGATGAAACAGACGACTTATATCAGAGATCAGTATCCGGACGCAGAAATCCACATGTTCTATATTGATGTTCGTTCCCCGGGCCGTCTCGAAGATTTCTATACCAAGAAACAGGAAGACGAGAAAGTGCATTTCCATCGCGGTAAAGTCGCCAAGATTACCGAAAACGCTGATAATGGAAATTTGATACTGCATGCGGAAAACACCCTGACCGGTAAAATGACCACGACCGAAGTCGAAATGGCCATTTTGGCTATCGGAATGGTTCCCAATGCAGTTGACAGTCCGCCCCCGCTTGATACCAAGCTGGATGAATACGGGTTTGTCGCGCAGGATAATGATAACGGTATCTATGGAGCCGGCGTGGCCTCACGGCCATTCGACGTTTCCGGAGCAAATATGGATGCTACCGGCGCTGCCCTGAAAGCCATTAACAGCGGGGTAAGGAGGTAAGTCATGGATCCAAAAATCGGAGTATATATCTGTAACGGCTGTGACATCGGTAAATCTGTCGAAGTCGATAAGCTCATTGAAGCCGGTACCGGACAGGGCGCGGCAGTTTGTAAAGCTCATGACTGTCTGTGCAGTCCAGAAGGCGTTCAGCTGATTCGCGATGAAATTAAGAGCGAAGCACTTACCCACATTGTTGTCGGCGCCTGCTCACAGCGGGTCTTTCCTGAATTGTTTACCTTTGGCGATGAGATCCTCGTTGATCGCGCCAATCTTCGGGAACAGGTTGCCTGGTGCCATAAACCGAACGACGAAGATACACAGATGCTGGCCGAAGACCAAATCCGAATGGGTGTTGCTAAAGTAAAAGTAACGACAGCCCCGGTTCCTTATACCGAGGACACCTCCAAAGATATCATGGTTATCGGCGGCGGTATAGCCGGTATGAATTCCGCTATTGCGGCAGCCGATGCCGGGCACAATGTTACTATCGTTGAAAAAGAAAATCAATTAGGCGGTTGGGCAACCAAATTTACTAAAGTGTTTCCCAAAAAAGCCCCGTACAAGGACCTTGAAGATTCCGGCTATGAAGAACTTGTAAAGAAGATAAACGATGATAACAGCATTACCGTTTATTTAAATTCCACGATTGCAAAGACTTCCGGTCAGCCCGGAAAGTTT
The DNA here is from genome assembly GCA_023138975.1 of Candidatus Zixiibacteriota bacterium. Lineage (GTDB taxonomy): Bacteria > Zixibacteria > MSB-5A5 > GN15 > JAAZOE01 > JAGLON01. The sequence goes on from JAGLON010000017.1 coordinate 78,555, forward strand.
GAAGTTACCCTCAATGTTGATGGCGGTTCGGCTGAGTTTGTCACCGGTTCGATTATTCTGGCTACCGGCTGGAAACCGTATGACGCAACCAAATTAACGCATCTTGGTTTTGGAGATTCCCCCGATATTATCACTAATATCGATATGGAAAAGATGGTTGCCGACGGCGCCATCAAGCGTCCTTCCGACGGTAAACCGGTCGAGAGTATCGCCTTTTTACAATGCGCCGGATCCCGCGATCAGGATCATCTGCCTTATTGTTCAGCGGTCTGCTGCCGCGTTTCTTTGAAACAGGCCAAGTATGTCCGAGAACAGTACCCGGACGCAAAGGTTTATATCATTTACAAAGATGTCCGCACTCCGGCTCAGTATGAGGCTTTCTATGCCAACGTTCAGGAAGACGATGGCATATTCATGACCAAGGGTGAGATTGCCAAAGTAAGCGCGGATAATGGCAAAGTCCTGATTGATGTCGAGGAAACGCTGCTCGGTGAAAACATTCAGATTGAGGCCGACATGGTTGTTTTGGCCACCGGCATGGTTCCAACGACAAAAGTCGAAGACCTGGTGATCGAAAAATCTGAAGAAGCTCAGGTCGAAGGCGAAGAAGCTCCAGCAAAAAAAGATGCTCCGGCCGAAGGCGAAAAATCTGAAGCCGCCAGTGCCGAACAGGGCGCCAAGATTATCAACCTGACCTATCGTCAGGGTACCGATCTTCCAACCCTCAAATACGGATTCCCGGATTCACATTTTGTCTGCTTCCCGTATGAAACCCGTCGCACGGCTATTTATGCCGCCGGTGCGGTACGGGCTCCCATGGATCTTTCATCAGCGGCATCCGACGCCTACGGTGCCACATTGAAATCGATTCAGGCCGTAAATTTAGTCAGCAAAGGTATGGCACTTCACCCCCGAGCCGGAGATACAACTTACCCGGATTTCTTCTTCCAAAAATGTACACAGTGTAAGCGGTGTACGGAAGAATGTCCGTTCGGAGCGCTGGATGAAGATGAAAAAGGCACACCACTGCCGAATCCGTTCCGTTGCCGCCGTTGCGGTATCTGCATGGGCGCCTGCCCGGAACGTATCGTTTCCTTCAATAACTACAGCGTTCACATGGTCTCCTCGATGATTAAGTCGATTGAGATACCGGATGAGTTCGAGGAAAAACCGCGTATTCTGGCCTTTGTCTGCGAAAACGACGCTATGCCATCGGTTGACATGGCCGGTCTTAAGCATATGCAGTACAACTCTATGGTTCGTATTATCCCACTGCGCTGTTTAGGCTCAATGAACTCGGTCTGGGTCAGCGACGCGTTATCGGTCGGATTTGACGGTATTCTGCTTATTGGCTGTAAAAAAGGCGATGATTATCAATGTCACTTCGTCAATGGCAGCGAGCTCGCTCATATCCGAATGGATAATGTTCGGGATAAACTCAAACAGTTAGTCCTCGAAGAAGAACGGGTCGAAATCCATGAATTGTCGATATCCGATTACCATAAAATCCCGAAAATCTTCGACGATTTTCTCGAAGTTATGGAACAGGTTGGACCAAACCCATACAAAGGAATGTAGTATACATTCCAGATTTGTTGAACGGTAAATTACAATTACAAAAACCCCTCGATATTCGAGGGGTTTTTGTTTGAGAAAAAAGTAACATGCTCCTGTTTAAAAAAACACTGCTTTATAGGGAATATAAAAATAGTTATATCCTCTCCACATTCAGTAAACATCATCCGGAAAAACTTTTATTCCTTGACAACTCATTACATTACAATCCATTACAAAACACGCCAACGAGTCGTAGGCTTACTCAAGGCATCTTGACAAATCGTCGAGATAATGAAATTTTTCACAAAATCCGCTTGACTATAATGAGGGAATTGGTTAATATATCCTCTGATTAAGAGGAGAATATTCGTTTTTTTGACTATTGCGATTACGTCAAACGTCCGATATTGTGAAAAAAAGCACAATCTCGGCAATAAGAGCGATAAGAAATAAAACGCTGGTATAAATTCCAAATTGTACTTTGTAGATAAGGAGTCACAATGGCGGATCAACTCCCAAACACCCCAATTCTCGACGAGCTCGAAAAGGGTACTTGGCCTAGTTTTGTAAAAGAAATCAAATTAGCGGCCAAAAACAGCCCAATGTCTCGCGATCTTCTTGGACTCTTGGAACAGTCTTATGAAGAAAAAATCGGCCATTGGAAACATGGCGGTATTGTTGGTGTAATGGGTTATGGTGGTGGTGTCATCGGAAGGTATTCAGATCTTCCTGAGAAATACCCCAACGTTTCACATTTCCATACGATTCGAATCAATCAGCCGTCCGGCTGGTTTTACACCTCAGAAGCTCTGCGCACGCTTTGCGATATCTGGGACAAACATGGTTCCGGTTTGACCAACATGCATGGTTCCACCGGTGATATCGTTTTCCTCGGCTGCCGCACAGAAGCGCTAGAGCCAATCTTTTCGGAGTTAACCGAAGCTGGCTTTGACCTTGGCGGTTCCGGCTCAGATGTTCGTACTCCGAGCTGTTGCGTCGGCCCGGCCCGTTGCGAGTGGGCTTGTTATGATACGCTTGCGTTAACTTACGACTTAACCATGCATTATCAAGACGAACTGCATCGTCCGGCCTTCCCGTATAAGTTCAAATTTAAAATGTCCGGTTGCCCGAATGACTGCGTTGCATCAATTGCCCGCTCCGATATGTCCATCATCGGAATCTGGCGTGACGACATCCAGATTAATCATGATGAAGTCACAAAATACGCCGAAGGCGGCATGAACATTCAGCGTGATGTTGTTGGCAATTGCCCCGGTAAGTGTATGGATTGGGATGGCAAAGAACTCAAGATTGAGAATAGCTATTGCCGCCACTGCATGCACTGCATTAACGTTATGACCAAGGCTCTGCGCCCCGGTAAAGATCGCGGCGCCTGTGTCCTCCTCGGATCCAAAGCTCCGATCGTTGAAGGTGCTCTGTTGTCATCAGTTCTGATTCCGTTCTGGAAACCGAAACCACCGTACACCGACTTGAAAGACATGGTCGAACGGATGCATGACGTATGGTGTGAAGAAGGTAAGGCCCGTGAACGTATTGGAGAATTCATCCAGCGCGTCGGTCTGGGCAACTTCTTGGAAGAGTGCGAGATTGACATTGCTCCGGAAATGGTTGCCCATCCCCGTGAGAACCCATATATCTTCTATGAAGAATACTATGAAGAAGATGACGGCGAAGAGGATGAAGACGGCGAATAATTCGTCGCCGAACGTTAACGAGAAATTAACCTTTTGAATGATATAGAGGTTTTAAAATGGCTGAAAGATTAACCGATATAGGCCCGCCACATTATGAGAAGTTTCTGCCTCCGATTGTTAAGGAAAACTATGGTAAGTGGCTGTATCATGAAGTTCTGAAACCAGGTGTCATGGTTCACGTTTCTGAATCCGGCGCCAAATTATTTACGATTCGTGCCGGTTCACCGCGCCTTATCAGCACCGAAAAGATTCGCAATTATGCTGATCTTGCTGAAAAATACTGCGGCGGTCATCTCCGTTTCACCAGCCGTCACAATGTTGAGTTTTTACTTACCGACGAAAAGAACATCGATCCTCTGATTAAGGATTTGGCTGATCTGGGACACCCGGTCGGCGGTATTGGCAATGCTATCTCCAGCATCGTCCATACTCAGGGTTGGGTTCACTGTCACTCGGCCGCGACCGATGCGTCCGGTGTTGTAAAAGCCGTAATGGATGATCTGAACGAGTACTTTACCAGCACCAAGCTTCCGGGTAAACTCCGTATAGCTTTGGCTTGCTGTCTTAACATGTGCGGCGCAGTTCACTGTTCGGATATCGCTATTCTTGGTATTCACCGTCGTCCTCCGAAAGTCAACCACGACACCTTGAGAAAGATGTGTGAAATCCCGAGTGTGAGCGCGTCCTGTCCGACAGCTGCTATTCGCCCGGCAACCGTTAACGGCAATCCATCGGTAGAGGTTTTGGAAGACCGCTGTATGTTCTGCGCGAACTGCTACACGGTCTGTCCGTCAATGCCTCTGAACGATCCGCTGAATGACGGTATTTCCATCTGGATCGGTGGCAAGGTATCCAACGCCCGCCACGAGCCAATGTTCTCGAAACTGGCTATCCCGTTCATCCCGAACAATCCTCCGCGCTGGCCCGAAGTGACCACCGCGATCAGGAACATTGTCGAACTGTGGGCAGCTAATGCCAATAAGTACGAACGTATGGGTGAGTGGATTGAACGTATCGGTTGGCCTAAATTCTTTAAGATGTCGGGTATTGAGTTCCAGAAGGAACATATCGACGACTTTAAGCACGCCGGTCTGACCTTCAAACGTTCAACACATATAACCTTTTAAGGACAATAGTCATGGCGAAAACAGCTGAAGAAATTGCGGATGCCATGTTCAAGATGGTATCGGATGCGCAAGGCCTTAAAAAACTGAAACCGGGCGATTTGAACAAGCTAATGATTCAGACGTATCCGGATGAAGTTGATAAGAAACTCTGTAAAGCGGCGATTAAGTTACTGGTCAACAACGGCAGATGCGTTTATACGTATTTTGGCGGCAGTTTCATCGAATTACCGCACAGAGAAGGCGCCGCTAACGACTAATACCCGTTTTCGGGTATAGAGTGCTATGGGTGTAAATAGAGCGCGCATGGTCATCGCCGGATTATCCGGTGATTCGGGAAAAACGATTGTCAGTCTTAGTATCCTGGCGGCACTTCGCCGCCGTGGACTGAAAGTCGCGCCTTTCAAAAAAGGTCCCGACTATATCGACCCCGCCTGGTTAAGCGAAGCGGCCGGTTTTCCCTGCCGTAATCTCGATACTTATCTGGCCGGCTTCGATAGCGTCCTAAATGCGTTTACTACTTATTCTCATGGTGCTGAGATGTCGGTCGTAGAAGGCAATCGCGGCCTTTTCGACGGCAAAGATGCCAAAGGTACACACAGTACAGCGGGGCTGGCAAGATTATTGTCTGCCCCGCTTTTACTGGTCGTCAACACGACCAAAACGACTCGAACTATCGCCGCGATAATTAAAGGATGCCTCGAATTCGAACCCAAAACACATATTGCCGGAGTTATATTAAATAAAGTCGCCGGAGAAAGGCATCAACGGGTTATTACAGAATCAATCGAGCAATATACCGGTCTTCCGGTTGTTGGAGCTATACCAAAATTGGGTAAAGACGCAGACATCATCCCAGGTCGTCACCTCGGTTTGGTGCCACCCGCAGAGTATATGGCTGCTGATGGAGTAACTGATAAATTGTGTCAGATCGCCGAGTCATATCTTGACCTGGACAAGATAATAGACATTGCCCAGCATGCCCCACGGTTGAACGAAGTCAAAACGACAGCTAAAAAGACTGAGACACCTTCGGTTCGTATTGGTTACTTCAAAGATTCTGTGTTTACATTTTACTATCCTGAAAATCTTGAGGCGCTACAAGCGCACGGAGCCAAATTGGTTCCGGTTTCATCACTAACTGATTCAAAGCTTCCGGAGATTGACGCCTTATATATCGGCGGTGGTTTTCCGGAGACACATGCCCAGCAGCTTTCTTTGAATCAGTCGCTGATGGAATCGGTCAAAGCGGCAGCAAATAGAAACCTGCCGATTTACGCCGAATGCGGAGGACTTATATACCTCTGCCGTTCATTAAAATGGAAAGATCAGGCTTTTTCAATGGCGGGAGTTTTTCCTCTCGACTTGGAAATGTCTGTCAAACCGGTCGGACACGGATATACGAAGGGAACCGTCGATACCGACGGCCCGTATTTCAAAGCCGGCATGGTTATAAAAGGCCATGAATTTCATTATTCCGGCGTAATACCCGGCCAGGATGAAATCACAAGCTGTATTGAAATGAAAAAGGGCGTCGGTCTTGGAAGCAAGAGAGACGGTCTTTTATTCAAAAACAGTATGGCCAGTTATATGCATATTCATGCTTCCGGAGTACCGGAATGGGCCGAAGCGATGGTAAATAAGGCCAAAGCATACGCTCAGACCAAAAACGGTTCCGGCGGCGGAAATATATCAGGCTTTAGAATTGCCTGTCTATAGAAATAAGTATATAGTGTGAGGTGACTCGCACCATAGTTTGAAAAAAGAGGAAACACTGAACTCGCTGAAAGGGTGCCGGCGCAAATGTCTGGCGCAGACATCACCGAAAGCGGAATACACTCAACAAGAGAGTTCAAGATGGCTAAGATCAAGAAAAAGAAAAAAGGACTGCGTGGACGGTCATTTTCATCTGGTGGAGCTGGAGTAGAAACATCTTCACTCCGGCCGAAACACGTACCTAAGAAACCGCCATGCGGTACAAATTGCCCGAACCACAACCAGATTCGCAAAGCCTTGATGACTGTATCAAAGGCTGAAGATGTGGGCAAGAGTTATGATCAGGCAATTGAAGAGGCGGCCTACATATTTCTCGAAACAACCCCCTTCCCGGCCACTTGCGGCCGTGTTTGTCCGCATCCGTGTGAGACAGACTGTAACCGCAAAGCGCTGGAAAATCCAGTTGGCATTAACAGCTTTGAACGGTTCCTCGGAGATTTTGCACTGGAGCATAAATTAGTACCCAAGAAACTGACCGATGAAACACGCTCTGAAAAAATCGCTATCATCGGTTCCGGCCCCGCCGGTATGACGGCTGCCTATCATCTGGCCCGCCGTGGGTATCCGGTCACCGTATTTGAAGCCTTCCCCAAAGCGGGTGGTATGCTTCGCTATGGTATCCCCGATTACCGCCTACCGCAGGATGTTCTGGATGCAGAAATTCAGCGCATCTGTGATATGGGTGTTGAGCTAAAAACCAACACCATCATTGGCAAAGATATCATGATGGAAGACATCAAGAAAGATTATCGCGCGTCATTTATCGGCCTCGGTGCTCACCAGGGACGATTGCTCCGGGTGGAAGGCGAAGATGCCGAAAACGTGTGGACCGGTACGGATTTCCTCCGCAAGGTCAACATGGGCGAAAAAATTGACGTCGGCGACAAAGTCGTGACTATCGGTGGTGGTGATACCGCCCTCGATGCGGCTCGAATTGCCAAACGCCTCGGTGCGGAATCAACAATTCTGTATCGTCGCACAAAGGAAGAGATGCCAGCCATTGAAGAGGAAATTACCGGCGCTCTGGAAGAAGGCGTAGAGATTCATTTCTTGGCGGCTCCTCTATCGCTCAAGCTGGATGGTAACAAAGCTGTTGGCATGGTTTGCCAGAAGATGGAACTCGGTGAGCCGGATGATTCCGGTCGTCGTCGTCCCGTCCCGATTGAAGGCGATACTTTTGAACTGGAGTTCTCGACATTGGTAGCGGCTATCAGCCAAGCCCCGGACTTCACCGGCTTTGAGGAGTTTATTGAAGGTAGGGACTGGATCAAGATCGACGACAAGTGCAAGACTAAAGTCGATAATGTCTTTGCTGGTGGTGACAATATCAATCTGGATATCGCCATCACTGCTATTGCTCACGGCCGTTTTGCGGCGGAAGCGATTCACGAGATGATTACCGGTGAAGCAATTCCGAAAGTGGAAAAACCGCTGATCACATCCGATAAGATGTATCTGGCCTATTACGAGAAACAAAACCGGACCGAAATTCATGAGTTGCCGGTGGCTGAACGTTTTGAGCCAATTGATAAAGAAATCATCTCAACCTGGAGTCAGGATGAGGCGATAGGCGAATCCAAGCGCTGCATGAGCTGCGGTGAGTGTTTTGATTGCGGCAACTGTTGGAGTCTCTGTCAGGACAACGCCATTATTAAACCCCTCGAAAAGATGGGCGAATACAAATTCAAACTTGATTTCTGTAACGGATGTAAGAAATGTGCCGAGAACTGTCCGTGCGGATATATAGAAATGTTTTAAAACAGAGTGTTTAAAACTTTGAGTATAAAACAAACACCATAACGGAGGCATTAAAATGGCTAAATTTGAGTGGGAAGATGTCTGCATTGACGTCGATGAAGATGGATTTATGGAAGAACCGGATCAATGGAACGAGCGCGTTGCAGTAGGTCTGGCTACTACTGAAGGCGTTGACGATTTGACCGAAGAGCACTGGAAACTGGTTCATTATCTGCGCGATTATTATGCAAAATACGGTATTGCGCCGATGATTCGTAAGCTCTGTAAAGAGACCGGATTCCCGCTGAAGAAGGTTTATGAACTGTTCCCGTCTGGTCCGGCGAAAGGCGCCTGTAAGGTTGCTGGTCTGGCCAAACCGACCGGTTGTGTGTAATATCTGATATATTTTCGGGGGTCATCGGATTTTTTGACGGGTGACCCCCGAATTCTATCTATTCGTTTGCGCTGACTTTAAGCATGTGATGAGGAATAATGCTAACATCTCTCTTGCAAAAAAAGAGAACCGAAGTTCTGGATAAATGGTTATCGCTCCTGGTAAACACCTATCCTCCCGAAAGCGTCAATTTTTTCCTGAATAAAAAGAATCAATTTGCCAATCCCGTCGGCTGTACCTTCGCCAAAGAACTCGGGATTCTTTTGGACTCGCTCATCGGCGACCAAAATGCCGAGGTTATATCCGGGGCGCTTCATACTATCAACAAAATTCGGGCTGTTCAGGATTTTTCCGCTTCCGAAGCGGTAGCATATATCTTCTTCCTCAAAACCGCAATCCGGGAGGAATTAGGGGATGAGCTTAAGGACACAAAAGTATTAAAAGAGTTGTTGTCGCTGGAATCCGCCATTGACGGTATGGGGCTTATCGCCTTTGATACCTATATGCAAAACCGGGAAACGCTGAATCAGATTAAATTCTCTGATTTCAAAAGACGCTCGGAATTTTTCGGTGGAGGCCGCAAACGTTCGGACAGCTAAGAGATAAGGGGAGTTCGATGATGGCAACATCATTTCATAGTAATAACGAGAAGGGAGGCTGACGAAGATGCACGTAATTAGTTCTCTCTTCATTCTGGCTTTACTGATCGGACTGGTTTTTCTCGGGGTAGGTGTGCTTGATCTGCAGTATCTTTTCGGGGTTATTATCCCGTATGCCGCAATCACCCTGTTTTTAGCCGGTGTTATCCTCAAAGTACTTAAATGGGCGGGCGCTCCGGTGCCGTTCCGTATACCAACGACCTGCGGACAGCAAAAGTCGCTCTCCTTTATCAAGGCCGACAATCTTGAAGCTCCGCATAATATCTGGGGCGTCCTAGGTCGGATGATTCTGGAAGTTTTCTTTTTCCGTTCACTATTCCGAAATACCAAAACAGAAATTAAAGACGAGAAAATTGTTTATGGCTCTGATAAACTTTTATGGGCAGCCGGACTGGCTTTTCATTACTCATTTTTGTTTATCTTTCTGCGCCATTTTAAGTTTTTCGCCGAACCGGTTCCTCAACTAATGAGCATCATGCAGAAACTCGATGGCTTTTTCCAAATCGGAGTACCGGAACTGTTTCTCACTGACATCGTATTCATTGGCGCAGTAACGGTTTTATTCATCCGCCGGGTTGTAATTCCTCAAGTACGCTACATCTCACTGCCGGCTGATTATTTCCCGCTGTACCTGATACTAGGCATTGGCGGAACCGGTATCTGCATGCGATATTTCTCCAAAGTTGATATAGTTGCGATCAAGCAACTCGCAACTGGACTTATAAGCTTGAATCCGATAGTTCCCGAAGGCATAGGCATAATGTTCTTTATCCACTTCTTCCTGGTGTGCGTTCTCTTCGTTTATTTCCCGTTCTCCAAATTGATGCACTTCGCAGGTGTCTTTATGTCTCCAACCCGCAACCTAATAAACAACAGCCGCGTGAAGCGTCACATTAACCCCTGGAATCCCGAAGTCAAGGTGCATACCTATGCCGAATGGGAAGATGAGTTCCGGGAAGTTATGAAAGACGCCGGAATGCCTTTGGAGAAGGAGTAGCTTATGGCAGAAAAACTGATAAAACCAGAGGATCTGGCCCGCGGAATCAGCTATAAGCATCCGGAAAAAGACTGGCGCGATGTCCCGACAGAAATGAAAAAAGGGTGCATCAACTATGGTGCTCTTCCGGCTAGTGCTGATTATCTTGACTTGCCAAACGTCAAAAAATGGCAGCCGATGCATGACGACTGGCAATTACCGGAAAACTGGAAAGAGATTATTTTTGAAGGCTTGAAAGAGCGGCTCAAAAAATTCCGGTCACTGCAGTTATTCATGGATGTTTGCGTCCGCTGTGGCGCCTGCGCCGATAAATGTCATTTTTATATCGGTTCGGGTGATCCGAAAAACATGCCGGTCCTGCGCGCGGAACTGTTGCGTGCCGTGTACCGCAGTAACTTTACCCTGGCTGGAAAGATTCTCGGCCGGATGGCCGGCGGTCGCGAGTTGACCAAAGATGTCATCAAAGAATGGTTCTTCTATTTTTACCAATGTACGGAATGCCGCCGTTGCTCGGTCTTTTGCCCTTACGGCATCGATACCGCCGAAATCACGATGATGGTTCGCGAACTCCTGAACCTTCTCGGACTCGGTATCGATTGGATTACGACTCCAGCCGCAAACTGTTTCCGCACCGGAAACCATCTTGGTATTCAACCGCACGGATTCAAAGATTCTGTTGATTTCGCGGTTGATGACCTTGAGGAAAACTGCGGTGTACGAGTTGAGGCTCCAATAAATAAAAAGGGTGCGGAAGTATTAGTCGTAGTTCCTTCGGCAGATTATTTCGGCGACCCTCATTATTATGGATTCCTCGGCTACATGGCCTTATTCCATGAAATCGGTTTGGATTATACTTTCAGCGCTTTTGCGTCGGAAGGGGGCAACTTTGGCTTATTCCATTCCAATGAGATGATGAAACGCCTCAACAATAAGATTTATGCCGAAGCCAAACGCCTCGGGGTAAAATGGATTATTGGCGCAGAGTGCGGGCACATGTGGCGCGTTCTTCATCAATATATGGATACGATGAATGGCCCGGCCGATTTCCTCGAGGAACCGGTATCCCCAATTACGGGAACGAAGTTTGAAAATGCTAAAGCGACGAAGATGGTTCATATCTGTGAATTCACCGCCGATTTGATCAAACACAACAAAATCAAACTCGACCCCAGCCGTAATAACCATTGGAATGTCACTTACCACGATTCGTGCAACACCGCTCGAGGAATGGGACTTCTTGAAGAACCTCGTTATATTCTCAAGAATACCTGCAACAAATTCCACGAAATGCCGGAAAACACGATTCGTGAACAGACCTTCTGTTGCGGCAGCGGCTCCGGTATCGGAACCGACGAGAATCTCGAAATGCGCATGCGCGGAGGATTCCCGCGAGCCAATGCTGTTAAATATGTCCAAGAGAAACACGGCGTCAATCTCTTAACATGTATCTGTGCTATCGACAAAGCAACTTTACCGCCACTCCTGCAATACTGGGTGCCGGGAGTCGAGGTTGCTGCCATTCATGAGCTGGTCGGAAACGCCCTGGTCATGACGGGAGAAAACGATAGGTCGATTGATCTGCGCGGAGACAAAATGGGCGGAAAGGAGGATACTGAGGATGTATGATTCTCCGAAAGTCCTTCTGGGACTGGTTATCTTCCTCGTACTGATCACTTTCCCGATCTGGTATAATATCGCCGGTGGAACCGCCGAATATGTACCGGAATTGGAAAAGCCGGTCAAGGGCGAAAACTGTGTTGCGGATACCGAATATATGCGCTCTTCGCACATGGATTTACTGAATACCTGGCGTAACGAGGTTGTCCGTGACGGCGACCGAGTTTATACCGCGCCTGACGGCAAGAAGTACAACAAGAGTCTGTCCCAGACCTGTCTTGATTGTCATTCCAATAAGGAAGGCTTTTGTGATAAGTGCCACGATTATCTTAAAATCGAGCCTTATTGCTGGGACTGTCACATCATTCCTGGAAAGGAGATGAAGTGATGGCGGTAGATAGAAGGAAATTTCTGAAGGCCGCTGGGCTCGTCGCTTTTGGCGTTGCAGCCAGCCCGTTGACTTCGGCAGCTCAGGAAGTAGATTCGCTCAACCTTATCAAACCCGAAGAGCTCCTCCAGGAGAAACCTCTGACGGCCAAACGTTGGGCCATGGTCATAGATTTAAAGAAATGTCTCGATCATGAGAACGTAAAAGATTGTGCTAAGGCGTGTCATGAAGAACATAACGTTCCCTTCTTCGATAATCCTAAAGACGAGATCAAATGGATTTGGGATGAAGAATTTCATAACGCCTTTCACGAAGCCAATCATGAGCATATTGCGGAGAAGTACCATCATATCAAAGTACCTGTACTGTGTAATCACTGCGACAATCCTCCCTGCGTTCGGGTCTGCCCGACTCAGGCGACTTGGCGCCGTGAAAAAGATGGTATCGTGATGATGGACTGGCACCGCTGTATCGGATGCCGCTACTGCATAGTAGCCTGTCCCTACGGCTCGCGTAGCTTTAACTGGCGCGACCCTCGTCCGCATATTGAAAAAATAAATGAGAACTTCCCCCGCCGTATGCGAGGTGTCGTCGAAAAATGCACCTTCTGCGAAGAACGGCTGGCCAAAGGTCAGATACCGGCCTGCGTAGAAGTCGCTAAAAACGACGCTATTGTATTTGGCGATCTGGAAGATCCGAATTCTAAAGTACGTGAACTGCTTCGCGAACGCTTCTCTTTAAGACGCAAAGCGGCTCTTGGAACTCAACCCGAAGTTTATTACCTGGTGTGAGGAGAATATGTTAGAAAAAGCACTTAGTGGAGATAAACGTTACTGGACATGGATAGCGTTTCTGCTTCTGGTTATCGGGGTTGGGACCTTGGCGTACCTCAAGCAGTACAATGAAGGGTTAGGCATCACCGGCCTCAGCCGTGACGTAACCTGGGGATTTTATATCGCTCAGCTGACTTTTTTAGTCGGTGTCGCAGCCTCAGCGGTCATGGTTGTTTTACCCTATTATTTGCATAATTTCAAGGCTTTCGGGAAAATCACCATCTTAGGTGAATTTCTCGCGATTGCCAGTGTGATTATGTGTATGACTTTTGTCTTTGTGGATCTGGGACAACCGACCCGTATGGTCAATATGTTTCTGTATCCATCACTCAATTCTGTCCTTTTTTGGGATAGTGTTGTACTATCGGTGTATCTGCTTCTCAATCTGTTAATCAGCTGGGTGATGCTGGGAGCGGAGAAGAAAGATATAGCACCGCCGAAATGGATCAAACCGCTTATTTATCTATCGATCCCATGGGCGGTCTCAATTCATACCGTAACGGCGTTCTTGTATTCCGGTTTGGCCGCTCGCCCGTTCTGGCTGTCGGCCGTTATTGCTCCCCGGTTTTTGGCGTCGGCGTTTGCCGCCGGTCCTGCTTTGCTGATCATAATTTGTATGCTTCTAAGAAAGCTGACCAAATTTGATGCAGGCGATAAGGCTATCGACAAACTGGCTGTCATTATGACTTACGCCATGAGCATTAATATTTTCTTGATTCTCATGGAGCTGTTCACAGCTCTCTATAGTGGTATCCCCGAACATATATCCCATTTTGAGTACTTATTCCTCGGCATCGGAGACAAAACGGCGCTGGTTCCCTGGATGTGGTTCTCGATCTTTTTGGCGATAGTATCGTTGATAATACTGCATTTCCCAAAACTGCGGGCAAATTATAACCTGCTGGCCTTGGGATCTGTTGCGGTGTTCTTTTCAATTTGGATTGATAAAGGCATGGGTATGGTCGTCACTGGATTCGTTCCGAATCCGCTCGGTATTGTAACAGAATACCTGCCGACTTTACCTGAAGTTCTGATTACTATCGGAATCTACGCTCTGGGAGCGCTGATTGTAACCGGATTGTATAAAATAGCTCTGGCGGTGAAAGAAAAAGCCGCATAGACTTGATTATATTTTCAAATTGATTATATACGGACGGGAAAATTCCCGTCCGTTTTTTATTGCGGGCGAATGACTTGTGAGTAATTACGGCTGCTCAACAGCCGTTAAAAGATAAGAGATAGATATGGAAAAATCAGATGTTGTAATCATCGGAGGCGTCGCCGCCGGACCGAAAACAGCCGCCACGCTGGCTCGCCGAAACGGCGCTTTATCCATTACTCTGTTCCAAAAAGAAGACCTTTTATCATATGGGTCATGCGGTCTACCCTATTTTGCTTCAGGAGACATCGAATCATTCAACGGGTTAGTGGAAACCTCGTACGGCATTGCCCGGGACGCTGATTTTTTTGAAAACATAAAAGGATTTAAAGCCGTGACCGGGGCTGAAGTTATAGAGATCAACAGAGATGAAAAATATATTATCATCAAGATGCTCAAATCCGGCGAAACGATCAAGCATGGTTACGATAAGTTAGTCATTGCCACCGGAGCCAATGCGATCAAGCCCCCTTTTCCAGTTGCCGAAAGTAGTAAAATCAGTTCCTTTACCCGCCCCGATGACGCAATTGCATTTCGAAAAGCGGCCCAAACCGGACAAGTGGGCAAAGTCGTAATTATTGGCGGTGGCTTCATCGGATGCGAAATGACAGAAGCCTGTGCCGGATTATGGGGTATCGAGACCGTTCTTATTGAACGGGAAAACCAAATCATGCCCTTTGTCCTTGATAAAGAAATGGCTGAAATTGCCAAACGGGAGATGACACGCCAGGATATCAAGGTTCTTACCGGTGCCGAAGTACAGAAGGTCGAACTCGACAGCGACAACAATCCGGTAGTATACATTGATGGACATGCCCCTATCACAGCTGACTACGTTTTCCTTTGTCTCGGTGTCAAACCGGAAGTGACTCTGGCAAAAAACACCGGCCTTACTATTGGTAAAACCGGAGCCATTGCGGTAAACTCTCACTTACAAACATCAGACGACAATATCTACGCCGGCGGTGATTGCATTGAAAATAAAAACAAAATTACCGGCCAGCCATTTTTTATTCCTATGGGCTCATTGGCAAATCGCCATGGGCGGGTAATTGCCGAAAACATCACCGGCAATAAGGCTGAATTTTCTGGAGTTTTGGGAGCCTTCTTAGTCAAAGTTTTTGATACCAACGTCGGCGCCGTCGGACTGTCACAAATGAGTGCAGAAAAAGCCGGACTAAAAACAAACGCCGTCTGGGGTACATTCCCGGATAAGCCTGA
Organism: Candidatus Zixiibacteriota bacterium; assembly: GCA_023138975.1. GTDB lineage: Bacteria > Zixibacteria > MSB-5A5 > GN15 > JAAZOE01 > JAGLON01. The sequence continues at coordinate 93,732 of JAGLON010000017.1, forward strand.
CTATTATCCGGAAAGCCAAGTCTTTGTGCTTAAACTAATCTATGACGCTGACACCAAACGAGTCTTGGGTTTGCAGGCGGTCGGCGCGGGAGATATCTGCCGCCGGATAGATTCAATGTCAGCCCTGCTTCAGCAAAACGCAACCCTGGATACTTTAATTGACTTTGAACACGGTTATGCACCACCCTATTCCGATGCTTTAGATCCGCTGCACCATCTGGCCGCGATGGCCAAATCAGGTTTTGATTTCATTAGTCCCTTGACCAATGATGAAAAAGACGCATATCTCTGGCTTGACGTGCGTGAGACCTCAGAATTCGAGGAAGCTGCCTGGCCGGATGAGATGAAAAACCGTATTAAAAATATCCCCCTGGGAAAATTACGTAGCCGAGCCAAGGAACTTGATACAGGCAGACCAATATTAGTAACCTGCATGCGAGGTCTTCGATCTTATCAGGCGGCAGTGATCCTCAAGCAGTCAGGGTTTGATAACGTACATATTCTAAGCGGTGGATTCGAGGCTTCACAACAATGAGTTTAACTTTCTTAGGAGCAATTATACATGCTTCCCTGTAACTGGCGATTATTGCTTTGCGGTATTAATCATACAACGGCATCGTTGGAACAAAGAGAACCTCTGCAGCTAAGTCGCGATGAATTGGCTCCGGCCAATGCGGCGATATTCAAACAAAACGGCCTGAAAGAGGCTATTGTTGTCTCGACTTGCAATCGAATCGAGTTTTATTTAATCGCCGAACTCCATCGCGAAGCCTTTGAAATTGTAGCTGAATTCTATCAAAATTCCAAGCAAATAGATATCTTGCCTCTCAAAGAACAGTTCTATATTAAAAAAGATAAACATGTTGTCGACCATCTCTTTCGGGTAACCTCTGGAATTGATTCAATGGTCTTGGGCGAAAACCAGATTATGGGCCAGGGAAAAGAAGCTTATTCCGCCTCCTGCGCCGCCAAATCGGCCGGAAAAATTATCCATCGGCTATTTCATCAAGCCTTTAGAATAGGCAAACAGGTTCGCACCAATACCGAGTTGGGCAAAGGCGCTTGTTCGGTCGCCAGCGCCACCATTGACCTCCTTAGGACGAAAATTAAAGCCATAGAAAATCCGACGATTTTGTTTATCGGTTTGAATAAAATGATAACGCTGGCGGTATCCCGCCTTAATCGCTACGGCTATAACAATTTCATCTTTGCCAATCGAACCAGAGAAAAAGCTGTCGAGTTCGGACAGCAGTATCATGTTGACGGATTCGGACTTGATAATCTCGCCGATTTATTGAGCCAGGCGGATGTTGTTGTATCATGTACCGGAGCAGATGAAGCCATCATAGACGATAACCTGATCAGCAAAGCACTAAGTTTGAATGAGAACAAACAATTGCTGATCGCCGACATGGCTGTTCCTCGCGATGTAGATATAAAACAGGATTACCCCGGTCTTGAGATTTACGACCTGGAAGCTGTGCAAGAATTCGTCAAGGAAAAACAGGCGAAGCGTCGCGATGCTATTCCTCAAGCGGAAAGAATTATCGAATACAAGCTGGAGCAGTTTGTATATTGGTACGACAGTGTCCGTCACGAGCCAGCTTATAATGATCTTGGCGAGGCTTATGAACGAACCCGCGAGCATGAAATGAAAAAAATTATGCCGATGCTGGATGAAGACAGTCGCGAGTTGGTTGACAGAGCGACTAAACGATTGATAAATAAACTTTTACATATAAAGAACCGTTCCCAAAGTAAAGCGGAACAAACGGAGTAACAACATGGCTAACAAATATATGCCGATTAGTATTTCCATCAAAACGCATCGCTGCCTCGTTGTCGGCGGCGGACAAATTGCCATTCGGAAAATCGAAACCATGATCGATTTTGGCGCAGAGATTACCGTCGTCGCCCCTAAACCCCTGAAAAAAATCGAGTATTATGCCTCTCAGGGAAGAATTAAAATAGAAAAACGTGAATATAAATCACCCGAAGCCGGGGATTATGGAATGGTCATATCGGCAACTGATGATGCAAAAGTAAATCAAACCGTTTATGATGATTGTCACAAAGCCGGTGTTCTGGTCAATGTCGTTGACAACCCACCGCTGTGCGATTTCATTTTTCCAGCTATATTAAAACGTGATTCGATGACAATCTCGATTTCCACCGACGGCAAAGCGCCGTTTTTGGCCGCCCACCTACGGATTATCCTGGAAAACATCTTCCCCAACCATTGGACTCGTATTGTAGAACTCGCCGGAGATTTCCGCAAAAAAGTCATTAAAAAATGGGGCGATAACACCAAGGAAAGATTCGCCAGCCTTGATAGATTCCTGTCTGCTGACTGGAAAACTCTAATTAAGAGTAAAAACAACGCCGAACTCCAGGAACAGCTCGATGCTTTACTCGAACCACAGCCTGACGAAGATGAACCGGAACAGGAACAAACCCCTCAGTGCGGTGACGACTCACAGAGTCCGATTACTCTGGAATTCGGAGAGGATAAGTAAATACCGGTATGAGTGATTTAATCAAAGGCACCGTGTTTTTAATCGGCGCCGGCCCCGGTGATCCGGGATTGATTACCGTCAAAGGCAAACGACTTTTAGATACATGCGATGCGGTTGTCTATGACAATCTTGTCTGTCCCCAATTGATTGTGATGCTGCCGGAATCAACCGAGGTGCATTATGTCGGCAAACGAGCCGGAGATCATCCGGTTCCGCAGGATAATATCAATGAACTGCTGCTCAAGCTCGCCCATGAAGGCAAAAATGTCGCTCGTCTGAAAGGCAGCGACCCCTTGATATTCGGCCGCGGTGGCGAGGAAGCTAAGTATCTCAAAGAACACGGCATCAAGTTTGAAATTGTCAACGGCGTAACATCAGGTATTGCCGGTCCGGCCTATTCCGGTATTCCCTGCACTGATCGTGAAAAAGCCTCATTTGTACTGTTTGTCACCGGGCACAAAGCCTCAAGCAAATTAAAGACATCGGTCCCTTGGGACTGGGTAGCTAAAGCAAAAAACGGCACAGTTGTTATTTACATGGGTGTCAACCAAATTAAAGAGATATCAGAGCAATTACTTGAATTTGGTATGCCCGCAGATTTACCGGCCGCTATCGTAGAGCGAGGCACATTTCCGTCACAGCGGGTTTTTACAACAACATTAGGTGAACTTCGAGCGGTGGCTGAAAAAGAAACTATAAAACCTCCGGCGCTGTTTGTCCTTGGACATGTCGTTGAACTTCAGCCCTATCTGGAATGGTTTACAGACCGACCGTTAATGGGACTGCGAATAATGGTCACCCGGACACCTCATCAGGCCGGAGAATTATACGAACGCCTGCGTCGCCTCGGAGCCGAACCTCTTCCCTATCCGACAATCGCAATCGAAACCTTTGACGATCCTGACAACTGGAAAAAAATCGCCGATATTAAGTCCGATAAAAAATGGATCGTCTTTACATCTGAAAACGGTGTCCGCTGTTTCTTTACGAAGATGCGGGAGTATTTCGAAGACATCCGTCAACTGGGTGATTTTAAAATAGCTGCCATAGGAGCTGGGACTGCTCAAGAACTGGCTAACAATCATCTCTCCGCCGACTTCATTCCCTCCTCCGCAACAGTCGCTGTGCTGACTAAAGAAATGACCGAAAAGTTGGACCTTGATGGAGCGGCTATTGTACGAGTACGCGGCAATCTGGCCGATGATCTTCTCGAAAAGACTGTTCCGGCCCACGGTGCCGAAGTTATTCCATTGACCGTTTACCGAACCTATCATCCAATATGGCCCGACGGACTCAAGGAAAAAGTCGTTGAGTATCCTCCGCACGCGATTTTGTTTACATCCGGTTCAACCCTTGAAGGTTTGTATCATAATTTGTCCGATGAAGAAGCACAAAAAGTCTTAAAGGACGCCGGGATTTTCTCTATCGGCCCGAAGATGACAGCCAAATTAAAAGAGCATGACCTTGAGTTAACTCGCGAAGCAAAAATTCACACCATCGACGGTATGATTGACGAACTGTTGGATTACTATAAAGACAAAATATAGCTTTTTAGGTAAATACTTTACCTGACAAGTTTTCAACATCACAAAAAAAGGGAGCTTAGAAAAGCTCCCTTTTTTAATAATCTATAGATATCTTTAGTGTGTCGCCGCAGGTTCTGCTTTGGTAGGCACATCAGCTTTATTTACCGTCTCACAACGTGGTACTCGACCTATCATCGTGGCATAGATCAGAGCTAAAACTCTGAAAAACATATGCGCGAATTTGGAATACGGCATATACCAGAGAAGGAAATATACAAATAGGATGTGCAGGAAATAACTGGAATATGCGGCACCCGCCATCTCGGCAATCCGGAAAATCCATGATGTCATTCCGGTCAGACCGGTAAAAAACATGATATAAAGGAATAGATTGTCGGCATAACCGGATGCTCCAACTTCATCTTTATCAGCCATGCGCCGGAAAACCATTATGCCGCTGCCTAAAAAGATAAGGATTCCACTTATGGCACCGAGAAATTTGACCGGATGAGGCAGTTCCAAAGGCAACTCAAAGAAGGGGTGCAGGTTTTCCCACCCAAGCATATTCATATAGTGCGGAATAAAAATAAACAAGAAAACCATGCCGGTTGTAATCATGGCTCCGACAAAACCGGACATGAGTAAAATATGAGCCGTACCGCGAATTTTATTTTGATCACACTCCATAAACCGGGAATGGTTGATTACTTCAAGAGCAATCGTCCAAGCTGCCCTGAAAAACGGTACTTTGATCTCGTCGCCATTGCTTTTCAGGCTCTTCCAAAAACGTAAGAAACCGATTGAAGCCATCGTAAAAATCAGAAGATTGCCAAAGACAAACAAGGCATCTACAGTCTGATGAGGCAAAAATAGATTAAAATCAATGGTTTCGCTGGATAGAAAAAGGAATACCCCGTTTTCATCAACCGGAGCCGATCCTACGATACAACCCCAAATAATCAACGCGGGAATAAGCAATAAAAACGGCAATGCCGCCGGGGATGCCAATGCTTTGCCCATAAATGACGGAAAAGCAAAATACTTATAGATATAGGCCCTAATCGCGGCCATCAAATCCCCCGGTTTAGCTCCCCTGGGGCAATTTGTGCTGCAATCGTTGCATTGATAACATAGCCAGATATCCGGATCTTTCACCAGTTCATCAACTTGCCCCCACTGGGACATAATCATTTCCTTACGGGGAAACGGTTTATCGTCAGGTGAAAGATTACATACTACGGAACAGGTAGCGCATTGAAAACACTTTTTCATAGTGTCGCCACCGGCCTTTTTTATTTCCCGGATAAACTGCAAATCAGGATTTATTCGGCGAAAATCAGCCATATATTATGCTCCTTTTCGACACAAAACTAAAATCGCTCTGCTTTCGATGGATTATACCATCTTTATAATCTGAAAATAGCCCGAAGCAAAATCCATGTCAAGTTGTTTTGTTACTTTTTTCACAATCTGACCTCGAAATTGCAAATCCCTACACTTTCTCCATTCCTCTTATGAGATCGGTATAATCTACCCAGATCTTTTAAATATTTATAAAAAAACAACCCTTTGCAGGCTAAATGTGCAATCCTTGAAAAATGATGAGCTGTGCGATAGAATATTAGTAAAATATTGTCCCATAACAGAATCAGTTTTTTATCAGTATTATTATAATTTACTGTCTTTCTACAGGTTATAAATACCGCACTTTCCCCTATACGGTAATTTGCGATAGAGCAGAAAGTTAACAGAAACGCCTTAAAATAGCACCTCTACGGCCCTTTTTTCGGTACGGTTTATAAGAACAAGCATTTTGTATACAAAAAGAATAGCTTCATATAAAAAATGGAGCAATAAGTTTAAATTCGCTTGACTTCGCTTGTGAAAATATGTACATTCTTCTCGGTAAAAAATAGGTTTATTAGAATGTGAACGCTGTTTTTATTTTCAATGCGCTTGTGAAAAAAGTCACATTCTTGCCGATAATAAATATATGTTTTTATACAATTGACACCCAAAAGTAGGACGGGATTAGAATGGCGAATTCAAACTTAATCTCCCCTCACGGCAGTGATGAGCTGAAGATAAGTCTCCTTGAGGGACAGGATCGGGATGCCGAACTAAAGCGGGCCGAAGGAATGCCCAAAGTAGTTATGACAACTCGTGAAACCGGTGATTTGATTTTCATCGGTATCGGCGGCTTTACTCCGCTTGAAGGATTTATGGGCGAAGCTGATTGGAAAGGCGTTTGCCAGGACATGAAGCTTGCCAACGGTACTTTCTGGCCGATTCCGGTTACTCTTTCGAATGATGAAAAAGTAAAAGCCGGTACTGAAATATGCTTAATCTCTGGTGAAACCGATGAGGTTATGGGCACAATGAAAGTGACCGAGAGTTACAAAATCGACAAAGAATTTGAGTGTAAACACGTTTTCACGACCACTGACCCCGATCACCCGGGCGTCAAGGTGGTTATGGAGCAGAAAGAATGGAATTTAGCCGGTCCGGTTAAAGTTCTTTCCGAAAGCTACTTCCCCACCGAATTTGAAGGTATTTACCAGCGTCCGACCGAAAGTCGTAAGATTTTCGCCGATAAGGGTTGGAAAACGATTGCTGCTCTGCAGCTTCGCAACCCGATGCACCGTTCCCACGAATACCTCGGCAAAATCGCTATCGAAGTTTCCGACGGCCTGTATATTCACCAGCTGGTCGGTAAACTGAAACCGGGCGATATTCCGGCGGATGTTCGCGTCAACTGTATCAATACCCTGGTCGAATGCTATTTCGACAAAGAGCGTGTCGTTACTGGTGGTTATCCTCTTGATATGCGCTATGCCGGTCCCCGTGAAGGCCTCCTGCATGCCGTATTCCGTCAGAACTTCGGCTGCTCACACATGATTATCGGCCGCGATCACGCCGGCGTAGGCAACTACTACGGTCCATTTGATGCTCAGGAAGTTTTCTTCAAACTATGGCCGGGCGCTCTGAAGTGCAAAATGCTCCCGATCGACTGGACCTTCTGGTGTTACAAGTGCGGCGGCATGGCTTCCATGAAGACCTGTCCCCACGACAAAAATGATCGTCTGTTCCTGTCCGGTACGGCTCTGCGTAAGTCATTGTCCGAAGGCGGAGATGTACCAGCCGAATTCAGCCGTCCAGAAGTACTCACCATCCTGCGTGATTACTACGCTGGCATAAAAGACGAAGATAAAGTCGAAGTCAAAATGCACGGTCACGCGACCGGCGACGCAAAAGTTAAAAAAAAGAAATAAATTAGAAAATGAATAGTTCAAGGCAAAAGAGAAACTATCGGGAAACTTCCTATAGGAGGAGTATATGCCGAGTTATGTAATACCCGAAAAATGCGATGGATGCAAAGCACTGGATAAGACAGCTTGCCAGTATATTTGCCCCAACGATCTGATGGTCTTAAACAAAGACCTGATGAAAGCTTTTAACCAAGCTCCAGAAATGTGCTGGGAATGCTACAGTTGCGTCAAGATCTGTCCGACCCAGGCCGTTGAGGTTCGTGGTTATGCCGATTTCTGCCCACTGGGCGCCAGTGTAACTCCGATGCGGTCAACCGACGCTATTATGTGGACGGTTAAATTCCGTAACGGAATGCTGAAACGTTTCAAATTCCCAATCCGGACTACACCGGAAGGCAAAGCCGTCCCTGAAGGCGGATACGCCACTCACGATGATTTGGACAATCAGCTTTTGGCTACTGAACCTGAATCCTGCGGCATGGACACATTGCCGCCGGTTAAGTAGGAAAGGGCAGAGAATAATGGCAAAATTTGAGACAGTAGAGATCACTACAGATATCCTTATCTGTGGTGGCGGTATGGCAGCCTGTGGCGCTGCTGTAGAAACCGCGTACTGGGCCAAGAAAAAAGGCCTGAAAGTAACTCTGGTTGATAAAGCCGCGATGGATCGTTCCGGTGCAGTCGCCATGGGTCTTTCCGCGATTAACCAGTACGTCGGAGTTAAAGACGGTCAGAATTCTATCCAGGACTATTGCAACTATGTTCGCAATGATCTCATGGGCATCACCCGTGAAGACTTGGTAGCCAACATTGCCCGTCACGTTGACTCATCAGTACATATGTTCGAAAAATGGGGTCTTCCGATTTGGAAAGACGCCGAAGGAAATTACGTTCACGAAGGCCGCTGGCAGCTCATGATTAACGGTGAATCCTACAAGGTTCTCGTTGCCGAAGCCGCCAAAAACGCTCTCGGTATGGACAACATTTACGAACGCGTTTTCATCGTTGAACCGCTGGTTAAAGACGGCAAGATCGTCGGAGCCGTTGGTTTCAGTACTCGTGAAAACAAGTTCTATATCTTCAAAGCCAAAACTGTGCTGTGTTGCATGGGTGGTGCCGTACACGTCTTCCGTCCGCGTTCCGTCGGTGAAGGCCTCGGTCGTAGCTGGTACCCGCCGTTCAACTCCGGCGCTTCCACCTACTTTACTCTGCGCGCCGGCGCCGAGCTGACTTCTCAGGAAGTCCGCTTCATCCCGGTTCGTTTCAAAGACGCTTATGGTCCGGTCGGCGCCTGGTTCCTGCTGTTCAAAGCCCGTGCTACCAATGCACTGGATGAGAACTATATGCAGACCCGTGCCGCTGAACTCGAAAAATGGGCTCCTTACGGCAAGGTGAAACCGGTTCCGGCAAACCTGCGTAACTGGCTCATGATGCTCGACGTTCTCGAAGGTAAAGGTCCGATCTCGATGCGCACCGAAGAAGCCATCCAAAAGATCGCTGCCGAAGCTGGAGACGAAAAAGCGTCCAAGAAGAAACTTAAAGAACTCGAAGCCGAAGCCTGGGAAGATTTCCTCGATATGACAATCTCACAGGCTATCCTCTGGGCGGCCACTAACACCGCTCCGGAAGAAAAATCATCAGAAATCGCCGCTTGCGAACCTTATTTCATCGGTTCCCACTCTGGCGCTTCCGGTGCTTGGGTTTCAGGTCCTGAAGATATCGCTCCTAAAGAATATTTCTGGGGCTACGCCAACATGTGTACCGTCAAGGGTCTCTTCTGCGCCGGTGACGCCTCAGGCGCCTCCTCGCACAAGTTCTCTTCCGGTTCACTGACTGAAGGCCGTATCTGTGGTAAAGCCATGGTCAAATTCTGTGTCGAAAACACAGATGAACCGACTATTGACGATGCCACTGTTGAAGCTCTCAGAACCAGAATTTTGGCTCCGCTGGATATCTTTGATGAATTCAAAGGTGCAACAACTGATCCTAACATCAATCCGAATTACATTCGTCCGCAGATGTATATGTTCCGTCTGCAGAAAATCATGGATGAATATGCCGGTGGTGTTACCGCTCAGTTCATGACCAGTGCCAAGAATCTTGAAAAAGCTCTCGAACTGCTCGATATGCTCAATGAAGACGCGGAAAAGCTGGCGGCGGAAAACCTCCACGAGCTTATGCGCGTTTGGGAAAATGTCCATAGGACATGGCAGGCCGAAGCTCACGTTCGTACCATTCTATTCCGCGACGAAACTCGTTGGCCGGGATATTATTTCCGTACCGACTGCCCGACAATGAAAGAAGACTGGCTGGCGTTTGCCAACTGTATCTGGCATCCGGAAAAGAACGAATGGGAAATGATCAAACGCGACGTCAAGTATATTTACTAATACGTGGCTTTGCTTTATTTGATTAGAACGTAATTCGTTTAGATTAATGTCCTCCGGAAACCTCGGTTTTCGGGGGACTTTGATTGTAAACAAATAGCAACCGCTGAGAGATTAAAGAGAACTTTCACATAACTAACGTCTAGGACGTATATATTGTTATGAAAAATGATCCTACCATATGCCCCTATTGCGGGGTTAAAATGTTGAAGTGGATGCCTCCTGATTCATCCACCTGGGGCCTTCAAGCCCAATATGTATGCTTCAACGATGAATGTAGTTACTTTATCAAAGGCTGGGAATGGATGCGCACTCAGTACCAACAGAACGTCTCCTACCGCCATCGCTATGATCCGGTCATCAATCAAAGTGGTCCCCTTCCCGTCTGGTCAGACAAAGCTCACCGAGACTCTATTGTCGAGGAGTAAAGTATCTCATGAAAGAGATTGAAAAATTTAAAAAAGCCATTCTTGAGGAATATCCTCGAATGGATTTGGACTCGGAATTCTCGTTCAAATGCCACCCCGGCGTCACCTGCTTCAATCAATGCTGTGCTGATGTTAATATCTTTCTGACTCCCTACGATATTATCCGGCTGAAAAAGAGACTGGGTATAACATCGGGCGAATTTCTCTCAAAATATACGCTAATGCCCTTCGATGAAAATTCCAAGTTTCCGGTTATACTATTTGAGATGCAGGAAAACGAAAAGAAATGTTGTCACTTTGTCGGAGAAAAAGGCTGCACAGTGTATGAAGACCGCCCTTGGGCTTGTCGCATGTATCCGCTCGGCATGGCCTCACCATCAGACGATCCTAATAATACTGAAAAAGAGTTTTATTTTCTGTTAAAAGAGGATGTCTGTCACGGCCACAAAGAAGATAATAAAATGACCGTAAGTGATTGGGTCAAGGATCAAGGCATTGAACAGTACAATGAAATGGGCGAGCATTTTAAGGAAGTAACCCTTCATCCCTTCCTGCAAAATGAGGAGAACTCACTCAATCCCGCTCAGGTTGATATGTTCTTCACCGCTTGCTACAATATTGATAAATTCCGCGATTTCATTTTCAAAAGCAGCTTTCTTGATAAGTTTGAAATCGAAGAGGGATTGATTGAAAAGATAAAGAATGATGATGTTGAAATGCTGATGTTCGGGTACCGGTTTATCAAGTTTTCACTATTCGGTGAACCGACTTTACAGATTAAAACCAATGTCGCCGAGGCTAAAGAAGCCGAATTGAAGAAGAAAAAGAAAATATAGCGCGAATCAAAAAGTCTCTATACAAATAAAAAAAGCGACCTCACGGTCGCTTTTTTTATGGCTGTATATTATTGAAATACTTGAGACTAGTCTGACACGTTTGCCCGTTTTTTATGTTTTTGCCACATTATATAAGCACTAATCAGAACGACACAAAAACCAAGTAACCCCAAAGTAATCTCGGTAGAATACTGATGCCAGAGCACTTGGACCGATTCGTAAGTAATCTCTTCCAATTGTTTTCCGGCGACATAACCAATCCATACCAGGACACAGACCCAGAGTCCAGCTCCCAGACCGGTAAAGAAAGTAAACTTCCCGATATTCATCCGTGATAAACCGGCTGGAAAAGAAATATACTGGCGAACCACTGGAATCAAGCGCCCGGTAAAGGTCGAGATTTCTCCGTGGCGATAAAAGAATTTCTCCATCCGATCCAGTTTTTCCGGAGGCATCAATAAATACTTTCCATACTTATGCAACAGCGGCTTTCCCATCCACACCGCCAGATAATAATTTATCAATGCACCGAGTATACTCCCCAGAATTCCCATAGAAATAGCAATCCAGGGATCCATTAGACCCTGAGCCGACAAAACTCCGGCAGGAATCATAACGATTTCACTGGGAAAAGGAAAAAAAGAGCTCTCTAAAAGCATAAAGACTACTATACCAGTATAGCCCATCGTCAGAAAGATGTTTAATAAGTATTCGACCATCTCGGCCATAACAAACAAGATCCCGTTAAAATTGTGTAGTTTGAATGAGCCAAGTTACAAAAAACAATTTAGATTTCAAGTTTTTTCACCTGGATTCGCTTAATCCTGTTTCCATCCATTTCAATAATTTTAAACTGCAGCTTCCCCTCAGTATACTCTTCGGACATCTTTGGTTGATACCCCAACTTTTCCACTATATATCCGGCCACCGTTTCGGAAACATCCTCGGGTAAATTTGTCCCGAATTCATCGTTTAGTTCATCGGGTCGGAGAGCTGCTGCCACAAAGGCAATGGTATCAGAATGTGCTACAAACTCCGGCTGCTCGGTGTCATACTCGTCCTGAATTTCTCCGACAATCTCCTCCAGCACATCTTCTAAAGTAATCAATCCAGCCGTCCCGCCGAACTCGTCGAGTACAATGGCGAGATGAACTTTTTGCTTCTGAAACTTTCGCAAAAGCACTGTCAATGGCATTGAATCAGGGACAAAAAAGGGCTTTCGGATTATATCCTTAAGTATCATGACATCATGATGCGCCAAAAGAGAAATCAAGTCTTTGGTATAAACGACCCCAATAATCTGATCAAGAGACTCCCTGTATACCGGGTAACGAGAATAACCATTTGAAGTCATAATCTCCATAATTTTATCAACCGGCCAGTCAATTTGAATACTGATAAAATCGACCCTGGGCGTCATCGACTGTCGAACTGAATAATCAGAAAAATCAAACACCGATTTAATAAGCTTTTGTTCAGTCTGATCAAACACACCATTCTCAGTTCCTTCAGAAATCAGAATATTAATTTCCTCTTCAGTAACTGTCGAAGCTTCTTGAGTTTTCGCAATTCCAAAAATCCTCAAAACTGTACGGGCGGAAAAGGTCATAAATGAAACGAGGAAAAACGTCATCTTGGAAAAGATAGAAATAGGGCGGGTAATCCACAGCGCGATTTTCTCCGGCGCGGACATGGCAATATATTTTGGGATTAATTCACCGACAATAACCGACAAAAACGACACGATGATTACAATGATGACGATTGAAATAGAATGGGCATTACTCTGGATGATATCACTTGGTATGGATTTGATAACCGGATCAATATACTTTACAAAAGTAGCTCCGGAAAAAACCCCAGCCAAAGTCGCGACAAAGGTGATACCAACCTGAATGGTCGCCAAAAAACGCTCCGGCTTTTTAAGTAATTGCCGTGTTCTTTCAGCGCGCTTGTTTCCTTTCGCGGCCCAGTTTTTTAGCCTGCTCTTACGAGAAGCAATGAGTGCGAACTCCGAAGCTGCAAAAAAGCCATTCGCCAGAATTAAGGCAACTATGGCGATAATCTCAAAATATCCGCTGTTCATAATTGACCGAGTAAAATCTCAGTCGATATTTCCTCCCTAAATTAGGACAATACAGGCATATTAGCCTGCTCACGAAGCCTTCTCACCCGTTCTTCCACCGGAGGATGAGTCGAAAACAAATTAGTCAGCCCTTTCCTCGAAAGTGGGCTGGCAATAAACAAATGTGCTGTTGCCGGTTTATTATCAATATTTATCTGTATTTTTGAGGAATGCAGTTTTTCCAAAGCTGAGGCCAATGCTGTCGGTTTATTGGTAATCTCACCGCCAACCCTGTCCGCTTTATATTCTCTCGAACGTGAAATAGCCATCTGTATGACCATCGCAGCCAGAGGAGCAACCAGTGACATTATAATTAAACCAATAATTCCGCCGTTACGATCATCCCGGGATCCATAGCCTCCGAACAGAGCGCCCCATCTCGCCATAGTCGCCAGAATCCCTATTGCGCCGGCCATAGTTGCGGCGATAGTACCAATGAGAATATCTTTATTCTTCACATGAGCCAACTCATGGGCTATTACGCCTTCAAGTTCATCATGGTTCATCATTTCTACTAAGCCGTCAGTTACGGCGACCGCAGCATGTTCGGCATTACGCCCGGTTGCAAAAGCATTTGGCGCCCGGGTAGGAATAATAAATACTCTCGGCATCGGAAGCCCGGCCATCAGTGATGCTTCATGCACGATACTCAATAATTTTGAATCGCGCTGTTCATCAGCCGGCTGAGCCTTATACATTTTCAATACTATTTTATCGGAAAACCAGTAGGAGAAGAAATTCATCACGATCGCCAGACCGAAGGCAATAATCATTCCGCCCTGTCCGCCTACCACGCGGCCAATCATGATGAATATTAGCGTCAGCCCTACCAGCAGGACCGATATTTTCAAACCATTCATTTAACTTTCCTCTCCATACTATATGCGTTACTCAGCAAAACCTGTCAAGTACTATTATCTACTGTTCAGAACGATTTTCAGATTTAAATAGTTTCACATTCTCAGTGTATTTGCGGATTGATAAGCCAGAAAAAAAGCCGGAATCCCAAAAAGGAATTCCGGCTTAGATATTCGCCATTTTGCTATTATCGTTTAGAACGACGCTTCGTTCGTCCCCATACAATCTCTTCCTCGCCTGAAACGCCTTTATCATCGGCAGGTTCTTCGATTACAGCTGTTTCCATAACCGGTTCCTCAGGTGATGATACGGGTTTATCAAGTGAAGTCTCGATCTTCTCAGTTTCCTTGGCTTCCACATTATTTTGTGGAGGTTCTTCGGTATCCCGATTATTTCCGGCGATTTCTGTTTTTACTTCCTCTACCAAAGATTCTATTTCCTTGATTGAAGAATTATCATCAGATAACGTTTTTGACGGCTTTTCTAATGCGGTTTTTTTCTTTGCACGCGCCCGTTTGGGAGCAGGCTTTGCTTTAGAATTAGCAATCGTCTTTTTAGCCTTAGAATCAGACGGCTGAGCCTCAGAATCAAGACTCATATTATCAACCGCATCATCCTTAACTTCTTCTTTTTTTACAAACGTATCGCTTTCATCCGGAACCATCATTGCGGGAAGTTTAAACCCGCTATCTTCCTGTTTTTCCGGAGTCTTATCGGGCTTTTCCGAGGGACCTAATACAGCTTTGTCAAGCTGAGAGAAATCTTTAGATTTTTCCCCATCAACATGTGTTGACTCAATCGATTTTTCCTCGGTCGATTCTGAAAAATCATCAGACTTGGTTTGTTCAATTTTGTCATCCATGCTTGAAACAGTCTCTTCCGACTTTTCCTCAATATTAATCAGAGACTCAGGCTTTTCAACCGCTATGATTTCATCCGATGGTTCAATCCTCTCATCGGGGATAGCAGCCAAATCGTCAAGAATACTCTTTGGAAATTTAGGAACTTCAAAAGTTACTTTTTCAAGGGAGATGTCACTAGTGTCCGGTGTTTTTTCAGTAGCAGCGACAATTTCAGCTGGCTTAGTTTCGGCTGATTTTTCCGGTTTGCTCGACCCGGCGACAGGCGAACGCTTTCTACCGAAAGGTTTGTCGCTCTTTTTTGATTTATCCGGACGCGATTTCTTCTCACCAGTCTTTGATGGAGCTGGCTTTTTCCCGGAATCGGCGGCTTTACTATCTTTCGCCGCTTTTTCTACCCGGGGGGTTTTCCGGTCGGTTTTCACCGTATCCTTTACCGGAGATACAATTGCAGTTTCTGCGACAAGACCACTATCAGGGCGATAAACTTCCCCTTTGCCGGTAGAAGCAGATACTTCAACCTTATGAACTTTCCGAACAGCACGCTTGGTTACCTTGTGCTCATTCTTCTTCGTTGCTTCGGTCCGTCGAGTACTCTTACGCTCAACAGAACTGCTTTTTGCCGAAACCGATTGCTTCTTATCCTTGGATTTAAAACGAGAATCTGACCGGGTTCGCTTGGATTTAGTATTATCCTGACGTGAAGTAGATTTCCCGCGAGAATCCCAGGATTTTGTTTTCGTACGGCGGCGATCCACTAAACCAATTTCCTTGGTGGAAGCGATTACAGCCGCGCCAATTGAGTCGCCCCAAACGTTTACCGTAGTACGGCAACGGTCGAGGAACCAATCAACAGCCAGAATCAAACCAATTCCTTCAAGAGGCAGATTGACCGCCTGAAGGACCAAGACCATGGTTACCAAACCAGCCTGAGGAATCCCAGCAGCTCCAACAGAAGCCAGCACAGCCGTCAGGCAAATTGTAATTTGCCCCAGAATCGATAAATCGATTCCATAAGCCTGAGCAATAAATAAAGCGGCGACAGCCTCATACAGCGCTGTACCGTCCATATTTATTGTGGCCCCCAATGGTAGAACAAACGATGAAGCTCGTTTGTCAATATCGTTCTTCTCCTCAACGCATTTCATCGTAACCGGCAATGTTGCCGAAGACGATGCCGTTGCAAAAGCTGTCATTAGAGCCTGAGACATTCCCGTAAAATAATCCAGAGGTGATTTTCCGGATTTGAACCGCAAGAATAACGGCAGGATTATTAAACCGTGAATTAACAGGCCAGCGATAACGACCAGTGAGTATTTGCCCAAAGCAAAAAGAATATCACCGAATTTACCGATACCTCCGACAGAAGCCAGTTGACCGGCAACCAATCCAAAAATACCAATCGGCGCAAACCACATGATAATTTGGACGATTTTCATTATCGCCTGGTTGACACCCTCGAAAAAGGCTATAACCGGCCGACCTTTGCTTCCGATAGTCGTTAATACGCCCCCAAAAAACAGGGCAAAAATGATTACTGGAAGAACCTGGGTTTCAGCCGCAGCAGCGATGATATTCGACGGGATTTGTTTGGTGATCCAGTCAAAAAATGAATACGCCTCACGCCCGGCTAGAGCTTCCGGCGTTGCGGCTCCGACAATTGAAGCCCCTACGCCCGGCTGTACAATATTGACCAGGATAAGGCCAATAATTACCGCGACAGTACTTGTCGCCAGAAAGTACAACATTGTTTTCGCGCCGGTTCGGCCGAGTTTTCTTACGTCGCCGAGATTAGAAATACCAACTATCATGGAGCAGAACAGAAGCGGAATGACGATCATCTTAAGAGCACTTAAGAACATGTCTCCGAGGAACTTGACATATAGTCCAGCCTCGCCGAAGACAGCCGTAAAGACTACTCCGAGAATCATCCCAAGCAATATGGCGAAGATCAAATACTTGCCGTTTCGATCAAACATAATTAAAACCGTTCCATCCATATTGAAGTTAGTTTAAAAGGATAGGCAATTCGGACTCGTTTTGCAAGGGATTTATAATATAATACAAAGAGAGAAAACTGACCTAAATCTATGGGAGACAAAAAGGTTATTAAAACAATTAGGCTAAATCTTTTGCCAGTCTTTCAAGATTATTGCTCTCACCAAGTACAATTAATATATCTCCGTCTTCCATAACTGTTTCACCGGAAGGATTAAACATAACCTCACCTGTAAGCTTGCGAAGTCCAACAACAATAGTATCATAATTGCGTTTAATTGCACCTTCAATAATCGATTTACCCGTTAATTCTCCGCCGTCCCTAATAGCTATTTCCTCGATACTCAACCGCTCTCCCCCGGGAACAACTGAAGCCAATTGCAGGAAATCCACCACGTTCGGCATGAGTGTGGCCAAGGCCATTTGGGCTCCGCCAAGTTCATGCGGACAAATAACTTTGTCAGCTCCTGCTCGCCGCAGTTTCTTTTTAGCCAGCATCGTTTCTGCACGAGCAATTATAAATAAATCAGGATTTAACTGCCGGGCAGTTAGAGCCAGGTAAACATTATCGGAATCATCGGGCAGGGTTGAAACAATCGCTTTGGCCCGGCTGATACCGGCCTCCTTGAGCATATCATCATCAGCGGCATTGCCTTCAAGTAAATAAAACCCCCGCTTGCGGGCTTCGGCAACCATACCTTCGCCTTTTTCAATAATGACAAAATCGCTCCCCCGACGAGCAAACTCCTCAGCAACCTGTCCCCCGACCCGGCCGAAACCGCACAGTATTATATGATCTTTTAATTTATGCACTTTCTTTTCCATTTTCCTTTTTCCCAGTATCTCTTCCAACTGTCCTTGTAGGACAAACTGCACGCCCGCAGTAAGAACAAAGGCCGCGTTGAATGCACCGAAAATAATGAGAAATATTGTGAATATTCTGCCGCCGGAGGAAAGTTCATTGACCTCCTTAAAGCCAACAGTCGAGAGCGTAATGATTGTCATATAAAAAGAATCCCAGAGACCCCAGTCTTCAATTGTCGAATACCCTGAGGTACCGATAACGACCATCACCAGCCCAAATAAAATAGCCAGACGAATCTTTGATTCAGAGCTCATAAAATCCTTTTTAATACGCTCCAGTTTTCTTATGAGTCCTTTCAGATAACAATATAACAATGTCCTTCAAGGACTGTCTATAATTTTCTATACAATAATAAAGGCTTTTCAGTAGCCCTATAATGATGTATCGACTAAAGCAGATAATTGTTCAATCCATTCGGAGGGAATACCTTAAACTGTTTTTCTTATCACCCAATTTCGATTCCGGCAAACAGCTTAAAAAAGTATGGGAGAATCTCCATACTTATCGGAAAATCAGCATTAAATCCTCTGAAATTTATCCGTTTTCACCCTAAAACATCGTAACCATTTAGGATAATTACAAGCCAATAACAAACAGCACAATTTCGAAACTGCTCCATAACCAGTTACTGTTCAATATATTACTGTACCAGGGAAGCCCTGTTTCAATTAGAAACACAATGACATAATATCATAGACCACGGATACAGACCATTCCGGCACAGTTATTGTATCAAACGGTGTATAACTATCTTTGAAGGAATTGTAATTATGAAGTGGAAATGTAGAAAAGAAGATGGATTTACACTTCTGGAAGTAATGACATCAATGTTTATCATGTCATTCTCCATGCTTATATTATTGCATCTGGCTATGATAGCAGTCGATGGAAACACTTGGGCTTCCGGAACAACGTCCAGCACTCAGCTTCTTCAAGAAAAACTTGAAGATTTGAGATCTCAGGCTAATCCGGCTTCCGGCGCAGATACAGTCAACGATATTATCAGAAACTGGACCGTATCCACCGTCGCGACTCATTTGCGCCAGGTTACACTTTCAGCAACCTGGTACTCTCCGGATTCAGTGGGTCAGACGTACACCATTAACTCCTATATTAAAACGGATCTTCCATAGGAGGGATAATAACATGCTTAGAAAATTAAAATCTATAACCGGCATGACCATGGTAGAATTACTAATAACGCTTCTACTAACCGGAATTATATCGGCGGCCATGTTTAAAGTCTACGTAAATCAGCATCACGCCTGGATACAGCAGGATAATGTTATCGAGATGCAGCAAAACGCCCGAGCTGCTATTGATGAGCTGACTCGACAGCTAAGAATGAGCGGTTATGACATTCCGTCCAGCCTGGATGCCTTTGATGCTTATAATACCAATCCGGACACAATTATGATTTATTATAAAATCGCCAGTTGTGATGCCCCGATTGAACACAAAATGCCAAAACCTTCGGCAGAATTACGTTGTGACGGACACGACATAAGCTGTTTTTATGACGGTCAATTTGCCTATATTTTTGATCCGGTGACCGAGGTAGGTGAGTTTTTTACCATTTCAAAAGTTCAGACCGCCGCCGGGCATATTCAACATAATACTGATCCGCTCTCACAATCATATCCATTAGGTTCCGAAGTCATGTCAGTAGAATTTGTGAAATTCTATATCGATAATAGCGACACCGCGCATCCAGCACTGATGGTACATTACCCTGGTATGACTCCGCAGGTATATGCCGAAGATATTGACGATTTGCAGTTCACCTACACTTTGAAAAACGGTGTTACTGTTGACACCCCGGTACTTAAAGATGATGTACGTCAAATCAGCATTACATTACGAGCTCGAACTCCCAACCCCGATAACGAACTATTGAATAATCCATACCGGTATCGAACATACCAATCGAAGGTTTATTTACGGAATTTAGGAACTTAATAATAGTGGGGGCGGACACTTTTTGGAGGGATGACAAATAAGATGTTTAGCAAAATAAAATCAACGGCCGGCATGACTATGGTAGAACTCTTAATTGCGCTTCTTTTGACCGGAATTATATCGGCGGCTATGTTTAAAATATACATAAATCAGCATCAAGCATGGATCCAGCAAGGGAATGTCATTGAGATGCAGCAAAATGCTCGAGCGGCTATGGATGAACTAAGCAGACAATTACGGATGGCCGGATATGGCATACCGCCAAGCCTTCAGCCATTCCAGGCTTACAACGGAGACCCGGACAGTATTATGATTCAGTATCGGGGAAACGACAATGTTGCCACATTGGCAGCCGCTTCCGTACCCAGCGGATCGATTGATCTAACCGGCTCCGATCTGAGCCACTATTGCTCCAGTCAGGAAATGTATATTTTTAATCCGGTCACAGAGACAGGAGAATACTTTATTGCATCAAGCGTAGATTCAGCATCTCAAAAGATACTCCATTCCGCGCCATTATCCGCCGCGTACCCAGCCGGTTCACAAGTAATGGAGGTTGCTCGAATTCTCTATAGACTGGATAAATCGGACTCAGCACACCCGATGCTCACCGTCCGGTTCGGAAACGGTTCAGCAAATGATTATGCAGAAGATATTAGCGATCTCCAGATGAACTACAAGCTGAAAAACGGTGTAGTTGTCGATGAACCAGTTTTGATTGGAGATGTCCGTCAAATAGCTATTACGCTGACAGCACGATCGTCAACCGTAGACCCCGATATTAACGGTGGTCAGTATCGTAGCCGTGTTCTTCATTCGCGCGTTTACATGCGCAATAGTGGAACATAATAGTGAAACGGAGAAAGAAAATGATTAGCCAAAGACTCACAAGCCAACGAGGAATGGCACTATTCATCGCCCTGATGCTGACCTTGATGATTTCAATAATCGGTATTGGAATCATAAAGACTTCTAACGATGAAGTAACGATTGCTGGAAATGAGCTTCAGGAAATGGTCGCCTTTTATACTGCTGAAGCCGGTTTGGAGAAAGCGGCTGCGGCTTTGCAGACCTATTATGAAGTACACGGCCTGTCTCCCAGTACTATGCCGGCCGGAACTGAAAGTCTCGCCTCGGCAACAATAGCATATGTAACGAATGACATGGGTCCTTATGCCACGAAAAAATTGACGGAGGGCGCTTTTACCGGTTTAAATGCATCGGTGAAAACATACTCTATTCAATCAATCGGCACTTCCTTGATTGACGGCAGTCAGGTATCTCTTACTCAGGAATTCGATTGCGCGCTGGTGCCGATTTTCCAGTGGGCAGTATTTTATAAGGATGAACTATGGGTCGAGCCAGTATATGATATGAACCTTGACGGCCGTGTTCATTCAAATGGAAATATGTACGTTCGTTCTGCATCGGCCGGTGCGACAATGCTTTTTGAAGATCGTGTTACTTGCGGTGGCGATCTTATTAACGGATTTCCCTGGGCTGGCTCAAAAGGACCGGTTCAGTTTACTGATAAAGATGGAAACCATATCGACCAAAAACAGGATGGAAATTGGATTGATGCGGCTTACGCTAATAAGTATCAAAGCTATGATACATGGTTTGAAGCCTCCACCGCATTATGGGGCGGAATGGTCCGAGACCAGTCCTTCGGAGAGAAACCTTTGAACCTTCCTCTTTCAGGATCTGGTGATGCGCACAAACTAATCGAAAGGGCTGATGGTGGTAATGTTGATTCCTATGAAAATAAGGCTGACCTAAAGATTCTTGACGGTGTGCCTTACTCATGGAACGGCAGTGCCTGGATTGACATCGCTGCTTCCCTCCCAGCCGGCACTATAAAGCAGGATGCCAGCGTTGAATTCTATGATCATAAAGAGAAAAAGCAAGTCCGAAATACTCAGATTGACGTTGGATTGCTATCGACCAGTGCGTATTTCCCGAACAATGGAATAATCTATGTTTCCGATCAGCTGAGCGGCAGCTATATAAATGGCACAACTCTGGTAAATGGTGATGATTTAAACGGTAAACCGATGACAGTAGCCTGTGAAAATCCGGTATATATCCAGGGTGACTTTAATACTCAGGATAAACAACCCGCGGCAGTTATGACCGATGCTATGTATTTCCTTTCAAACAATTGGAATTATGCCAACTCAACCGAATTTTCGAGCCTAAGCTCGCGCATTCCTACCGCGACTGAAGCTAATGTTAGTTTTATAACTGGTGATGTCGCTCCTGATATAGCCGCCAGCAACCACCAGGGTGGACTTGAGAATCTGCCGCGTTTTCTGGAGGACTGGAGAGGTAAAGAATTAAAAATACGAGGTTCAATGATTCAGATGTGGCGATCTCAACAGGCGATTGGAGATTATACATATGGGCAGTACTATACGGCACCCAGTCGAAATTGGGGTTTTGACACCGATCTTTCTGATCCGTCTAAACTTCCTCCGGGAACACCCAGTGTCCGTGTCTTCCAAAGAATGGGATGGAAACAGGAATATGTAGGCATAGCAACAAGCGAAAGTAATTAGGGATTTTAATTTATGAAAATCAACTTTTTTTCAAAGGGGGCAGTATGAATGCCCTGATACGCAATCAAAACGGCATGGCTTTATTTATCGCCTTAATGCTGACTTTAATGTTGTCAATTATCGGTATTGGTATTATCACAACTTCAAATGATGAAATTACAATCGCCGGTAACGAACTAAATGAGATGACGGCCTTTTACGCCGCCGAGGCCGGTCTTGAAAAAGCATCGGCCGTAATTCAAACTCATTTTGAGACAACCAACCTGGCTCCTACAACTCTCCCCTCCGGCACAGAATCACTGTCGGATGCGACGGTATCGTATGCCAGTTCCGATGGCGGAGCGGCCGTAATGAGAAAACTAAGCACCGGGCCATTCATGGGTCTTAACGCCTTGGTTAAAACTTATACTATCACCTCAACAGGTGAGTCTCAGGTTGACAAAAGCAAAATAATTGTATCTCAAGACTTTGAGTGTGCTCTGGTTCCAATTTTCCAGTTTGCTGTCTTTTATCAGGAAATGCTTCAGGCATCTCCTGCTTATGGAATGACAATCGACGGCCGCGTACATGTCAACGGCGACATGTGGGTTCAGGGCTGGAGCGGCTTGACCTTTGGCGATAAAGTCACCTGTGCCGGCGATATTCATCACGGATTGCAAAACGGTGCTGAGGCCGGAGCTCCCGGAGGCGTTTACTTCCAGGACGGTGACGGCAATTCGGTCAATATGAACAGCGGAGGAAACTGGTTAGATGCCAGCGACTCTGATTGGTACACTGACGCTACTGCGCGCTGGGATGGAAACGTTCGGGACAAGGCCTTTGGACAGGGCGAGGTAAATATGCCGATCGGCGGTTCCGGTTCCCCTCATAAGATTGTTGAACGGGACAACGGCGGTGCGAACCCGGACTCTTATGAAAATAAAGCCACGTTGAAAATTATCGACGGTGTCGCTTGGCATTTTAGTGGCGGTGCATGGTCCGATGTCACTGCTAATCTTACAGCCGCTGGTGCTATGACATATAATTCCACCACAGAATTTACCGACGGTCATGAGGCAAAGACAGTCTTGGCTACTGAAATAGATATGGCTGCCTTAGACGCCAGCTCATATGCCCCGCCTAACGGGGTTATTTACGTTTCCGACCATCGGGCGGTAACTTCAAGTGAAATGAACGGTACTGTGTTGACTAACGGCGCCGATATCGGATCGCCGCTGACATTAGTGTCTGAAAACCCGACTTATGTCGAGGGTGATTTCAATAATGTTGATAAACAGCCTGCTGCCATTATCTCCGATGCCTGTACTTTTTTATCAAATGAATGGGCATCTACTAACAAAGCTAAATCTCATTTAAACTATAATTATCGCTCTGTATCATCTGCTGCCGAGGTCAATGTTTCGATTATTACAGGTGATTTGACACCGACCTCAAGTAACTATGGAGGCGGCCTTGAAAACCTCCCTCGTTTCTTAGAACACTGGAGCGGAAAAGAGTTTAAATTCCGAGGCTCTATGATCTGTCTGTGGAAGTCCACAACGGCTGATGGTACATACAAATATAAAGGAAGTCCCGGGTATTACTCGGCTCCATTCCGAAATTGGGGCTTCGACCATGACCTCGAAGACCCGACTAAACTTCCGCCGGAAACGCCTCAGGTTCAGTATTTCCAACGTATTGGCTGGAAACAGGACTACGTCGGTGTTTCAAGAAGCGATATGGGTCTATAAGTTAATTAATGACAATATTTGTCGCAGCACCTTGTAAGAGATAATTCGAGCCGGGAATTGATTGCAATTCCCGGTTTTTTATTAAAGACAAAACTTGATTGCCAAAGGCAATCCCAATATCTTATCCGCATGTGGTCTGACATTACTAAAATCCCTAATCTAATTTCCCTTGGCCGACTGGTACTTTTAATCCCCGCCGGATATTTTCTCGCACAACCGGAACCAAACGCCTCTTATTGGGCATTGCTGTTTTTAATTCTGGCGGCGGTTTCCGATATGTTAGACGGTTATGTCGCGAGGAAACTCAATCAACAAACCGAATTAGGCCTACTGCTCGACCCGCTCTCAGATAAAATAATGGCCGGAGTTCTGGCCATACTGCTGATTATATATCGCGACTTTCCTCTCTGGCTGGCGGCAATTATTGTTGGCCGAGATATACTAATTGCTTTGGGCGGATTGCTCGTTAAAGACAAAGTAAAGAAAATCCCGGCCTCGAACCTTTCGGGAAAATACTGCTTTACTGCCACTGCGGTTTTGCTTCTCAGCTACGTTATCAAATTCCAGTTCGGCATAAACCTATTCGGCTTTCTGACTCTGGCCTTTGTTGCGCAATCATTATTCTTCTATGGCCGCACGTTTTATTATATCAACAAAGACAAACCGGCGCCGGTCTTCGATGATAAACCGCAATACTATATCCCCCGCCGGGTTATTTGCTTTGTTGTCGAAGTTGTGTATTTTTATAAGCTGTTTATCTTCTTGGGTTGGCTGTAAATGAAACAGATGCGAATAAGAAATATTATTATTCCAGCCTGTATCTTTATTCTTTTTGCTGGAGTTTATATTTTTATCGCCGTGTTCATGCCTCCCGACCGGGTCGTCTATTGCCCTAATCATGACTGCCACGGACACAATACTGAAATAATTGAGACTCCCCCGGAAAGCCACCCGTTACCAAATGAAAATTGGAGCTATTTCAAATGCCTCGACTGCAGAACTGTTTCAGCGGCTGATTTCAAAGTTGATAATCTCCTGACTCAACCGGTCTGGGATATTAAACATTATCAGAGTATCGCCGAGAGAGGCTACGAAAAGCATGCCTGCGATCCCAACAAACACTGGCCCATCGGAGATATCTGCGGCAACGTCGGCTGGTTTCCCGCCTGGCCAGGGGTTGTTAAACTGTTATCGCTTAATAATACACGCATCGGAATGATGCTCCTGCCGTTCCTGATCACCTTTTTCGGAATCATTGTCTTTTATAACGTCATACTCAAACTGGCCAAAGAATCGATTGCGATTTTATCAACGCTTGCATTAGTCTCAGCCCCGACGGCGTTTTATTTGCTAACCGGCTTCCCTTATGCTTTTATTCTGCTCTGTTTCTCCGGCTACCTCTATTTTCTGTACAGTGAAAAACCAAAAGGACGACCTCTAATCCTCCCTGCTTTGGCGATTATTATATCACTCTCGTATCCAACCGGTTTCCTAACAGCCATTATCCCGCTGGTAATGCTGATTAATAATTATCGCAGACGTCTGATGATGCCCGGCATCGGAGAAATCTCTCAGGATTTCCTGTTTTATATCTTACCGTTCGCTGTGGGACCGCTGGCCCTTTCGCTTTATTACCTGTTTGCCTTCGATGACTTTTTCCTCTTCACTCATTTTCAGGATAAGTATGACCGCAACTGGGGCATCCCATTTATCGTAATGTGGAAATCACTGTTACAGACTCCAACCTGGGATACCGGCCTGTTTATGCCTCCCCGGCTGGCGTATGAGAAGTTAGCGTTGGTTTATTACGGATTGATATTTGTGATTTTTCCGCCGTACCGCATCAAACCGGAACTGCTCGCCTATGGGATTTTATTCTATCTGTTTTCACCGGCGACCGGCAATATCGTATCGGTTTATCGGCATTATATAATTTTGTTTCCGCTGGCGATGATAATCGGAGCATCCCCTCGCCCACTGTGGCTGAAGATTATTTTTATCGCCGCCGGTTTGTTCTTGTCGCTATACTATTTCTACCCCTTCTTCCTGAATGGGTACTTGGTGTAAACATATAGATGTTTCGAGATCAATCAATCATTACTTAATTATTGTTTTCTTATTACCACCAATAATGGATAGTTTGTTTAGTGGAATTTCGAGATACCGTATCCATAAAATAAATCTGTGAATGGACAAATCAATCGAACTATAAACCGGCGCAATTTGAAGTCTTAGGGAAGGATCAATATTTCCCGGTCCTTTAACCTGAAGAAGAAGATAAACTGTTTGGGACTGCTCGTGGATTTGTAAATAATCCATTACATTTCCGTAAGATAAATCCTTAAGATATGCTGTAAGTATATGGGGTGAATCAAATACTATTGTGGATTCCCCATGCAATAGTTTATCTTTCTCCACTTCTTTTAATAATGCTTTATTATGTCTTATTGTAAGTTTAATATCACATTTTCTAATTTTTATTATTCTTTTTTTTGGGGTATGTATGTCAAACCGTACTACATACCCTTTTTTAGTCTTAAACTGATTAAGATATTTAATTATTATGGGATATTCAAATATCCACAAAAGCGCCTTTTTCAACCCGCTTAATATTTGTAAAAATGGGGAGAAGTCCATTACTCTATTTCCGTTTTCTGTTGCATCCTACTTATATTCAGTGAACAATAAACGTCCACATCTGCTCCAGAAGCAATTTCACAACCAATATACTACAAATCCTGAAGACATCAATATAATAAACACAGTCTCGCGCGTCATTCCCGAGAGCGAAGCGAGTCGGGAATCCAGAGCGGATTAAATCACAGTTGCTGTAGTCAGTTGGCATTGGCAGGTTCCTATGGGAACCTTCCCTACTAATATCAATAGATTGCCACACCCCGACTTCGTCGAGGTTCGCAATGACGGAGCTTGGTATTACAGAGAGTGAAGCCATTTCGAAAATATCAATTAGGGTAAGGCCCGGTTCTGCAAACAAAACCGGGCCTGTGTAGGAGGGAGTAAAAAAACATGTTACCCTCAAAAGGGACTAACTCATCCCTTGAGCTTCTTGAAACCATTTAGTGAGCACCTGCCATCGTGCAGTGCTTCCCTTAGGCATAGTCCCTATGTAGTTGGTAAGCCTGCCCATATCCCAAGGCTGAAGCCTTGGGATACCGAGTTATAAATAGTAACTTCCTTCAGGCAGGCGCAGCCGTGCCGTGCAAAACTCAATCTACTCTGACTCAGAGACGATTTGTCCGCACGACAGTCAAGAAGGGGGTTTATACCCCCTTAAACTTTTTAAAGACCATCTCCGCCGGGCAGAACCCGGTGAAGGCCGACTGAAGTAAGTTCAGGCCGACAAATCCGGTGAGTAAAAACCAGTACTGTGATACCAGTATCCCTAATGCCAGCGAACCCAGGATCATCACTCCGGCTAATACTCGAATCATTCTTTCTATAGACATTTTATCTCCTAAAACCCGTAATTGATTTTCAGATACAGGTTATCGTTTAGCGTAAACTGACCCCATTGGGTGTAAGGGTCCTTACCATCAAAGATGTTGCCTCCGGCCATCAGACTCAATTCGTCTGAGTATTTGTATTCCGCCGAAAAGCGGACATAGGCGTCTTCCTCAGACGGCGAATAAAAACCGAATAACGAGATGGTGATTGTTTGTGAGTTTAACATTTTTGTCCAACGTGAAGTTACCAGAGTGCGTGTTTCCTCGGCCTTTACCGGAGCCGGCATCCCCATCGATATGGCAAAGTCACTTGCCTGAGTATGGGAAGTTTCGTACTGGTCATAGTCAACCATCTGTTCGTACGAGAACTGAAGGTTGGCGGTCAAATCGGTCGCGACCTGACGCTCAAACCCGACCAGTCCTTTCATCGATGAATTCTCTATAAAGTAATTGTTGCCGTCCCTATCTTCACGTGAATCAAAGTAGCCCCCTTCTAACCATAGAATGCCGCCGTACACCTGTCCTCTAAGGGACGCTCCGAAAACATTCAGGCGAGGGTAAAAAACCCGGTAGCCAACCGGGTCAAAGCCGACCGGGCTTTTATAAAAACCGCGGTAAGCATATCCGGCCAAAGTAAAACCTTTGACCATGCGGGAATAATTGAAAGCCACTTCGGAGTTCTCAAATTTATTATCCGGCTCAACCGGCGCCATATAATCGGCGGCTCCAACAATTTTACCCTTGTTAGGATGAAAGAAACTCAACCGGTCGCCGGTCGGCGTAATGTTCGGTTCAAAATCAGGGATGCCGACAACTGTAAACGATCCCAATCCGGTGTACCATTCGACTCGGACCGCTGTTTGCGGAGCCTTGAGATACTGATCCTGACGACCAATTAAAAACGACTGGTAATCCTTGGCGAAAACGTCATTAATGAAAATCAGGTCCCCGGTACCCCAGGTCAAAATCTGGCGGCCAACTTTGAAATCCATATTGACGCTGTTCACGCTAAATTTTATATAGGCTTCACGAAGATCAACATCATAGTTGGATGAATCAAAACCATCCTGTACAAAATCAATCCGGCCGAAGACCTCGGCATTATCACCGAAAGATTCGAGTCGCAATTGCAGTCTCGTTTCGGCAACCGGATAATCCCGTCCGGTGGGGTTATTATCGTCGATTCCTGCGCCCCACAGACCCTCAACGAAACCACCCCAGTATAATTCCTGAGCCATACTTGTACCGGAAATGTTCCATAATCCCACCAGCAGAAGTATGATCAATGATATTTTCCTTAAGTTCATTTTAAATCCTTCCCCAACCCTACTTGATGTACTTTCGCGGTGGATTCTTCAGATAACGTTCGGTGAAGATATTTTCCTTCATACCCACGTTATATTCAATGCTGTCAAAAATAATTGTCGTACGTTGTTTTTTCTTAACGTTTTCCATAGTACGCTGGGTAATCGTGATGATTCCGTCGATTTCTTCGATTTTATCCGCGGTGAAAATCCTGAACAGCTTTCCTTTGTCGTTGTAGTATTCTTCTTTCAACGGCAGGAATGTCTCTTTGTCGATCCAGGTTTTCTTTTCGGAAAAACTGTCTTTTTCCTGTTTTGGCTTGGAGCTGATTAAAAAAGCGGCCCGATCATTTACGGTTTCATTTTCCGAAACGATAGTATGCGTATCCTCGGTCCAGTGACGGCCTGACACATCCTCGTATGAGAAATCAGAACCGACAAAGGAGGAGTTTTTATCATCGGCCGACAAGCGTTTGATTAAATCGACCGCAGGAACATACAGCCAGCGATCATCATTGGCATCCGGATTTTTCCAAACCATGAAAGTCAGGCGGGAAACATCGGACGGTTTTTTGAAGTAGGTATAATACTTCTGCTCACCACCTTCAGTAATGTCCAGGCGCAGCATTGTAAATTCACGGATTCTTTCTTTACCCTTTTTATTGATAATTTTCATGGTGACTTTACTCAACCCGTCATCACCGGCGTAGTAATATGCCATATGAGATTTCTTCATCAGATCTTCAGCATCGCCTGCCCATACTCCTTGGGCAAACATCGCGACAATCGCGACTATCATCAGTGATATTGAAAATTTCTTCATCTTTTATTTCTCCTACACGTTTTTTTTTACGTTGTCTTTATTCTAAATCTTTGCATCGGGGAACAACTTCTTTTTCAAGACAATCATTAATGATGGCAGCAGCAGCAGCGTTACCGCTCCTGAAACGGTCATGATGGCAAAAAAGAATGTTCCGACAGTTATATACGGTACCAGATTCGAGAAAAACATCGGTACAAAACCGATAGCAATGACCATTACGTTACGACTGATGGCTCGCCCCGGTCCTTCGAAAATCTCATTATATGTTTCCCGGAAATTGCCGGTTCGTTCATGAATCGTTCGCGACCTCTGAATAAAGTGAATCGCGAAATCAATTGATAATCCCAGAGTCAATGATGACAGTATCGCAATGGGCATGTCATACGGCTTGCCGAGATAGCCAATGCTGGCATAGATGGCCATAATCGTGATGGTGAGCGGCAGCATTGAAATCAGACCCCAGAGGGCTGAGCGGAATAAAAATGCCATCATTATAAATACGATTATAAATGATATCAGCAAGGAGAACCCCATACCGGTGACCATTTTATCCTGCCAGATAACATTTATATACGGCAGTCCGGCCCAATTAATATCAACATTACTTGGCGGAGGATTATCCTGAATATACTGCTCCGCATCAGCGATAACCGATGCGACGGCTTGATTGTCACCATTAGTCATCTGCACCCATAGGTTGGCTTTGGAATAATCATCAGTGACCATCTTGAATAAATCATCTGGATCTCCGCCGGACATCTCGTACACAAACAAAATCTGCCCGACTTCAATAACATCCTGAGGAATCGAATATTTTTCTTTATCAGTTCCGCCAAATAACTCAAAACGAACTTTCTTGACAATGTCCGTAATTCCGGCTGTCGAGCCGACGATTTCATTCTTTTCAAGATATTTCTGGAGATTTTCAATATAGTTCAGCAATTCCGGATTTTTTATGGCGTCGTCTTCACCACCGTCAAAAATCAGGTAATTCATGTAGGTACCATCTAGATGTTGATTGAGTGTGCGGTCAGCAACTCTCAGCGGATGGTCAGATTTGAACCACTTAACCGGATTATCATTGACGATTATCATCGACAGACCGATAGATGATACTATGACCATAACAGTCGCGCTAAACAGGATGATACGATACTTTTTAGAAGCGAGGTTTCCGAGGCCTTTCACAAATCTTGAGAAAAAGGTGTCTTTATCATCTGATGCGCCGAAATTCCTCAACGCCTTATCCGGCATTAGCATCGCAAAAGCCGGGTTAAGTGTTATCGACATCAGCCACGCTATCGCAATACCAAAGGCGACGAATCCGCCAAAAACCTGTACGGGAGGAATATTGTTAGTTAACAGCGACAAGAAGCCGACTACAGTTGTAGCCGAAGTAAACAGCATCGGCTTAAACAGTTCATTTATAGTATGGCGAATGGTCGTTTCTTTGTGTTTGTATTTTTTATATTTGTCATGAAACTCTGAAATAATATGAATTGAGTTCAACACCGCAATCGGGAACAGAAAGATCGGAATCATCGAACTCATAATATGTACCGGGTAGCCAGCCCATACCAGAGCGCCCATGGTCCAGATTATCGAAGTTATCGCGACAATCATTGGCGGCAGGATGATGCGAATATTTTTAAAGAACATAAACATAAGGAGGAAGATGATTAGCCCGGCCATTGGCGCGGAGAAAACCATCTGACCGAACATTTCTTTTCCAAAACTATCCTGAGCAACCGGAAGGCCGGCAATAAAATACTCACCGCCATCGCCGTATTTATCAGTAATTGCCTTAATTTCTCCGGCAATGCGATGCGACATATCTTTACTTTCGATAGGAATAAACAGCGCCAACGCTTTACCGTCTTCTGAAGCTAATTTACCCTTTAATACCGGGTTATCATTTATTCGGCCAAGGATATACTGAGCCTCTTCGTCAGTTTCCGGAGCTTCTTCCATAAGCGGTGCGATAATCAGGGTATTGCCGCCGCCCTGGCGAATGTCATCAACTAATGAGGGAGCCATAATATCGTCTGCAATAACTCCCTCTATTTCGGTAATTTCCTCGGTAATACGATAGATCCTCTGGAGCTGATCGGCATTAAAGGCGCCATTTTCACGGACAACACCTACCGCCAGAAAATCATGCATACCGAACTCTTCCTTGGTCTGACTATGGAAGATCCGTACCGGTTCATCGACGGGAAGCATATTCTCCGGGTCCGTATCGATCTGCATACCGGTCAGCTGGAAGGCAAAAACTCCAGTAAGGATAACAATTATCCCGATAACCATGAGAGGATGTTTTGTCGAAAAATTTATTAATCCCTCTTTCACGTTCAAATCCTTTCGTAAATTTTCTTCATATTTGCCCATTTAGATAGCATATCAATGAAAAGGATTCAAAAAACAGATGATTTTTTATCTTTTTTTTAGATTAACCACGATGGAATTAATCGCAATAAAAACCAGTTGCAGTGACCTTAAATTTTACAGACAAATCTCTCTAAAAAAGTCAAAAGACACAACTGTTCACATTATGAACACTATTTCCAAGCCATAGAATATTGAAATCGCTTACGACTTATTCCATAAAGACTTATGTGGTCATCTATTGTACGGATTATTTACAGGTTCGATAGGCCTACTCTAAAACAAGAACGGGCAGATTACTGGCGGTCAAATTTCTTTTTCCATCTTTCCGCTAATTTCTGTTGAAATTTATCCTGGAATTCCTGAGGTAAATCTTCACAAGTTCCATCCTTGCAAAGCTGAACTGTCATCTTCATTGAGTTGATCATTAGCTTGCAATTATTGCAGCCCTTTAAGTGCTTTTCAAGCTCTGTACAGAACTCAGGTTCCAAATCACCATCGAGATAATCAGCAAGCTTTTTAATCATATCACGACAATGTGACATTGGTATCCTCCCCGGACAAATATCCACTCAGGCTGCTTCTCATGGCCATCCTTGCTCGAAGAATTCGAGATTTTGTTGCCGCCAGAGACAATTTCAGTGTATCAGCCACTTCCTGTACACTCAATTCCTGAGTGTATCGAAGTAAAAATGGAAGCTGATACTTCTGTGGCAACTCAGATAGGGCCGCTTTGATTTTAGTATTGATTTCATCATTGGTTAATTTAGACAAGGGGTCATTCCAATCAAACAACTGAGGTACATGAGCGCTATGATCGCCGTGCTTAATCGGAAGATAATCTTCAAGCGGCAGGAGTTCTTTTTTATTCTCCCGGCCATATTTGGCTCTAATAATATTAATAGCAATCCTATAGAGCCAAGTACCGAATGAAGCATCTCCTCTGAATTTCTGAATATTATCTACAGCTTTCAAAAACGTCTCCTGAAAAATATCTTCAGCATCCTCCCGGTTTTTGGCCATTTTC
The DNA here is from genome assembly GCA_023138975.1 of Candidatus Zixiibacteriota bacterium. Lineage (GTDB taxonomy): Bacteria > Zixibacteria > MSB-5A5 > GN15 > JAAZOE01 > JAGLON01. The sequence continues at coordinate 126,650 of JAGLON010000017.1, forward strand.
AGGGCAAAACCAAAGATTTTCTGCTGATAGTTTTCAATTAACTTGGTGAAAGATTTAAAATCACCGGCCTTTGCCTGTTTCACCAGTTCTTTTTCATCAGTTTTGATAGCCATAGTTCATTTTCGATTCAAACTTTTTGTAAAATATATCAGAAGTTTAGGCAGTCGCCAAATAAAAAAGCAATTAATAAAAACAATAAAGAATAAAAAAGACCGCAAAGTTAAAAAGCCGGTGGATACCAGCTTGTCTAAGACTTTTGTTCACGACAGTATAAAAAGTTTTTGCAAACGTCTTTTAATCGAAATATCATCCACTCCATGCTCCGGAAAAGAAGAAATTTCAACCGGAACCTCGAATTTATAGTTAGAATCTAAAAATTCAGACATAAACTCAGAAAGTAGTTCTTTCATTCGGGTACCCGCGACTTCTGCGCCGTTCCTGTCGGTTTCCGGCATAAGCATAACTAAGCGCCCATCATCAACTTTGGAAACTGTATCAGTTTCCCGTGCTTCAAAACGCACACGATCAATCACCTTTTTAATAAATGCCTCAGACTCTTCACGGCTCGTTATTTTCCGACGTCCAGCACTGGCTAAAAACTCAGAGAGGTTTAGAACCATTAGAGATAGGAAATTACGATACCGCTCAGCCCGCTTTAACTCCAAAAGGGCAAGATCGCGGAATTCAATTACTTTGTCGGCTTCCATGCCTGGTAAATTCCTCCCGGATTCATTAATCATTGCAAATCATCCTAAAAACATCAATCCACTTAATGTAAGCAATAATCATTCCCGTCTGAATATACGGTATGACAAGCCACTTCGGCGATTTCACACAAAACAATATTTATCAATAGTTTACATCAATACCTAATCATCATTACAAACAAAAATACTCACAATTTTATTTCACAATGCGCATTTCAATGCAATGATTTAGCATTTGACAAGTAAATTATGCATGATTAATGGTTTTCTTTGGGAAGATAATACAAAAGTGTAAGGATAAACTACAGGTGATAAGTAATAATAGCCACATTATTACTTTATTTCGTTAAGGGCATACTCTTTAATTTTGTATAAGAGCGAGCGATAGCTAATTTCAAGCATTTCAGCGGCTTTACGCCGATTCCAGTTTGTCCTGGTGAGAACCTCGGAAATCAACGCTTTTTCTTCGCGGGTTACGGCAGCAGATACTCGTTTTTTCAACGAAAGCGACTGTAATTCAGGTCCTACCGGAATCGGTCCAGATTCTGTAGCTTGCGGTAATGCGACAACACCTGCCACAGCCGGCTGAGGTATTACCGAAGCTGCCGATGGTGCCGACATAGGCATGCTTTGCCCCCGCAATAAATCGGGAATTATGTTTTCATTCCCACGGACGACAACTTGCTTTAATAAGTTTTCAAGTTGACGCACATTTCCCGGCCATTGAAACGTACTGAGTTGATCTAATGATTGTTGGCTCAAAGGCGGTGTTTCTTTGGAAAAGGAATGATTCAGCTTAGAGATAAAGTGCTGTGCCAATAAGGGCACATCGCCATACCTATCTCGAAGCGGCGGAAGAAAAATTGTTATTTCATTGAGGCGATAGAATAAATCGTCCCGGAATCTACCCTGAGCTATAGCATCTTCAAGATTTTTATTCGTAGCGCAAATAATTCTTACATCGACGTGAATTGTGTCCACTCCACCGATCCTGACAAACTCTTGCTGTTCAAGTACCTGGAGGAGCTTCGACTGCAGTTCCATGGGTATGTCACCGATTTCATCAAGAAAGATTGTACCCTTATTAGCAATCTCAAACCGGCCCGGTTTTGTCTTATGGGCTCCGGTAAAACCGCCTTTTTCGTAGCCGAATAATTCCGATTCAAGCAAATCACGCGGAAGTGCGGCGCAGTTAACTTTGGTAAAAGATTCTTCACTACGATCGGATACATTATGCATCATCCTGGCAACGACTTCTTTGCCAGTTCCTGATTCCCCTCGAATTAGCACAGTCAAGGTCGAAGTAGATACCTGTTCGATGAGATCTTTAACCTGACGAATTTGCGGAGAATCTCCGATAAAGTCATCGTAATAAGAAAGTCGCTTCACATCAGAATCAAGCTGTCGGACTTTATCCTTCAGCATACATAGCTTTTGTATACGATTAATTTCGAGTTCAATCTCTTTAACATCAAATGGCTTTTTGATAAAGCCGGCGGCACCATTTTGCATTGATTCGACGACATAATGAATATCATCATGTCCCGACAGCATTACAACCTCAGGCCGATCTTCCAACTTGTTCAGTTTCTTTAGGACATCAATTCCCGATATATCAGGCATTTTAATATCCAGTATGATCAGGAACGGCTTCTCAGTTGTGACCATTTGCAGCCCCTCACTACCATTCGGAGCTGTAACGATATCATATTTACCCGCAAGGCCTTCGGATATAATCCAACCTACTTTGGGGTCATCATCAATAATTAGTACTTTAATACTGTCTCGTTTCATAATAATATCCGATTTCTTACCCAATGAATCGTCATTATAATAGAAAAATCAAGTGCTTTTGCAAAGTTATTGTCACTTTTTTGCAATATTTTGCAGGCCGATATCACTGTGGCAGATAAATCGAGAAGGTTGTTCCAATTCCTTTTTCACTCACTACTTCAATTCGGCCGCCGTGTGCGGAGACAATTCTCTCGACAACCGCCAGTCCTAATCCGGTACCGGTATCTTTTGAAGTATAATATCTGTCAAAAATAATAGCTTTGTCTTTCTGGTCAATTCCACATCCGGTATCTGAGATTTCAATTTTCAGCATTGTGCGACTGTCAATATCTACCCGGCGGACTTTAATCATTATTTCTCCGCCTTTAGAAATAGAATCAATAGCATTTATCAACAGATTCAGAAGCATTTCCATTATCTGGTTTTTATTGACAAAGACTTCCGGGATGTTTTCTTCGCAATCGGTACGGCTAATTATACCTTTTATTTCGATATCGCGCTGTACTAACTGAAGGCATCGCTCAATTACGGCAACAATATCAGTTCTCTCGGTCTGATACTTATTCGGATTGGAAAAATCTACCAACTCCCGGACGAGTTCATTTAACCGGTGCATCTCCTCTTCGGCCATTTTGAACATATCAGAGTCATTGGCTAGTTCCGGCCATCTCGAACGCATAATCTGCAGGCCACCACGAATATTAGTCAGTGGTTTCCTCATATCGTGTGATATCTCTGATATCATATTGCCCATGGTTAATAAACGAGTCGCATTGAGTATTGCCTTCTCCCGCTCATACATTGTCGCTGACTGACTAGCGATCAGACCGGCTATTTGTGCGTCTTCTTCCGAAAAACAATTCGCGGCACTCGAAGACAGACAAAACAGATAGGCCAGGCCAGCTTCATTATTGATAAAATAAACAGAAAATGATTCGCGCGGGATCTTGCTTTCTTCTGGTGACGGCAGGTGTTTCAAAAGTAGTTCGCGGGCACTTTCAGGCGATGAGATATCCTTGGGTTCGGCATGAATCGTTAAGTCCAGATCAACTTCGGCATTACCGGCTCCACCGACAAAATTGAGTGTGTTACTCTTTGAGTTCCATCGAAACCAGAGTGACATATCAACTGGCATCAAATTTCTGATACCCCAGAAAATAATCTCCTGTAAATTGGCAACGGATCCTGCTCGAGACATAGCGTCGGAGATTTCCTGCAAGGTTGAAAGCTCCAAAACCCGACGTTTTAACTGTTGAAATGTCGCGGCGTTGTCTATCGCGACAGCCGCTTGGGTAGCAAAGGTGGAGAGCAGGGTGAGATCATGTTCACTGAACTCACCTCCTGCGGTTTTGTGAGCCATATTGATTACGCCAATGACCTTGTTTTTAACCAATAGCGGTACTGACAGCAATGACGCCCGGCCATAGCGCTCATCTCGGTTTTCTTTCTTAAATCTGGGGTCAGCGGCAACATTGGAAATAAACAGTGGTTCGCCGGATTGAGCAACATGTCCGGATATTGACGTTCCAATAGGTGTTTTAGTAGTTTTAACTATTTCCGCGCTGAGGCCTTGAGAGGCCGCAATTGTCAGGTACTCTCGATTTTCATCAAGTAGCATTATGGAACCGATATCGGCTTTTAGCACTCCGGTCGCCAGTTCAATAACGGTACCAAGGAGTTCATTTAGATCAATGGTAGAGCTGAGTGACTTGCCAGCCCTATACAATGCATTTATTTCCTCAAACCGATCACTAAGGGCTTTATTTTTATCCTGTAATTCTGTTAAAAGGAATGATTTGGCTCGACCTAAACGACGCCGGTCCAGACCTCGTTTAATAACCAGTTCAAGTTGAGGAAACTCTACCGGTTTTAACAGATAATCATAAGCACCTTCATTAATAGCTTCAATTGCGCTTTCCAATGAACCGTAACCGGTCATAAGAACAACTAAGGCTTGAGGATCTATATCCCGGGCAAGTCGTAGAATATCAAGTCCGGTTATTCCGGGCATTTTAATATCAGAAACAATTAAATCAAAATTCCCGGTTTTGATTTCGAGTGAGGCATCTTCGCTTTTATTAAACGTTTTTACATCGTAACCTGATTCTGTTAAAAGCGTTTTGAGAGAGTCACATATGCGTTTTTCATCGTCAATTACGATAATCCGCTCTTTAATGTTTTTATTCACTGATGTTTTTTCCTGATTCTGCATTATTCGGCTCATTTCGTGTTACCTATTTTATGTCGGCAATATACACAGGAAGGATTATTTCAAAAGCCGCCCCGCCAGCAGAATTATTTACCGCCGAGATTCTTCCGTTATGTTCTTTTATAATACCAAAGCAGACTGACAACCCCAAACCGGTGCCTTTGCCAGCTTCTTTGGTCGTAAAAAATGGTTCGAAAATTCGGGATAAATTTTCTTTCGGGATTCCAGAACCTGTATCGGAAAAGATTATTACAATATCGTTTTTACGCTGATATGCCCGGATGGTAAGAGTGCCGCCTCCAACCATAAAATCTTTGGCATTGATGACAAGATTAAGAAAAACCTGCTTTAACTGTTCCGAAGCGCCCTGAATAAAAGGTAAATCAGCAGCAATATCTTTTACAATGGTAATATGGTTCTCATTCAATTGCCATTCGATTAGTCCGAGAATGTCATCAATAACCTGATCTATAAGAATTTTTGATTTTTCCATAACCTGCGGACGGTGGAAATCGAGAAGCTGGCGGACTATGCGCGTAATCCGTTTAAACTCCTGACCAACCACATCAAGATGCTCAAGAGCTTTATCGGTATCATTAATTGAACGGCTGGTTAGACGCAAGTAATTGGAAATGATGCTAAGCGGATTATTGACCTCATGCGCAATTTTGGCGGATAATTCACCGATAGCTGCCTGCCGTTCGGTAACAACCAATTGCCGTTGCGTCAAACGCAACTCCTCCAGGGCGTTTTTCTCAGATTCATATAAGCGAGCGTTCTCCAGCGCGACCACGAATTGATTGGCAAGAATCGACAAGAATTCAATATCATCGGGAGCAAATTTATCTCCGGTAACTTTACCACCGATTATAAGCAATCCTTTGAGTTCGGATTTTATGATGAGCGGAAACAGAAGACCTTTGCTGAACAACTCAAGAGTCGCAAATTTTTTCCCATCTCCCAGTAGGCCTAAAAACTCAAGAATCGATATCGGCTTCGCCGAATGTGTCAATTGCTCGCTAAGAGAATCTCCCAGCAGCAGATTCTCTTCAAGTACCTGATTGTGCAACAAGCCCTTAGATTTGGCCAGCTTAAACTCATGGTCATTCTTTTCATGCGGCAAATAAAGAGCCGATGACGCTGCACCGACTTGACCTAATGATGTCAAAAGAAAAGAATCAACGAGGATCTGATAATTGAGGACAGAATTGAAATTACGACTGATTTCAAATATCGTATAGAGATCAAAAATCTTGCGCTTTAACTGGCGATTACTCTCGGTAAGCTCATTGATTTTAACGTCAATGGCTGAGCCGAGCATCTCAACCGCTCGTCTTGATCTTTGCTTGGCTTTCTCTTCTCGCTTCAAAATCCGTCTCGTTTAATAAAAGGAGCCAGCTCGCCCATGATAAAATGGGAACCAGCTATTATCAATATATCGGTCCGGGAACAGTTTTTTATCAGGTCTTTATATGCTTCGGGGATGCTGGGATATACCCGGATGTGAGATTTATTATATTTTAACCGTGAGATCAACAAATAGGGATCGTCACGGCGTGGGTTTCTGATACGGGCAGTAGAGATTGACTTGGCAATAGGAGCTATCATCTCAAAACACTCATCGCCGTGCTTCTTCTCGACCATCCCAAGTAAAAAATGGAATCTACTCTTCGGATAATGTTTTATCAGGGTATCTTTGAGCACCGTAAATCCTTCACGGTTATGTGCTACATCAATGATAACGGTCGGATTTTTTCTTACCGTCATGCATCGTCCCGGCCAATTGTTAAGTGTAAGACCCTTTTTAACCGCGCTCTTGGTAATATTAAATCCCTGAGATTTAATAACCTGCGCTGTCCTGGCGGCGAGATATCCATTCTCAGCCTGATGCCTTCCCCTTAAATATACACCCGTAGCAAGCCCCTTAAAAGGACCTTTCTTAAAAATTAAACGATCTTCATTGGCGCTGAATTTGTAATCGTAGCCATTTTCATTGTGAAAAAACGCCGGCGCCTTTCTATCGGCGCATATTTCCCGAAATCTTTTTGCGGCATCATTGCCATTATCGGACACACCGGTCACCAGAGGCACACCGGGTTTAATAATACCGCCTTTTTCTCCGGCTATTTTATAGATCGTCTTTCCCAATAAATTGGTGTGTTCAAGAGAGATATTGGTTATAACCGAGACTTTCGGTACAATAATATTGGTTGCGTCGAGGCGCCCGCCAAGACCTACCTCAAGAATGGCCCAATCGACTTTCTTCTTCTGAAAGTACCAAAATGCCAGTGCCGTCGTGACTTCAAAAAAAGTCACCTGAGAATCGAGAATCAACTGTTCATGCTTTTCCACAAAACCAGCTATAGCAGCCGGAGGTATTTTCTTACCATTGACCCGGATTCTTTCGCGATAATCGGCCAAATGCGGTGATGTCAGCAAACCGACGCGATATCCAGCGGCCTGTAGAATGGATGCAATAAAACTTGATGTTGAGCCTTTGCCATTGGTCCCGGCAACGTGTACCGAATGAAATGTTTTTTGAGGGTTATCCATCCAATCACACAAGCGGGTAATATTATGCAAACCGAGTTTAATCCCGAAATGCTGCCGATTGTAAATAAAATCGAGCGCTTTACTAAAACGACTGCCGCTCATAACCACTTATGAACCTTAGCCGTTAACCGGCTTGTCGTAAGTGTACTGAAGGCATAAACTCAGGTTGCGACGTAGGTCCTTGCGTTCGGAGATGACATCGAGAAAACCGTGTTCCATAAAGAACTCGGAGGACTGGAAACCCTCCGGTAAATCCTGGCCGATTGTCTGCTGTATAACACGGGGTCCGGCAAATCCTAAGAGCGCCTTCGGCTCGGCAATAATAATATCCCCAAGTGAAGCATACGAGGCCATAACTCCGGCTGTGGTTGGGTTGGTCAGGATAGAGATATAGGGCATTTTCTTTTTAGCTAGTACCGCCAAAAGGGCCGAGGTTTTCGCCATTTGCATAAGAGATAAAATCCCCTCCTGCATTCGGGCGCCGCCACTGCATGAAACTATAACTAACGGAATTTCCCGCTCAATAGCCCGTTCGATAGTCCGGGCGATTTTTTCTCCCACAACCGATCCCATTGAACCGCCCATAAAGGCGAAATCCATTACCGCAAAAGAGACCGGTAACCCGTCAATAGTCCCCAGACCGCTGATTAAACCATCTTTCATACCGGTTTTCTGCTGTGAGGCTTTTATCCTGTCGGTATATTTTTTAGAATCACGAAAGGATAAAGGATCCAGTGACGAGAGATTATCATCATAGGTTTCCAGCTGGCCGTCATCTAAAAGTAGACTGATAATTTTCGTGGCGTTGATACGGAAATGATAGTTACAATTGGGACAAACCCAGAGTTGCTCTTCCAAAATTTTTGAATATATGACCTCGCCGCATCCCTTACACTTTGTCCAAAGGCCGTCAGGGATTTCCTTTTTCTGCTGTGAAACCAGACCATCTTTTGATTTTCTAAACCAATCCATTGATAATTTACCGATTACTACAATCGGTATCTCCGGTTAACGGTTTTATCATCACCAGGCAATCCTCACGTGGATTACTATAATACTCTTTTTGGATCGCCCAATCGTCAAACCCAAATTTTCGATACAATGCAATTGCCGCCGCATTGGACGGCCTCACTTCTAAAATAATTTGCGCCAGCTGTTTAGCTTGCGCAATCCTTAAGATAAAAGATATTAACTTTTGCGCAATAGATTTCCGCTGATAGTTTTTGGCTACGGCAATATTGGCTAAATGGCCTTCAGTTACTCCGCATAACAATAAAACATATCCGGCAATCTCATTATCGACTTGTGCCACAAAAAGATAGCTTAATTCGGCTGTTAGATCATGGCGAAAAGTGCTGATTGGCCAGGCGTCGGTGAAAACATCATTTTCTATAGCCATGACATCCGGTAAATCAGATTCTGTCATTTCCCGGATATTAATATCACTTGCGCCCAAATTTCTCCTCGGCCTGTGAAGGAGCAATATAAAGCGGTTCGAGTTCGATACTATCGTGAAATTTATTATCCCGGATCATTGCAGTACCGATTTGCGCCAATTCTCCTCCAGAAACACAAGTCTTAGAGGCATCAATTGTCTTTGAGAATGTATTACGCCAATTGTCCGGCTCTCTGCCAATCATGCCAACAGGAATATCGCCCGCTTGAACTGCAAGCTCGTCTTGTGAAATAATAATGATGTCATCCGGGATTTTCGAGCTCTCCGAATGCCGATAGAGAAAAAGCTCACCTTTTCGGACGATCGAACTCAGAGCAAACTTTGGATATTCCGGGATTAGTCTTTGAGAGATAACCTCAAAAGTTGAGATACCGACAATTGGGATTTTTAAGGCAAAGGATAAACCTTTGGCGACAGCTAATCCGACGCGCAGCCCCGTAAACGAACCCGGACCTAGAGCAACAGCAATACCTTCCAGCTCGCTTTTTTCTATGTTTCCCCGTTTCAGAACATCATCTATCATACCAACAATGCGAGAGGCATGCTCACGCATGGAATCTAATAGTGATTCGGCCAGAATCTGATTCTCATCGGCCAGCCCAATCCCGAGACGGTCGGTTGAGCTATCTATTCCAAGTATCTTCATTTCACAATCCGTTTAAAAACAAACCGCCGTGACACGGCATCAATAATATTAATATTTACTTCGATACGGTTCTCGGGAAGATAACCTTCACCGTTTTCCGGCCATTCAATCAAGACTATTCCGTTTTGGTCAAAATACTCGTCTCCCCCGATTGCATAAAACTCCGAAGGATCCGCCAAGCGAAAAAGATCAAAATGGAACAGTGGAGTCTGCCCGTCACGATACTCGTTTATAAGCGTAAATGATGGTGAGGTGACCTCATCCGGATCACATCCGGCGGCTTTGGCAATCCCTTTAACGAAAGTCGTTTTTCCGGCACCAAGCGGACCGACTAAGGCGACAAAGGCTTCCGGAGCGATTTCTCTATAGAATTCCTCTGCCAGCATCTCAGTTTCCTTAAGCGAACGGCTGACAATCTCTTTATCGAACAGCAATTGATTCACGAGAACATTAGCCCTTGGGTTTCAAGATAGCGACCGGAAGGATAATTTCGTCCATCGTTATGCCACCGTGCTGAAAACTGTTTTGAAAATGCCGCTGATACTCATTGTACTTATTCGGATAAACAAAATAGAAATCATCCCGCGCTATTATATATGTCGTCGCGACAGTATACGACGGCAATCTATATCGATCAGGGTTTTTAATCAGCTTCGCATCTTTGGGATTGCAATTGATATTATCACCGTATTTATAGCGTAAATTAGTTGACGTATCCTTCTTTCCATGCGCAATCGTTCCGCGCGAGCAGAGCACCGAACCATGATCTGTAGTAATAATGACGGTTACTTTTTTACGGGCGAGCATTTTCAGCGCATCATAAAGCGAGGAATGTTCAAACCAGGTTTGCATAAGCGCTCTGAAGGCGGCTTCATCCGGTACAATCTCTTTTAACAGGACATTGCTGGATCGGCCATGGGTCAGGACATCGACAAAATTTATAACCACCGATACTAACTGAGATGAAAGCATATTTTCAATTCGTCGAGGAAGCCCCTCGCCTTCACTAGCATTCATAACTTTTATATACTTGGAGCCATTTTCGAGCTGGACTCCTTTATCTTTGAGCTGCCGCGCAATTAATTCTCCCTCTCGCTTATTGCGGGAGACTTCATCATCAGGATATGCTTTCCAGTCATCAGGGTACATTTTTGCCACATCCTGCGGGAATTTGCCCGCGAAGATTGAGTTTCTGGAAAACGGCGTGGCAGAAGGAATGATGGAAAAGTAATCCTCATGATCAATATGGTAAATATCAGCGAGGAGTTTTTCCATCTTCATCCATAAATCCATTCGCATACAATCAACCACGATAAATACGACTTGCTCTCCGTTTTTAAGCCGTGGCACAACCGTGTTTTGCACAATATCCACCGAAAGAGGCGGTCGCTTCTTTGAATTTACCCAGTTTTCATAGTTTTTCTCAAAGTACCGCGCAAATTGACTATTCCAGTTTTTATGAGTACCCTTGTGAATTTCCATTAAACCTTCATCGGGAAATTCATCCATCTCCAAATCCCATTCACAGAAGGAGCGATAAGCCTCAATCCAGTCGGTCCATTTAGCAGGGCCATCAAGGATCATATTCAACCGGTTAATATCCTTGATATATCGTTGACCAAGTTTACTGGTGACGATTTTCTTACTTTGAACATGCTTCTTTATAACCATAAGGACTTGAGATGGATTGACCGGTTTGGTGAGGTAATCGTCTATCTTTTGACCGATGGCATCATCCATCAACGATTCTTCTTCCGACTTGGTTATCATCACAACCGGAATATGCGGGCGGAGTTCTTTAATTTCGATCAGGGTTTCGAGGCCGCCTTTACCCGGCATCATTTCATCAAGTAGAATAAGATCGTAGTCATCTTTGGTAATTTCCTCCACTCCATCATCACCGGAAGAGCAAGGAGTTATTGCAAAACCTTTCTGTTTAAGAAAAGTAATATGGGCTTCCAACATTTCGATTTCATCGTCAATCCAGAGAATCTTGTAACTGGGTGCGTTCATTGTATAATATACCTCATATTGATAGTTTCCGGTATTACGCTATCGGCAAACGGATAACAAAAGTCGCTCCGGCTCCCGGCTCACTTTTAGAAAGTGATATATTACCCCGGTGATAATCCTGAATTATCCGTCGGGATAAGGAAAGTCCCAATCCCCAACCTCTTTTTTTGGTCGTATATCCTGGTTTAAATATCCGGCGGGCAATCCGGCGAGGAATTCCTTTACCATTATCAGAAACTTTAACCAACACTTCTTTGCCGGATGAATCACGATAAGTCTTTACCGAAATCATCCCGGTTTTAGAATCCACCGCTTCAAGAGCGTTTTTTAACAGGTTTTCTATGACCCAGTTATATAGCTCGCGGTTGACGTTTATTTCCGGAATATCACCGGCTTCGAATGTGATTTGGACGCCTTGACCTTTATGCGGCAGACGTTCCCGATAATATTGAGCCACCTCGGACGTCAGGGGATTAATATCCTGAGTTTTCAGGATTGGTTCGGAACCAATTTTCCCGAACCGATTAGCGATTATGCCTAATCGATTTAAATCGATATCAATACGGCGGTATACTTCCTCCTTCGTAAAAGATTCATCTCCGACCTTGAGTAAATCCACCCATCCCATCATTGATGTTATCGGCGTACCCAATTGATGAGCCGTCTCTTTGGCCATACCGACCCAGATACTACGCTGATCCGAAAGCCTTATATACTGAAATCCGACTAAGGCGAGAAAAACAAAACCAACAACCATTATCATTTCGACAAGCGGTATCCAGCGAAGCTTATCTACCAGCGCGGTATCGTCATAGAATAGTATATAGATCGGGATTGAATCCATATAGATCGGAATCTCACCCTTGTTCGACTTCATCTCGTGAATCTTTTGTTGTACTTTTTCTAAAACTTCGGGGTCAGTACTGGTCTCTGGAATACCATCAAGCGCTTTCCAGAAAAGCGGATTTTCAAGAGTATCGGTGACAACAATGGGAAAGGTCGATTTGAGGATAACCTCATCAAAAAGAACCGAAGTAACATGACTGCCGATGGAATCGGACGCAACCAACTGCCAAATATGAGTGTAGGTTTTGGCGATACGGGCTTCGCTCCGTTGAATATCATCGATGACATCATTTGTGTAATAGACGAACATCGCCCCGATAGTGCATACGCCTAAGAGCAGGAAAGCTTTGAAATAGAGGCTAAACCGCCCCGCCCCGTATACCTTTATTTTCTCTTTTTTGCCAGCCACAACGTACCGCTATTGTATCCTTTCCAGTCCGCCCATATATGGTCTTAAGACTTCCGGAATCTCTATTTCACCGTTTTCGGTTTGATAGTTTTCCATCAGCGCGATAATTAATCTCGGAAGCGCTAAGCCCGAACCGTTGAGAGTATGAACAAAGCGTACCTTTTTATTCTCGTCACGATAACGGCAGTTCATTCTTCGAGCCTGAAAATCCCGGAAATTTGATACCGATGATATTTCCAGATATTTCTTCACACCGGCCGACCAGATTTCGATATCAAAACACTTGGCTGCCGCAAATGATAAATCACCGGTAGCGAGTTTGCTGACTCGATAAGGGATATTTAGCAGTTGCAAGAGCTTTTCAGCCTGCTTTAACAGTGTTTCGTGTTCTTTGTCAGAATCTTCCGGCTTCACAATTTTGACCATTTCGACTTTGTTAAACTGATGCACCCTGAGAATCCCGCGAGTATCTTTACCGGCCGCTCCGGCTTCCCGGCGAAAACAGGCTGACAGGCAACAGTAATACTTTGGTAAATCGGTCTCGGTCAATATTTCTCCACGATGCAGATTAGTAACCGGAACCTCACCGGTCGGTATCAAATACAGATCCTCATTTTCCAGTTTGTACATATCCTCTTCAAGTTTCGGCAGTTGCCCGGTACCAGTCATCGACACTGAACGGCAGACAAACGGCGGAGCAATCTCTGTATAGTTATACTCCTGAGTATGGAAATCTATCATAAAAGATATCAAAGCCCGTTCAAGTCTGGCTCCGTTCCCTTTGAGGAAAAAGAACCCCGATCCGGAAACATTTGCGCCCCGGGCCATGTCAAGGATGTCGAGCTTTTCGCCTAATTCCCAGTGCGGAACAGACTTGAAAGAAAACTCCGGCTTGCTTCCCCATTCACTGACGACAACATTGTGTTCTTCATCCGGCCCGACCGGAACATCCTCATCGGGAACATTAGGGACTCTTAACATAGCCGCCTTGAGCTGTTCATCAACTTCCCGGATTTGATTGTTCATCTCACCGACCCGGGTTGAAACCTTTTTCATAGCAGTAATAGCTTCGGAGGCGTCTCCTCCAGCCTTTTTGACCTTGGCGATTTCCCCGGATGCTTTGTTTTGCTCAGCTTTGAGAGATTCAGTTTCGGTCAAGAGCTTCCTGCGCTGGTTATCAAGCTCAAGGATTTTATCAATATCGGCTTTATCGTTTTTATTAATGCAAGCCTGTTTTACCAGGTCTGGGTTTTCTCTGATTATTTTAATATCAAGCATTGTCCCATGTCCGCTCTTGCTAAAGGTTAATCAAGTAATTTACCCAAAACTACGGACAAGGTCAATAAGGATAATTGCGGGGATTGGTAGTAGGTTATTGGAGTTATTTCCCGGTTAGTAAATGCAAATCCCGTCATTCCCGTGAAAACGGGAATCCAGAACAGTGATTGGTCATACTCACCACTGGTTCCCCGCCTGCGCGGGGATGACGATGGAGGCGAATGAGCGACTAATCTGTTTTGCGAAATCAAACCAATCTGAAAAAAGAAAAAGAGACAGAGCAAATGTCGATACATACCGCCTAAAGAAATTTCTATTGTCCTGCTATGAGCCTATCCCGTCATTCCCGTGAAAACGGGAATCCAGAGCGGAGATTGACTATGCTCACCACTGGATCCCCGCCTACGCGGGGATGACGATGGAGGCGAGTGAGCGAATAATCTGTTTTGCAGAATTAGGCCACAAACAACCATCATGAATGAGGGGCAACTTGGACATTCCCGTTGGAGGCTAATCATCTAACTATTGAAAAGAAACGCGACAGAGGTGAAACTCACCTCGATTATTTCCTTCACCCGGTGGTTTTGCAGGCGGCATCATTGATCTTGGCGCTGAAATACTTTTTGTCCGAGGCAAAATGACACTTCTTGTACTTCTTGCCGCT
>JAGLON010000018.1 GCA_023138975.1 Candidatus Zixiibacteriota bacterium
TGGCTTCACTTGTCTGCGACGAGTACCTTGTGGATGCTCATTTTTAAAGTATTTTTCTGAGATTATGATTCTTAGTTCTGTTTGAAAGAATTTGATTCTCTGTATTTGCTGTTCGCATTGTATTTCCTTTATTGATTCTGTTTATTATATTGTTGTATTAGCAATTAGTATCAAGTTGGTAGTGAAATTGTATAATGAGGTCTAAGACAGATTGCCACACCCCGACTTCGTCAGGGTTCGCAATGACGGGGACGGGAAATTATATTGAATAATTCGGGGTTAGTAGTAATAAATTGGTAGTGAAAGCGTACGGTGGGTAGGAGCAAAGGGAACTTATAAATAACTTGGGAACGTCATCGCGAGGAGCCATGGCGACGTGGCGATCTGATTAGATGAAAACGGCCTATATCTATATAATGTCAAATTGGACCAATACCGTGGTCTATACCGGTGTCACGACTGATTTGAAGAAGCGAGTTTATCAGCACCGGAATAAATCACTTCCCGGTTTTACCCGGCGGTATAATGTTAAGAAACTTGTTTATTTTGAGATGTGTGAGAGTATAATTAATGCTATTGCACGCGAAAAACAAATTAAGAGTTGGTCCCGTAGAAAGAAAGATGAACTTATTAAAACCATGAATCGGCCAAGGCGTGATTTGTATGATGAGATATAAAGACAGATTGCCATACCCCGACTTTGTCGAGGTTCGCAATGACGGAGATAGAATAGTATATTTAACAATTATGGATTTGCATTATATATCTTTTAGGATGGGATTATAAATGAAAATTAGTGCCTTAAAAGTATGTTGCATGATTGTAATTCTTGCTTCAGTCTCTTCATGTACTGAGACTATTAAAGAAATAGAGACTGATTCCTTTATAATTGAACAGCATTATACTTTTAACTACATGAATATAGATAATTATAATAAAGCCAATGGTAAAGAATATGAAATATTAAGTGTGGAGATAGATAATAAAATATACTATGATTTACTTGATGACAGTATAATAGTAGCCACTGATGTTCAAGAGAATTTAGGTTTCATGACCAATTTACAGGATACTTCTTTGCAGGAACTACATTTAACTCCTGGGGATTCACCAATTCTTGAAAAAACAACAGAACTCAGTAATACTATTGACGAAGATTGGACAGCCGACCTATTTCAGAGAAACGGTCGGCCCGATATGTATATAATTGCTGTTCAAGTTTCACATGATGATAAATGGGACACACCATCTGTGAAATTAGCAATTACAGGTGCCAGAAGAGTCGAGATAATTAGTGTAAAGGAAGGTAATTTGCATATCGAAGTATATTGGCAAAATAGTAAACTCGGTCAGCCGCCGCACTGTTTCAATATAGCATACCCTGAAAACACAATTTTAACACCAAGCAGCTTTTCTGTGGTGCCATTATAGCTCAAACAGTCGATGCCTGCCCCCCGTGCCACCAGGAAAGGGAAAAATGGTTCTCAGTTGGCTTGAATCCCACCGACTCGTATATCCGGGCCGCATAGTATTCAGAATCAGCTTCCATTACCAGCGTCTCAATCTTGTCCTCGGCTAGAGATTGTAATGCCGTTTCATAAACCAGCGTCTGGCAGATACCCTGCCGCCTAAAGTCCGGATGCGTTCCGACGTTTTGAAAGCGGCCTATATTGTCTATGGTGAATATTCCTAAATCGCCGACAAGCCTGCCATCTATATAAGCTCCGTACCAATTGCCTCTTCCCTGTTCATACATTAATCGGTACTGAGCAAACTGTTTTCGCTTAAAGACCTCATATCCGGGGCCGGCAAACTTTTCCTTCGCACAACAGACTTGATTGTGTATCGCATCTTCCCACTCAGCGTCTGTGATCAGTTTTTTTATCATTATCTGGGAATTATATTTGGGAGGTTTTACGACTTTTTTGGCGGTGAGTGCAACCACTTTTTCCAGTTCAAATCCATTATCCAGAAATTCCTGAGATTCTCCCGGACAATCCTCCGGCCAGGCAAACACATAATGACGGATTTCATCATAATACGGAAACTCATGCTTAAACAGTTCGGTCCATTTTTTATAGTCACCTTTTTGAGGGGCTTCTTGAAAAAGAATATAGTTCCCCCAATGAAAAGTAGGATTCTCCGGCGTTTGAATAAGCAGGTACTCTCCCTTGTCAATTACTTGCCCGCTGAATTTGGAGAAAAGCAAATCGGTCTTTTGTGATAACGAAGTTATTTTCATTGGACTTCCTTTATAAAGCTCACTCTTAAGGACAATACTATAAATTCCTGCATAAAGTTGCCATAGAAAAACAGGCAATGCCTGAAAAGGGGGTACATCCCCCCTGTTTATTCTTGACCTGAACTTATTAACTTCTGTAAATTAATAACATCAGACTCACAATACGGACATTAGTGTTTCACACAATAGAAAGGATTTTCTGATGATTAAGAAAATACTCGGAGTGGTTTTTATCCTCGTTATAATCGGGATTGGCGCCGCTTATATTTATCGCAATATGATTGTCGAAACAACAGTAGAAGAAGCTACGACTTATGCTCTCGGAGTAGATGCGGATCTGGGCTCAGCCGGTTTGGATATCGGGGCCGGGAGCCTCGAACTCAACGATTATACTATCGAAAATCCGGAAGGGTTTGAAGCTGATAACTTTTTCGAAATGAACCTCGCCAAGCTGGTTTTGGATGCCGGTTCGGTATTTGATGACGAGATTGTCGTGGATACTCTCGTACTGGAAGGCATTCGTCTGAGCATGGAACAAATTGATACAAAAAATAACATCAAGGCAATTCTTGATAATATCAAGAAAGTCGATTTCGGAGAATCGTCCGATAGTGATCAAAAGATGAAAATCAAATACGCCGCGATAAGAGATATAGGAATTGATGCTACAGCAACTTTCATGGGCAAGAAGCAACTGGACAAATCATTTGTCGTTGACAATTTCACCATGAACGATATCGGCGGCGACAGCGGAGCGACAATAGCCGAAGTTACCTCCAAGGTACTCAAGGAAATCCTGACTCGTGCCTCTGCCGCGGGGACATCTCAATTGGGGATAGACGTTGATAAGCTGAAAGAAGAAGCCAAGGACAAAGTTGAGTCTGAAGTAAAAAGTCAATTAAAAGGACTCGGTGATAAACTAAAAGGAAATTAGTTCCAGCCACCTAAATCATTCAAGCAATAGACTGGACGGGGGAAATCGTCATCTTCTCCCGTTCATGCTATTTTTCCATCACCCATATTTATCACACACTTATTATTAACGTGGTCACGATTCTCTTCTATTACTATTGTGAAACTGTCATTAGTTCAGTTTTACTGTTTTATTCCGATAATGTAAAAAAAAGGGGAATTCCATGAAAGACAAAGACTCTCTAATAGCTGAACCGTTTATAGATGGGGCGATAATACTGTTTTTGTTTCTTATGGTCGTACTGATGCTGTTTATTGGCCTATCAACCAACTAAGCAGAAAACATGTACAGCTTTTTTTGAGTAATTTACTCCCCGTAAAGCCGTTTTAAAGTGTCTGCGCTATTTATGCCGTTGCCCTGATTGCATCGCTGATTAAAAGTTCAGCCAATCGTTCTGAAGCACTCTCCAAATCTTTTATGAACTGCTCTTTTTTCTGCTGACTGAATTGAGAAGCCAATTCGCTGTAATACTCGATTCCGGTCGAGATATTTTGCTTAAAATCAATAAAGTATTTTTCGGTCCGCTGGATTAAACCTTTTGAGTTTCTCTCCATTTCCTTTTTTAGAAAATCAATATAGAGCTGGAGTTCAGTGATAAATACATGAGCGCGCTGAGTTGAATCCATTACTGATTTTCTGCCGTAAATATGGTCAATCATCTCTTCCAGAGATATTATTTTATTAAAATCTACAATTCCAGGTCCGCAACAAATGGCTGTATTAACATTAGTCATGATTTTATTTTTAATAAGAGCTCCGGCCGCCAGATCCATACAGAGGCAAGTTTTCTTTAATACTTCGTCACGAATAATGGCAACATCTATGGATTTGTCAGAGACTTCACTTAAAGCTTTCACTTTTTTTCTCTGGTAAGCCCTTGAAGCATGGCAGATCGGAACTTCGGTAAACTCGGTATTTGAGCTTAAAAATCCTTTAGGGCATAAACTGCCGGGATTTTCCTCTTCAATAAGATGTAAACGTCTCTTTTCACTATTAGACGTTTTTAAATTCCAAAATGGTACCCCTAAGGGCGAGTTTTCGCCTAATATGATGTCGTCCCGTTTAGCCTCGATCAACCGTTGTAAATGCTCATCGTCAACGTTAGTCGCTTCAGGCACCAGTAAAAACGGTGTTCCCCATCCGGTACCATCAATTTCATAGAAGTGGCGGATAAAGTTATCTTCTTCAGAAGTGCCGATGCCGCCTTGATATGTTATTTTGAAAGTAAGCTGTTTCTTAAAGCCAGTAATACCCTTGCTGCTTGCAATGTCTTTACATCGTTGGAACAGTTCTTTGGAAAGAGTTTCGCGGTTGTTTTGGAACTCTTTTAATATTGAGCCGACCAAGTGGCCTTTGTTGGCAAAGGCATGACCACCGCAATTCAATCCTGATTCAATCCGAAATTCTGAGACCCATAATCCCTTTTTCGCAAATATTTTACCTTGTATCATTGCGGATCGATAATCGCTGACTTTCAAAACTATTTTTTTCTTGCAAAACCCAGACTCGTTCGGAAAGAAGTCCTTAAACTCAGCCATATACGCAAATAGACGAGGATTCATCCCCGCTGATAATACAATTGAAGAAGATAAATTACTCTCGGCAAATCCTCTGAGCGCTGACATGGCAACAGCTTCTTCCGGAGGTAGCTGCTTGCCTTTCTTATACCGGAAACCGTCAATTTTTGTCATAATATTGACATCTATACTTCCCGGCATAATAGATTGGCGAAGAACTTCCTGCATCTGTTCTTTTTCTGCAGGATCCTGACACGCCATCATTTTATTGTATAAATCTTTTAATGGCGACTGTGGTAAAAGTCTAAAATAGCGAGTGATTTCACTTTTGGGTACAAAATCTGAATTTTGAAGATCCTCAAACTGTTTTTCCACAATTATATCAAGCATATTCAAGTAGGCAGTGACCCTACGCGCCCGATAATTATCCTCTCGAAAGGAAATTGGCGTAAACTCTAAATGGTTTTCTTTTGAATGGAGCTCTCGCATCTGCTCAAGAAGGACATCATCTCCTATTGTCGCCACCGACGATATGCCATACCGGGCAACTTTGAGCGATGTATCCACCGTGAAGCCGGTCCCCATCACAGGAATATGGAATGTATGTACGTTCTCTTTGTTATTCAAATTGTGTTCTTTAATTAACTCATCTCGATCGAGCATAATTAATTCCTAAGTTTGTTTTTTCCTATGCCATTGATAATCATATCCATCAATATATCGATATACTCAGAAGCTGTCAATCCCTGCTTGGCAAGTGCCCAGGGCAATTCGATAGACTTTAACACAGTAACTGTTATATGAGACGCCAAATCAACCCGCTCCACTTCCAGTTCGCCGGTTTCATTGCCAAAAATCATCACTTCTTTTACGATTTTTTCTTCTTCCTCTTGAAACCAATCGCCAATGCCTGCCAAATGCGGCCAGAAATCGCCCCAGGTTTCATGAGTCACCCAGTACAAGTTCACCAATTCGCGTATTTTCTCAAAACGCACGCGTAGATGCGCTTTGAATTTATCTATTACTTTGTGTTCCCTTTTTATAGCCTGCCTAATCGCTTTTAACAACTCTTCTGCTTCAAGGCGAACTACTTTTTCAAATATCTCCGACTTATTTCCATAGTACCGGTAAACAGTTGCCTTAGAAACATGAGCACTTTTAGCAATGTCCTCAGTCGTGACTTTTTTAAGCCCGAATTGAGAAAACAGCTTTCGCCCTGTAACTAAAATCAACTCTTCTTTGTTCATTACTCCTCACACAACTAAACGTTTTACCCATAATACGTTTTTTAGTTTCGCGCGCAAGTGTTTTTTTGCTGAAAACCACAAAAAAGCTATTAAGTATATGTTTTATTCGTGGTCATTTCAACTAAATTCACAACTATTATATCAAACCCTTATAAAAGTGCGTGGCATTTAACATCGGTTACTGAATTGACTCTTTACTACACTACGGGAGTTACCCTAATCATAATTGGAGATAATAAGATTTTAGGCTACTGGTAGACCTTGATTATTTCACACCGAAGAATTCCTTGACGTAATACTATTGATGGCATACTATAATATCATCAAATGAAACTGAAAGAAAAAGATGAAACGCTGTACTTATTCTTGTATTTTTATATTTATTCTACTGGTGACGGGAATTGTAACCGCTTCTACAGAACACCAGTTGGTTTGTTCGGCATCTTTGTTGTGTCCTCATGGGAAAGACACAACAATGACTCTCACCGACGGTTGGAAATTCCAATCAGGCGATAACTCTCAATGGGCAGATCCGAATTTTGATGATACTGAGTGGGATACTACAAGTGTCTTCCTGACCGAAAATGCTTCTGAATCGTCTATAAGCTTAACTGGAACTGGGTGGTTCAGAAAGCACCTTGAAGTTGACTCTAATTATCTCAACATTCCTATGGCACTATTGGCCCTCCAAGTCGGGGCCACCGAAATATATGTAGATGGCAAATTAATTGCCCGTTACGGCGAATTTATAGAAAACGATGATGACATAATTTCAATCCACGCCAGCCATAGTAAACCTGAGATTTTCGAGTTCTCCGAGAGTTCCCCACATGTTATCGCAATTCGTCATTCTGCCGGAAGAGCATCCCATTTTCTCAAAAATGATAAAGCAAATGGGTTTACAATTTCCATAGGAAAAGCTCAACCGGTTATTGAACAAGTACAGAAAATTATAACCTTGGTCAAGTCGCATCAGATATTCTTCACAACCGTCTCGTTATCTTTCGCCCTGATTCACTTTCTGCTGTTTGTATTTTATCCAGGCAGACGTGAGAACTTGTATTTTTCGATCCTGACAATTGGATTTGCTGGTTTATCTTATTGCCCGTTTCAGCTGACATTTGAGTCATCGCTGGGGATGTACTCTTTTTATTTTATTGCTTTTAAAATCTCGCTTATTGTCGTTTCCATATCCGGTTTAAGAATGCTGTTCACATTTTTCTATTACCAAACTCCAAAATCATTCTGGATTCTTGGGGTCGCCGGTGTTTGTATGAGTTTAATGTCATGGTATTTTCCGCTTAACTACTACTATGTCGCGGCCTTTTTTTCAATGTGCATTGGCATCTACCTGCTCACATGCGCTATTTTTTGCCATAAACGAGGCGCGGTGCTAATTGGTGTCGGGTATTTATTATTTACCATTGGTTCAGCAATACAGATTTTGGCTGAAACACAGATAATCCCAAACTGGTGGGGAATTCATCAACCGTATATGCTCGGCATTCTGGGTATGCTGGTTTTCATGTCGATTCATCTGGCCCGTGATTTTGCCCGCAAAAGTATAGCACTAAGAAACAAGCTGATTGAAGTCAAAGAGTTATCACAAAAAACGATTGAGCAAGAGAGACATTCTAAAGAGCAGGAAATGAAACAGAAATTACTTGAGACCGAACTCCAGTATCAAGCCAAGCAGCTTAATAAGGCGGAAGAGTTAAAAAAAGCTCACACTCAATTAGAACAGGCGCATTACAAACTGAGAACAACACAGACACAGCTCATTCAATCGGAAAAAATGGCCTCGCTCGGTAATCTTGTGGCCGGAGTCGCCCATGAGATTAATACACCCATAGGAGCCGTTGGCAGCATGCATAACACTTTGGAACGTGCCGTTAGTAAAATACATGGGGTCTTGGAAGACAGCGCTTCTGAAGAAGAGTATTGCTCAAAAAAGGAAATCAATAAATATCTCAGTGTCATAGATGATGCAAATAAAGTAATAACCTCAGGCGTTGAACGAGTTTCTTCTATTGTGAAGAAATTAAGGAGTTTCGCTCGACTTGATGAAGCCGAGTTAAAAAGGGTTAATATTCATGAGGGACTTGATGATACCCTGGCATTGATTCGCCATGAAACCAAGCATGGCATTACCGTATTAAAAAATTACGGTAATATTCCGGATATCCCCTGTTTTCCAGGACAGCTAAATCAGGTTTTCCTGAATCTTTTGGTTAATGCCTGCCAGGCAATGGGGGGCAAAGGCGAAATAACGATAATCACTAAGTTGCAAGATGAGCATGTATTTATTACAATCATTGACCGGGGTCCCGGAATATCTGAGGAAAACATCGGCCGTATTTTTGATCCCGGCTATACGACCAAAGGGGTTGGAGTCGGAACCGGTTTGGGACTTTCGATTTGCTATCAAATAATTAAAGATCACATGGGTGAAATTAAAGTATCCAGTCGGATAAATGAAGGCACAACCTTTTCAATTATTTTACCGACAAAACTGGACAAGCTACTGGAAGAGAAAAAAGCCAATAATAGTCAGAGCAAATAACCTGATTGGTTAATAATAATAATGATAAAAAAGCTATTCGGTTCTTTAATAGATGTCCGCAAAGGAGAAATTCTTTTAACGGTGCTCATGTTCACCAGTTACTATCTCCTTCTGGTGGCCTATTATTTCCTCAAACCGGCCCGTGATAGTTTATTCCTGGTTAAGGTTGATCCTACTCAACTGCCAGTTGTTTTTATCATTACAGCTTTAGTTACCGTTCCTGTCGTCACTTTATACAATAAAGCCAGCCGCTCATTGCGACTAAACAAACTTATAAGTATTACTACCGGAATTCTGATTACAAATCTATTCATGCTCCGATGGCTAATTCAATATGATGAGCCGTGGGTTTATTATACGTTTTATACATGGGTGAGTATTTATGGAGCATTGGCTACATCACAGTTTTGGCTGTTAGCCAATGCGGTATATAATGCTACTCAGGCCAAAAGAATTTTCGTCTTACTCGGGCTCGGAGGAATTATTGGGGCCTTCACCGGCGGGGAAGTAACCGGGTTTATCGTAACTAATTTTGGGGTTTCAACTCCGGATCTGTTATTTATTTGCATCGGCATCTTAGTGTTATCAATAGTCCTGGTTAATGTAATTTGGCGTATTAAACCACCAATCGAAAAGCCCCGGCACCAGAGACAAATAAAAGAGAAGAAGGAATCTCTGGGGCGAATATTCGGAACAATAAAAAAATCCCGGCATCTGATGCTTATTGTCGGTATCATTGCTATGACAATGATGGTGGCATCCTTTGTTGATTATCAGTTTAAGGTTGTATCAAAAAATGCCTTTCCGACAACCGGGGAGTTAACCACTTTCCTGGGGCATTTTTATGGGCGTTTATCTCTGGTATCATTGTTTTTGCAATTGCTTTTAACCTATCGGTTCATTCGGGTGATGGGCGTCAGCGGAGTTATCACTTTATTGCCGGCAGCGCTGATCCTGGGTTCTATTAGTATGCTTTTTGTTCCGGGGCTACTTGCCGTTGTTTTACTTCGAGGAGCCGATGGAAGCCTGAAGTACAGCCTCGATAAAACAGGTCGGGAATTACTATTTCTACCCGTTCCACTGGAAATTAAGAAACGTACCAAAATTTTTATTGACATGTTTGTCGATCGCTGGTTTCGGGGTGTGGCTGGAGCGATGCTATTGTTCTGCACAATGGTACTGGAACTTTCCATTCGTCAAATAAGCATTGTTGTGATAGTTCTTGTTTCAGTGTGGCTGGGTATGACTCTTCTCATGCGCAAGGAATACATCAATGCCTTCCGCCTGGCGTTGAAAAAACGCACGATCGACTTTAGCTCGCTTGATATAAATATTGCAGATGGTCATGCGATAAAAACACTAATTGCGTCTTTGCACACCAAAAACGAACGGGAGATTATTTATTCCCTGGATATGCTTAGTTCGGTCACAGATAAACGGCTAATTGAACCGGCCTTAAAGCTATTGGAGAGTAATTCTTTTGAGGTTCGCCGCAGAGCCATATCCGTTCTCCGAAAGCAGAATACTAAAGAGTTTATCCCTAATATAGCACGCCATATCGAAGATTCCGATCCGGTTGTGCGTCTTGAGGCAATCGCAACCCTTTGTGAGAATTCTGACGAAGACAGATTATTGATACTAGACAGGTATTTGGCTGATGAGAATGCGCTTATTCGCTCGGCGGCGGTTGGATGTATATCTCGATACGGCAATGATGATGAAAAACAATTGATTACAGAACCGATTATCAAATCTATGTTGGACATCGACGGCGAGTTGGGTATAGCCTGCCGCGTCCAACTGGCGGGAGCCTTTGGCACCTTTAACCGGCCCAGCCTACGTTCGACATTGCAATTGTTAATGCACGACACATCACAAAGTGTAGTTCGCCAGACAATAATTAGTCTGGGAAAACTAAAAGAATCAGAACATCTCCCCTGGCTGATTGAAAAGCTCGGTGATCGTAAATATCGCTCCTACGCCCGAGAGGCACTGGTATTATATGGTGAGCAAGTATATTCCCTATTAGATAAATATATTCGCGACATCAATGTCAGTTTAATAGTCAGGCAAAGTATCCCTCGTGTATTAATCGGGTTGCCGAACCAACAATCAGTCGATCTGCTCACACAATGGATCGGTGAGGAATTACCCGGAATAAAACAGGTTGTTATAAAGGCCTTAAATAAACTGCGCACATCATATCCAGAATTGGATTTCACAAATGAGAAAATTAATCGGGCATTAATAAATGAGACGAAAACATACTATGAGGTCTTACGTGCCCTGCAGCTGCACCGAAATTCTGACACCCCGAGCGGACGGTTACTCGCTCAAGCCTTGATAGAAAAGCAGGACAACAATCTTGAACTCATCTTTCGTCTGCTCGGTCTGACTTACCCGCCACAGGATATTTATAATGCCTATCTCGGCTTGGTTAGCAACAAAAACACACTTCGAGCCAATGCGATAGAGTTTCTGGATAATTTACTGCAGGGAGATATCAAAAAATTGTTAGCCCCGATTTTTGATGATAGTGGAACTGAATATGCCGCCAGACAAGGTGAACGATTGTTTAATTTCACGCTGCAAACTAAAGAAGAAGCGCTTACGTTACTTATAGAAGGATCTGATACCTGGTTGAAAGCCTGCGCCATATATGACACCCCCGGCATTGAATCTGAAAATCTCAAAAAACTGGTATCCAAGGCGCTATCTGATGATTGCCCGATAGTGAAAGAAACGGCTGAACTTGTTCTTGCGAATAAAAAATACTAAACGGAGATTACTCTATGCCGACGATTATTGAAAAAGTGATTTTTCTTCAGAACGTCGATATCTTTTCAGAAGTCCCGACGGAGCATCTGGCACATTTGGCCGCCATTACCGATGAGATAAATTTCGAGAAAGATGACACCGTATATCAGCAGAATGATCCTTCAGATGCCTTGTATTTGGTTCTGGATGGGTCTGTCCGGTTACATCAGGATAATCAGGAAATCACTACGGCCGGTTCGAAAGAAGCCTTCGGAACTTGGGCGCTCTTTGACGAAGCGCCCCGAGTAGTTACCGCCACGGCAATTGATGACAGTCGGCTCTTGCGAATTGACCGCGATGATTTTATAGACCTATTGGCCGATAACGTCAAGATAACTCAAGGAGTCTTAAAAGCTATGGCTAACAGACTTCGAGGTCTGATGGGGCGTGTCATAAGTAAATAGCTTAACCTCAATTGGAACCCCTTCAGATTTGTCAATTTGAAGGGTGTAAAATAAACTGGGAATAAATTGTCCTTTTGATTATAGTCTATAAGAATCGGAACTGTTGCTGAAACAATTCTTGCCCTATTGCGTTTCAGCAGCTGAAGACTCTTTTACGAAAAACGGGATAATGGAGACAGAAATGGCAGATACCGGAGAAAAAAGTACCGTCATTATCGTTGATGATGAGGAAATGGTACTCACCAGTCTAAACGCATTTTTAAATCTAGAAACTAACTATGATGTCAAGATATTTCTATCAGCCAAAGAAGCACTGGAATTCATTAGGGCTAATTCTGTAGATATGGTGATTTCAGACTACTTGATGCCGGAAATGGATGGTCTCTCATTTTTGGCGAAAGTCAGGGATTTACAACCCGAGGTACCGCGCGTTATTCTCACCGGATACGCCGATAAGGAAAACGCCATCAAGGCAATAAATGATATCGGGCTGTTTCAATATATTGAAAAGCCGTGGGACAACGATGACATACTGATTATTCTCCGCAATGGTATCGAAAAGAAACAGTTGATGGAGAAACTTCAAGAAAAAATTGATGAGATTAATAAAGCATACGGAGAGCTTCAGGGCCTGCATAAAGAGATTATCAAGACTTTTGTTTAATACGATAGGTTATATTAAGAATTTTCATAAGGCGGATATCATCCGCCTTTCTTTTAAAATCTAAAACTGAATTGTAACATCGGAGCGTTAAAGACCGCTGTAGCTCCGGTTTTATTCTCATGCCGTGCCCAGGAATAAAACAGTTCGCTAACCAGATATCCCACTAATGCGCCGACGGCGACATCGGAAGGATAATGCTGATAGGCGTGAACCCGACTCCATGCGACATATGTTGCCCATCCAAAAAACAGTGTCGGAGGCGCCCAACGCCAATTCCGGTATTCATCACCTGAAAGCCTGTTTCGCATAATGGAACGAATACGAAGATTTAGAAATGACGCTGAGAAAAACGCGCTGGATGAATGCCCTGAGAAAAAAGAAGTTCGCATGTATTTATAGTTTTTATCTGACTCCGCTACCGCCGAATCAGCCATCATAGTAAACGGTCTCGGGCGCCGTATCATACCTTTAGTAAAATCGGTGATACCTTTGGTAGCAATTAAGCCGGAGAAGAACAAATATATATCCTGAGCGGCATTTTTATTTTTATCAGCAACCGGCCACGTTAAATCGGCTCCCAATAGAGCTGACCCGAATAGTATTGGAGTTATCGCCGAGCCGGTTTTATTGTCTAAAATATTAGTTCGGCCGGGTACATAATTACCCGCAATAAATTTGTGAAAAGATAACTCTTGCGGTAACGGTCCTTTAATTCTTGATTTATCCTCGACGTCTATTTGATAAACGATATGCCCCAGAACTCCAACCGCAGCCGAGCCGGTTCCAATAATCGTAATTTCTCCGCCTGATAAATAATCATCGCCGCCCAAACAGAGGGAAGGTAAACCGCATAGTAAAATAATTAGAGTCGCCACTAAAGGCTGGAGTATTTTCAAAGTAGAATAAATCCCCATCGTCTATCGTTAATATTTCCTCACCAGTACGTCATTATACTCAATACTCAGGCGATCGAGCGCATTAAAAAAATGCCCAAGAGTTAAAACATACTGATTGGATAATTCCGCGATATCGGTCCGAATCGATTTGGTGAGGTTGCTATAAAAGTAATGCCCCGAGCCGGCGGTAACTTCGGTCAAAAATGAAACAGAATCCCGCTCAATAAAAAAGGCGCCTGCTGTCAACAACGGTTCGCCGGGAAATAAAAAGGCATGGTTCGCTCTCGGCACCTTTTTTCCTGTCTTCAATTCTATTTCCGCGACTTCTTCGCGCATAAGCTCACGCCCGAAACGGACCTTACCCGAAACGCCGACGGCAAAGAAATACTCTCCACTTTGCAGAGTATCGAAGATGTCTTTGGTGAGCGTGTTCAAAGAAGATACATCTCCCCCGCGCACAAGGAATTTTAAATATTCCATCTGCAGCATACGATACTCTTTGTTTGGATAAGCTTTTCGGGGAGCTTTCTTTTTCATTTGCCTCAGCAATGAATCGGACGGAATAAAAGCCACAAGTCCTTTAGCGAATTTTGTGTATGCCGCTCGATGTCGTTTTAGGAAATCTTTGTAATTCTTATATCCTGAGATTGTATACTCGGGAGCTTCACGATAAATATCAAGTGTATCGAACAACCCAAAGTCGATAGCATTCTTAGTGGGTAAATCATCCCATCTTCTATCAGTCCCATAGAGATGATCCGAGACCTCACGAGAATATGCTTCCAGCGGCATGACAGCTATAGTATTGTCTTTACCAGCCAAGATACCTTTAACCCAGATTAGCCAGCGGGTCTGTTGAATCGTATTGAACTGAATCGTATGCTTCCGACCCTTGAAATGGATATTGGCCAGTGCTCCACGATACCCTACAGGAAAATCCATACGACTTTGATGCAGGTACATAGTGGAGTTTTCAATGGTAATAATAGTGTCTTGTTGCAATCGGAACAGGCAATTTTCAAAAGCCTCTAAAGTTGGACATATAATCCTCGTTGAATGATAGAGCTGTTCGGCATCACTCGGCCCCGTGAAGAAAATATCCAACGGTCCTGTAATAAAATAGCCACCACTCTCTGGGAAAATCGCTTCGAGATGACTCTGCAGTGGTGTATTTTGGGCGTCTCTCAGTTGAATAAACCTTTTTCCGGTGACGGGATCTTTGGGACCGGCAAAAACCAAACCGGCTGACAGTATAACGACTGAAACAACCGCTACGGCTTTGACAACAAATCGCATTTGTTTTTTAGTCCACATGTTCAATACCAACTATTTGTATCCGGGAATCCTCGGGGTGAAACCATAACCAGAGGTGTACCGGTCTGGAGTTCTTTTCTTTGTCCCGAGTGGTGCGGATTGAGATTTTAAACAAATTTCTATCAGGTGAATCCTGATTAGCTTCTTGAAACGCCTTGATAAGCAGATTGCGCTCGACATGAGTAATGTTTATCTCGGGGGTTGCATTAGCCTCTCCCGAAACGATTTTCTTCCCCATATGTTGAAGGTCATAGCGGTAGCTCACAGACTTGCTTTTATCAAAACCGTACTTTCTAAGTAAATCCGTAAATGAAATCGTCAACGCTTTTTCTCGAACAATAAGCTGAAACTCATCAAGCGGATTGACCTTAGAAAACCAGTGTTTTCCAATTTTATCACGCCGTGCTTTAAGAGTTTGGAACAGGTACTCGCGCGCCTCAGGATTGGAATATCGACCGACCTCAATCAAAACCCGCAAATCCTCATCACTGAACCTCATTACTATTTTGGCGGCCCAATAGGCATCGCGATTGGTCATATTTTCAAAGGCCGGGATGGGATAGATCGGATCCCACTTGGCCGGATGGAATATCTCTGATTCAAAGTAACCGATAGATGGATATTGATACGGTTTAGCCTCTTCCCATTGCCATTTTTTTAATCCCAGAGTGAAGAACGAAACTATCGCATCCCGCAAATCAAAGGAATTGGCGTAACCTGACCGAGGAGATTGCGAGCCGTGGCCGGCTGAGCCCATCGTTGAACCAAAATCAAGTAAATGATGTTTTATGAAACGACTTCCATTTTCATCAGCGAAAATATCCATGCTGTTTTCGTCTTTAATGTCCCAATGGTTTACAAATGAGCAAAAGACATATAAGGCCCGCAATTCTCGACGGTGTTCATGACGGCACCAATCATTCGGATCGTCTTTTCTAACTCCGGAGAAACTAAATGGCCCCTTGATATTCGGAAGAGCCAGCGAAGCCAGACAGCGGATCGTACCGTCCTCGTTATGGTAAGCTTTTTCCAGGATTTCAAATAGTTTTTCACGAGTAAACGGATATTTTCTGCCATCTTCTTTATACGTAACGCCTTCTTTTATAACCAAATCATCCGGGTGAAAGGATGTGATTGTTTCCTGAGGTACATTATATCCACAGGCATACAATAAACGTCCGGTAATGGCTGCCGAGCCCGTAGCCATTTCAGGATTGTTCGGAGGATCGAATTTGAGTATGTAAGCATCACCTTTGGCATCTTTTATCCAGAATCCTGCGGTTACACCTCCCACTTTGGGCCGAAAGACAGTCCATTTGCCAGTCGTATCCGGCCCACTGGTAACAGCCATCCCCGCTTGTAGCGCTTCAGTGTCCATCCCGTGAAGTCCATGACGATTGGTAAACCACGATGAATTGGGCACTTCGTCGTAACTGTTTATATTCCAGGACTGTTTCGGGTTGCCGGAAATCTTGCCCAGTGAACGATTCAAGTCGAGTAATTGCTCAGCCTGACGAAAAGTAGTACGCTCAGTAAGCTGCCAAATCAACGACGGTGAGCGTTTGACCGGTTCGGTAATACTGACCGTGTCATTATCTTTCCAGTACGGTTGGTCTGGGGTGTAGGCGGTTCTTTTTCCGCAAGCCGAGACCATGAGCAGGAACAGACCAAGACAAATCAGGTTTATTATTGGGAAAACCCTTTTCATTACCAATTGGCTCCCATCTCAAAGTATAATCTTGGTTCATAACCACCAAATGCAATCTGAGTTTTAAGAACAATAGCATGCTCTGTCCAGATTCTCATACCTAAACCATAACTCTCACTCCAGTGCTCTAAAGTCAAATCATCCCCAATATCATCAAAGACTCGTCCTTCATCGAGAAAAAGAAAAGCATCAATTGCCTTCCAAAGCGGATAACGATATTCAATCGATACCATAGCCATATCTTTGTCCACAAATCGATGACCGCGATAACCTCGCAGGTCATCTCGCCCGCCAAGTTTACTAAGATGGTAAAACGGAATAATATCTTCTTTAGTGTTATCAACCGACTGAGCAATAAAACGAACCGCCAGGATACGTTTTCTGAACAGATTTATAAAATAGGAGCCGTCGAATTTAGTAACGAAAAAGCTCAAATTATTCGATCGACCAACGCCTTTATTATATGAAGTGATTAACGAATATCGTCCGCCCCGGGATGGCTGGCCTGCTGTATCGCGCCAGTCCTTTTCAATCCCTATCCCCAGAGTGACCACTCGGGAAGAACTAAAATAGGTATCGGGAAGACTAAACTTTGCAGCGATGCTATCAATCCGTCCTTCAGAATCATCTTGTTGACCATCGAAGATATTAATTGCGGTAAAACCTGTCATAAATCGTAGTGTCACATAAGAATTTACCGGAAACGCAAAATCTCCAACAATCCGAGTTCGTTCCAACGTATAGTTGCAAGCATGATTCTCTTGAGAATTATTACCGGGGCCGTAATAGCTTTCGCGAGGTCGGTTTTTGTACTCACCCACTAAGGTTAAGCGGCCGGACCGTATTAGCATATTAGTTCCCGTGTACTTCAATCGATAGCTCTGGTAGTTTTTTGTAGAGTAATACCAATCAAGTTTCAGTTTATCCTCGGGGACAAATAAATGATACAGCCCGAATCCGGTTCCGGTACTGATGCCTTTGTTTGAGCCGTATCCTGCGTTAATATAAAACAAGCTATAGGGATTGCCGAAGTTCAAAAATCTTTTAACGGGAGATTCAAAGACGCCGTGAATTATGCCGTTGGTAACCCCCTTAACAATATAAACTGGAGTCTTTATGATAAAACTGGGGATATCCAACAGCACTTCACCTAAACTGTGTCTTGGCGCTTCAGGATTTCGAACAGCGACAGAATCACTCTCTGGTGATTCTGATCCGGTTTCTTTAGCTGTAGCCGTGCTGATAAGCATGCCTGTTAATACAATAAAAACCCCAACCGTAATCAGCCATTTCATTCACCCGCCTCCAGAATTGTCACTCAAAGATTGATTTCATAATAATACGATACTTGTAAAACGCCTGGTTGCTTATTCCCAATGTTTGTCAAATAAGGTTATTGCGTTTAACTCCTGAAATTTCTACAATGTAATATGTATTTCAGTCTACTGGAAAATAGAAAAACAATTTTGTGCAAGGCAATATAAAACTATGCTGAATAATATTCAAAATTGGTTAACAGGATACGGTATTAGTACTTTTCCGGCAGAAATTGCAGGGTGGGTAATTCTATCTCTTGGTGTACTCTTACTATCTTTTTTTTCCAACCTGATCGCCAAAAAGCTAATCCTGAAGGTGATAGCCTTTGTAGTCAAAAAGAGTAAAGCCAAATGGGATGATATCCTGCTTGAGCATAAAGTCTTTTCCCGCCTGTCACATATTGCACCAGCGTTAGTGATATACTTTTGTTCTGAAATGTTTAATGAGATAGGAATCTACCTACAACGGTTTTCATTTGTCTATATGGCTTTTGCCGGATTGTCTGCGTTCAATGCCTTCCTAAATGCGATAGTAGCCATTTACCGCAATTTTGAGATGTCCAAACAGCGCCCGATAAAAAGCTATGTACAGGTCATTAAGATTATTGTGTTCATATTTATAGCAATTATAGCACTGGCTACGTTAATGGGGCAGCAGCCCTGGGCACTATTGACCGGCTTTGGTGCTATGACAGCCGTTTTTATGTTAGTATTCAAAGATTCTATTTTGGGGCTTGTCGCCGGCATCCAATTATCAACCAATAATATGGTACAAATCGGAGATTGGATTGAGGTCCCGCAATATGGCGCTGACGGTGATGTTATAGATATCACACTGCATACCGTAATAATCCAAAACTGGGACAAAACTATTTCTTCAATTCCGGCCTATTCCTTAATTTCCGGTTCATTTAAAAACTGGCGGGGCATGTCAGATTCGGGCGGTCGCCGCATTAAGCGCTCTATAAATATAGATATGAGCTCGATTAAATTCTGCGATGAGGAAATGCTGTCTCGCTTTACAAAGATTCAGCATATCTCTGAATATATTGCTTCCAAGCAAAACGAGCTGAATGAATTTAATAATGCTCTTGAAGCCGATTTGTCAAACCTTGTCAATGGTCGCCGCATGACCAACATCGGTACCCTGCGAGCCTATATAATAGCCTATCTGAAAAACCACCCTAAGATTCATCAGAAAATGACCTTTTTGGTGCGGCAATTGGCGCCGTGTGACAATGGGCTTCCACTCGAAATTTACGTGTTCAGCAATGATCAGGATTGGGTTAACTATGAAGCTATTCAGGCTGACGTGTTTGATCACCTGATTGCTACGATTCCGTTGTTTGATTTGCGAGTATTTCAAAACCCCACCGGATATGATTTCACGAATATATCCGGGAGACAGGACATTGAAAACACCTCGAAAAGCAAGACTTAGTTCAGAACTATTAATGTCAGAGAATAATACTTTGCGTTATGCCTCTTCCAAATGTATCTTTATCTACTTACATGGAAAAAAGTGTGGCCAAATTGCATATTGAATCATTGTTTCAAAGCGCCCTAAAGCGTGAAAAATCGGCGGAAGATGAGCTATTCAAGGCTCTAACTGCAAGATTTCAAGTAATTGCGCAAAAAAGAGTGTGGGACGGCCAAGATGCGCAGGAAATTGCTCAGGATGCTTTGATGACAGTATTTTCTAAATACAGGGAGGCGACCCCACCGATGGGATATACGCCTTGGGCGTATAAAGTCTTGTCAAATAAGATTTTGCATTATTACAGAACCACTGCTCGCCGGGGTGAGAAAATGCTTGTCACCGACAAGATTGAATTGTTCTCAGCCTCCTGGACTCCTGATCCGGTATTGGAACCTCAACTCAAAGAATGCATTAAGAAAATCATCAAGGCAAACCCAAGATATGCCCGGATTTTAATTAATCATTTTCACGGGTTCAAACCGAATGAAATTTGCAACAAGATGACTATAACTACAGCCAATTTTTATTCAATTCTGTCACGAGCCAGATCCCTTCTCAAGCTCTGTCTCGATAAGGGAGATATTTAGCGGTGAATCATTGCACTGATAAAAGATTCAAAGAAATGCGCCACGGCTATGAACTGGGTTTACTCAATGAAAAAGACCGGCAGGAGTTTGAGCTTCATATGTTTGACTGCGAAGCTTGTTTTGAAGCTATCGCGGAAACGCATAATGCTTCCCGGCATATTCTCCAAAGTCCAGAAATCAGGAGTATTATAAATGACGCCGAACAGGCGGAAGAAGCAAAAGTAAAAGAAAAACCCAAGCCGGCCAGAATCTGGTCCACCCTTATTCCCGTTGCGGCTATTGTATTATTAGTACTTATTCTGAAACCGTGGAAAATAGAGATTCATCCCGACGATACCGCAATCGCTTCTGAAAACCGACTTGTTATTGCTTGTTTTGCCAACCTTGCCGAAGTTGATACCGCCAATAGAATGGGTGAAGCTGTCTCTAATTTATTGATAACTGACCTGGCCGAATCTCACTATTTACAGGTTGTTTCTAGTCAGCGAGTGTATGATTTGCTTAGGTCTATGGGGCTTCCCGAAGAATGCCAGATTGATCCCGAAATTAGTACTGAAATTGCCCAAAGAGCGAATGCCAAATGGCTGTTAACCGGAAGCATCATTCAAGATGAGCCGGAAATGGTAATTGTTTCTCAATTGATCGATGTATCTACCGGAAATACAGTTGCTACTCAGAGGGTTTCGAGCGATTCTATTGAGAGTATTTTCTCCTTGGTGGATAAGCTCACAATTGAAGTCAAACAGGATTTAATCCTTCCTCAGGCGGCTCTTGATGAACCGGATAGAATGGTTGCGGAAGTAACAACTAATTCTCCCGAAGCCTACGCCTATTTTCTCGATGGTGTCAGTAACAATAACAAATTATACAAAGCTGATGCCGCTGATGCGTTTCGTGCCGCTTTGGAATTGGATTCAACAATCGCTATGGCCTATTATTATCTGTCCGAACTGGATAAAAGCTCCGAAAATATCGATAAGGCTGTCCAGTACATTGATAATGCTTCTCAAAAAGGTCAGCATTATATCCGCAGTCGAGCGGCTGGCTATAAGGGTGAGCATGAAGAGGCAATTGCGGAACTAGAGGCTCTAATAAAAAGATTCCCCGATGAAAAACAGGGGTATATGCTTATTGGCAACTATTATTTCAAGCAGAGAAAAACTGAACGCGCTATTGAATACTATAAGAAAACGATCGAAATCGATCCGCTGTCCAAATTGACATATAACCAAATGGCATACAGTTATAACCAAATTGGAGATTTCCAGCGTTCGCTGTGGGCCATAAATAAATATATTGAAATAGCTCCCAACGAAGCAAATCCATATGATTCCCGGGGAGAGATATACGCCAAGATGGGGATGCTTGATGAGTCAATAGACTCATATCGCACCGCTCTTCAGATAAAGCCGACCTTTTATGACTCATGGCAGAAGCTAGGCATTATGTATCTCTTCAAAGGCGAATACAATAAGGCCGACAGCTGTTTATCAGTTGCTAAGAACCTTGGTTCCGAATCTAAAATCCAGAGTTGGTCAAACCTGCTCATTTTAGCTTGCTACAGCCGTCCTTACAAGTTGAATCAGGCGATGAAGATGATTGATGATATCATTGCCAATCAAAAGGCCGACAAATCGGCCAAATCTTGGACGCATTACTATTCTCTTTATAAAGCTGTTATTTTACGAGAACAGGGAGATATTAATGCGGCCTTCGAATTACTAAATGCTGAAGTGAACGATACTACTAATAAGGGAACCATCTTTTTGAATGGTTATCGCATCCAGTTTGCGCTTGAATCAGGCAGAAGGCAAATTGCTGAAGAGGTCCTGCAAAAACTTGAATCGGATAAGATTATTCAAAAGAAAGGGAAATCGTTTCTTGGGTATGCCAAAGGCTGTCTGGCATTTTATGATAAAAACTATGATGAAGCAATCCAGCAGTTTTCTCAAACTATGAAAATCACGGCTGATGAAAATAGACAGGACTATTTTGCTTCCGGGATAATGCTGGGACAGACATATATACTAGCGGACGAATATGATAAGGCAATACAAATCTATAATGAGATACTAAGGGTTTATGATGCCGACCGCGCCCTCTGGTCTATTTGGGATGTTCAGGCGCACTATTATCTTGGGCTTGCCTACCAAAACAGCAATCTTGACGAAATGGCTATTGCTCAGTATGAATACTTCCTTGAAGTCTGGGAAAATGCTCCGGACGACCATGAACTTATTACTGACGCACGCATCCGCTTGAGCCAACTCCGGAAAAACCCCTAATCAATAGGGATTAATATAAGTTTAGCCGGATTGGAATCTTTGGTTATACATAACAGACATTAAGCGACCCGGCAAGGAGAGCACGATCCTTACCGGGCCTATGTGCTCAACCAATGATTCATTGATCGAGACTTGTTATCCCCCTCAATTCTTGATACTATTTCAGAAGAACCATTTTCCTCGTATCACTATATTCACCATCTGTAATCCGGTAGAAATAAATACCGCTGGCTACTGACTGGCCAAAACTATCTTTGCTATCCCAGGTAACCGGATGCTGACCATCTTCTTGGTATTCAGACATCAGCACGTTCACTCTCTGTCCGGCGATGTTGAAAACATCGATAGAAACTTCTGTTGCATCCGACAACATAGAACCATAAGTTGTCAGTTATTCTTATAGCAAGAATGGTACCAATGTGTACAGCTGACAAGATTATCGCATAAGCTATTGCAGGACTTCGGGATTAATTGGGTGGCTTAGCAGATGAGGATCGCTTGCGTGAATTTATCACACAGTTCTTTTAATTTCGGGGGTTACAATCACACACAAAAGGAAAAGTAGAGATTTTAATTACCAGATTTAAGGCTGGTAATATCTATTCCATGACTTTTTATCTTTTTACTGAAGGTTGCGCGTTCAATTCCGAGTACCCTTGCGGCTTCGCTGATATGGTAATTAGTAACTGTCAGCGCCTCTAAAATAAGCGTTCGTTCGATTTCTTTCATGCGGTCAGTTAATCTAAGGTCTTTATTTCCAGGAAACGGTTCATAGTCTGACAAGTACGTTGATACATCCGATTCAAGAATCAATCCGGAATCAGAGAGAGCTACCAGCGATTCAACGGTATCCAACAACTGGCGCACGTTTCCGGGCCAGTCGTATTCCATCAGGACATTCGTTGCACCCGAATCAAATACTTTTGGTTGAAGTCCCTTTTGAATAGTACATTTTTCCAGGAAACTGCTCACAAGGTGAGGAATATCCTCGCGGTGTAAGCGCAGCGGAGGTAAAGGGATAACAATTCCCTTGAGCCTGTAATAAAGGTCTTGTCGGAATTTATCCTCTTTGACCAACTGCTCTAAATCTCTATGTGTCGCGCACACCAATCTCACATTGGTTGTAATAACTTCAGGGTGCCCAATCGGCTGGTACTCTCCCGTTTCCAGTACTCGCAGCAGCTTGGCCTGTGTGGTTATATCCAAATCACCAATTTCGTCTAAAAAGACAGTTCCTTCATTGGCATACTCAAACAGTCCTATCTGATCTCTCTTGGCATCGGTGAAGGCGCCTTTGACATGTCCGAACAATTCCGATTCCACGAGTTCAGGATTCTTATGATTACAGTTAAAAATCGCCAGACTTTTCTCACGGCGGGAGCTGTTATTGTGAATCGCCCTTGCAACCAGTTCTTTGCCAGTGCCGGTCTCCCCCAGAATCATGACTTTGGTGTCAGAATTAGAAGCCTTTTGAATCGCCATGAATACATTCTGCATAACTTTCGAACGGCCAATCATGCCAAAGCGCACTTCTGCCCTATCAGAGAAAGAAATCATTCCGGTCTTGGCTGCGTATAATTCAACCGCGTTTTTGACAGAACGCATCAGCCTTGTCAGCGATTTGCCCTTTTGAATATAATCAAACGGCTTTTCATTGGCATCAATTTCATCTTCCCGGTAATCGCCCGGATACCCGGTATGAAAAATAATAGGCAAGTGTGGATTTAATTCTCGTATCGCCCGCCCAGCCTCAACGCCATCCATCCCGGCCATCTTGATATCCATAACAATGGCATTAATCGTTTTGTCTTCTCGCACAGCATCAATTGCTTCTTTCCCAGATGAGACGCAACGAGTTTTATATTCTTCTGAAAACAACAGTCCCAGCGTTTTTAATACTTGAGGATCATCATCGACCAAAAGAATACTTTCATTTGACCGTTTCGTCTCAGTCATGGCGCAGCTCCTGTGTATCTACCTGCAAATGAATGACAAAATTGGTCCCGACACCGTCTTCTACCGCAATTGATATATCCCCGTGATACATTTCTATAATCTTCTTAGCCGTAGCCAAACCAATTCCGGTGCCTTTATCAGGTTTTGTAG
This sequence comes from Candidatus Zixiibacteriota bacterium, assembly GCA_023138975.1. Taxonomy (GTDB): domain Bacteria; phylum Zixibacteria; class MSB-5A5; order GN15; family JAAZOE01; genus JAGLON01. Next base: position 24,120 of record JAGLON010000018.1, read on the forward strand.
AATAGAACGTGTTGAAGACATTTTCGTGATCTTCCGGCGGTATACCCGGACCACTATCAGCAAACGAAATCCGAACCCTATCACCTCTTTGCTCACTGGTAATTCGTATCGTCTTCTCACCACTGAAATCTTCAAGGGCATCAAGGCTGTTTAGAATCAAATTATTGAAGACTATATATATCTGCTGTGTATTTGCTATCACTCGAAGATTCTCAAGCTGTTCCGTTTGGACCGATACTTCCAGCTGGCCAATTCGCAGTTTATTCGCTTCAATAACTTCACCAATTGTTTTGGGAATATCTACAGGTTCAGGATTATTTTGAGAGTCAAGCCTTGTAAACTGTGATATTAACTCAGTAATATCAATCGCTTTTTCAACGGCGGCTTTGGCATCCCGGCTGAATTCTTCCAACAGTTCAGGTTTCTTCAATAGCATGTCTTTCTTGAGCAATAACATGCTGAGGGTACCCTCAGCAGGGAAAAGAGCATTTCTAATTTCGTGAGCGAAACCGCCGGCAATATCCTTGGCCTGTTTATATTTTTCCTGCGCAATTATTGTTTGCTGTGCTTCACGAAGAGCCTGATGAGTTTCTTCCAGTTCCCGCTTCTGCTTCTGTATCAGTTTCAATACTTGCTTATCTCGGAATCGGTAGATTATAATAGTAAAAAGTCCAGCAATGAGTCCCGAAATAAGCATTAAAAAATAACTTTGATTTCGGTGGTAAAAGTTTGAAGCCATTTCAATTATATTGCGCTCTTCCAAATATCCTATTGAAAAGGTTTTATAATCTGATAAACCTAGCATTGTGGTGTTTGACGCGGAATCCAGCATCACCGCATCAAAGTTCTCGGCAAAAAAGGGATAGTGAACAATTTTTTGCAGGTCCTTTGTATAGAGGCCATCATCAAAATGCAAAACCTCCCCATAGTCCGGTATAGATACAACTTTCTGGAAATTCCCCATCTTTACCGGTCCGCCCGATGCAAACACGTTTAGCCCGGTATCGAGCGCAATGACATTCCGCTTATCATCCACGGCAAAGAGTGTATTCAGGAGTCTATCCTGATAAGGAAGCAACCATATGGTCGATGCGTATATAGGCAATGTAACTGATTTGAGAATCTCACCCCGGGAGTTTATTTTGGATAATGTCAAGGTATCCCGGTAAAGAGATTCCAAGTTATCAGCCTCAGCCAGAACAGCAACGCTGTCCGGTGATACTAAGGGACACTGGTGCATCAAATAAAAGTACCCATCCTCTTCAGTCGGGATCAAATCTCTTCTCGTAGCACGAACTGAAATAATCTTATTAAAAAGTATCTCACCTCTTGAGTTGACTATTGAAATAAAGGCATACGAATCACTGTAATTATCATCAGATCTGCCCTGCATCGGATTTCCGGTAATGAACATAATTTGGGGATTAGACGAGTCCCCGCAGCTATACAAGCGATCATTAAACAACTGACTAGCAACATCCAGCGTCCATTCAATTTGCATCGTTTCTAATTCAATGCAAAAAAGCCTTCGCGGACCAATTTCGCGCTTAGATGAAAGAAAGACAAAGGCCTCTGTCAAACCATCAAAATCATAATCCATTAATTTGTTGAAATATATCTGCGGTTCCCAGATGTTATTGTACAGGGTATCTTTTCCCTTGCAGAGATAGAGGAAATCAATCTTTTCCTCACCATCAGGACACAGATTGAAGAAAAACGCCGAATCATTCCGGTACCCCGCTCCAACAAGCGCAGCACATTCCCGGGAAGAATCACGGTACAGACGGCAGTCGTTGATAGTAAGATTAAATACATCGTTATCAATTATATGCCTTGAAGGATAAAACTCAAGGTTCGATATCGCTGGCATATCAGAGGTAAAACTTGAGTTGCTGAGAGAGATTATTTTTGCCTGAAGAATTGAATCTTGACCTTTTTGGATGACAAAGAATCTATGACCGATGCCTTTTGTAAGATCCCCGGTAGAGTGGCTATTCATTTCAACATAACGGAGGGGCAAATAGGCTGTATCCTGCTCGGCGCGTATATTTAAATCTTCTAAAGCAAAGCACACCGTTGAAAACAACAAACAGATACAGAATATCACTAAATAAACAAGGCGACTAGGAGATATCATATAATCAGGCTATCCTGGTGACAGTAATGCATTATTGTATAATAATTAACAGCATATTAGAAATTTGTCAAGGCTCATTGCACATCAGTATAGATAATACTCTTTCAATTGCTGACAATATCTCTGTTCTAAATATTAGACTGCTCCAGCATATTTAGGCCGGCTTGAAAGAGTCTTGAAAAAACTGTCTACAATTCTTTATAATTGAGATGCTCGAAAGATTCAATACAGGATAATTGAGAATTGAACCCTTAAATATCTCTTACTTGGGATTCCCGGTTAGGATAAATCCACTCCATAATACAGGATGGGCAACACCGTATTTTTGTTTCGCCTTATCCATTAACGTGAGGGATGCAGTCCTGAGAGCATCTCGCTTCGATTCTCCGCCAAGCCAATTAGTATAAAACAGCTGCATAAGCTCAGCCGCTTCTTTATCCGGCACCTTCCATAGACTGGTGATCAATGATCGAACACCGGCATGGCGGAAGGAACGGCAAAGCCCAAGCACTCCTCCACTGCCTAAGACCCGTCCTACTCCGGTTTCACAGGCGGATAGAGTGGCTATTTCAGTATTCATAAGATTTAACTGGGACACTTCAAGGGCTGTCAAAATGCCATCTTCATTGAAATCATAACCTGTCCCATTTTTTGATTCCTTAATTATCCGGTTGGCACCGCTCATTATCAACCCGGACCGCAATAGAGGATTGACAATATCCAAAGCCTCGGTTTCCGGATCGGTCTCACAGAAATATCCATGTGTTGAAATGTGTAAAATATATGGCGGCTTCTGAATACTCTTAATATTCGATTCGTTGGCAGCCGAACCGACAAATTCTCTGGTAGCAATGGAAGTACTATTCTCAATGGCATTAATAATAGCGTCAGATTCCTGCCGGCTGTATTTGAGTTGTTGGTACTCTGACGAAAGGCAAGAACCTGAACGGAGAAACGTCAGTTCATCTTCCCAAATGTCGGCACCAGCTTGATTCTTGGCTATCGGTAACTCCTCTGCCGCATCCAAAAAGGAACTATTGAAGTTGGGATCAGAAAATACATAGGCTATATTGTCGGTTGTCGTGGATGTTTTATTATGAAGTAATTCCCGGCCTGATCCCAGGTAACAAACACTGTGATCCTCAATAAAATAGCGCCCCGTTCCGTCAAATAGAATTTCAAACGGCAGTAAGCACAGCATATCATCAGGAGAGATAAACAGGACAGAATCGTTGGGGAAATGTTCCCGAATTGGTTGTACTAACCGACGATATAGCACATTAGTCAACTCAGATAGCTCTTGCTCATATACAGCGACATTGGAAGAAAACAGATATGCATAGGAAATGTCAATCTTATCCCTGGCAAGCATGATTAAGCTGTCAATCTCCTGGGCTTCTCCAAGATCATAGAGGGAAATATCACCCATCGCATCCAGGCGAATCGCCAGATAACGAGGCGGGCCAATTCGTTCATTATGGTTTCCCGGAATGGAATGATTATACGGCTCGTATTTGATATACTCCCACAATACTTCTTCTCTGCCAAGAGCAGCACAGACATCTTTAACCCTAAAATTCCTAGTGATATAATCGGCTCTAAATACCTGACTTTTTTCACTTAGCACTGCCTCAATTTGTTCAATTTCCGCGATAAGCTCATTAAACCTCTTAGAATGCGCCTGATCGCCTTTGGAAAGATCGGCTAAGTAAAGGTTTGCGGCTTCTGTGCGCAAAGCCTGGAGCAAGTCGATGTTGGCCAGAATGTCATGGTCATTGGTTCCCAGAATTGATTTTTTTTCCGAAAGCATAACATCCACAACTATTGATTTGCATTTTAGGATGGTTTCGGCGGTGAGTCTCCTGTATTCCGGTGTTTGTTGAGCCAACGCCGTTGAGAAAAGAGATTTGATATAAAGCGGATAATAGTTCAACCACAACAACTTCTGGTTTTCAGAAGAAAATGAAAAAACATATTGCAGGAATTGCTGCCTTGAGTTGAAAAAGCGCTCATAGCAAGTAAAGGCGCTGTCATAGTCACTGATCGCACAATAGGCGTTAGCCAATTCTTCCAAACTATTATTCGATTCGGGGTGGTCGGGTGAATACAACTTATTTCTCATATTCAGGGACTGCAGGTGGAAATCAATTGCTTCGCGATACTTTTCCTGAGCATACAAATTGATACCAAGTCCATCGGCTGCGTTCATAAACAATGCGTGTGTGGAGTCATCTGAATTACTTATAAACTCATAAACAGCCTGATAATAATCTTCAGCCTCCCGGTATCGTTTCATTAAGTAATAAATATTGCCCATTGTAGTATAAGTATAGTGAACTGAGTAACTATCCCGCCCATATACATTCTCTCGTATGGCCAGAGCTTTATCGCAATACTTGAGAGCCATGTCGAAATCATGACGTTCACCGGCTGTATTGGCAAGGCCGATATAGCACAAAGCAACTCGGGGGTGGTTCTCACTTACTGTTTGCTTGAGAATATCAAGAGCTTCAAAATTCAAAGAGTCTGACTCATCAAACCGTCCCATATCTTTATATATACTGGCCAATGCCGAAAGAGTCTGAGCGTTATCCTGATGCATTTTACCGAACGCTTTTCTGGTTAAGTCGAGTGAGGCTGAATAATACCTCGAGGCTTTCAAAATCCGGCCCTGTTTCTTATAAAGCAGTCCAATATTGTACAAAGTAACAGCTACGTTTTGATGCTCGGGACCGAATACTTTTTTAAATATCTTCAGTGATTCGAGATATGGAATCTCGGCCTCTTCGAGGCGATACTGTTCATTGTAAATACTGGCCAAACCAGCTTTTCCCATAGCCACTCCTAATGACTGCGGGCCTTCAAGTTCGGTCATTATAGCTATGGTGCGATTATAGATATCCTCGGCGTCTTTGTAACGTGTCATATAATTGTAAAGACTTCCAAGATTTGCAAGTATTTGAGCAACGGAGATGTTATTTTCACCATAATACTTAGTACAAATATTTAGCGCAGTGTTATATTTTTCTTCCGCCAGTTGATACTGATGATCATATAAATATACATTGGCAATATTGCATAGAGTGCTTGCGATCAGGGTGTCGCTTTCCGGTATATGTTGCTTCTGAATCGATAAAGCTTGGGTATGGTAATCTTCGGCTCCAGTCAAATCACCGATGCGAAAATGCAGGATCCCAATTGTATTAAGTACCTGCGAAATCGAAAGATGATTCTCGCCCAATTTGTCCTGTTTTATCCTTAGAACAACCTTCAATAGTGAATCAGCTGTATCATATTGCCCAAGGGTTGAATAAACAGTGCTGATGCGATACATATTAACAGCCGCTTCTGAACTGTTTTCACCGAATAACTCAGTTCTTACCTTAAGAGCCTTTTGATGGTAGAAAAGCGCCGAATCATATTCATGCAATGAACCAAAAACCATGCCAAGATTTGTATAATTAAAAGCAACTAATTCATGCTCAGGACCATGAATTAGTTTTCTAATAGCAAGAGATCGCATAACATAGTCACGAGAAATATCTAAATGCCGCAGATGAAAATTGGCCATGGCTTTGTTGGTATAGATTTCGGCGGTTATAGAATCGCCGGGGCTAATTGACTCATCTTTGGCCAGTGCCAGATTGAGAACCGAGTCGGCTTGGGCATGTTCTTGGAGGCCCATAAAACAGAGGGCACAGGCATTGCTAAGAATAAGGCGTTGATAGTCGCTATACTCAATATCAACATCGGTATTACTAAGCAATATTAGGCACGAATCAAAATTTTTATCTTCCTGCAAATAGTTGATACTCGTTTGCAAGTTTTCAAAATGTAATTGCGCATCGGTTTCAGCTGAAAGGACAGTAGATACTGGAACAATCGCTATAGCAATCGAGAAAATCACATTTAGCCAGACACTATAATTGTAAAAATACCGCATTGGGATTATCCTAAGGTTGAGTACAGTAAACACTGTCAGTGATTAACACGACCTGTTATTATTGAATTATCGAAAACTTATATTCTTTAAGGACGATGCGCTTGCCGTCACGCATCTGTGCAATTTGCAGTTTATAGTCGCCCGCAGACATTTTATCACTAGGATACAATAGATAACCTGTCCCCAGTAAATCAATGCAGTTGAAACCGGTGACATTGATGACAACATTATCTATTTTATCATAAACGGTGATATCATATTGTTCACCGGAGCGGGCTTCGGTACATACGAAGACTATAATACCATCAAATCCCAGCTCGCATGAGAATGTTTCTTCAGCTTGAGACCTCATGCCCGATAGGTGAATTGTCTGAACGCGAGACTCAGTATCAAAGGCATCAGGTATAAACCAGAGAACCGCCGGAATCAGCAATAAGATAATAATTGGATAGAGTAAGGCAGGGCGGAAAATAACAGGTGCGTTGGGCCAGAGAAAACTCCAGATGGATTTAGTTTTACCCCTGTTCGGACGAGATTCTTTTTCAACAGCCTGAGCAATGATTTCCTGCGCATCGGAGTCGTTTAGCAAAACACTGGCCTCATCTTGAAACGAACGGATTTGCTCCAAACAAAAGGTACAAGTCATAAGATGCTCTTCGAACAGCCGAGTTTCAGCATCATTTAAGACCTTTAACTCATATCCGTGCAGTAACATGCCTGCCGTTTTGTCTGTGCATTGCTCGCTAATGATTCACCCGTCCTTTTCCAAACACTGATTAAGTAACTTACGTCCCCGGTTTAAAATCATATAAAAATTGCTGCGTTTCACCTTTAGGCGTTCACAGATTTCTTCCGTCGTATACCCTAATTGGACTAAATTCATCGCCCGGGCATACCGGATATAGGACCTGCTTATTTTTTTAAGGCAATCCAACAGCGCCCGCCTTTTAACCGGATCGACGGTTTGACTCGCGGGGGACGCTCCCGCTATATCATTATATCCATAGGTTATGGACCGTCGTGTTATATCCCGATGCTGGTAATAGTTACCTATTTTGTTACGCAATATCTTATAAGCCCAGGATTCAAAATTATTCTTCGGGTCCTCAGTCTTATATTTTTCAATAACGACCAGGCATGCGTCCTGAGCAACATCGCGAGCATCTTCTCCATTAATACGTTGTTTGGCAATCACGTTAAATCTAACAGCCAAATAACTAAAAATCTGCTCTTCGGCAGATTTATCCCCCGATCGGGCCGTAAATAATATTTCTTGTAAAGCGGTGTTAAGTGACATTGTGCTCATCATCCCTTAAATAAAAGATATGTAAACCATCCCAGAATGTCAATGTATATTGTTATAAATATATCTCAAATAAACTTTTACTGTTAGATATCAGTCGCATGCCAAACAACCCCAGTAGCATAAAATTGGGTTCTAAGAAATAATAATAAATTGGTCAGATGAAACAAATTCACCTTTTGGGGGCAAGAAAGGTGGTATACACAAACTCATTTGTTGTTTTTGTGAGATAGTTACTTTGGCAATAATTGATTCACATTATAATCATTTTATATGGGATACTTGTTAACAAAAAACCTACATAGGAGGTAAGCATGAAAAATACATTATTAATGGCATTAATCCTTGCCATATTAATGGGAACCTCAGCCTTTGCCGCACAAGTCTGGCAATCGTTCGATGGTTCTCAGGATCCTCAAAAACCTGAGGTAAACATTCTCAGTAGCAGTAGTTCTGAAGTAATAGTCCAGTTTGACTTGTCGGGATTTCTGTCTGAGGATATCACCGAGAGTGGAAATGTATATCAATTTCTGGATCTTACAGGTTATTCAATGACAAGGGACATTGGCAAACCACAATTACCTCTTATCACTGAATTGGTTGGAGTTCCTGGTGACGCCAATATCAGCGTGAGTGTTGTCGATTTTACTGAGGTTTCTTTTACTGGGTATTTGGTTTATCCATTTCAAACGCCGCTACTTGAAGGTGAAGAACCGGCAGCATTTGATATCGATCAAACCTTATACCAGCAAAATCAGTTTTATGACTACGAAACGGCACAAGTTTCTGACCCGGCTATATGGCGCGATGTGCGTATGGTAAACTTGAGTGTATGCCCTTTTAAACATAATCCTGTCACGGGTGAACTAATTGCCTATTCTCAAATTACAGTAAAGGTGGAGTTTAGTGGAACGAGCACTGATAATATATTATTGCCCACTGATAACACGGCTACTGATAATTATGACAATATGTACCGTCAGGAAATAATAAATTATGATCAAATGCCTTCGGGAGTCAAAACAACTACTGGATCATCACAAGCTCTATCCACAGGGTACGATTATTTAATTATTTCTGCGGATCAATACGTTAGTTATCTGACACCCTTCAGCGATTGGAAAAATTCGTTAGGTTTTTCAACGCAAATTACACCGGTTTCATCGATAGGATCAACCGTTGCTCAGATTAAAGCTTACATAACACAAGAATATAATAACAATGCTATACAATATGTATTATTGGTTGGTGATGAATCCGACATACCTGCCTACACGGGCTATGGATTTTTTAGTGACTACTATTACTCATTAATTGTAGGAACGGACAATTATCCGGATATAGGCATTGGTCGTATTTCGGCCACCAATAGTACTCATGTTAGCAATATGATTACCAAGAGTATAACTTATGAACAGAATCCACCGGACGGAGATTGGTTAGAAAGCGCCCTTTTGGTAGCCAATTATCAAGATGCTCCAGGTAAATATCAGGGATGTAAAGAGAATATACGAACTGCGTCGGAAACTCAATCCGGGGGTTATTCAGTTCTTTATCCCAATTTCACGACCGCCTATGGGGCGTCAATAGCAAATGGCGGAGATGAGGCCACTAATACGGATGTGATTAATCATATCAATTCCGGTTTCAGAGTCGTTAATTATCGCGGCCACGGTAGTCAAACTACCTGGGCGTACTGGAATATATATGGTGAATATTTCGCGCCCACACAGGTTGATCTAATAAACAATAATACCAAAACCCCTGTGGTATTTAGCATCGCTTGTCTCAATTCAGAGCTACAATACGGTTCTCCTTGTTTGGCTGAGCTGTTCACAAGACCCGACGATGTGGCGGTAGCATTTCTTGGTGCCTCCGATCCTTCATATACAACCGTTAATCATGTTTATGATGAGAGAATATTCTCGGCCATATATGATGAAGGTGTTAATGAAATCGGAAATGTCTCCAATCTGGCCGCAGTTCACATTATTAGTCAATTCGGAACCTATGGACTTACTAATGCCAGAATGTACCTATGGTTGGGTGATCCAAGTTTAGGAATTATCTATAATCCTATATTTGCAGATACCGATGAAGACGGCATTCTTGACGATGGTGACTTCAGCGGTGTTGTCGGAGATAATCCCTGTACCGGTGGTGCTACCACAAACTGCGATGACAACTGCCTTACCGTTGCTAATGCCGATCAGGCAGACGGCGATGGCGATGGTATCGGCGATGCCTGTGACGGACCTACACCTAATTTTGTATTTCCAAATTCATATTTTTCGAATATTGCTCCCAATATGGAAGTCTTTAGTGAATTCCCCGTAACTATGGATCCGGCATCTTTTAATACCAACACCTTTAAGGTATTTTCACGATCCAGTGGTTTAACATCAGGAACATATGATTACAACGAATCCCTGAAATGGTACTGGTTCGGACAGGATGTAAACCATCGGGCAGGAGAAATTGTTTCATATGTTCTCACCAGTGAAATTACAACCTCTGACGGAATTCCTATTAAACCGTTTGTCGGTACCTACATGGTTCGCACCAGCAGTGAGTCTTATGGTACCTTGGGTGAGCATACTATCCTAACAGCAGGTAATAAACCGGTAGGTGCCTTTCCAGCCGATCTGGATGGGGATGGAGATATTGATCTTGCTGTTCCTAACCATGATTCTCATACTCTATCAATCTATATGAATGACGGTACCGGTTCTTTTGCCGGTCAGGTCAGTTATCCCGCGGGTGGCAATAATCCATGGGATGTAACTGCTCGAGATTTCGATGGCGATGGTGACCTTGATCTCGCTACAGCAAATTACGGTACTAATAATGTCTCCGTGTATTTAAACAACGGTAGTGGAGTCTTTACCGTTTCCGCTACCTATGCCGCCGGTGATCGACCACACCCCATTCTGGCAGAAGATCTTGATGGAGACGGTGATTTTGATCTTATCGCAGCTAATTTGAATTCTGACGATATTTCCGTCTACTTCAACAATGGTGACGGTACCTTTACCGATCAACAAACAGTGTCTGTAGGTAATGGACCGATAGGCCTGGCCGGAGCTGACTATGATCGAGACGGTGATATAGACATCTTCACCGCGAATTATAGCGGTAGTACTATTGGCCTTCTTAAGAACAATGGTAATGGTACATTCGAGACAGCACAACAATTATCTATGGGTGCCAGCGGTCCCTTCAATGTTATCGCTATCGATATGAGCGGCGACGGCCTGGTCGATCTAGCAACAGCCAATCGCGGCTCGAATGATGTTTCTGTGATTTTACAAAACTTCAGTGGTGATTTTGGTCCGGCAACGGTCTATGATGCAGGCACAGATCCATACTACGTTTGTGCTGCTGATATAGACGGTGATTGGCACGTTGATCTGATTTCTGCGAATTTGAATTCAGACGATCTATCAATCTATATGAATGACGGCAGTGGTGGCTTTGGAACTGAATCACGAATCCCTGCAGGCAACGGACCTCTCTGGGTCTGTGCGGCAGATTTCAATGCCGATGACATGATTGATATCGCTGTCGCCAATGCTTTCTCTAACAACATGTCAATCTATTATAATGCTATGGAAGGACCATTGTTAACTTCACCGAGTAACGGTTATTCAACTTATAGCCATAGCATTGGTCTCAATTGGGAAGATTTTACAGGCGCAACAAGCTATGAGGTTGTAGTCGATGGTGATCCGACATTTGGTTCTATCGATCGTCAACAAACAGGCCTAACAATTTCCCAATGGTTGATCACACCCAATTTGGGGCACGGCAAGTTTTATTGGAAAGTCCGCGCGCAAACATCAAGCGGCCCATCCAACTGGTCCCAGGTTAGATACTTCACAATTAAGAGTCGACCAACATCCTGTCCTGTACTGTTTACTCATGACGGTACTAACTTCATAAAGGACAATCCGATTCTGACAGCTTGTGAAAAATCTGGATATGTCGACATAGTAACGGATTATTACCATGTGGCACAATCGGTTGTTCCAGAAAAAGGCACCGCCACATTCCAACTCCGTGAAATGGAAGATGAAATCACGTATCTCTATGATCTTGAATTACTGGTAGTTGACCATAGCGTCAACTCAAAAATCGCGTGTTCACCTTCCGGTGATATCACAACGTATGTGACAACACTATTACCGACAGCAGCCATTGATAATCTTGGGCGTGATCAGATTGAAGCAATCAGCAATGAAGATGGAGTCATGTTTGAATCAAGTGAAACAGGATGGCTCGATTTGACATTCGAGACAGGTTCGGATGCGCCTTTGACAGGTGGTATTGTCCTTGACGCACCACCTAAAAAAATCTGCCTCGATCCTGATCCCAATCACGAGAAAGCCAATCCAAACGCAGATAACACCGAAGAGAATACCGATGTCCGCGTAGAGTATAAAAATCTTGATGGCGAGTGGAAACAACTACCTTCCATACCGCCTCGAGCTATCATCGGTCAGGATGTACTCATGGCACCGATCGAATCCAATCAGATAACGATTCGTGTATCATGGGATAAAAACTATTCTACCGATCTAATTCAATACTTTATTGTGAGTGATGAAAGTCCGGTCATAACAACTCACCGGATTAGCTATGGAACAACAACACTGAATAAAACGGCCAGAGATTGGACTGAATTCGCAAATGATAAACCGCTGGTTCTGACCAAAGGGGACATTTTCGAATTCTCGTTCAATATTGGAACAGCCACAGATGATAATCTTACACGAGATTATATCATTCGGGCAGTTGGCCGATATCAGCCTGATTACACAGTATTTACTAGACATGCCCCGGATATGCCGCAATTACATGGCAACTTCCCGAATCCGTTCAACCCGACAACAACAATCAGCTATGATCTATCGTCAGAAGGTGACGTACGTCTGGAAGTTTTCAACGTGCTCGGGCAGCAAGTCATTGAGCTGGTCAATAAGTACCAGCCCCCAGGCAGCTATGATGTAACCTGGGACAGTAGAGATAATAATAATCAACCGGTTTCAAGTGGAATCTACTTCTATCGCTTATCGATTGGCGAATACAGCGAATCAAAGAAGATGTTACTCCTGAAGTAGTAGTTTCATATGCAATGAAAAGGCGGTCAATGGCCGCCTTTTCAACTTTAGGTACAATCATCCACAATACTTTATCTGCCAGGAAAACGTCGTTAAACGATTTATATACTTGCTCGCTATTCACCAATTCAAGCCAATAATAATATTGTAATATAGTAGTTTTGAATCTACGCCTGTAGCCCAGGATAAGGGATAAAGCATTAAGTAGCGTTATTGCAGAATAAAGACGAACTGACTTGTCGTCGCAACCACCTGCCACGCTAAGAGTTATCACAATCGGGTTAATATGGCGGAGAGGCAGGGATTCTCAGTCGGTGGTTTTCGTTAAGTATATAATAGGCCGCAAATTGGGCGTATTCTAATGCTGTCACTTGTGTTAAGTTAGATCAAGTTGGTTCAAGTTACGTCAAGTTGAGTGAAGTAGATTGTTAGAAAATCGTTAGAATAAATTGCCTCGACAGCTTTAGAAATTACCAAAATATAGCTGTTTTAGAGTTTATTGTAGTACTTTTATAAACAAATGAAGATTTCAAGATTGCCTCAGATGAGATTGCAGACCTTCTCAGTGTTCAGAAAACTACGATCTAACAGTGGACGTATGAAGGATTTATATTGTATTTAAAGCTGTGGCGGTATGTGAGATACGAAGTGATAGATGTTGAGATGTGAGTGGAGAAGTGGTCGGATGGAATAATATCAAATGATCGTGTTAGCCCAAAGAGCGTTGGACAGTACAGCGTAATCGCTCAATGCTGTCCGATCATCAGGAAGATGGTCCCTCGACATTAGAATAGGCAGTGTCGGGCCTTGCAAATATAGACAATATTTTATATCTTTACTACATATCTATTCTTATTAAAACAACATGTAATAACGTCTGAGAGGTATCATGAAATCGGCTATCCTAGTGTTTGGATTTGTAGTTCTTTCAGTATTATGTTGTCAACAGGTGAATGCGCAGAACTGGGAAGAGTCATTGAAAACCGCTGATTCTCTTGCCGAATTGCATAACTACGATTCTGCAATTGTGGTTGGGAACCTGGCATTGATGCATGCTGAGAAAGAATTCGGCAAGGAAGATACTGTAGTTGCAAACGTATTGTGTCGCTTGGCACTTTATTATGAATCCCTACGTAAATTTGCCGAAGCTGAGCAACTAATTATACGGTCAACAAAAATAAGAGAGAATATCCTGGGATCAGATCACATAGATGTTGCAAGGCGCTTGAACTCAAGGGCGATTCTACTCTCGAGACAGGCCAAATATGCTGAAGCTGAACCGCTCTTTGCCCGGGCGTTGGCAATTAGAGAGAAGGTCTTCAGTCCGGACCATGCGGAAGTGGTGAGGAGTATCAACAACCTAGCGATTATCTACAAGAAGCTAGGCATGTATGCCGAAGCAGAATTGCTTTATAATCAAGTACTGACAATCGCAAAACAAACACAACATCCACAAATGGCTATGTTCCTACGTAACTTGGGGAGTCTTTTTTGGACTCAATGTAGATATCAGGAAGCTGAACCATATCTTATTCATGCATTGACCACAAATGAGAATAATTTTGGCCTTGAGCACTGGGCAGTGGCGTCAAACTTGGGTCTACTTGCAAAATTCTACCGTGAGCAAGGCAGATATGATAAAGCCGAGCCGCTTCTCCTGCGGGCACTGGCCATAAACAAGAAGATCTTTGGTCCAGAGTACCCTGCGGTATCGGAAATCCAAAACGAACTTGCAAATCTTTATGTAGAGTTGGGCAAAAACGCAGAGGCCGAGGCACTGTATAACAAGGCACTAGCAATCAGAGAAAGAGCTCACCAGAATCACGATCTTGTTGCTGAGACTCTCGAACGAATGTCCAGGCTATGTCGTATTGAGAAGAACCAATCTGAAGCACTTGAGCTTGCCAAACGTGCCTGTCGGATAAGATTGAAGAACCTCTACGATAACATAGCCTTGAGTTCTGAAAAGGACGCTCTTGCGTTCTCTCAGAGTTCGAGAAACTCAGTAAACAACTACTTGACTTGCTTCATTGATCTTCAGCCTGCAAATGGTGCTTTCACCAAGGAAACAGCCAATATAGTCTACAGTAACAAGGGTCTTATTTCCGACGGTATATTTGAAAGGCAAAAGAGCATCGTTCGAGAGACTGATTCTGCCACTTTGGCTCTGGCCGAGTCCTTCAAATCTACCAAATCTCAATTATCGAAGCTTTTCGTCAAGGGTCCAGGCGCGGACATACAGGTTTACCGGAAAGAAGTAGATTCGCTCGAGAGTTTCGCCATTCAATTGGAAGCCAACCTTTCACGCCGAAGCGCCAGCTTCAGACAATATAAAGATAACAGAGATATCAGCGTCAATAGACTGGCCTCACTTCTGAGTTATAAGGATATCCTTGTTGAATATTTGAAGTATGACTACTATCAAGTCAAACCTGATAGCAGTATTCCTCGTTACTTGGCGGTTCTATTAACGAATGAAGCCAAGCCAATTATTGTCAACCTTGGCGATGCTACTGAGATTGAACAGTCAATCGACATGTATCGCAAGCATATGGCATATATCTCGACTGCCGGTTCAGTAGCCACTTTAGCTGACCTTGAGGACTACGGCAGGATTTCGCGCAAGCTCCATCAGCTAATCTGGCAACCGATTGAGGGGTTTATCGTCGACAAAGAACTAGCGTTGATTGCTCCTGATGCAGCCCTCAATACAATATCTTTTGCAGGTCTGGTAGGCAGCGATGAATCCTATTTGATAGAGAGTTGTGCTATCCACTATTTGTCAGCCGGGCGAGATATTATTCGTCTGAATGCTCTCTCTGAATCAGGGGTCGGGTTATTTGCTTTGGGAAACCCTGACTATGATGCGTCAGCCTCGGATCGCTCAATAGGGCTGCCGGAGTCGGCAAGCGCTATCACGAAAATCGACTATGCTGTTAATAGAAATATTCGTTCAGGTTGTGGAGAACTTAGTGAGATCGATTTGTCTCCATTACCTGGATCCAATTTGGAAATCCAAAATATAGCAGCAATCTGGGAAGGAACAATGGATGAGCTGGCAGTCATCTGTTTAGGTAGAAACGCTACCGAAGATAGGTTTAAAGTAAATGCACCCGGCAAGCGTGTTATTCACTTGGCCACACATGGTTATTTCCTTGGGGGCGATTGTGAATTAGACATGGCGGAAAACAGATATGAATCTAAGATTAGATGGACTGGTGAGAACCCCTTACTTCATTCGGGCCTGTTTTTTGCCGGTGCTAATCATCATGGAGAGGGTGCTGATAGTGCCGGTGTCGAGGATGGGATATTGACGGCATACGAAGTCTCAGCTTTAGATTTGCTGGGAACTGAGCTTGTGGTCCTCTCGGCGTGCGAAACCGGGTTGGGGAGGATTCAGTCAGGAGAAGGCGTGTATGGTCTACGTCGTGCGTTTCAAATAGCCGGTGCCGAGACTGTAATAAGTACTCTGTGGTCTGTGTCTGATCAGATGGCCGCAGAGATGTCGAGCAAGCTTTATGACAGAAAGGGCGTGTCTCTACCAGATACGATTCGACGAATCCAACTAGAAAAGATTGATGAACTGCGGCGACAGAATAAAGTCGATCACCCGATAAGTTGGGGCGCTCTGGTTGCGTACGGCAATTGGCGCTAAGACTGTACTGGAAAAGGCACCTGCATCACTACGGATCTATTTTAAAAGTATATTTAAGCTTACAGGTTGTTGAATTAGAGCCAGCGCAGGTGACAATCAAGTGATATGAACCGGGCTTCATCACCCGGTTAGGGATAATAATCTGCCCCATGCCGCGCTCATCAATCGAGCCAAAAGAGTCCAAGCGCACTACTTCTCCACCTCGATCGTCGATAACCAATAAGTCATAGAGTCTGCCGGGTGAGTAGTCGGGAACCGCAAAACTTATCGCGGCATCCAGGCCTGCCCCAATAGAGAGCACATTAGTTGCAGTAGCGCGGGTTGGTATGAGACGTATCATCTGTACTGGTCGAACATCTCCGGTATCCCCAATCATTACACGCAATCCTATTAGAGTTGGAATGACCATCAGGAGTACAAGCAACAGACAGATAGCTGGCTTGAAAACCAAAGGAGCGTCCGGCCACAGATACCGGATCAGTGTCTTCGTTGAAGTAATACTCTGAGTGGGCTGGGCATGTCGAGCCATTGCCTTTTTTATCTTCGAGCTGTTACGAAGCACTCCTGCATACTTTTCAAATGCGACTACTTCGTTCAGACAGTGCTCGCATTGCATCAGATGAATCTCCAGACGCTTCTCATCTTCGTCAGAAAGCGCACCCAGTTCATAGGCCGGCAACAGAGCACCCAGATTCTTGTCGGTGCAGTTTGTCATACCTTGTACCCTCCCAGGCTCAGGCATTTTCTGAGCATCGTCCGGCCGCGGTGGAGCAATACATGGCAGTTGCTATTGGAAATAGTCATGATTCGGCATATTTCCAAAGTCTTGTACCCTTGGTAAACCAGGCTTAAAACTTGAGCAAACCTGCTGTTCTCGGTTGTTATTTTCTCCAGGCAATTCAGAATGCTAGCCTCCAAATCGGGATCGACATCCTTGGCTCGAATGTTCTGAAAGTCATTAACGGACTGCTCCGAGGTAATCCGCTTGTTTTCGACCGATGTGCGACGAAAGTAGCTCTTGATGTTGATCTGCAGCACCCCCCATGCCCATTCATCGAAGCCTACGGTGAAAGTCTCTGCCTTGTATTTTTCAAGTACAGTTATACAGGAGTCTTGCACAACATCTTCTGCAGCTTCCCTATCCCTGATTCTATGTGTCGCAAAAAGACTAAATCTTACATGCAGATATTGAAAAATCTTTTTCTCGGCTGTTTTGTCGCCGTCTCTGGCTTGTTGCAGTAATTGTTTCATGTTGCTCGATATCGCTCCTACGCCGGAGTTTACGCGCTGAATGCTGGCTGGAATAAGACACTCACGAGCCTAAACAACCCTCTACCCTGACCATATATCATTGAAAGACCCACTAAATATAGACCTTGAACCCGATATGTACAATCAAAAGTTTCATTATATCTGTAAGAATCGGCACCCCTATCACCACACTATACTGTGTGAGTGAGCGTCTCGGAAGAGAACGCCCGAGAACGAACACCCTAATTGGAGAGGATGCTAAGGACCGTGTCCTGAGTAATAGACTAGCCGACTTATGAATTATGGAAATGGATTGTTTTCACACATATGCATAACTCACGCTTTACCGCCTAACGGAGATAATAATTAAATTGATGCGCAGTTCGTACAGGATTTTTTGAATATGAGCTAGAATAAGGGAGGGCATCCTATGTAAAAAATAGTCTTTGGATAAAAAACGTTCAATTAGAAAATTAAACTAACCAACTGGAGGTTCTATGCGAAAGATAATAGACAAAACTTGTTTAGGAATTGTCCTAATAACAATATTTTCCCTTTGTTTATTGTTACCGGCTATTGGTCATGCCAATGCACCCGAGGACCCTGTCGTCCAGGAAGAATTATACCAACCTGGTATGGTATTAATTCAATTATCCTCATCTGCGATTAATTCTATTGGATATACTATGAGATCTGGAGCTCAATCTGCCACACAGACAGGATTGGTAGACGTTGATGTATTATTACAGGCTCAAGGTTTAGCTGAGGTTAGCCTTCCATCAGTTCAACCAGCTAATATCGAATTGGCTGCTCAAATGGGACTGGATAGGAGAATTAGGTGTAAAGTTAGTACATCTACCGATATTGAATCATTGGCTTCAGATTTAGTTTTACTGGCAGATGTTGAGTCGGCTTCTCCGAATTGGCGACTAGATTTAATGACTGTTCCAAATGACCCCTTATATCCACTACAATGGGGCCATGACAATCAAGGACAAATGAATGATTGTGGGTGTGATTGCACTGGCATAGGGACTAAATATTGCTGTGAGCATGAAAATGGTAGTCCGGTAGGTTCAATTGGTTCAGATGCCGATGTCGATATGGCATGGACTGCGATGGGGTCCTTTGGAGATGAAAACATTATCATCGCCATTCTTGATACTGGTACCGACCCTCATATCGATCTCAGATTGGTTCCCGGGTGGAATGTGGCCGACAATAATTCCAACACTTCTGATATTCGAGGTCATGGCACGGCTACGGCTGGAATTACAGCCGCCATTGCAGATAACAATCGGGGTGTTGCCGGGGTTGCGGGCGGCTGTTCGGTAATGCCTGTTCGCGTTATGAGTCAATCTGGGGGTTTATTTGCTTCATATATCGCTGATGGAATGATTTATGCTGCAGATAATGGTGCTCATGTTATTTCTATGAGTGTTGGTGGACCTTACAGTTCAGAATTTGACTTCGCTTCAAATTATGCATATAACTCAGGCGTATCCTTATTTGCCTCTGCGGGAAATTCTAACTGCAATGGGCTCAGCTACCCCGCGGGATGCACAAATGTTATTGCGGTTGGTGCAGCAAGTCCTTGTGGCGAGAGAAAAAGATCCAGTAGTATTGTTTCCTGCTTAAGTGGGGGTGTTTGCGCTGATAATCTCAGTACTTCATGCGATGGAGAACATTGGTGGGGAAGTACTTATGGAAGCGGTTTAGATATTATCGCTCCTACTATATTGCCAACCACTGCCAGATCAGAAACTCTAGAACGCATCATTCCATCCGGTCCTGAAGAACATTATTCTATGTGGTTTAATGGGACATCATGTTCTTGCCCGTTTGCGGCAGGAATTGCTGGCCTATTGTTATCTATTGACCCATCGTTAACTCCTGCGCAAGTAAAGCAATTAATAATTGATGGAGCAAATGATGTAACAACTGGTCATGCAACAGTGGGTTATGATATTTATACTGGCTATGGAATGGTCAATGCTTTTAACTCAGTAATTGCATTGGCTCTTGATACCGATGAAGACGGCATACTTGATGATGGCGACTTTTCGGGTGATCCGAACGACAATCCTTGTACGGGAGGAGTAATCGCCAATTGTGATGATAATTGTGTAGACGATTATAATCCAAATCAGGAAGATACTGATTGGGACGGTATCGGCGATGAATGTGATAGTTGTCCTGGCTCTCCGCATCAGTGTGGCTCGTGTTATATCCCCCACATACCAGGTGACGTAAACATGGATGGGGATGTCGACATACTTGATATCGTATATCTAATAAATTTCAAGTACAAAGACGGACCGCCACCAGAACCCTATGAAATAGAGGGCGATTTTAATTGTGATACACTAGTAAACATTATAGATATTACTATTCTAATTGATTATAAATATAAGGGAGGTGCTGCACCTCAAGATTGCTGTCCTCAGAGTGTTTTGCTAGAACCGACGCCAATTTTCTTAAAGGTCAAACTTGCGATTATAGAGGCTTCTATCACAGAAAAGTATGACGGCAACACCACTACTATCATGCTTAATTCTGAGATTGACTTGCAGGGTCTTGAGCTTCGAATCAATTGTGATGAAGGAGCTACAATCACCAACCTGACACCAGATCTCCAACTCTTTGCCTCTGAAACAGATGGCCAGCGCCAAATTGGGCTGCTCGACACGAAAAACAATGGCTACTTGGCAACCGGGCTCAATTCGGTTATTAAAGTAACCGGTAAGGCTCAAATTACAGAAGCGATTGGTGTGAACAAGGAAGGAACTGGAGTGGGTATCAAGATCAAAAACGCAGAGAAGGAAGCGATGCTGCCCACAGCTTTTGCCCTCCATGACTGCTACCCTAACCCGTTCAATCCCGTAACTACTATCAGCTACGACCTACAGGATGCGGTGAACGTAAAATTGGTAGTCTACAATGTCATCGGACAGCGCGTCGCGACTCTTGTTAATGAATACCAAGCGGCTGGTAGCTATCAGGTTGACTGGAATAGCAGAAACAAAAGCGGCCAAACTGTCGCCAGTGGAATCTATGTCTATCGCTTGACCGCAGGTGAGTTTGTCGAGACGAAAAGAATGATGTTACTGAAATAGCTAGGTGGGGGAACCGACCGACCGGGTGATATTGCTCGGCTACGGAAGACCCGGTGGGATACATACTTGTCATCCCACCGGGTTCTTTTTTATCAAGTCAGCACGGTTGCCTTCATCCGGAATGACACCAGAAAAATGAACAACAATTAAATAGAGTTGTTTTAGAATTAAAACAGAGAGATATTATTCCGTAATCTACTAGCACACATAGAGTTGTTGCGTTAGAGTAATTATGGCAGAGAGGCTGGGATTCTCAGTCGGTGATTTTGGCTAACTTCTTAAAAGTCAGCAAATTCGACGTATTTTGCTGCTACAACTATAGTTAAGTTAGGTCAAGTTGGTTCAAGTTGCATTAAGTTCCGTTGAGTTGAGTGAAGTAGATTGTTAGAAAATTGTTAGAATGAGAGAGTCTGTAATAATTACTTATAATTTATATAGGTATCCTACTATACTTGTCAGTTTATATATATTTGCTTTGTGATGACAACACCCACGAGTTTTCTCGTGGGTGTTTTAAAATGAAAACCACGTTACAAAATACTATTCACTACTATTTCGCCACGGACCATACACAGGAGAATAGGGTGTGTTTTCGTAACCAGCCGGTATATTGTAATTTAGCCATGTGCCAGTTGAAAGTTGTCTCCCTGTATCAACTCTGATTATTAGAGCTTGACCATGCTTTGATAGCATATATCTTTGACCATAGGGTGTGCCACCCAAATCTATTGCTGAATGCGACTGACCTTCGAATATTACTCTTTTGGCACCCTTTGGTAATCCTGAGTTTTCTAAATCCAATGCAAAATCATGACATGAGTAATTTTCTTTTGCATCTGCTATGATTACTTCAATTTCAGCATCAGTCATACCGAAGTTTTCTTTAAGTTGCCTTCTTAAATCATCGTGATTACCTTCAATGCCTTCAGCATCAGTTCCATAGGCGCCTTCTCCAAGTTTCTTATTTGTTAAGATCTTGCCGTATGCCGTATATGCATAGTGAGTCATTAGACCACTGGCAAAACCAGTATGTCCACCAATGACTACTCCTCTAATACTGCCTTCACTTATACCCCCTTGGACAGCACCTCCTATAAATGCGGAACTTAACGGATCTGAATCCAAATAAAAGCCCCATGCTGATCCTGCAGCGCCCCCAGCCAACGAAGACCAAAATTGACGTCCACCAATCTTCTGTTCGTTCATAACTTGACTTGATGCAGTTGATACTCCTGCTGAAACAGTAGAACTTATCATAGCATGTGCTCCCGTCCCTGGAGTAGAGGTCCAACCGCCAATCATACCTCCTGTATTATAGCCTAGCCATGCGGCCGCAGCAGCCTTTCCTCCAGCTTCAACAGCTTCCCATCCCCACTCTCCTGTCTGAATACCGTGAGTAATGTATCCGACGGTGAAACTGACAGCTGCAACAATCAAATCGTCAATACCAAACCAATAACCGTTTGGATCAACTCCAATAGTTGGGTTATTTCCGGCAAATAAATATCTACTGACGTATTGACCGGCTTTATCAGTTGAGACAAACTGTCCTGTTTCCGCATTATAAAAACGGGCGCCAAAACAGTACAAATCAAACGATGATTCACCATCCATTTCTTTATCGGTGTATGTATATCGCGGATGATAATTGCCTATTGAATGAACAACTTTTGCGAATGGATTATAGTCAATACTCTGAACTACGGATGGATCAAAGCTAAATCTTCCAGACATAGCCATTCTTTCAGATTGTTGGTGGTCCATAAAGTGATAGTATAAGTGGTTGTCGCTATTATACCGGTATGTGGCAATTCTTCCTGGAAGCCCATTGATATAATATTCCTCGACAATATCTCCTTTTTTAAAAGTTGCTACCACCTTTCCCATATCATACAAGTAGTAAATTTCGGTATTTACGTTTTTAATGCAAGATTTCTTCTCATGACCAGCACTTTCTTCCTGACTCAATTCTGTTTGATCTTTGGTATCAATTCCTGGTTTTATTGTGTTTGATTTTCCACCACCAATTTCAATTTCATAGGGATCCGGTGGATCGCAATCAACCTGGATTTGATAAGCATAACGCTTAACAATTCTTCTTTCTGCTTCGTCATACTTAAAGTATAGAGTATCGAGCCGACCATTATACAGGCTCGGATCTAGTGCCGATTCAGTCATAAGATCACGGTAGTCAAATTTTATCTGGTATATACCGCTTTTGGGATCACTCAACAAATTACCTACTTCATCATAATGAAGGAATTGACCCAAATTACAACCAGTATATATAGCCAACTTAGAGGAATTAGGCCAATAAGTATACTCTGATGAAACCGTATTCTCAACTTTACTCATTCGCATACCTAGGGCATTGTAATTGTACTCACAGTTTCTCCAGGTATCTACAACATGATCGGCATTTGTCATCCAGCCGAGTTCATTATACGAATACTGATACCCATGATTGCGTACCGCTCCAGAGATCGATGTGCTTGATTCTATTGAACTCACTCTCCCATTATGATGCGCAGAGGGATCAGAATCTCCAAAGTCCATTGATTGGGCAAAATGAAGAGTATCAGATCCACATCCGGCCAACGTAGTAGCAATATTGCTCAGATCATTTATAGAAGTGAGGTATGAACGGGAGTTATACTCGTATGAAAATGGTTGTAACGTATCAATATCGTAAACACCAGGCGATACATATTTCTTGTGAAGCCCGAAATTGATAGTTGTTGGATTAGATGCAGCATTATACAAGTATTGGGCATAGACCTGTCTCGAGCTTCCTGTAATATCACCATTACTAAGCTCGTACAGGCGACCCATTTGATCATAGTTCAACTCCGTTTTCCGCTTTCCGGTTGTACTCGGATATCTGGGGTAGAATGTATTACTTACAATATCTCCTCGTATGTTATAAGAATGCCCTACCGCCTTCCGGTAGTATAAATTCGGCAGTTTGGTTATAACTAAGTCCGAGTCGTTGGCAGGGAAGCGTATAAATTCACGGTAATATGTACTGTTACCATTTTCAACCCTAACTAATCTTCCAGGTGCAAGGAGAGTATCATTCATGCTTGTAACGAAATAATCGAAAGTGAACTTAAATTTCACAATTGGATTATGTGACGATTGCGGAAAATATCTGTTTTCAGCACGTGCTTTTGTAAAATACACATCTGCCGAACCCATTACGCCTTCTTCAGTTCCCCTCCCATTTCGGTCGTACTTCATATAGGTGAACTCATTATTGACCAATTGCTTATCATTCTGAGTAAACCGCACGCTTCCATTCCTATCGTAGAGAATACGAATAGTACCATAATCTCGGTTCCAGGTACTATCTGTATAATCCAATTGATTGAAATAATTCTTTTGTATTTCAACAGCACTTGTACTTGAAAGAGTATCGATTACAATCAATGTATCTCGACCTCGCAGGTCGGCATAACTTGTTCTAATTGATGTGCGAGGTGTGCTGTTTACTGAGTAATGAACAACTGCTTGAGAGAAATCACCCCATCTGTTGAATCGATTTTCAGCTATTACATTATCAGCATCAATTGTCGAATCAACTATAAGTTCTTGTCCAACATCGACTCTGTGCCCGAATCTCTTAACGCGTTCAGAAGACAAACTCCAGTCATTCCCGGGATTGGCAGCAGAATCTACGCGAGAATTATACTCTTTAGAATAGGCTAATTCTGCATAAGGGTATTGACCACAATCAGCACCTGGTCCAGATGCACTGTAGTATTGTGTAGCTTCTGCATGTGCTTGAATTTCATTACTGTAATCCATTAATCCATTTGGTGCTATTTGATCAACAAAGGGAAGGTAATTTCGGATTACTCGTCCTCTTGCATCTATTTGTCTAGTATCCCCAACTATTACAGAACCACTACCATCTTCACTCTCTTGAATGCGAGTTTGAACGATTTGTCCCAAACCATCTGAAAACGTTACGCTGGTGGTAGAATCAACATCAGACCTGAACTTTATTGATTTATTCCAGTTTAATCCCGCTGAAGTTAATACAGTTGAGTATTCAGTCCTGGACAGGACATTTCCTCGATGATTATAGGTAACGCTATCTCTACCAAAAGTATCGGATTTTGAGATAATAGGGAGATTGTCTGTTCCGGCAATGGCTACACTCCGTCCCGTAACCGGATCGAAGACTGTAGTATTGATTGCGGCATCAAGCGGATGGAATCTGAAATCATCAAAATATGCCCAGGCATCCAGTACATCCGTCATGGCTACTCTGAACTGAAAATCGTCCAGCAAATAGGCAACAGATGAAATATCAAAAACACCTTCCACTCTTGTCCATTCTGTGCTACTAACTTCCGTAAATTTAATAGAGTTATTGGGAATTGAAATGGGATTGTCATACATGTCCCATCCAAAACAAAAGACGACTATAGTATCTGTCGCTTTCACCCATCCCGAAAAATAGTATCGTGTATCCGTAAGACTATCCGCACTAAAATTTCTTTTAGGTCCCCAATTATAATCATTGCTACCACTATTGTCTCTGACTCTAAAGCAATACTTACCTGTGAACGCGTCATCGTCTATGATTTGATGATGATAATCATCAAGCATGACCCAACTATCCCATCCATATCCTTGTTCGAAGTCCTGTACCAAGAAATCATTGGGATAGCAATTTACTGCACGGGCCACGATCATTAGTCCATCTTTCCCCAGTTTAACACAAGAGCTATCGCCCTCACCGTTGACCGAAGAAACCATACTTCCGAATTCATTAAAGCTTTCTCCATTAGGCAACACTTCTTGAATAATCACTTTACCGGTTTCTGTATCCTGGTCTTCCCATGTATACGATTGAATTGCCCCCCATGTACCATTCAAGGCAAAATCGACACCATCTTTATTCAGTACTGTTGCAACGCCATCATTATCAAGGAAATTAATTCTTTTGGCTACCAATGTGATGGCATTGTCATCTGCTAAGCCAGAATATGCAGGCAAATCAGCAGCATAAACTATCGAATCTACCATGAATGAATTGTTGAACTTATATTTTGTCCTAGTTGATACAAGCCGCCCCTTGTCATTCTCGTGCAAATACTTCACATCATTAGCAATAAGGTCTTGCCTTGTATGGACCGAATCCAATTGTACCCTGTACACACAATCAGGATAGTTAGGCGGTTGATATACTGAATAGTAATTTCGTGTCGTGTCGTTACAAACAGATGCATTATCACCTGTCGTAAAGGTGTAATTCAGGTACTCTAAACCATCCAGAAAATACCCGCCGTCTTGTAGTCCATATGTTATTGAGTTTTCTAAATCCGGGAATGTAAATCCCGGAATTCCGGACACGCTAAAAGTATTATCATCTACGTCATTGTAATAACAATGGACCTCATATCCTTCAGGAGAGCTCTCAGTAGTGAATGGAAGGGAAACGGTTGATCTTGCAAATCGAGGAATTGAAGTCGACTCATCAAGTATTCCACCAAAATAACTGAAGTTAACCCTGACGGGAGCAGTGTCATACTGAGTCTCATACGATAGCAAATAATCTACAACCGGATAGGCAGCTTTGCCTGAGAATTGAGTACCGTATTTTCTAAAACAATAGTGTTTAGTTTCTGAGGAAAGCTTCTGAGCAATATAGAAACTTGAGGGCGTAGAAAAAGCAAGAAAGTGTTGTGTGCTTCCTGGAGTGTCCATTACACTGGAAAGATCATTAGTGACCCAGGCCCCATTTTCCCAAGTATAAAGCATAGCATGTTTGTTACTATTATCCATGGCCAGGATGTAATTATCTTGTACAGTAAATGCCATGGAATTAGGGTATCCATCAGCAGGGTCATCGACATCTTCATCGTCATTTCCGACATATGCTTCTGACAGGAGAGTTGTTGTTGCACTCCATGTAGTATTATTAATAAGTCTTTTTGCTTTAAGAACACCTTGTGGTGACATTGTCACTATGAGATTATCCAATACGCGAATTTCACTTTCATCTGGTACTGAGCCAAAATCAGTTACAACCCATTGAGAGGTTCCCGTCCATTGCCATATTTGAAGTGAATTGTAATGTCTGGTAATTACCAAATTTTGTGAAGACATCATGGTTTCGTAGAACTCTGATCCACTATAGTCATCTCCCACATATCGAGCTGGGGTTCGGACCCAACCATTTGCTCCTCTAATCGCTGAGAAAGCATATGCCTTTTTCCAATATGGGGTCACCGTGTAATCCATTTTATAACGTTCCCAGAATATAGCATTGTCAGTTAACACTCTACCCAATGGTGCTGTTACAGAGTCTACCCAACCGCCTCCATGTCTAATAAATGTATCAACCGGATCTGGATGAAGCCATGCAGAACCACTCCAGTCAGCTATTCCAAGGCTGGTATAAATATATGAGGGACTAAAATACTCATTTTCAATTGGCCATGCACAGTATTCGCTGGTTTGCGTGGCTCTGGCGCGGCCATCAAATTGCAATAAAGAGGATTCCAACCCTGAGGCAAAGCTTATGCCCTGGGTATCGTGTAGATACTTACCAATAACGGATTTCGTAATTGTTTCCGTGCTATAATTACGACCGAAATGAATGAACGGCATATCCGGTGAACAAGAATAATTGAGAATGAACATAGGGTCGCCGTTTACATCATGTAGTCCGTTTTGCTCATATAGGACATTTGCAATCCATTGTTCACCATCCCATTTATACATATAACAATGTCTTGTTTGCCATCCATCTCGTTCGTCGTTGAGGATATGCGGATCCATATCATATGCCATGATATAATCATTGCCTGCAAATAGTCGAACTCTTTCGCCTACTGGCGTCCAACTGACAGAAATAATTTCTAATTTCCAGTATCCGTTCATCCATCGCTTCACAACTATTCGATTATTAGTTCTGTCAAACTTTGCAATCCAACCATCAGGAGATACAACGGGGTAATCTTTTTTACTGGTCGCGGTATGAGTGTCAATATCCCAATCCCAAAATCCATTCCAAGTTCCATAGAGATCTTTATTTGCAGAAATACCGCTTGAAGGAGCGCGATCAAGGATGAACGAATTACCCGCAACAGATATTTGATATCGTTCCATTTGCTCAGAAAGTTTTACTGACAAGTCTGCAAAATTACTATCTGCCTCAATTTCTTTATAGTGAACTTGCATTTCACCGTCAAATGGGTTCGTTATTGCGCTGATCGCCCCATAGTTAACATCGGAAATACTTGTATAGTAATCGAAGTGAGTCGGATCGAGCTCTGAATCTCCTAAGATAGAAGTTTTATAAATATCAGATAGCAGTAGCTTCTTGTATGTTGCACCGCCACTAGGATTAAGAAATGAATAACTAAATCTGACGCCTGACACATCATCATCAGAAGGGCCAGAGACATTGATGCTGTCAAGCTTATGTGTGCTATAGTATTGAGGCCTACTATCCGGATAGTACTCAAAGCAATCCTCCCTAACAGAATAAGCAAAACGTATGGCCGCACCTCCCGGGCAGGAAATTGTAGAGATATTTGATTCGCTAGTATATTGAGTACTAGATAACTGCGAAGAGTATCCCGTGTATACTCGTACACTTTTAGTCGTTTGATCATAGGAATAGTCTATTGCATTAAGATTCTCTGTGTCTTGAACTTTCTGTAAATCCCATTGAGTAGGATACAATGAAGGATAAGCAGAAGCTCCTGGGGAGAAACTATTCCACCAACGCAATTGATACCGGGTTGCATTTCTCAACGTTCCATCATCAAAATCGCCGAATTTATATATCAATCCATTATCTTTTATAATCTGCCATCCAGTTACAACCGATGTTCCATCTATTGTGCCTGTTGAGCGCGTTATAATCCATGGACTGCCGGTATTGGTAGTATATTGATTGTCCTCTAAAGGGATTAATTCTGTCGCACCACTTCCAAAATTGTAGTAATACTTATCATCTTCAAGTGAGACCGTATTAAAAGTAACTGCAACAACAGCTTCGGTCGGGATTGAGAAGCCCATGCCAATGGTTGAAGCTTGACTAACGTTATTTGGCTTATGGATATTGGCGGCAACCGCACCATTATAACTCAATGAGACAGAAACACCCATCCCATTTCTCCCCGGTATTGAGACTAAAGGAATAACCTCTTTATGCTGCCCGGAGAATAAATCAACTGTGGCAGCGATATTCATATTACTTCCCGCGGTAGCCAGATTACTACCCTTAGTAGAAGCCTCTAAGCCCGTTTTATCTATAGGCAAACCCATGCTCTGCGCAAAAGATAATTTTGCTAACAATATCAATATAATTGCACATAGATAGAGAATTCTATGAAATTTAATACTTGTAACCGACATAATCCATCCTCTCATTTAACTCCCAACAACCAACACATCAAGATATTACTCAGGGATAGAGCGCCAAGCATGACATTCTAAGGCATCGAATTTGTCAATCCGATGCCTTTTCAATTTAGTGAATATTATTGTGCCAGAACATCATAACACTACTTGGTGTCCTTCTCAATAATACATTCCGAAGATCTAACGATTGCCATCGTCGATGGGCTCTTCATGTGGAATTGGCCAATCCATCCATTTTGGTGGACAGGTAGAACAATATGTATAATACCCGCACTTGCTACCATCTTCAAAATATCCCCGCCAATATTGTACAATCACACCATCTGGTCCACGAGGACAGACACAAGGCGTGCTGGTGAAGACATATGTTGGTTGATAAACAGGGCACCATAATGCTTGTGCATCATTCGGGGTAACAAGAGTAATACCGACTCCAAGTGATAATGCAAAAGCAAATGTTGCTAGGGCAACCACAAATTTTCTCATAGACTCACTCCTTTTCTAATTTTTGGTTATATTTTAAGTAATAATCACATGTGATTTGACAAAAATCGACTATTAATCAAAGGAATATACCCGGACGAGATAAATACCATAATACCATTATTATTCACTCCAACAATTGTTGGAAAACCGTTTATTAAATTGCTTTCGAGAAATTCATTCGATATATAATATGAAGGTATAGAATAATTCTCAGTGAAATATCCAGGATCACTTGATAACAAGATTAATTGACAATTGTCATCCTTTAGAATACTTTCCCTTAACATAGCCTCTACAAACACCTTACATGGATCGCACCCCTCAGACACAAAACCAATGATAGTACTATAGCCATTAAGTAAGGAGTCTATATTTACTGTTTTACCTATTGAGTTTGAAGCTGAAATTACCGGCAGGCTTTCACCTATAGAAAATGAAGTTTTATTAAGCAAATCTGAAGGCGAGATTGTATTAGGACGTAAACTATCTAAAATACTCGTATTCGATGCGATAGTAACTCCGGTTTTCACACCAGCTATCATTATTACAGCAATACCAATTATATAGAGTATTACCTTGAACAAAGGTTTTAGTTTTTTATAAATCATAAATAAATTTCCAGCGCAGAAATTAGAAGAGACACTCTTAGCCGCAAAGAGGTACTCTTTTCAGTCAAAGTCCTATTTCTATGTGGGTTATTACGGAAGAGTTTGATTTCTTACAAATTATTCTAATAATTTTACTAATTCTTTCTTCGTCATGACGAGAAGTGATTATTTTAGGCTTCGCATGCCATTAGGAGCATAGGTATACAATTGTATGGTAATGTGATACACACATTTTCAATAATTTCATTATCCAATCAGTGTAAAATATATGAAAGTAATGTTGTTATTCAGCCTACTAAGACATCAAATAGTTAACAAATGATTAGAAAAACACTCGCTTCTAATCCGGTTTTCCGGTCAATACAAAGCCACCCCATAATAACGGATGCGCAGAACCTTTTTCTGCTCTGGATCTCTTGATAATACCAAGAGCTGATTCTCGGAGCGCATCCCGCTTTGACATACCACCGAGCCATTGTTTATAAAATTCTTCCATCAACTCAGCGGTTTGTTTGTCAGGAACTTTCCATAGACTCATTAGAATCGATCTAACCCCCGCATGCTGAAAAGCTCGGCGAAGACTAAATACTCCCTCACCATGCACCAATTCGCCAACACCGGTTTCGCATGCTGATAGAGTTGCAAGTTCAGTTCCGACAAGGTTCAATCCCGAAACTTCAAAAGCCGTCAGGATACCGTCTTCACCTTGCGGAAGGTTCCCTTCGTCAAAGTTCATTATACGGTTAGCCCCGGCTAGGATCAACCCTGATTTGAGTAAAGGGTTTTTTATAGCACTATTATCCCCTCCAATTATATCCTCACAAATAAACCCATGGGTTGAAAGATGCAATATTTTAGGAGGTGTAATAATACTTTTTAAAACTTCTTCATTTGCGTAAGTACCATAATATTCATTAACATCCATACTACTATTTTTTCTAATGCTCTTTACAATTGAGTTCGCCTCCTTACGGCTGAACCTCAACCGCGCAAACTCTTCGCTAAAACAATCAGGTAAATCCCTAAATTGTTCTCCTATCGTAACAGAGCTCGTTTTCGGTGTATCTTCTTTATCAATACTCAAGACACCCAAAATTGACTCATCAAAATCAGGATCGGCTAATACTAGTGCATCCCTCGCGTGAATTGAGAGACCTCTGTCAAACATTGCTAAATCACGAACTGATGAAAGATAGCTTATTCCGTATTTTTCAATCACATATGTATCATCGGGAGTAGGGAGTATCTCAAACGGTAAAAGGTTGAGCATACCATCAGGCGATATATATATATTAGTTTGGCCATCTAGATGAGAAGCCAAAGGTGCAAACAATAGACTATAAAGATTTCTGTTTATACTTTTTAGGCATTCTTCTGATTCAATTATCTGAGTTGAATAGACATCTTCTTGCGAATTGTATATTGTTTTTCTAGAGAAGCTTATCAGGCTATCAATTTTATGTGCTTCTCCGAGATCAATAATATCAATCTTGCCAGAATGAACGAGAATAAAAGCCAAATATCTGGCATTGCCTACTCTTTCAATGTCATTACCGGGGATACTAAAATCATATGGATCATACCTGACATATTCCCATAATACAACATCTTCAGAAAGGGATTGTGCAACTTCTGAAATATCTAATCGTTTTACTATCAAGTTCTTATTGAATTCTAAACACAATTGCCCCAATTCAGTTTCAAGTGAATCTTGGATATTATACAGGACTTGAATACTATCACGGAAAATACCGTTTAGGTTACCGCTAAAACTTCTTAAAGCTATATTGGCTATCTTTGTATATATATCAGAACGTTCTTTAAGTTTATCTATAACTTTTTGATTGCTTGAACAAAAAGCCGCTTCTTTTTCAGCCATGACTGCATCAATAACAGAGGATTTACCTTGAAGTACCATATTAAAAGCTTCATGTACAATATTCTCATCTTTGTTTAATAAAGCAAGCGACAGAAACGAATTGTCTATAAGAGGATATTTTTTTATCCATCTTAATTTCTGACTTTCAGATGAAGAAGTAAACACATACTCCATAAATTTTTGCCGAGCTCGTAATGATTTTTTATAGTTCTCCATGCTAATACTGTATTTGCCGGTGCAAGCATACAGCTTAGCTAAATTTGCTCGCATCTCAATCACAATCGGATGTAATGACGTTAATACCCTCTCATTAATAGTTATAGCTTGCATATAGAAGGGTTCGGCTATGATATACTTGCCTTGGCTATAATACAGATTACCTAGTCGGTGTAATCCGAAAGCTGTTTGCTTATGTTCAGGCCCATAAACTTTTTGTTTAATGGTGAGCGCCTTTTGTATAAGAGGTTCAGCCTCTGCATATCTTCCTTGTTTGGTATAAAGGTGCCCTATACGATTCAAAACATCGGCGACAGTAAGGTGTTCAGAACCATTGAGTCTTTCAAAGACATTAAGTGCTTTGAAAAAATATTGTTCAGCATCAGAATATTCAGATTGTACTACTTTGGAGGATGCGAGGTCGCACATAATTTTTGCTACTGAAGGGTGATCCCCCCCAAGTGTATTAACGATAATAGTTAAGGCTTGCATAAATAAAGAATCAGCTTCAATATATTTACCTTGTTTGAAATAAAGAACTGCTAGGTTGTTCAAAGAGTTTCCGACATCCGGGTGTATTGAACCAAGCCTGCTCTTCCGAATTGCTAATGAGCGTTTATGAGCTAATTCGGATTCAGCATAATTACCTTGAACATCATAGAGATTACCTAAATCACTTAAATTGAAGGCTGCTTCTAAACTTGTTGCCCCATAAGTATTTTCACAAATATCTAATGCCCGTACAAATTTAGACTCAGCTTGGGAATATTTATTTTGGTTTTTATATATAATCCCTAAGATGTTAAGATCATTTGCAATCAGTGGGTGTTCAGTACCAAGATATTTTTCTCTGATTGCTAATGAACTTACAGCATATGATTCGGCTTCACCAAACTGTCCTAAATCTACATTGATAAGGGCTAGTTTATATAAAGTTTTAGCAATATCAACGATTTTGGGGTCTGTGACATTCTGTTTGATTTTTAATGCCTGTTTGCAAAACTTCTTGGACTTAATAAATTCTCTTTTTTTGTAATGATATTTGGAAAGACACTCTAAAATAGAAACAATTTCAATATCTGTTCTATCATATCCTGATTCCGCCTGCTCTAAGGCAAGATTCCCAAGAACAATTGCAGAATCAATATTATCTAAATCATAAAGAAAATCAGCCTTTCGTAATAACTCTTGCTGATTTTGTGCTTCAGTCTGTTGACAACACAGGATTGAAATGATAATTAGTACAAATAAAAGAAGTCTCATCCTCATAAAACCACATTAATATTCCTATAACAAGATAACAATTGGGGAGTATATAATAGCTCAATTTAATACTTGTTAATATAATGCTAAATATAACTATAGCAAGCTTAATCTTAATGCCCACAGAAGGTTCATTTACATTTTTAGAAGACTAACATTAGGATTTTATTATTTCCTTATTATTTTATTTAGGCTGAATAGTAAATCTATATTCCTGAATATTTGAGATAGTATTCCCGTTAGGATCACTTATAGTTAAACAGTACCTTCCTTGTTGCAATAAGTTACCAGATATTAAAAGATGCCCCCGGTCATATTCATCAAAGTTCTTATAGGATTGTTCACTATAAATAATTTTTCTGGAATCATCTTTAATATCAATATAATAACTTTTTCCTAGAACACTTCCTTCATATACAAAAGAAACTACAATATCCTGTTCGGCCATTGAGATTGGCACTTTTACTGTCTTTGATCGAACAGGGAAAAGCTGTATGGACTGAATGGATTTAACGCTTGATATTGAAGTAAAATGCAAACCACGAGAAGCAGGATAAATAAGAAGTAAGACTAATAGTACAGGTATAGCAGGTCTAAGTATTACTGGAATATTGGGCCATAAATAAGTCCATATCTTATTAAGAAACGATGATTTTACAGAAATGCTATTATCAAGTCGCCGAATCTCATTTTTAACGAAAGGATCCTTAAGTATCATTGCAGGGCGAGGACTGAAATCCTTAACTTCAGATGCACAATAGTCACATTTCATAAGATGTTGCTCAAAACACTCAGATTTCTCTTCTGAAAGCAATCCCAATTCATATGCATGAATAAGTGAACCAATCGACTTATCAACACAGGCAGTCTTCATTTATTGACCTTTCTGCCATAGACACAATCGCTTAACAATCCTCGACACCTATGGAGTATCACATAGAAATTATTTGAGCTTACTTTCAATTGATCACATATTTCTTCCGTGCTATAACCATAATTAACTAAACTTAGTACCCGAATATACCTGGGATAAACCTTTGCAAGCTTTTCAAGACATCGAATAAGTATTCGCCTTGCTTCTGGATTCTCTTGCGTAGGATAAATATTATCAATGTTATCCATTATTTTAACAGCCCTATTTCGGACCGAAAGATCTCTCAAATGGCTACCTATTTTGTTTCTGAGGATCTTGTATGCCCAAGCCTCAAATTCAATATTAGGCGAAAGATCTTTGTATTTCTCTACTACAGTAACACAGGCATCCTGAGCAATATCTTCAAAACTATCATCTCGTAATCTTTGTTGCGCAATTATAGTAAATCTTACACGAAGGTATTTAAACAGTTCCTCTTCCGCTGATTTATCTCCACTAATTGCTTTTGCTAATATTTGTCGCAATCTGCTTTCCTTTTATTACAAGTTCTTCATCTAAAGATATTCTATTCTAATTCTTAGAATTTCAATTCCTTGCAAGATAAATAGTCAACATCGTTTACCTAATCAAGAGTTAATTTATCTCAAAATAGAATCGTCAGAGATCACCTTAAGGTCTCCTGTTTGATCCATTTCCCATTGATCGATAGGAGGATCATCATCTAAATGATCAGCAGTGGCAGTTACAGTAAAATGCTCAGCATCTCCGGCTATTTCATAACGATAGCGAGCAGATTTCATTATCTCCACACCCAAAGTATCAAAGGCATAAGGATTATTCCTGTCAGCAAAAATGCCAGCATCCGGAATCCAATATTCATCATGACTTTGAAAATAGGCTCGTTCTGATAAATATATTTGATTTAACAAACCTTTGGCCTCTGTTTGTTTACTCCTTGTCGTATAAGCCATATATCTGGGTATTGCCAAACCGGCCAATATTCCGATAATAACAAGAACAATTAAAAGCTCTATAAGTGAAAAACCAGTCTGCTTTTTTATTTGTTTTCGCGTAGTATTATTCTTTAGAAAACGCGATATAGTTTCGAACTTTCTTGGTTGAGACATCTGTATTTCCCTTATATGAAACCGATAATTCAATTGAATAAAGTGAAGAATGCAGGTTCTTTTGTGTTTCTGGTTCTAATATAACCGAGTCATCTTGTTTTGTAAATATATCTTGAGAAATTTTTATAAAGCTTACTGAAGATCCTTCGCGGTTGATAACTGTACCGTTTCGTACAAAATCTCCTTCTGATAGTTCATATACAGTTGAATCCTTCAGAGAATAGAAAACCGCTCTGTACGAAGTCGAATCATACAGGACTTTATCACATCTGGCAATCTGGTGTGATAATTCCGTTAGAAGAAACTCCCGTTCTTCAACTAATACATTTGCTTGTGACCAACTGGCAAGGGTCTTATGAATAAACAGATTTGCCGAGACTAAAACCAGTAACAATAACCCTGTAAGGGATAATGCCACGACAAGTTCCATCAGCGTAAAGCCTTTTTGATTATTACTCAGCCGGGATAGCGAATTCATAATAGAGCCTACATAATATTTTTTCTTTGGAGTGTCTTTTTACTTCCACATTCACTTTCGCAAGATTATCACTGACCGTCACTCTTTTCATCACACTGTATTTCACATTCGACTGAATCACTACCAAGTTTTGAGAGATAGTATCATGTGAGACAATAACCATTTCCAGATTGTTTTGAGCAATGCGATTTGCCGTTGAAATCTCATCTACTGAATAGTTGACCATGAGCTGGCTCAACATGAATATAAGAACTGAAAAACCAAGCATGAAGATAAACGCTCCAACTAGAACTTCAACGATTGTAAATCCTTGCTCGTTTTTCAAGATTTCGCTATTCATTAAAACTTCTCGTGAGAATTACTCTATAGTTTGCCGAATCATGATATGTGATAGGAAGGATCGGTGTATAATCCAGAGCATATCTGTTAATTCTCACATCCTTAAGCCAGTTTATATATGTAGTCGGAGGAATTTCAAACTTGAAGTTGTTGGCAATTACACTCCCGTCAACATTGCCATGTAAATCGATGTAATCTGAAGAATACACAACGCCGATCACAGTGGCATTAGAGTCTATCTTCAGTACTTCATTATCCCTCTGCCTGAGAGTATCTGATGAAATATAGAGAATATTCGCATTGACGGGAATACTTGTAGAGATTCGAATAGAGTAGTCTCCCCTATCCGATAAGGAATTATTGTCTGCTAAAAGAAGAGATGGATATGCAATTTCGCATAAATCGGTGATATTTAACACGTGTTGAGTTATTGCCTGGGCTGAGAAATATGAATTATCTTTAATGAGAATACTATCTTCTGCAAATAGTATTCCGCCGGAGTATACTGAACTATCTGATATCCGGATAAACTTCTCAGAGATTATCTCGACCAATCCTTGTATATTGCTTTTTCCTTTTATTTCTACAAAGCCGCTAACGATAATTGTCAAGGGATCGACATTTCGTCTAATTGAAAAGTCATTAAGCTCCAGATTCCCATGTATCGACAAAACAGTTTTATCATCAAAATAGCTATCATCAGTTGTTATTTGCATTGAGGTTGACACTTTATGGGCGTTTGGTTCTAAGTTTTGATAAACATAGTGAATATAATCATTGATTACTGTAAATTGCTTATATGGAGATGAAATGCTATCGACAATGACTCTTCTGCCTGAATGAAATATTTTGTCAATTATCCCCTTTCCATCTATTTGTCCTGTTGTCAATTGAATATGAGCCGAATATATATCGCCATTTATGCGAGTTCGTCCAGTGGCAACGATAGGGAATCTACTATCCAGAACCGTTAGTGCGTTATCTGTAAGACTTCTCTGCAATGCCCCGAGCAATGCATATCTTACTTTTTTTTGACTACCTGAAATGCCTTCTGATCTCAATAGTAAATACCCACCGTATGGCCGGGCACTTACAAAGTATTTTCCGACACCTTCAATCTCACTGTGAACAGAATCCTTCATAGTACTTTTAAGATCACGATCATAGGTATTGAGCAAATGAACAAATCTATTTATGCCAGATTCTGCTAAATACATCGCTTGAGTGGCATGATGGTTTTTTACATGAACGCCATATCTGGCAATCCCATAGCTAAACGCTGAGAGGAACAATATCAGTAGCACTGCAATCATAATCAGTGCCGTTATTAATACCGAACCTTCTTGATTATTTGACAGTTTCATGACATTATTGAACAAGCATTAACGTGTCGTGTTCTTTTTCATATTGAAGCACAACATAGGATGGTTTAATGGTAATAAGTTTCCAAAAACTCAATGAATCACCCAGTTCAAGAATTGTAGTCGCATCATCTCCTGCAGCCATTAGGGCTTGTGAATGCGGTGGTTGATTTATAAATCCAATAAACCTATGGCCCATACTGGGGCGCGGCGGAATCATAGTGGCCTGTGGTCTCTTACTCTTTCTAGTCACAGACGCTTTAACAGGAGTATTTTCTGCTACTTTAATGGCAAAGGGATTAACTTTAGGCGGAATATACTTCAAGTCCTGGACTGTGATGGTTTTCTTATTTTCAAAACTTTTTATCTGGTTACTTGGTCTAATCGCATCGTAATCTGCAAGCCAATTCAGATTAGAACCCCAAACATAAATGAGTAAAACAAACAGCATACCAAGAACCAATCTCTTCCTGCTTTGACTACTCATGGGCACCAGCCTGCATAAGAATTAGCATTCTAACAATGCTGCCGTCACTGGCATCTGCATTCAGCCCCGCCTTTTGCACATTTACATAATATTTTGTTTCAAACGTATTGAGAAGGTTCATTAATCGTTTAATCTTACCCGAATACACAACCCGGTACTGGGTATTATTGTTTTTTGGCGATTGACTTGTTTCCAGTTGTGTCAGTTCACAACGATACTTTTCACCCAAATCAGTGAAAAGATTAGTATAAAACGGTTTTCGATCTTTGAGAGTCTCAAGGAGTTGTTGTTTATTCTTTAATTGTTCCTGTAGGAGCTCTATCCTCCTATCAAGAGAATTTGGATCGTCAGTCAAACTGGATGTAGCTGAAATCACATCATAGTTAATTAGCATCGAATCAATGAATTTGAGATTGATAAAATAACTCAAAAGCAAAATCACAAGAGAAATTGCAAAGACAGTAAGGTGATATCTGTTTATGTACTGTTTCATTCGCCAACCATCGAAAACTTATACCACGCGGCTTCCTGCGGATTCCGCTGATTATTTTGCTTACTCATAGACTGAATTTTCATACAGTCATAACCAAAAGCGGAATTGACATACTCCTGGTATCTAAAAATCGCATCTTCTTTTTCAGCCTTACCCTGAATTGAATAGTAAATCTTCTGTCCATCAACTTTTTCAGTGTATATCTCAGCTAACACTAAATCTTTAGGTTTTCGTTGACAGAATTTTGATAGCCCGGCACTTAGCTGATTGGTCTTGATCAAATCTTCTTCATAAACGGATAAATCCTTATCAACAGTTTTAACCTTTTGCTCAAGAGCGCTGATTTGCATCAGTTTATCTTCGTATTTCATATAAAGCTGTTCAGAATTATCTTTCAGAAGATTTAAGACAAGAGCAGACACGCCAAGACACAAGACAAGTATCAGGCATATTGATACTAGTAATTTACAACTCCCAATAGCAGTTGATAGCTGTCTTATATTTGGATGAGTCAGTTCCTTTAAAACAAACTCTTTATTTTGCTTTATTAAGATACTTTGAGTAGTGATGAAATTGTTGGATTCAAGTTCAGGAAAGGATTCCAGCCTATCAGTAAGTAACTGTTGTTCATCATGTGTAAGATTTCCAGTTTTTTCAAAGTAAACAATCTCATTGTTCTTTGTATAACCAAGTAGTATGAATATTTTTCCAATAGATAACTGCCGGCATCGCCCTCTATTTTTAACTGATGCATGCTCAGAAAAGATAAATCCAAACAGCGGAAGATATTGAGAGACGAAAACCTTTTCAGCAACAAGTTGTTCACTAATGCTTTTAGCAAATGACTCATCATATCCATAAACGACATAATAGGAGTTTTCTTTTATGTCATACTTCTGGTACTTCGCCTGTACTTCCTTGCTAAAAAGACTGTTGCAATCTTTTCTCAAATCATCAAGATTTTGGTTTTCGGCATTACGAATTAGGTTAAAAGCTACCGGCTCAGCTAACAGAACAGTAATTTGCTGTCCACAATAGAGTTGCTTCTTCTTGATCTCCTGTACGAATTTACTGAGGCTGATGCATGAGTCGCCAGTCAAGTCACCTTCCCGTAAAACGGAGAGCTTACTTTTTCTATTGATTGAGAAGAAACAAACATAGTCAAATGATACGACCAGATAATAATCCGTCTCATGAAACGGAGAAAACTCCTGTACAAGATTTTTCACTGGAATAGCCACCGACTAATCCTTCTTAATAATTGAGTCGAGATCTATATTTTGTTCAGAGCCATAATACACATGAGGTGTGATATATATCATGAGTTCTGAAGTGTTGGTCGTGCTACTTGTACTCCGAAATATCCACCCAATAAGAGGTAGGGAACCCAGTATAGGAAACTTCTTAATTGATTTGCTTTCTGTACTCTGGACAAGCCCACCAAGAATGATAGTTTCTCCGTTTTTCATTCGCACCGTGGATTCTAAAATACGATGACTAATCGTTGGTGGTACATCAGGATCAAACTTTCCCGAAGGGGTTGAAAATTCGGGTTTAATATCAACAATCAATTCTCCCGTCTCATTTACATAAGGTGTTACTTCAATCTTCATATTCGCTTCAATTGTCTCAAACCTTTGAGACGTTTGCGTCGAGCCAGTAGAACTTGTATTAGAGTGTACAGTTTGAGTCTCAAGGAGATAATACTGTGTTGTCCCGACATTAATAGAGGCCGAATGCCCACAGAGACTTGCAATTTTCGGTCGAGATCTCACGTTTGCCTTGCCTTCCAATTGCATTATTTGCAATTGTGCGAAGAAATTATCAGACAATGGACCAATCTTTGAGATCCCCAACCTATTGCCTAACCAGTCCAATTCATCATTCAGAGTATTACCAGACCCGCTAATAGTGATACTGGGGTAATACGATTCAGCATAACTACTATCTGGGCTAAATGAATCATTCATAAGTATATCAAACTTATAACTATCTGTATTCACATAATCAATAACCAGGACATCAAACAGAACCATCGCCGGAGGGATATCAATTGAATTAAGAAATAACCTCAGCTCATCTATTACTGTTTTTGGTCCCACGGCCACAAAACCATTGTGCTCAATGATAACTTTCAGGGAAACTTGCTTCGTTAGAAAGGGAGGAACTAATGGTTCGACATCCTTGGCAACAAGGTGCTTCAGAAGGATTAATTCTGAAACAAACATATCCTCGGAAGTCTTGGCTCCAAAAAAGAATATTCCCTTGTCCTTTTTATATGTGTATTGTGTGTTTCGTAAGAGTGACCCTAACGCTTCATCGAGTGATAAATCTACAAAATTAGCACTTATACTTCCCTCTATTGTACCCTTGGTAAAAAAACTAGCTCCACATTGATTACCGATTGTGGAAATAACATCTCCCAATGGAGCATTAGTAACATTGATAGTCACCAAATCTTTATCACATCGTATTGAAAAGCGTGAAGCCTTTCCCCTTCCATTTCCGGATTCCATTTGAGAACTGATGTAATAAATATCTTCTGCCACTCTAAGGATAAAACCGTTAGAGGAAAACAGAACATCGAGACCTTTGTCCAATGGGACATCTATTAGTTTGCCGGAAAGTCGCCCATTTGTACTACTCTCGATAACAATATTTATTCTGGCTTTTTCTATAAGTTCATCGACAATTCGTTGTAAAGATGCTTGCGATAGGTTATACGAAATCTTTCCCTTATCAATTTCTATTTCCAGCGGAGGAGGCGGTGGAACAGGCTGGGCTGGCTTATATATTTTTATTATTTCTCCGGTTCGTTCCCAATCCAGATCATACTCCTTAATAATAAACAGTAAGGCATCATTAAGTGAGACTTGATCAAGCCGTAAAGTAATTATCCCGGTAACAGAAGTGTCAATAAAAACTGATAACTCATACGCCCGAACCAATGCTTTCAAGGCATCGTCCAATTGCAACCCAACAAATTCCAATTGCGGAATTATTATCGTGGTATCAAGTATATTGCCGACGAGTCTTGATTCCAGGGTATCAACAACATTCCCGCTTGTCATAATTACCTTGTTCGTATCAGCCGGAGTATTATCATTTATCTCATCTTGACACAGAACAAAACCATTTAGGCAGACAAGTGATAGTATTATGAAACTAAAATAAAATTTATACATATCCCTCCGGCATGTTAGCTGGCAATTACTTTAAGTATTTCTATGGGGGTAGTCTCCCCCTCTTTGACTAGCGACAGCCCTGCCTTTTGAAGTGTATAATAACCGTTATTAACGGCATAGCTGAGAATATCAGCCTCTCGACTCCCCTTGGAGATCATATCTGACAATGTTTCATCGACCGGTAAAAATTCATATATGGCCTTGCGGCCCAAAAATCCGGTGTCCCCACATTTCGTGCAACCTCGGCCGGAGAAGACTTTTATATCATCTTCGGCTCCAATTTTCCTGGCAGCCGCCTTTTGTTCAATATTCGTAACCTCTTCTTTACAAGATGTACAAATTTTCTGAACAAGCCTCTGGGCAACTATGAGCTTCAGTGTAGAACCCAATAAGTAACTCTCAGCGCCTAAATCCAACATACGTGTAATCGTGGCAATAGCATTGTTAGTGTGCAACGTTGATAAAACTAAATGCCCGGTCAAGGATGCTCGAATCGCCTGATCCAGAGTTTCTTTATCTCTAATTTCACCAACCATTATTATATTAGGATCTTGTCTGAGTATCGCGCGTAGGGCATTTCCAAAGGTCAAGTCAATGTCTGGCCTGATGTGAGTCTGATTGATTCCCTCAAGATTATACTCAATGGGGTCTTCAATCGTTGTGATATTCACATTAGGTGACCGGAGTTTATTCAACATGGCGTACAAAGTAGTAGTTTTCCCAGAACCGGTCGGACCCGTAACAAGGACCATGCCGTTAGCCAGAGCAATTTTCTCCTCAAGGAGTGCCTTATGTGATTGGGGAAGCCCCAATAGGTCCAAATCAAGTCGCAGGCTTTCTTTATCAAGTAGGCGGAGAACTGCCTTTTCGCCAAAATCTGTCGGCAGAATCGATACTCGGATATCAACGACCTTTGTTCCTGTATTAAACCTGATACGACCATCTTGAGGGCGCCGTTTCTCAGAGATATCGAGATTCGACATTATTTTGAGTCGGGCGATAATCTCAGCAATAGATTCTTTTGGGATATCTCTATCCAATCGCAATGATCCATCAACACGAAATCGACAGGCCATATGTTTTTCAAAAGGCTCAAAATGAATATCTGAAGCCCCGACTGACACAGCTTTATTGATTATCTCATCAATATGCTTAATTATTGATGGATTATCATTGATCGCATCTTCGGATGGTTGTTGTCCGGTATATTTTGAAATAACTGTTGAACCTAATAAGGTTTGCATCTGCTCATCAAACTCTTCTACAGAAAGATACTGTAATGGAATTTGTCTTTTTTCCCTAAATCGTATATAGCTTATTACGGAAAGGTCTGTATTCTTACAGACCAGTAGCTTTTCAATGGACTCATTATTGAGTTGAGGGCAAATATAATATTTCTCAAGAACCTGCGGATCCCATCCGCCATGAGCTTCCGACATGATTACCTCAAATGGTGCTTTGCAAATGCAATCTTAATATGTATAATATAAATTAATATTCTACAGGGTCAAGAGATTGCAATGCCAAAGTATAGATATATTGGAAAATTAGTTGATGGACAGAATGTAGAGGGTATGCTAAAAGCAGATTCCCCTGAGGATCTACAAAATATACTCTTAAAAATTGGGGTTTTCCTCACATCTTATACAATTTCAAAAAGTGTCATCAACCAGTATATTACCAGAAGTCTGCGGAGTAACGATATTACCCGTATGACCCGCCAATTGGCTGCTCTATCCGAGTCCGGTATCACATTCAAAGATTCACTGGAATCTGTAAAAGAACAGATTACGGATAAAACGCTAAATGAAATGCTCAATGATATTGCCGCTTCAGTTGATTCCGGTAGATCAATCGCCGATTCATTTCGACAGTTTCCGGTGTTTTTCGACACCCTTTTTACGTCGATGATTGAAGCCGGAGAAATTTCCGGAACTCTGGATGTATCGCTCGACCGCATTGCAACTTATCGTGAACGGTCTGACGACACCAATAAGAAAATCCGCTCTGCCCTGTCCTACCCATTATTAGTACTAATGGTCACACTGCTCGTTGTCTTTGTCCTGGTTATATATATTATTCCAATATTCGCTTCAATGTATGAGAATTTTGGCACCGAGCTGCCTAAATTGACACAATATGTGGTTGCCATTAGTGAATGGGCACAGGATAATATTTATGTTTTTCTTATAGCGCTTATCATCGGAGCAGTAGGAATTATTCTTTCTATTTTGAATTCGAGAGTGAGATATTTCATCAGTGCCATCCAATTAAGAATACCTTTTGTCGGACGCATTCTAAAAAAAATAATCAACGCTCGCTTTGCAAGAACTCTTGGGACTCTCCTGCAATCCGGAGTCCCCACGCTGTTTTCGGTTGAGATTGCGATTAAGACAACCGGAAATGCCTATATTCAACAGAAAATCTCAGATCTGACCATGCTGCTCTCGCAGGGTAAGTCTTTTACCGATACGATTGGAAATTATCCTGTTTTTTCCAAAACAGTTATTCGCATGGCCGCTGCCGGTGAAAAGACCGGACAACTGGGCAAGATGCTCTCAAAAGCAGCAGATTTTTATGAATCCGAAATCGATCACGAAATCGGCACCCTCACGACCCTATTCGAGCCGATGATAATCATATTCCTCGGTGTTTTTATCGCGTTTATCCTGGTTGCCATGTATTTACCGCTCTTTGATCTCATGAGTACCATGTAAAGGCCACAGGCGATGATATACCTGCTGAGCAAGTTTTCCCTTAATACATGTCAAAAAATACTGGTCTTTAGTCCAAGATATTTTCTGCTTGATTTATTATGGGTTGTTTTAGGCTTCTTGACCTTTTCTTTTATTCCCAATATAGAAAAGGCAATTGTAACGGGATTGCTATTACTTTTATTCTTTATCGTATGCATTACCGATTTCAATTTCCTGTTGATTCCTGAT
Source organism: Candidatus Zixiibacteriota bacterium (assembly GCA_023138975.1). Taxonomy (GTDB): domain Bacteria; phylum Zixibacteria; class MSB-5A5; order GN15; family JAAZOE01; genus JAGLON01. Next base: position 68,774 of record JAGLON010000018.1, read on the forward strand.
GTTGTGTTATTTGGATTTGCCTTAGTCGGAATATTGAATATACTTTTGGGCAATTCAACCTCGGCATTTGATGCCTTTCTTGGAGCTGTTGTTGGATTTAGTCTTTTCTTTGGAATAGGCTGGCTGGGGAAACTTGCATTCAAGAAAGATGCTCTAGGTGGTGGTGATATCAAACTAGTCGTTGTTTTAGGGCTTTTTATCGGCTGGCAGGGGATATTTATAATGCTGTTTATTGGATCACTCAGCGCCTTGATTTTGGTTTGTATTATACGCCTAATCAAAAACCAAACCCAACCTCACATTCCATTTGGACCGTTTTTGGTATTGGGCAGTATAGTTGCATACATTTGGGGTAATGATCTATTATACTATTTCCTCCAAGCATCCACTTTAATTTTTGTGTGATTCTGGACAGTAATTTTTAGCCTATCCAAGCTTCCTTGTTAAGATAAACACAATTAATGAAGTTTTTAGTAGTAAAGCGGAGAGGTGTTTCTTCCTATTCTATTGCTGTACATAGTGTTATGGCGTTATAATTATTATGGCGGAGAGGCAGGGATTCGAACCCTGGAACGAGTTACCCCGTTAACTGCTTAGCAGGCAGCTGCCTTCAGCCGCTCGGCCACCTCTCCGTTATGAAATGCCAATATAATGACATTTTATCATTTTTCAACTGATTTTTGGATGTTAGTGAAGATTTTTAAGATATAAATGGAAACTAAAACTTCTAATCTTTCTTTTCAGGCTTATACTCTTCATGTATAATAGTGCTTCCCCGAAGACTAAAGTATGAAGGTCCCATGACATCTGTGATTTCTTTGTAAATAATGCCAAATTGAAGTACCACTCCGGGATAAACGTTTTTAATGGCGATGATTCTTGCCCGTTGATTTTGTTGAATTCGGCTCTCTAGTTCTTCCTTTTTTGTATTAAGCTCTTCTTTCCGAACCGGCAATTTCTTTTTGTACTCCTCAAGCTTTTTTAATGCTGCTTCTTTTTGCGGATTCAATTTGCCGTCCAACTGCATTCGATAGAAAACGACCAATCCCTCATCTACTCGCTCCAAGTTCTCATCTAACTGCTTTAGTTCGAGATTGACAGCGTTATATGTCTTCATTAACTTGGCATCATAAGCAACCTGCAATTCGGTACGGGTCCCAGCTTCCGTCCCCAGACATGTCGCCTTGATTTCGTCTTTTGCTTTAACACGGCCACCGACAATACGTCCTTTTGAACTTGTAACATTAACGTGTTCACCCGCAGTAATCATGCTATTAAAAACTTCTCCACCAATATTAACATTCTGTCCAGCCACAATTATCTGATCATTAACATATTTACAATGGATATCTCCAACGGCCTGCAATAATCCGCTTTGACTTCCCAGAAAACCGCCCTTGACCATGATATTTCCGCCGCTGAGGACCTTGGCATCAGCAACATTTTTCCTGATCTCTACGTCACCCTTAACTATTACCTCAAAATTTGACTCAACATTACCTTTTATAATCAGCGATCCGTTATGCTTGATATTTCCGGTTTCCGTATTCACAGCACCCACTGTATGCACTTCATTTACGCTTGTTCGTTTACCAGTCGTGACAATAGAACCGTCAATATCTGCAAATAAACTAAGACCATCTTCTGAGACTCGAGTATTTGCTCCCGCAGGTAAAGGTATGTCCTTACCCTTAGGGGCAGGAACTGATTCACCTAGAACATTTGTCCCCTCTTCTCCATTTCCGACCGGAGTTTTTATTATTAAAAGCTGATCTTTTTCGGCTGAGCGAACAAAATTAATATCTTTGTAGTCAATTCGACCGTCGTCATCTTCTTTGGGTTTTAGTTTTTGTAATGCTTCAAATTTATATTCTAGAGATGCATCTCTACCGGGTACCGGAGGTACTCCAAAGGCGACTTCAACGTTTTCATCATATTTGGCTTCGCTTACAATAGAAGCCAGGGCATCGCCATTAATACCAAAAGTGATATTCTTTTGCTCCAAAGCAGATTTAATATCATCAAGGGAAATCGGTTCTGAGTCATCTGAAGGAAACGGAACACGGACTTTTACACTCATTTTATTGGGAGATGTAACAACACGAATAATAGCTAAATTCGTCGTATTTTCTTGTGTTTGCTCACTCTGTTGAGGTTGCGCACTCATGTGAGGCCTTTCGCCGAATTATTATTATACTCGTATCTTACCCGACATCAGTCGCCAATAGGCACGTTCAACAATCAGGTTAATTTCAAAACTCTTAAACGGTTTAGTGATATACTCATCAGCTCCCAGCAACAAAGCATCTTTGACACTAAAGGAATCACCGTACGCGGTCATCATAATAATACCCATATCTGAGTGCTTTTTACGGACAATTTTCAATAGCTCAAAACCATTTAAACGAGGCATCTTGATGTCTGAAATAAGAAGATTGTACTCCTTTGTTTCAAGTTTTTCAAGAGCATCTTCCCCATCAATTGCCGTATCTACCTGATAACCTTCTTTAGCAAGGATTTTGACCAAAAGATTTCTCAGCATCTCCTCGTCATCAACTGCCAAAATCGAGATTTTACTTTTCATATTGTCAGCCATATTCACTTCACATTAAATTAGTAACTTATATATCTTTTCGGAATTTTCTGAATATTATTGAGAAGTATTTGTGATTTCAACATTTGTCTTCAGCAACTTCTACCAATTCTTGCACAAATTCATCAATTCCTACTGGTTTGTGGAGAACTCTGCAGCCCCCCATTTGTCCGGCTTGTTCAATAAGGCTGTCAGTAGCATTTCCGGTAACAATTATTACTGGCAAATGCGGCTTTTTCCTTTTTATCTGCTCTATAGCTTCGATTCCCGAGATTTCCGGCATAACCAGATCTATTGTAATAATATCAAATTTTCTATCGTCCACCAGATCAATCGCTTCTTGTCCGCTTGATGCCGTATGAACGTTGAATAGAGGGGATGACAGACAAAAATCTCGAAAAACGTCTCGAACATTATCCTCATCATCAACAATAAGTATATTTAATGGACGGCCATCTCTTTTTTCTATTAATTTTTCTACAGTATTATTCATGGGTTGCTCCATTATGCCTTCCAACCGATTCAAACAGCCAACATCTAGTATACACCGGTTTACATTTGAAGAATTTTCTCACAATCTATTACTAATATTAATTTACTATCCATGCGAATTATTCCCTTCACAAACTCTGCTCCGACGGTAGAAGCCTGTGGCGGAATCGGTTCAAGCTTGGCACTTGATACTCGCAAAACCTCGGTAACCGCATCGACAACCATTCCAATCAGCTTATTATTATGATCAAAAACGACGATGCGAGTATTTTTATCATCCTCTCTGGATACCAATCCAACCCGATTGCGTAAATCTATAATCGGAATAACTTTTCCACGGAGATTAATTACTCCATTAACAAACACCGGAGCCTCAGGCATAGCAGTAACCAGCACTGGACGAATAATTTCCTGAACACGATGAATGTCAACTCCGAATTCCTCTTTTTCCAGCGAAAAACAGACTAGTTGAAGCTCAGTAGTTTCTGCACCAGAATCAACACTTTTCACTTTTTCATTCAGTTTTATATCTTCATCCGGGGATTCAACGGGTATTTCGATATTCTCGATAATTTGTTGAGCCTCATCGCTATCAGTAGCTTCTATCTCTTCCTGTGTATCCGCCATTTCCTCATCGGCAGAAATATCCGGTTCGGCTTCAGGTGAGGGCATAACCTCTTCCCGAATAAATTCCTGTCCATTGTCGTTAAGAGCACTCTCAGAAACAGGATTTTCTTCAGTGGCGTATTCCGTTTGCGGTTCAATCGGAGCCAATTCGGCAATAACTTCTAATGGCTTCTTATCCCGCATTTCAGCTAAACTACTCTGAGCAATACTCTTAGCGATGTTCAAAGTATTTTTTGAAGTTTTCTTCTTTGGTGCGATTTTTTTCTTAGCCGTCGTTTTCTTTTTGGCGGCAGGTTTGGCTGCCTTTTTCGTAGTTTTTCTTTTCACGGCCGTTTTCTTTGCCGCCGGTTTTTTCTTGGTAATTGTAGCCATAATTAATTCACCTGATTAGAGCCTTCTAATAAACTTATCGACCGTATTACCTTTTGACTTAAATCATAAGCATAATTCAAAGAAGCCTCAATTTTATCATATGCTCCCCGTTGCTCAATAATTTTTGAAGAAGCTGGCAAGCTGAATAGCAGTGTTTTTTCATTTTTAAATGCATTCATTACATCAACGACCTGAGTCGTCGTTTTATTTATACGGCTTATAAGCTCTGTGAAGTCCTCTTCAACCCCCTTTAATTTCTTTTTCTTATTCTGGACTCTGGCTACAACAATGGCCAAATTGATAGATAGCATCTTAACTTCACTACTTAACTCATCGACTTCCGCCGCCAGTTTCATCGCCTTACTGGTCATATTTTCAAAATCAGCCCCGTTCACAGGATTCCTTATCCAGCAACTTGTTGATAGCTTCTTTTAAAGGCTTAAGATCGGATGATTTAATTATATAATCATCGGCCAGCCATGATTGAAAATCAGACTTATAAGTTGTAAAAGCGGTATGAAGGATGACTCCGCTTTTATTGAAATTCTGACGCAATTGATTCAAAAATTCCAAACCATTACCGTCTCCGAGCTCAATATCCAGAATAACAACATCCGGCTCAAAGGTCGTCATTGCACCAAATGCTTCGCGGTCATTGGCCGCTACTTCAACTTTATGCCCTTCGCTTTCAAACTCCTTTTTATACAGAATTCTCAAGTGAAGCTCATCGTCAACGACTAATATTCTAGCCATCGTGTACCTCCTTGCGCAGGGGCATTTGAATAAACACTAACGGCCCCTCTTTTGAACCGGACTCAAAGCCCAGTATACCGCCGTGATGTTTTAAAGTCTCCTCGGCAACCAGCATTGAGAGCCTTTTGGTACTGGCTCCGGTGCCAAAGTATTGTTTTAATAATCTATCCATATCGGTATTCAACCCATCTTTAGAATGCAGGGCAATTTCCATACGAGCAAATCCCTGATGTTCAAAAGTATTTATATCAGAGCCAACGCTGTCAGAGATATCCTGCAATATCAACAGGAATATTTGATAAAAAGCGTGCAAAAGCTGATCGGAATTACCCCATATAGGCAGGGGCTTATCGCATAATGACAAGTTCATTTTACTTTTGCCGTTTCCGACCCGAACCGCCATCATATTCATAGTATCATTTACCAACTCATTCATGTCCAGACACCGGTCTTTTGTTTTAGAGGCTTTTGAGAAATCTAAAACATCGGTCAAAACGGCTTCGGCCCGTTGAGTTTCGGAGATGATAATATTCAAGTATTCTGCGTCTGGTGATCCAGATGGTAAGCTTTTGAACATCAAGTTAGCAAAACCGCCAATTATAGTTAGCGGGTTTCTTAATTCATGGGCTACCGCTGAAGTAATTTCACCAATAACTGACATCTTTTCCGCTTCAATGATCTGGTTCTGTGTTTCGGCCAACCGTTGATTCATTGCCTCAAGTTCAATTGCCCGCTCTTTAATGTCTCGATACAAATATGAACGTTCAACCGCGGATGCGCTTTGATCGGCTATAAGTTTTAAAAACTGACAGTCCTGTTCAGTAATATTTTCGCCGGTTATTGCATTATCAACGACAAGTAAACCTAATGGGCGATCCTGTGAAATTAAAGGGGTTAAAGCTGCATGGCGCCCTCCGAGACATCCCAGGATACGTTCAGAAACCGGATCTAACTCGATATCATTCGATATGATTATTGGCCGTTTCTCTTTCAAGCATCGCGCGAACAACGACCCGTTGGTGGTATCAATACGCAAGCCTCCGATAAGGTCGAACAGGTTCGTACCACTCGTTTGAGTTTTACTCTGATATAGTGACAGGGTCTCCAAAAGTGTCCGGTCATCTTGCGCTAATGCGCTCCAAATAACTCCTGCTTCTTCAGCATTTGACGGTCCAACCGCCAGACGGCCAACTAAATATTTTTCATCATCATCAAGCAAAAATAGAAAGGCTCTGTTAAAACCCAGCCCTTGCTGAGCTGTAACACCGGTCAAGATGACTTTTAGCACCTCCTGAGTATCTAGAGCCGAAGAAACGACTTGTGATATTTGCGCCAGTATCGATAGCTCATCTATCTTTCTCTTTAATTCCTGACGCTTTTTCACCTGTTCGGAAAAATCCTCAATAATGCCAAAAATACCGGAGACTTCATTATTGTCTCCGAATATAGCATGGCAGGATAAGCAGTAATAGGCAAAATGTCCGTTCAAATTTGTTCCTGGAAAGCGATCAATTTTAAATGCTTCCCCGGTTTTGAATAGGTCTATAATCTTATCTGAAATAGGCTGAGAGAAGAAAAACTCGAGCTGTGACAAGGAAACTCGGCTCGATTTAAAAGAATCGGATAGTCCAAATATCTCCGCTGCTCGGGAATTTATATATTGAAACCGTGTTCCGCCTCCGATGATGAATAATCCGACAGGACTGGCTCCAAAATACCTTTGCATACTCTCAATAATCTCTGGCCGGCTGTCGGTATATTCTACGGTATTTTCTATCGTCGTTATCATCGCCTATCCTTATTGAATTCACCCGAACTAACTGACAGCTCATTCTGGTTGTTACTATCCTGATCAGATAGTATGTTTTCAATCTTGTGGAGCTTATGAGTAATAAGAGATATGCGGCGGGCAGCATCTACAATTGCTTGTATACGTCGCGCTGTTTGTTTCGGAATATCGCCTGACTCCATTTCTATTAATTGTGCCTGGCCGATAATCGTCGACAACGGATGAGTCATATCATTGCTGATGGAAGCCGCCAATTCTACTATTTCTTGAATTTGGTCGGTGTCGCCTAAGCTATCTTTGAGTCCCCTCTGCACTTCTTTGGATTCAGCCATACGTTTATTCTTGGCATCTAATTCATGTCTCAGTTTAATCCTCTCAATTGATAGCGCCACCATATCTGCCACTGCCTCAAAAATTAGTCGCTCGTGCGGCTCAAAGGCGTTTGGACGCATATCACTAAAGCAAAGGACTCCTTCTATCTCATCCTCAATCTCAAGTGGAAGGATAATTACCGAATTATGATGTTCCCGCACACCTGCGAATCGAGGGTTTTTTCCCGGTATATATAAAGCACGTTTCTGCTCAACAGCCCAAGCCGCCAATCCTGTCCCTTGGCTGAAATTTAAAAAACTGACAAGATTTACCGTCTCTCCGAGTGATGTAACTTCTTCAAGCGTATCACGCTGTTTATTCATAAGAAAAAGAGTCGCAGATTCGTAGGTGATGGTACCGGAAATAATGTTCAGTACCTTCAAAAGTGTTTTACGGCCGGCCGGATTTTTCCTAAAAGTCCGCGTTATTTCGGACAAAAGGCTGGCATAATCCTTAGACTGATCAGTTTCTGTTTTTACAGTCACGGAGCTCACTTACCGTCCTTTCAAATGAAGTTTAATCTCATTGATAATTTCCACCGCTGCTTTTTCTTCGAGCTTTTTCATGAATTTGTATTTTTTCGGAGCCGACAAATGCAGATTGGGATCATCCGGATAATCCTCGGCTACCTGCCATTGTCGCGGCCCGGTGAGTCGAGTTTTCAGCTCCCAGGTACCCACTACTTTGCTGCGATTTAAATCAATTAAGCTATAAACCCCGTCAACCTGACCCTCTACAATATAACGGCTGAGTAGAAATGGTATCGAAGTGCGCTTTCGCCGGACGATTCTCCGCTCTTCAATTTGCAAATAAATAATATACCGCGAACCAACTTCATGCCCCCACTCAATTAGCCGTTCAAGATTAAATCGGTTATCAGGCATTTTCGGAATTGTACTGTCATCTTCGAGCACTATCACCTGCAGACCAACTTGCAACAGCAAGCGATCGTACAGCTTATCCAACAATGTAAAATCATTGAACTTTGTATCAGGTTTCTCGAAGATAACCGACACAGTTCTTCTATTGGTTTGCGCCTGCGCGGTTGACATTAATCCAATTAGGATTAATACCGCGAGAAGTATTAATGTTTTCTTAAGCATCTTTTTCATCGCCTAATTTACGCGAATAGACATAATTATTAAGCAACTCACGGAGTCTTTCATTGAATGACATCAGATCTTCCGGAAGCTGCTCAATTTCAATTGTGCTGAGATTATCCGATAATTGTTCGCGCGTTATTGACTCTACTCCTATTAGATAGCCGCCGGAATCAAGCTCAACCCGCTTCACCCGGCCAAGAATATTATGAAGAGTTTCGCATCCTTCAAGATGTATCGACATAGACAGTAGTGTATTTTCCAATACCGGTTTTTTCACAAACACCAGCATACCGCCGCCTGATATATTTATTATTTCTCCTTCACCTACCGGCCCGTTACCTTCCGGCCAAAACCCGTCTTCATGAGTTTTAATAACTAAAAAAGTAACCGGCTCATCGATATCGATGCGGATAAACCGACGCCGATTATCTTCCATAATCCGAAATGGCGAACGTACTTCAAAATCGATCGTAGTTGATGTTGGCAGCCCCTTTCCAGTATTATTACCGGTCTTCATTATTTTTCTCCTTTACTATTTTTGTATACACCTATGAGATAATTTTCAAATTCCATTTGTTTTTTTCTGGTAAATCCCAGCATTAAAGGAGGCATTCCAGAAAGTGCACGCTTAGAAAAATGCTCGGCTAGATGTTCGGTATTGAGAAACTGAAACCCGCACTGATAGTTAGAATTAGCAGCTTCACTCTTCTCCAGCCACCGAAGTTGGCTGAATACAAATAATGGTCCTTCAAATGAATCGATATCAAGATTTAGCAAAAAGTATGAGTTTATTGGAGCCTGCATCGGGATTGAGAGCAAAATGCCACCGCCAGACACATCAAACGTCTGGCCGCGGCGCCATTTTAAATTACTCAGTTGCCCGGAAGTCAAGCTTAAGTCTGAAATCGGTACATAAACTGTTTCAATCGCCAACGGCAACCGCTCATTTCCCCTCCGATTAGCGGTAACTATTTGCTCATCGATAACAATCTCTAACTGATGATTATTATCAGCAATAAACGCAGCAGCAGCCTCGAATAGAATGTTCTCTAATACAAACGCGATTACTACCCCACATGAATCGCGTAGATATCCAAAATCAGGCAAACAACGCGGTAATGTTATTTGAAGGCGGTTATTTTCAATTTTCAATACTTTGGATGTATAAACTGCATCGTTATGACTATCAGCTTTTCGAATCTCAATATCTTTTTGGAGTAAAAGCGGAAGCTCCTCCAACATAATTTTGGTATCAATCGCAGTCGGATTAAGATTCGGAGTTGTCATTTTAAAGAATCCCTTTTTGGCGCATAATTAATTGTTCTGTAAACAGTTCCGTCACCAATGCATTTTGCAGACGGCTTTCAAATCCCTGAGAGTTGTGAGGCAAATTTGCCCGCTCTGCTTTTCCGAGATGCTTGGGCAAATCATCTTTTAGCAAAAATTCAAGCCCTGCCAACCAGTGTTTCTTTTCATCCTGCCGCACATAACGACAAATTGCAACCACCACGCTGGGCAAATTGGCCAAGCCGCATTTCGAGCAGTCCAATAGCAGCAAATTGTTTACTTTGATCTGACTCATGCTCTGAAGCAGTACTCCTCCCGCGGAAACATTTAATGATCGAACCTTATGCAAACCCTCCCCATTCAAAGAAACCGGTTCATCAATCGGCTTTACGATAATCTTGTAGGTAATGGGCAAAACCATATCTAACCGAACGAATCTACGGCGTTGGAGTCTTTCAACTTTGCCCAGATTTACAAGCAGCATCGTATCGGGCGCCTTTGGTTTAGCCTCCTGCAGAGTTGCTTTGAACGAATATGCGGCGTCAGCCCTTGTAAACCTTACTTGTACGACTCGGTTGTTGGCTAAAAGAGAATCACCATACTGAAAAGCTGGATTACTAATAATCAGCTTGTCAGCTTTAATATCGGAAACACGACAGCTATAAACGCCCTCTTTTCCGGGTTCGCCAATTGCCAGATGCAATTTCTCCCATATCTTAATAACATTATTGGTCTTTGTGGTTTTGGCGGGCATACTAAGATTTAGCCTCCGCCAGATTCTTTTTACCCTGCTTCATTGCCATTTCAAGTATCTTCCGTGCTAATGCTGTCCGAGAACGATCACCTCGTATTTCATGGATAAAAGCCTGCCCCGTTTTAATAGTCGTATTAAAATACTGACGAGCCGTGTCGTGATCTCCAACTTGGCGGGAAAGCTCACCAATCAGATAGGCTGCCTGCAGTGTTTGATTCCCATGTGCGATCTGTTTTCCGGATTCAAAGGCGCCGATATAATACTTCACAGCCAAACGCATCGCTTCATGCTCATTTGGAGGGACACCATCCCAAACTCGTTTTAGCGCTGATAGGAACTCACCGAGGCTGGAGTAATTATGAAATGTCTCACCGCTTCCAACGTCAACGGATATTCCCGCCGATGTTTTTGATTCGGCCAGAAGGTTCGATAATTTCGTGACTATCTTATTCCCGGTATCTTCTAACATCTTCAATTCATCTATACACCCGGTATAGTTTTCTCTTTCATCAGCATTGCCGCTTAAATCACACTGTGCTATTACTGCATCATTCAAGTAGCCAGTGTTACGAGTCAGCCCGCCTATCCAGTTGTTTAAGTCCTCTATTCCACGCTGAATATCATCTATATGAGATGGAGCCGGTTTTCCTGGGCTGCTATCGCTATCATTGCCAGCATTGATATACCTGAACAACCATGCGATTCTCAGATAGAAACGACCCAGGTCAAGCTCCGATGGGTGATCATGAAAAAGCTCATCATGAGCCGCCAGCATCAACTTTAAAATGGCCGTTTCATCGGGATAATTTTCTTGGTCAAGGACATTAGCCACAAGCTTGATAAAAGACTCAGGCTCGGATAACTCTTCAAGATGACGTTCTTTAGTAATCTTTAATTTATAGGCCCGAAAATTATTATCCTTGCTCCATTCCCTGAAGGAGTTATTGAACTCGCGTGTATAATAACAGTGCGAACAAGTTGCGGTAAAATAGAGTAAAGGATGATACCTCTGATACCTTGGATTTCTCCATTTAATTATCGTAGGGCAAAAATCCGTTTGGCGTTCGCCCTCGGTATAGGCACCGACTCGAATAGTTTCAATCTCATTCACCGTTCCGCAGACCGGGCATTCCACTTTGGTTAAAAATATTGGTGAATCCATGGACATTGTCGTTATCCTTTCCTCATTTATTTTCACTCGGTACTCAGGCGTTACCTGTTACCGATAGTATTTCCAATTCGTCTTCGGTTATTGGAAGTTGCTCCAGCAGCTCACGTTGCGGTTTACCCTTAGCAAGAAGCCGACGGGCTTCTCTATAAATAGCTCGGCGGTTTTCCCGGCGATTGCCGACAATGACCGTTTCCGGCGGAAAAGGTAGTTCAAATGTATTAGTTTTGATTTCCGGACGATCTGAAGCCTGTGCTGTTTCACGAAACGAAACAAATTCGGGATCATGAAGAGTTTTAGAGTCAGGCGAAATGGGAGTTCGGGGCAAAATTGGCCGAGGTGTGGGCAAAGATATCCGAACCGGTTCCGGAGCAATTACATGCTCCTGAGCTTTTATCTTTTCTTCTGCGGAAAGCTCTTTTCTTGTGCGGCGTTTTTGTAAAAGCACGTAAACCAGAGCGGCAACAATAAGGTATCCAGCCAGGTTTAGTCCAAATTCAATTAAAGTTTGTGATGAAAAATCCATTTTTCTATCCCCTTAAATCATCCTGAAACATCTAAATGTTCCACCGGTGCGCCATTGTCTTTTTTCCGACCTTTTTTTCTCTTCTGCTGCCTGTCATGTCTTTCTTTTTCCTCTTCTTCTCGTCGAATAATGACCATGTCCATTTTTTCACTGGCGCGAGCTTTCTCCATTTCGGCGGCGGTTTTCTCTTTGAGTGCGTCGGCGACGACTTTTTGGCCAACTTCGCCGTGCGCTTTCTGAATCTGGTTCAATCGTTCTACCGCCTGGGTTTTAGCCAGGTTGTCTTGTAAGTCGATAGGACGTACCATAACGCCTCCTTCCGCCGATGTTTACGACGGCTTACGCGAGACCGAATTTCTCGCGAACCATACCACGCAGTTTTAATACCGCTTTAGTATGAATCTGAGAAACACGAGACTCGGAGATCTTCATTACTTCCCCGATTTCCTTTAATGTCAATTCCTCGTAGTAGTACAGGGCAATTACTAATTTTTCCTGTTCTGTCAATCTATCTATAGCCAAGACCAGAAAAGCTTGCAGCTCACTGCGTTCAAGCTTCTTCAAAGTCGTATTGGCTTTTTTGTCCTCAACCGTCTCTATTCTTGGCACTTGACGATTATCATCTTCACGGAAAATCATCTCATCCAATGATAAGAGCGTCGTTTTCGAGACATCCTCCAGAGCATAATGCAAATCCTGAACGCCTATATTCAGCATCTTGGCCAACTCTTCATCCGTAGGCGCACGCCCCTCTTTATTCTCAAATACCAATAGAGCGCGCTCGATCTCACGGGCTTTAGCACGAGTTGAACGCGGTACCCAATCGAGAGACCGCAATTCATCAAGGATTGCTCCCCTAATTCTCGGAACCGCATAAGTTTCAAATTTGACGCCTCGATCCGGATCAAATTTCCGAAACGCTTCGGTTAGCCCGATTACGCCCGTATTGATTAAGTCGCATAATTCTACCGAGCGAGGGAAGTTTATCGCCATACGCCCTGCAACATTCCTGACTAAAGGCAAATAGCGGTTTAATAATCGGCGCCGGATGGAGGGGTCCTGATTCTTTTGATATCGGGCCCATTCTCGACGAGCTTCTGCATCGCGCCGAGCTTTCTCAGCCTGCACTTTGGTCGTCACTTTTGCTTTCACGTTAGCAGCTGCTGCTTTCTTCGGTTTTCTCTTTTCCTTGAGTGTGCTAATCATTTGTCTGCTATTCCTTTATATCGGCCCCTACGGGCGTGAAGCTTAAGGGTTTCCGAGTAGTTTTTTTCTCGATTAATTCTTCCGTAAGAGTCCCGGCAAGCGTTAAAAACTGACTTGTTATCGGGCTTTCGGGGTAAAGGTCCACAACACTTTGCTGCCTGGCGACAGCATCAATCATAGCGTCATCGGCCCCTAGCCAGCCGAAAAATGTGGGAATACTATTGAGAAATTGATTGGTCAGTGTGGCAAACTTCTGGTATATGTAATCAACCTCTTCTTTCGCGTCTTCCTTGTTGACTAAAAGGGATAGGTTGAGCTGTTTATTATTGGATACCAACACTTTATAGAGAGCGTACGTGTCGGAAATTGCAGTTAATTCAGCAGTTGTTACCAGGACCACTTCGTCCATTGCATTAAGGATTAAATTGGTATGTGGAAGAATACCAGAAGCAGTGTCAAAGATAATAAAGTCATAATCGCTCAATAATTTACGAATATCCGATAGAGTTAACGCTAATTTCTGCAACTCAGGCAATAATCCAGAGTTTTGTAGTCCTGAAGCGGCCAAAAGATCCGGGCCAGCCTCTCCGAAAATAATTGCCTCTTGAACCTTCTGTCTATTCAGACAGATATCATTCAATCCTAAATCGTTATTTATATTGGCCAATAAATGCTGATTGCCCAATTGGAAATCGGCGTCAACAATAAGTACTTTTCGATGGCGTGCGAGGCTCACAGCCAGGTTATAGGCGATAACCGATTTTCCGACGCCACCTTTGCCCGATGCAATAGCAATCATGCGAGGAGAATGCGGTAGTGTGGAGGCATTCAGTAAATTCTCAATTCTGTTCTTCATCTAAACTTCCTCCCCTATTCCAAACAGGCTTTGGATCAAGTGTCGATGATCCGGAATAAGATCAATATCTCCGGCACGTCTCCCGTTACCGAGCATCGAAACCGTGAGACCATATTGAATAGATGTGGAAATCAATCCGCCTAATCGGTTGGTTTGATCGGTCATAGTGAAAGCCATTTCAGTGAGACCGAGCGGACGATAAGCCCGGAGCATATCGAATAAATCAGACGTCCTGCACCACGCGGGAAAAACACCAATTACTCGACTGGCTTCAATGCGAGCCAGTTTCTCAGCATAAATCGCGATATTGGTTTTATCATTTGGGTTCAATGCTGGGGTGTCGATAAAAGTGATTTTATCTCGTCCTTCACGATCAAGCAATGAACGATCTATCTCCCGAGGCATCTCAAATCGGTCAACGTCGAGAATATCCGCATACGTTTGTAATTCTTCAGGAGCGGAAATCTTCATTTGATCAAGTGAGGTTAAACTCACCGGCAGATGTCGCTGACTAACCAGATAACCAGTTAAGCGACCCATCAGTGAGGTTTTCCCAGATCCCGCCGGCCCTACCAAAACTATTTTCTGTCCCGGGTGAAACGCGTACGAATCACGAGCCTTGGGCAGGTGGCTGAAAATCAATTCGACAGCAAGTGCGCAAATCGTATCATAATCGCTATCATCCGATAACCGGTCAGCAATTTTGTCGATAATGTCATTGGCCATATTTTCCGGCAAATCAGCCCGAAGCATGGCCGTAAACACCCGTCCCAAAGCGCCGTCATAAGTAGCTTTCCGAACCGGCATCTGAAAAACATCCAGTAGAAAGTCCAACTTTTGAGCTATTTTCTCAGACGGGATATTCGCCGCCGGAGAAACTAAAGGTTGTAGTGCGGGAGCAGGCATCGGGATCGAAGTCGGCTCGGGAGCCTGATACAAGTGCTCCATTTTCTTTGTGACCACGGAGCTTGACTCTCCACCTTTCTTATCAAGACAAGCAGTGACTTCGACCTTGCCGCCGTCAACCGATGATCGATTGGGATCGACCTTTCGGGTTTTTAGGATGACGGCATCTCCGCCCAAGTCCATGCGGACTCGTTTTAACGCGCCCGCTACCGTATCTGCGGTATAAGATTTAACTATCATTTGGCATCTCCACCATTCCGCTCGAGACTAACTCGATATCGCGGTGAACTTCATTGTATGAGATAACGGACAGCTGAGGCAGCGACACTTCCATGAGGCGCCGGAAAGCTAACCGTACATTTGGCGAGGTTAAACAGATCGTGTGATGACCGGCGGCCGACAATGTATCTGCCTGACGAACAGTTTCACTAACTAATCTGTCAGTAACTTCGGGAGCCATAACGAGCATGATTCCCTGTTTAGTATTTTGTATTGATCCGGCCAGCATCTGCTCGACCTGAGGCGACAACGTAAAGCAGTAAATTTTATTGTTCTCATCTTTGAGCATATCGGAAATCCGGCGACGCAATGAAATGCGGCAGTATTCGGATAACACTTCCGGATCTTTTATCGTCGCGCCAAAATCGGAAACTGTCTCCATGATTGTGGCCAGATCGCGAATCGGAATCCTTTCGGATAACAGCATCTGCAGAATCTTGTGAACCATCGGCAGCGTTAGCATCTCGGGTACAACACCTTCGACCAATGCCGGATGATCTTCCTTCAGAGTATCGAGCAAATGCCTGATATCCTGACGAGAAATAATTTCACTGGCATTGGCTCGGATAATTTCGGTCAGATGAGTCGACAGCACCGCAGTTGGTTCAACCACGGTATAACCTTTGGCCTCGGCGGTTTCCTTTAGATTTGGAATAATCCAGCGAGCCTTCAAATTGAAAGCCGGTTCAACCGCGTCAAAGCCCTCAATATCGTCTTCGATATATCCCGGATTAATTGCCATCAGATGGTCCGGCATAAGCTCAGCCTTGGCCGCAATCAATCCCTTAATCTTAATAGCGTATTCATTTGGTTGAAGCTGAACATTATCGCGAATGCGAATGGCCGGTACGATAATCCCCATGTCGATAGCCTGCTGGCGGCGAATAACACTAATTCGTTCAAGCAAATCGCCGTTCTGATTGGTATCGACCATAGGAATAAGACCGTAGCCGATTTCGACTTCAAGAGTATCCACTTTCAGGAGATCTTCAGTCCGTTCTTCGGAGGTTCCTTCTTCGGTAGACTCCTCTTCCTTCCGATCCTCTTCTTCCTTCTGCTTCTTGCTCTTTTCAATTATAAAAGCAACTGCGCCCAGTATCGTACCAAGGGCAACAAATGGTACCGTCGGCATACCCGGTACGACACCTAACATAAATATCACACCGGAAGCGACCATGATAGCCCGCGGCTGCATCCCGAGCTGTTTGGTTAAATCTTTACCCATATTGTTATCAGCCGCCGAACGGGTCACAATAATACCGGATGCGGTGGAAACAATAAGGGCTGGAATCTGGGTTACAAGACCATCGCCCACGGAGAGCAACGTGTATGTTTTCAGCGCCTGAAGAGCCGTCATGTCGCGCATCAGGATACCGACAATAAATCCGCCGATAACATTGATAACGGTGATTAATATTCCCGCAATCGCGTCGCCCCGAACAAACTTGGAAGCACCGTCCATCGCTCCGTAGAAATCAGCCTCTTTGCTGATCTCCGATCGCCGAGTGCGGGCATCGGCATCACTTATCAATCCGGCATTCAAATCGGCATCAATGGCCATCTGTTTACCCGGCATCGCATCCAGAGTAAATCGGGCGGCAACTTCGGAGATTCGTGTGGCGCCTTTGGTAATTACGACAAACTGAATAATGACTAAGATCAGAAAGATGATGAAACCGACTACGTAATTTCCTTTTACGACAAAATTACCAAATGAGTTAATAACGTCTCCGGCATATCCTTCACCCAGAATCAATCGAGTCGAAGCAACGTTTAATGACAGTCGTATCAATGTGATAATGAGCAGCATTCCAGGAAAAACCGAGAGGTCCAATGGGCTGGTGATATAGAGGGTCGAAATAAGAATGACGATTGAGAAGGCAATGTTGAACGCCAGCGCAAAATCAAGAAATGAAGCTGGAATCGGTAGTACTAAGACCGCGATTACAGCCACAACCAGAATCGCCATGGCGATATCGCTATGGTCCGCTATTTTCTCCAGAAGGGTAGCTTTTTGCTCAGGCATTTGCTACACCTCCATTGGATTTAACCCGATAAATGTATGCCAAAACCTCTGCGACAGCTTTGAAAAGCTCGTTGGGGATATAAGCACCGACGTCAACTAACTTGAACAGTGAACGAGCCAGCGGTTTATTCTCGACAATCGGAATACCCTTTTCTTTGGCGATTTTTTTAATTTTCTGAGCTATTAAACGCTGCCCTTTGGCAACAACCTTAGGGGCTGACATTGTATCTACATCATATTTAAGAGCAACCGCGTAATGAGTCGGGTTTGTAACCACCACATCCGCTTCCGGGATTTCCGACATCATGCGCCGCTGAGCCATTTCCCTCTGAACCTGCTTGATATGGCTCTTCAATTGCGGATTTCCGTCCGTGTCCTTCATCTCCTCACGGACTTCCTGCTTGGTCATTTTCTGGTTATTGGCAAAATCCCACCGTTGATAGGCGAAATCGAACATAGCCAGGATAAACAGCACAACGCATATTTTTATCGCCAGCATCAAGGCGAGTTTCCCTAATATCTGACCATATTGCCCTGCGGTTTTATCACCGATGGTAATAAGGTCAGGCATCCAGCCGTCAATTGTCTGGTAGGCTACAATCGCGATGACCACCGTCTTAATGACATCACGAATCAGGGTAATCAGTGATTTCTTTGAGATTAAGCGCCCGATGCCTTTGATTACATCGAGTTTATCAAACTTCGGCTGCAGGGATTTAAATGATACCATCCAGCCGGTTTGCACAACATTGATACCAAATGCGAAGACCGCAATCAGTAGAATTGCCGGAGCTGCTATCTGAGCAAACGTCGCGATGCGGTCAGCAAAGATTAATTGCACTTTATCAGGAGTTATCGCAATCGCTGGAGCATTGCTGAGAGTATAACGCATTATACCGCTCATACTGTCATACATCATCGGACCCAGCAAATAAAGAGACACAAAACCAAAACAGACGATGACGACAGAATTGAGTTCCATCGAACGCGCCACCTGTCCCTCTTCGCGAGCTTTATTTAGCTTGCGCGGTGTTGCTGTCTCTGTTTTTTCTTGTGCTGGTTTATCCGCCATTTTTTATATCGATCCGCTGACGTTATAAAGTTTCATAAGATTCATAAGCTCAGTATTGATGCCGAGATTGACTTTTTGGAGGATCATTGAGAAAGCCGGTAAAGACAGACCAAAGACTAGTAATCCCACAAAAATTTTCAAAGGGAACCCGACGATGAAGATGTTCATCTGGGGCATTGTCCGGGCCAAAACACCCATCGCTATTTCCAAAAGAAATATTGTTATCATTACCGGAGCGGCAAATTTGACCGCCAAGACAAATACAAAAGAGCTGTATTTTAACAGCCATTCGCCGATATCCGCCGATGGTGTCGCCATTCCCAAGGGAATTAATTGAAAGGAATTTACAAGACCGCTGATAATCATATGATGCCCGTTGATTATCAGGAAAATCAGTGTCCCCAGCAGAAACCACAACTCACCTAAAATCGACACTGGACTGGTTGAATTGGGATCCATAACGTTTACCATCGAGAATCCGATTTGATAACCGACAATCGAACCTGCCAATCTGGCGGCTATAAAAATGAAACTGAATACGGTACCGATTAAAACACCGACAAACATTTCCCTGAAACACAGAATCAGCAAATCAACAAGATTAGCTGTTTCTGGGAGTGGAGTGGAAATCATAATCGGTAACAGCACGACCGTTAACCCGAGTGACATTGAGACGGTAAACTTTTTGGGGATGGCGCGATGCGAAAAGACCGGAGCGGTCAGCATAATTCCACCGACTCGCATCATCAACAATATGAAAAGTTGAATTTTTTCCGCACCTAAATTAATAAAATCAAACAAGCTTCTTCCACCCGCATTAATGGTTATCACTTTCCTTTATGCAACCATTGTGCCGAAGTGAAACACCTTATGCGAAGGATTTATCTTGTTGGCTTTTAATGACTTAGAGTCGATGCAGAGGGGCCGACTCTGGGTTGAGCCGACCCGATGGGAAGAGAATGCCCGTAGGCATAGGAATATTTTTCACGCAACCAATCCAGGGATGGACTCAAATATCCTGGTCGTAAAATCAACTAGCAGATTTATCATCCAAGGCAGGAAAACTAAAAGCGCTGTCGCAACGGCAATAATCTTTGGAATAAAGGTTAAAGTCATTTCGTGAATCTGCGTTACCGCCTGAAAAAGTGAAATGATTAACCCCACAGTCAACCCAAAGGCCAACATCGGTGCAGAAACCATAAGAGTCAGGATAATCGCTTCACGCCCTAGAGCAAGTACAAATTGAGTATTCATATTTCGTCTACCTATCTAAATGATTCCACCAATGCTTTGACAATCAGATACCAACCATCAACCAAAACGAAAAGTAATATTTTAAACGGGAGCGCTACCATGATTGGTGGCAACATCATCATACCCATAGACATCAGAACCGATGCGACCACCATATCTATGATTAAAAATGGTATAAAAACTACGAACGCTATCTGAAATGCCGTACGTAATTCGGATAAAACAAAGCCCGGGATTAGCAAACGTAACGGTATGTCGTCTTTATTCTGAGGTCGCTCCATACCGGATAATTTGACGAACAAGGCAAGATCTTTTTCACGGACTTGCTTGAGCATAAAACTTTTTATCGGCTCTATCCCTTTATCAAATGCGATTTCCTGAGTTATTTCGCCATCCAAATATGGTTTTAATCCCTGATCATAGGCTTGATTTGCCACTGGTGTCATCACAAAAAATGTTAGAATTAGCGCCAATGATATAATTAACTGATTAGGTGGCATTTGGTTAGTACCAATTGCTTGACGTAGAAACGACAGCACTACCGCAATTCGAATAAACGACGTCATCATAACCAATATTGAGGGTGCCAAGGTCAGCACCGTCAACATCAAAACAATTTGAAGACCTGTTGTTAAATCCTGTGGATTTTCTGTTGGTTCTACTCCGAACGATATTTTCGGCAACGATGACTGAGCCTCAGCCGTTGCAACTATAAGACTACTGCTCAACAGGACAAATATTCCGATCCAGAAGAGCATTTTTGCCTTATTGAGGTCACGCACTGTTTTCATGCGATCCTCCCTGGGTACTTTTGGCCCCGAATAGCTTTCCTGTCGCGCTGCTTAAGAGTTGTGAGAAACCGACTTCAGATTTCCGGGATTGAATCCGGTTTTCTTCGGGCAGGTCGTCCCAGTTGCATTCGGTCAGCATACTGATTGTATTGTCAGTAACGCCCACCAGCACTGCCCGGTCAGCCATTTTCAAAAGACAAACCGACTTTTTTGGCGCAATGTACGTTTGCTCGATGACCGTAACGGTTTTAAAACGCCCGCCGCCGCCCAGCCGTTTTCCGGATAGTTTTTTCAACATAAAAACCGTTCCGTATATCACACAAATGATGATAATTAGAGCCATCCCGATTCGGGATAATGATGGTAATATGTCTTCGGTAACCGAAGGTACCAAAGGTGCGGCGACTCCAACAGAATCTAGTTCTTCAAAGATCCCGCTTTCGACCGCCTGAGATTGCCCCGTGTCCGTATCCGCCGACGCTTCCCATGCGCCCAGCAGGACGAAGGCAAGGCATATCATCCAGGTTACAAGTTTGAACTTCATATCTTCCTCTTCTCTGCATTTTCATTCCTATAGCTGAGCCATGCTCTTGAGCCGCTCTTCCGGCGACATCAACAAAGTTACGCGCACGCCGAAGTTTTCATCGACAACGACGACCTCACCTTTGGCGATAACGACATTGTTCACAAGAAGATCAACCGGTTCACCAGCGAGCTTGTTTAACTCAACAACTGAACCCGGTCCTAATGTGAGCAAATCTGAGATAGCCATTTCGGTGCGGCCTAACTCGATCGAGACTTGCATTTTGACGTCCAACAGCATTTCAATATTACGACTGTTCTCATTAGAACTACCACTCGGACTGAGCTGTTGAAACTCAACCGGATTAGCCGCTGGCTGCTCCATCTGTACTCCGCTCAGATCGGGGAATTCGTCCACCGAACCTTCGCTTTGACTGTCTTCACCGCTCTCTTCTTCGAGCATTCTCAACATTGCCGCTTCGGCATCATCTTCTGAAGCATCGTTTTCATTAACGACTTTGTCGACTTCCGGATCGTCACCTCCGGTTTCGGCATTTACCAAAGCATCAATATCATCCTGCCCCATTTCACTGACAGCATCAGCATCAATGCCTCCTCCCTCAGCCTTTTCAGCTTCGGCGGCACCGTCTGCTCCTTCTGCGTTTTCAGCTTCAGCAGCGTCTTCATTTTCCTCTGAGGGTGAATCTTCCACGCCGCTCACCGACCCTTGTTCCTCATCCAATGAGCCGTCCGGTTTAATTTCATCCGGCATTCCAGATTACTCCTTTCCTAATTCTTCTAAAACGTTCGTTACAATAAATCCCTTTTTATTACCGACTGTACCCGGACGCGCGGTGAATTTTATGCTGTTTTTCACCATAATGTCGACTTCACGGGTAATTTTATTATCGGTTGTAATGACATCCCCGACTTTCATGTCGATAAAATCACGGATACGAACCGATGTTTTAGCCAATAGCGCTTGCACCGGTACCTTCAAGCGCATCAAATTATCCTTATTAATTTCCTCATCTGCGCTTTGGGTTTTTCTTTTAGTCGCGTCAATCCAGTTTTGGGCCGACAGTTTTCCTATTATATTTTCAAGGGCAACATATGGGTAACAAATTGTGATCAAGCCGGTTGACTGTAAAAGCTTCAACTGGAATGATATAACTATTACCGTTTCGCCGGGAGGTACAATCTGGACAAACTGTGGGTTTGTCTCAAGGCTGGCCTGCTTAATCTTGATCGGGCAGATATGCGCCCAGGCATCCTCAAGCTCCTTGTAAATAACTTTCACAATACGATTCATGAGTGAGCGCTCAATACCGGTTAATTCACGACCGGTATCTACAACTTTTCCCTGACCGCCAAACATACGCTCGATAAAAGCGTAAGTTAGCGTCGGGTTGAAATCAACAATACAAGCGCCCTCAAGCGGCTCTCCGGTAAACGTAAAAGTGCACGATGGAGAAACCAGCGACATGACAAACTCGCTATAAGTAATCTGATCAACGGAGACCAAATCGACATCAAGCATCGCCCGATGGATATTAGAGAGCACCGATCCGATATGCCCGGCAAAGTTATCGTGCATATTCTCCAGAGTTCTCAGCTGATCTTTTGACACTCGGTTTGGGTGCTTAAAATCATACACTACAACCGAGCGTAATCGATCCTCTTCCTTCTCCTCCGGTTGCTCTGTTAAATCATCGCCCGCCGAAACGGTTGACAATAGAGCATCAATCTCATCCTGTGAAAGTATCTTTGCCACAACAAAACCTCTTTACTGTAGTACAAATTCCGTAAAATAAACCGCTTCAACATCATCGGTCTTTAATAATTTCTGAACCCGTAGTTTAATGAGTTTACGGAGTCGTTGACGTTGCTTAAAATCACTTAATTCCGGAATTGACTGCGATGATAATATTGTTATCAAGGCATCCCTGACGACAATATTTTTCTCCCTGAATTTTGACGAGGCTTTTCCGGTTTTAAGCTCAAAACCGATGCTTGTCGCCAAAAATCGAGTTCCGCCGGTCCCCGCCGGGTTAACGACAATATTATTTATCAAAATCATATTGGCATCGCCAGCTTCTTCTTCGCCGCCATGACCGCCGCCATGGCCGCCGGAATCTTCTTCCGGTTCGGCTTCAGCATGCGCATCTTCTTCGCCATGACTGTCACTGTCAGCAGTTTCGCCTTCAACTTGTTCGGTTTCTTCCCCGCCTGACAACATCGGTTTAACTATTTTGGCGGTTACAAACCAAGCCGCAATAATCATCACGACGACAATCCCGCCAAGAATTCCGTATTTCTTGATTGCCGATGAGCCGCCGGATTTTGACGATTCTTCGTTCTCGTCAACCTCGACCATTGTGCTGTCTTCATCAGCCATAATTTTCTCCCTATATGACAGCTTCCTTCGGGGTTTTAATCCCCGAAGCAAGCCACTTAAATTCCGCTACTTTTTCTATAACTAAATCGGATGATTCCTGAACCATGATTTTCTTGCCGCTGACAAGAGTGATAATCGTATCCGGCATTTCCTCGACAAACTCAATTAAATCCGAGTTTATCACCAGGTCATTACCATTTAGTCTCGTTACTTTAATCACGATTCAAAAACCTCATTACCGTTTCAGATTAACTAATTCGTCAAGCATATTATCAGATGTCGTAATCACTCGGGCATTAGCCTGAAAACCGCGCTGAGCAGTAATCATATTGGTGAATTCCATGGCGATATCAACATTCGACGATTCCAGGGCGCCGGAACTAACGGCACCGGCAATTGTCTCACCTGCAGTACCGTGAATAGCCGCACCAGAGTTGGCTGAGACCTGATAAACATTTCCACCGCTCTTCAACAGACCGGATTTATTATTGAAATCCGCCAGGGTCAGTTGGGCCAATACTCGCGAGATACCATTAGAAAAGATACCGTTAATAGTACCGGCTGAGTCAAAACCGATTTTCTCAAGAATACCCATCGAATAACCGTCTTGCTGAATCGCCGATGCAGTGTGGGCGGAGTTAAACCCCGTTAAGCCGCTGAAACTTGAGGACTGGCCTGCACTAATAATCATATCTACTACCTCTGCTCCGGTACCAGGATCAAAACGAAGCGAGTTGGCGCCGCCGTTATAATTAAAACTGAGCAATGAGCCATCCTGATTAAACCGAACGGAACCCGATCCACCTTCCAAAATAGTTTCGTTATTGGGTAAATCTACTTCCCAATCCCAAAGATTCAGAGTTGTCGAACGAGTGAAGGTAATAACTGTCGAATGTTTACCACCCTGAGAGTCATATGTAATGATAGAAGTTGAATGCTGAGTCGGTAACGTCTCAAAACTAAGTGTTCCAGTGCTAAATCCACCAGCTGACTTTTGAATTGTTATCCCGCCTCCGCCGACACCTTCTATGGCATTGGCCAAACCGGTAGTTGAATCAACTAAAACCGTTAAACCGATACCAGCTTCGGCAGGTTTATCGTAAGGTGTAAAAACATCAAGTGCGGTAAAGGTATGATTCTGACCGTTGTTAGCGATAGCCACACCGGCATCCGCGGTACCAAATAAACGGTTTACCATGTTACCATTAGCCGCGTCAGTAGCAATTGATGCAGAAGTCTGAATATTAAAATCACCACCATTACCGGCATAAGATCGAGTCATAACTAATTGTACATTATTAGGATTTGTCGTATCCAGAGTACAGTCCACACCAGCCAGATCGTTTATAGAATTGACAACATCCTGAATGGTAGATTGAGCATTCAGATTAATAATGCTATTGATTGCCGTCCCGTCGACAGTAATTGTTAAGGCGTAATCATCGACACCCATTGCTGCCAGAGTTGTTGTTGGGGTCATTGCACCGAATAAATTCGCGCCTGTAAAGACGGAATTAACAGCCTGACCGTTACCGCCGTTGTCGCTAATAGTAATACTATGCTCACCGCCAGCGCCATTGTCAGCCGTTCCGGTAATAGTGTCAATCCCGGTCAAACCAGAATTAATAGTGTTTGTATCAACTCGCGACTCGGTCGCGTCACTATCGAGGTTGTTGGCCAGGTATAGCATCGAGGTAGCATGGGCCGGATCCTGCTGACCAAACGGTAAAGTAATATCACCGATTGTTGCCAGAGCCGGAATACGACCGGTTTGATCGGCCATTCTACCTTGGACTTTCATACCCGTGGCCGGGTCAACCAAAGAACTTTCGGCGTCAACACCAAACGCTCCGGAGCGAGTGTAATACTCACCCTGACCGTCGGACAGGATGAAGAATCCTGAACCCTGAATCGCAAGATCAGTAATCTGACCGGTAGTCTCGAGTCCGCCCTGTGTAAACAGAGTGTCAACGGTGGCGACTTTCATACCCAGACCGATTTGAACCGGGTTGGTACCACCGGAGATTGCCGATGGACGTCCCGCGCCCTTAATAGTCTGAACCAACGCATCCTGAAACAGCACACGGCCGCTCTTGAACCCGGTTGTATTGACATTTGCAATATTGTTACCAATCACATTCATTCTCACTTGGTGGTTACGTAATCCGGTTACTCCGGAAAAAAGTGAACTCATCATAAGAGTACATCCTCCTTATGTGCGTTCCGACCCCTCCGTCTTAACGGAGTCCAGTCGTTCGCTTTGTTATTGTTAATCCGTTTTTTCATCATTTCTTCTTCACAAAATCACCGCGCTGTCAATCGATGTAAACACGCCATCCCGAAGATTCTCCCGGTCAAACGCGGTAATAACTGTTCGATTTGGTACCGACACGACATAGGCCGCGTCGTCTGAAAGTATCAGAGATTCGCGAGCGCCTTTGGCCTCGGCTTTGTCAATTGCCTCGGATAAAGCGTTCAGTTTCTCATTGCTGAGATTGACCCCGCGTGAATGTAAACGAGCCTTGGCATGAGCCGAAAAATGTACCCGTTTCTCCCGATTAACCACTTCATCCAAAGTCGTCTTGAAGTTGACCTTGGAGACGTTATTAGTCGGGCGGTTGAGACGTTCAGGCATCACGTTCGTCCGGTTTACTTTCACCGGTAAATTCAGACTCTGATATGCGGATACTTTTAACATTATCCTAACCCTCGTTTACTTCATTGACTGCGGCCAGCGGTATATTCTGACCGTTGATACTCAGGAGAGCATAGCCGTCTTTATAAATAATGCCTTTGACTTTACCTTCCATGAATTGCGATGGTGTAAATTTATTACCGTTGCCGTCAAGAGCGGTAATTTCAATGGTATACATACCCGAAACGACCTGTACACCGGAATCATCGGTGCCGTCCCAGTTAATAACATGATCCCCTTTATCCATCCCGCGCTCAGTAATTGACCTGACCACATTCCCGTTGGAATCCTTGATATTGATGGTCATTTCCGAGGTTGTGCGGTCGAGATTTACCGCGATATCAGCCGCTCCCGCGGTTTCCAGATAAACCTGCGATGAGTCGGCTCGTACCGTACGGCCGATAAGCGATGTGGCCATCGTATTGGAAATCGTCTGCGACAACAGATAGTCCCAGTTGAGACTGTCGGTCAAAGATTGGTTCATGTTCTCCATTTGCTCAAGGGATGAAAACTGAGCCAACTGAGCAACAAAGGCTTCGTTTTTCATCGGCTCGGTAGGGTCCTGATGAGCAAGCTGAGCTACTAATAACTGCAAGAATTCATCTTTACCCATCTCCTTTTTAGGGGGCGCAGCCTGACCGAAATTAGAGCTGTCAACATATGTAATATTGTCTATTGGCATCTATTTGCCTCCCTACGCCAGGTAATTCACCATGACATTATCAAAACTCTCGTCGGTCATGGTCAATCCCTTTTGAAGTTCCTGATTGAATCGATTAAACTGATGCTTCTGCTGTTCCTGACCGCTAAAATGTCCCTGTTGATAATATTGGCTGCCCGAAAAAGCCGAACCTCGATTCGATTCATTAACATGTAAATGAAGAGAATCAACTTTTATTCCGGACGCTGACAATTGGGATTCCAATTGCCCCAGATTCCGTTCCACAGCCTGTTTGGCCTGCATGGAATCAAGGGTCAGGTTCACGGTTACAACACCGCGATGGCTGACTATTGATAACTCCATCTTACCCAATTGAGCTGGTAATAACTGAATCTGTATTTTCTGTCCGGGCTGATTCATCTTTAATTGCTCAAGACTATTATTCAGGTTGTAAAACCTGACCTGAGGATTATCCTGAGCCACTTCCGGTTTTGCGATAGAAGCCGCTTCCGAAGCAAAATCTACCGAGGCGACCGAATGATTTTCTGCTGTCTTTGACACCAGGTTAAGCATGTCAAAGTCAGATTGTTTACTGGTCAGATTATTCTGATTCATAAAAGAGTTCTGTTTTGAGTTGAAGGTCGGAATGATTTTCTCATTGCCAGACTCAACCTCAGCAGTCCCCTTTGAGGTGAACAGATCACCCAGCGCCTTTTGCGGTGCAAGCTTAGCCGAACCGCTTAATTTAGTAGCGGCCTTAGGAAGGACGGTCTGAGAAGTCGGTAAATTCCCATCATCAATGTTTTCAATAATCAGTGATTTTACACCCAGATTGCCGAGCAAATCTGTTAGCATTTTCTGATTGCCTGCGTTGACGGTTTCTTTACCAGTCAACACTTCGGGAATACCACTTCTGTTTTGAATCCCATTCAAATTTCCGGCGATATCCAATTTTAGCCGGACCGAAACATCCTCCCCGGCCGCTGTACGAAGTTGGGCGTCCGCCACAAGGCGATTGCCAACCTGCTCGACCGTCCGAAGTCGCATCGGTATCAACATTGCTTTCTCATCTTCGACTTCCATTTCAGGCATCAGAGCATTCAATTGCTCTTTTTGCTCAGGAATTACTTTGATAAAAAGCTGTTGATTCTCTTTCTCATCCGTAGCCACTACCAGCTGCGCCGTAGTCGAAATAATCTGTTCCGACTGACCCAGAGCCAGGGCTAAATTAACTTGTTCCGCGGGTAACTCTTGCTCCACACCCAGTATTGTTGCCATTTTATCAGATAATAACATTTGCATGCTTTCATCAGACAATGGCTGAGGTGGAGCCTTCATCATTCCCGGAATCGAAACATCCGTAATGCCCGGAAACGCCTCCGTTAAATTCTGGAACTGCGGAAGTGCTCCCAGCAGTTTCCCGAATTCACCGGTAACGGATGTCCCTTGAGGGGTATTCTGCATACCAAAACCCAAAATCATATCAAATGGGCTGGCAGTTATCCCCATGACACCCTGATTCATGTGCGCCTCCGGAAGCAATAGATTGTCTCGATATTCAACATTCGAGCCATCAATTACTCCTCTGTTAAGGTTATCATACGAGCGGAAATACGAGCCGCGCGATCTGGTTTAATCGCTCCTAATATCTTGGCCGCATTCCCGGGTTTCATCTTCAGTAGAATATCTACCGCCTGCTGCTCACTTAGTTTAATGATAAGCGGAGCAACTTGAGACGGCTTCATTCCATCATAAAGCTTTGCCAGTGAACCAAGTCTGGAAGATTTTATCTGATCGGTCTTAGCTATTAGCTGTTTAAGGCGATATTCCTGTTTATCAAGCTCTTTCTTTCGGACATCAAGTTCTTTTCTTTCCTTAGCCAGTGCTGCTTTTTCCGTATCTAACCAGTTGACAGCCTCAAGCGAATCCTTTTCCGACATTCCTGAATCTTCATCGCCTTCCTCATCGACCAGCGACATTATATCATCCATGTCATTGGCATCACCAACATCATGAACACCAAAAAGCTCATCTTCAAGCCTTGCAATATCTTCTAGAAAGTCCTGATCTTCCGCTGACTCTTTACCATGTTTGTCTTTATCAGCAGGTTTCTTATCATGCTTTTTTGTCACTTCGGCGGTCTTGTCACCCTCGTCTTCTGTCTTTTCAGGAGAAGAAAAGACGCCCATCATTAATGAGAAACCGGCAATTCCGATGACAAAGACTCCAACACTGATGATTATCATCATCATCATGCCGGATTTTTCTTTTTTCTTACCTTGCTCCGATTCTTCCTCAGGAGCTTTCTCTTCTACTTTTTTCTCTTCATCAGCCATACGTATATCCTTAAATGCTAATTTCCCATTCACTATATGAGCAACAGTTATGCCGGAGTCACTCGACACTAGTTATCGCGCTGTAAGACACGGGGTTAGCTTGTTTCGCATGAGATTGAGAGCATAGGAATTACGCTCAATTTGGAAAATATATCCTATCGCACGGGGAATTTATTTCAGTTGAACAGAAGAGTTGAAACTAAGAGGAGCAGATGACTAGGGCAAAACAATTCCGGAGAGACAATCACCGGCAACCTTTTCCGGCATAAACTTAATAATCTTCCTTGTTCCGCCGGTGAGCTGAGGCAACTTGACTTTCAGGTAATTATCGGAAACAGCCCGATACAGACCGTCACCCCGAACCTTACCGACTGAAATGACTCCAATTGCTTTACCGATTTGACCTTCAAGACGGCGTTTCATGTTTGCTTCGCATAGAGTCCGGGCTATGCGACTCCGCTCTTTAATAGTTGCCGGGGAGATTTTCTCCACCATAGCAGAGGCCGGAGTCCCCGGCCGATCCGAATAAGAGAAAACATGTCCGTAATCAATAAACCCCGAGTTCAAAACAGATATTGAGTCCGAAAAATCATCTTCACTCTCCCCCGGAAACCCAACAATAATATCACAGCCAACAGTGATATTATCATTTAAAGTCTTGATTCGCTCGATAATAGCCAGAAAATCTTCCCGGCTGTACGGTCTTCTCATTTGCCTTAAAATTGTATTAGACCCCGATTGCAGAGGTAAATGCAGATGCCGGCAGACCCTGTTGTTACCGGCTACTAATTCTAATAACTCATCATCCAGCTCATTCGGCTCAAGTGATGATAGCCGCAAGCGTGGAATTTCAGTTTTCTTAAGGATTAGTTTAACCAATCCGGCGAGAGTGAGTTTGTTTTCCTTATATTTGCCAATATGAACAGCCGTTAAAACAACCTCATGATAACCGTCTTGTACCAGCCGGTTTATTTCTTCAATAATCTGCGTAGAATCAAATGAGACCAACTCCCCCCGGACTTTGGGTACAATACAATAGGAACAATTCTGATTACAACCGGTTCCTATCTGAACCATAGGCCGGGAACGGGGCAAACTCTGTTTATTGGAATCTTCGGGTATTACCGTTGAGCTATGATAGTCGTCGTCAGATGGTTTCAGAAACAATTGCTGAAACTGTTCCTTTATTATAGTGGGCAACTCCATTTTGGAATCATTGCCTACAACCAGATCCACGCCGTTCATTTCGCTTATCGTCTCTTTTTCCGCGACAACATAACAACCGGCCACAACCATGACAGCCTTCGGATTCTTTCGATAAGCACGGTTTATCAGCTTACGGCAATCGGCATCTGCCCGACCGGTTACGGTACAAGTATTTAGTATGTATAAATCGGCCATATCATTATAATTGACCTGAGTTAACCCCATCGAGGTCAACTCCACGGCAATTTTTTCCGTCTCATATTGATTCAGACGGCATCCTACGGTTGTCAATGCTACTTTGGCCATGTCCTATAATACGCATAGAAAGGAAAACTAAAAGGGATTTTATTACTCACCCGCATGACGGCATACGATTATTAGTAGTGATATAATTATAATAAGACTTGACGTCAGGGATACATCTCTGTATAAAATATTTATACTTGTTATATACCTAATGCCGTCATAGCGAGGAGCGTCAGCGACGTGGCTATCTGATTCTGTGAAATATGTATGATGAGATTTAAAGACAGATTGCCACACCCCGCCTGCGTCGGGGTTCGCAATGACGAAGGTAGAATATTGTATTGAATAAGTTCGGGATTAGTAGTATATTGGTAGTGATAGTGTGAACTGGTACCATAGCCACCCGCTATAAAGGAGATCAAAAAATGAACAAGAAATTTACCTCAATTTTGGTTATAATTTTCGCCTTTTCATTTTTCTTCTCACTCGGTTTTAATAATCAAGCCGTCGCCGATGCACCGGAGGACGATGGCGATTGCTGTGTGGTAGTAGAGGAAGGCATCTTTGGCGTTATTAATACACATGGTGTCACTCGTTGTGACTGCATGGGATTGCTTGTGGGAACACAATATACGAACCCAAAGAACTGCCAGTTAGTTTGTCCGGTATTTCAATAATCTTGTAATAAATCAAGGCAGGATTATATTATGTTCTTTAAAGTATTATTATTATTACTGCTTATATCAATTCTTACCATATATTCTCAAACATATTCACAAGATACCCCTACTCAAAATCTCGATGCTAATATATGTGATATTGGGTTGCTAAATCTGTCTATCTCAAATGTTGGCACATTTGGTTTTAGCGGTTATGATGCGGCAACTAAAAGATATCGAGGGTTTGTTTATCCTCGCAATTCAAACATAATTCTTGGTTCACCTATTAATATCTGGATTGGTGGGATTGTTGGCCAAGACACTCTTGTTTCCACAGGTTATGGTGTTCCAATTGGTGAATTTATTCCGCCTGCAGGTGAAGATGGAGTATTTAGATGTCGTTCACTTCTCAAAATAGCTGATTGCCCGCAATGGGGGGCTGTTTCAGAGCAGGATTTTATCTACACATATACTGACACTGTCACCGACCCAGCTTTAGTTCAGGAGAATCAATATGATAATCGGCTACATAAACCACTCTATGTATCAGTTCTGCAAAACAGTTATGCCTGGAGCTTTGATTATGCCGATGATTTTATCTTACTTGATTTTCACATCACCAACATTGGCCAATATCCGATAAAAAATATGTTCATTGGCATTTTAGGGAGTACGTGGGCATCGGGATATGGAGCCGATAGTGACTATCTGGTTGATGGAAACCACACTTTCACCGGTTTTCTTGGTAGCGCTAATTTACATGATGGAAATTGTATGGATATGGACACCCTCAACATTGCCTGGCATGCTGACAACGACGGCCGTCCGAATGAAGCCGGCCAATGGGATTATAAATCTAATCGGTCCATCATCGGCATTAAAACATTACGCCCATCGCAAAACGAGGTGACCTTCAACTATAATTGGTGGAATACAAACCAAGGTTCAGGAGGTTTTGGCCCACGTCTAAAGGGAAATGACGAAAATCCATTTCGCTATTACGGTCCAATGATAGCAATTCCATTAACCGATGAGGACCGATATTATCTGATGTCTCACCCGGAACATGATTATGATCAGATGTACACCGCTCTCAATCATACTGCTGACGGCTTTTTACCGCCACCAGGATATGATATCGCCACAAATCTTGCCGATGGGAGAAATACAAAATACCTTTACTCTTTCGGGCCGTTTGATATCGAGCCGGGCGATACGATTCCGGTCACAATCGCTCTTGTCTGCGGCGAGAACTTCCATGTCAGTCCCTATGATTTCAGCAATTATTTCGACCCGTTCAATCCCGATGAATACTACAATCGCCTCGACTTCTCGACCCTGATAGAAAACACTCGCTGGGCCGAAGCCATCTTTGACAATCCCGGATTCGACACCGACGCCGACGGCTATGCCGGAGAATTCTGCTGGATTTACGACTGGCAGGGTGATGAAATTATCGATTCTACCCGACAGTATTATACCGGGGATGGCGTGCCCGATTTCAGAGCCATGTCGCCTCCCCCGCCGCCAGTCGTCAGAACCTATCCGGAGTTTGGCCGGGTGACCCTGCGCTGGAACGGCCAGGAATCGGAGACCACGCCCGATTACTTTTCCAAAGAAATCGACTTCGAGGGCTATAACATTTATTTCGCCCACGACAACCGCCTGACCGATTTTATCAAGATTGCGTCGTACGACATTCATGACTACATCGTCTATGTCTTCGATACGGATAAACGAATGTGGGACCGCCTGACCAACTCCGCCAAGTTAGACAGTCTGCAAAATATTCACGGCTCGTTATTTGACCCGGAAGAGTATTTTGATGAGATGCACTATTTTCAAGACAAAATATCCGATATGATTCTGTACTTCAAACCACAGGGTTGGAATCAGTCACAACTGGGCCTGCCGGGTACTATGCGCAAAGTTTATCCCGACGCCTCACTCGACGACCCGACCGACCTGACCGAAGAAGGCTGGATGCGCTATTACGAATACGAGTTCACGGTCGAAAACCTGCAGGCCTCTATGCCGTACTATTTTGCTGTCACCGCTTTTGACTATGGAGCCGAAAAATACGACCTCGGAAATCTGGAGACATCGCCCTTGACCAACGCCGTGCGCGAGTATCCCCTGCCGTCATCGGAGACAGTCGAGGAACAAGGCTTGAAAGTTACCGTTTATCCCAATCCGTACCGCATCGACGGCGGTTACGCTAACGCCGGCTATGAGAACCGGGACAGAACCCGGGCTGCCGCCTGGAGCCGTCAGATACATTTTGCCAACCTCCCTCCAATCTGCACGATTCGTATTTTTTCCATTGACGGTGATTTAATAAAAGAAATTAAGCATTATTGTCCCGGAGGCGGACCGTCCTCACAGGAGGAAACCTGGAATGTTATCTCCCGCAATACTCAGGCAATAGTTACCGGCATATACCTCTGGTCGGTCCGTTCTGAGATGGGCGAACAGATCGGAAAACTCGTCATCATGAAATAACTTTTAAAAAATGATACCTGCCCCCCTAATACCATACTAATTTCATCTCTTTTCCTCAGCAATAATAAGGTAATTCTCTGTACTAACGGGCCTGTTTTTCGCTGGCATCAATTGTTTTTTTCATTATATTTAATAAACTGCGTCTTCCGCCGGACGCTTACGATATAATAGTGAAATATGATTGCGCCCTACTCACCAACGCAGTCATCCGGAGGGAACATGAAAAACTGCGCATTAGTGATACTCATTTCTCTGTCTGTCTTCTCAATTCCATTAGCCGCCGATCCGCCTTCTTCTTTTGATTTAAGAAATTATGGCGGTCATAATTACGTCACATCGGTAAAAAGCCAACAGGGCGGTACCTGCTGGACTTTTGGAGCCAGTGCGGCAATGGAAGGCAATATGCTCATGACCGGAGCCTGGGCTGATGCCGGCGAATCCGGCGAGCCGAATCTGGCCGAATACCACCTGGATTGGTGGAACGGTTTTAATCAAAATAATAATGATGATCTCGACCCGCCCGACGGTCAGGGACTTGTTGTTCACGAAGGTGGCGACTATCGTGTAACCTCAGCCTATCTGACTCGCGGCGAGGGCTCAGTCCGTAACATTGACGGGCAATCATTTGACACTCCCCCATCACGACACGAAACCAGCTATCATTATTTTTATGCACGGGATATTGAATGGTACACAGCCGGTTCAGACCTTTCCAACATCGATCTTATTAAGAATAAAGTAATGTCCGAAGGTGTCATGGGTACCTGCCTCTGCTATAGTGGCGGTTTTATGAGCGGTCTCAACCATTACCAGCCCCCTTCCGACCCAACCGATCCAAATCATGCCGTTGCCATTATAGGATGGGATGACAATCATGCCACTCAGGCGCCTCAATCGGGTGCCTGGTTAATTAAAAACAGCTGGGGCTCCGGGTGGGGAGACGGCGGGTATTTCTGGATTTCCTACTATGATAAACACTGCGGAAAACATCCCGAAATGGGAGCTATTTCTTTCCAGAATGTCGGGCCAATGAGTTATGATCATGTGTATTACCATGATTATCACGGTTGGAGAACGACCCTAAGTTTCATCGATGAAGCCTTCAATGCCTTTACTGCCGATGCCGACGAAACATTTGAAGCTGTCAGTTTCTTTACCGCGGCGGATAGCGTTGACTATACCCTAAAGATTTATCAAACTTTTGAAAACTACACCCTAAAAAACGAAATCCTGTCACAAACCGGACTAATTGCTTATACCGGGTTTCATACCATTGATCTTGATTCTCCAGTACTCCTTGATTCAGGCATGACTTTTTACATATATGTAGAGTTCTCCGAGGGTGGTATGCCGATAGATAAAACCTCCGATGTACCTGTCTTACTTGGAGCAAAATACCGGACAATTGTAGAATCATTTGCAAAACCAGGAGAAAGCTACTATTTGAGCGACGGTAATTGGTTCGATCTTAACGATTATGACAATACCGCGAATTTCTGTATCAAGGCGCTCTGTAATCCCCGTACTAAAGCGTTAAAGTTATCACTTCTATCCGATATTCCAGGATATATTAACGATAATACACCGCTGATGCTTGAAATTGCTATTGAAGATGCCGCGGAGCAGTTTGTCAATGAATCAGCCAACATGCATTATCGTTTGGATGGTGGAACCTTCCAGAGTCTTCCCGTTACACATATCAGCGGTAATACCTATCAGGTTGAGATACCCGGTCTGTCTTGCGATGACACTCCGGAGTTGTATTTTAGCGCTGAAGGAAGCGGGGGCTCAACCGTATATGAACCAACTAACGCGCCGAATGTACTTCACTCAGCTATAGTCGGGCAATTAAATTACACTATGCAGGACGATTTTGAGACCGACCTCGGATGGTCAATTTCCGGATACGTCAGCGGAGGACAATGGGAGCGTGGCGTTCCGGCCGGTGGAGGTATTCGGGCTGACCCACCCACTGATTATGACGGCTCAGGAAGCTGTTTCCTGACTGAAAACGGAGCCGGAGATACAGATGTCGATAATGGCACTGCCATCCTCGAAACTCCGCTTATGGATCTCACCGGAACAGACTTATTAGTGCATTATGCCCTCTGGTACTCTAATGGCACCAGCGGTGATCCGAACAATGATATATTTCAGGTCTTTATCTCAGACAATATGGGTATAAACTATACTCTGGTCGAAACTATCGGTCCGGAATCGGTAGAACGGTGGTTTGAATATAGCTTCCGAATCAATGATTTCATTGTACCTTCCGCTAACGTCCGGATAAAATTCGAGGTCTCTGATTTGGGCGGTGCATCTATCGTTGAAGCAGCAATCGACGATTTCTCTATTTCTCAGTTTGAATGCGGTGGTGGTCGTGGTGATGCCAATTCTGACGGCGCCATAAATATAGGCGACGCGGTATATGTAATCAATTATGCTTTCAAAGGCGGACCAGCTCCAAATCCAATATCAGCCGGTGACGCGAACTGTGACGGCAACTGCAATGTCGGTGATGCTGTGTATCTGGTAAATTACGCCTTTAAAGGTGGCCCTGCCCCGGGATGCTATAAATAAGAATCCTACAGTACTAAAAAAAAGCCCCGTATTTTGCGGGGCTTTTTTTATTTCGCTCTAAATAATAAACTACTCTATTCGGCTTTTTCCTCATCATCGGAGGCTTCTTCCTTAGGAGCTTCTTCCTTAGGAGCTTCATCCTTAGGAGTCTCTTCCTTAGGAGCTTCATCCTTAGGAGCTTCTTCCTTGGGAGTCTCTTCTTTGGGAGCTTCATCCTTTGGAGTCTCTTCCTTGGGAGCTTCTTCGGAAACAGCATCAACTGCTGGAGCGATATCTTTCAACGCCTCGCCCATAACAGTGCTGGAAGTTGTCCGCTCGGAGAGGAACGTATCGTATTCATCCCGATCCCGCTTTTCAAAATAAGCAGTAACAGATAATACGATTTTTCGTCCGCCGCGATCAAAATCAATAACTTTGAGAGGAATTTTCTCGCCTTCGGTAAACGCTTCCGCCGCCTGTTCGCCGCCATCTTTAGCCAGCTGATTTGACGGAACGAAACCTTCGACTTCACCATCTAACTCAACGACTAAACCACGATCCATGGCACGCATAACAGTACCGAGAACGTCGTTTCCAATCGCGTATTTCTTGGCATATTCCGGCCACGGATCATCCGCCAACTGTTTAATCCCAAGCGACACGCGACGGTTGTCGGAGTCGATTTTCAAAACGCGAACTTGGACCTCATCGCCTTTTTTCATAATCTCCGACGGATGCTGAATCCGTTTGGTCCACGACATATCGGAAATATGCACCAAACCGTCAACACCTTCTTCGATTTCGACAAACGCGCCGAAAGCGGTCAGGTTACGAACTTTGCCATCAACAACTGTACCAACCGGATAATTCTCATGAATAGTCATCCACGGATCCGGTTCCATCTGCTTGATGCCCAGAGAAATCTTCTCGTTCTCTTTGTCAACTGACAAAACAACCGCTTCGATTTCATCATTTAGACTCATTATCTTCGACGGATGTTTGATGTGCTGTGTCCATGACATTTCGGAGATATGAATAAGACCTTCAATTCCTTTTTCCAACTCTACAAACGCGCCATAATCGGTAATTGAAACGACTTTACCCTTAACCCGTTTATTCAGAGGATATTTCTCTTCGATGTTTTCCCATGGATACGGAGTAAGCTGTTTCAGACCGAGTGAAATACGCGATGTCTTTTCGTCATAGTCAAGAATTTTGACATTGAGCGTATCGCCCAACTGCACCATCTCAGAAGGATGACGCATACGGCCCCAAGACATATCGGTAATATGCAGAAGACCGTCCACACCGCCAAGATCGATAAAAACACCAAAATCGGTGATATTCTTGACAATACCTTCGCGAACCTGACCCAGTTCGATTTCCTCAAGAAGTTGAGTCCTCATCTTATCCCGCTGTTCTTCAAGAACTACACGGCGAGAAATAACGATATTTCGGCGGCTCTTATTCAGCTTGATAATCTTAACATCCATCGTTTCACCGATAAGGGCATCAAAATCAGGAACCTGACGAAGAGCAATCTGCGACCCCGGAAGGAACGCGTCAACGCCCATGACGTCAACAACGACACCACCCTTGATACGGCGTTTAATCTTTCCGGGAACTAGCTCACCGGCATCATGCGATTCACGGATTCTATCCCAAACACGCATGAAATCAGCTTTTTGCTTGGATAATACCAATTGACCGTTTTGATCTTCAATAGCCTCAAGAAACACGTCGATTTCATCGCCGACTTTAACATTGACTTCACCGACGAATTCGCCCATCGGAATAATTCCTTCCGATTTGAAGCCTACGTCAACAATGATATCATCGCGAGATACGCCAATTACACGACCGGCAACGATTTCACCCTCTTTTATATCATGAATCGTACCGTCATACATGCTCATCAGCTCTTCGAACTCTTCCTGCCCGTATTCAGTGGCATCGAGATCGGTCAGCTTCATCGCGTCAACAGTTGCAACCGGTGTTTTCTCAACATGAACACGATCCTTAGCTTTCTCAGAAATTCGTTTCTTTCTCGAAGTAACGATTTTCTCCACTACCGGAGCAGCTGTTTTTACCTCTACAACGGAATCAGCTCCCTTGGTTTTGACTATTTTCGTCTTTACGTTTTTAGTCTTTTTCCCCTTGGTAAGCTTGGTTTTACTGAGTTTTACCTTCTCACCTCCCGTCGTTGTGACATTTGTCTGTTTTTTTTCGGCATCAGCCATTTTGGTATATCCTCCTTCGATCTATTTACTCTCCGACTCTTTGAATCGGAGGCATTTTTCTATATCGGACAATCGCACGCGCTCCTTAGAAATGGAACGCCTTGTGTTTATGTCAATTTTTCTCTAAAACTTTATCTTTCAGCTCTTTTATCCTACGCATAACTTCTTCGGATAACGCTCGATAACCTTCTTTCCCGTCCTCGTACGCCAAAATTTCCTCAACTGTTATCGGTTTTCCAAATGTCACCGACATCCGGTTTCTCCAAAACAGTGATTTGGACCATTGGTGAGTCCGATGAGCAAAAGCCGGCACAATTGGAGCCTTCCCTTTATAAGCAATCAACCCAATTCCCGGTTTCGGCTTCAAAAGTGTTTCGCCGTCACCACGGGTACCTTCCGGAAAGAGTATCAAACCTCCTCCTTTAGAGAGGACATCAAAAACTTTGTTGATAGACCTTGGGTCATAAATTCCCCGTCGTACCGGAACAGCGTTTAGAGCGGTTATAACTCGCTTCATTATTGGTATGTCAAAGAGCTCTTTTTTTGCGAAAAAATGTACTTCCCGCATAATCATTACCGCGACAAAAGGCGGATCGAAATACGACTGATGATTCGAGGCAATTAACACCGGTCCCGTTCTCGGGATATTTTTTTCATCAACCGCTTTTAGTCCAAATAGAGTGTATCCCACTGTTCGGACAAACCGCCATGCCACGTAATAAAACCATTTCATACGACCGTAAAACGTTTCTTCGCGATCTTGATAATGGTTTCAATCTGACCTTCTATCGAAAGCGATGTTGTATCGACAACTACCGCGTCATTAACTTTCATAAGAGGCGACGCCTTGCGCTCGCTGTCATTCTTATCGCGAGCCTTTAGCAGCTCCACCTGAGTATCAATCGAGGATTCTTCACCCTGATGTATCGCGTCCAAAAATCGCCGCTCGGCCCGTATCCGAATATCAGCATCCAGATAAATTTTGAGATCGGCCCGTGGAAAAACAACCGAAGTCGTATCACGGCCCTCGACAACCATGTTGCCTTTGGCGCCCATTTCCTGTTGTTGATTAACTAATTCTGAGCGGACTTCGGAGAACACCGCTACTGCCGATGCTCCGTAAGTAGCTTCGGGCGTACGAATAGCCTCAGTTACATCTTCCCCATTAAGAAAGACCAACTGGCCGTTATCGGAGTCGTTTTGAAACTCGATTTTAATTGTTTTCGCAATTTGCGCCAGTGCATTGCCGTCCTCCAGCGAAACATTGTTACGCAAGGCGAATAGTGCCACCGCCCGATACATAGCACCGGTATCCAGGTACGTGAAGCCCAACCGATTAGCCAAAAGCTTGGCTGTAGTCGATTTTCCCGAACCGGCCGGCCCGTCAATGGCGATGGTTTTCCCTTGGAAAACCGAAAGTTTAATTTGTACCGCCATGAAAGCCCGTAAAAATAACAGGATAGTTTTAAAAAGCAAGTAGTTTTAGGCAGGAAATTAGAAAAATAAGCCTTAATTGTTCGATTCTAAATCACCAAAACATCACAAGTTAAGCCATAATCCCCCGTTATACTGTCAATAGTGGGTGAATTTATAACCCATCTCTACATATCTATCTCAAAGCTGTCGCCCTGAGCCGGGATAACCGTTTCCCAGTTGAACGTTTTTTTAATCTCATTAGCCATATATTCCTGAGCATCCGGCTCGCCATGTACCAAGAACACCTTCTTCGGCGGTTTATTGAAGCCCATCATCCAAGCCAGGATTTCATTATAATCGGCATGCCCCGAAAACCCGGTGATACTCTCGACTTTGGCGTTAACATCAAACATCCGACCATGAATCTTGATTTTCTTCTCCCCTTCAAGTATCCGTCTGCCACGTGTTCCCATCGCCTGGTAACCGATTATCAGTATTGTATTGCGCGGATCAGACAGACGATGAACCAGATGATGTAAAATACGTCCGCCGACCGCCATCCCACTGGCCGAGATAATAATGGCGTTCTTTTCTATCTGATTTATACTTTTTGATTCTTGCCGGGTCCGGGTCAGTTTAAGTTGACTCGGACGTATTATCTTCTTGCCTGCCAACGCCGCCAGCTTGCTGTCCAAATCAAGCGCTCCTATATGGTTTTCAAAAACTTCGACGGCGTTTATTGCCATCGGTGAATCAACATAAACCGGCATAGACGGAATCTTCTTCTGCTCTTCCAATTCCCGCAAAACGTACAAAATCGCCTGAGTCCGTCCGACCGAAAAGGCCGGAATCACCAAAACCCCTCCCCGCTCTTTACTCTCGATAATAACCCGGACTAACTCTTCAATTGGAGATTCCTGACCGTGCAGACGATTACCATAGGTTGATTCCAGCACCAGATAATCGACGTTATAAACCTGCACCGGATCTTGCAGAAGGGGTCGTCCCGAACGACCAATATCCCCCGAGAATAAAATCTTTTTATTAACTCCATTTTTTTTGCTTTGAATACCGATAAATGATGACCCGAGTAAATGCCCGGCATCGTGAAAGATCACTCTCGTATCGTCATCGAGGAATAATTCATCCCCGTAATGCACCGGCTCAAACAATTTCATAGCAGCTTTGGCGTCATCGACAACATATAACGGTCGGGCCGGTTTATGTTTGGAATAACCCTTCTTGTTGGCCCATCTCGCATCTTCCTCCTGTAAATAAGCGCTGTCTCTCAGGAGAATATCGCATAGTTCTTGGGTAGGGTGTGTACAATGGACTTTGCCGTTGAAACCATTCTTGACTAACCGGGGCAAATATCCGGCATGATCGATATGAGCGTGCGTTAATAGTACCCGGTCGATACTCGACGGCGTCACCGGGAAGACTTCCCAGTTTTTTAGACGGTTCTTTTTCCGTCCCTGAAACATTCCACAGTCAATCAGGAGCCTGTGACCGTTAATTTCCAAAAGATGCCGCGAACCGGTAACCGTCCCGGCCGCCCCGTGAAAAGATATCTTCGCCATTGTACAAATCCATTGTTTTAAGATGTACCATGAGGATATCCAACGATTGCCTACGACGCAACAAATTTATGTGTGTGAACACGATTTGCTCGGACCGGTGGCCCATCCCGAAACAGGTCAAGACCTTTTCGAGTGGACTAAAAGCCTCATGAGGTTCCTGTAAAGTACACTCTAACACACAGCTTTACGCTTTCACTACAATCTTACACCTAATCTCGAAATCATCAACATTATTAACAGAATCAAATATGGATACCAATGATAACAACAATTTTGGAAATAGGGCAGAAAATGGGGTGTACCCCTAAAAATGAGCATCTAAACCAATTTCCTATAACGCTATGTTTGGTTAGCCCTTACGAGAGAAATGAGGGAAATGAGACCTAAAGTAAAGTTTTTCATATGAGAAACGCAAGGTACTCGTCGTAGAGGAGTGAACCCATTTGAAAAGTGACAATGTCCTTGGAAAACGAAAAGTACTCGTCGCAGACGGGTGAACCCATTCTCCGGTTGTCATTCCCGAGAGCGAAGCGAGTCGGGAATCCAGTGGTGAGATTGGTCAAACTACGGCATGGATTCCCGTTTTCACGGGAATGACGAATATAAAAGCTGCGGAAATTCT
The DNA here is from genome assembly GCA_023138975.1 of Candidatus Zixiibacteriota bacterium. Classification (GTDB taxonomy): domain Bacteria; phylum Zixibacteria; class MSB-5A5; order GN15; family JAAZOE01; genus JAGLON01. Next base: position 110,642 of record JAGLON010000018.1, read on the forward strand.
AGGGTTAAAACTACAAGATATCCAGGCAGGTGAAGCCGTGCGAATATAAAACTCTAAATATTTCGCCTCGGTGATTGGTCATCTACGCGACAGCTTATAATACCCGAAGGGTGCGAAAAGGGGATCCATCCCCCTCATTCCCATTCGATTGTGGCCGGGGGTTTGGTCGAGATGTCGTAGCAGACCCGGTTGACGCCTTTGACTTCGTTTATAATACGGTTGGAAATACGGGCTAAAATATCATCGGGGATTCTCGCCCAATCCGCCGTCATACCGTCGGTTGAGGTTACCGCCCGCAAAGCAATTGTGTTTTCGTAGGTGCGCTCGTCACCCATCACACCGACCGACTGTACCGGTAATAATATCGCGAACGCCTGCCAGATTTTATCATACTGCCCGGTCGATTTTAGTTCGGACATATAAATCGCATCGGCATCACGGAGGACATTTAGTTTATCGACGGTAATATCACCGAGGATTCTTACGGCTAATCCCGGCCCGGGGAATGGATGCCGTCCAATGAGCAAAGGGTCTATTTCGAGCATCTTACCCAGCGCTCTGACTTCGTCCTTAAAAAGTTCGCGCAGAGGCTCGACAATTTTCAGATTCATCTCCTCCGGCAGACCGCCAACATTATGATGCGATTTTATTGTCGCCGACGGACCTTTGAAACTGACCGACTCTATCACATCGGGATACAGAGTCCCTTGAGCCAAAAAGGTCGCGTCCCCGACTGACTTGGCCGCTTCTTCGAAGACTTCGATAAAGGTATTGCCGATAATTTTGCGTTTCTTTTCGGGATCAACAACTCCGGCCAATTTGGTCAAAAACTGCTCAGAAGCATCAACCGGTTTGAGGTTAATCCCCATTGATTTATAGGAATCTATGACCTCTTCATATTCATTTTTTCTAAGCAGACCGTTATTGACAAATATCGCCGTCATTTTATCGCCGACCGCTTTTTGCAGCAGCCCGGCGGTAACAGTAGAATCGACACCGCCGGATATACCGAGGATAACTTTTTCGTCGCCGATTGTTTCCTTTAGCATCTGCACCGTTGATTCAATAAACGATTCTGTGGTCCAGTCTCCTGAGACATGACAAATATCAAACAGAAAATTCTTTATGATTTTCGCGCCGTTGTCAGTATGGTTCACCTCAGGATGAAACTGCACGCCGTAGAATTTACGATCATCATTGGCCAGTGCCGCAAACGGAATATCAGCGGTTGATGCTAATGTTCTAAAGCCATTCGGGGGAGCATCCAGAGAATCTCCGTGGCTCATCCAAACATTATTGGGTGAGGAGACACCTTTCAGTAAAATATCTTCGTCGGATATATTGATAACTGCGGGGCCGTATTCTCTGTTTTCGGATGCGACAAGTTTACCACCCATCTTAAGAGCCATTAACTGAAGCCCATAACAGATGCCAAGAATCGGAGTTTTAGTTTCGAAGAAAGAATCCGGCAGCATCGGAGAATCATCATCAAAAACCGACGACGGGCCGCCGGACAGGATATATCCTTTTAAATTAGCGTCGGCGTACTTCGACAAATCGGTATTATACGGCACGATTTCACAGTAAACATTTTGTTCGCGCACCCGGCGGGCAATCAATTGTGTATATTGAGATCCAAAGTCCAGTATCAGTATCAACTCATGCTGTCGTGCCATTGACAATTTCCTTTCAGGTTCATAACCATCTCTTTTTTCCAATTCGCATCATCTCTGTCAGGGTAATCGAGAGTATAGTGAAGACCGCGTGATTCCTTGCGCATTGAGGCCGCTTCAATAATCAGGCAGGCGATGGCCGCCATATTGCGAAGCTCGATACTCGGATACGATAGAGAATGCGTTAAATAATACCTCTCCGCGCTGTGCCGTATCAATTCTATTTTTTCCGCCGCATCTTCCAGACGATAAGATGTCCGCACGATACCAACCCCGTCCCACATCAGACGCTTCAATTCGCGCCGATTATGAATAACGATGACCCGCTCACGCGGCATGTTGGTTTTACCCGGATGAGGGAATTTTACTTCGGGCGGTTCCGGAGGTTCTCCGGATTTGAATTTTTTAATCGCGTCATCGGCTGCTATTTCAGCAATAGCCACCGCTTCCAAGAGCGAGTTTGAGGCCAACCTATTAGCTCCGTGCATACCGGTACAGGCAGTTTCACCACACACATAAAGCCGGTCTATGCCAGTTCGGCCATTTATGTCGGAAACAACCCCGCCGCACATATAATGAGCCGCCGGTACAACCGGAATCAAATCACGAGTGATATCAATACCAGCCTCAAGGCAGTTGATGTATATATTCGGGAATCTGGTTTTTATAAATTCGGCTGAAATATGCCGGATGTCTAAGAAAACTGTGTCATCACCGGAGTTTTTTAACTCCGCATCTATTGCCCGGGCAACAACATCCCGGGGTGCCAGATCTTTCATCGGATGATAGCGCTCCATAAACGCCTCACCATTTTTTATCCTCAGTATGCCTCCCTCGCCCCGCACCGCTTCGGATATAAGAAACGTCTTTTTTCCCACCAGAGACAGTGTTGTGGGATGGAATTGGACAAACTCCATATTGGCGACATCAGCTCCGGCTCGAAACGCCATCGCCAACCCATCGCCAGTGGCAATCCGGGGATTGGTCGTATGCCGGTAAACCTGCCCGACTCCCCCCGCCGCAATCAGAGTAATTCCTGCTCGAACCGTAAGTTTGTCTTGATTCTGGGGATTAAACGCGTAAACACCACCGCACATGCGCCGTCCTTCAAAATCAAAAGCAATCAAATCTACAGCGATATGATTAGAAAATATTTCAATATTCTTATGGTTATGGCAGGCGGCTACCAGAGCTCGCTCAATTTCCCGCCCGGTTAAGTCTGCGGCATGAACCACTCTCTTGTAAGAGTGACCGCCTTCGCGTCCCAGAGACAGCTCATTATTCTCCGCTGTCCGGGTAAACTCAACACCGATATCCATCAGCCGCTGAATACATTTCGGCCCAGCTTTAATAATAGTTTCAACAACCTCGGGTCGGCATAAACCGGATCCGACATCAAGGGTATCTTTCAGATGATTATCGAAGCTGTCATCGGGAGACATTACTGATGCAATACCGCCCTGGGCGTAGTTGGTATTCGATTCGGTCTCGGTCTTTTTGGTAATGACCGCCGTTGAACCGAATTCGGCAACTTTGAGTGCGTACGACAATCCGGCTACTCCCGAACCTATTATTATGAAATCATAATAACTTTTCATATCATTCCCAACCAAACAGTCGGTTAATGGAGCCTTCATCCACCGGATGAACTCCTAATTCGAGGCAGTAAACAGGTTTGTCCAATCCCTCAGACGGTAATTTAACGAGGTCTTTGGCAGTTGTCAAATAGCTGTCGGCTTTTGATTCAATTCGTAAATCGCGCAACATCTCGAAATCCAATTTATTGTACGAATAATGGTCGCCGAAGTTATGAGCTCCCATGACTGTAATTTCGTAATTTTCGATCATTGCCTGCATTCGGTCAAATGATCCAATTCCGGTAAAAAGATACGGCCTTATTTTTTCCCGCTCATCGTCAGAGATTACTTTGCCGTTTTGGCTAATGCCCTCAAAGGCTAATCTCCAATGATATACTCTTTTACCAAAGACTTCCTTCTCGTTGGCATTTTCCTTGAAATCAAATAGGAACAGCGCGTCGGCTCGCGACAAGGCTTTCATCGGTTCCCGAAGTATCCCCGACGGAAATAATCGCAGTCGTTTTTTTTGCCGGGAGTCTGGATTTGTTTCAAGAATCTCAGGAGAGATCAACGCAATATCTATATCTTTCTCAATATCCAGTCGCTGATAGCCGTCATCAATTAAAACCACATCAGGCGCCAGTTCGCGGTCGGCTCGTTTCAATATGTTTTTTTTATCGCGCCCAATAGCAAACCCAGCCTGGGGCAGTTTCACTCGCATCATAGCCGTTTCATCACCGATGGAATTAACGGTATATTCATCTTTAGAATTGTACGGAATGATGACATCCTCTTTGGAAGTGCGGCCATATCCTGAATGAACGATAACGACTTTCTTTCCCATTGAAATAAATCGCTTCGCCAGTCGGAGAATTAACGGCGTTTTCCCGGAACCGCCAACAGTGATATTTCCGATGGATATAACTTTAGCCTTCCACTCACGAGAACAACGGTTTTTCCTGTTGAGAAGATTTTTGCGGGAAAAATACTGATAAATCGGCGTCAGGATTCTGAAAAGGAGTAAAAACGGGAAACAGTAAAATCGATTCGTCCCTTGCGAGTTGACGACAACTTCCCAGAATTTATTCACAGTCCCAATTCCTTAATAATAATCTCAGCCGTTTTATTGGAAACAGATTCCGTTTGGCCGGAAAGGGATTCAAAACCTGCTGACCCGTCTTTGATTTTTTGAATGATCGCTTTTATATCGTTGGCATTGGCTACCTGTGCGCCCCAATTACTTGCAAGAATTTTCTCGGATACTTCGGCGACATTAAAAACCGAGGAGCCGAATATAACCGGTCCGCCCGCCAATACCGGTTCCATAAGATTGTGTCCGCCGATGTCAGTCAGGGTGCCTCCGACAAATGAGATATCAGCCCCATAAAAAAGCTCTTTCAATATGCCCATCTTATCCATCAGTATCAATCGCTCACGACCCTGAAATGACTTTTTCTCACTATAGAGGCAATACGGTAAATTGTGAGAGTCTAAGATTTCTTTTACCTCATCCAAACGTTCTAAATGCCGGGGAGCAATCAGAACTTTCAAGTCACCAAACTCCCTTATTGCCTCACAAATAATTTCTTCCTCACCCGGACGAGTCGAGGCTGCTAAAAAAAAGGTATCAGTATTTCTCAATCCTAATTTTTCTCTCACAGATGCTCGTTTTACAGAATTATCTTCATTATCATCTGAATCATATTTGACATTACCGAGAACCGATATTATTGACGCATCCGCGCCAATGGATTCAATTCTTTCGGCATCTTTATCCGACTGCATAAGAAACTTGCGATAGACAGCAAATGCTTTTGATAACGGCCCCCGGAAATGGCGGTACTGTGATGTTGACTTACCGGATAATCGACCGTTGGCCAAGATGACAGGTACATTGTATTTTTTACAGAAGGTCAAAAAATACGGCCAGATCTCCGTTTCAACGATAACAATACCCTTTGGGTTAAAACGAGCGAAAATTCTCCTCAACGGGAAATAACAATCCAGCGGAAAATAAAAGACCGCCTTGGCGTCGGGGAATTTATTAATTGCTAATTCCTGACCGGTTTTAGTATAGGTGGATATGACATAGTTAAATTCGGGGTTAATATTCTTGATAGCGCTTACTATCCGTTCCAATACGCCTACTTCACCAACCGAAGAAGCATGCAGCCAAATCACATTGGCGCCTTGAATGGATTCAAATAACTTCCGGTCGACTCCACGTCGATGTTTCCATTCACGCGCGGCGTTACTTTGTTTATAAATGAAAACCGGCCAGGCGAGAAAGTAAACCAGATTAACAAAGTATTTATAGATAGTCAGCATAAACCAACCGCCTTGTTAATCTCTTTGAAAGCCCGCAATGCGGAACTCCCCGCTCCCAGCTTTTCTTTCACAGTTACTATATCTATGATCATTTGAGCGTATCTGGCTTTATCCTGAATAATTTCAAGAGCCGTATCAGAGATTGATTCCGCTGTCGCCTTATCCTGTATTAATTCCGGTACAATTTTCCGCCCCGCAACAATATTCACCATCCCGATCGTATCAAGTTTTACTAATCGCTTAGCGATTTGGTAGGTCAAAGCTCCGGTTTTATATATCACCACCATCGGCGTTTTAAAAAACGCTGTTTCGATTGTGGCTGTGCCCGATGAAACGATAACTAACTCCGAGCCATTCATTATTTCCGGAGTTCTTCCGACAACCACCGGAATATCAGCATCTCCGATGATGTTTTTATAGAGATGCTCTGGCACATTGTCGACTCCGGCGATTATAAATTGGACATCATCGATTTCGTATCGCATGAGCTTTGCGGCTCCAATCAAAGAAGGGAGCATTCTTTTGACTTCCTGGATTCGTGAACCGGGCAGTAATCCAATCGTTCTGTTTTTCATTCCAAGGTTTTCACGGCAAGCGGTTTTATCAGGAGTTTCCGCATACCTGTCGACAATCGGGTGACCGCTAAAGACTGCGTTCACGCCATGTTCTTTATAAAACTGTTCTTCGAAGGGAAAAATAACCAGCATCAAATCAACTAATCGTTTTATCTTGGCAATACGACCTTTCCCCCAGGCCCATACTTGAGGCGAAATATAATATATAATAGGAATACCCAAATGCTTAACTTTTTCAGCTAACCTTAGATTGAATCCCGGATAATCCATAAGTATTATCGCTTTGGGGCTCAACAGCTCAATTTCTTTGGCCGCTTTTGTCAGTAGATTCCTGAAAAAGAAAAACTTGGGCAGCACTTCCCAAAATCCTAAAACCGCTAACTCTTTATAATCGGCCAGAGGTTTCAGGCCAGCTTCCTGCATTTTCTTTCCGCCCAAACCAAAAACAGTCACCCGACCACAGGCGCGAGTAACTTCCTCGATTAATGACTGTCCATAGTAATCTGCCGAAGGATCGCCGGCACTAATAAATATAGATGTTCTACTGTTCATGGGCATGAAGTGTATCCGCCGCTTTTTTACTTTCTTCAATCACCCGTAAAGCAACCTCTAACGCTTCACGGCCTTCAGCACCTGTTACGGCTGGCGGAGTGTCATTAATGATACAATCAGCAAAGGAGATCAACTCGGCTTCCAGCATATCCTGAGCTTTATTTCCTTTTTGTAAAAAGCCGATTTTCTTGCCCGACTCACCGAGAGGAATGGCAAATTCTCCGGCAGCAGGAGAATCACCAAGGAGGCGATACAAATCGGCCTGCTTCTTGGCCAGATCCAATGAAAAATAACCGGAAGATTGAAATATCCGGAGCTTACGCATGGCTTGCAGAGATATACGGCTGGCTGTCAAGTTTGCTACCGCACCGTTTTCAAAAGTAAGGCGGGCATTGGCAATATCATCGGTGTCGGAAATAACGCTTACTGCTGAGGCAGCAATAGCTTTCACCGGCGACTGAATTAGATGCAAGACCAGATCAATGTCATGAATCATCAAATCCAGAACAACCGCGACATCAGCTCCCCGAGGATTAAATGCTGCCAGCCTGTGGGCCTCAACAAAACTCGGCCGGATATCATATTCGCTCAGAGCATGCAAAGCCGGATTGAATCGCTCGATATGACCCACCGTTAGTTTAACACCTTTTTTCTCAGCTGCTGTTATAATTTTATCCGCGTCTTCGAGATTGGACGCAATCGGTTTTTCCACCAAAACATGTTTTCCAGCACCAATAGCCTTCAGAGCAACATCACAATGATTAGAGGTCGTCGTCACAATTGAAACTGCGTCACAATGACTCAACAGGTCTTCCAGTGAATCAAAACCCTGACATTTTATCTCAGATGCGATTTGTTCAGCTCGTGAACTATCAATATCATAGATTCCGACCAGATCTATCGTTTCTATTCGAGATGCCCACCGGGCATGATGCTGCCCCAATCCCCCGACTCCAATAACTCCGTATTTAATTTTTTTCATATCTGCCTTATACACAAAAGCCACCCGACAAGCGAGTGGCTCCCACCAGCCGGTGGTTAAATTATCTATTTACAACGCTATTTGGTAATCCCGCGTCCCGATGAATTTTCAATAAACCGCAAAACGACTTCCACTTCGGGCGTTTTCTCAATTTCATCCCTAATGCTGGCCACGGCTTGTTTTGTATTCAAGTTTGAGAAAAATAATCTCTTGAATACTTTCTGGAGCATCCCGATAGCTTCACGAGAGAACCCGCGTCGGCGCAGTCCGATTATATTCAGCCCCATTACTTTTAACGGATATCCTCCCACCATCGAATAGGGACAAACATCCTGAGGCACTCGAAAACCTCCGCCTATCATAACATGAGCACCGATATGCACAAACTGATGGACCGGAACAATCCCTCCGATAATAGCATGATCGTCAATGTGAATATGCCCGGCCAGGTTGACCGAATTAGCTAAAATCACGTTATTGCCAATTTTGCAATCATGCGCAATATGCGAATAGGCCATTAATAAACAATTCATCCCGACATCGGATGAGCCGCTTTCGTTAGTTCCCCTATTGAAGGTAGCGTATTCGCGGATTATTGTATTATCGCCGACATTCGCCAGAGAATCCTCACCCTCAAATTTCAAATCCTGAGGTACCGATCCAATTACCGCCCCGGTATAAACTTGAACGTTTTTACCCAGGCGGGCGCCGGATGAAAGTTGAACGTGAGAACCTATTTTACTGCCTTCACCAACGACTACGTTGTCTTCAATAACGGTAAATGGTCCCACTTCCACCGAATCATGAATTTCAGCCTTGGAAGATACAATTGCGGTTTTATGAATCATCGGTCTATAATTGCCGCCATGAATTTCGCCTGAGTGACTAATGTATCACCTACATAAGTCTTCGCCTCCATGCGGCAGGTTCCTCTTCTAAAGGATATCATTTCCAATTCAAAACGAAGTTGATCCCCCGGAACAACCGGTTTACGGAATTTAACTCCGTCAATCGACATAAAATATACAACTTTTTCTTCGGGATTCTCAATAGCATTAAGCAACAGTATTCCGCCCGCTTGAGCCATCGCCTCCACCACTAACACGCCCGGCATGATAGGGTGTCCGGGGAAATGCCCGTTAAAGAACGGTTCATTGATCGTCACATTCTTAATTGCGACGACACTTTTACCAGGATCCAGATCCAGAATACGGTCAATGAGCAGGAACGGATAGCGATGCGGCATGATTTTCATTATGCCATTTATATCCAGAAACGCTTTTGAACTGGATTGGCTGTATTTACTCGCGATTTTCTTCTTTTGGTACAGCGAACGAAGTTTCTTAACTAATTCGACATTCGCTTTATGCCCCGAACGAGCCGCAAGGATATGTCCTTTAATCGGCACCCCGATAAGAGTCAGATCGCCCAGTAAATCAAGCGCTTTATGACGAACCGGCTCATTATAAAACCTTAACGGGATATCATTGATAATACCGGTCTTGCCAACGAATGCTTCGTCCTTCAAATTGAGCGCCTTGCGAATTCGATCAACTTCAATCTGACCGCCATTGGAATCATAAATCACAATCGCGTTGTCAATCCCGCCGCCTTTTATGAGCCCCTGCCCTTTTAGCATCTCGACTTCGGACAGGAAACAAAAGGTCCGGGCCGCCGCAAATTCCTGAGCAAATTCTTTTTCCAAATCAACCAGTGATGTGTACTGCGTTCCAAGCGCCGGGTTGGCGTAATCAATCATAAAAGTAATGCGAAAATCATCGGAAGGAGTAACAACAATATCAACTTTCCGGTCCGGTTCTGAGTACGACATCGCCTTATCTACTTCAAGATACTCTTTTTCTTCATCAAAATCCCGAAACCCTGCCGCTTGTAGGATATCCACAAACGGTTTGGCTGAACCGTCGCATACCGGCGGTTCCGGCCCTGATAGTTCAATAAGGACATTGTCGATTCCGAGTCCGGTTAAGGCCGCCAGAACATGTTCAACCGTATGAACAACAGCTTCCCCAATACCGATTGTTGTGCCGCGCGAAATATCTATAACATGATCTATATCAGCCGGAATCAGCTCCGAATCAGGCAAATCCGCGCGCTTGAATTTTATCCCGTGATCTACATCAGTCGGCTTGAAAGTTATCGTCGATCCTTCACCGGTATGCAGTCCCATGCCGCTAAGACTGGTCTCTCGGGTAATCGTCCTCTTATTCTTATACATACATCTCAACCTTAAGAAGTTAGGACTGCTATATAGGCAAATAACAGGCTATTTTCAAGAAAAAACTTTGTGTTGATCACACTGATTCAGGGTGTATCTGAGAGCAGTAAATTCACCGCAGAATTGTCAATGCCTAAAACATCACACTTCAAAACAAAAAGAATATAGCATGGGTGCCCCACAGCTTGCTGTGGGATAAATGTCATATTCGTAACAATAATAACAACATAATTTGTGTTTGTGATAGTATATTCATATTAGGATTCATATATTTACGCTATGCCAAAGTTACGACACCTTGATAATCTAGGCACAGCACGCTTTATAACTTTCAGTAGTTATAGACGGAGGAAGTATCTTCTTGAATCGGGAACGCCTGAGCTGGTTATTAAACATTTGAAGGAAGTCGGAAAGAAGCACTTGATCAAGTACTGGGGATATGTCATAATGCCTGAGCACGTGCATTTGGTTCTGATGCCCCCGGAAAACACGAAACTCGGATTAGTAGTTAGGGAAATAAAATCTAAGATGGCTCGTGAGTATTTTTCCACAAGGCCTGATATTAGAAACGGTTGTCGAATATTCTGGCAAAAGCGTTGTAAGGAGGGTGGTAAAAAAGATGAATGATCCCCAGATTGAATATCCCGTTTATTTGGTTGATCGTGGCAACTGGATGATTGTAATTAGTAATCAAACTGAGATAATTTGCGGGATTGAGTCAATTGATATCGAAGATGACGAATATTTGGGATGGGATTCAAATGGACGAAAAGTCGGACTATATTTGGATTCCGGGAGGCATATTGGCATTAAGTTGATTTCCCATGATTGTTATATTCATGAACTAATAACAGCCATATTGGCTTTTGCTAAAACTGCCAAAAAAAAGGTTGCTTTTACGCCAAGTAAAGAAAATTTATCCCCATATGAACTTTTATGGAGGTAGATAGATTTATAAATAATATATGGGATTAATTATAAGAATTGATTATTGTGGTTGGCGTACGTCCCCGTGCGCCAACAGTTAGAAAAAATCTACAGACTTAAGGCACACGACTCTGAATTTTAAAACATAGCTTGATTTTTATTTTGTAGAAGTTATAGCTACTCTAATTCCCGCATGGCGCGGATGACATCATACGGTTCTTTCGCCTGCATTAATTTATCGCCGAGACCGTCGAACATTATCATTTCAGAGAGAGCTTTGAACGCTTTCAGATACATTCCGTCTTCATACGGCGGGGCCGCCATAATGAAAAAATGATTCACCGGCATATCATCAATGGCATCGTACTCATATCCCTCTAAACTTCTGCCATAGCCAATCATAAATTCCTTGGCCTGCATAGAGCGGATATGCGGAATAGCGAATCCGCTTCCGATACCGGTCGAGGCTTTCTTTTCCCGGTTAATAAAATCAAGAAACAGCTTGTTCTGGTTCCCGATTTTCCCGGTTGGGTCAAGCACTCCGATAAGATCGAGTAGAATAGCTTCTTTGACATGATTCAGCCATTTTTTCCGGCTGCCGTTTTCCGCCATCTCGGGAAGTTTAATAGACATATCAAGCTTAATAAGCTCAGGTGTCATATGTCGTGTAATATTAAAACCCATGGTTCCTTTTATCGGTCAAATCCTGCTATAAAATTAGGCCACACTATATATAAATAACCCGCCCCGGTCAAGGACGTTCCGCAAAATGTCTTTAAATACCCTCGGTACCAAAATATATTCATGCCCCTTGACAATCGGGAAGATATTAAATAGCTTTTTAGTCTTGGGTAATAAAGATAGGATTTGGGCACAGTTAACCTTTATTACCCTCAAACCGATAAAAAGGTATGAACTTTTTGTAACTCAACAACTTTGGGGTGTAGCTTTGGCGCATTTTTCGGAAATACAAAGAACTGTCACATGTGGTGAACTAAATAGTAGTCATATTGGGCAAGCGGCGACTTTAAACGGCTGGGTACAGGAATATAGAAATCTTGGTGGCTTGCTATTCATAGACTTACGTGACAGATACGGCATAACTCAGGTTGTCTTTCATCCTGAGCATGTAACCAAAGAGGTTATGGACAAGGCTGCATCCTGCCGTCATGAATATGTTATTGCGGCGATTGGAACCGTTCAAGCCCGTCCCGATGGTACCGTCAATAAAAAGATGAAAACCGGTATGATTGAGGTTGACTGCAACGCTATTGAGATTCTGGCGGAATCAGAAACACCTCCCTTTGAAATCGCTGACGAGACCCATGCCCGTGAAGAGTTACGACTCGAATACCGTTATTTGGACTTACGACGCGGACCGCTTCAGGAAAAAATGCGAATTCGACACGAATCGACTATTGCTATACGAGAATATCTTAACGGCCAGGGATTCTATGAGATCGAAACTCCTATCCTCATGCGTTCAACCCCGGAAGGCGCACGCGACTATGTTGTTCCCAGCCGGGTTCAGCCGGGAACTTTTTACGCTCTGCCTCAATCCCCGCAACTGTTAAAACAAATTCTTATGATTTCCGGGTATGATAAATATTTCCAACTGGCTCGCTGTCTTCGTGATGAGGATCTCCGGGCCGACCGTCAACCGGAACATACTCAAATAGATATGGAAATGTCATTTGTAACCGAGGACGACATTCTTGAAAACGCCGAGGGGATGTTTGGCCACCTGTGGAAAAAAGTACTCGGTGTCGATTTGGAAACTTCCTTTCCCCGTTACTCGTATGAAGAAGTAATGAATCGCTGGGGTATCGACAAGCCGGATCTTCGTTTTGGAATGGAGTTGTTTGATCTTGCCGATGAAGTCAAGGACTGCGGCTTTAAGGTCTTTACTTCGACCCTTGAGAAAGGCGGCCGGGTCAAAGGTATCACCTATAAAGGCGGCGGAGGCCTATCCCGCAAGCAAATAGGTGAGCTGGATACTCTGGCCAGAGAAAACGGCGCCGGTGGCCTGGCCTATTTCCTGCGTGCCGAAGCCGGTGACAAAAGCCCGATTCTAAAATTTGTAGGCGAAGAAATCGCTCAAAAAATATTCGCCAAGGCTAATGCTGAAGTTGGTGATGCCGTATTGATAATAGCGGATATGCCAATTAAGACAGAGTCCATATTGGGACAATTACGACTGCATATAGGAAAAACTACCGGCTTGATAGACAACTCAAAATGGGACTTTCTTTGGGTTACCAAATTCCCGTTATTTGAGTATAATGAAGATGCCGGACGGTTTGACGCTATGCATAATATCGTATCCAGTCCTTGTGAAGAGGATATGGAGCTTATCGAGCAAGGATTTTCAACCGACTTGGAACCAACAGACTATAATCATCCATGGCGCAGAGTAAGAGCCAATCAGTATGATTTGGTCCTGAACGGAAGCGAGATCGCATCGGGCGGTATCAGGATTCATCAGAGCGATATGCAGATGAAGATCCTCAATATTCTGGGCATGTCGGATGAGCGCGCCGAAGCAATGTTCGGGTTCTTACTTAAGGCTTTAAAATATGGTGCTCCTCCTCATGGAGGACTGGCTCCGGGACTTGACCGTATCGTGGCCCTGATGACCGGGTCGGATTCTATTCGGGACGTTATCGCATTTCCGAAAACAACCAATGCTTCTTCATTGATGGATGGAGCTCCGTCCACAATTGATGAGGAACAATTAGATGAATTGGGTTTACAAATCGTAAAGAAAAAAACAGAGGGTTAATTGAGTAGTCCTATAGAAAAGCATTCTCAAACTTTCGAGTTACACGATATTGATCAACGGATCCTGTTTGGACAAAACAATATCAATATCCAAATTATTGAATCACGTTTTGATATAAAAATAGTCGCGCGTGGTGACATTATCATTATCGAAGGCGAAAAACGAGAAGTCGAATCCGTTTTAGGCGTTATCAACGACATCATCACCCGTATTGAGCAGGGGCATGAAATCTCCGAACGGTATCTGTCCTACGCCATCGATATGATTAAAGAAGAAGGCCGAGGTCCGGCTGAAGAACTCGATAGTAAGATTAACGGCACCGAATCATCACTAATCTCTCCCCGGACTGTTGGACAAAAACATTATATTAAGGCAATAGAGAAAAACGATATTGTTTTTGGTATTGGCCCTGCTGGAACCGGAAAGACTTTCCTGGCCGTAGCTCAGGCAGTTGCGGAACTGAAAGCTAAAAAGAAAAAGCGCATTATTCTCGTTCGACCGGCCGTAGAAGCCGGTGAATCTCTTGGTTTTTTACCTGGCGATATTAGGGCGAAGATTGATCCTTATCTGAGGCCGGTTTATGATGCCCTTCATGAGCTTATGCCGGCGGAGAAAATCACAAAACTGATAGATCTCGGTATAATTGAGATTTGTCCCCTGGCATTTATGCGCGGTCGGACTCTGAATCGATCTTTTGTAATATTGGATGAGGCTCAAAACACAACCGTCGCTCAGATGAAAATGTTTTTGACACGTCTCGGTGAAGGTTCCAAGGCCGTGATTACCGGGGACATTACGCAAATCGATTTGGACAAGAAAACTCCCTCGGGTCTGGTAAAAATCCAGAAAATCTTCACGGATATCAAGGGAATTAAGTATATTTACCTGACCAGCAAGGATGTGGTCAGGCACCGATTGGTACAGGATATTATCAACGCCTATGCTCGATACGAGAAAAAGGCGAAAGATAAAGGGAAATAATCGGTAAATTAGGCCGTCTCGGATACCGACTCTAATTATATGGATTTACCCGGTCCGAAAATGTCCTTTTTGTTTAATTAATAAAATTTGGCGGATAGACACGGATGCGAAAACTGCTTCTGAAAATTAAACGTTCCATTAAGCGTATATTCAAAGTCAAGCAAGAGATTGACATGGTTACCGCCCGGCGGCGCAGTCGAATTCTTGTAAAATACGCAATGGGAGTTGCAGCAATCGTATTAATAACCCTGCTATATCCGCTCAATAATATGCGGGGACCGCTGGATATCCCAATTGAGGGCGAAATAGCTTATGAAAACATTATCGCTGACTTTTCCTTTAATATTCTAAAGGACCGGGCACAAGTCGATGAAGAGATTCACCTGGCGTTACAAAGTACGCCGCTGTTTATTAACTATAACAGTAGTATTGTTGACAGCAGCCGAAACAGACTCAGAAGACTTTTAACCGCTATCGACTCAATAAAACAAATAAGCCATCAGCAAACCATAGATTCTACCCTGCATGCGCTGAGTATTGATTACCCTATGATAACTCCTTATTGGCTGCATCTTCTTACCAATGTAGATTCTCTTGACAAAATGAATGCAACACTGGATACTATTCTTACTGATAGTATCTATTATTATGGGGTTATCCCTAGTTTATCGACTCTTCCTCCCGCTGATTTCAAATCAATAATAATGAAAAAACAAGGCCGGGATATGTTGATGATTCGTCCCCAGTTGTCTGATATTGCCCGGGCCTATTCCAAGCTGCTTGAAACATTAACTCGTATTGGCGGATTAACCGATAAAGATGTCGAAATTTATTATGAAATCGGCCGTCATTTTATCATTCCCAATGCCAGTTATAATGATATTATCACTCAGGCTGCCAGAGACAGTGTGGTTCTCTTAATCTCAAATGTCGAAAAACGGGTGACCGGCGGTGACTTGATTGTCAGGCGAGGCACCCGGGTTGATGCCGCTAAGGCACGGCTAATAAATGCTTATGCTGATGAACTACAGAAAGCAGCGGCCGCACAAGGCTGGTTTGCCGGCTCAATGCCAGTATTCGGACGGCTTATATTAATCGCCTTTATTGTCGCTTTGCTCTATCTTTTCTTTTTCCACTTCCGACCTGATGTGTACTGGTCAAACAACAAGATGCTGGCGATATTGCTTATCATTGCCTTGGAGCTTTTCTTAGTCAATTTCATCGGTGTCCGTCTGGCCTACTCGGTATACCTCTATCCCATAGCCATTCTCTCAATTCTTATTACGGTTCTATTTGATTCGCGCCTGGGTGTTGTCGTAACGCTTCTCGTCGCATTACTCTTGGGTATATTGAATCGTTTTAATTTTTCAATTACTCTAATAACCGCAATTGCCGGTTCAATCGCATGTTTCTCTGCCGGAGAAGTTCGCCGACGAAGCGAGTTTTATCGAATTATCATTGCGCTGTCGATGACCTATGCAATCATTATCTTTGTCATAGAATCACTCAAGCTCTCCCCCGCCGGAGACGTACTGACTTATTGCGGCTATGGCTTGGCAAATGGTTTCCTGGCCCCGATTTTAACAATCGGTATTCTGCCGATGTTTGAATCATTGTTCGGGTTTTCGACCAATATTACGCTTCTGGAGCTCGCCGATCTTAACCAGCCACTGCTAAAAAGGATGGCTGTTGAGGCTCCGGGAACCTATCACCACTCTATTGTCGTCGGAAATCTTGGAGAAGCCGCAGCCAAAGCGATTGATGCCAATCCGCTATTGGCTCGAGTCGGCGCCTATTACCATGATATCGGAAAAATGGAAATCCCCGAGTACTTCGTTGAGAATCAACTTGGTATAAAATCAAAACATGAGTCTTTAAATCCGACGATGTCAGCCTTAGTACTTGCTTCGCATGTTAAAAAAGGACGTAGAATTGGCGAAATGGAAGGTCTGCCCGATGCCATTTTGAACTTTATCGAGGAGCATCACGGCACAACCCGGATGTCATACTTCTATAATAAGGCCAAAGAAATGGATCTTCCGGTTGATACTGACGGGGAATTCCGTTATCCGGGGCCAAAGCCTCAAACTAAAGAAACCGCAATAATCATGCTGGCCGATTCTACTGAAGCCGCCAGTCGTACTCTTGATAAACCGACTCCCGCGCGAATAAGGAACTTGATTCAACGGCTGATAAATGATAAATTCACTTCAGGCGAATTAACTGAATGCGATTTGACCCTGAAAGACCTAAGCGATATTCGTGAAGCATTCGTCTCTATTTTAATAGGCGTATTCCATCAGAGGATTCCATATCCGAAGAAGGACGATGAGGAAACCGTTAATGGACGACAGTAATTTATTCTCGAATCAGTCGGGCGATCTTCCCAATGAAGATGCGGTAGAACTGGCTGATTTAATCCTTAACGGTGAACATAGTAAATTTCCGGTAAATATTATTTTTTCAGACGACAAAGAACTCAATAAGCTCAATTTAAAATTTAGAAATAAAGACCAGCCAACCGATGTCCTTTCATTTCCGGCTGATCCTGAACTCGAAGTTCTCGGCGATATTTATATTTCAGTCGCTGCGGCAATACGGCAGGCAACTGATTATAATGCTACCGTTCGGGAAGAAATCCTGAGACTGGTTTGTCACGGGACATTGCACCTCTGCGGATATGACCATCATAACCCGGAAGATGAAAGAACTATGAAAGAACTCGAAAGCCGCTACCTGAGCAGGTTTTTTAAACTATGTTAGGGCTTTTTGGCTACATCGTCGTATCGATTCTACTGCTCTTAGTCGGGTATATTCTATCTGTTTTTTCAAATGCGGTTTATATCGACCCGGATGAGATCCGTGGAGTTTTCCCAACGCTCTCAGAGCGACGTAAACAACGGCTTCGCCACTTCCTCTCAAATCCTCGGGCGTTTTTCCAAATGGGTCTTATCGTCAGGATTTCGGCTTCTGTTCTACTCGGTGCATTGACCATGCTGATTTCCAGGAAAATTGGTGAGTTTGAACTTATTCCCGATGCCCCTGTGTATTTGATCAATATTACTATCATGTGGGCGATGGCAGTAACATTCTTTATCTATCTGCCCCGGCGGTTATCTATTGGTAAGGCAACTGCGCGACTGGTAAGATTCCTTCCATTGGTAAGTATTCTCTACAATATTCTATTGCCATTTATAAATGTCTTTTCAAAAATCTCCCAGAGCGGCACCAAAGAGACTGTTTCTGAGGAGCAAAAAGATGATATTGTCGAACGGGCCATCGAAACCCTCGCCGAATCGGCAGGAATTTCCTCACCTATCATAGAGGAAGATGAGAAAGAGATGATTCACCAGATTTTTCAGCTTGATGTGACTGAGGTTGAGGAAATCATGGTGCCCCGTATAAAAATTACTGGAATTGAGTTTAATCAAACTCTTGAACACATTCGGGGAATTATAGGCACATATGGGTTTTCCCGCTACCCTGTATATGACGAATCTATTGATAAAATCAGAGGGATTCTTTACGTAAAAGACCTTCTTTTACTTAGTGAATACGAACGTAATAACTTTGTCTTAACCAATCATATTCGCAAACCACTCATCGTCAGCGAACACAAAATAATCGACCAGCTTCTGGCAGAATTTAAGAAAACTAAAAAACATGTGGCTATCGTTATAGATGAATTTGGAGGAACATCAGGGCTTGTTACACTTGAAGATATTCTCGAGGAAATAGTTGGCGAAATCGAAGATGAACACGATCCTGAACATGGTAATGACCTTGAACACCTCAAGAATGGCGCAATTGAAGTCGCCGGTACTTATCCTCTTGAGGAATTAGCAGAAGAACTTGATATTGAATTTGAGCAGGATGAATTTGAAACGGTCAGCGGGATGATTTATGATGCGGTCGGCTCGGTTCCTACCGAAGGTATGTCTATTTCCTGGGAAAACTGTAAGATTAAAGTGTTAGAGGTCGAGGGTCAACAAATCTCTAAAGTCCTTGTAATTCCGCCTCAAAATAGAAAATAATTCCTAAAATACTGTAAAATTGCCAAAAAATATGCAACAGGGTGCGATAGACTCCGTATTTTGTTAGTGAAGCATATTGGGAACTATTAAAAGGTTGGGCTGGTACAACTCTAAACGCATAAAAAGTTTAATTAAAAATTGGACTTGACAGAACTTTTTTATGTCTTATAATAAGAAGCTATCCAAATTTGGAGGGAACAAATTGAGAGTGGGGATTTTTAACGCCAAGGGGCGTTTTGTTTCTTCTATCCTCTATGCGATATTATTCACATTCGTAGGCATTATAATCGCCTCAATGTTGGATTTACCTGCCAGCCCGGTTGCTAAAGACAGGCCGGATAGAAAGATATTACAAAATACAAGCGTCACCGATCGCCCGGTTGATTTTTCGACACCATTTATTAATGTCGTCGCCAACTCACGCGACGCGGTTGTTAATATAACCGGTGAATCTGATCGGCATGGGCGCTCAGTCAATGACTATTTCCGTTTCTTCGGTATCCAGCACCCACCGACTCAAAAATTCGGTTCCGGTTTTATTTTCCGCGAAGACGGTTATATTCTAACTAATAATCATGTCGTTTCCGGTGTCGATCGTGTTTTGGTCTCTACTTCCGGAGAGGAAGTTTATATCGCCGAGATAGTCGGTTCAGATCCAGAAACAGATTTAGCTGTTCTCAAGATTGAGCCTCGCGAAAGCCTTCCGATGATTCCCTTCGGTCATTCCAACGAGCTGCAAATCGGCGAATGGGTTGTCGCAATCGGAAATCCATTTCCGCAAACCGGAGGTCTTGACCGAACCGTTACAGCAGGAGTTGTTTCGGCCAAAGGACGGCGTAATCTCAGATTTGCCGACGGTAATGTGACCTATCAGGATTATATTCAGACCGATGCCTCGATTAATCCCGGAAATTCGGGCGGGCCGCTCTTGAATCTAAGAGGCGAAGCAGTCGGCGTTAATGCCGCAATTTCATCTCCGACCGGCTCATCGGTAGGTATTGGCTTTGCGATTCCGATAGATTTTGCCCGGGTTATCGTGCCGAGTTTGATTGCCCATGGTACCGTTTCCCGTGGGTGGCTCGGAGTAACCGTCAGCGATGTTTCAAAAGATATTGCCGAAGATTTGAATATTAACGGCCCGGCTGTTATGTTCGATCAGGTCCTTAGGAACTCGCCCGCATCCAAAGCAGGACTGCGTCCCAGAGATATTTTAGTAAAATATAATGGCAAAACCGTAGAAAACGCCGATGATTTCCGGTTCCAGATTGCCTCGACGCCGATTGATGAAACGATTAACCTGAATCTGATTCGCGGCGGACGGAATATTACCGTGCCGGTAACGATTGGCAGCCGAAATACAGCGCTGCAGACAATGCAGTCGCCGTATCAGGAACCGTATTCTGAAGACTATTGGCTGGGTATGGAAGTAGACAACTGTTCATCTCAATTAGCCAATCAACTGGGGGTTGAGTGCCCTCCGAACGGTGGCGTAATTGTCACGCAGGTGGCCAAAGGCTCACCTTCTTACAACAGAAACGTAGTTCCCGGCGTAATAATAGTAGAGATTGACAAATATGAAATAAAAGACATAAACGATTACCGCCAAGCGGTAAGTAAATTGAAGGACCGGAAGAAATCTATTTCTTTCATCATTTATGACACCGAGGGAAATACTCGTTGGGTCGGCATTAAACCGACTCGATAAAGTCTTTCCCCATTACATACAACGAAGGAGGAGCCAAGAGGTACGTGGCTAAACAGTCTAGAAGATATCGGGACGAAGATCGTTCCTTAGATCTGTATCTCCGAGAAATCGGGTCCACCCCGCTAATCACAGCCGCTGAAGAAGTACGGTTGGCTCAACGCATAAAGAAAGGCGATAAAACCGCTTTGGAGAAACTGACCAAAGCCAATCTTCGCTTTGTCGTGAGCGTTGCCAAAAACTACCAAAATCAAGGTCTCTCTCTGGCTGACTTGATTAACGAGGGAAACATTGGACTCATTAAAGCCGCCAAACGGTTCGATGAGACCCGTGGCTTTAAGTTTATCTCTTACGCGGTCTGGTGGATTCGCCAGGCTATTTTGCAGGCGTTGGCCGAACAAAGCCGAATTGTGCGTCTGCCTTTGAACCGTGTCGGAACTTTACATAAAATCGGTAAGATTTCATCGAGCCTCGAACAAACGTTCGGACGAGTCCCTTCCCCGGAAGAGATTGCAACCAAACTCGAACTCTCCGAAAATGAAGTATCCGATACGCTGAAGATCTCAAATACTCATCTCTCGCTGGATCAGCCGTTTTCGGTCTCCGAAGACAATTCGCTGATAGATATTCTGGAGGACGAATATCAACCGGGACCGGATGAGGCGTTACTCGATATGTCACTCAAGGTCGAGATCGAAAAAGCTCTCGACACATTGACACCGCGTGAATCCGAAGTGATTAATCTTTATTTCGGGCTCAACTCGGAAAAGGCGTTAACGCTGGAGGAAATCGGCGCCCGCTTTAGTCTGACTCGCGAACGCGTCCGTCAGATTAAAGAGAAGGCGATTCGTCGCCTGCGTCATGCATCCCGCAGTCGTTCATTGCGAGCGTATTTGAGTTAAGAGATATCCCAATACAGACAACGAGAAAAAAACCCCCGCCTTCCGGGGGTTTTTTCATTGCATAACAGAATATAGTACCTGAGCAAAAAACATCAGGGATGGTGGTGCCCCTGCGCCAATTGTGATTAGAAAGTGGCTTACCGGCGGGAGCGGCGAGTTTTCGATTGACGAGTTTTTGGTTGGCGAGTTTTTGCCTGGTGAGTTTTCTTCGGGCGACCGCTCGGTTTGTCGGTCAGGACAGCTTTTTGATTCTGCTTACGATTGATATCTTTTTCGACAAATACACGTTTGCCGGTGAAAGGATCCTGCTCGGTGTAATACATTAGCGCCGAATAGGTCGATGGGAGCGGAGTAAAGATTTGCACCTGTTCCGGATTTATACGAAGATTCTGCGACGTATACTCTTTCAAATCTTTCATGTTTTTTTCGGTGCATCCGGGATGAGCCGCTATCAGATAGTAAGTTAGAAATTGTTTACTTCCTGATTTTTCGACAGCCTCTGAAAACATCCGGTTAAATTTTTGCAAATTACCGCTGCCCGGTTTCCCCATCATCTTTAAAACACTGTCCTCGGTATGCTCGGGGGCTACTTTCATTTGACCCGACGTATGCTCATTCACCAATTGTTGTAAGTATTTTTTACCGAACTGCTTGTCATTGATAATTAGATCATACCTCAGTCCGCTGGCGACAAAAACCTTCTTGACATCCTCAAGAGCGGAGAGCTTTTTTAACAGGCTTATCTGCTGGCTATGATCCGGTTCCATCTGCGGGCAAAGCTTCGGGTAGAGACAGCGTTTCTTCTCACAGCACCCCTTGCGAATCTTTTTGTCACACTCAAATCCATACATGTTGGCGGTCGGTCCACCGGCATCACTGATAATCCCTTTGAACTTTGAATGATCCTGAAATTTCTCTGCTTCGTTAAGAATTGATTTCTCCGAACGCCATCTTACCGTCTGTCCCTGATGGACCGCTATCGCGCAGAAATTACATTCACCGTAACAGCCGCGATGGGTAGCCAAGGAAAAGCGAATAGTATCGAGTGCTTTTACCGCTCCCTGCTTCTCGTAATACGGGTGCTGTCCCAGAGTAAAATCAGACTCGTAAATGCTGTCCAGTTCCTTTTGCGAGAGATAATGTTCGGGCGGGTTCTGTATCAAGTACCGAGTGTCCATCTTCTGATACAATCCCTTGGCCGTCAAGGGGTCATTGTTCTTATAGAAGAGATGGAACATTTCGGTGAATTTGGCCTTCGATTCTTGAACCTCCTCGAAGGATGGGAGCTCGACAAATTTACCGGGTAAATCGTTGGATATATAACAGATCGATTTTATCGATTTCCATTCATCGCCTTGTTGGAACGCCAGCGCCAGATTCAGAATCGGTTTTTCAGCCATGCCGTAAACAAGGGCGTCTGCTTTCGCATCGAAGAGGATCGATTTGCGGAGCTTGTTGGACCAATAGTCGTAATGAGCGACCCTTCTGAGACTCGCCTCAATTCCGCCCAATACAATAGGCCGGGTTCCTTTGAAATACTTGCGAATCAGGTTGCTATAGACAATCACCGCCCGATCAGGCCTGCGGTTGTTGATCCCCCCGGGAGTAAAGTCATCCGATTTCCGCCGTTTCTTCGAGGCTGTATAGTTGGCGACCATTGAATCGACCGATCCGCCGCTGACCCCCCAGAACAGTTTCGGCTCACCGAGGCGACAGATATCCTTTTCGGAGTCGGTGTCGGGCTGAGCGATTATGCCTACTTTGAAGCCATGGTCAGTCAGGTACCGTCCGATGACAGCGATTCCGATAAACGGGGAATCGATATAACTGTCCCCTGATATCAGAATGATATCGAGCTGATCCCAGCCCAGCTGTTTTAGTTCATCTTTGGTGGTCGGTAAGAATTTCATCCTGCTCTGTCCCCGGTTTTTTATACAACTTTTTAAGTTAGCCCCGTCATACTAATTGTCAAGTTATTTTCTTAATAGCATACGGCTTTGGGGATTATCTGCGGAGTTTTTCTTATAGAATTTCCGACAAGGATAGGTCTTTCTAATTTTCATTCACCTACCAGATTTATCCCCTCTTGAGAGGGGTGCCCGACAGGCTATAGTCCTACAAAGTGGGAGCGGGGTGTGTAGTGTGCCCGGCAGACTATAGTCCTACAAAGCGGGATGTCCACATTTGCCGGAATAATCCTCCCCGCATTGCGAACCCAGATAGGGGTGCGGCAATCTGTCAACGTGTACAGCTTTACTATAGTAAATCATCCCCACATCGAGGTTTGCTTTAACCTTGCATGGACCCCTGCTTTCGCAGGGGTGACACTTCTCAGTCTGCTTTTCTATTTCCTTCGCAGTAGTGACACTAATTATTCCCCAATTACTCTACTGTCATTCCCGCGAAAGCGGGAATCCATGCCCAAGGCGGGTCATCTGATATCCCATGGCACTCATCACTGATGAATACTTCGCATTTTCCTTTCAAAATGGGTTTACCCGTCTTCGACGAGTACCATGGCGTTTTTCACTCAAAAATGGCTTCGTTTTTTATATTAACCTGTTTTTTTCTTAGATTCTTCTTGTTTGTGAATTTAGGTATAGCCCCTGTCGCTTTCAGCGCATTTATATGAATGGCTTCGATTTGAATTTGAGATGTAGACTTGCTATAGCCTCCTAAATTAATAGATACATGTGCCTATAAAAAGAGGATGCAATCTGAATCACCACCAAAGTTGTGGGGATTAAGAAATAACACATTCTTGTGGTTGGCTATTTATCTGAATAACAATCTACCATCGTATGCTAAAGTTTTTAAAGCCCAAGTTTTTAGCAATTATAAACACTAATATAATAAATGCGAATATTATTGTAGAGGATATCATATGAAACATTATTTTCTTAAATGGATTTAATTTTCTGTCAGCCCAGAATCCAAGAAAGAAATATCCAACTTTATTTCCTATCCAAGGAGTTTTTATTCTGGCCAACTTGGCAAAACTTCTAACGAGATTTAAGAAGATGAAAATTACCCAAAAAACTATGTATTGAGTATCCATAGTAGTTGCTTTCTAATTGGTTTATTCAATTGCTTCCTCTTGCCCAGAGTTTAATAAAAAGATTCCTCGTCCTATAAAACCTCAGGGGTTTTGACCTACTAACTGACTTATTTGCTATGTATTACATGAAGGATTTGACCAGTCATTTTGTGTATCGTAATCTCTGGAACACCACCTAATATTCCCTCTGGAATTGTTCCTTGGACAAACCAGGTAGTATCATCTTTCAATTTTGCGACGAATGGTTTTGTCTTATAGATGGAATTTCCATAGATCGGCAGCCAAACGGCTTCAGCGATGCGAACGGCAGTTAACTAATCCGGTACATAACCGTCAATAACAGGATTACTGCCCGTGAATGGTGAATCCTCCTCACAACTTACAATTATTAATTGAGTAATCAGAAATAAAACTGCTATTTTAAATACCTTTTTCATTCATACCTCATCAATGGTCTATATCCGATATTAACATTTTAAAATATTACTTCCACGCATGTAGAGCGAGCATAAAACCATAAGAACCGCCAAAAACAATTGAACGAAGGGCTGGTTGGGAGCGTCTTACTTGTACGTTATAGTATCAACGTGCCCTAAAGGCCATTACCCCTAATGGCCGACTAGATCCGTCTCACCGAAACCCAAAAAGTGAGTCGGGTCGTACCCCAGGCGGTCGCTGCCCCCCCATCCCTTGCGTGCGACCGTCTATTTTTTTATACATAACAGCCTGAGCGAAAAATGGCTATGATAAGTATTATCAGCGTCATATCTTATCTTATTACCGGCTGTATATAGCAATAAGAAAAGAAATGCCGCCGTATGTTAATAATGGCTTTAAAGAAGATTCCGGTCAGGTAAAAAGATGACCCGCTTAACAAAATATAGTCTGCTGACAATCGCGATTTTGGCCGTGAGCTGGTCGGCGATATTCATCAGAATAGCTGACGCCGACCCGATTTCAACCGCCTTTTATCGGATGGCATTTGCGGTCGTGATTCTTATTCCTATCGGCGGACGAGGACTAATAAAAAGTCTGCAAAAGCTTTCCCGATTAGATTGTGCGCTAATTATTATCTCCGGAATAGTCCTCGGTCTTCACTTTGCCTCTTGGATTTCATCACTCAAACACACGACTATCGCCAATTCGGTAATCATCGTTTCCACTCAGCCGTTTTTTGTAGCGGTGGCCGAAGCGGTTATTTGGAAGACTAAAATCTCCAAAGGTGTGATTCTTGGGATGGTGGCGGCGTTTATCGGAATGATTCTTATTTCAGGCATAGGCTCTGGAATCGGCGCAGGAAGTCTTCTCGGAGAATTCCTGGCGCTTATCGGTGCTGTTTGTGCCGGAGCCTACTTGATTATAGGCCGAAAACTCCGTCAAAACCTAAAAAACCGGCATTATATCCTTTCGGTCTATTCTATCGCCGCCATAACTCTGCTGATAATTGCCGGATTTACCAGTGCGCCATTGAGCGACTTTTCGGATACAACCTGGATAATGTTTGTATTACTGGCCTTGATACCGACAGTAATCGGTCATTCTTTATACAACTATCTGTTAAAATACCTCAAGGCGCATATAGTCGGGCTGACTATTTTAGGCGAACCTATCGGTGCCATCGTTCTGGCGGCATTAATTTTCGGGGAATACCCGGCTGTGACTGCTGTCGTAGGAGGGGCTTTGATACTTATTGGTATTGCGCTGGCGTTATTTGCCAAGAAAAGTGATAACAAGAGGCTCGAAACTGCTTGATTTTTCTTTCGAAATGCATAGATTGTAAAGCCTGAATAATAGATTTAATGGGGCAGTAGCTCAATTGGGAGAGCGGTACGTTCGCAACGTACAGGTCGTCGGTTCGATCCCGGTCTGCTCCATTTTTATTATACAGGGCGAAATAAAAAAGTTTGGTTTGATATCGGTCAGTTGTTTATCGGGTCCTGTACAGCGGCTTATTGCCGAACCCCGTCAGGACTGGAAGGTAGCAGCGGCAGGCATGAAAACTGCGTGATACAGTTTTTGCCTGATAATGCGACTGACCGTTATCAGATCATAATAATAATCTCAGGTATTCCGGCAATATTATGTCTTATCAAGTACTTGCATTAAAATATCGGCCCCTCTTGTTTGAGGATATCATCGCGCAGGAGCATGTTACTAAGACTCTTGCTCGGGCGGTAGAGACTGGTCGTATCGCTCATGGTTACCTGTTAACAGGGCCTCGCGGTACCGGTAAGACGACAACTGCCAGAATCCTGGCTAAGGCACTCAATTGTATTGAAGGCCCCACAGCGACTCCCTGCAACGTCTGCCCGATGTGTAAGGAAATAACGGCAGGTTCGTCCTTGGATGTTCTGGAAGTCGATGCCGCCTCAAATACCGGTATCGATGACATTAGAACCTTGAGGGAGAATATTCGCTATCTGCCGACCTCAGGTAAAAAACGAGTTTTTATTATCGACGAAGTTCATCGTTTGTCAGGGTCAGCCTTTGATGCTTTATTAAAAACGCTCGAAGAACCGCCTGAACACGCCGTCTTTATTTTTGCCACAACAGAACCTCATAAAGTTCCCCAGACGATTCTATCGCGGACACAGCGGTATGATTTCCGCCGGGTTAGTACGACCGATTTAGTTAGTCATCTGCAAAAACTGGCTAAACTCGAAAATATAGAGATCGAGCAGGAAGCCCTATTTTTAATTGCCCGCAAGGGTGATGGCTCGGTGCGTGATTCGCTGTCGCTGTTTGACCAGATGATAGCTCTGGCCGACGGCACCATAACCGCAAGTTTGACGGCGAGAACCCTGGGAATCGTAGATCGTCAGCTTTTTTCCAAACTGATTGATATTATTGCTGCCGGAAAAAGTGAAGAGATATTTAATCTCGTGAAAATCCTGTTTGAATCCGGGGCAGATATTACTGAATTCGTCAATGATTTTGTCAGCTATTTGCGCAACCTTCTGGTGCAGAAATCAACCGAACAACCGGAGAACTTTTTAGATGTATCTGCGGCGGAACGCGAAGCTCTGGCAAAGCAGGCAACATACTTTACTGAGGCTGATATTCTGCGTATGATTCAGATTCTCTCTGACTTACTGCGTCAATTGAAAAACGGTTATGATGAAAAAACATTCCTTGAGATATGCTTGATTCGACTGGCACGGATGGAATCGTCGATTGCCCTGCAGGAAGTTATCCAACGGCTCAATAGGCTTTCGGCATCACTTGGTTCCGGACAGGCCGTTCCAGCCAATAATCTGTTTGATGCTGTTCAACCACCACCATTAAAGGCGCCGGTTCAAAAAAAAACTCTAAGTTCTGATAAACAGCTCCCTCGTCAATCAACCGCCCCCCAAGAACCGCCTCCAGTACCACCAGAGACTGAGACCGATTATGAATCAGGAAAACCGCTTAATCTCCCCCGGGTGCAGATGACTTGGAATAACTTTCTTGATGAGCTAAAGAAACAAAAACCAATGCTCGCCTCTATGATGACAATGGGACAGGTTACCTCGGTCGAGGACAGCAACATTACTATTGCCTTTTCTTCTTCCTACGCGACAAATAAACAAGTAGTGAACAAGACTGAATCAAAGACGATTATCGAAGAGGCACTGCGAAACTTTTATAAATTGACGGTTAGCGTAAAATTTACTATAGATAAAACACAAAAGGCACAAGCTTCGGCGATAAACACCGAGACTGAAAGCCTGGCGATAAACGCCGACGATTTGTTTGCCGAAGATCCTGAGCTTAAGAGCTTTGTGGAGCAAATAAACGGTGAAATCGTCGGAAGAAAGAAAATAGACGATAACAATAGCAATCCAGGAGACTGACATGGCCAAAGGTATGGGCGGTAACATGGGCAACATGATGAAGCAGGTTGCCAAAATGCAGCGCAAGATGGAAGAAATGCAGGCAGAACTGGCTGATAAACAGGTCGAAGGAACCGCAGGCGGAGGTATGGTCAAAGTGACAGCTACCGGCGCACAGGAAATTATCGCGATTAAAATAGAGAAAGAAGTTGTCAATCCCGACGATGTCGAAATGCTCGAAGATTTAATTTTGAGCGCGGTAAACCAGGCCAAAGAAAAAGCCGCAGAATTACAATCTGAACTAATGGGCTCAGTGACCGGTGGATTAAATATACCCGGAATGCCGTTTTAATTATGTATAAATCCGCAGAATCGGTTGGAAAATTAGTATCACAGCTTTCTCGCCTGCCCGGTATCGGAAGAAAGACCGCCGGGCGACTGGCGTTTCATATTCTTAAAATATCGGACGAGGAAGCCCGGGAATTAGCCGCCTCGATTATCGATGTAAAAGAAAAAGTCGGTAACTGTTCGATATGTTTTAATATCTCCGAAAGCGACCCGTGTGCTCTCTGCACCGATGATAAGCGAGATAAATCTATCATTTGTGTGGTTGAAGAAGCCAGTGATATTATCGCTCTGGGGAAGGCTGAAGATTTCAACCCGCTGTTTCATGTTCTGGGCGGCAAATTATCCCCCTTGGACGGCATTGGTCCGGATGATTTGTATATAAAGGAACTTCTTTCGCGTCTTGATGATAGCATTTCCGAAGTTGTCGTAGCAACTAACCCGGATGTTGAGGGCGAAGCGACAGCCATATATCTAAACAAACTTATAAAGCCATTCGGCGTAAAAGTTACGCGAATTGCCCGTGGACTTCCAGTCGGAGGCGATTTGGAATATGCCGACGGAGTTACTATCACACGCGCTCTTCAAGGACGACAAGAGCTGTAACCCAACGCAATAATATTGAAAATAATATAACTGTACCGGAACAATTGTGCGTATATCCTGTTTGAGTCTGATAGTAAGTTTAAATGGGGTGTTTTCTGGGATGGAGTCGTGTCGTGTTGTATTCAAATCACACAACATATTTCCATAAAAGATTATCCAAAACCAATAAATAAGAGGCAAAAGAAAAATGGATTTAACTAGTATCGTACAGATGATTAGCGACTGGGCCGAGCTTTATGGCCTAAAAATACTCGGTTCTATCGCGATATTTATAATCGGTCGCATAGTAATCAGTTTTGTTATTGGTATCATCCGCCGGGTACTCAACAAGAGTAAAATGGATGAAACACTATCAAAGTTTATCCTTAGCATTCTTCGCATAATGCTTCTGATGGTGATTGTTATAGCTGCCCTTGATAATCTGGAAGTTGACACAACCTCATTTATAGCGATTCTCGGTGCCGCCGGTCTTGCAGTCGGTTTCGCACTTCAGGGCTCACTGTCTAATTTCGCCTCAGGAGTTATGATTATTTTCTTCCGCCCGTTTCAGGCAGGTGATTTTGTCGAAGCCGGAGGAACTGCCGGAGTGGTTGAAGAAATATCCATCTTCAACACAATTATGAAAACCCCCGATAATAAAAAAGTAATTGTTCCCAATAGCGCCATCACCGGTGGGAATATAATAAACTACTCCGCCAAAGAAACGCGCCGCGTGGATATGGTTTTCGGTATCGGTTACGATGATGATATCAAGCTGGCTAAAGAAACCCTTGTACAAATTCTGGCCGCCGATGAGAGAATTTTGAAAGATCCTGCCCCTCAGGTTGCCGTTTCAGAGCTGGCCGACAGCTCAGTTAATTTTGTGGCTCGTCCCTGGGTGAAGACAGCTGATTATTGGGGAGTCTTTTTTGACACCACGGAAAAAGTAAAACTGATCTTTGATGAAAAAGGAATCTCTATTCCTTATCCGCAACAGGACGTTCACATGCACCAGGAATCAGACAACTAAGGGAGAAATCAATGGTATCAATATGGAAAAAACAGGCGGGAGTACTGCTCCTTGCACTATTTGTTTTAACCGGTCTGGGAATCGCTCAGGATGATTCCACCACAGGCTGGAAGACATCAATGGTTTTTGATTTTACAACAACCCAAACCGCCTATTCTGATTCTTGGGATGGTGGTGAAGCCGGAGCACTAAGCTGGGTTAGCAATTTAAACGCCACAGCCGAAAAACAGCTGTCACCGTCGTTCGATCTCAAATCGACATTAAAACTTTCTTTCGGCCAGACGCTGTCGCAAAAATTTGATGATACTGATCCATCCGTCGATACTTACTGGGAAAAACCGGTAAAGTCAACCGACTTAATCGACTGGGAAAATGTCGGTAGAATTACTAAGAACTGGGTCGTTGATCCTTATGTGGCCTTCCGCTTGGAATCGCAGTTTTTAGACGCTAAAGTAGCAAATAAAAAACTATATCTGAACCCTGTTTTACTGACCGAATCGGCCGGTATCGCGCGCAAACTGTACTCAAAAGATAAAAATGAAATTATCAGCCGTTTGGGTTTTGCAATACGTCAGATGATGCAGAGAACCGTTGATTCAGTTGTGACAGTGGATGGCTTAGATACAACGACTGCCTACTCGACATCAAGTACTACTCTGCACGATGCCGGTCTGGAATCGGTCACTGATGTCAAATTTGTATTCAGCGAAGATCTCCAGTGGACGAGTAAACTGACTTTATATAAAGCCTTCTCTTTCTCAGATAAGGATGCTGTTAAAGGCACTGACGCGGAGGATTACTGGAAGGCGATCGATGTCAACTGGGAAAACCGAGTGACGGCATCAATAACTAAGATTGTTTCGGTCAATTTCTATACACAGATATTGTATGACAAACAAATCAGTGTTAAAGGCCGTTTCAAAGAAACCCTCGGAATCGGTATTACTTTCAAACTGATGTAAACGAAAAAGTATCCAAAAAAAAACGGGATAGACAAACATCTATCCCGTTTCTAATTACCCATAAGTTTATTAAAACCACAATCCGGTCTGAAAGCCCAGCGACCGGCTCTTGTAATCTACGTTTTGAATCGGGCTGATGAGGCTTATCTCATAACGCACCTCAAAAAACATCCAGGTTTTCTCCCCCGCCTTCAAATCTATTCCACCGCCGAATAGAAAACCGACATCGGATGATTTGCTGTTTTCTATATCGACATCAAGGAACGGAGCAGAATTCGATAACCTTAATTTATCCTGTACCAATAGCCCAATAAATCCACCGCCTAATACATACGGCCGGTATTTGCCATTAGGTATTGCGGTAATTTTAGCGATAATTGGAATCTCAATATAGCTGAGTATTGTAGTTACTTCGTCAATTGTGCCAACAGCTACTCCATTTGAATCGCGCGAGATAACATTCTCCTGCCGATACCCTTTGCCGTTATACAATAATTCCATTTGCAGAGAGAAATATTCGCTGGATTGATAATTGAGGAATCCTCCAATACAGTATCCGGTATAATTTTTTACATCAAAATCGGCATTAGTCACGGTGGATTGATTAAACCCAAGACGGATGCCTTTTTTTAGCTTCTCGGATGAGTACTCAGCATTGGTTAGCCCGGTAAGGAGCAACATAAACATGAATATGCAGATTATATTTTTCATCATGGTTGTTCTTTCTCAGACGATTATACACAGCTTTTGTGAAAATAATTATTTATTATCACTACTTTTCATCGACAATAGTCGCAACGGCGGTAGCAAATATCCGCTCGTGCGAAACTGATATAAGTATTTTCTTTCCGGCCAGTTTGTCCACTGTTTTTGCAGGAAGCCGAACATAGGGACGGCCTGATTCCAGATTGAGGATTTCAATATCTTTCAGATAAATCTCGCCGCTGACAAAAAAAGGATCAAGCGCCTTCATTACCGCTTCTTTTCCGGCGAATTTTCCGGCCATAGTCATTATCATCCCAGCCTTGCGGGATTCTATGATACCTATCTCGTCTTCTGAAAAAACGCGGTTCAGAAATTTCTCACGGTGTCTGTTATAAGATGTTCGAATTCTGTCCACTTCGACTAAATCAATGCCTATCGAATGTGTCATTTCTCTATCCATTTTTAGTCTATTTGATCTGCTAAATCACTACAAACTATTAATATAGCACATCGTGGAACGAAAAACACGCAAAAATAATCACATAAAATAAATGTTCAATAAAAGTTGTTGCAATTTCAAAATGTCATCGTAAATTAAGTGTACATAGAGAGAGATGTCTTTGAAAAATCTCTAACACCTCATTAATGAAGGTTGTCCCTATAGGTTGCGTGAACGCCGTGACCCGGTCACTAGTGAGCGGCAGCGGGAACAAAATACCAGGGTGGCTGTAAAAACCCTTTACCGTGGTAAATGAGGGGTTTTTTCAAAACAATCTCTCTCTTTTTTTTGTTTTTTTGTGAAATTATGATTTGATTATAGCGGAAACTTGGGGGGCTATTTCATGATACGAGCTATCAGCAATCAATAATATCAGAAAAAACTCTACACCGGTTGATGCCAGAAGTATTCGGCCGGGTTCCACTTCATAAATTCCCTCTTCCCGACCCTGTCCGGGCAATTCGGCGAAGACACCCAACATATCCGGCAATTCCCTGAAGAGATGTTTGAACATCTTCTTAAACTGCTTCGTTGTGCTTTTATCACCGACCAGCTTGCCGTCAGGAGTAATAAGATAAACCCGCTCGACCCCTTCGATATCACGAATTTGTTCGGACCGGGTTTTCTTTTCAGATTCTCCAATTTTACTTTTCGGTGCCGTTGGCAATCCACGTTCACGCAGGGTTTTGTAGATATCCATATGCTGAGCTTTGATAATATCCTCAACCTCATGCATACGCTCAAATGAGTCAACCGGACTACTTATTTCATTATTGATTTTATGAAGCACCTGACCGTTGGAAAAAATCGTCGTGGTCACACGGGGAAACGGCATATTGGCGAACTCAGTTTGCAGTTGGAACGTGACTTCTCCACGCTTAATAACCGAGGTTCTACCAGACGGTATAAATTGTGATGACATATATAATTAAACTCCCGACCAAAAAAATACATGCTTTTGGCCGGGAATCAAGTTTAACATTTGGAATAGCCGCAACTGCGGCAAACGAGGCAACCAGATTCGTGTTCGATTCTCATATTACAATCGGGACAAAACTCATTGTCCAAATCGGTCTCATTATGCTCGATTGTATTGCCGTTACCAAAATGCTTATGCAGAATAATCGCAATCGCATCCGGAATCGAGGATATCAAACCGCCCTTACCGAATACCGGCGAGGCGCCGCCAATACCCTTGAGCTGATTGACGATATTTTTGACAGGAATACCGGACCGAAGTCCGAGTGAAATCAAGCGGCAGATCGCTTCGGTATCAGCCATCGTAGAATAGCCCGATTTCCCTATTTGCGCAAAAACCTCAAATGGTTTGCCATCAATAGTATTAACAGTGACATAAAGATTACCGTACCCGGTCTTAATCTTGGAGGTTATCCCATGCAGATCCTCAGGCCGGTTTTTCTTTTTCGGGGACACTTTGCCATCACCTGCGGCAGCATCATCTTTCTTTGCCGTCTTTCCCGTTGACAGCACCTGATTAGCCCGACAGCCATCACGATAAACGGTAACACCTTTACAACCGGTTTGATAAGCTGTCAGATAAGCATCGCGGACATCATCGAGAGTCGCTGAATTAGGCAAGTTAATCGTCTTAGAGACAGCATTATCGACATTCTTTTGCCAGACGGCCTGCATGCGGACATGATTTTTGGGCAAAACGTCATGCGAGGTGACAAACAAAGCCCGAATATCTTCCGGGACTTCCTCAAAATGCTGAACTGAGCCAACTTCGGCGATACGCTCCATTAATTCCTGTGAATAGAATCCGCGCTCTTTGGCCATTTTCTCAAACGTGGGATTAACTTCGATGAGTTTGTCATTATCCATAACAGTGCGAACGTAACTGACAGCAAACAACGGCTCGATACCGGATGAACATCCGGTAATTATTGAAATCGTACCGGTGGGAGCGATCGTTGTAATAGTAGAATTACGCATTTCCGGACCAGTGCCCTCGCCATAAAATCGGGATCTTTCCCAAAGCGGGAAATGACCGCGTTTTTTACACATTTCGCGGGACTTGTTGTGCCCAACTTCATTAATTCGGCCCATAACTTTATCGGCCAGCTCATACGCTTCGTCGGAATCGTATCTGAGGCCCATCATAATCAGCATGTCAGCCCAACCCATGACGCCGAGTCCGATTTTGCGGTTGCTTTTGGTATTGGCGTCGATTTCCGGCAGAGGATAACGATTGGCTTCGATTACATTGTCAAGAAAATGAACCGATTTTTCGACCGTTTCATCCAAAAGGTCCCAGTCAACTTCATAACGATACATAGATTCAGTACCGGAATCAACCACCGCTTTAATCATACGGGACAAGTTGATAGAACCGAGATTACAGCTTTCATACGGAAGCAGCGGCTGTTCGCCGCAGGGATTGGTCGACTCATACAATCCAACCTGACTTACCGGATTACCGTCGTTCATCCGATCTAAGAACATCACTCCCGGTTCACCGGTTGTATGAGCATGCTCAAGGATCTGTTCGAAAACCTCGCGAGCTTTCAAGCGCAGCGGCTTGCCGTCAACCACAAAAGCCGTGTCAGTACGGGGGTCCAGCATATCATATTCGGCATCATTTTCAACCGCCTCCATAAAGGCATCGGTTATGGCGACCGAAATATTAAAATTTGTTAGTTCGGATAAATCGTCCTTACAGTTTATGAATTTTATAATATCAGGATGATCAACCCGTAAAACTCCCATATTAGCGCCGCGGCGGGTTCCACCCTGCTTGACAGCCTCAGTAGCGGCATTAATAACTTTCATAAACGATATCGGCCCGGAAGCGACTCCGGAAGTCGATGCGACGACCGCATTCTGCGGCCGCAGACGTGAAAAAGCAAACCCGGTTCCCCCGCCGGATTTATGAATCAATGCCGTATTCTTAACCGTTGTAAAGATTGACTCCATACTGTCGTCAATCGGAAGTACAAAACAAGCAGACAGTTGTCCCAGAGGACGTCCGGCATTCATAAGCGTCGGAGAATTGGGCATAAACTGAAGCTGGGCCATCATCTTGTAAAAGGCCTCTTCCGATTCCTTGACTTCTTCGGGAGTAGCCCCGAAAGTCTGATCGGGCGCGGAGATTATCCGGGCAACACGGCGGAATAACCCTTCCGGTGTTTCTATAACATTTCCTTTTCCGTCTTTGGCCAAATAACGGCGTTCTAAAACTTTTAACGCATTCTCACTCAATTCTGGTAATGTCTTTTTTACCTCTTCCATGAAATTCCCCTCTGATTGTTACTCATCCTTGATGATTGTACACATATTTTCTTTATCAATTTCATAATCCCAAAATACAATAGGCGACTCAAGTTTCATCACCCGAGAACCACCCTTAATGCGGAATGTTGCAGAAGCATGCTCCAAAACCGATTGATGCTTCTCCTCAATAACTTTTTCCAATTCGTTCTCTTCTCCGTTCATTCTACGATATTTTTCATATTTCAATAATCACATAAATGTCACATTTACGGGTGCACGTCCCTGATAATAATTTAGAAATAATCGCGCAACATGTAACCCCGTAATAACTTAGAAGGTATCAGGCAAGTATTTACTTCTACCGCCACTTCAGCTAGCCCTATTTCCCAACAGGCAAACTGAAAATGGTACAATCACACACCCTTGTCAATAATAAAATACGTAAAAAAGCAAAAAAAGCACAACATATTGTATATTAATTAATAAAAATGCACTCCATATTGTGGATAACCATGTTTGGAAATTGTTGATAACTTGTCAACATCTCTACAACTTCAAGCATCACAAGCTATTAATCTTTTAGTTTTCGCATATGACGCATGCGACGGAAAAGTTGAATATATTCTCGAATCATTATCTCTTCCGCCTGACTTATTCCCTCCATCATTGGAATACCTATTTTTAATAGGGCGCGAACAATATCGGCTGTCGTGCGATCATACTTTTCAGCTAAAGTCCGTAATTTTTCTTTTAATTCATAAGAGACATGAACATTCAGGCAGTGATCGCCGCGCAATTTCTTGATAGTTTCCATAAAACCTCCACTATATATGATATTTAGCATGACCAATTAGCATTTGGGGTGTTGTGATTTTTATTGAATACTCATCAGCCAAAGTTTTTATAATCTTCCGCCAGGTTTCCCGTTTATCTTTTCTTGTAATAAGTATGTTTATATCCTTAGCTTTCTCGTGAGCACAGATCGGGCACTTTTTATCATGGCTGAGTTCAACAAGATTCCTTTTTCTAAGGTAATCTGCCAAGCGAGTTCTTAATTTCAATACCGCCCGGTGATGAATTGCCTCAAGGCGATAAATATCTTTTCCGGTAATACTTGAAATTTGCCGGTATGTCAAACCCTGCAAATAAAATGACCTAATGAAATCAGACTCGCTTTCGTTTAATGAAAACATAGCTGTACTTACCGCTGAAATAAGTTCCGGGTTATAATTAGCCTGAGATGAATCTTGCCTCCCGAGAACCGGGTCATACCCCAGTTCAACAATCCAGTTTTGATAGATAAGTCTGTTTTTTCTCATACTTCTCCTTTCTTCTGATTAAAGAATAATGAAAAAACAGATTTTGTCTATTACATCACTATCGCTTCCCGGACTATTGAGATGGATCGTATCACATGGATTAAAAGTGACTCACAAATGGCTGAAAGAGGATAAACATCCATAAAGGTTGACTTTTTTGAGATAATGAAACATTTTAACGGCGAGCACATATATATTACAGAGCCACAAACGCTAAGGATCTATGGAAAACAATTCTCAAGAACTATGCAGTACTCCGGAGCCGGAAGTTCCTTCTTCTGAAAAGAGACACCTGCCTTTTAGAAAAAGCGCAGGAACTTATATTGTATTGATATTTTTGATCTTCGCTTTCCCCGGTTTTAATCTGATAGTTGCTTATATAGGAGGAAATGAGATTGATTTTTCTCAGTTTGATCCTATCCTGTTTTTCTTTTTGCCGACAATAATAATGCTGTGGAGCTTTGTACTGGTAATTCTGCTGGCCTTGTGGCGGGAAAAATCATCACTATCGTCTATTGGAATGGGATTTCCAACTTTGGCTCATTTGGGTTTGGGAATCGGTTTTCTTCTCATCTCAAATATCTCTCTGGTCATCATACAGGGTATATTGAAACTATTTGGTATTCCGTTTAATAATAACACCGACCAGATATTGGCCATCGCCTCCGACCATATCGGTTGGTGGCTGGTTATATCTATCACTGCCGGAGTCTGTGAGGAAATAGTCTATCGCGGTTATCTTATGACTCGCATAAAAGGAATAATAGGGAGAGGCTGGGTGATTCCTATTATCGGTTCGGTGTTTGCTTTTTCATCGGGACATTTGTATCAGGGAACTGGCGGAGTCATTGTTATTACTTTGTACGGAGCCATGTTCTGCGGATTGTATATCCTGACCGGTTCGATCTGGCCGGGAATCATTGCTCATTTTATTCAGGATTTTTCAGCGGTGTATGTATACCGATTGGCCAAAATGTTCGGCGCCATTTAGATTTGAGGACTCTTGCCTCCCGGCGGAGGACCACCTCGGAAAACATAGTTTACCAGATAGACAGCATCGCCGATATCGATTTTACTATCGCCATTGGCGTCACCGGATGCATATGGGGTCGGGGGCGGTCCGTTCTTAAACACATAATTGATTATATAAACAGCATCGCCAACATTGACCTGAGTATCATAGTTTGCATCACCCAGAACATAATCACCAGGGCTCATGGTCAGATTTATTACTCCATTCTGATTCATCATTATCGTTGTATCAATTGTCAGGTAGCCGGCCCGGCTGAATTGTATCGTTTGCAACCCGCCTCCAATATCAGCAACTGAGTAATTTCCAAGGTCATCGGAAAGGCCATCTTGCCCATTTAAAAGCGCAATTACATTTACTCCGGATAGATCAGGATTATTATCATCAAATGAAATCGAACCGTTTAAGGAAAAAAAGTTCTCGACCGCAACAGACATGGAATCAGTGGTGGAGTTTCCAGCCCGGTCGTATGCCCGGGCATAAACTGTATAATTGCCATTGTTAATTTCGGCGGTTTCCCAAGAGTAAGCAGCATCACTGGTTTCGATGACACTGTCGCCATCAGTATTGGTCAGATATAAATAGTAGTCTCGAT
The DNA here is from genome assembly GCA_023138975.1 of Candidatus Zixiibacteriota bacterium. Lineage (GTDB taxonomy): Bacteria > Zixibacteria > MSB-5A5 > GN15 > JAAZOE01 > JAGLON01. The sequence continues at coordinate 149,067 of JAGLON010000018.1, forward strand.
AATTATAATCTCCGCGGGAATTACAGGAAGCGTCATCGCGATAAATAACACTTACATTGTTAGCGTAATCCAAAAGCCCGGTGAAGCAAATAGAGTTAGTCCACACATCCGGATTGTCCCCTTCAATACGATATTCGATTTTATACGGCGCAAGTTTCCAGTCATAATGGTTTATATAGTCCCAAACTTTGCAGATAATATCAACATCACCTGAGACCGCCTGCCCAATTGCAAAATAATCACTTGATTCATTATTGCTAAAAGCGAATTTCTGAGCACCGAACGCGTTTTCGAACACTGGCGCATCAGGATCTGATATATTTTCCAGTTCATCCAGAGGATTACCGATAAATTGCCAGTCAGAACTCCATACTACTCCCGAATGGCGAATTTTTACAAAATGAAGATGGTGAAAATCAGCTACCGGCCAATGGACTAAATCCCCAAGAAGGGTTCCTTCTTCGACCCACTCGCCTTCACTAACCATGATAGACATCTCGGATAAATGAGCGTACAACCAGCCATCACACTCAACCGCTCCGGCACTGTCGCCTATCGCCACACGCCAATGGAGATTGGCCGAAGTAGTTAGAACAGCTTTAACATAGCCAGATTTTACCGCATAAACAGGTGTTCCAGCGGGGGCTAAAATATCTAAGCCCGGATGCATATACGCAACCGAACCGTAATTTTGGTATTCTCCGTAGGAGTTACCGATTCTTCCCGATGAATCTGTGGGTGGCATCGGCCATGATATCGCGAAAACAAAGCTCTCTGCGAATATCAGGCACACTCCGAGAATCAAGTAAAATAGACGCATACTGTTTTATATCCGGTTACTTTACCAGAACCATTTTCCGGGTACTGGTAAATGAGTCGTTGGAAATTCGGTAGAAATATATACCGGAAGCGGAACGTTCACCGCTTTCGTCATGGCCATCCCAAATGATTTCATGAGTCCCGGCCGGATAAGACTCATCGGTTAACAATCGTATTCTCTGTCCCAAAATATTCATAACTTCCAGAGTCACATGACTGGTTTGGGGCAATGAAAACTCTATCACTGTCGAAGGATTAAACGGGTTGGGACGATTCTGGGCCAGGTTGAACATGGTCGGAATCGATATATCATCGTCAGCATCGGTTGGCGCATACAGTTCCTGCGCGGCGTAGATATTCAAACCGCTGGCGCGACCGTCAGCCCAGATAAAAATTCCCCGACCGCGGGATCCGGCGCCAATTGGTGTCTGCATATATGGACCAGTGGAAGTATAAGTTGGAGTATTGGACTGGATCGGCGCCAATGTCGATTCATAAATCTGTCGGAACGGAGTCGGAGAGCCGGTTCGATTATCCAGCCATGCAATCAGCAGGTAATTATCAGAATCGACGGTCATCGTAGCGATCCCCGGAGCTGCAGAGCTGTTGTCAATAATCGACTGCGTCGTCGCCATAACTGTGCCGCCATCATTAAAGACCGTTAAGAACAAGTCCGGTCCGGCCGCACTGAAGGCATGCCAGACAATGTAAATCGCATCGGTAGAATTGACACCCGCATCAAATCCGTCAATTGTATATCCGGTTTGATCCGACTGAAACGAGAACATATCAGCTACGGTACCATCTGTCGTAACTTTTTTCACCTCAACCGCCGCACCGCCGGAAACTAATCTGTTTAGATACGAAACGATGAAGCTTCCATCGGATGCGACTGAGACCTGAGCTTTTTCCCCGATACCTGCTGGAGCAGTAGATCCGATGAGGAAGTTATCACCAATGGCATCAAAATTACCATCAAAAAGCTGACCAAATATTTTGGGGTTGCTTTGGCGGGTATCAGTCCAGGCTATCAAGGATATACCAGCGGAGTTCATGGCATTGGCCGAATTATAATGTGCTGCCGATCCGGCAAAATCATCGTTAACGACGATTTCATCGGTAAGATCATAATGAGGTTTTGAAAACCTGCAGAAAATATTCTGACCGTTAACACCGTTACTGCGAATATCGGTCCAGCTGATGCACAGAGTTTCGTTAGCTGATGATATGGCCGGCTGAGACTGATTGCCACCCGCTGGATCGGAGTTTATCCGGCGATTGCCGTCAACTAACTCTCCCCCGACATAAACACGCTGAAGCATAATATCGCCGGCATCTCGACGCATGTCGGTAAAGACAATATCCCATTCATACCGACTTAAGGTCGTAACGGCCGGTTCTATTGAAGGGGCGCCCTCGTTGTCGTCATTTAAAGTAAATTCTGCCGCAAGCTCGGTTCCGGAATTATTGATTCCGTAGCCAAAAATATCAATCGACCCGTCTATTAAATCAGTCCAGATAACAAAGTTTACATTAATCTTGTTGGACGCTATAGCCGGAGTAAATCTCAGTTTCTCGGTACCATTGGAAACGGCTATTACTGAACCATTCTTGACAACACCATTTGAATAACGCTGCATCATAATAGTATTGTAATTTCCATAAACGGTCCAGGCCGCATTAAGATATCCAAGTCCGTTGACTGATAAGTCTATCTCCCAGTTGGCGTCATTGGTAGAATTGTCTGAAACAAGCTCATTGCTTCCGTTAGCAACTCCCGCTGCAGTAAGTTTTTGCAAATAGATGTTTTTGCCATCACGGCTATCAATCCAGGCGGCAATATATCCATCTGTCGGGCTGAATACTATTTCCGGCATATAGCGAGCGGAATCACGGGCAGATTCGTCAGATATCGAAAAATCAGAAGTATATGGTGTGCCCAAGGAGTTGAATCTGCGGAAAAAGATATCCGCTTTGCCCGACCGGGAATCTTCCCAGACAATAGCGAAATTGTTATCATTACTTCCAACGATTGCCGGGGACCATTGATGGTCAGTGGTTGAAGTATTGGCATTTAGAAGCCCCGTTGAGGGAGTTCCATCAGTATTAAATATCCGATAAGCAATATCATCGTCCAGAGTATGGTTTTCCCAGGTAACGACAAGTTTTCCATCGGCCAAACAGGCAGCCGCGAATTCTCCTGAATAGCTAAGCATTATGGTATCGGAAACATAAAAAACGTCGGTAAGAACAGCCGCCGTAGAATCAAATCGGGCCGCTTGCAGATTGCCATGAATTTCTTCACGCCATACTACATAGAAATTTCCAAGTGTATCCGGGGCTATTCGGGGGTTAGAGAGATTATAGCTCTCACCAAAAATCAGGGATGAATTTCCGCCGATAGCATTTAAGGCGGAGTTGAAGATTTGGAGATATACAGCTTTCGGGCCAAGACGATTATCTTCCCATACAGCCGCGAATCGACCGCTTGTTAAAGCGGCAACATCCGGCTCCTGCTGTGTGAAATTAGCCGGGCTGGTGGATTCTGAAATAAGGATATCGTCAAAATTGGTCGCCAGAGAAGCCTGCGGCGCCTGATAACTAATAGTTGGAACCTGAAACTCACCAATTAATAAATTGGGATTAGCCTCATAGTGAAGGCTATTTCTAAAATCCTCCGAAAAGACGTTCGGAGTTGAGATATCGGTTCCTAACAGTATTGTATTCAGACCAAACAATACAACCAAAAGAAGGTAAGGAATACGCTTCAAAGTCATAAATCAATCCCTGCTTAAAATTCAAGTTCAGTAGTGCAACTGTTATGCCGGATTATTTTACCCGGCTCGGCATGAGCAATCAGTTGGTGGCGGGTTCTCCTTACCAGTTATGGGATATAGGCTTACATGTATTCTGGGGCGGCATTTCCGGGGACTTTTTCCCGGGTGAGGTATCCGCAAAAGTCTGCATCTGGTAATTCAATTGCATACTCTGCAAAATGACTATGAAACCTTTACTTTTTATTGTTACAACTTGGCGGGTACAATTTTCTTTGCTATAAACGCAGTACCGGAATAAATATATCTATTATTCCTGAATTGTCAAGCACTTAGACGAAACATGCAGAGCCTGATAACGTAAATAGGGATAAGCAAAGACAACCAAGAGTTGCCTTTTTACATCAAATGAATAACGGATGATACCGGGATTGTATTATGAAGCATGAAGCAGTAAAAGCACAACAAATGGAGTTAGGCGCCACTGGAAATGCATTTGCAGAAGACCTGTCGATTGCCCAGGAAATAGCGGCCGGAAATCGGGCTCTTTTTAAGCAGGTTTATGACCGCAATATCAATGTCCTCTATAATTTAGCCCGACGTTTGGCGGGTGGCGATATCGAAGCCGAGGATATTGTCCAGGATACATTTATCCGGGCATACCAGAAAATTAATATGTTTGCCGGGAGATCGACATTGTCCAGCTGGCTATACCGGATTTGTGTTAATGTCGGCCTGGAGCAGCTACGAAAGAAAAAAGGTACTTACGAAGACCTCAATGACAGTAATTGCGGTACAGTCGAACCGGACCAAAAGAAGCTGATTCTAAGACGGAAGCTTGATAAGGCAATAAAAAAACTACCGCAGGGATGCCGAACGGTTTTTGTCCTGCATGATATAGAAGGTTTTAACCATCGTGAAATAGCGGAAAGACTGAATCTGGCTGAAGGTACTTCCAAATCACAGTTATTCAAAGCGCGTATGACGCTGAGAAAAATTTTGGGCGGCAGTAGGTAATTTTATCATGTTTACAATAGATAAATGTGAAAAAATCAAAAGGCTTCTATCCGATCGGATTGACACACCTCTTTCGGAGCGGCTGGAGAAGAAAGTCCGGCACCATCTTGAACATTGTGATGATTGTCGCCGGGAAGCTGATTTCTATGAACTGATAAAAGCTGATGCTTCCAAAATCGACTCGGTTACACCGCCAGATTTTCTTTGGGAACGTATTTCACTATCCATAGAGGAACATCCCTGGGGTGAAGACGAACATCGCCAGGTGACTTTTTTCAAAAACCTTTCCCGCCTTTTGCAAGGCTCCATAAATTATGCCGGAGCGGCATTGACATTTGCCCTGATTGCTTTATTATGCTTGATGCCGGGTGGTTCGTCCGATAGAGAAAACTTTTCGAAAGGCGCTTCGATTAGAGCTGAGGAAATCGGAACTAACGCATCTTATGTTTCATTGTATATGATGTCACATCGGGAGCGTTTTCCGTATGAGGTGCAGGATTATTATCTGAATAAACTGGGTAATTTAGATCAGCAGATAAAGATGATTAAATCAGCGCTTGATAGGTTTCCGAACAATCACCAGATGAGTGAGCAGTTAGTGCGGACTTATGCCAAAAAGCTGAAACTATACCACCAGCTCGGCATTGCGTCACCAGAAGACAGAATCACAGGCAGCGGAGCAGCAATGCATATTGAATATGATGTGCTGAGAGGCGGCCAGTATGAATAACAAACTTAATCAAAAGATTTGTTTTATTGCCTTTGCTGCAGGCATAGTGGCCCTTCTGTGTGCTTTGTCTCCACTAAAAGCGCAAATGCCTCCCGAACCAGATCTGGTCGATGAAGTCGACCTTGTTAATCCATTGAACGAAGATTCTGTTGATCTTGATCTGATAATTTTCAGTGAAAACTATGCTGAGTTGATAGAGGAATTTGAAATCGCCGTAGAGGAATTTGACGTTTTTCTCGAAGAATTCGGACAGTTTACACTAAGAGAAACTGAGAGCCTGTTGCGTGATATTCAAGAATCACTTTTGGAAGATTATTCCGATCAGATTACGGAGGATGTCTTAGAGGAATTAGAAAGCGCTCTGCTAGATATTTCCAAAGCAGGAAAAGAACTAAAAAAAGAACAAGATAACCAATCTTATAAAAAGCGTAATAAGCTGAGAAAACTGCAACGGGATATTGAGGATATACGGGATCAGTTAGAGGATCTGGCCAATGAGTCCGAAGATCATCACAATTACGACAATAAAGTCATCTCAAAGCTAATAGCCCGGAAGATGGAACAAGCCCGAATTGCTATGCGAACAGCTGAAGAGCGGATAATGACGGCAAATATATACATTCCCCGGGTTCCGCAAGCACCCAAACCGCCAAAAGTCCCGATGATTGTAACCCCAGATAGCATTATTGATATGTCCGAACTGTACCCCTTTATTCCTGATTTTGCCAATAGCACATACGATTCGGGATTGGCGATGTCTCACAATCTGCAAAATTATGAGGCGCAACGGAAATACCATCAAGCCCTGATTCTGAAAGATAGCAGACATTTCAACGCTTCTGAAGTAAAAATCGCCTCTGTCAATATCGGTAGTGATGACGTTGTCGTGTCTCTAAAGAATGATATTGGCGGTATCAGAGTATCCACCTGGAACCGATCAATAGTCGAAGCTGAACTAACAATCAATTATACTTCGAATGTTAATAAAAGCCGCCGATTGGCCGAAGATGTAACGCTCACAGTCAATTCGAACATTGTCATTGATACTGGTAACGGAACAGTTGAGGTCATTGTCGTTTATCCCCATAAGAATGAAAATACGGTAAATATAATCAGCGCTTATCTCGATGTCCGTGTTCCGGTCGGAAATCCATTGAAGATACAGAACTCTTTTGGCCCGCTAAGTGTAATCGGTCTAAAAAACCGCCTTATTATTAATTCCAGTTTCTCGGAGATGAATATTCAGGAGATAAAAGGTAACGTCACATTAACAAATACATCGAGCAGCGTGTATCTAGAGAGTATAACCGGCAGGATTGATGTTAAAAATTCATTCGGGTCCATTGAGGCTATGCGTTTGAATGGTGATGCCCTCCTGACTAATAGCTATGCTCCTATCACAGTTAAGAGATCCGCCGGAAGAGTAATCATCAACAATACCGGTCCGGTTGAAATAAACCGCTATCGGGGCAATGCTCAAATCGAATCCAGTAACGGTTCACTTGAGCTGTATGATATTACCGGAAATCTGGAAGCCTCTAATTCTTTCGGCTCTGTTTTAGTTGAAAACATCGGCGGTAAAGTGATCGTAGAAAACTCAAACGGAAAAGTTGACATATCAGATGTGAGCGGATCTATAAGGGCAACGAGCAAATTCGCCCCGGTAATTATTGAGGATGCGAGGCAGGATGTTCAGGTTTCATCGACTAATGGGCCAATTAGTATTGAGGATGTTCAAGGTGATGTGGAGATAGATAACCGTTTTGGCCCAGTCAGTATAATAGGTGTTGGCGGTTCTGTAGAAGTTGATAACGCTAACTCACCAGTGGAAATATCGGAAGTTAATCAGGATGTTTTCGTGACGAATCAATTTTATCGAATCTCACTGATGACAATTTTGGGTGATATCAAGGTTAGCAATCAAAACGCATCAGTAGAAGTCGAAGACATCGGAGGTAGCTCACGGATTAGTACTTCCAACGGTCATATCTCCGGAGAGAACCTCAGAGGCTCTTTTTTGATTTCCAATTCATACGGAGATATAGAATTGATCGAAATTCCGGGATTATCGGATGACTGCCAGCTCTCGACCAATAATGGCGACATCTCAATTTCGCTTCCGTCCGAATCCGAGTTTAATCTTTCACTGAGAACAACCAATGGATCAGTTAAGACTGATTTCACTATGATGATGAATATGAACAGTACCACGACAATTGGGGAAATAGACGCAGGTAAAAACGCGCCGACTCTCACTGTACGCGGTGAGAACAGTTCCATTGAACTTATCGCTGAATAATCCTGATAAAATAAAGAATTCCTTCTTTTTTAACAACTCTGTGTAACTTTTCTTATGCTTTTACGTTTACTATAGTAAGGCATAGCAATAACGAATGAATATATAGAGTTTATTTTCAAGGTGGACGAAAAGGCCGGCAGGAAGCCGGTCTTTTTTTGTTTCTGCTAAAACCAAGTGATTTAAATAACTTTCAAATTCCTTCTATCCCCAAGTTAATAATTACTCTGCAAAAAAAAACCCGGTAAAACCGGGCTTTTCATTTGGCTCTATCTTAAACCTATCGTAATATTTCCGAAGCAGCCTTCCTCTCCTCCTCAATCTCAGCTATTTGTGCCTTGAGGCGGTCCTCTATATCTAAAATAGAGGTTTCATCATGGTATTGAGTTGTATCAAAGCTCGACATTTTCTTGAGTTCTTCAAGAACCAAAGAAATCGTTTCCACAGATTTTATAATAATTTCCATGGAATTTCCAGCCATATTTTCTCCATCTATAATCGTTTTCTTGGCTATCGCCAGTTCCACCAATTGTGCCCGGCCAAGAATAGTAGCCGAGGCATTATTGATATAATGTGATAGAGTGGCCGTTATTGTCTTAAGAGAATCCAGTGCCGCCTTTTTCATCTGATCACGGGCTATTTGGGCCTGCATTTGGCGGTTTTCCCGAAGGACTGATTCAACTAATATATATTGTTTATATAAAAGACTATTGGCCGATTCCAGAAGATCGGTTATTGAGCCAATATCCATTTCAAGGAATTCAGATTCTTTGATTAGCAGACCGAGGATTCTCTCCTGCAGTTCAGCCAATACAGTCGGGCCGATTTCAAGCGACTCAGCCAGTATGTCTATTTTTTCCAGATCCGCCTTTTCAAGCGGAGGTACCTGGCAGGTGCGAAACTTTGAAAGCATATTTCCGAGGCTGACAATCCGGCCCAAGCGGTCAGTGGGCAAACTATCTTCTGTAAACTGACCATGGTGTGCCGCAATAGCTTCACCGATAAATTTTGGCAACTTCCATTGGTCGAGTAAAAACTTGCCGACTCTGGCATGATTGGTACCCCAGGTAGCTTCCTCCAGCTTAACCAAATTCTCGCCGGACTCGACTAATTTCCAAACCCGTTTAAACTGATCGGGATAATTTGCTTCTAACGTAAGGACACCCAGATCATGCATTAGCCCGGCAACAAAGGCTTCTTCTTCGGGGCGATAGGCGCACAGTTTGGCGATTTCCCGGCAAGCTATGGCTGTTTCAAGCGAATGGCGCCAGAACCTCATCCTATCGACAACAAGAGTACTGCCCTCGTACATTTTATACAAACCGGTCGACAATGCCAATGCTTTTACCGCACGGATGCCAAGCGTAATTACGGCCTGGTTGACAGTGCTTATTTCGCGAGCCGGACCGTAAAAAGGTGAATTTACGATTCGCAACATTCTTGCTGTCAAAGCCGGGTCTTTCATAATTACATTGGCAAGATCTTTTGCCGAAGCATTCTCATCCGCAGTAATACGAATCACTTCCGCAAGAACCTGTGGTAATGAAGAAAGCTCTTTATTATCTTTTATGAGGTCAAATACTTGTTCTTCGGGCATAATCAATCCTTCTAATACAAGTATCGACCGTATGTTATAAAGATTTAGAGGATAACTTAAGGCATTTCCCGATTAGTCTCTTTTTTCTATAAAGAAGTTGTTTTTTTTGACCGGGAGTCACCGGAAGATTTAGAAGTAAATCTACGGTATCAGACGCCGAAAAGGGGTCCTTTTCTTTATGCTCCTGATATTTTGCCAGTTCTATCAAGTGTTTAACAGCCTGAGGTTCATTGGATTGAGAGAGAGCTTTGGTCCATATTTGACTGGCTTCTTCGAACTGTCCGACTTTTTTCAGGGTCAATGAATACTGTAGTTGTGCCATCAATGAACATTCATCAATGTAACCCGGCTTAATATTACTAATATACTCTAATAATACATCATATCGCTTGTTCTTAAAAAAATGGTTTATTGCCCCCTCAACCATCCCTGTTGAATTGACTATTTCCGGGCGATTGAGCACCTCTGGAATGTAGCGGGCTACCAGTGCCAGTGAAATAACATCGAGACGGTTGTGGCGGATAATCTCTGGTATCTTGCCCGGCTGGCGGTCATAGAGATAATCGAAATACTTGGCCGGAATTAAGAACCCCGGGACATCTTCTCCCCGGTCAAAAGACAGCAATTCTTTTTCGAGTGTTATCAAAGTGCAATCCTCACCCAATCTTCTGAACAATGAACGAGCCGGATGAAGCGCGTCCAGATGATAATCTATTTCTGGCAAATCCATACGGTTAATAGCAAACCGTTGGGTAAGCATCGGCCAGTCGAATGATTTACCGTTGTAGGTAACGAGAATGGTGTCTTCTTTCAGATGCTCACCGGCCAGTTTAAGAAACATCTCCTCGTCAGGATAATCAGGCAGGAAATACTGAACGACGCGAAACACGTTTTTATAAAAATAACCATACCCGATAAGGAAAATGACCATTCCGGTCCCGGAAAGACCTGTCGTCTCGGTGTCAAAGAATAAAAACTTTTCAGGATCATAAGTTGTCTCATCTCCCCCGGTTACAAAATGCCAGTTACGGTAGAGATTTTGATGCCGGTGTTCGTCTATGTCTTTCAGATTGGAATAAGGGAAAATATCGTGATCGTCGATTATTTTTAATACTCGAAAACCGTCGGATTCAATAATCTCAGCCCCGATTATTTCCGCTAATTGAGGCAGATTCTCATCACCGGTAGAAGTATCGCCCGGGAGATCGAGAAACTTATCGAGAGTCTGCAGCCGCCGCTTTTTCTTCATTTCTCTTTATCAATCCTGATGCGACTCGCTCATAAAACAAGGCATCAATTTTTTCACCGTCATCGCCAGAATGCAAAGGTGATTTCTCCGGAGCGTCTTTATAGAAAACTAAATCATGATAGGTTTGAAGTACCGGGTCTGAATCTACTTCTTTATGTTTAGTAAAACCGTCATTGATATACATACAGCTATCTTCAATCATGACTTTGTAAAGAAATTTGAGTTCCATGTCAGATTTAGCCGCATTCAGATATTCGCTTAGATATTGAGTTTTAATCTCGCAATCCAGTCCTTTTAGAGCTTCAAAGGCTGTATACCTCACTCCGTAGTACGAATCATTCAGCGCCGGTACTAATATGTCAAACAGTTCCTTATCTTTCACAATACGTCCTGTCGCCAGAGCTGCCATAGTGCGCACCAGTTCGTTCTTATCCTTCAGAGCCTGCACAACCGCTTCCTTGCCCTTTACATTTCCTATTTTCCCCAATGCCCGCACCGCCTGATACCTGAGCCAGTAATAGTCATGCTCCACAACCGTAAGTAAATTATCAATCGACGACTCATCCGGCAGGTAGTATAAAATCAACGCCACCCGGGACAACCACATGGAATCTGTCTCTTGTATCAAAGCCTCGTTCAACAGCGGAATCGCTGGCTCTTTGATTTTCTTAAAAATATTCTCCAGCGTCACCCGCTCACGAGCCTCAATTGTATTGAGCTTCTCTATCAGAAACGGCACAATTTCGGCTTTGTATTCGGCCATATCCACAATCGTAGGCTCAACCATATCACGATACTTGTTTGCGCCCGATGACGCTATCACAAACATCGAATCAACTGTTTCCTGCGTCAATTCGGCGTGAATAGGAAGGACGAACATAACACTTATCAGAAGACTTAATATAATTTTTCTCATAATCATTATCTCACTATTTTTTAACGTCGGTCGAATCCGGTTTTGGCAAAGACTCATCTAATCCTGCGCCCCATTTGCCGGGGACATTCCAGAAGAGATTGTTCCCGCCGTTTCCCTGATAGCGATCATCACCGTCCATATCAAGGAATATCCCAATAGAACCGTAATCACGCCTCGGATTGCCGTAACCTTGAGTATTGTGCTTGTCGTGCGTGTAATAGCCGTCATCACCGGTGAGGTCGTTGAAAATCCCGATGCCGTTGGCCTGACCGGCTCCCTGTGCCAATCCCTGAGCCGTATAGATATCGTTGCCGCCTTTGTCTAACAGCCACCCGCAGGAATAATCATGCCCGCATCCCTGACAAACGCCGTGCGAACGGTAAACATCGTCGCCGTCGCAATCCATCAGCATCCCCAGTGTCATGTGAGCTCCGGCTCCCTGAGCGTACTGATAGGAGGAATAAAGATCATTGCCCGATTTATCGTAAATCATACCCAGCGACCACCAGTACGAAGATGCTTGAGCGAAAAAGTCGGCCAGGTAGGAATCATTGCCGCCGTAGTCACAGATGAATCCGAAACCGCCGGACATGTGAGGTCTCACACCAATTCCAAAGCCCTGAGACAGCGATGTGTAATGATTGCCGACATGGAAGTACTCTTTATACTTCGGCTGAATGATATAGGAATCGTTGCCGTCGTAATCGATAATGCCGCCGATTCCTTTCACGAAGCCGAATCCCTGACTCTGGAGATTAGCTGTATAGACATCTGAGCCTTCTTCGTCTATTAACAGGCCGTAGCCGAATGTTCCTGCGCCTTGTACAAATGTATCGCCGAAGTATTTATCGTTACCTTTTTTATCCCAGAGAATGCCGACACCGAAGTATCCGGCACCGAGTCCAAAATTTTTGGCTTGATAGATATCATCGCCTTCGTAGTCGATTAGGAGTGAAAAGTCCAGTGCGCCACAGGCGAGGGCATAGTCGGTCGTGGCATTATAGAAATCATTGCCGGAGTAATCAACGATGATGCACGGGTGCGGATTGTTGATATCATAGGACAAGTTATAGATATCATCCCCGCCCGGATCAATGATTAGTAAATAGTCACCATCGTAAACATCATTCCCTTCGGTGCCAATCGCTACTTTGAACTTACCTTTTTTCTCAAAGTCCTTAGTCTTTTTCGCGACTTTCTTTCGAAACCCTTTGTCAATTAACGGACGCAATTCAGCAAACAGACTATCCAGCTTTCTTATTTCATCTATAGGTATTCTTGCCGGTGTAATCTCTTTTCCATTTTCTGCAAATTTAATGGCCCATGCTTCTTCTATATTCTGAATGGAATCGAGCTGCTCGTTCGTCCATTTACGGTAATCGGGATCATCAAGAATGAGCTCTGGAAAAGTATCTTTCACGAATACCATGAGCTTGGCTTTATCATTTTTTTTATCACTATAATTGTATCTGTATTGTAATCTTGAAGGCGCTCTCAAGTAAAACTTGTAACTTATAAAATATGGAGAAGCATATATCTGATTAAATATGCTTCCAGCATCCCCTTTTATATCAATGGGACTTCCCCAACGCTCTTCCAGATAGACAATGGGAGACCACAAGTTTGGCTCCGGTGATCTGTGTCCTCGGGCTCTTACTTTCACTGACTGTATGTAAGTTTCCGCCGACCAAAGACTACGGTCTTCTTTACTATCAGACAGGTCCTCACCATCAGACAGGTCTCCACCATCAGACAGGTCTCCGAACAGATATTGCAGCAGTGATAAAGCAACTTCGGGCTTATCTCCAAACCCCCGCATCACATCGGCAAAGTTGTCCGTGAAGTCGGCCATCCGAATCGGTCGGGTCATCAGGCTGTCGACTATCTTCAGCCGATATGGGTCTTTGGCAGTATAGTCATCCCGGAATCTGAAATCATCCCGGGTCAAGAGCATATTATTCAGGATACGATCCATCCCGGCATCAAGCAGGCTGTCTCTATCTATTGTCGTTGTGTCGGTGGGAGTCTCCTGAGCGGCTGTGGGAGCGCACGCCAGAGCCATCAATACGAGGGTAATAATGATTTTCTTCATACCCTATTAAAGGGCCAAACCGCCTATGCTGTCAATCATAATAGATATCTGTTTTCTAGACCTGAATCTATATATACATTCATTCTTCTATTTGTTGGTAATCACGTCGAATTGTACTATAATTAAATAGTTGTTTTTTCTAGGAGGAAAGAGAATGGACTCAACGACAATATTTCTTGATACCATCAAAGTCGCAATAGCAAACTCAACTTCAAATAGCCTTTATGAATTTTTGCTCAAAATCGGACCTATCATAGTTTCATTGATAGCAGTGCTTATTTCATTGTATATGGCTCGCATTACAGCCCAAAAGAATAAGGACGCAAATTCTCTTATAGAAAAGCAGATTGAAGTTGGTGTAGAGAATACTCGTAAACAAATAATTCTGTCTTATCGTCAGCAGAAAGTAAATGAATTGAAGGATTGTTCAGTCAAATTGATTACTGCATGCAAGTCCATATGGTTTAATCCTGAACCAATAACTGAAACTATGCTGATGGACAACATTAATTCGCAACGAGCTTTGAATGAATATAGTACTAAGATTGACCTGATATTGGATATTGGCAATAAAGATGATTTGGAGCTTAGACTAAAAATGTCAGACCTATGTATAAGTATTCTTAAAAATAAGGATTCTGATTGTCCAGATTTTGACAGCTTGGCTAATAGTCTGAATCTTAAAATCAAGAATGAAGAACAACAATTAGAAAAGTGGAACGAGATTTAATCAGGATATTTCTATAAATCGGCCTTTCACAAAGTGGCGAAAGTAAAATCTATCTATCACATCCTCTTGGGCCTGACAACAAATACCCACGCAGGAAGGATGGGAAAAATAATCTTGCGGAACAGCCAGCGAGGCATCCTTGACAGAAATGAACCGGGTTGAATCACATCATCGGCGGTATACTTTTTCGGGTCGTCAATCAGCTTTTCTGTATAATCTATCATCTCGAAGTTTTTTAACAGCTTCCGCAAATTCCTCAACGACAGTAAAAAGACATCGTATTTGACTTTTCGACCCATCAGCTTCAAATATAAATGCGACGCCCATAAAGGCATCCATGATAAAAATGGCAAAAAATAATGACCTTCTATAAGTACAAACCGGTTACCGGCCCCAAAATAACAGAACCCGTTCGGAGACAGCAAACGTTCAATTTCAAATGCCAATCCGTGCTGATCTTCGACATGCTCATAGACTTGATTGCAGATAATGACATCGACTGAGCCGTCAACTAATCCAGACTTGGTACCGTCTGAGCAAACGTAATCAATATTGGATGCACTCGTTTGTTTCTTACCCGATTTCAATCCGACATCATCGACATCAAGCGCAATCACCCGTTTGAAATGCCCGGCGAAATATTCGGTCATAATAGAAGTTGAAGCTCCCAAGTCCAGTGCGACTAATTGGTCAAGCGGTTTATCGGCAAAGTCACGGCACACAGCAATAACTTTTTCCGCCTTCTTATTGCGTTGGTCCTCGTTGTACAGGACAGGGAATCGTTCGGAGAAGGTCCCCTCTTTTTCATAGTCATATTTTGGTTCAGTAGCTACGCTCATTTGATTTTTAACCTGTAAATTTGTGATAATGAAAATAGTCCCGGAATCAGCCGGGCTATAAACCTGCCAACAGCCTGCAATGCCTTTAATTTGGGCGGTACGACCGAGACCGAAATCGTTTTATCAATAGTCAGCCCGCATTTATCAAACAGCTCCCTCGCCCGTCCTGGAGAAAACAGTCTGATATGCGACTCCTCAAAATGTCCCAGATGGCTCTTGCCCAGTAACAGTTTTAATCTTGATAGAATATGAAACTCATTCGGTACTGAGATTATCAGATAACCACCCGGATTAAGAGCTTTTCTCATCTTGGCTATAACCGCTTCCGGATCGAATATCTGCTGGAGAACCTCAAGGCACATCAGAACATCATACTTACCCGGAATCGGGTCAGTTTCAAGATCACATAAAAAAGCATCGAATCCAGATTGAGAGAGTTCTCTGATTGTATCTGACGAAATATCACAACCGTTGACATTAAACCCTGACTGAAACAATTGCCGCATAACAGTTCCGCGTCCGCATCCGACATCGATAATCTTTTTGTTTTTATCTGGTTCAAAAAGCGTTTGTATAATATCGGCTCTTTGAATCGAACGCAGATCGGCGCTTGAGATATCCCGGGTTTTCCAGTATTGATTAAAATACTGTTTTTTCTCATCGGTTCCATTTAACATGCGACAGATTCCCGGCGCACACTATCTTTTGACAGATAGGAGATCAGCCAATCGGCGAATGAGTCGGCGGCGCGGTCAATATTTAGTTCATTAACACATTCATCAAATCTTTGTTTTACGGGAGTACCATTTGTGATAAATAACCGTAATGCTTCAGCAAGCTTTTCAGGAGACTGGGCAGGCACGACCGTACCGACCTGATATTTCTCAATGAAATACCGCAAATCCCCAACATCGGTGGCAATCACCGGGTGATTCAACTGCATCGCTTCACCAAAGGTCAACGGCAGTGAATCGGCATGAGTCGGAATCACAACTGCCGATGATTTTACAATGGCTCGGTACATATTTTCACGAGGCACAAATCCCAATGATTTCACCCGGTTTGATAATCCATATTTCTCGATACGATTTTCAAGTTCGCTTCGGGCAGAACCGTCACCGATAAAATACAATTGCCATTCGGGAAATTCTGATGAAACAATTTTAAATGCCTCAAGCAAATCATATACGCCTTTGGCTTCTTCAACCCGTCCCGGACAGACAATCAGTTTTTCTCTTTTCTCATGTTTTGAAGGAGGATAATTCACTTTACGCATCGATGGAAGAAAAAAGGACTCTTTTCCACACAGCTCAGACGCTCTTTCTCCGAGTTCATAACCGTCGCTATAAATTCGCTCAGCCTGCTTTAGGACACTGATAATTTGTCCTCGGATGACAGGTATTTTTGGATAAGTATGAATATCTGAACCAAGGCACCAGACGGCATAGTCGAGATCATACTTCTTTTTTAGATTGCGGGCGAATATCCCCGACGGAGCCGCCCACAACGCCAAACAAAAATCGAATTTATTAGTTTGATGCAGCTGCTGGGCAGTGTTGTTTCCACGATATAAATAATTCGCTATTTTCAGCCAGCTTAAAGGCGAATACTTTGATAGCGAACCGATGGTCTGGTTTTCTTCACCCCATTTAAACCGAACAATGTTCTCCGTATTATCATACTTCTCAGAAAAATGATACGGCGTTAATACAGTCGTTTCGATATCATGACGGTTGAGGCCCTTGACGAAGTCTGACACAAACGGCGAGGCAGCGTCATCAGCGTGAGCCGGATATCGATTGGATATAAGCAGCAGTTTAATCAACGACCGAAACCCTTTCGGTTTTATTAATTTTGTAATCTGTAGTTTTCTTCGCCTCACTGAGCTGATTGACCTGCTGAATGATTTCTCCCTGCCGCCTTTGAACCCGGAATATCTCACGCCGTAGGCTGACCAACAACGACCCTAAAAATCCAAACAAGAGCACCTGCATTCCAGCCAGTAGAACAATAACCATCAGGGTCATCAGGGGTCGATTTGGATTGAGCGTTCCGGCCTGCCAGAGATACACGATATAACTTCCGGCTGCCAATCCGGCCACAACTAACAATGACCCGACGACTCCAAACAAGATTGAAGGTTTTTCAAAAAACGAAAATAGTATATGAGATATCGCGGTCGCTTTGAATCGGAATTTAGATTTGCCTTTCTTTCGGGATGTAAGCACCGCAGGAAATTCGATGATCCGGAATCCGGCCGCAATGCCTTTGGATATGATTTCAAGATGAATCTCTTTACCGTCGGCTTCAAGATCGAGTGCCTGAATCTCCGAGGCTTTGTAGCCTCGTAAAATCCCCGTAACAGTATGGATATTGCCCGGCATAATACGCGAAAGGATTATATTGCCAAGTTTTGAGATAAACAAGCGATTGGCCGGGACATTCTCGGTCCCGCCGCCTTCCATATAGGGCGAGCCGATAACCATATCGGGAGCTTCCGGGGCGCTTAACAATTGGTACATGGCAGGCAAATAGGCTTCGTCATATGATAAATCAGCATCGCAGGTCATTATATATTTGCCCCGGGCATGAGAAATACCGGTACGCAGAGCTCGTCCTCGCCCTGAATTAACGGGATACCCGACCGGACGCAAGCAATCGTCATCTTGAGCCATTTCTGTCAGCTTAATGAGAGTGTCGTCGCTCGAACCGTCATCGACCGGAATTATTTCAAAACTTTGACCGGTCAGCTTCAACGCGCTTTTTATCCGCTCAATATTGCCGGGAAGATTCGCGGCCTCATTGAACATTGGCACGACAACTGATATTGTAACTTCATTATTATACATATTAGCTAAGCTTTCTCGCTTCAATGCTATTCAAAATCTTTTCTGCTTCGGGACAGCCATCACCAGTCACAACCGCCTGCTTCAATAACTCAACAGCATCCTGGCTTCTTCCGGCATTCAAAAACGCAATCCCAAGTCTTAACAGGTATTCGGGATTTTCGGCATCGGTCTCAATAGCGTATTGAAAGAATTCCAAAGCGTCTTTAGATTGACCTATTTTATCGAAATAGACTCCGTAATTGAAAGCGTTGCGGGCCGTGAATTCGATAGTTAATAAGTCGGTAGCGTTTCCGGCAATTAACTTAAGGATTCGAGATGTTCCGCCGGACGGTAGAGGGTTAACTATCTTCTCCGCTGAATACCGGAATAAGAAGCCATCTGGACTCAGGTTATCAGTTACAACTCCCGGCGTCCCAAACTGTACTTGAATCGGCCGGGCGTCATAATTCAACGAGCAAATTTGGGCGACGAGATTATCCAGATTGTTAATTTTGTACTCGTCGATACCCTCCGGGAAATGCAGTTCGGGATATAATTGCTGAACCTGATTTCTATAGGCGGGCCGATACAAGGCTCCCGCTGAAATAACGGCAACATCCGGCCTCCTGTGGGCGGCAAAACAATGATACCAGAGCGGCAGTGCAACATCATCTTCATTGACAATCAGGAGCGCGTCTTTAGGCGCGAATTGGAAAACAGCTTCGGCTAAAATATCCGGTCCCTCGGTGTCTGTCAGGTCGGCATCATAGAGATTTCCATAAAATTCAAAGAATGCCATTAGGATAAAAATCATTGGAAGAAATTTAACCGCGGTTTTTCCTTGGTACTTTTCAACGAGGGTGTATAGGCCGGTAAAAGATAGCATGATTGTGAGAATAAGCGGCAATCCGGCATAAGCGACGATATCGAAATTGACCGTCCTAAAATCAGCCGCCCAGATAGTTATTAAAAATCCCAGGCTTGCCATAAGACCAAAACAGGCAGCGAGCAAACGCTTTTTCTTAATTGTCGCGGCGATGGCTAAAATGAGTCCGATAATAATAAAGCCGCCGGTTTGATAAAAAAGAAACTGCATCAATTTTGTCGCTCGCGCCAAATAGTCGGCTGGCGGCACCGCACCCTCCGGTAGAAAATCCTCGCCGCTGCGGGTAATCGCGTTATAGGCCGTCTCCATCGTCTTGGGCTGGCCGGAATTAATAGCAGGATCTTGATTTGACCGAATTGGCAAATACAGATACACAGAGATTGAAATGGCAAATAGTATTACCGCAACAGCCGCAATACGCATAAAGCTCTGAACTGGCGTTTGCCGATATGTCATCCAGATTAAAATCGGAATTACCGGTAAAGTGATAATTGCCAAAAGCGAATGATTGGTAAAAGATAATCCTTGAAAGAAAATAGTCAGAAATATAAACATCTGCCAGTTCCGATTGTCTCTATCCAATAAAGCTCGTGTAAAGAAATACAGGGTCAACAGGGCTAGGAGAATTTGAAGTGCATAGACTTCGGCCCGCACGGAAGATTGCCAGACCGGTAGACTCATAAACGCAAAAAAGGTTCCACAGACGGCAGTAATACCAATGTACTTCTTTAACTTGCTCAGGCGGGTCAGAAGTAATCTTAATATCAGAAAAAAGACAACTCCCCCGGCCGCCGATGAAACTGCTGAATAGACATTGCTTGCTTGAGCGGGATTATCGAAGAAGAGATGAAACACCCGACCTAAAATCGTATATAACGGAAAACTCGGAGAATGCGGTAATCCGAGGATTTCATTGCAGGTCGCAAACGCGGCCGAATCCACCCAAAAATTCCCGGGCGCAAGCGTCCACAAATATACCATTAACAGACTTATGAAGATCGATACGGGCGCTGTAATTTGTTTCATATTAGTTAGTTCGGTACATACTGAGAATCATTGACCTAAAAAAAGACGACACCAATCAGCATCGCCTTTTCAAATTTCTTATAACTAGATATTTCAACTAAAACTCGGAATCATTACTGGTGCAGATTATCAGTCCCTCTTCATCACATGTCCAGGTATCAAGTACGGCATCATCATCCAGAATACTGCTTGTTGCCGTTATTAGCAAATCGCTTACGTCTGCCGTTGTAATCGTATAGGTATATATAGCTGTTGGCATTATCTCAACGGCAATTGGGTTGAAGGCATTTTGAGCCGCCGCTGAAGCCGAGACACCAGCTCCCCAATAAGTAGTATGATCTTGGCGATACGTTCGTTCCATTGAGTAGATCTGTTTTAGAATCTGTTTGGCTTCGGACTGCTTGGACTTAGTCGATGCTCTCATGAACCTGGGTATTGCGAGTGAGGCAAGAATACCGATAATAACTACGACAATCATTAACTCAATCAATGTAAATCCGCGTTGACGTTTCTGAATTATAGTAAACATCGGTAACCTCCTAAACCGCTTCACTAATCGCCTCGTCTTTAAAACCGCTTCATTCTGGTCATTTCTACCTAAAAGAATAAAAAGGGCGGAAGTATTCTTCCGCCCTAAAGGTGCTTAAATAATCTAGTTAGTTGACGACATCATCACTGGTGACCTGTAGCAGGCCCGCCTCGTCAATGGTCCAGGTATCAATCGTTGCATCATCATCAAGTACACTGCAAGTTGCTGTCACCAAGAGATCGGTTGCGTCCGCGGTTGTAACTGTGTAGGAATATATCGCCGTCGGCATAACTTCTACACCAATTGTATTAAGTGTGTTTGGAGCCGCGGCAGAAGCTGTAACACCAGCACCCCAATAAGTGTTATGATCCTGACGATAAGTACGTTCCATTGTGTAGATCTGCTTCAGAATCTGCTTGGCTTCCGACTGTTTTGACTTAGTCGATGCTCTCATGAAACGGGGAATCGCTAAAGCGGCAAGAATACCAATGATGACAACCACGATCATGAGCTCGATAAGTGTGAAACCTCTCTGACGGTTATGGAATTTTGAGAACATTGAAAACCTCCTTAAAAACGTTAACGTTTACCAATTATTTTTTCATTACCCAACCTTTTGCAAAGTCTGTGCCAGAGAACTTTCATTCTCGCCACATCTCGCAAATACTTCATAACCCCTTGCCGCACAACAAGACATTTTTCTTAGTCGTTGGGTTTTGACCAAGCCAACTGCCCAGTATGGGATTAATTCTATACTTTTTTATTTGTAAACTGCCTGTACCGTTGCAAATTGCCATGAATATCTTCTGCCTATTATTTATCTTTTTTATTTGAATTTAAGCCGGATTTGTATTTTTCCAGCTTACGATATAGCGTAGAGGTATCTATTCCTAACGTGCGGGCTGCTTTTGACTTATTTCCCTCCGACTGATCCAAGACCCAATGGATATAAGCCTTTTCTATAAATTCAAGGGAGGGTGTTTTGTGATCGGTCGGTCCGACAAGGCTATCACTTTTGCCTTTAATAATTATATCCGGGAATGCATCCGATTCCAATTTCGTACCCTTATTGAGTAAAACAGCACGTTCAATCGTGTTTTCCAATTCACGTACATTGCCGGGCCAACTATATGCGGCGAGCATATTATAAATCTCCGGCTGAATAACCTTCGTTCCCAGATTATGACGGCGACAGAACTTCTCGACAAAATGATCAATAAGTATCGGTATGTCATCTGTCCTGTCCCTCAACGGGTCAATTACAATCGGAATGACATTTAGGCGGTAGAATAAATCAGCGCGAAAGCGCCCCTCCTGAACTTCCTGCTCCAAATTTGCATTAGTAGCAGTAATCAACCGGACATCAATGTCAATGGGCTGAGTCTCACCGATAGGAGTTATTCTCTTTTCCTCAATAACACGCAAAAGCTTCACCTGAATCGACGGAGACGTATCACCGATTTCATCGAGGAAAAAAGTCCCTCCATCGGCCGCCTTAAAATGTCCATCTTTCGAACTTATCGCTCCGGTAAAAGCGCCTTTGCCATGACCGAACAACTCAGATTCTAATAATGTTTCAGGAATAGCGGCACAGTTGATACTGACCAAACGGCCGTCGTTACGATCGGAAAGCGTATGAATAGCCCGGGCCACCAAATCTTTTCCTGTACCTGATTCGCCGCGAATTAGAATAGTGGAATCAGCTTTGGCCACCTGGCGAATCATTTCTTTAAGCTTCATAATAGACTCGGAGACCCCGATAATACTATCGAGCCCCTGAACCTGAGCCAATTGTTTCCGCAGAGTTATATTTTCACCAATGATTCGGTTATGAGATAAGACCTTATCAATCGTCAGTTTAATTTCATCGATTTTGAACGGCTTGGTGACGTAATCAGCAGCGCCAATTTTCATTGCCTCAATTGCAGATTCGACCGAAGCGAACGCCGTCATGACAATAAAGTCCTGCTCGGTTTTACGCTTTTTTACCTGGCCCAGAAGTTCAAGACCGGACATTTCCGGCATCATCATATCCGTAATTACCAGATCATAAGAACCGTTGCAGATTCGGTCAACTGCCTGCCGGCCGTCAGTGCTGGTTTCGACTTCATACCCCTCCTTTTGGAGCATGATAGCCATGAAATTACACATTGACTCTTCGTCATCTACTATGAAAATTCTACGCGTCATGTTACCCAACTTGATTCAGAGTCCTTTACAGCTTTACTTTCTTTACAGGGAATCGGCAACATGCACCTCCCCTAAACCGGGTAATTGCAATTTGCAATATATTTCAACAGCTATGCGAAGGTGGCTATTGCATTACGGGGCAAAAGATTAACAAGACAGAGTAAGTAACCCTGTGGATCCATCGTGTTTCTGAAGTTAATTGTCCAATTATTACACAGTGTTTTCGGTAAGGATGACGTTTTTTCTTTGCAAGATTGATATTTTATAGTAATATTTCTGATTGACTGAAGGGATAGTATTATGATAAATCATAGTCTGTTAGACGAGCTAAAATCTGTTTCTATTAGCAATTCATCCCGTGATGAATATCTGTTAAATACAGCAGAATTAATTCAAAAGCACTTTCCAGTCTATATTTGGATTGGCTATTACTTCTTAAAAGGTGATAAACTGCATGTCGGCCCCTATGTCGGTAAACCGACTCCTCATACAGTTATAGACCTTCATAAAGGAATCTGCGGAGCCGCCGTAAGCCAAAAAGCTACCATTATAGTAGATGACGTCAACGCTGACCCTCGTTATTTGGCTTGCTCCCTTGAAACCAAATCGGAAATTGTAATTCCGCTGATTGTAAACGGCCGGATTATCGGCGAGCTCGATATTGATTCGGATAAAAAAGCAGCCTTTTCTGAAGATGATAAGTTGATACTTGAGGCGGCGGTAGAAATTATTGGCCAAGCTTTGGCCAAAACATAGCCGTTTATTCCCGGCTTAACACCCCGCTGGTCAATGCGTTGATACGATTTTTAACTTTATTTATAATCGCCGGAGGTTTTTCTCCAGGATAATCTAAAACTGATTGGTAGCTGCTAATTGCGTTTTCTCCATACCCCGGCATCTTTTCATAAATGACTGCCTTATTATAATGAAGCAACGGATTATTAGGCTCAATAGTTATCAGACTATCAAAAGATTCAATAGCCTGAATATAATCGCGCCGCCTTATGGCAATCTCAGAAGTCACCAAAAATAAATTGTAGCGGGCGACTTCATAGTCAGGACTGATCTTGATTGCTCTCTCCAATGCCTGACTGGCTTCATTCAGTTTTCCTAACTGCCGATTCAACATACCAAGAGTGACATAAATTTCGCGTGAAATATATGAAGGCTGGTCATCCTTTTCGGACATTTCAATCCAATAATAGCTTTCATTCGTTATGTCCCTGTTTATGAAAAATTGCGCTATCGCTAACTTTGTCATGACATCATCAATCGAAGTCTCTAATTGACGAAAAGAACGAAGAGCATCATTTAGCCGCATATCCCGAGTTGTAATAAAATTATCGATTCTATTTAAAGCGTATTCAATATAAACCTGCTGCAGTTTATAATCGTCGGTATCGAAATTATATCTGGCCAGGTCATACTCTGTCTCGCTAAGAAAATCATTATTATACTCAGGGTTACTAACAATATGCCCGGGGACATCTATTAGACCTCGAGAGACATAACTGGCTGCAGGTTGTTCACTTTCCGGATGAATTAAAAACTCTCGCCCCCAACAGACGACATTGTTTTGTTTTAATTTACTAATGGCTTCGCTGAAACTCTTAGCACCTGTATTATTGAGCAGTCTCGTTAACGTTCCATTAGTTGTGTAAAGTCGAATATCGGATCTATAGTTTTCACAGTACCTCATATACAGAGCTGAATGGGCGGCATTATCCGACCGTAGTAATAAAACCGCGTTTTGGGGGACGGCATCAAGGATATCCCTGGCGTAAACCTCGCCTGTAATTTCCGACGACAAATCACAACGGGAATAGTTGGTGAGAATCGGGACGGCTACGAGGATAACAATCACTACATTTATTATGACGGGATATTTTTTTAATATAGTCCGCTGCACTCGCTTTAACAACTGATGCAACCCGATTATCAGAGCAATAACTAACGGAATAATATACCCCTCATAGTCCGGAATTCGATAACAGCAGACTATTATTCCGCTGACAAAGGCAGGAATAGAAAACAGTACAAATAAGCGGATATTACGCCTAAAACCAATTATCAATCCAAGGAAACCAATTATGAGAATACCCGGTCCGCTATACCAGAATAATTCTATTATTGTTCGTTTGAGGAATAATAGTAAATCGAAGAAAGTGGGCGTATAAACAAACTGCTGATAAATTGTCGCATTGATACTCTGCCAGAGTGATTTTAAGGAATTATCTGCCATCCAATTAATTGGCAGTGAGTTATCAAAACGAAACAAAAGGAAACCGTAAAGGAATAAAGGCATAACAAATAATGCTATCGCGACTCCGGCTTTACGCAAAATGATAGTTTCGGTTTTTGACTTGATTATTATTGCCAGAACGGCTGACAAAATAACCACTCCCCCGGAGAAATGATGCGTCAGCAGCAACCCGCATAAAATTGCAATCGAATAGAGACGTTTCATTGAAGCATGCTGATAATACAGAACGATTGCATATAAAGCGGAAAGATACAACATCGCTCCAAAAGTATAGACTTCAGCAAACACCGCATGCATCCAAACCGGATAGGAAAAGGCAAAAACCAATGCCAGAGACATATTCATTGAGGTTGAGAGTTTTCTTGAGGATAAGCTGGCTAGTAATCGATACATAATGGCTGCGGAACAGGCGGCGGCAAAGGCTGAAAAAAGATTAGCCGCATATGCCGGTCGAAGAAAGAAAAACAGCTTTACCCATAGATAGCCCAGGATAGTATACAACGGATACCCGGGTGGATGGGCAATCCCACCCGTAGTTAAAATCGTAGTAAGTTCTCCGGCATCACCCACAAATACTGTGCGGCAACAAGTGATAACGTAAACTGTCAGCGCGATAATAAAAATTACAATGGTGTCAGTTTTGTGCGCTCCGTTAATCATACTCAGCCCCTTTCGAGTATGAAGGCAGTGCATACATATGTGTTACAACCCGTTAGCCCAAATATAATACAATATGCAATAATCGCAACCGCTAATTTGCGGCTGAATCATTCTAGAATGAGTTAAGAATACTATTGTCAGAACAGTTAAATACTGTTTATTTGTACTGTATCATCGGAGGTGTCAATGTTCTTAGGTATTGTTTTAGTTTTAGTTGGTAGTATCTGGCTGTTAAATGAATTCGGGATAATCTATTGGAACAACTGGGGGAAACTCTGGCCGGTAATAGTTATCGCCCTGGGTGCGAAAATGATTTTCAATAGTAAAAAAACGGATTCGACAGACTAAATAAACCGGACGATTGTCCGGTTTATTTCGAGTTATTACAATTTCACTTTTTTGTATATACCGCTTTCATAGTGGAAAACCATGTCTTGCCGCCATCAATTGACATTTCCATTAACCAGTCAAATGATTTCTCCGTTAAACTTGAAATAGTCATTCGGGAAAGATATGCTTTTCCCATGTAGAGTTCTTCACCCTGAACAACAAATTTACCATCCACCATATTGCCTTCATATATACTCAATTGGGCAAACATATTATCTAACCAAGTCACCTGCCACTTTTTTAACTCTCGATTGTAACACATGGTGCTCTCACCAACAAAAGGCATCCCCATCATTTCGCCTTTATAGTTCTGACGAATGGCTGCGCCATTGAGAATATAGTCATAAGAACCGCTTGATTTCATGTCTTGCCAGGGCTGACTTGGATCCTGACGCATTTTCATATCAACATCCCAGGCTCCAATAAGATACTTGAGTTCTTTTAATTCAACGGGCGGCCCCATCGGCGGCATACTTTCTTCCGTTTTCGTCGAATCGACAGCAAAAACCGGAACAATGAGAACTAATAGAATAATTGTCAAAAACAGATGCTTCATTACTTCCTCCTTAATTATCCATCACTATACTTTGAGCTATCCAAAAATTCATTACATGCCAAGTATACGTGTAAAGCTGGTTATGGAAATAAC
Organism: Candidatus Zixiibacteriota bacterium; assembly: GCA_023138975.1. GTDB lineage: Bacteria > Zixibacteria > MSB-5A5 > GN15 > JAAZOE01 > JAGLON01. The sequence goes on from JAGLON010000018.1 coordinate 175,547, forward strand.
AAATTAACAGGAAGTGAAGTTTGTGATATTATTCCAGATTCAGTTTTTTAATAATTCGGCTTACTTCAGCCAGGTGGTGATCGTCATGTTCGGCCATAAAAAAAGCAGAATCTATTACTCTCATTGTTTGATCCAGACGGGGATGCCTGGCCGTCGCCTGTTTCTGCTTGGGCGTCAATGTTTCAATTTGTCTGATGAGTTTATCTCGTGAGCTTCGAAATTCTTTTAACAAATACTCAATTGAAGTATTATTATGATTGGCTTCATGAGTCTTTTTATTGGTAAGTTCTGCCGGTCGCAACCGTTCCCGTCCGGCAATGAAATCCTCTATCCGACCGTACCAGAGCGGTTCCAGATCCCACAGGTGTCCAACATTTTCCTGAATAGACCAGCAGTCATTGACTCGTTCAATAAGTTTGTCCTGAGGTACTTCGCGAATTCGCTCTCCGATTCGGATCGGTGTTCCCCGCAACCGTTCGACAACCATAGGAAACATCTCTATCGGCATTTCAAAGTTGAATGTCCTATCGAACCACAGGATAGATTTCATAATTTACTCCGTCAGATTAAGCTATAAAACCTTAAAAATATATGACAGGCAGTAATAAATACCTACAATAATGAATACGACACCGGTGATCCTCCGAGCCCAGTATTCTACTTTACTCAGAAGATCATACGCCCGACCGATTTTTTGAGCGCTAAAGGCGATGATGAACGCGAAAATCATGACCGGTACAGCCGTCCCGATACCATAAATAACCGGTAATGCAATCGGGTCATTGTATTGAAGAGATAATGAGATCAAGCTACCGAAAAACAAAGCCGCTGATACCGGACAAAATGATAAGGCGAATAAAAAACCAAGTAAAATGGCTGTCCACTTGCCGCCGGATTCTGCTCTTTTCTGAAGCTTTTCGCTCACGCCCCGGCCTTTGGTTCCGAAGGCTATCATCTCCAAAAGAAACATCCCCACAATTATTAAAATCGGCCCCAGCGCTTGATTCATATATTTCTGAAGAGATAGTGAGATATCCTTAACAGTAAGCAGACTGGTAACCAAAATAGCGGCCAAAATCAGGTAGGCCAGAGTTCGTCCCAGAGTGTAAAGAAGCCCCGTCAACAAAACCTGTCTGGCAGTCTTCACCCGCTTGCCTATAAATGATATCGCGGCAATATTCGCCGCCAGCGGACAGGGACTTATCGAAGTCAGGATTCCAAGCCAGAGCGCCGTTCCTATCGCGAGAATAAATTCCATTAATTGCGCTCCAAATAGGCAGCGATTCCCGCTTGGACATAATCAGTAAACTGCTCCTCATCCCACACCAAATCCCATATTTTTTCCAGATTACTCCAATTACCATTTTGATTTGGCCGGTTATCCACAATTACAAGCGACTGAACGATTAAATCATACTTTTCAGCAAACTGTAAATTCTCCGGTTCCTCAATATTTGCGATCTTCCACCGGAGTTTCCCAGAGGCAATTTCATCGGCAAACTTCTCATGCACCGCAGTATAGGATAGCTTCTCAATCTTAGTGCAGGTCGGGCATCTTTTACTGTTATGAAAATAATAAACCGTAATACCATCAAACGAGTCGGCGGCAATCTCGACAACAGAAACCGGCTCAGTCGATTTTAGCACATTATTATAAACAAAATGAGACACGCTCACGACGACAAAAAGAGCCAAAACCACGGTGTAGATTGTTTTGCTTTTCATTCTAACCTCGATTCAAATTAGCTGATCATTTTTTTGATTTCATCGAGCGATGGTACCGTACCCGAAACTTTAACATCACCGTCAACCACCAGTGCCGGTGTTATCATTACACCGTAAGTTGTAATTTGCATGATATCAGTCACTTTTGTAAACACATAATCAAAACCGATTTCATCAGCCGCCTGCTGCGTCAATTCGGCCAGCTTCTGGCATTTGGCACAACCGGGTCCTAAAACTTCTATTTTCTTCATTACTTCTCCCTTTTAGAACATAAGCCCATAAACAATACCGCTAATGGTTGACATGATAACAACCAAGAAAACATAGACAACTGTTTTTTTCAACCCCATAACGCTCTTTATTACCAGCATATTCGGCAGTGATAACGCAGGACCGGCCAAGAGCAGAGCCAATGCTGGTCCCTTACCCATGCCGCTGCCGATTAAGCCCTGCAAAATTGGTACTTCGGTCAGTGTCGCAAAATACATAAATGCTCCTGCCACCGATGCAAACAAATTGGCGGCGATAGAATTACCTCCAACCGCGGCTGCTATCCACTCATTTGGTATAAGACCTTGATGACCGGGTCGTCCCAAAAGTAATCCAGCGACCAAAACTCCATAGAACAATAGTGGCATGATTTTCTTGGCAAAATCCCAGCTTTGAGCGAACCACTCCCCGGTTTCATCCTTCGCTGTACCGGTTATTACCGATAACCCGATAACAGCTGAAGTGAAAGATAGTGCCGGTGCTTCTGGAAAAAAGCCCCATAGTATTACCGGAGGAATTGCGATAAACAGGATTTTCCACCAGACGATTTTAAACCAATTGATAAGAATCAATCCCAGAACCCCTCCCAGGAATGACACAACAATCCATTTATTGGCGTAGATACTCGCCCAGAGACCGGTTACTTCCTCCGGTTTGCTCCAGGTAGCGAAAATCAAAATTCCTATCATTACAGCAAAATAAATGGCTGTTTGAAGCAGATTTCTTGAAGAATCCTCGTCTGGAATTACCGCCTCGGCAGCTTTAGCGCTTTCTTCACGGCGATAAATAAATTGCATAATCAGCCCGATTACGATACTGAATATCACGGCTCCAACTGCGCGGGCGACACCAAGTTCAAAACCCAAAATCCGGGCGGTTAAAATAATAGCCATGATATTGATAGCCGGACCGGAGTACAAAAACGCAACCGCCGGTCCAAGTCCGGCTCCCATGCGGTAAATACCAGCAAAAAGCGGTAGAATCGTACAGGAACAAACCGCGAGTATTGAACCTGCTACGGAAGCCACAGGATAGGCAATATATTTCTTGGCCCGCGGTCCGAGATATTTCATAACCGATGCTTGACCAATAAAAACGCCGATGGCTCCGGCGATGAAAAAAGCCGGTACCAGACACAGTAAAACATGCTCGCGAGCATACCATTGCGTCAAGTATACCGCTTCAAACAGAGCCGATTGAATTCTATCTAAATCTTTGGGTATAAAGTAGAATATCAAAAAGACGACGACAATTGCGGTCAGCGGCTTCCATTCTTTCTTCCAGTTGATCATATTGAAGCCCTATTTTAACATTAACAACTGATTTTTTGCTGAGTTTTCCAAAACCTGCTCCACACATCCGAAAAAGATCATCACACAGTGCATGTGGAGTGAGTAGTTCACCTGCGTGCCCTTTTTGGCGCTGGTAATAATTCCGGCGTTTTTAAGGATTGAGAGGTGCTTGGAAACGGTGGACATATCGGCACCGATAATTTTCGTTAATTCCGCCACACACATATCCTGCTGTGAGAGCATATCAACGATACAGAGCCGAGTGGGGTGTGCCATAGCCTTAATAACCCGGGCCCGTATTTCATATTTGGTCATATCAATGGTTTTCATAGAATACCCTTATTTTCTTATTTGGCAATATAGCCAAACATGCGGCCTACACAAGACTTTTTTATTGATTTTTCTCTTTTCTGACAAATTTTGTCACAAAAAAACAGTTTGAGGGGTATTTTTAGGGGCTAATTGACCCACCTTTTAACAATCGGGATAGCGGGTGTCACAATTCCAAAATCCCTGCCTCACCGCAGGGATTTTCCTGTTTCAGGCAAGAACTCTTGTAGTATTCACATTTCCACGCAATAGAGCGGATTACATTATATTATAAAATCACTTTCAAATTTCTCATTATTCTGCTATCTTATTGGCATACAGAGAACCACTACTTTTCAGGAGGGCTACCTCATGTTAAAGAGCCGTAAAACTTTAATTGCCGTTTTGTATTTTGTTTTAATTTGCAGTTCAGTTTTATTTGCCGCCCAGCTTCAATTGACTACTCCGAGAATAACAGAAGAATTAGAAGAAGCTGCTAATACTCGAATTGAAGATTACACATCATATATCGATGCCAATCGGATATTTATGTTTGTGACCAATGAAGGAATGTTCGGTCGTGACCTGGCTGGAGTTTTCGGAAACGACTACGGAACCTACTATCCATATACTTCTACCTCTGATATCATAAACGGTTTTAATACCTCGTCGCCTCTCTATGCTGCTGGTATCTGGATTGGCGGAAAAGTAAATGGGCAGACAAGAGTGGCCGTCGCAGAGTATTCAACTGAATATGTTCCCGGACCTATGCAAAACGGAACCTATCAGCCCGATCAATATGATTTCAAAAATTACAAGCTCTACAATGATAGCATGGAAAGTAATCCAAATAGTGACTATCTCAATTGGCCCGTTGATCAGGGTGCTCCGGTTGATGAATCTGGAAGACCGGTAATTAAAGGCAACCAGATGCTATGGAGCGTCTATAATGACGCAAATCCATGGCAGCATATGAGTAACCCCGGAAATACTGATCCATTAGGTATTGAAATTCAACAGTCTGTATATGCTTATAATATGGGCGGATTTGACTCTACCATTATACCTTCAGCACTTGAAGTCACTCATCTGGGCAGCTCCGATATAGGTTTGTCGGCCTATGGAGCAACAACTGATGTTCTGGAGGGACATGAATACATGTTGATCGTCAAGAAATTTGGTCCAGCTTCACATGAATGGAGTTTATCAAACTTGACTTCGGGAACCATACTTCTGGATAATCAAACTCATTCCAACTTTGGCCCGATAGAGGGTTTACGTATTAACCTGGATTTCGGGACATCGGCCATATGGGAGTATGAGAGTGCCACCCCGGCTAATATCAGCCCGGTTGCAATGCAGGATTATCCGTCCTATACCGGAGGCAGATGGTTTTCCGGTACGGATTTTGGAGGCGAACTCTTTTTTGGTGGTGTCTTCATGGAACCCAGCTTCTGGGGAGTAACATCGGTTGCGCCAAATGACATCAAGCCGGTAGAAATTCGATTTCAGCCTATGGCCTCGTACACGGATCTCACCGGTGACGGACAGTATACCATCGGCGAACCGTTTACAGTCGATGATCCGGGCCAGACACAAGGCGCATTCATGTACTACACTTTTGACGGCAATGCCTATGAAGGTTTCTATCCCATTCCGTTCACTGCCTGGGATATATCTGATCCGGGAAATCATCGTCAGCTGAATGTTATCATCAGAGATAGAGACCAAAACCATGCTTGGAATCTGTACAGCGATGAGTACAACGCCTCCCTTCCCAATGACGGTGATTTACGTTATAACTATACTTGGATACAAGATTCTGACTATGATCCGACCGGTACATACTATGGCGATGGTTCCGGAGGTTCGATTGATTTTTGGTCCTATAATGGCGGAAACGGCATCTGGGACGGCATGTGGGTACTCTATCTGAGAGACCGGTATAACGGAGGTATGCTCGCCGAAGAAGGAACTTTCCGGCTTTTGCCCAATACTGGCATGTCTGTGGATACGTTTTTATTCACAGCCATAGCCCCCGAGGTGATTTTTAGCGGTCCTGAAGATCAGGCGATTTATCTTGAATATAAATTGTTTAACAAAGGCTCAAACACGATAAGTGATATGTATATATCAATGTGGGCCGATCCCGATCTGGGAGGCTTGGCAGATGATCTGGTCGGATGTGATACTATCAATGATGTGTACTTCTGCTATAATCACGATAGTTATGATGATCAGTATTTCGATAACCCACCCGCCTTAGGCTTCAAAGTCCTGCGTGGTCCGCTGGTTCCTTCTCCTGGAGATACGGCTTACTTTGACAATATCCCTGTTCCCAATTACAAGAATATAGGTATGTCATCGTTTAATCTCTATGTCAATGGAACTGATCCGGACAACGCTGCTGAAACGTATAACTACATGCAGGGCCTTCAGCGGAACGGCGCTCCTCTCCCGAACGGAACTAAATATATGGTTCCCGGCAATCCTGTAGCAGGCACCGGTGATTTAGATGCCGCACCTGCGGACAAGCGCATGATGGCCAGCTTTGGACCGTTTAACTTCAATCCGGGCGACAATCAATATGTACTAGTCAAAATGGCCGTCGGACGAGGTGCTGATCGGTTAGAATCAATTACTCGGGCCATTCAAGTTCTCAATAACGATCCCGGTGGATTCCCCGATGACCCGTATCAGATGCTCTGTTCGTTATACCCTGATCCTCAGTATGCCCTTTTTCAATATGCAATCGATCCGATTCTTGATACAATCATATTAGGTCGGCTCGGTGAAGATATTGAAGACATCAATCTGGCCTCTATTCGTATTAATAATGACTTGGTACCAATATCCACAGAGTACTTAACCGAATACGAAGGCTTCGGCGGCCGTGTCCTCCGCATAATATTCAACGGCTCTGAATTTGTTGCAGGATATGGCGTTGTATGGGATATGCAGTCTAAGCCATATACTGTCTCCGGACAATTTTCAGACAGTTCGCCGCTATTTTATGAAGGGATCTTTTTGCTTCGAGGCCACACCAGCGGTGACGCCAATTCTGATGGAATAATAAACGCTGCTGATGCTGTCTATCTCATCAACTATATATTCAAAAGCGGCCCGGCGCCCGATCCGATAGAACTGGGCGACGCTAACAATGACAGCAGGATTAATGTCGGCGATGCGGTCTTCTTGATAAATTACATCTTCCGCAACGGCCCGGCACCGGGGCAACGGCAGTAATAGATTTTGCAGATTGACTGTGATTATTCCTTTGGGGTAATCACAGTCACTCGCACGTTGCGATTTTCTAAATGTAGTCGGCAAGGTAATAATTCATCTACTCGTAAAAACATCTGATGAGAATCTGTGATATAGTCTGAAATAGCACAGCCTCTTTTCGTCATCGAATAATACGACCAAAACCCACCGTCATAGCCAAATTCCGATACCGCCTCATTTGTTTCTACCCAAAGGAGTGTTTTGATATTGCGTACGTGATGCGCAAATTGTAACACCGTACTTGAAAAATATGAGACTTCAATATCATCAATTGTGCCCGCTTGAATCCCATCAATACCGGAGAAATCAAAAATGAATTGACAATGGGTTGTGTCGGCTGTCGGTATTATTTCGACGGTGAAAGTATCCATAAGAGTGTTTTGCGATCCGCTATTGTCAGGGTCAGTCGATTTTCCACACGATACTACTAACAGAAACACCAGAACTGCAATCAGACCGTAGTAAATGACATTAAACTTCTTCATGATCCCCTCCCATCAGAATAACGCCTACAGTATATAGACTATTATAATACTGTTTTTGTTTATTTTAGGCTATGAAATATTTCCTCACAGCATTTGCATTAGTCGATGATTGTACTATCAGCCTTGTAGATTTAACCACCCCCTCGCCCCCTCCTTACTAAGGAGGGGGATGGGGGAGGTTCGCTGTAAACATGGATAGTAGGGCAGGTTCCCTTAGGAACCTGCCAATGCCAAACATAGGTGACATTCCTATGGCAGGACCCCTAACAATATTAGGACTATAGCCTTTATTTCCCCTCTCTAGAGGGGACCTGTATCACGCCATCTTAGTTTATAATTCATTTGAGATGTCCAGAATAATTGCTTGTGTGTTAAAATAGACTCCAATAATTAAACCTAAACTGCAGAAATTAACAACATCGTCCCCTCTATAAGAGGGGTGCCCGACAGGCTATAGTCCCGCTCTGCGGGGGCGGGGTGTGTTAACTTGTGGAAAGCGTAAAATGGGTTTACTTGTCTGTTTAGAAAATCTTTCGAGCGTAAGCGAGTTAGATTATCTTAATCCCGCATTTTAATGCGGGACGACGAGTACTCCGTGGATGCTCATTTTTTAAAGTTTTTTGAGTAGTCCTGATTCGGTTGATATGCTGGCAATGCCTTATTGAGGCCACCCGGCATGGGTTTCTAGCTACCGCGGTAATTATAATATTCTTAAGGTTTACCGTGAACATAGTTATCCATTGTTTAGACTGTTAGTTATAGAGGTGTATTCGAGATTTGCAGTGAATTGGTACTGAATCTGTTACCTAAGTGCCTAGGCTATAGTGTCACTCAATTTTCTGAGAGATACAATTTTGAATTTCTGTTTGAACAGATTGTATCATCTGTTTCCTGCGGACACAAAGCACTTGGCGGGAGAATTCTCCCGCCCAAGTATTTAATATTGTTCACTTTAGCTTATTTTCCGCATCCGTCAAGCGGTGGGCCCCCATCCCGGAAAATGAAATTAATCAGATACACAGCATCAGCGAGATTAACAATTTCATCGCCATTCATATTTCCCGCACATAAAGGACTTGGTGCAGCTCCAGCTCTAAAAATATAGTTAATGAGAAAAACAGCATCACTGAGGTGGAGAATCCCATCACCGTTGGCGTCACCGGGCACTACTTGACTTCCATTACTAAAGGTCTTGTTATAAAGTGTGGCGTATACTGTTGTAATATCAATGTCTCCGTCAGAGTCAAAATCAATTCCTACCGGGTTGCTCCCAATGATATGATAATGATCGGGCTCAGCAAAAGTACCATCCCCGGCTCCCAACAAAACTGTCAAGTTGCCCGATATTACCCCGGTTATATCAGGAAATCCATCGCTATTGATATCAGCGCACAAAGGCTGTCTGCCTCCACACTCGTAATGAACAGGACCTGAGAATGTCCCATTCCCATTATTTAGAAAGATTGATGTATTATCGTCGGTTGAAGCCGCTATATCATTGTCTCCGTCATTATCAAAATCCTCCGCCAGCAAACCATAAACTCTATCAATACTGCCCGTAGTATAGCTTACCGTATCGGCAAATGTTCCATTACCGTTACTCAGCAAGACAACAAAGCCATCTACTATTCCATATTCCAAAAACACCAGATCAACATCACCATCATCATCTAAATCAGTAACATCCATAGCACCGGGTGCACCCCCTTCATGAAGATAAGTAGCCGTGCCGAATGTCCCGTCACCGTTATTCAGGCTTATAAAGACGCCTGATGGATAACTTGAATACGAAATAGTTAGATCGATATCTCCATCCCCATCAAAATCTCCACCCGATAGATATTTGGCTTTACTCCCAATGGAAGAAATAATAGCTGACCCAAAAGTTCCATCACCATTATTCGGATATATATATATATCCGTCAAAAGAGAAAATCCTACTGCCAAATCAATATAATCGTCACCGTTATAATCAGAACCAAATACTGACAGCGGACGGTCAGGAAGTGCGATGTAGTACGGTGTGTTGTAGGGATCAGGACTATTATTCAGATAAACTGAAATAGAGCTATCGCTATAATTTGCAGTAGCAATATCATCATGCATCCAATCACCATCAAGGTCGCCGACCCACATATTATAAATCGATCTTACAGCCCGATAAGGTGTTCCAGCAAACGTTCCATCGCTATTATTCATCAAGACTGCAATTGCGGTTCCTTGACTTACTGCCAGATCAACATTTCCGTCATCATCAAGATCACCAGCAACCAGCGCGGCTTTGAGACTACCGCCATAATAACCTATTGGCGAAGCAAATGTTCCATCTCCATTGTTTGAAAGAATAGCAATAGTATACGTCCCTCCCCTGCCAACAACCGCCAGATCAATATCACCATCCGCGTCAAAATCGGCGGCATTTATAGTATTCGATTTTTCAGTTGCGGCATATTTAATAGCCGCACCAAAAGCACCACTGCCGTCATTTATAAGGATTGAAACGGTATCGGTAACGCTATTAGCGAAAGCAAGGTCCTTATAACCATCACCGTTAAAATCTGCTCCGGTTACAGAATTCTGAGCCTCACCCAGATCATAATAAACGCCTGCTGCAAACCCTCCAGAACCATTGTTCAGTCGAACGCAGGCACTATTACTTCCCTTGCTGCCGACCGCCACATCGATATCTCCATCACCATTCAGGTCAGATGCAAAAATTGAATAGGGCAAGGAGCCAACCGTATGGTAGGTGGGTGTTCCAAATACGCCTGTGCTATCGTTTAGCATTATTGAAATCTGGTTATTGGTAGTTGCTGTGATTACCAGATCATTATCAAAATCACCATCAATATCGGCTATCGTCACGAATCGAGGCTGACCGTGAGTATAGTAGCTGATTCTACTTTCAAAGGTTCCATCACCATTATTTTTCGAAACAAAGACATTTCTGCTGCCGGTAAGAATACTGGATACGCACACCAGATCGATATCGTTATCACCATCAATATCGGCTCCGCTTATAGACATCGGCAACATCCCGGTTAGGTATTCCTCCGCTTCGGCATAGGTCCCATCGCCATTGTTCAGCAAAACCGAAATATAACTATTATTTTGCGCATCAACTCTTGTGTAAACAACCGCCAAGTCAATATCGCCATCACCATCAAAATCCGCAGCGAACATATCCCCGGCACTCCAGACCTCATAAATGGGCGGAAGCCAGTCAAAAAGGTCACCGGCTATAACATTAGCTGTGGGCGTTGAAATCATAAAAACGGTTAATATTGTGAGTGTCATCAGCAATTTTCGCATGTAGGATTTCTCCATAGCTAATAGGATGGTAAATATCTTCATAATATCCCCCGATGGGTGAATAACTAGTAGATGTCCGCAAATCGATTTGCCCCAGTATAAACGGATAGGCCTACCCAAATGCCCCAAACTTGGTATTGTCTCGTGTGCTCTTTTGATGCCCCGCAACGCAATAATTGCATGCGGAGAAAAGTGATACTTGTATCTATATATAATATGCAATTGTGATTCTGTCAATAGAGCTTTTTCTTCAGACTGTAAAGCCAATAAGAGTACTCTCAACCACAGAACAAAAAAGCCCCTTCGAGGTTACTCAAAAGGGCTTTCAAATCTATGCCGAAGGAGGGATTCGAACCCTCACGCCCGTAAGGACACTGCGCCCTGAACACAGCATGTCTACCAGTTCCATCACTTCGGCTTTTCCGAGCAGATAATATATATAAATATTTGGACTAAGCAACTGTTTTTTCGTCCTAATATTGCAGCCAAAAAGCTCGGAACATTCACCCCATTTGCCGATTATAACTTGTAATGATTGTTTTTGTTGTTAATCGGGAAATGAAACCAGTTCTTGTGGAAGACCCGAATAGTTTTAAGGAGACTAAATGAAAGTCTGTATTAGTGTTACTCTTCTCATCTGTCTGTTATTACCATTTCCAGTCTTTGCGGTATCGCCGTATCAGCAGGAAATTTATAGCGCTCGTGACCGTGTTTTACCGGCGCTTATTCATATTCAGCCGGTGGTAATCGACTACATTACCGGCCGGGAAAAGAAACATTCCGTGGTCGGTTCGGGAATCATTATCTCCGCCGACGGCTACGCTGTAACCAACTATCATGTTGCCGGCCGAGCCGAGCGGATCATCTGCACCCTGCATGACAGGGAGCAGGTTCCTGCAGTCCTTATCGGAGGCGATCCGGCCACCGATCTGGCCGTTATCAAATTAGACCTTTCAGAGTATTCCGGCAAGCTTGACCCGGCTGTCTTCGGTTCATCAAGCGACTTGCAAGTTGGACAAACGGTGCTGGCACTGGGTTCTCCTCTGGCTCTATCCCGCTCGCTGTCCAAGGGCGTAATATCGACTTTAAACCGCTTCTTCCCCGGCAATATAAGACTTCCCTCCGGTGAAAAAACCGGTAAGTATAATACCTGGCTGCAAACCGACGCGGCCATCAACCCCGGCAACTCCGGCGGACCGTTAGTAAATCTTGATGGCGAAGTCATGGGGATAAATACCCGAGGCGTTTTCTTTGCCGAAAACATAGGCTTTTCGATTCCGGTTGATATCGTCAAGGAAGTAACGGCCAAGCTAATTGAATTCGGAAAGGTTGACCGCAGTTGGATTGGCGTTCACGCTCAACCGCTGCAGGATCTGGAATCATTCTTCGGAACCGAAACTAACCGCGGCGTATTGATAGCCTCAATCGACCCCGGCTCACCAGCTGAGAAAGCGGGACTGAAGGCAGGACAGATTATCCTGAAATATAATGGCCATGATGTATCGGCCCGGTTTGAGGAAGAATTGCCGGCCTTTTATCAGATTATAGCATCTTCTCCAGCCAATACCGAAGTTGAAGTTGTTCTTCATAACGGTGATGATAAAGTTATAAAGATTATTCCGAGAGCGCTGGGCGCTCTTCAGGGTGATGATTTCGATTTCGAGAAATGGGGTTTCACCGCCAAAGCGATTACCAATCAAATGGCTATCGATCGCAGACTCGATGATACTCTGGGCGTTTTTGTGACTCAATCGGCAATGGCCGGTGCCGCCTTTAGCGGAGGTCTTCATCGAGGCGATGTTATCATGGAGCTAAACAATAAACCGGTCAACAGCCTCGATGAACTAAAAACAACCTATGATGAAATGCAGGAAGCGGAAAAAATCCTTCTGACGATTAATCGTAGCGAAACCCGCCGCCTGGTCCTGATGAAACTGGACAACGAAGAGGATACTGAAGACGATGAAAAATAAGCTGTTTGTTCTAATAATCACGATGCTGTCCGTTTCAGTTCTTTGGGCCGGAGACGCTAATTTCCAAAAGCTGTTTGATAAAGTGAACCCGCACCTCGTTTCGGTGGAATATAAGGCCGAGATGAATTTTATGGGTCAGTCCGAAGATATCGAGGGACGTGTCCCCGGCATCATTATCAACGGCAATATTGTTATCTTCGACGGGACATCATTGGGAGCCGGAAGACTGGCAACCGACATGTACGGCTCGCCTCAGGTTGATAAACCGAAATCCATCAAAATCACGGATTATAACGACAACACGTATGATGCCGAGTATATCGGCGTTGATGATTACAGTCTAATCGCGTTTTGCCGTCTCCCCGATTCGGCCATGAAAAACCTGAAAGCAGTAGAGCTTAAAAATAAATCATTGCGGCTGGGTGAGGAAGTTTACGTTTTCTGGATGCTGCCGAAAAGCTACAATCCCAAATATCAACTGACCAAAACCAGAATCACCTCGGTCCTGACTAAACCGGAAAAATTCTATCTCACCGGTGAACTGCCTCAGGAGTTTGTTCTGTCTCCGGTCGTTACGGCCAAAGGAGAGATGATCGGTATTATCACCCCGGTAACACAGGTACCGTCTTATACCCGCTTTGATTACGGTAACGTTTTCGGCAATCCGGTCGGGATTATGCCTCTGGAGCGGTTTGAGAAAATCATCAATAACCCGCCCGAAGAGGATAAAGTAAAACGCGGCTGGATGGGAATTTCACTTCAGGCGCTCGACCCGGAAATTGCTGAATTCTGGGATGTCAAAGTTGACGGCGGGATTATCCTAACGGATATAATCGATAATTCTCCCGCGGAAAAGGCCGGTCTGAAAGCCGGTGATTTCTTGATCAAACTCAACGGCGAATCAATTGATGTTACGGAAGATGAAAACATTTCTATCTTCCAAAAGAAAGTTTCCGAATTAGGCGCTGGCTCGGAAATTACACTGCTCTATATTCGTCCCGGTGACAATCAAGTGGATTCGAATGAAGTTACCATCGTTTTGGCCGAACGGCCGGGCGCTCGCAGTGACGCTCCCAAGCATGAAGATGAAAACTTCGACCTGACGGTACGGGATATGGTTTTTGCCGACTATAATGCCCGTAATCTAAAAGAGGACGAAATCTCCGGCGTCATCGTCGAGAAAATCGAACAAGGCGGATGGGCCGCGGTCGGAGGTCTCCGTACCGGTCTTATCATCACGCAAATCAATGGCAACGAGATTGTCTCGGTTGAGGACTTCAAGACCATCATGGCCGAGATTGAGAGCAGCAAAGACAAAGAAGTTGTATTCATGACGTGGCGGCGCAACAAGACAAAATTTGTGCACGTCAAAACCCACTGGGAATAAGGGAGGATGCCCCCCCTTTTTTAGGCTATTTAGAAAATCTTACGAGTTATAACGAGTTAGATTATCTTAATCCCGCGTTTTAATGCGGGAACGCGTAGATGACCTGGGTTTTATAATCATGAGTTTGCTTTTATACGGCACAGCTTCGCCTGCCTGAAGATATAAACTTTTTTTCTGACAGGGATACTCCCTTTTCAGGCAAAGCCTACTACTAAAAAGATGATTTTATAATTAACCACCCCCCATCCCCCTCCTTAGTAAGGAGGGGGGTTTCGACATTGTTCTGCCATTGTAACTGGTCATATCCCGGCAGATGTAGATATCCCGCAACGCAGGACAATAGCCTGCCAGGCACAAAACTCCATTATGAAATTCGGTAGGTCAAGACCCCTGCGGTCTTGACAGTCGGTAGGGCAAGTTCACCCCCTACATGGGCACAATAGCCCTTAGGAACCTGCCATTGCCAACCAAAGGTTGGCAACCTAGATTCCCGCCTGCCATCAGAGGATAACTTTGTTTTTATGGTCAATCCTCTTCGTAGGGGCTGACTATGTCAGCCCGAAAAGACTTTGGCTGTGATTCCATCCGGGTCGACAGAGTCGCCCCCTACAGGGAAAATAGAATCCACTTTTTATAGAAAATGTTCAGACCATTTTTCGCCACCAATGGGTGCGGTACAAACTGCTCTAACCTACTCTTTACTTCATTGATTTTAACGCTTTTTCGATATTATCTTTTTGAGGACTGTCGGGTACTTGCTCAAGATAGTAAGTCAAATATTTCTCTGCCTTTTTGCCATCTTTAACATAATAAGCACTGTACCCTGCTAATACATAGTTCTCTAGTCTTTCTGGAAGCACAGATGTCATTTTTTCATAATACACCAACGCCGAATCATATTTCTGTAATGTGAAATATGCTGTTGCCATTGCTTCTGTCACTCGGTGATACTCAGGATCAATCTTCAGAGCCTTGTTATAATACTGAAACATTCTATAATAATCTTTTATCTTAAAATATAGAACGCCCAAATTTGCATGATTTATTGAACTGTAAGGTTCAAATTCCAGTGCAAGTTTAAGATCAGATTCAGACTTTTTTAACTGGCCTAAATTTAAATAGGTTACTCCTCGTAGAGCATAAGATCCCGCTTTGTAGGGTTCGATGTTAACAAGCTTATGAGCCAATGGCAGCGCTTCAGCATACTTTCCCGCAGTATTCAGCCCTTCGGCCTGTCGCAGATAGGTTATTTCTGGAAAAATCTGGCGCGTATGCATTTGAGTACTATTTGCCTGAGCAGAATCGCCCAAATTTAAATAGTAGTCCTGTAAAACCACATACCCGGTTTTGCTTTTTGGCGTATCAAGTTTCAATAAGTATGTGTAGTAATCTATGGAAGGTTTAGTCTGCAAATTAACAAAAAAGTATGGTAGTATTAAGAGAAATGACAGAATCGTAATGGCCGGAATAAACTGCTTATGGCGTGTATTACCAAAATTCATTGAGGCCAACAAAAGAAGCAACAGCGCAAAACCGCATAGAGAAAACAAGTCCCAATCTCGTCCCATACCAATTCGGGGGTCGAGGATCAATATCAAACCTAAACCTCCGATAAAAAATACCCATAGGAAATTGCGGGCTGGAGATTTGCCGTTGGCTTTTCGATTTTTTATAGCAAAGTAGAGTAATATTGGCCATAGAGGAACCAAGAGGCTGAATTCATTGATAATATCAAGCATATGCGAAATAGAAATCAGTGCATACTCCGTCGCAGGAGCCCGCCCTGAGAATAATGGCAGAAAATGAACTTCGAATCCGGGCGACGTAAAGTATTTGTAGAAGAATAAGACGGCACCCCCGGCAATTAAAACAGATGCCCCGATCAGGAAGATAGTTTTGTATTTCTCGAAGAGTTTTCTACCTGGATTAATCGCAATTAATAATACTGGCATTGAGATAAGGAAAAACAGGCTTTGCAGATGCATCACAATAGCAAGCAAGGCTAACAATACCGGCCAAATAATTCCGCAGTTCTTGTTTATATACTTCAGTGAAAAATAAACATAACCGGATATTGATGCCCACAGAAGCGGATAATTTTCAGCATACCCCATAAACAGGAGCATCCACCCGCTGAAAATTGAAAGCGCAAGAATAAATAGTCGATTGATATTCTCCT
The DNA here is from genome assembly GCA_023138975.1 of Candidatus Zixiibacteriota bacterium. Lineage (GTDB taxonomy): Bacteria > Zixibacteria > MSB-5A5 > GN15 > JAAZOE01 > JAGLON01. The sequence continues at coordinate 191,764 of JAGLON010000018.1, forward strand.
GAGTTATCTCAAAAGCTATCCCGCACAGGAAGAAAACAGTAACGCCTCCGGATAAGACAGAGACTACAGCAAAGGCGGTTTCGCCTCCCTCTTTGCCGGCAACCGGTAATATTGAATAGACAAGTTTGACAACAGCAATCGATCCGATTTCCGTCCACTTATACATGACCGGGTTATCGCTCCCGATGTGACCGATAACAGTATATCCGTCTCCCAGAAAATGAGTCGGCATCTTAAGGATCCAGAAAAGAATCATAAGGACTACTGAAAAAAGCATCCACTTGATCTGTTTCTTACCGGAAAATAGAAATCCGAGAGATTCAAAAAGTTGAAGAACCGCCTTGTTAAAACTCTTAATTAGAAACAGAAACAAAAGAAGAAAACAGCAGAGATAAGGAATCAGGGTAGCATCCGGTAAAAACTGCAGATGATTAAATCCCCAAATACGACCTTCTGGAAGAACCAGGTGAATGAAACGTACGAGAACCAGCATCAATCCCAATGCAGTGACTATGATTGGGTTGATTGTGTAGTTTTGATCATTGTAAGAATTGCTTTTCATTGACTAGTCCGTGTTTTTTGACTTATTCAAGCTATAATATAAGTCAAAATAATGGCTTTGGATATCAAGTTATCTATTTTTTCTATTGGCTCAATAATAAAGAGAAGGTCAAGACCTACCCACTGCGTGGGTACTATAGCCTGTGATCCTGACATTGCCAACTGTTTTTCAAACGGGTCATTTCACCGCGCAAAATGCAACATCGTCCCCTCTATGAGAGGGGTGCCCGACAGGGCGGGGTGTGTTAATGCAATCTCATCCAATTCGCGCTCTGCGCGAAACGGCTTCGCCTGCCTGAAATTCTTCTACCCGGTATCCCACGGCTTCAGCCGTGGGTTTTTCCTTATTGATAGCAAGTCGACTAATTTCGCACCCAATGGGTGCGGTACACTGTAGCCACAAATCATCTACTAATAACATACACACATTTTCGCCACAACTTCGTTGGTGATTTCGAATTGCTCATCTTTTTATAGATATCCTTATATGTTATAGCGGAGAGACCATTATGCTCGCCTGTAAAAACCAAATCAAATTCAATCGCCAAAACGACCAACTTTCAATCTTGCTTATTTCTGGCAATTTACACAAAGCCGAAAACAAAAAAACTTTAAAAAATGAGCAAGCAAACCCAATTCCTCGTAACGCCCTGTATGGTAATCAGTAACGAGACTTTTTAAGGAAATAGGTCTCAAAAAATATACGTTAATATGAAAAACAAAGCCATTTTCCGGATGAAAAACGCGAAGTACTCGTCGTAGACGAGTGTCTCCCCTGCGAAAGCAGGGGTCCATGCCGAGATTGACTTTGCTTGGGCATGGATTCCCGTTTTCACGGGAATGACAAAATGATAATTTGAGTATTAGAGTGTCTCCCCTGCGAAAGCAGGGGTCCATGCGGAGATTGACTTTGCTTGGGCATGGATTCCCGTTTGCACGGGAATGACAAAATGATAATTTGAGTATTAGAGTGCCTCCCCTGCGAAAGCAGGGGTCCATGCGGAGATTGACTTTGCTTGGGCATGGATTCCCGTTTTCACGGGAATGACATATCTGAAATTGGCTCAAATAATAAAACTTATTAGGATAATGCCAAACTTTTCAAATCTACTTTCCAATCTGACTTGACAATGGTTTTGCCACCATTTTGCCTGTTTTTGATTCCGGCACAGGCTTTGCAATATATACACTTCAGAATATGAAGAACTTATTGAACGACATACTATTGAGAGAATATATCGTATAATGATAGAGGAGTAGAAAGGACCGACATCATGAAACATATGCTAAAGCATTTCACAGTGGCTGCAATAGTTTTCGCACTTTGCACAATTGCCGCACCGGTTTTCGCTGTTGATATATCGGTTGGGTCTGCGACAGGCGCTCCGGGAGATCAAGTTGTTGTTCCCGTTTACCTTAACAACAATGACGTCAGGATTGCGTCTCTTACCGTACCGCTTCAGTTCTCCAATACCTACCTTAATATCGATTCGGTATCTTACGCAGGAACACTCATAAAGCCGAATATGTCTCCCCTGACCCATATCGATAACCCGGGGCAGTTTTTACGGATCACTTATATTCCCAGCGCCGGTCTACCACTGATTGAGGATTCTCAGGGACTGCTGGCCAATATTTACTTCACGATCTCTCCATCGTCCCCGGATCATATTATTTACGTGGACTCGGTAAATAGTTTGACAACCATACAGAGCCTTGATATATGGGTGCGTATGGAAATTAGCGATTCTCTGGGAGAGAGCTTGGTCTTTCCTGACTTCTCAGCCGGGACAGTCGAAGTCAGAAATCCTCTTGATGCCGATGATGATGAATTTGGTTTGCCTAATGTACTGGCCTTGAACCAGAATTATCCTAACCCGTTCAACCCGACAACGACAATCAAGTTGGCCGTTCCTGTTGCCTCCGATTATTCATTGGAGATTTACAACATTGCCGGTCAGAAGATTCGTTCCTTCAGTGGCTTTGCCAATGCTGGAAACGTTGAAATCGTGTGGGATGGTAAGGACAATTCCGGCAGCACGGTTGCTACAGGTGTCTATTTCTACAAGGTTATAGCTGGAGAATTCTCCGCTACCAAGAGAATGGTCATGCTGAAGTAATCAAGCTTTGTCTGAAATCACAGCTTGTTTCGTACCCTCGTGCCTCTTCGGCACGGGGGTATTTTTTTGTCTGCGCCGTATCCGTAATTGACTTAGCCTCTTCATTTCCGTACTATTTTATCGATGGAAAATAAACGATATTTAGGGATTGACTATGGCACCCGGAGAGTCGGCGTGGCCGTGTCGGATCCGATGGGAGTGATTGCCAGACCGCTCGATACGCTCATAATAGACTCAATGGGTCAGGCCGTCGAAAAAATAGGCGATTTGATTGTCGAGTATGAGCCGGTTGGAGTAGTTGTTGGAAATCCTATTTCTATGTCCGGGGACGAGTCGGAATTGTCGCTTTTGGTTGATGAGTTTGTGGAGCTTCTAAAAGATACAACCGATGTACCGGTGACTTATGAAGATGAGCGGTTAAGCTCGGTACAAGCGAAACAAGTACTGCATTCGCACGGTAAAAAGATAAAAGGGAATAAAGAAATAATTGATCGTATCGCCGCCGCGATTGTTCTTCAGTCATTCCTTGACCGGAATAGTGGTGTGTGACAAGAATAAAATTGCCGATATAATGACTAAAGCTAACAAAAATAATGATGTGCCGCTGCCAGCCAGATTCAGAAAAACCGTCTGGGTGAAAATTCATTACCGGTTCTGGACACTGTTTATTCTTATGCTGAGTCCGGTCGCGAAACTTTTTGGAATATTAGAGTCGAGTATTAAACAGGATGAGTAAAGTAAAAAAATATATAATGCTGTTCACGCTCCTGCTGGTAGTTGGAATTATTTCCGGTTGCTGGTGGCTTTTTGCGCGACATGATATATACCCGGCTTCGATTATGGTCGAGCATGGAGATCCGTTTTATAAGGTCGTTGTCAAACTCGATGACCGGGAGATTGTCTCAACGCCGTGGATATTTTCCAAAGTTGGGATTCTCATCGGTATCGATAAGAAAATCATTCCAGGCCGTTATGATTTCAATACTCGCACATCGAACTATAACGTCTTCCGAAAACTATGGAAAGGCGATATCGCTGTTTTATCGATAACAATACCGGAAGGATATAATCTTAAGAAGATCTCCAAATTGCTTCATCAAAAATGCGGGGTTAACCGTCAACGTTACGATTCTCTGGTTCGGGATTCTCAATACCTGTTGACCCTGGGCATTGACGCAGGGTTTGCGGAAGGATTTCTGTTCCCTGAAACATATCGTTTCGCCTGGGGAGTCACCGCCGCCGAAGCGATTGAGGCGATGTCGCATCAGTTGTTTTCCCGCATCGACGAACCGATCCGGAGACGGGCCGGGGAGATGGGGTATACTATCAACGACATGCTGAATATGGCCTCGATTATCGAGCTTGAGGGATGTATGCCGGACGAGTATCCGACGATTGCGTCAGTTTATCGCAACCGCTACGACATCGGAATGCGGCTGCAGGCTGACCCGACTGTGATTTATGCGATGGGAGGTCTCGACCGAAAGCTGATGGTCAAAGATTATAGTTTCCCGTCAACCTATAATACATATCTGCACAAAGGGTTGCCGCCGACACCAATATGCTCACCCGGAATGGACGCGATCATGGCGACGCTTTATCCTGCCTCAACCGAGTATTTATATTTTGTGGCCGACGGCCGCGGTCGTCATGTTTTCAATAAAACCCACAAAGAGCATCGCAAGGATGTTTACCGTATCAAACGGGGGGGGTAACACGCGGAAGCGTGTTTTCAACTACTACATTCTAAGCACCGTCATACCCGTGAAAACGGGTATCCAGAGCGGAGTTCGGTCAATCTCACTACTGGATTCCCGACTCGTCCCGTTTTACGGAACTCTCGGGAATGACAGGGAGATGGCAACCGCTGGCTAGCAATGGCAGGATAGTTACCCACTGCGTGGGCACTATAGCTCGTGATCCTGACATTCGTGCGAAGCACGATAAGTACTCGTAAAGGTGACAGGCTATAATACCCACATAGTGAGCGAACTCTCCTACTACTAAATTCAATTGACATAATGCCGGCGACGAGCTAATTTCATGCATGAATATTATCAGACCATTTATCGTAATCATCATTATTCTAACCATCATTTCATGCGCCAATGATGACAGCCGGCAAGAGACTTTCAATACTGTATGGCAAACTGTAAATGAAACATTTCCTGACAGCGCCTTCGGCGGTAAAAACTGGGAGAGCATCAAGAGTACTTATGAGCAGAACCTGAGTGGCATTACTTCCGATTCCGAAATATGCAGTCTCATCAATAAGATGCTGTTTGAACTCAATGTCTCGCACACCTTCATCGGGCCAATATCAGAAATTCAGCAAAAAGCGTCTCCCTATATGTTCCAACCGGGAAGCCCGGGATTTGATATACGCATTCTTGATGATGAAGTTATTGTAACCCGGATAGATAATCCTCAGGTTGAGAAATCCGGACTTCAACCGGGATGTGAGCTTGTTTCAATAGACGGTTATCCCGTCGAGGAAATAATATCAGAGGCATCACTGATGCCTCCCTACAATAACCGTTATAAGCATTTTCTGCAAACCGAGGAAGTTCTGAGGCATCTATATGGGCAACCCGAATCGACATTCCAAATCGAATACGAGGACGTTAATGGGAGCGTTCAATCTCAAAAAATCATTCGCATTGCGCGCGAGAATTCTATCGTACTCGCCCCCGAAATTCCTCCGATATATCTTGAGTGTGAGTGGAGAAAACTGGAGAATGAGGTTGGGTACTTGCGTTTTAACGCTTTTCAACCGGAGAATCCCACAGAGGTTCTCGCCGCTCTGGATTCGTTATCCGATTCAAAAGGGTTGATTCTTGATCTCCGGGGAAATAATGGCGGTTCAACATCCGCCCAGCAAGCTATCGGCGGAAGGTTTTTTGCAGATACAGTTGCGGCGGCTATCATTGGTACCCGGCACAATGATGATACGCTTTATTATTATGGAAGCCATGATACATTGACGGGACCGGTTGTGATACTCGTTGACGAAGTTAGTATTTCGGCGGCTGAGATGTTTCCGGCGGCCATGCAGTCTCTTAACCGGGCAACAATTATTGGCGCGCAAACGCCCGGCGCCGTCATGGGCGGGGATTTAATATTTCTAAATGATAGTTTGTGTTTGGTTCATCCAATCTTTTCCGTTAAAACAGTTCAAGGGATAATGCTTGAAGGTCAGGGAGTAATCCCTGATATTGAAATCGCATTGAACAAAGAATTATTATCAAAAGGAATTGACACCCAGCTTGAAGCAGCCAAAGATTATTTGAAAGATAAAATGTAATGTTGGTTTTAGTCTCTTTGATTTATGCTTCTTGGTCTGCCACCATGCGATTGAACAATTATAAATCGTTATGCTAACCACCCCCATCCCCCTCCTTGGTAAGGAGGGGGCGAAGGGGAGGTCTTCCTGTCCTAAACAAAAAAGTCTCGTTACTTCTTATCACACAGAGCGTTATAGCGAATTGGCTTCACTCGTCTTTGACGAGTACCCTGTGCTTGCTCACTTTTAAGGTTTTTATTTTTTGAATTAAGATTTAGCGGTTCAGAGGATAGATCTCGTCTCTGTGAGATTGCTGTTTTCATCAGTTTCCCTTTTTGATGGTGTTTACTAAAGAATCTATCTTCGGGATTTGAATCGAATTGGTAGTGAAAGTGTTGCTGTTACCGATGAGGACATCCCGCATAGCAGGACTATAGTCTGCCGGCCACATTAACTGTTTATATACTTCGCGACATTGGTATAATCGTGCATGTAAGTATAAGCACGACTTAATTCAAGATTTACTAAGCTTTCTCCATAGGATGATTCATAGTCATCCGTTATTTGAGATTCTTTATAATTGGCTTTATAGGCATCCTCAAAATCAAGAACTGCCTCACTGAATTTTTTCAGACACATATAAGTTCTACCCCTATTGAGATAATATAAATAGAGGTCTGAATATCGCTCTTCGTCTTCATATATGCTGAGAAGATCTGAAATATTTTCCAAATTGATTAAAGCTTTTCCGTATTGGGATTGATGATAGAAGGAAAAGCCGAGATATTGATAACAGAGCAAATAGGGTGTTGATATTTTCTCATCATCGGGAAGTAGCTTTAAACATCTTATTAAGTATTTTTGACAGTCCTTATACTTATTAAGGTAGTAATAACTTTCATCAAGATGAAGGCTAATGTTCCATTCTTCAATTGTATCCGTGTGGTATTCAAGTAAATGCTTTAACAAAGGAACCGCTTTTTCATACAAAAAGTTATCGCTATAATCCGCAGCCTCCAGAAGCATTATTCCAGCATTTTCTCTCGAATGAATTTCACATTTCATTTTCTTATTTGTCCTTTATTACTATAACAACACAGGTGAGTAATATTCACTCAATCCCAATAATTTATTAAGTGAATGCCAACCTGCGATTGGCAATGTCAGGAGCACGGGGCTCCTGACCTACGGGGCTATAGTGCCCCACGCAGTGGGTAGGTTTTGACCAACAGCTTTCTACAATCTCTTAGATGTAAACTTTTTGGCGAGCATCTTGGAATGCTTGCGGCGCTCAAGCCGCCGCTGGTAACGCTCAGGGGCGCTCTGGTGGAGTTCTTTTTCGAAATCAGTCTCTGGAATCACCGGCAATACCGGAATGGTTTTACCGTCCTCTCCAATAGCAACAAAAGTCAAAAACGACGAGGCACAAACCTTACGTTCCGCAGTCTTCAGATTCTCACTGATGATATTTACATAGACTTCCATCGAGGTATTATGCGTCCAGGTCACGAAGGCTTCCATACAGATCATTTCACCGACATTGATAGCATGAAGAAAATCGACCGAGTCGGTCGAAGCGGTGACGACTTGCTGACGGGCATGGCGGTAGGCGGCTATCGAGGCGATGTCGTCAATATAGTTCATGACCATGCCGCCAAACATGGTGCCCAGCACATTGGAATCGGGAGGAAGAACGAGCATGGCTTTGATGGTACGAGATTGCGCTACGGTTTTTGACTCCACAAGGTTCTCCTTCTTGGGCCTGATTGTTTTATTTATACCGTCGGGCCACACTCCTGCCAGCGGCGGGGGCCAAGCCCTCAACTATATTGGGACTATAGCCGACAGAATAGGTCATTATTTTTTGTATTGTTTCGTTGGGTCTTGGCGTGCCAACGGTGCGGTGTGACCCAGCGATAGTAGTTATATAAAGTTACGAGTCGGAGGTAAAGTCAAGTTGATAATGTTTTGGAATCTCCGTATCACATTTTTAACGGTTAACTTGCTGATAGAGTAAAATAACTATAGATTGTAAGAAATAAAAAACAGCAGGAATATTTTATGGATGCCACTTGCAAAGAGATGGTCTGGCGACAACTTGGCGCCGCAATCGATACTCTTGAGAACTGTATAACGGAATGCCCTGATGAACGATGGGATGATCGAGCCAGGAGGGTAAAATACTGGTATGATGTTTTCCACGCTCTGTTCTGGCTGGACTATTATATGTCGGATGATCATGATAGTTTTCATCCGCCGGAGCCGTTTGGTCTTGAGGAGATGGATCCGGCTGGGATAATACCCGCGCGAGCTTATACCAAAGAGGAGTTGTTGACTTATCTGAATTTTGGCCGGGAAAAAGCCAGAGCAAGGATAGAGTCTATGACGGTTGAGAAAGCGTCTGAGGTTTATAAATTCAGGAAAGCCGATGTCAGGTTAGATGAATTATTCTTGTACATTATGCGTCATATTCAGCATCATGCGGGTCAATTGAATCTGATATTGCGCGATGAATACGACCAAGGTAGTCGCTGGGTATTTCAGGCTAAATAGTTACACGAACTGAACTTAAAATATTATTATGTGGGCGGCAGATGTCCCATCTGCCCCTTAAATACAAAAACGGGTATATGGTTCACTGTTGTTTTTCTGGATTCCCGACTCGTCCGCCTAACGTGCGGACTCTCGGGAATGACAGGGGTAGATGAGGGTAACTATTCTATTCCGAGCATGGAGTTTATCAACAGGCTCAATAGCGTAATGCTTCCAATAACTCAATGCTACGCCGCGTTGAATGCTTGGTTGATATATAGTCCGGCGGTGAGTTCAGCTACTATCCCCTCGCCAAGCCCGTCAATATATGTACCGAAGGCGCCTTCGCTCTCAGATGATAAAGTCAGGAGTCCTACTTTTTGGCAGTCATACATAAGCGGAATAATCAAGACCGACTTAGTTCTCTCAGAGAGTATTATTTTTCTCTCAATAATGTTTGATGATATATGATCAGGATAATTGTCAGCTACAGGATATCCTTGCATAAGAACCTGATACATGTTTGAGTTATTGTTTTGTATGATTAAGGTCAAGCCAGTGTTCCATCGGCGTCTTTTGTATATGTGTGTAACATGAAGGTTGTTTTGATTTGGATTAAAGTGCGACAGCGAGGCTTTTTCAATACTGAAAAAGCGCGATAGTTTGGCTATTGTTTGTCTTAGAAGCGTATCAATTCCTTTGGGGTCTATTTTAGTGTCCGAATAAGGTGTTTCTTTTTGATAAGTCGGCTGGTTCATTAATGACTCCACACTGCATTGATGATTCCACAAATCCGCCATACAAAGGCCCCCTTGATTTTAGGATTTATTTCATTTTGGCCGGCTGGGCCAAATTAAATTTCTTTATTTTTCGCCACAAAGTCGTTCGTCCTATGCCCAGTTGGTTGGCGGTTAATGAATGATTCCAGTTATTCTCTTCAAGCGATTTCAGTATTTGCAGTTTTTGACCATCCTGCAACGAGCGGGTACTTAATGAAATAGTTGGATGAGTTGTCAATTGTGTTTCTCTCGGTGAAATGAAGATAATGTCCTCATATTGAATCTGATTGCGCCCCGAAAGAGCCACTGCCCGTTTGAGAGTATTTTCCAACTCCCGGACGTTGCCGGGCCAGTTGTGCTTGAGAAGTAATTCGAGACCGTCGGCCGACAATGTAATCGGTGACCGGTTGTATTCTTTGGAAATGTTCTTCAAAAAGTATTCTGCCAGCGCCGGAATATCCTCGGGCCGTTCCCGGAGTGCTGGAATAAGTATTGGCATTACATTGAGCCGGTAATAAAGATCCTCGCGGAAGGTGCCCTCGCTGACCATCTTACTCAAATCAGCATTAGTCGCGGCAATGATTCGAACATTAATCTTGCGGGAATGATTGCCTCCCACCGGACGGACTTCTTTTTCCTGTAAAACGCGCAGGATTTTTGCCTGAAGCGGGTAGGGCAGATCGCCGACTTCGTCTAAGAATATCGTGCCGCCTTCAGCTTCCTCAAAAAGACCCTTTTTATTGGTAATGGCATTAGTAAAGGAGCCTTTAACGTGTCCGAATAACTCGGATTCCAAGAGATTTTCCGGGATGGCGGAGCAGTTGATGGGAACGAATGACTTGTCACGGCGGTCACTATGATGATGGGTCACCTTGGCGAATAATTCTTTGCCGGTACCTGATTCCCCGGTAATCAGAATCGAGATATTCATTCCGGCTATTCGATCGATGACCGATTTCAGATTGTCAATAATCTTTGAGGTTCCAATGATATTATCATACCCGAATTGATGAGCAACTTCCTGCCGTAGGTAACGGATAGTATGTCTCAGGTCGATATGTTCTAGAGCTTTATTTACTTTGAAAACAACTTCAGCGCTTTTAAATGGTTTGGTGATATAATCCGAGGCGCCGTTTAGAATTGCCTGAACTGCGGTTTCGACGGTTCCGTAGGCGGTCATAATAATAACTTCGGTTTCTGGATGGATTCGCTTGGAATTCATTAATATATCAAGCCCTGAATCTGAACCCAGGCGGAGATCGGTTAACACTAAATCAAAAACCTGTGATTCAAGATGAATGATGGCTTCTTTTTTATCCTGTGCTACAGAGGTATCAAATCCATTCTTTGTAAATAACCTGAAAAGCATATTCCGCATTCCGGGTTCATCATCAACTATCAAAATCGAGGGCATTACCACTCCTTTTATGAGTTCCGGTATTAAGAGTAATAGTTACGGTCGTACCAATGTGTTTTTCTGATTGTATACGCATATTACCGTTATGACGGCGCACAGCCTGGTCGGCAATAGATAGCCCGAGCCCGGTTTTACCCGGTTTGGTTGTAACAAATGGACAGGCAACCAGAGGCAACTGTTCGGGAGGAATCCCGGAACCATTGTCACGGATTTCTATGGTGATACTATTGTCCTGTGAACAAACGGATAGCTTTATAGATCCGCCTGAAATATTGGTGATACTCTCAAAGGCATTTTCAAGGAGACTATCTATCATCACGCAAATAATTTCGGAATCACCATTGAAAAACAGGTCGTCGGTACTGGAAACGAATTCTGCATTGACCGAGCTTGATTGCCCGGAGGCGCGGTCGGAGGCATGGGCTAAGCGGGATTGACACAGTTCGTTTAGATCAATCTGTATTTGAGTATTATTGTTATGGCAGGCAAAAAGGGTAAAACGCTTGAGAACGTCGTTGAGTGAATCGGCTGCTTCTATTATACTGCGAATAAATGACAATTCGTCTTCACCAATTGGTTCATCAGGAGTCAATTCAATCTGGCTGGCAGCGGTCGTGATTACACTCAGAGGATTTCGTAACTTGTGCGTGAGCCTCTGTGCGATCCAGGGAAGCGATTGATAATCATCTGTGGAAGGACACTTTGGCACAAGCAGTGAAAGATCACTCATAGACTAACATTACCTTTTGTTTCAATCTGCAACATTTACTTAAGATATCGGCGGATTACCGCTTATATTAACAACCGGAGATCGGTTTTTTTAATGTGATAGAGTCTGAAAAGTGATCTCCCGTTAAAGGCAAGGCCGTAACTAATGCCATATCAATACGTTACCACCGGTAAAGGGTATAGTTTTAAAATCTGACGAGTTTAGTTTGGTCTTACTTTAGGCATCCCATTGTTTGCAGGAAGATGAATATATATTAAATTAATTCTGGTTCATCTTGAAATGAGAAAACCAAATGAAAGTAAAAATAAGGATATTTTGCGCTTTGTTTATGGCATTTCGTTTTTTTTCTTGACTAAAGAGGGCATTTTTTATAACTAAGCCTATGCCAATATCAATGGAGCAAGTCGAGCGTGTGGCCGGTCTGGCACGGCTGAAATTAACCCCCACAGAAAAAGAGTCTCTAAAAACCGAACTCTCTCAAATTATCACTTATTTTGATTTGCTCAGCGAAGTTAACACCGAAAACATTAGTCTGATTGAGGAGAATGTTTCTCCAAGGCAGCTTCGCGATGATATTCCAACCAAATCACTGGATGTAGAAGACGCGCTTAAAAACGCTTCTCGAACAAAGGATAATTGTATTATCGTGCCTCGGATTTTATAACAGTGTCCCATGTGACCGCCATTATTCCCGCCCGCCTGCAAAGCAAGCGGTTTCCCCGCAAGGTGTTATTCCCTTTAAAAGGAAAGCCGCTGATTTATTATGTATGGAAAGCGGCGACTCAATCCAAACTAATCAATCAAATCTTCATCGCCACTGATTCGGAAGAAATCGGACGGACGGTCAACAGTTTCGGCGGCGCCGTGATTATGACTTCAGCCAAACCAAAAAATGGGTCTGAGCGGGCGGCCGAAGCGGTTCGGGAAATGAAGACTAATATCGTGGTCAATATCCAAGCGGACAACCTAGGGCTAAAGGGTAGTATCCTTGATCGGGTTATTCGGGAAATGATAGCCGATCGGAAAATCAATTTCGCGACACTGGCTCGCAAAATCGACGGCAAGGACTGGAAGAAGAAGATTAACAACCCTGATGTTGTAAAAACCATTATGACTGCAGACAGCCATGCCGGGTGGTTTTCACGATTACCGATTCCATACATTCAGCGTCCGGGCAGAAAACGGTCAATTGATTTATATAGTTTTTTGGAACACATCGGTGTATATTTTTATCGTAAGCAGGCTTTGATGGACTATGCCTTGTGGGACCGAGCCATGACTGAAAAAGTCGAGTCTTTGGAGCAGCTTCGGATTTTGGAAAATGGGGGTAGGATTCGACTATTTACTACTCGCACCAATATCCTGTCAGTTGACAGTAAGAAAGTATTGGAAAAAATAGGCAATATTTTAAAATAGATGGAGAGAGACGTGGAGGAGCGTAAGACTAAATATGTGTTTATTACCGGCGGGGTAGTATCCTCATTGGGAAAAGGGATAGCATCGGCATCGCTGGGATTACTTCTAAAAAAACGGGGACTTTCGGTCAATATTCTCAAACTCGACCCGTATCTGAATGTTGATCCGGGGACGATGAATCCGTTCCAGCATGGCGAGGTATATGTTCTTGATGATGGTTCCGAGACTGATCTGGATTTGGGGCATTACGAGCGGTTTCTCAATCAATCAATGTGCTCGGACAATAATGTCACTTCGGGACAAATTTATCATACCATTATTACTCGCGAACGGCGCGGAGATTATCTCGGCGCGACGGTACAGGTTATTCCTCATGTGACAGCTGAGCTAAAATCATCGATTAAAAAACTGAGCAAAATCAACGGTCACGTTGACGTGATCATCGCTGAAATCGGCGGCACTGTTGGTGATATTGAATCGCTACCGTTTATGGAAGCGATCCGTCAAATGGGCCTGGAAGGCGACCCGTCCGATACGATGTTTATTCATCTGACATTGGTGCCGTATATTGATGCGGCCGGCGAGCTAAAAACCAAACCGACACAGCATTCGGTCAAGGCTCTCAGGGAGATCGGTATTCAGCCGAATATGCTTTTGTGCCGTACGGCCAAGACGTTAGGTGATGATATCCGCAATAAAATAGCGCTGTTCTGTTCGGTGCCGAGCAAGAACGTTATTGAAGCCATAGACGCTTCGACGATATATGAAGTACCTCTGCTGTTTGAGGAGCATGATTTTTCCAATATCGTTCTCAAGCATTTGAATATTGAGGCTCCCGAGCCGGATTTGACCGAATGGGAAGATTTGGTCAATCGTATCAAACATCCCAATAACCGGATAAAAATCGCCATTTGCGGTAAATATGTCTATCTGAAGGACGCTTATAAATCCATCATGGAAGCGTTCTATCATGCCGGAGCCGAGAATGATGCCCGGGTTGATCTGGTCTGGGTTTCTTCTGAGGATATCAAAAAAGGCGGAGCGGCCAAGTTCCTTGACGATATCGACGGCCTCTTGATTCCGGGAGGATTCGGCGAACGGGGAGTTGAGGGTAAGATTGAGTCTATCCGGTTTATCCGCGAAAATAAAATTCCGTTTTTAGGGATTTGTCTCGGTATGCACTGTGCCGTGATTGAATACGCTCGCAATGTCTGCGGATTGAAAGACGCTCATTCGTTTGAATTTTATCGCGAACTGAAAAACCCGGTGATTCATCTCATGGCCGATCAGGAAAAGATTACCGGTCTGGGCGGAACTATGAGGCTGGGTTCGTATCCGGCGGTCATTGAAAAAGATAGCCTTACGTATAAAGCGTATGGCGAAACAGAAATTGCCGACCGTCATCGTCATCGTTATGAGTTTAACAATAAGTACCGCGACATGGTGACCAAGGACGGAATGAAACTGGTCGGTTTGTCGCCTGATGGTAAACTGGTGGAGGTTGTTGAAATAGAGAATCATCCATGGTATGTAGCAGTGCAGTATCATCCGGAACTGAAGTCGCATCCGACCAAGCCGCATCCGTTGTTCAGAGATTTCATTGCGGCGGCGGTGAAGTACCATAAGGAGCGTCGTTCGGCGGTAGAAAACCCGGAACAAAACTCAATAGCGTAAGGGGGGATGAACCCCCAGAATTAATAAAAGCCTCGTATTGTACGGGGCTTTTTTTATAGTACCTAGCAGATGTGGACCTCCCGCAAGGCAGGACTATATCCTTCGGCCTCCTCGCAGTGACGGGTTAATTACTTTCGAGGTAGGGGACGACTCTGTCGTCCCGTCTGGAATCACTACATGAAATTTTTCGGGCTGACAAAGTCAGCCCCTACGATGAAACATGTGTGAATCCCAGAATCATATTGTGATATTAGCTTTCCCAGTAGCTGTGGACATCTCTCAAGCCGGGACTATAACGTGCCAAGAACACAACAGTTCTATTCGTCATCGCGAGGAGCCATGGTGACATGGCGATCTGTCAACATCCTAAACAGACTGCCACAAAACCCTTCAGGTTTCTCGCAGTGACGGATCATTTATCTTAGCATGAGATTAGATCGGTGGCCCATCCCGTAAGAGGTTCTTACCTCGTCGGGTGGTCTAAAGTCTCATTTGGTTCCCGCTTAGCGGGATCTGAGTGACGTAGGACATAATTGGTAACCCATGGCTTTAGCCATGGGAAACAAAAACACCCACGGCTAAAGCCGTGGGGTACCGGAACATGAACCCCCTTATAAAAGATCCCTATAACAAAAAGCCCCGTATTGTGCGGGGCTTTTTTGTAACACTTGTCTAAAATACTTTACTTCTGTGATTCTTTGACCAGCTCCGTGTATTGATCTATCAAGACTTTCAGGGCATCTTCGGATTCGGACTCGGCGAAAACCGTGAAGGCCGCCGTGAGCCGGTCAGGAACGACTAAGACAGTTCCGCCGTCTTCAAAGACTCGCACACCGTCGATTAACTGGCGGTTCTTATTATCGGTTTCGCTTATCAAGGTTCGCATGACCTGCCCTTTTTTGCCCCAGGGACATGGTACCGATACGGTTCGGCGGACATAGCCGGAATGTTCTTCGCGCATATCGGAAAGATTAAGTTCTGAACTGGCCATCATTTCAAGCAGATGCGCCGTCGCGAACATAGCATCGGCTCCGATTTGGAATCCGGGGAAAATGAAACCTCCGAGGGTACCACCGACAAAGTCAGCTCCCTGACGAATATGAGCATCCATCATCGCCAGATGGTCGTTGCGTACCCGGATGACTTCAACATCATAGCGTTCTGCTATTTTCTCGACACCCATTGAGGCGGCGACCGGAACGGCTATGCGCCGGGCGTTGTGATTTTTAAGGTATAGGTCAGTAATCATTAAAAGCAGCATTTGAGAACCAATAGCTGTTCCGGTACGATCGATTACAGTCATTTTTTCTGCGGCGGGATTTATCATGACACCCAAGTCAGCCGAAAGAGCGGTAACAATAGTGGACAACTGCCCGATCTTCTCATCGGAACTGCGGGAATGCTCAGAGGCGCGCGATGGATTCGGGAAGGCGTTTAAGCTAATAGCGTCGATTCCGAGGGCTGATGTTATTTCCGGAAAAAACTGTCCGGCCGAGCCATAGGAATAGTCGATGACGATGCGAAAATCTTTATGTTTTACTTTATCCCGGTTGATGGACCGGAGGAATTCCGCTTTATAGTTTTTGAAAAGCCCTTCCTGCAGTTCCAGATGGCCGGTTTCGGCCATTGAAGCTCGCGGGAAATCCTCATTGGCAAACGAACGCTCGACCTTCTTGGCTTTGGCGGTCGGGAGGTCAAGGCCGGAGGCATCGAGGAAAATTATATCAACCATGTTGTAGTTGGCCGGGTTGTGACGGAGATAAACTCCGGCGCCGTAATTGCCGTTTTTCAGCGCATGGCGCAAAACAGGTGAGGGGAGAATTTCGAGATCATCAACATCAACACCGGTGGCCATCAGTCCGCACATGATCGAGCGTTTTAACAGCCGGGTGGCATCGGAAGCGTCACGACTGGCGACAATGCGTTGATTGCGTCCCAGAGAAGCTCCGAAAGCGGCTCCGAGTTTAACCGCCATTTCCGGAGTTATTTCGGTCAGTCCCAAGCCGGAAACTTTTGAATCGGTAAACAGTTCACGGTTCCATTTTTCGCCCCAGACAATGGATGATGAGACGACCGCGCCTTCATCGACGATTTTTCCCGGCCAGATTTTGCAGTTGGCTCGAATACTGGCTCCGGCTCCAATTTTACAATCATCAGATATAACGGCCCGGTCCAAAATAGATGATTCGCGTCCGATTTGTACTCGATTGGTAATGATGGAACTTGATATTGAGGTCAGGTCGCCGATGTTTGTATCCGACCAGATAGTCGTGTCGGATATCTTGGCTTCCGCGCCAATCACTACCTTGGCTCCTATGATGGAGTTTCCAATAATAGCACCTCGGCCAATATGGGAGCCATCGCCAAGAAAAACGGTTCCGGTAAAAGTCACTTTGTCGGCGATATCCACGTTTTTTCCTTGATAGACAACAGTATCACCCTGCTCAGTGCGTTCATCGGTTTGATAGATTGTCACATCCCCGTCGAGGATGTCCTGCTGGGCATGAGTATATTCGTCGATGTTACCGATATCGCGCCAGTAGCCTTGCGATATCTTACCGAGGAGATTCATCTCTTTCTGGAGCATGATGGGGAATAGATTTTGAGAAAAATCAAAATTTGTTTTGGGCGGTATGAGTTTAACCGTATCCGGTTCGAGAATGTAAATTCCGGTATTGATAGTATCGGAGAACATCTCGCCCCAGGACGGTTTTTCCATAAATCTGGTGATGCGGTTGTTTTTATCGGTGATAACAATACCATAGGCCAGCGGATTTTCGAGCCTCGTGAGTACGATAGAGGCATCGCCGTTATTTGCCTTGTGAAAATCGACAGCTTCGGTCAGGTTAAAATCGGTCAGGACGTCGCCGGAAATAATAAGAGTTGTTTCGTCGCAAAAATCGGATGCCGCGCGTACGGCTCCGGCTGTTCCGTAATCCTGATCGGGAAGCATATAATTCATTTTGACGCCAAATTTTCGGCCGTCCTTAAAGTAGTCGGTGATAATTTCATGCTGGAAGAAGAGCAATGTCATGATTTCATCGAATCCGTTTTCGCGGCAGAGATTGACGACGTGTTCCATCATCGGCAGGTTACCGATTGGTACCATCGGTTTGGGCATGTTAATGGTCAGGGGCCGCAAGCGGGTCCCGAATCCTCCGGCCATGATTATTGCTTTCACGATTATTTTCCTTCTCAGTGTAAATTAAATCAAATTGGGAAATTGCTCGGTTAACAGCTTTGTTATACCAGAAAAATTGTCAAATGGCAAGAATTCTATTTTTTTCTCATGGCAGTAATTAGCTAAGTAATCTTTGGCGAAAATAATATCCGCCTCCGGCAGGGCGCACAGATCCGACTTGCCGTCACCAATATATATAGAAGTGTGACCCTCCGGGCAAAGCGTTTTGATATGATAGCCCTTGCAATTGGCACAACTGCCGCAGGAATGCTCGAAGTATGGAAACTCAAATTTAAATCCATCAGGTGTCACGATAGCTTTATTGGCAAACACAGGAATACCGTTGATGTTGTTATTAGCCAATATGCGGTTTATATATAAATCGAGACCGTCGGACAGCAAATAGAGCGGTATATCATTCCGGCGAATTAGAGAGAGAAATTCATGAAAAGAAGTATCGATTTCAAATGAATCGATAAACTCAAACAGTTCATCGGCGGTAAACGGTCTCATCGAAGCGGCTTCACCAATAAGGCATTGGCGCGAGTCGATCTCATTTCGCTGCCATTTACCGACGGTTTCCTCAGATTTTCCCTGAGAGAAATGGTGGAAAAGTCTGTTGCCGACATCCTGAGTCGATATTGTGCCGTCGAAATCCGAAAAAACTACCAGATTATGATTTGTCCCGTTACTTTTCATAAGGATTATATACGCCAATTATGGCATTTGCGCATGTTAAAATTGTGTTAGCTTTACAAAAAAAGCCCGGTGTGACCGGGCTTTTTGAGATTTATCTGTATTCGGTAATTATGGTTTTTCGATGCGGACCACATCCAGAATCAACACCGGTTCGACCGGAACATCTCCATGGCCTGCCTGCCTGTGAGTTTTTACAGCCTTAATGATATCGACAACATCCAGACCCTCGATGACTTTTCCGAAGACAGCGTAGCCGGCGCCATCGCTCTGTTTCATATCCAGGTTGCGGTTGTCCTTGACGTTAATAAAGAACTGGTTGCTTGCCGAATGGATATTTCCGCCGCGGCGGGCCATGGCGATCGTACCGCGCAGATTCTGGAGGTCGTTGCCCCATTCGTTCTTAATCTCAGGCTTGGTCGGGCGCTTGGTCATGTCGGCGTTGAAGCCGCCGCCCTGAATCATAAAATTGGAGATAACACGATGGAAAATAGTGCTGTCGTAAGAATTTTCATCAACATAATCGAGGAAATTCTTGACCGTAATAGGAGCCTTCTCACGGTTGAGTTCGATAATAATATCACCTTTGGAGGTCACCATCTTTACGTACTCAAGAGCATTGCCTTCAGATTCCGAATTGATATCTTTTTGTGATCTAATTTCCACTTTTTTCACCTTTACTTTACCGTCAGTTGAATTTTTAATTTGACCGAATCCGATTGAGGTCAGGCCGAATATCATTAGCATAAAAGCCATCCCGAAAAATACCAGTTGTTTGTTTCCTAAACGCATATGCAGTTATCCTTTCGCTTCACAAGTAATTTGGGTCTTGAAGTTCTCCTCAGCAACCTCAGTAATCTACACAATTATACGTCAAAATCAAGAAATCAGTCTCTGAAAAAATGAACAATTTTATAAGTTCCCGATATGCCTGAATATAAATCTCTATCTAATTCCTACTGAATATCTGAAACAAGCTCACTACTTGGCTCTAATATATTTTTGTACTCATCGGGGTTTAGGAGGATTTTGGAAGCGAGTCTAATGTCTGAGCGCCCCGGGACAATAACATGTTTATAAGATGCCGTTTGTCCTTCATTTTGCTCAACGACTAATCTTCGAATATGATAAAGTAAAAATTCTTTTTGCCTGACAAAGGCCCTTGAGTCTATTATTTCCGAATGCTGACGGAGCTTGTTTAACTGCTTTATGACGGCATCTGAAGCCTCCTCAACCGCCTGTCGCATAATTGCCAGGGCTATGACGTCAGTTGTAGAGGAGGAATATTTGACGTTTTGGGCTTTAAGGAAGTTTCCAAACAGAGTGACAACCGAATCCGGATAGGCGAACTCATGCGGTAGCGAGGACAGAAACTCACGATGCTCCTCGATAAAATCATAAAGTAGAAACCCGGAGAGAAGGAGTCGTTGAAAGGAAATTTCGGCGTTTCCCATATGAATAATATCGGGAGCCAGCCCGGAAAAAGCGAGAGCCGAATCGGGCGGATTTAGAAATCGGCCGTCGGCAAAATAATATCTTGAAGTTGTCAACCGGATAGCGTCGCCGTTAGAAAGTCCAAAAACCGATTGAACCAGACCTTTGCCAAATGTAGTATCGCCGACAACAACGGCGCGATTAACGCCCCGGAGTGCTCCGGAGAATATCTCGGCGGCGGAGGCTGAGCCTTGATTAGTTAGAATGACTATCGGTTTAGCGGTGAGCGGATCAGAACTGGAAAACAGTTCCCGTTTTTCCCATTTGGATCTGCTGTCGGTACCGACAATCAAATCACCGTCATTCATGAAAACATCAGCAGCGTCGATTGCCTCATACAGATATCCGCCGGGATTGTTCTTCAAATCTATGATATAGCCGACCGGGTTTTGTTTTTCCAATACTTCAATCTGTTCGTAGATATCCTCGGCTGCTCCGGCTTCGAAGTCGGTCACATGAATATAGGCTACACCATCATCATTCAAACCGGCATAGGGAATATGCACAAGCTTAATTGATTCGCGGATAATTTCCAGTTTCAGAATGTCGGAAAGCGAGGGACGGTAAACCGAAATGGCGACGGTAGTACCGGATTCACCTCGAATGTGATCGGTAACAGAACGGGGATCATCGTGCGGAACATCCACACTATCGACCCGAATAATATAGTCACCGCTTCTCATGCCTCCGATAAAGGCGGGGCCGTCCGTGCGTACCGAGAGAACCATCAATAGAGTATCTCTGGGCGCGACAGTTATGCCGATACCGCCGTATTTTCCTGACGATTCCTCACGCATCTGGCTATAATCATTCTTGGCCATTCTAAAGGAGAATGGATCAAGAGTACCGAAGAGAGCGTTTTCGGCGGCATGCAGAGCCGTTCCTTGCGAGAATGGGAGAGGGTATCTTTCGGCGATTAGATGTGCAGCTGCGGTAAAAGTAATAGTCTGATGAAGCATCGGATCTCCGATAAGAGATAGCCCGGCGAGAAATAATGTAAGGAAAATAGCAATGGCCGAAACGAATCCGACAATAATGGCTTTTTTATCCGGCAAGTTTAATTTTCTTTCCGGCCACAGCCTTTTGGACGACGGTTAAAACCTGTTCGGATAATGTCTCGATATCCTTTTTACCATTCAGTAGAATGATTCGTCTTTTTCCGGCTAACTCTTTAAATCCCTTGCGCACCCGGTTAAAGAATGCCTGCTTCTCTTTTTCGAGCCGATCTGGGGTTTTATTCCGACGGCTAAGGGAGGTCTGGTAGTTAACATCAAAGACAAAAGTGATATCAGGAGTGGTATAGTAGCTGGCGACCCTATTGAGGCGATTAATAAAGTTGATATCAAGTTTTCTGCCATATCCCTGATAGGCGATAGTCGAGTCATAGTAACGGTCGCATATAACAATTCCGTTTGATTCTAAAACCGGCAGGATTTTTTTGGCAGTGATTTGAGCTCGGGCCGCTTCATATAACAGTAGTTCGGCTTCAGGGTTTATATCGAGATTACGATCAAGCAGAATTTTTCTAATTTTTTCCGATACCGGAGTTCCTCCCGGTTCACGCAGCAGTACAACCGGATAGCCTTCTTTTTTTAAAAGACTGAATGCTTTTTTGGCTTGAGTGGATTTGCCGCAGCCGTCGATACCCTCGAAAGTTATAAATAGTCCGTTTCGTTTTTTCATATTACTCAATACGCTGATTCCCGATAAATACCCACAAAAAAAGGCGGCCATTATATGACCGCCTCTAAAGTACAAAAATTATTAAGCTAATTCAGCTTTTTTTTTGCGAGAAGCAGCTTTCTTCTTGGCTGGAGTTTTTTTAGCAGAGCCCTTAATAGTCAGGCGAGAAGTTTTCTTTTTACTCTTCTGACCGTACTTTTCAATGAACTCTTCAACCATCTCGCGAGCTTCATCATCTCGGTATTGGACCGGAGGTGATTTTTTGAAATAGGCTGATGGAGCCAGGAGGGCGCCTTTGAGGCCGTTATCCAGACCCAGTTTACAACAGCGTACGGCATCAATGACGACACCGGCTGAGTTGGGGCTGTCCCAGACCTCAAGTTTTAATTCGCAATTTAAAGGGACGTTACCAAAGGTAGTACCTTCAAGGCGAATATAAGCCCATTTGCGGTCATCAAGCCATTGGACGTAATCGGACGGGCCGATATGGACGTTCTTGGCGCCGATATCATAATCCAGCTGGCTGGTGACAGCGTTGGTTTTGGAGATTTTTTTGGATTCTAGACGTTCACGCTCAAGCATGTTCAAAAAGTCGGTGTTGCCGCCGACGTTAAGCTGGCTGGTACGTTCGAGTTTGACACCACGATCTAAAAACAGGCGGGTCAGGATACGGTGGACGATAGTCGCACCAACCTGAGATTTAATATCGTCGCCGATAACCGGCAGGCCTTTTTCCTCAAATCTCTTCTGCCAATACTGCTCTCTGGCAATAAAGACCGGGATGCAGTTAACGAATCCGCAACCGGCTTCAAGAATCTGCTCGACATACCATTTGGTGGCATGTTCAGAACCGACTGGAAGATAACTGATGACAACGTCAGTTTTTGTATCTTTTAGCAGTTTGACGATATCAACCGTATCGCCGGGGGCTTTCGTGATGATTTCGCTGAGATATTTGCCGAGACCGTCGTGGGTCATACCGCGCTGAACTGTGATGCCGGTTTTGGGGACATCACAGAACTTGTAAGTATTGTTCGGTTTGGTGTAGATTGCTTCGGCCAGGTCTTTACCGACTTTGTTGGCGTCAATATCAATAGCAGCGGAAAATTCGATATCCGAGATATGATAACCGCCAAGGTTAACATGCATTAAGCCGGGGACAAAATCCTTGTCGTCGGCATCTTTGTAAAAATGTACGCCCTGGACTAATGACGAGGCGCAGTTACCGACGCCGATAATGGCGACTCTTACTTTTCTATTAGCCATTGTATTCTCCTCTTCCCTGAAAAGGGCTATAATTAAATACTTTATTGTCGCTAATTGTGGCACGAATATATAGTAGTACCCAAAAGATTGCAAATTGTTTCAAGTAATTATTACATGTATATACATAGAATAATAGGGTCAATTAACTGATACAAGATGGAGTCCGTTTTACAGTCTTTATGTAAGGATGAGTTAAATGCTTGGTAACATATTGTAATACAGTAAGATATGTGTGTTGTGGTAAACGATATGAGAGAGTATCTCTATGTTGATATTCTGTTTGACATATTATCTGTATATACATATAATAAACAATGGATGATAAAATTGCAAAAGATCTGGATAAATTGTTGTGCTTCTTGTGGGCAAAACGCCAGACAATGCTGCGTTATTACCTCAAGGATAAATCTGACTATAGCAGTCCTGTGCATACTCCCGAGCAGTTTTCTATTATCACTATTTTGGATGCCTACGGTCATGGTGTTCCGGTCAAGGATATTGCTTCGCAAATTGATATCCCACATTCCAATGTCTCAAGGACTTTGGATGGGCTGGAAAAACGGGGTTTGATACGGAGAACAAAAGGAAAAACCGACCGCAGGGAGGTTAGTATTCATTTAACTCTTCAGGGGAAAAAGGCAGCGCGATTTGTGGGCGATGTTTCCTCGCGGCTGCTCAAGGCTATGTGGGGGGACTTACCCGAAAATGAGACAACCCAACTCTATGAAACCCTGCTGAAAGTAATCTGAATGATTTAGGTGCGCTTGACATGATGGCGCCATGTTCATAATATTGTCCTCAATGATAGAGATGAGAATAAGTTAGCCCCTGTTTGCTGAACCGAGTAAAGGATCGTTTTGTAATGCGAATGATTTTACTGTTTACTGTACTGTTAATAGCAACTCCGATTTTATCCGAAGATATCGTTGACAGCGTTGTCCAGATGGATGATGTGGTCGTTACCGGTTCGCGTACTCCGATTGTAAATTCAGAATTGGCGCGCAGTGTGGTTGTTATCAGCCGGAATGAAATAGCCAATTCGCCGGCCCGGTCGGTTGAGGATATAATTGCGCAGGCGGGAGGGGTTGATATAAGGCGCCGGGGTGCGGCTGGGGTTCAGTCAGACCTGAGCATTCGCGGGACGACGTTTGAGCAAACGCTTATTCTAATTGACGGCATTAAAGTAAACGATCCGCAAACCGGACATCACAACGGTGATATTCCGGTATCTTTGGATGAGATCGAAAAGATTGAAGTCCTCAAGGGTCCGGCTTCAAGACTCTACGGCCCCAATGCCATGGGGGGAGTTGTTAATATTATTACAGCGGATAGTTCCGGCCGGAAGATAACAGTGGAATCATCAGCCGGCGATTTTGGGTTATTTGAGCGGCGCTTATCGATGATGTATCCTTCGGGCGCGGTGAGCCATAAGTTATCGGTCTCCAAACGAAACTCAACCGGGCATCTGAACAACACCGAGTTTGATATCCTGAATGTTTCCTATAATTCCCAGCTTACAATTCAACCGGGTAAGATTAATTTATCGGCTCGCTACTCGGACAAAGATTTTGGCGCGCATAGTTTTTATTCCGATAGATTCCCAGATGAGTATGAATCCACTGAAACGATGTTCTTTTCCGGCAGTGCCGATTTACTATTAGGAAAAATAAAGATTAATCCTCGACTGTTCTGGAAACAGCACAAGGACGATTTTATCCTCGACCGCAACCGCCCCGATTGGTACCGCAATAAACATACGACTGATATGTACGGAGGTGAATTACAGGCCAGCATAATGATGACCAAAATGGTTTTTTCGTTTGGCGGAGAACTGGCCGCTGAGGAAATCGAAAGTACCAATCTGAAAAATCATTATCGTAATCGCTATGGTGTCTTTGCCGAGGTTTCTTATTTACCGACCAGAAGATTATCAGTTGTCACCGGAGTATCATTGTTCGGGTATTCGACCTATCCTCTCAAAGCATGGCCCGGGATAGATATCGGGTATCAATTATCAGGATCTTTGCGGCTTTACAGCTCGGCAGGAAAATCGTTCAGGGTCCCGACCTTTACCGATTTGTATTATTCTTCACCAGCCAATAACGGGAATGAAAATCTATATCCCGAGCAAAGCTGGACGTATGAATTCGGCGCCAAATATAACCGTGGAGCATTGTCTCTCAACCCTGCTGTATTCCATCGTGAAGGCCGTAACATGATCGATTATATCTGGCTCGAAGAAAATTCGCTCTGGCAGGCGGAGAATATATCAAGTTCCACGACTCGCGGCATTGAGTTGAACGCTCGTTTAAAGACAGAGCTATTATTTGACTCGTCACCGATATCGTACATAAATTTTCACTATGCGTTTCTGGAAACCGAGTGGGATGCCGGAGGCTTTGATTCCAAGTATTTACTCGAACATCTCAAACATCAAATAGTCTTTGATGCGGCATCGGTCGAGGTTTACTCTATCTCAAATTATTGGCGGTTAAGATATCAGGATAGATTTGGCGGCGAAAAGTATCTGATTGCAGACACTAGATTAAACTGGATGTATGGCAGCCTAAAACTATCTCTGGATGTGACCAATGTTTTTGATAAAGAATACAGCGAAATCGGAACTATTCCGATGCCGGGTCGCTGGCTTCGTGCCGGTTTGAAATATAGCTTATCTATAGATTAATGTTAAAGGCAGAAAAGATCAGTTAACCGGCAAGGCTAACTTTTCCTTCCATGGAGTCAACACCTGGCGAGGGTTACCGTCCTCATCATAGAAGCCGGTGTCTTTCCATAGCTTGTTGATATCATCCGGCGAACCAAGCCATTCCCATAGTTCGTCGTAATCCCTCAGCACAAAATTAATAATAAACTCAGCCTCGACTGCGTCGCACCGGTTAAACAGGGTGTCAAAAAAATCTACCTGTTTGCTTTCGCTGCCGTTGAAAAATAAAGATCCCCCTTGAAGGGAAAATGTGTCGGAGGGAAAACTTGTTTCACATACCGCAATCGGTTTGGTACTGAGGGCAAAGATATTATCGAATACCGAGCCGGGGAGACTGTCGGCCATAAAGACACTTATCATAGTATGCAGCGAAAGACCAAAATAGTCGGTATAATTGATGATGTCATTGAAACCGCTCATTTGGTCGGCGTGATTGGCTCCGGTGTAGCCTTTGACTAAATCCATACCGGTGAATGAGAGCATGATCGGCAGATCGGGATATTCGGTTTTCAATCTTGGGTAAACATACTTATGCAGCTCGGCATAGGCGTCCCATTGTGTCAGCGTCGGGTCAGTGTCGATTAGCAGGTTTACCTCAATGCCAATACAGCAATAATCCGGATTGAAGAAATCAATTGCTCGACGGCAATAGTTCAAGTAAGCCGCCTTGACGCTGTCATGATCAAAGGTATATGTGTCCCAGGGAGAAGGAAGCGGCATATCGGCGGTTTCACCTCTGTACGGCGCAATCGTATCACGGGTGATTGCTATTGGTGTTATCGACAGGAAAGTTTTGTGTGTTGCGGGCGTCGCGTTTTTTCGACCGTTCCAGTCGTCCATGATGTTGACATGGAACGAATCGCCGTGCAAAGCCTCCGGCCAGGGAACACCGTCATCCAAATGATGCGATATTATATCGGCATCTGTTTCAAGTTTACTGTACACATACTCAAGCGCTTGGATATTGACCGCATGCGGAAGTGGTGTGAAACCGAGATAGTACGAACGGGTTTGACCCGGAGGAGGCGGTTCCGTCGGTGAACTATCATCGCCGCACGAAGATAGCAATAGTATTATTAGTACGCTGAAGGAAAAGTTAATTACTCGCAAAGTGACTCCTAAAATAGTTTTCGGTTTTTCAAAATCAGGCCATGTAATATCCTGATGGCTGCTCCTTTGATGATTTGCTTGCACTTAGCTGGAATAGTAAACAATAGCTTCACAAAAGACTACTATTACTCCCATGACAAATACAACTGGAAGGATTTGTTTCTTATTCATTTTCAATCTTTGCCAAATAAATGCGGGGCGATCAGCAAATATTCCATTAGAGAAAGTCATGTATTGATAAATAAATCCTGAAAGCATTAAGCCAGCCCAAGGAATAGCAGCAATCCAAAATAGGATCATCATTATTATAGTCGGAGCCTCCTCCGAAACAATTCCGATTCGTATCATCAAATATATGTTAGTGATGAAAACACCCACTATAATTGGTGTTTTATTGAGTATAGGAACAACTACTCGTAGGATTCCTACCTCTTCAACATCATCCAAATCTCGGCACATACTCGGATCCATATACATACATGAGAATTAGACCAAAGGTTAAACTGCAAAGCATTATCATTATTAACGATAAAACCACATGTTTTATAATCGGAAAATAACGACCAGTATCAAACATATTAAAGATATTTTTTCCTGAGTGAATACTTATGATAAAATCAATGAGACATATCGCACCAAGGATTAGAAGAATTCCATTTCCGTATAGTTTCCCAATACTGCTTAGTTCTTCAGGATATGTAGCGCCCTGTCGGGTTAATTCTCTCAAAAAGTGATTATATAGTATAATCGGGCCGAATATCCACCCCTGAATTTTAAGTATAGGGTAGGTTATACGAAGAAGTCCCTGGTCTTTGACTTTATCTGATTCGCAAATTTGGTCTTCTTGTAATGGCATATTTATTTATTATAGTGAGAAATCAGCTCACTAAAAATACAAAAAACTATTTCCTCTACGCCATCCGGCTCTGGCCGATGCCAAGAATCTTATGGCAGTGAGGGCAGAAATAGATCACGTTTTTGCCGACAAAAAGACCCAGTCCTTTGGTGCGGTAATACATATGATTGAGTTCATTGCTGCAATGAGGGCATATCGGCGCGATATCCTCTCTTTTGGATAGCTGTAAAGTTTGAATTGACATAATACACTCCAATAATCCATAGACTTACTTTATATACATATTGAAGATTTGTTTATTCAAAGAATTGACGGAATAAATGGGGGCGTTAGTTTTCCGATGAAAAGTTATAACTTATGATTTTAAAATGATCTTCGGAATTGGCCCGGTACATGATCAGAGTCTCGTATGATAGAGTATCTGAGTAAAGAACCTTGTACTGCAGGGTAACAAAAATTCCCGATAGAGGATTGTTTCCTAATTGCTTATTGACGTGCCATCCGCTGAGTTCATACGATTCCAGAGTACCCAGCGTGTCTTTAATGGCAGGGAAAATCAGACGTACTTTACTTTCCGATGTTTCCTTAAAGAATTCCGGCGAGATATGAACTATAATACCGTTTATATCGTCAGCTTTGACCGACTCATAAAACGCCGCGGCGATCTGAGCCGCCTCATTGCGGTCATTTGTAAATCCGCATCCGGCTGCCATAACTATAGTTAAGGCACAGACGAGAAAGCGGGTAGAGATTTTCATTTTGGTCCTCACTCCTGCAGTAACTGGTAGACAGCAAGAGAATAATAGATAATATTAATCTGTCAAGGGGTATTTATTGAGAAAATGAAAACCGAAAGCGGTTAATTATGTTTTCAATCTTTTGGCAGGGAGTAGTAAAACTCGGCTTTGGCGCAGGCTTCATAGGCATCGGATAATAGTTTTCCCTCAACGCCGACGTTGTCATAGGGATGCTCATCAATATGAATTACCGGTTTCCAATCCGGATTACCGACTGATTCGGCAAAGGCCAGGGTCATCTTTTTTATAATGATTTGCTTAACTGAGCGTTTCAGGCGGGGACAGTAAAGCATGAAATGCAGATATGGGCGGCTCTCGCCGCCGTTCCAAATTTTCCCACCAATAGAAACTTCGCCCGAATTGTACTCATTAAAATGAATAGCGAAGATATCGGCTCCCATCCCGGTCGCTTCGGAGAAGATAATCGTCAGCTTTTCAGCCAAAGCTGTTTTTGTCTCAGCAGTGGTCTGAGGCATAGTGATTTCGAGACACGGCATGGTCTGTTACTCCTTTAATCTAATTGAAATCCCACCGGCATACAATAATTATCGGCCATGATTGGCAATATGATTACTCCGCAGATTTTCGGGAGAGTGCCCTGATGATTTCTCCGACATAGACGCGATGGTAGTCATTGTTGTACTCGGTATCAATCTTCGGGTCGAGGAAATTAGCCGGATCGATATCCTGATAATAAATTTTTCTGCATTCCAGTACTATACGAGCTTCTTCAAAATAGACTGACCCCGCTTCGGTTTCAATTGGCGTTAGACCAATGCCGGAGATTTTATCGATATCCCGGCCGGACTTGGTTCCGCATAGTTTTAGTACATCACGGTATTTCTTATCAAAAAAACTCAGCGTGAAAGTATCATGCTTTTCCATAAATTTGTAGGTGTAACGCTGGGGACGAACATAGCAGTAGGCGACTTTCTTGTGCCACAGCTCTCCCAATGTCCCGTAACTGGCGGTCATGGTATTGAATGACTTAAGCGTTCCGGCGGTTATTAGCATCCAGTCAGAGCCGATGAGTTGAAACGGGTTGTCTTTAATGAGTGACGGATCTATGGGTAAAAGTCTATTCATACGGTTTTCTCCTTTGTCAGCCTAAATAAAAGAGTACGGGTATTAAAGAAGATGAGCAACTTGAAACAGCTTTGATTTATTATTTAATGTCAATTACGCCCGGGAAGGGCGCAATTGAGTATCTTTTAATTAACTATCCCGCCGGGATAATATAGTTGCTCCAATAGCGAACGTCAGGGTGCCGATGCCGATCAACATGCCCAGAGGCATAAGCATATCGGAGAATGTGAAATTGCGCCAGACACCGCCTTCGATAGCGAGAATACCCCATTTGACCGGACTAAAGTGGCTGATTGTCACCAGCCAGCCGGGCATGAACATTAGCGGAATCATACCTCCGCCGGTCATGGCCGAAACAAGCAGTATCCCCCAGGAGGCTCCGCCGACCGATTCTTCGGTTTTTCCAATAGTGCTCACAAGCATTGATATTCCAACAAAACAGTATGATGTCGCTATAACGGCGATTAGCAGGATGACCGGATTGCCGATACGTACTCCGAAAACAAGGTTTCCGAACAACAACAATATGATTGTAACTACTAAGCTGGATAGAAAACAGGCCAGACCCTTTCCGGCCAGGATTTGCATGCGGGAAATTGGAGCTAATCTTAAACGGAGAAAGGTTCCCGCAGTGCGTTCTTTGACAATCGATACCGCAAAAGCCGAGGCGATACCGATTAATGCCCAGAGCATTGATGAAGGGAATGTTATTTCAAACGACGAACGGGGTCCGGCCTCATCATTGGTTATGGTTGTCATCTTCATCGGGAAAAGATTAAAACCATCCTCTTTCTTAGCCTCTGCCGTCGTTCCGGCGCTGTCCGATGTGGTATCCGATGTGCCTGTTTCGCCACTGGTTGAAATATAATGAGATAGTTCTTTGAAGCTACCTATAATACTTCTGCCAATTTCTTCTGTCCCTGGAGGGGCTTTCTCCCAGAAACTGGTATCGGCCAACAGAGAATCCATACCCATACGCCATGATTCCGGATCGGCATATCTTTTTTGCAGAAGCCTAAAATGCGACTGTGTTAAAAGTCCCTGAAGATATCCCACGGTCATTTTACGCGACGGATCAACACCGATTTCAATCATAGCCGAATCAGTGAACATGCCCAGGGTTTGGCCAAAGCCTTTTTTTATTGTTACGACGGCTGACAATTTACCGCGTCGTACTTTATCAATAGCGCTGTCAGCCGGTATTCTTGATACCTGCAGAGAGGATAGTCCGCTCAGCTCTTCAGCGAAAGCGATGGAATAATCGGTGCTATCGGTGTCAACAACGGCGATTTTCATTCCGCTGGGACCGCCACCGCCTCCGGAGAATATACTTCCAAAAAATAAAGCGACAAGTAGAGGGAAGAACAAGACCCAGAAAACGGAACCTTTATCCCGAGAAAGGACTTTCAGGTCTTTGAGCGCAAGTGTGATTATTTTACCCATCAGTCTCTTAGGCTCCTTCCCGTTATGTTCAAAAACACCGTTTCCAGATCCGGTTGGTCGATACGAAGCTGACGTAAAGTATGGCCGTTGCGAGTGAGTTTGGCCAAGTCTTCCATCGGTTTTTCGGTTTCGATCCGAACTGTATTACCCTCAAATTCTCCCGGCAATCCTGAAATATCATCAGGAAGAGATTCATATTCTGCTTCTATCAAGGCTGGCCCGCCGTATTGTTTGGTCAAGTCTCTAACCGTACCGAGGTCAAGAATCTTTCCATGGTCGATGATGGCGACCTCATCGCAGAGGCGCTCAGCTTCTTCCATATAATGAGTTGTATAGACAATCGTGCGCCCCTGAGCCTTCAGGTCCTCAATACTGTCGAAAATCATATTGCGTGACTGTGGGTCCACTCCGACGGTTGGTTCGTCAAACAGAATTACTGGAGGGTCGTGGATAACAGCACCGGCCATGTTCAGGCGGCGTTTCATGCCTCCGGAATAAGTACCGACCCTGTCCTTTTGCCGGTCGGTTAACCGTCCGAAGTCGAGTGCCCAATCAACTCGTTCCTTGAGTTTTGATCCACTAAGTCCATACAGTTTACCAAAAAATTCAAGGTTTTCCCGCCCGCTCAACATATCGTACAGAGCCAATGTCTGAGGAGCATTCCCGATACGTGTGCGGACACTTGATTTGGTCGGGTCGCTATTCCCGTCTATTTCCACCAAACCGGAGTCGGGTTTGAGGAGGCCAACAATTATATTTATCGTCGTCGTTTTGCCGGCGCCATTTGGCCCCAGCAGGCCGAATACTTCCCCTTTATTAATAGAGAAAGAGACATCATCAACGGCGGTTAATTCACCGAATGATTTTTTTAGGTTTTTAACGGTTATCATACATCCCTTGCCTTAGAGAAGATTGAAGCTCAGTACTCTGTATTATACTGTAATTTTTTAATTCTCTTGTACCTGATTGGTATCTAATACGTGAATGTGAACAATTAGTTTCTTCAGCGCAATAGAATAAAAGAACCCTCGTATGACTGTCATACAAGGGTTTCTTCACGAAATGGAAGGATGGGTGTCTTAATTGCCTAAAAATCAAAGAAGTTTATCGAAAAATTGAAATCTTTCGTTTTATAATCACTCAACTGCCAACTGAGTTTAGTGGATAGGTTGAAGATACCCAGCCATGGTGTCAGGTTATGCAGACCGAATCCAATTTCACTGTAAACTTGAGGCGCAATCAGGCCGATTTCTCCGGTTGGTATCATAGGGCGGTTTTTGTATTCCGACCACATAACCCCACCATGTATTGAGAACCCAACCGGGATTTGTTTGAGAAAGTTTATACCGCTGTTTCGGAACATAAACTTGCCGAAATCATGTTCGGCGAACAGATACGCCATGCGGTCGCCGACAAAACTGGTATCGGGAAAGGTGATGAGCCCCATCGTTTGATAGATGATCCAATCCATATAACTGGCAACAAACCTGCTTTGGACGGGAAGGTTGCCGTCGGATGCCCCGGCGAAACCGAATATCGATGTTGTTCCCAGTCCTAACAATTTGAACTGACCTTCGACCTGCGCAAAGTAGCGTTTGAAATCAAAATCAGAATTTCCAAAATCGGGTGAGGAGTACTCAATACCCGCTATGCCCTTGATATATTTGGAGGTCGGTACTATTCTAATGCGGCCTTTATCGTTTATTAGGGGGCGGGAATCAAAGCGGATGGCTGCGCTAACAGAGCGTTTGCTGCCCTCAGTAATCGGTATATTATCCTGAACCTCATTACGGTCGCCGAAGGTAGTATAATCGGTTCGCATCGGGCGCGAGGCGTAATCAAAGTGATTGAACCCTATACTAAGCCTGGTTTTTTTCAGTACTTTTATTGATCCGTGAAGTTCAAAGCCCTTTTCCTGGTAATAGATATTGGGATCTATCCCGCTTAATAATGCCCCGAACGTTTCATTCAAATTAGGCGGAAGGGTAATTGATCGTCGGGCTACGTTTCGATTTTTCACAGAACCGCCCAACCACAATTGCTGGTGCAGGCTCAGACGGTAATCAAGGCCATATTCGAAATTCCATTTCTCTTCCTTAAGACCATAGCCGTTTATCGCTCGCAGCTTAATATTAGGTGTGGGAGAAATTTTGATAGGCAATCCGAAATAAAAGCCGTCAACACGGTTGAAATGAATCATATCACGGTCGCCGAACAAAGTCATAAACACAGCGCCAAGGGCAACACGACTTGCCGTTTTTAATAACGGCTTCGGAGCATTTACAACCGAGTCAATATATGTGTATCCTCGTTCTTCGTCCCGCGTTAGGGGTATTATTAGGCGAGTAGCCCAGATGGTAGAATCAAAATCATCGGCGGTGGGAGCAACTTCTAATACGAAATCGTCGAACCTGTTTTTCGAGTGACCGTCCTCAATCTTATAGTCACTCAGTGAAGCGATGTATAGCAGTCCTATATCCGACGGGATACCCATTATCCCCAGGCCCAGATGAAGATTGCAGGAAAATCCGATTTCAATCGGCATCCAGTACTCGCTGTTGATTTCGGCATAATGCTGATAATACCGCGCGTTCTTCATTACCGGATCATCCATACCTTTGCTGAAACCGACATCAACCCGGACAACTTCGTAGGTTGAGTCAGCAATATGGATTTCACCCTTAAAGAGAGGTTCGTACTCATTCTTAGGTTCAATCTCGAGCACAAAAACCGGTTTATCATCGAGATATACTGTATCGATGAGGTAGTAATTGTAATGCTCAAGCGCATCGTCGGCGGTGGGAGAAACTACCGAATGCTCAGTCAGGTCAATACGGTTTTTATTGAAATTCAATAGTTCCCCGACTGACACCAGATTGCCTTCGGGAGGAATATTGGATGTCTGTTTTCGAGAGTTTATGATTTCTTTATATTTGTCAGGCCGTTCCCAGAAGGATGTTATTTGAGTCTCGGCAATTAGAAGGATATCCGATTCGGCTGTATCGGGCAAAGTATTATCGTTAATAACTACTTTGGTATAGGCATCAAACTGATAATCACTGATTTTCGAGAGGATATCTTTTTTGTTGGCGATAGCTTCGAGGATAATTTTCTGAGCTGGACTATATGCCCGGGAATATACTTTCCGCACACCTAAATCGATTATAGACGTTCTAAGTATAAAATCAGTGGTTATAGAGATTGAATCAATAGAAATGTTCTTTTTCAAGGAATAGTGACCGATATGGCTGGCTTTAATAGTATAAATTCCCGCAGGAAGGATTAGTCGATATTTACCTTCACGGTTAGTCTTGGAGGCAAACCCTGTTCCGACCGGTTGAACGGTCACATGCGGAAGAGGTTTTCCGGAAGTGCTGTCATAAACGGTGCCGCTGAGAACACATCTCTGGATATCTTCCAAAGAGTTTTGGTTATCAATATCGTTTGAAAAAACTGCCCCGGATAATACAAACGCTAAGACAAAAAAAACAGAGAACGTTTTCATAAAAATTCCTACCTTAATAAGGCGCCAAAATGCTTTAACAATAGGGCTTCTATCTCGGAAAACGCCTCTCGGCAAGGCGATGCTCGGTCAAGCAACTCGCATAATGACATTATTACGCTGAGGGATACGCAAGGTTTCACTTTTTTTGTTCAACAATGCTCAACAAGTATTTAATGTTACACAAGCGGGGAAATTAGCGCAACGGCAATACTTAATAATTGGTTTGATTTGCGCAGATTTTTATGCTTTTGTAAAAAAATCCCCTGATTCTCCGATAATTTTGTATAATATGTCAAGTTTAGATGGAGAATTATTATGAACTGCCGGAAAATTATTTCGAATCTCTTTGTCGCCGCCTTTATTATCGGCATCGTTGCCGGACTCGTTGCCTGTGAGACTTCATATGATCTTGGAGAGTCGCGTCTGCCCAATGCCGAACAACGGGAGCTAATTCGCTATTACGAGGATATGAAGAAGATCGGGCTTGAGGGGGATCGATATAATTTTATCGAAATGAGGGATTCAGTAACTCACTATATCGTTGTCAAATACCTGATGCAGATTGGCCGGGCAGTTGATTCAAAAAAAGTATCCGATTGGGCTTACAACTGGCCGAATATCGCCGGCCTGCCGATTGTCGATGACTCTACCGATGGTGAATGGCGCAGAATTGTCTTTATGAGACCTTCGGTATATGAAGAAAATGGACGGGAAAAAACGCTATACCCGATTGTCTTATTCCGTTTCGATGGAGAGGTGTGGAAAGTCTCAAACGCCTCGACCAAAAAAAGTTACACCACAACAATAGATGGTGATTCAATCTTGTTCAAAGATTTTACCTATCACAAAATGTATAATGTTCCCCCGGATTTCAGTGATTTGCAGCAAAAGCCCCGTGATTCAGCCTGGTACGAGAATCAAAAACCGAGTGGCAGTGTGCAGCCAATCAAGATTGATACATTGGGTCGGAGGTAGGAAAGTAGGAAGGGCATCGCTCCTGACATGATAAAATAGGTATCTCCGCAAATTAACGAGAGCCTGCTATTGAAGATGCGAGCGGTGGGGATATGGGGCTGGCAGAGATTTATTAAACTCCATCTAACTAAATATTACAACTCTATCAGATTTTTCAAGAACGTTTCCCACAATCGCGGCATCAAGATTATTTTCAATCATATGTTTTAGTAAGTCATTCGCTCTGGAGGCATCTATCGCTATCAAGAGTCCTCCTGATGTTTGCGGATCGTGAACAATATGTGAAGCATAATCAGGCAGAGACGAGTCGATGCTGATTTTACCTTCCAGATATTGTCGAGTGGCATTGGCTCCGCCGGTTAAGGCTCCGGCTTTTATATAGTCAACCGTTCCCGGCAGCAGCTTGAGTGATTCAAACTCAATCTCAATCGTTATTCCCGAACCGCTGGCCATCTCATAGCCGTGACCGGAGAGTCCAAATCCGGTGATATCGGTGGCGGCATGCGCCCCGAATTTGACCATTGCTTCAGATGCGATTTTATTCAATGCAATCATGTTGGCGACGAGGGCCTCAATATGTTCGGTTGACGCTTTATTTTGCTTTACAGCGGTGGATACGATTCCTGATCCGAGCGGTTTGGTCAAAATTATCTTATCGCCGATCTTTGCGCCGTTGTTTTTTATAATTTTATCGGGATGAATCAACCCGGTTACGGCCAGACCGTATTTGATTTCGTTATCCTTGACGCTGTGGCCTCCGGCAATGACGGCTCCGGCCTCGGCGATTTTATCCGCTCCGCCATTTAATATTTGTGCGGCGATATCGGGAGGCATTTGGGCTGGAATCATAAGGAGGTTTAGCGCCGTCACCGGCCTTCCGCCCATGGCATAGACGTCGGAAAGGGCATTTGCTGCCGCTACCTGTCCGAATGTGAAGGGATCATCCACAATCGGCGGAAAGTAATCGACAGTCAATACCAGCGCCGTATCTTCGGAAATTTTGTAAACTCCGGCATCATCGACACCGTCAATACCGACTAAAAGGTTATCCGATATTGGCGGAGTAAATCGTTTTAATATCTCGCCCAGCGCCGCCGGGCCGACTTTGGACGCTCAACCGGCGCAGGATACTTGAGCTGTCAGCTTCGTGAAGATGTCTTTTTTGCCATCCAGTAAATCCATAATGAGATATTACGGGAAAAACCGGAGAGGTACAAGTATTTTCATGCATAGATGCGCAGTTGCCTGTCAATTTGTCATCCTCATTGACTTTTTATTAAAAATGGACTATAATTATACAGGTTCTGAGGCGAATAGTAATAGTTGCTCAGCCCCTCAAACACCACTGTATGTGGTAGATTGAGCATTATTAGACCGCCATCGCTACAGAAATAATGGCTAATTATAGTACCTTATTATGCCGGAATATGAATCGTTTTTTATTTTTTCCGGTCTAAATAATTGAATGTAGAGGGAACCTTTTTCCAGCCATGCTGTTTTTTATAATGAACGGTCGGCTGGTGCTACGATAGAAGTTCATGGTGCTTCT
The DNA here is from genome assembly GCA_023138975.1 of Candidatus Zixiibacteriota bacterium. Classification (GTDB taxonomy): domain Bacteria; phylum Zixibacteria; class MSB-5A5; order GN15; family JAAZOE01; genus JAGLON01. Next base: position 228,642 of record JAGLON010000018.1, read on the forward strand.
TTAGGAGTGCAGGAGAAGAATGGCTGACCAGAAACAAAAAGAGTTGAGAAAGCGGTTTGAAGCTGAGGCGATGATTCATATTGACGCCTTGATGAGGACCGCTCGCCGAATGACCAGAAACGAAGACGAGGCCGAGGATTTGGTTCAGGAAGCGATGCTCAAGTCATATAGGTTTTTCGAGAAGTTTGAACAAGGGACCAACTGTAAAGCTTGGCTCTTTAAGATTATGACAAATATCTTTATTAACAACTACCGTTCTAAAGCAAAAGCGCCGCAGTCGCTCGCTTTTGACGACATCGACGACAGCTTCCTGTTTGGACAGCTGGCGAAGACGAAGAATGTTTCAGATCCTGAGGCGGAATTCTTTTCAAAAATTTTCGATGATGACGTCAAGAACGCCATAAACTTGCTACCGGAGGATTTCCGGATTGTGGTGATGCTGTCTTTTATTGAAGGTTTTGCCTATCAGGAAATAGCTGATATTACCAATTTGCAAATAGGTACCGTAAAATCCCGGCTGCATCGAGGCCGTAAACTGTTGCAGAAGAACCTGTGGGATTATGCCCTCAAAAACGGTTATGTCAAGGAGCCCCAGAATTGAATTGCCGCCAAGCGCTAAAGCATCTGTATGAAGTAATCGACAAAGAGGCGAATGAACGCAATGTTCAGGAAGTCGAGCGGCATCTAAAAATGTGCCGCCACTGTATGGCTCAATATGAATTTGAGAAAATGCTTCATACTGTCGTCCGGGACAAGGGTAAGAACGAAAAAGACGTTACCAGAGTTAAACAGAATATCCTCGACAAATTAGATTCTATCGATGCCAGCGGGGAGGGACAATCACCCCGGGTCCCTTTTAAGTGGCACATAGTCGCCATAGCCACTGCGGCTGTTGTTATTTTATGTGTCATAACCGCGATCTCATTGTCCGGTTTTAACGACACCCAGACTGCCGATTCCGAACCAGACAACAGTATTATTGCGACCGCACAATCCGACAGCGATATCCCTTATTTTATTGCCGCACATCAGGCGCACAGTAATGGCATCAATCAGAGTCAGGGGCATAGTGATCCCTTGAATTACTTGTTTGAAATGACCGGTATTAGAATTGAGCATTCATCTGATTTACCAATAGACAATATTCATTCGGTTTCGGTAGATACGATTATGGGTATCCCGTTTGGATGCATCGAGATGCTCAACCCCCAAAACCAGCTGGTGACGCTTTTCGTGACGACCTCGGATAAGTACAATCTTCCAAATAATCCGATCGCGGTGATTGACGGGCGCGAGATGCTGGTTCACCGCTGTGAAAAATGCACCTTGGTGGGGATAGAGAAGAAAGACCTGATATACATGGTCGTGGCCGGTCCCAAATGCGAACCGAAAGAGTTAGTTGAGATAGCTTCTTTCTTCTAGGGGGGGGATGAACCCCCTTTTCTTGCTGTCGCGTAGATAACCAAATTTTTATATTATTGAGATTAATTCTGCAATCGCGCAATTCAGGCCTCCGGTCTTCATCTGCTCCAAGCACTGCCGATTTTCAATTATAAAAATATAAAGCCGGATGATTTAAAAATCATCCGGTTTTTTTGTTTTTTACCACCCCCTAACCCCCTCCTTGTAAAGGAGGGGGATACACGAACACTAAGCCTAATACATTCTCCCGTCATTGCGAACGACTATAGGAGTGTGGCAATCTGTCTGTTATCTAAACAGATCGCCATGTCCTATAGCACAGTAGTAGGGAAGGTTCCACCCACAATGTGGGTACTATAGCCTTAGGCTATAGTGCCCCAAAGGGGTGAACCTGCCATTGCCAACTGTTTTCCAAACGGGTAATTATTACCACCAAAATGGCAACATCGTCCCCTCTATGAGAGGGGTGCCCGACAGGGCGGGGTGTGTTAATTCTGTGGGCGGTAGGTTATAGTCTGCTGAGCACAAACACAGTAGATTCGTCATTCCCGAGAGTCCGCGCGCAGCCGGATGAGTCGGGAATCCAGAGCGGTGATAGATTTTGCCGATATCCTGATATCCTCATTAGGCCATTGGTCCATGGCTTCACCCATGGGCCAACACACCCCTTTATTTCCCCTCTCGAGAGGGGACCAGTGTCCAACTTTTCGAATAAATTAACCGGTATCACATGGCTTTAGCCGTGTGAAATCCTATCTTATTCTGTTTATTATATTGATAGAATAGGATTTTGCACTATATTGGTAGTGAAAGTGTAAGTTTTTTGGAAATGCAGAGCTTTCTCTAAGAAAGTAAACAGATGGCTTATGTTTTGGGGATGTCTATGAAATTCTAGAGTACCTTGGTAATTGGTTCATGTCAACTTTCAGTGTGATATTTAGTTTGGAGGTTCATATGAATATATCAATCATTAATTTGGTATACTTGATGGCGGGAGCAGTACTCGCGGGAGAGCTAGGTGACATGTTTCTAAAATCAAGGGAGTGGTTCTGGAGTTATCACAGACATTCGCTTATCAATATAAGGTCGAGTACGGGAGGTTCGATTCCTTCCTCTCCCGCCAAAAAATTATCTCACCCAATAGGGGAAGTGCAGAAAGAGGATATGATATGAGCTTAGGACGATTGGAAAAGGTCAAATTGCGTGAAGTGTGGACTACCGAAGACAAAGACTTTACTCCTTGGCTAGCTTTGCCTGCTAATTTACCAATCTTGAGTGACACAATCGGGATTGAACTTGAATTGGAAGCCCATGAAAAAAATGTCGGACCGTTTCGCGCAGACATCCTGTGCAAAGATAGTGCTACTGACAATTGGGTTCTTATAGAAAACCAATTGGAGAGAACAGATCACACTCATCTTGGACAATTAATGACCTATGCTGCGGGACTCAGGGCAGTTACCATTATCTGGATTGCTGAAAGATTTACAGATGAACATCGCGCGGCTATTGATTGGTTAAATAATATTACATCAAAAGCGATTAACTTTTTTGCTCTTGAAATTGAATTATGGAAAATAGGTGATTCTGCCATTGCACCCAAATTTAATATAGTTGCTCAGCCGAATGATTGGTCTAAAACAATAACTGCTATTACTGACACTGAACAAATTACACCCACCAAACAGCTTCAATTAAATTTCTGGATGAGGCTACGTGAATTTTTAAGGGAGAATGACAGCGACTTAAAGCCCCAAAAACCACTACCTCAACATTGGTCAAACTTTGCAATTGGCAGATCTTATTTTCATATAAGCGCTACAGTCAACACCCAGACTCAGCGACTTGGTTGCATACTTGTAATGACCGGTCCAGATGCTCTAGCTCATTTCTCTCTACTACAGAATGATAAAACGGATATTGAAAGAGAGTTTGACTACGATCTCGTATGGCGAGATATGCCGGGAAGAACTGAGAAGCATGTTTCTTTCTTTTCCGAAAACAGAGACTTGAATAATGAGGATTCATGGCCAGAGTATTATAAATGGTTTGCAAATATTCTGGGGAAATTCTACTCTGTCTTCGGTCAAAGAATAAAGCAACTTGATGCATCTCAATATATGAATGATGAGATTGAAAACTCTTGAGAGGTTTAATTCTAGATATGGCGAACAAATTAGTAAATGATGATGCCGTTTTTATGTATGACATGCAACATAAGTAACTATGGAAAATCATATACTTTTCGTGCTTTGCACGATTGTCAAAACCACGGGCTATACGGGCTATAATGCCCACGTAGTGGGTAGGTTTTAACCTACGGTCTAAAGAAAATTATTTTATCGGAAGCCAAAGTTTTTGTTGAACTTTATAAATAATCTGCCGTTAATAGTAGTACACAAGAAAGGAGGTGGTCGGATTTTGAAAACAAATTTATGTGAGGTGGCTGCTACTTAGCGGCAATACCAATGAATTTAAGTGTTGGGCCGTTTAAGTAAATCCCAACAGCAAAACCGACCCGGCGCCTTCTATAGTCGCCGGGCTTTTTTTATGCCGTCTCCGACTCGACAGGAAACATCCCGATGTGATTTTTCGTATGTAATCATTATTGAGCAAATCTTTGTGAGGGCCTGTTGAAAAAGGTTGAAAAGTCTATGCCGATTAATAGAAAACAGATAGCCACGTCGCCCCACTGGGTAGGACTATAGCTGACGCTCCTCGCTATGACGGTATTAGGTTTTTAAACAAGCCCTAATGATAGATCCTTAAGAAAGGTCAATTATGGATATTCTATTTATAGGCGGAACGAAGTTCGTGGGTTTGCATACGGTAAAAAAGGCGCTGGCTAACGGTCACAATGTAACTTTGTTTAATCGCGGTGAAACTAATCCTGATATTTTTCCCGAACTGGAAAAACTGACCGGTGACCGGGACGGTAAACTTGATGCTCTCAAAGGGCGCAAATGGGACTGTGTCGTCGATACCTGCGGATATTTCCCACGCATCGTCAAGCAGTCGGCTGAACTACTCAAGGATGCGGTCGGGCAGTATATATTTATCTCCACGATTTCGGTCTATAACGAAGAGGGTGTCGAGACTCTGGATGAAGGCAGCGAGTTGTTAACGATAGAGGACGAAACGATAGAGGAAATCAACGGCGAGACCTATGGGCCACTCAAGGTATTGTGTGAGAAGGCGATTGTTGATGTTTACAAAGATAGGGCTCTGATAATCCGGCCCGGTTTAATAATCGGCCCTGATGATCCCACTGACCGGTTTACGCATTGGCCGAGGCGAATGTCTGAGGGGGGAAAAGTACTCTGCCCTGATTTGCCGGATCAGCCGACTCAGTTCATTGATGTTCGTGACTTGGCCGATTTTACGATAAAGATGGCGGAGAAGAAGGCGGCCGGGATTTATAATGCGACCGGTCCCGATTATGAAATCCTGTTGAATGATTTCTTTACAACCTGTCATAAACTGTGCGGTGAAAAGGCAGACTTGATTTGGGTGGCCGATAAGTTTTTACAGAAACAGGATGTTGCTCCTTATATGGATATTCCGCTCTGGGTATCCGGTGATACAAAACCGTACACTATTATGCGGACCGACTGCCGTCGGGCGATAAGTCAGGGACTCAAATTCCGGCCGCTTGAGGAGACTATTGGCGACACGATGGCATGGCACAAGACCCGACCGGAGGAGATTGATTATCGATGCGGTCTGAAGCCGGATAAGGAGAAAGAGATAATCGCCAAATGGGAAGTCAAAAAAGATAAGTAGTAAATCCAACTTCAGCCGCTTGACAAGCGGTGAATAAATTTCGTAACTGTGGAAACTTTTTAAGTCGATGTACTGTTCGTATATCGGCTTTGTTTATGGATACCGGCAGATGATGGAACGATTAAATAAGATGCTCACACCTGGCGTTCGCTCGATATTGCTGGCGACGTTTTTCTTCTCGTTTATGAATATCGGGGTGAAGTATATCGACCGTATCCCTTCGACCGAAATCGTATTTATCCGCGCCTTAGTGACCCTTGTAGTCGGTTATATTCTGCTTCGCCGTCAAGGACTCGATCCTCGCGGCACAAACAAAAAAGTGCTGTTACTCCGGGGCCTAACCGGTACCATCGCGATGATTCTCTATTTCTATACGGTACAGCATATGCCTTTGGCCAGCGCGGTTACGATTCAGTATTTGTCACCGATCTTTACCGTAATAATCGCGGGAGTATTACTTAAGGAATCGCCTCGGCCCATTCAATGGATGTTTTTTGTTATCTCGTTTATCGGCGTTATCATGGTTAAAGGATTTGATCCGCGGGTGTCGTTATTTGATTTGTTAATTGGTATCGGAGCCGCTGTCGGTTCGGCCTTTGCGTATAATTTCATTCGTAAACTAAAAAGTACCGATCATCCTCTGGTAGTTGTCTTTTACTTTTCATTGGTTACGGTGCCTATTGTCGGGGTCTATTCAGTCTTCAACTGGGTAAGCCCGACGCTTGAGGAATGGTTGATTATGATCGGTATCGGTCTGGCGGTCACTATCGCTCAGATTTTTATGACAAAAGGATATCAATTGGAAAAAGCGGCCAATGTCAGCAATTTTAATTATCTGGGAACGATATACGCTTTAGCATTCGGATATTTCTTTTTTGATGAAATGTTTGGTCTTTTAACTTTCGCTGGAATTGGGCTGATTATCTTCGGTGTCCTGATGAGTTCACGCTTTCGTCAAATCTGATAATCATTAAACTATTGCCTCATCTTCCAATAATTCTTATAAAACAGTATGCTTTTCTTCAGGGGACGCTATTATCTATTTTGGGTTATGTTCTTCGTCACCGTTATTGGTTCCGAGGCATTCGGGGCCGATCATTTCTCCCCTGATTTAAAACTATGCCTCAATAAGATCACCGGGCATATATATAATGATGAATTTGATGAGGCCGGGGCGGTAATAGATTCTCTGGCTGACTCTGACTGCAGCCGTCCGTTTATCTTCTTATCATATTCGACTCTGTACCAATCGCAGATGATGACGGCGGAATCGGAGTTTTTGGAAAAAGAGTTTTACAGCGCTCTCGACAGTTTGGAGTTTTATTCCGAGCTAATGCTTGAAACCGGTCAGGATTCCGCAATGGCCTATTTTCTACTGGGGCATAATAAGGCTTTTCGGTCACTATATGATGGGCGAGCTGGGCATACTTGGTCAGCCATAAAAAAAGGTCTGGGCGCTCGCAATGCTTACAGTAAAGCGTTTGATATAGATTCGACCTTATATGATATCGGTCTTGGTCTGGGCTCATATCGATATTGGAAATCGGTGAAAACCAAAGCGATAAACTGGACACCTCTTTTTAAGAATGAGAAGAAAAACGGTATTGAGCTTTTGCGGCTAGCTGCTGATTCGTCCGAAATCTCTCAAGATGCCGCCGTTTCTTCATTAATCTGGATTTATATTAGTGAAAAGAGATATGGTGAAGCGATTCGTCTGGCTGATGAAATGCGGTTGAAATATCCCAAAGGTCTGACGTTTGTCTGGGCTTTGGCGAGTGCCTATTATAAATTTGGAGACTGTCCGGCGGCGATAGAAATGTATCGGACAATTAACCGCCGGGTGGCGGGCAATCCCGGCAATTATTTTAATTACATTGAATCAGCATTTTATATCGTCAAATGCCTTGATGAGATAAAAGAGTTTTCCCCAGAAGTAAATCTTGAAAAATGCGAGCTTGCCCGCATGATTGAAATAGGTCTAATTCCGGAAGACACTCGAAAACGACAGAGTAAAAAAATAAAGACAATTCTCAAATCTTGCAAGTCTGGAAATTTAGAAAAATAGTGTGTGACAAAGGGTTAATTTGCGCTGTTTTAGGTCGAAATTAAAGAAGAGTAAGACAACGTGCACATTGACGCGAATTGCGAAAGGGCATCCGCACGCCATATGGAAAAATTAGAAGAATCAAGTCGGTCTCTGGATATAATTATATCATCTATCGGTGAATTGCCAGCCATACCGGTGATTATCGCCTCCTTAATGAATCTTACTTCCGACCTGAATACCGATATCAATAAAATTACCAAGGCGCTTCTGGCTGATCAATCTTTGACGGCCCGGGTTCTAAAACTTTCCAATTCATCATTTTATGGCCGTGCTAAGGAAGTCAAAACACTAAAAGAAGCGATTGTCTTACTGGGTTTCAATACGTTGCGCTCTCTGGTAGTAGCAACCTCGACCCATAGTCTGTATGATTCTACTGGAGGAGAAAATCACAATAAACTCTGGGAACATACGCTGGCATCAGCAATATCCTGTCGATTGGTTGCCAAGTTTTCCCGCCACTTGTTAGTCGAAGAGGCGTTTATAGCCGGACTCCTGCACGATATCGGGAAACTCGTTCTGCTCCAGAAAAAACCGGATGAATACACCGAGATAATCGTAAAAGTCGAAATGACTCAAGGGCAATTTATCGACTTTGAGGAAGAAAAGTTTGGCTTTAATCATACCGATATTGGTCTGCTACTGTTGCATAAATGGTCATTTCCCAAAGTACTTTCAAACGCGGTCTTTGAGCACCATAGTCCTATTGACCTTGAAGACAGCAATATGCCGCTTGCGTTTGTAATAAACCTCGGTAATATGTTGGCCAAGAAGCTCGATATTGGATTCAATGACTACAACCCGGAAAATCTGGCTGAGACGTCCTCAGCAGTCAAGCTTGGTTTAACAGAAGAAGCTCTGGCGGAAATAGAAGAGCAACTGGCGGAGCAGTTCAAGTATGAGCGTGATGTCTTTATAAGTACGTAGCTTGCCTACTTCAAAATCCGCGACTTTCTTCAAATAAGCCGATAATGATTTTTTCTGTCCTCATCTATCTCGATTTGTTCTCGACCTGGAATTGTATCTCTATATTCACTGGAAAGCACTTGGGCGATATCATTGAGAATATTCGGATGATAACGATGAGAGCTGTGAACTGATACTTGCTCATTGGCCCGGTCCTTTAATCCGTTAACGCCCTCTTTGCTGGCGTATTTCTCAGCGTTTATCATAATGACATTGCTGCGGAGGTCATCGTAATCAATTGCTCCGTGGCGGCCCAGGCGGTTCCCTCCGAATCGTTTGATACTTGATGCCTTTAGCGCCCGGTCGTGGCGTGAGTAATAAACATGAACCCTTCGAGAAAAATCTGAGATGTACTGGCCCTTGCCGAACATTTGGATATCGTGGGAGGAGAGATCGGGAGCAATCATTATAGTTTCATTGAACATTAGCCTTCCTGAAGGAGTACCCAGATGGTCGGAGAGGTATTCCATGCCTTTACGAAGCAGGTAATTACCCATTGAATGAGCAACGCAATAGGACGTCGAGAAACAGTTAGATTCGTTCTTAGTTAAAAATGAATTTATATCACGAAGAAAACGAGTAAAAGCAGGAACCGAATCGCGCACTTCTTCCCGGTCGCTTATATAATTTTTAATAGCACCTTTTGACGGCCAGGAAAAGCCGACCATGATTGGACGATAGCCAATTATTGGAATCATCGATTTTTCGAAGTCGAAAACCTCATCAATGCTTTCCTGAAAATCATTGTTATAGCCATGAATGTAGATACCGATTTTTGGTGTATTTATTCCATGGTTATCACGGAGATTTTTTAACTCCTGGAGTAAGGCTATCTCAAATCCCCGTCGGCCTTTGCCTGTAAAAGCATCCTGACCCAGCTCGGCATAATTGTAGTCGTAGAGGTAATCATATCCATAGTTGCGCTGCTCTTCGTCATAGTATTTATCATCTCTCTTTCTGCGGCTGGTAACTAAAAAGATCATTATAACCTCCAATGTTTATTTTTGTGAATGGTAAGTCACAAAGTTTTTAACAGTACGATTAGTCTTTCCGGGTGATAATAACTTCTATGATGTACTATATGGCATATAGTACGGACTATGTCAATTACTTATCGATTAATATCTGCAATCGTACCTGAGTTATAGATAAAGTCAGCTGATGAAATGACGGCTTATCTTCTGTTTACATATTCTTACATAAACCGTATATTGTGACTATTCATGAAACGGCAATTTGTAAAAAACCTGAGTTCTAACTGGGTCGTTTACGCGACTTCCGCGATTATTTCACTGGCCCTGACCCCTTATATAATCGCTAAGCTTGGAATAGCCGCCTACGGAGTTTGGATATTGGTCGGGTCATTTTCCGGATACCTTGGACTTTTTGATTTCGGGATTGGATATGCCGTGGTGCGCTTTGTTGCCCGGTATCAGAAAACCGGAGAAATTAATAAAAGAAACGAGATTATCGCGACCTCGTTTTATTTGGCGGCTGGGTTGTCAATTATCGTTATAGCAGCCACTGCCTTTATTATGTATAACGCGGTCGGATTATTTGATATGCCCGAACATCTAATTGGTGAAGCACGGTTGGTAATCTTACTTATTGGGATATCGATTGCGTTTGCCTTTCCGATGGGGATATTTTCAGAAGCTCTGGCCGGCGGTCTTTGGCGCTATGATTTATTCAATAAAGTATCACTTGCGGTTGCTTTGGTTCAGACAGCATTGACCATTACTTTTTTAGAATTAGGCTGGGGGCTGCCGGGACTTGGGGCGTCGGTTCTCATTTGTTCGTCGGCCGGGTATCTCTGGCGAACCAGGATGCTTTACCGTCTGCTTCCCGATCTTTCCATAGCCTGGAGCCTGGTCAAGTTTAAAGTTCTTAGAAAAATCGGAGATTACACGACCTTTTCGTTTCTCCTGGTGCTTTCAGGGAGGATCGCCTTTTACTCTGATTCGTTTATTGTGGGCATCTACCGGGGGCTCGAAGATGTTGCGGTATTTGGAATTGCAGTGAAACTGACCGAATATTTGCGGCAGCTTATCTTTACGCTGACGAAACTGTTCTCACCGGTTGCAGCCCGTTATGATCCGGACAAGGACAAGGCTTCCTTACGGGTCGTTTTTTATAAGGGAAGCCGACTTAACTTGTTGTTCTCCATTCCGTTATCGGTTGCTCTGTATTTTTGGGGTGGAATCCTGATAGATATCTGGATTGGTGATTCATTCAGCTATTCGAAAACAATTCTTCAGGTTCTTTTGCTGGGACATATTGTCTCGTTTACTCAGAGTATCGGAGGTGAGATTTTGCTCGGAGTAGGCCGCCATAGAGTTTTTGCGATTTTATCGATAGTCGCGGCGGCTGTAAATATAGCACTTTCGGTGATTTTGATACAAACAATCGGGCTTATCGGGGTGGCTTGGGGGACAACCATTCCATTAGCGGTATTATCTCTCGGATATCTACCTTATGCAACACTTAAGATGTTAAATGGTAAGTTCTTAAGCTACATGAAAAAGGCTTTATTTCCGGCTGTTTTGGCTACAATTCTGCCTTCAGCCATAGTCATAATCTCTTCATACTATATTGAGAGCCTGATGCAATTATTGGCTGTTGGGCTGTTGACATTGGGGGTTTATATAGTAACCGGGTTTGCTTGGGGACTTGAATCGGAAGAAAAGAATAAAATCTGGTCGGAAATATCCAGAATTTTTAAATAGTTTTTGCTTGACTTAGTTGATTTTGTGGCATTTTTTCCCCAATGCCAAGTTAAATGGGTAAGGAAAGGAGAGAAGATGAAATTATTTAAGATCTTTATGGTGGTGGCTTTTGTTTTTGCGTTGTTGCTGACGATAGGGTGCGGTCAGAAAGAAGAAGCGCAGCCAGAGTCGTCAACCCCGACCGTCGAGCCGGTTGAAGCAGTTGATTCATTAGCTGTTGATGCTGTGGTTGATTCAATTCCTGAAGCGGCCAAGCCGGAAGGCGAAACCTCGGGTCACTAATATCTGTTCAACTATTGAGCAGTAATCTACTATGCATAATCTGCATTAATCTGCAGGTTATGCATTAATCTTCCTATCATCTCTGCCCCTTAAGGGGTACATCTATCTCCTGGATCTTTTTTGTTTATTGTATAAATGCTTGAAATTCGAGTTATAATAACGTTTTAATCTCTCGTATAATAATCAGCTGATTCGGGCATAATGTTTGCTTTAACGATAACGACCCGACAACTAAACCGGAGGTAGTGGTGCCCAAATCGTTGACCGGCTACAGAGTTTTAAAGGGTAAACCTTTAAAAACATGTTGACAACTTCCCGACATGCGGTTATATTAGGCTCAATGATACAACATTTTCTACACTTTGACCTAAACTATATAGCAGGTGAAGTCTCCTAATTAAAGTTGATCAAGAGCCTGAAATTAATAACGATATCACGATACCTCAGTTTTTCCGTTTGCTCAACGGGATAAACGAGTTACTTTGTCATAAGGCTTGAACTTTTATCGAAGGTCTTTACGGCTGGGATAAAAGAAACGTTTCAAGTCGCGGAGGTGAGCGACTGACTTAGTTAACGGAAAGTTGTCAAGGACTCTATTAAGAACCTATACTACTCGCGAGAGGAGCAGGCAAATGACGTTCAAGAGGCAGTCGCGTTTTGCACTAATAATAGTCATCATGATGATGGCACTTGTCGTAACGGCGGCGCCGACGAAGGCGCAAACGCCGGAGTTGTATTTGGCGTTGAATGATACAACGGTTGCGGCAGGGGATACGACCGCATGGATAAGCGTAAAATTTGCCAACTATCAAGACACATTGGCGGCGTTTACAATGCGAATAATTCTTGACAATCCGGATCTGATTGATTTTCGGACTGATGCTACTGATACTACTTTCGATACTATCTGGCAGTATTGTGATACGTGGGAGGATGATACTTGTTCCAACTGGGTAGATACTTTGTACGTTGACACGATTGTCCGATCGGGAGCTATTGATACCGTGGGAACGTTAATTTCGGGTTGGGAGTACGTTACCGCACAATCATACTCGCCAAACCGTACTGACATTAAAATAACCGCTTTTGCGGATTTATTGGGTGGGAATTACACTCCGGGATTAAATCCCAATACAAATACAGAGGTGCTTTTCCGGCTGCGGTACCGTGCGGATGCAGAGACACTGGATACATCTGACAACTCGGTCGCAATGTTGATAAGCCCCAGTCTAAGTGAAACCGGTTTTTCCGATCCGCATGGAAATTTGATTGGTGTCACGACTGTTTATAATTTTTGCGATACGATACAGCTTGATCCGCTGATTTGTGATACAAGTTTTATTTATTGGATATGCCAGGATACGGCCGCCGGAGGTGAATGTATTGATTGGCTGACAACGATTAATAGTGATTCTGCCCAATACTCAGATTCAATTTCCATAGATACGACCGCTCAGACGACCATTAACGAGAATACTACGTTTTTTACCGACGGCATTGTGACAGTAGATTTTATCGGCTGTCTATGCGGTGACTCCAACAGCGATGGGTTGTTTAACGTTGGCGACGCGGTATTTTTGGTAAACTATATTTTCCGCGGCGGTCCGGCGCCGGTCCCTCTTTCCTGTTCTGATTCTAATGGTGACGGAGAGGTAAATATCGGAGACGCAGTGTGGAAGATTAACGCGATATTTAAAGGCGGGCCAATGCCAATATGCTGATTGGGCGAGAGTCATCTTGAATTGTATTGATAATCGTTTTAGACGGGTAACAAGAATTTAACAGATGGTGAACAGATTAGTGATAAACAACGCACATATACAAATTACTACGATAAACAAGCGCTCTCAGTTTGGAGAGCCAAAATTAATAAAAGGAAAAAAATTGAAAGGAGGTGACGCGCACTTAAGAGGAGTTATTTTTAACACGCGCTCAAAAGAAAAAATGAGATTTATCTCATTTGAAACACTCACTTACCGGGTATTATTTCGGACGGCTCATCTGAGATTTTACAATTAGGTAAGTATGAGGGGGAACTGTGTTGCATTCCGTCAATCGGACGGTTTGTATGATATTGAACTATTATGTAATGAAGGAGCACACTATGAAACGACTCATCGTTTTGCTCGCAACATTGCTTCTTTCTTTTGGGCTTATTAGTGCGGCCAATACTGTTGATCTTGTTGGTACCGGTTCTGCTGTTAAAGCAGATACAATTTGGACCGGTATGGCTGTCGAGATGCAAGTCTCGGTAGAAAATGATATTCACCTTGGTGGTATTGGATTTGGTTTCAATCTTAATAATCCGGAAGGCGGAGTTACATTAAGTTATCCCGCCCAAGTCGACGGTTTTGGCTATTATGAAGCCATCACTGTTAACCCGGCTTCACGTATGTTTCCTACAGCTTCCGTATGGGATCTGGGTAACCTAATCGTTTCTGATACTGGTCTCGATATGGCTAATGCCGGTCTCAACGGTACCTTACCAGATACCGTGAATATCGGTGGTGTCGCATTAATGGGTGGTCTGCCTGTTGGTGCTATGGAGCATATGCTCTCCTTGCACTTTATCGCTTCCGGTCCTGGTGTCGGTGTCTTTGAAACTCTGTGTATGGATTCAGGTTTCATTCCTCCGGCGGCTCCGTTTGTCTTTATCGACGGCGGCGGTTCGACCTTAGCCCCAGTAGTAACATGGGGTGTAGGCGGTTTATGTTTTGTTGTCTCCACAGCTCCGAACTTCTGTCCGGAATTTTCTGGCGCAACCAGCATGAATGTCGATCATTGTGGTAGCAATTCTGTAGTTCTGTCAGCTGATGACGTTGAAGATGATGCCATTTCTTTTGGTCTGACTTCGACCTCTGGCGGCGGTTCTGCTGTTGTTAATGACAATGGTGACGGTACTTGTAACGTTTCCTATACTGCGGTTGCCGGCGACGTCGGTTCTGCGGTTGATATCGTTGTCTATACAACTGATGCATTCCATGATGCTATGGGTTGTAATTTTCACACGATTAATGTCACTGCAACTAACAATGCCCCGACCATCGATTGTGGCGCTGCTTACAATCCGATCGGCATTAACAGCACGTTTATCAAAGATGATATCGTTGGTAACGATGTTGACGCTTGTGACGGTCTGATTTATGCCATGGTCTCAGGTGATGGTGCTATTGATGCCTCTACTGGTGTCTATTCCTGGTCGGTCGTACTTGCTGATGCTGGTCTCCATACAATCGTCGTCTCAGTGACTGATGGTTTTGGTACGCCGGTTGAATGCTCATTTGAAGTTGACGTTCTCATTACCGAGCCTTTTGAGATTCGGATTGAAAAACTGCACGACATCATTCAGGGTCATTTCTATGACCTGCCAGTTTCAATCGTCAAGGGTTCCGAAGCAATGGGTGGTTTTGACTTCCTGTTTGCTTATGACAATAGCCTGTTAACTTTCACTGAAGCTTCCCTGAGTACTTATTTTGCGGGTTGTGGATGGGAATATTTCACCTATCGTCACGGTTCACATGGTAACTGTGGTAACGGTTGTCCGTCCGGCGAAATCCGCGTAGTCGGTTTAGCCGAAACTAACAACGGTCCGTATCATCCTGATTTCGATTGCATTGGTGCTGCCTCTTTGACAGATGAAGTTATCTTCAATCTGACCTTCTTTGTCACTACCGATGTAAACGCTAACGACATGTTCGCCCAGGTTAATTTCTTCTGGATGGACTGCGGCGACAACACGATTTCGGTTGTCTCCGGTGATACTCTGGCTATGTCCCGTTTCGTCTATTTCTATTATGGCGAAGGTGGACTGGATACTTATGCTGACAGAACCGATAATGACTGGGGATTCCCGGGTCAGTACGGTGCTCATGTTGACTGTGAAGTTTCCACGCCTAAGGGTGCCCCGATCCGCTTTATCGACTTGTACAATGGTGGTATAGACATCATTGACAAGGACATCATTGATGATCGTGGTGATCTCAATATGGACGGTGTCGCGAACACAGTCGCTGATGCGGTTATGTTCACGAACTACTTCATTGCCGGATTAAGCGCGTTTATGGATCACGTTGATGGTTCTATTGCCGCTTCTGATATCAATGCTGATGGTACCGCATTAACCGTAGCCGATCTCGTATATCTGGTTCGTGTCATCATTGGTGACGCTCAGCCTTATGCGAACAAACCGGTTCCTGGTTCAATGTTCAACGTCGAGCAGCAGGGTAATGTATTCACCCTGAACCCGACCGAAGATGCCGGTGCGGCCTTATTCGTCTTTAATGTTAACGGCGAAGTCGGCACTCCGACCATCAATAACAATATGGATGTAGTTTCCAGCGTAAACGGTTCAGAACTTCGTGTTCTCGTTTATAACATCGGCTCCGAAGCCATCACCGAAGGTACCATACTGGATATTCCGGTTAACGGTTCTCTCGAGCTGATCGAAGTCGAAGCTGCCACTTATGGTGGTGCTGTAATGGAAACCACAACTCGCGTTCTGCCGACCTCATTTAGTGTCGCCCAGAACTACCCGAACCCGTTCAACCCGACCACAACGATCAGCTTTGATCTGAACGTTGCTTCCGAGTGGACCGTAGACATTTATAACATCGCTGGCCAGAAAGTTAATACTTTCAACGGCTTCAACGAAGTTGGTAATGTCAACGTCGTTTGGGATTCTAAAGATGCCAGCAACGCTTCTGTTGCTTCTGGTATTTACTTCTACAAGGTCACTGCTGGCGCCAATTCTGCCACGCATAAGATGGTCCTGATGAAGTAGTTAGTTCCAATTTTTACGGTACGGGGGGCTTTTGCCCCTCTGCCGTAAAATAAAATTAGAAAGAGCACGAGATCTGGATAGGATGGAAAATTTTTTAGGAGGCTGGTATAGATAAAAGATAACGCATGAAATCGGTATACGAGAAAAAAGGAAAAAGGATGCCCGTCAAAAAGCTTAAGAGATGTATCAGTAATAGCTTACGGGCTTTTGGTTTTTTAAAGTCAGATAGTTACCTCACATATATCATCCAGAATCTGCAACGGATTGCAGATTACTATCAAAACCGTTTCATTACCCGCCGTAGACAACAATTAGTGTTTGAAATGAGTACTGCTTACAGATGCTTATTGAAAACAGAGGAGAATTTAAGAGTATAAGCCTGTTTTCGTTAATGTGTTGAAGTAGAAAGAGTTGGATTAACTAAAAAGCTTACCGAATGCTGTTTCTGAAGCAGAGCGGAAGGCTTTGCTTAAAAAGTCTGTACGAATAGGGGTTATCTTTCATGCAGACGTTAGGTTGGTAAGGGTTTTGCTTTATTACCACCGGAATAGTACAGTAATGGAAAAATGGGTATGAAATGAGAATTTTTGCACTCACATTGATAATACTGATTCTTTTAGCCGGAATGGCTCTGGCGCAGAATGACCCGATCGGGGAAACCGATACGGTTTCAATTGCGCCAATGACAATCAGCCCCGGTCAGGAATTCAGCGTAAGTATCAATCTCTGGAATGATGAAGAGCTTGGGGCGGTGACCTTACCGTTTTCTTATCCCGTTGACAAGCTTGATTTTATGGAGATTGACTTCACCGGAGGCCGAATTGAGTATTTATCAACCAAGCCGGTGACTGTTGATGAAGCTGCCGGAACCATACTAGTCGGCGGAATTGTCATTACAGAGAACTTCATTCAGCCGGGAGACGGCTCGTTATTCAATATTAAGTTCAAGGCCAAAGACGACTTAACCACGGGTGAAATAATTCATCTTGATACTACATTTATTCCCCCGTCAAATTCGCTGTTTTTCTTTGATCATACGGGAGCGGTCACTATTAGGCCGGTCTTCAATAATGGCGGATTTACCGTTTCAGCAGAAAACAAGCAGCCGTTTTTCACACCGATTCCTGATATCTATATTGCCGAAGGTGATTCACTTTATATTGATGTTCAAGTTACAGATCCTGACGGCGATAGTGTCATTATTGTCAATCCGATACACCCGTATAATTCGGAGTTTACCGATAACGGCGACGGAACTGGAAGATTTGCCTGGATGCCTGACCATATCGGACCTCTATCGGCTGATATGAGTCCGTTTTACTTCGTTTTCTGGACCTCTGACGGGGCTGCCTCCAATTATGTTCGAGTAAAGATTAATGTTATAAATGTCAACCGGGCCCCGCAAATAAATGCTCCGGAAAATATCGAGGCTGAAGCGGGAGACTCGCTGGGTATCAATGTATCCGCTTTTGACCCCGATTTTGAGAATACAACCTGGGATATATCAGGATTACCGGCGGGAGCCACGTTTAATTTTGAAAACCCCGGACTTATCAACTGGAACTCTGATTTTGCCGATTCCGGACATTATACTATTACCCTGACTGCCTATGACCCCTTCGGGATGGCTGATACCGCGACTATTGAAATAGAGCTTCTTCCGGTAACATTGTTCAGCATGCGGATAGATACGGTAACGAGTTTTTCGGGCCGCCTGGTAACATTGAATGTATATCTCAAGAATAAAATTCCAGTCAACGAATTCAATACCCTCATTCGGATTGATCCTTCGGTATTATCGGTTTTTTCTATTGATCGGACTAATACCCGCTGTAAAGATTTTGGTGTCTTTAGTTACAAGATTGGCGACAATTTAATCGATGGAAATATACGAATTTCGGGTCGTGCCGACGGCGCTGCTCCTATTGGCGAGGGTGAGGGAATACTGTTCCGCCTGACGATGAGAATCAGCAGTGACCTTAATTTTGTGGGGCACCAGATTCCAGTGAATTTCATTCAATTATTTTCGACTGACAACCTACTGGTTCTGGAGGACGGTACGAGGGTTTACGCTTCAAGCATAAATCTTTTTAATGGTCATGTTCTGATTTCGGCTGACGGCGATATTATGCTGGGCGATATCAATCTGAATAGTATTGCTTATGAAATCAGTGACGCGGTTTACTTCTCAAATTTCTTTATCAGTTCAACTCAGTATCCTTTGAATGAATTGCAGGTAGCCAACTCCGATATTAACCGGGACGGCAATGCACCATCGGTAGCTGATCTGGTCGTTCTAATAAAAATCTTGACCGGCGAGGCGGATCCACTGGCTTTAAAGCCTGTCGAGTCGATGGCAAGTGCTGATATCGAAATAATTCGGGATGAAACCGGGCTCTTTTTGAGTTTTAATTCGCCCGTTGATATCGGCGGCGTATTAGTCAGATTCACCGGTAAGGATATCGAAGATTTAGATGTGATAAATATGACGGATATGGATATGATGGGGGCTCGCGTTAAGGAGACCGCGTCATATCTATTGTTGAGTTATGAGAGTAAATCGATACCAGCGGGTGAACAAAGTGTTCTCAAAATATCAGATAATAGCGACTTAGAGATAGAAATAGCGGGAATTGAACTGTCAGATGTATCGGGAAATATCATCCCGACCCGCAAAGTAGAAACCGAAGCATTACCAACCGAATTTGATTTGCTTCAGAATTACCCGAATCCGTTTAACCCGACGACAGAGATCAAGTTTAATCTTGAGTCGCCGTCGTGGGTGACGTTGACGGTCTTTAATATTCTGGGACAGGAAGTTATTCGGTTGGCCGACCGCGAATACGCGGCCGGACAACATTCGGTAACCTGGAACAGCACCAACGCGAGCGGCGAGGCGGTAGCATCCGGGATTTACTTGTATCGAATAAAGGCTGACGAAAAAAGTGCCAGCCGAAAAATGGTTTTGTTGAAGTAATTGAAAATTAATAATCTTTAGATATAGAGGTTTACCATGAGGCGTTTGGTAGTACCACTAATTGTACTTTTGTTGATCGGTATGGCGGTACAGACCGCTAAGGCACAGATCCAGACTGATGAAGCGATCGGATTTGTAAAGCCCTATTTCGGGAAACCGGGCGACACTGTTGAGATTCCTATTTATATCAGGAATGACTCATCGGTGACCGGGATAAGCTATCTATTTGAATTCGATCATAATATTCTGTATCCGGTGATTGCCTTTGATCCGAGGTTTCAGGACGCGCTTGATTCTCATGAGGTTGATAATTCATATCCCGCACCCGATTCACTTGAATGGCAGATTACTCCGGTTTATGACCCCGGGTTATGGGAGCTGATATTTACTGCCGGTGATTCCATTAAGGACTATGGCTGGGTTAATCCTCTTCTTTATCAGAATGATGTTGCTTGGGCCGCCAAATCGATTTTTTATAGTCTCTTTGCTCGGGATAGCGCCAGATTACTCATGACTCCTAACTGGGTGGATTCAGCATATATTGCTAATACACCGGCCTATGTTCGTCCGCATGTTCCGGGCGGCATGAGATCGAGTGAGGTTCCTGAATCCGGCGATACGATTGGCGTTTATCTCGGTACGGTAAGATTTGTAGTTAATCCGGCCGCGACACATGGGCAGCAGTCGTTTTTACATACGACTCGATTTATTCCCGATACTTATAAGACGACAGAGTTTGCCGAGGCCAGGGATACTCTAGGCTCCGGAGAGCAGTTTACTCTTACTATCTATCCGCAGGAACTGCTAAGTTCAGTCTTTCTTGTGGATACTTCGGGAATAATAATTATTGATCCGGATGAGAACAATCCGCCAGTATTGGCTACAATTACGCCAACAGTTTATAATATCAGTCAGGGTCAGCTCGTTAGCTTTACCGTGACTGCTTCGGATGCCGAAGCCGGTGTCGTAACCATTCGCGCCAATGGCGGTAATTTAACGACCGCCAACGCCTCATTTGGCATAAATGGTGTAGTGACCGGCGCCGGAGGTATCGCTTCCGGTACTTTTTCGTTCCAACCGAATACCGGACAGGACGGCAACTTTCTGTTTACTTTCCAGGCGACCGATGATTCGGGAGCTACGTCTGGCGCGCAATCGGTTTCGGTTGTGGTTGAAGGTTTTGACGAAGATGTACTATTCACGACTTCTTCGGAGGAATTTAAGCCGTCCGGTGGTGTTCCCGGATTAGATGAAGTCTTTGTTCCAATTAGTATTATTACCGAAAAGACTGTTTTCGGTATTCAATACGATATGGAATACAATGCCGATGACTTCAGTTTGGATTCTATTTTTACTTCTGACCGTAGTGAGAACTGGGAGATATTTTCCAATCCCGGTACGATTTCCGGAGATATTCGAGTTATATCGTTCGGACTTGCCAACGACTCAATTGTTGCCGGAAGTACTTCGGCAGTCCTCTATATGGCTTTTACGGTTGATGAGTTCGCGGAGCCCGGTTGTTCTCCCCTGAATATTCTTAATGGCTGGGAATCGATTAATCCCGATCCAAACGTTCCGTCTTTGGAACTACGGACCGATTCCGGAATGATTTGTGTAGATCAATGGGGTGATGTAAACCTCGATAGAAGAATCAACGTCGCTGATCTGGTCAGCGTTGTCGGATATATAATAAGTAATTATGACCTGTCTAAAAGGCAGTTCTCGGCTGGTGATGTTGTTATCAACGATACCGTAAATGTGGTTGACCTGGTTGGGATCATAAACGCGATTTTTGGACTTCCGATTTCGCCGGGGCCGTCTCCGTCACCAATTTCTGATTTTGCCACGATTAAAATACTGAACGACGAAGTCTCGGGTTCCGGGATATTATCGACCATGAATATTGAAGCTGAGATTCCGATAAATATAGCCGGAGTTGAACTTGAGGTCTCCTATAACCCCGGTGCCGTTGAAATGCTGAAACCTCAACTGACGACTGCAACCGATGGGTTTAAGCTCTACTCAAGCGATAACGGTAACGGAACAATGACGGTTCTTATTCATTGTGAGCACCCCTGGAACGAAGGCGAGCAAATTGCAGAAGGATTGGCAGATATTTTAAGGCTTCCCTTTGTCTCACGCACCCGAATAACTGCCAACGACGAGCGCTTAGTTCAGATTTCCAAGGCGGTCATGACGACTGGTACGGCGAAAAATGTTACTGTCCTTGGAGTTATTCCGAAACCGCCATTACCGGATAATTTTGAACTGTATCAAAATCGTCCCAACCCGTTCAATCCGGTTACTACTATTGATTTCTATATAAATGGTTCTGTGAATGGAGCCGAAGACGTCAAACTGGAAGTCTTTAATATTTTAGGACAGACAGTTAAGACGCTTGTTGATGAGTCACTTTTTGCGGGACCGTACAGCGTAGACTGGGACGGAACCGATGAAACCGGAATTAAATCCGCTTCGGGAGTTTATTTCTACCGATTAAAAGTGGGCGATTCCGATAAAACCAAAAAAATGGTACTTTTGAAGTAGTCTGGTGAGAGGGTAATGATGATGTTTACGAAAAACAATAAATTAACGGTTGTCGTACTTGGGCTCTTCCTTACCGTTTTCGGTGGCAGTGCTTTTGGTGCTCCACCGGTAGTGACACTCAATCTCCCGGACAATAACGATTCGACTTCGAATTCGTTTATGGATCTGAGTGTAACGGTTTCAGCCGATGAATATCCGGTAACGGTGTCTCTTTTTGGAGATACGCTGGGGAGTCCGGCCGGCCTGATTCATGTAACAGAGAATATCGCCACTGAGACGACGATCCCGATAACGTGGAGCGCTCTCCCGCTTGGTGTCGACGCCAGTTCGGTTGGTCTTTGGCACTTTGACGAGATTGTCACGTCTAACATAACCGATGCTACCAGCTCTGGTAATGACGGCTCGTTCGTCGATTTTTCGGGCGGTCCGGTACTGTCTGAGAACGGTCGCTTCGGGTATGGTATTGATTTCAACGGTACCAGTGAATACATTACGATTCCTGATTTGGATAACAGCCTTGATGTCGATCCGACGACCGGTATCCTGACGATGGAAGCTTGGATCTATCCGCACAGCGTAGGCGGCGGTAACTATCATGCCTTCCTGTCCAAACGTGACTCGGCCGTTGCCACGACGGTTAACTATGCCCTTTATCTCGATGATAATTCCGGTGCCATAACCTTGTATAACGGTACCTTTGTTCCAGATGCCGGCTGGTATGAGAGTACTGTTGTCCCGCCGGTGAACCAGTGGTCATATATTGTTGTTTCTCTTGATGCTACCGAAGGGATGCTCCGTTTCTACATCGACGGTGTTATTGCCGACAGCATCTCCGGAGCCGTATTTGGCCCGATGCATGATGCCGAGTTGACGTTGGGTGTCTCACAGACTCCAACCGGCGGTCGCTTTTTCGATGGTGTCCTTGATGACGTCCGTCTGACCAAGCGCCTGCTGACCGATACCGAGATTTCCCGGTCATTTCAGTTGAACCGCAACAATTATTCCTGGCAGGTCGAGGCGGTGGACAATTTATCTGACGTCACCCTGTCCGCGATTCGTAACTTCAACGTCGGCCTGACGCTTGATTTCATAAATGATGTTTCAGTAGCCGAGGGTGACAATGTCATCATTAATGTATCATCGGCCAATTCTGACGGGGCATCGATTGGTTTGACGACGTCGACACTTCCGGCCAATGCCGCCTGGACCGATAACGGTGATGGAACCGGATCGATTGATTTCACTCCAGACTATGACCAGCTGGGCAATTATGGTGTTACCGTGACCGCCAACGACGGAGTTGAGATAGTTTCTCAAGCCTTCAATATTGACGTCACCAATACCAACCGTGCTCCCGTGGTCTCCGATATTCCCGACCAGAGTGTGGTTGAGGGTAGTAGTTTTACGACGATTGATTTGAGTACCTATGTGACCGATCCTGATTTGGTGATAGACGATGCTATTACCTGGTCTTACAGCGGCAACGTCGAACTGACAGTAGATATCACGGCTGATGTTGCGACGATAACGATTCCTTCCGCAGACTGGTTTGGTGTTGAGACGATTACCTTCCGCGCTACTGACCTGAATGCCGAGTTCGCTGAGGACGATGTTATTCTGACGGTAACCAATGTCAATGATGCTCCGATCATGACTGAT
>JAGLON010000019.1 GCA_023138975.1 Candidatus Zixiibacteriota bacterium
AGTATCTTATGATACTATACAGCCCACATCTGCCTACTGTAGTAGATTCTTAAATACTTTTCAATTATCTAACAACGATGAATTTCCAATCGATTTCTGTGAATTAAATACCCGTTATCTTGTATATTATCAAAGCACTCCAGCAAGGAGGTTGTGATGATTAATACGGGAAAGTATACGCTTAATATCAATGACCGGGTCAAATTCAAGACTGGTTGGTTAAGAAAAGAAGAGCTGATCTACGCCGGTATGCCGAACGAACATACCGTCTCGTTGACATTCACCTGGTCGTATGCTCACAATTCAATGGCCTATAGTATCTTTGTCCCTATCACGCAGAGAGAAATTAGACATATGGATTTTGACATTACCATAAGCCGAGTAACCCCGACGACAATAGATGTCGAAATCTCACATCGCTAAAATATGTGATGCTGCCTGAGAAATAATGTGCTATCTTAAATCAATCTTTGTAGGTCAAGACCTACCCAAAGGGCACTATAGCCTGTCGAAACCTGAGCAATGCGAAAGG
The DNA here is from genome assembly GCA_023138975.1 of Candidatus Zixiibacteriota bacterium. GTDB lineage: Bacteria > Zixibacteria > MSB-5A5 > GN15 > JAAZOE01 > JAGLON01. The sequence goes on from JAGLON010000019.1 coordinate 533, forward strand.
TTGAGATCACGAACAATGTGAGTGAGGTCTTGACATTGACAGTCGGGCTGTAATGGGAGGTTTTATCTAATATGGCACACAGTATCTTTCTTGACAAAGCAGTCGAGCCGACCGACAAAATGGTTGCCAATGCTCTCGGTAAAAAACTCGAACTGTGGCAGGCGATTGTTTCCATGACCGAGGAAATCTGCGGTGAAATAAATCCGATCTGGAAAATGCCAATGATCAAATATGGATGGTCCTGTCGGCTAATGCGCAAAAAGAGGAATATGCTCTATCTGGTTCCTCAGGATGGAGGCTTTCTCATTGCCTTCGTATTCGGAGAAAAAGCTGTTGCGGCCATCGAAGAAACATCAATTTCCGAAGATATCAAAGAGGAACTCCGAAATGCTCGCAAGTATGTGGAGGGGAGAGGTATTAATTTTCCGGTCAAATTCAAGAAACAACTGCCGGATATCAGGAAACTAATTGAGATAAAATTAAAGAATTAGAGCATATACTTATAAAACATAGTGCTTGCCAAATAATGAGATATTTAGTATTATACATATTGATATAGTACTTCAATATTTGGGGTCATAGTATGAGATATTTAAGCAAAATTATAATTGCCACAGTTGTTTTACTAATTCTGGCTTCTCCAATATGTGCCCAAAATCGTTGGTTTGTTTCATCGTCTTTCGATATTGATAGCTATGAATTGGTCTTTTCAGGTGCTCATGATTTAAACTATATGTTTTCTTTAGGGATTGGTAAGGAAATTTATGCCAAAACCCGCTTTAGTGTTTTCGGGCTTTATGGCAACTCCACCCGTTTTGGTGGGAAGAATGAAACTTCTGGTATTGGCCTAAGAACTCAAAGAGAAATCGGAAAATGGCGGCAGAACACGTCATTGTTTGTCGGTTTCAACCTGATGTACCTTTCTGTTGATCACAAATACTATCCTACGTATGATGTGGCTTATAACGACGAAGTTGCGGGAGGGGATATTTCAATAGATGAAGCCTCCGATGTTTATGTCTTTAGAAAAGACAGAGGCTTTCAACACGGCTTCGATATGGGGTTTGAGCATTCATTATCCAGTGATGTATGTTTGCAGTTCTCCAGCGGTTTTTCTTTTACATCTGTAAAACAAGTTAAAGATGATGTTATACACGGAAGACCATATATGGAATTAGATGTTGGGGAAGGAGTCATCTCTCCCAATAATGCTTTTCCGATTTCCAACAAACAATGGTTCTGGAGCATGCGATTCGGGTTGGTATATCATCTTTAAGAATGCGGGTGCATTACTACACCCACAAGATGCATCACTTACTTAATATCAACTCACATCGGTTTCACCGGAATAACAATGTCAAAAATGTGTTTGTTCTCGGGGTGTTCTTCCGGATTATTGTGATATAATTCATAACAGACGCCGTCTCCCGGCTGATAACCGCTTTCGGGCAGCCATCCTCCGTATACAGTTGACCAAGCATCGCCGTATTGATCGGCCAATATCTCAAATCTGGCAAGAGCGTATTTACCAGCCGGTATAGTTGCTTTACAGACCTCACCGTCAACCTGCGTTTCGGGTGGAACGGATATGCAAACATCCAAGCGCAATTTGTTGTCGTCGGTTATACTGGGATTATCGTGATAGATTGATATGCATTTAGTTTCCGGGAAATTCAACAGATTCCTCGGTCCTGCCCATTTCATCAATCTTCCAAATAAGGTCGCAAAGAGTGCCTCATCACCGGCATAAGGGCCGATATGACGAATATAGGCGACTGTAAATTCCGACATCTCTTTGACTTCAACTTTTGTCTCTAGTTCTTTTGGTTTTGTCATAGCTAATCTCCATACTTGATTTTTAGTTTCATTATCAATGTAAAAAGAGATAGCCTTGAATTCTTTGCGGATATTGCTAAGGTGTTTGCGATACTTGCTTTCTATTTTCATCTTCTTGCCGTCAGCTTCACTCCAGGCATCTCGCCACTCACTGGCGCTCATGCCATAAAATTCCTTGAATGACCGGGCAAATGACGCCGAACCAGAGAATCCACAGTCAAGCGCAATTACTGTAATAGAATCATCCGGTCTCTGAATTAGACGTGTTGCCGCCAGTTCCACTCGAATTCGTTGAATATACTGATTCAGAGTTTCACCGGTTAAAGCTTTGTAAATGCGATGAAAATGGAAAGGGGAGAAGTGTGCAACGGAAGCCAAAGTCTCCAGCGTCAACTCGTTTTCTAAGTTGACTTCAATATAATCCTGAACGCGATTAATGCGGCTTATATACTCATTGCGGAGCTGTTTATTGTTTGATTTCATAAAAATCTCGAGAAAAGTTAAAATTGTGTACTTTTATGGTACTAATTTAGTGCTGGAAGAGCCCTTTTACAATCACATTTGGCTTAAAACTGTAAAAGATGCTTGATAAATCCGATAAAAAGTGTATATTTACGATATCTATCAGGAGTTACATGTGAAGCGTCTTGCCATTATACTGTCAATTTTCTGTTTTATCTTCTCACTGTTTGCCGAAAGCAGCTTGTGTTCGCTTTGTGCCCCGGGAGATAGCGTTTGTGCGGAAGCATGCGGAGATGATAGTGCCTGTCAAAATTCCTGCCCGTCTAAAAAACAGGTAGAAACAACTTGTGCCGCGACGTGCCAGGAAGAACAGTTTATAGTAACTCCGTGTGGCAAGATTATTCCAATAGCGCCCACCCAACAATCACCTTGTGGGCAATCATGTCCTGAAGTGGTAGCTGAAGCTCCTGCTTGCGGTAGTAAAACTTCTAACGAAGTGGGATGTAGTTCATGTCCCTCGCAATTAGCTGCAGTCAAACAGGAAAAAAGTGAAAAGAAAGTTATCGCATCAGAACCGTCTCAAGATTGCGAGAGCAAGTGTCCAAAATACAAAGGATCAAATTCCTGTAATAATTGCATCGCCTCTAAGCTTAAAAACGAGTTTACCTTAGTCCGGGCTCCAGAGACAACTTTTGTTGCCGAAGAGATATCTGGTGATATAATTAATCCGACAAATCAATATTTATATATAGCGATTCAAATCAAAGAGCACCGAGGGGGTCGTCCGGTCATATTATCCACTGTAATGAGATGTTGATTTAACTTCCTGCAAGACTAATCCAAACAATATTATAAGTAATTCAATCGTAAACAAATTATACGAAAGGGATTTACTGTGAAGTTAAATCTTGTTTTGAAAGTAATTATCATGTTGATGGTTTTTGCCTTTGCTGGAACTCTTGTTGCCGGTGAAACCAGTATTAAGGGGCAAACCGTAACTACAGATAAAAGTGCCAAAGCCTCCCAGTGCTGCGCTCAAGGACATAAAGGCTGTACGGCCACTGCCAAGAAGAACTGTGATCCGAAAAAATGTGATCCCAAGAATTGTGATCCCAAGAACTGCGATCCAAAGAATTGTGATCCTAAAAACTGTGCATCTCATGCCACAGATAAAGGGTGTCCGTCCGGCAAGGCTGGTACCAAGGAAGCAACTGCTAAAAAATCGGCTGCAATGGGCTCATGCGGAACCAAATGTACCTCCGCTTGCCCAGCGTCAAAAACATGTAATCCTTAGATAAGAGAGGTTTGAGGTTTACTGCTTCATGCAAAGCGGGAGTATTTTACTCCCGCTTTACATTTCACTACTCGCGCTAATTCTCCTCTTTTTGCAATTTATTCGCCCATTTAATAGGCATGAAAAACCGCCAATGCGCATCATAACGAAGTGTGATAAGGCATTGTGATGTATTTCACTTGCCTTTGAATTTTGCATGTCTTATACTATAAAATTATGCTTAAATGATTGAATTAATGGAGGGTTAGCAATGGGCAATACCAATGAAGCATATATTGTTTCCGCGTGCAGAAGTGCAATTGGAACGTTTCTGGGAGGTCTTTCATCACTTCCGGCCACGAAACTCGGTGCACTGGCTATTAAGGAAGCTATCACACGAGCCGGCATTGATCCTGAAAAAGTAGATGAAGTTATTATGGGACATGTCGTTCAGGCTGGTGTCGGGCAGGCGCCCGCTCGTCAGGCGATGATACACGGTGGAGTTACTCCGACTGCCGGCGCATTAACTATCAACAAAGTGTGCGGTTCCGGACTCAAAGCGGTTATACTGGCGACTCAAGCAATTCGCCTGGGTGATGCCGACTGCATTATTGCCGGTGGCATGGAATCAATGTCTGGTACTCCGTATGTGATTCACGGCGCCAAAGGCGGGTTGAAATTCGGCGATAAAAAGCTGCAGGATTCAATGGTCCTCGACGGCCTCTGGTGTTCATTCAAGAACTGGCACATGGGCGGAGCGGCTGAGCTGACCGCCGAAAAATCTTCTATCACTCGCAAAGAGCAGGATGAATACGCCTTTAATTCGCATAAAAAAGCGGTTGCTGCTCAGGAAGCCGGAAAATTTGACAAGGAAATATTTCCGATCGAAATTCCTCAACGAAAAGGCGACCCGATAATATTTACCAAAGATGAATGTCCCCGAAGCAAGCTATCCATTGAAGCTCTGGCAAAGTTGCGTCCTGCTTTCCAGAAAGACGGTACTGTTACGGCCGGAAACGCTCCGGGACTTAACGACGGTAGCTCAGCCGTTGTAGTTGTCTCTGAAAAATACATGAAAGAGAATAATTTGACTCCGCTGGCGAAGGTTGTCAGCTATTGCACCGCCGGAACCCCTCCGGAATTGCTTTTTTATTCACCGATTTATGCCGTGCGGAAACTTTGTGAGAAAATGGGCGTGGGACTAGATCATTTTGATCTGTTCGAAGCCAATGAGGCATTCTCGGTCCAGTGCCTTGCCGACGGCAAAGAACTCGGCTGGGACTGGGATAAAGTAAACATTAACGGAGGCGCAGTTGCTTTAGGTCACCCGATAGGCGCATCCGGCACTCGCATTCTGACAACGCTGATTTACGCACTTCAGGATAGAGGCGGTAAAAACGGTCTGGCAACATTGTGTCTCGGTGGTGGAAACGCGGTTGCACTTTCTATAGAAATGATGTAAAAGTTCAGGGAGGATGGAAAGAATATGAACGTTGATGAAATAAAAACAATTACAGTAATCGGCGGCGGTACGATGGGCAATGGTATTGTTCATCATTTTGCCCAATTGGGCTATAGTGTTAATCTGGTCGAGACTAAGAAGGAATTTCTTGACCGTGCTATGGCAACGATTGATAAAAACATGGGACGCCAGGTCAAGAAAGAAAAGATTACCGAAGATCAGAAGAAGGCCGCAATTGCTAACATCAATCCTGGTTTGGATCTGAATGTCGCCAAAGATTCTCAACTGGTTGTTGAAGCCATCTTCGAGAATCTCGAGGTCAAATTAGATGTGTTTAAAAAGTTGGACAAAATCTGTCCCGCCGACACTATTCTGGCCTCGAATACTTCATCCATGCCGATTACGCAATTGGCTGGAGTAACTAACCGGGCTGATAAAGTTATCGGGATGCATTTCATGAACCCGGTTCCGATGATGAAATTGATTGAAGTTATTCGTGGTATCGCAACCTCAGATGCTACTTTTAACCTGATTAAGGAATTGTCGGAGAAAATCAAGAAAGTACCGGTTGAGGTTAATGATTTCCCGGGCTTTGTCGCCAACCGTATCTTGATGCCGATGATTAACGAAGCTGTTTTTGCCTTGATGGAAGGTGTTGCCACTGAAGAAGGCATCGATACCGTAATGAAACTGGGTATGGCTCATCCGATGGGTCCGTTGACTCTGGCTGACTTTATTGGATTGGATGTTTGTCTGGCAATTCTCGAAGTCCTCCATGATGGCCTGGGCGATCCCAAATATCGTCCCTGCCCTTTGTTAAAGAAAATGGTACAAGCCGGTTACTTAGGTCGCAAGAGCGGTCGCGGTTTTTACAAATATGAGTAGGGAGTCCAACTGATGGATTTTAATCTTACTGAAGATGATTTAATGATTCAGGAAACGGCGGCTGATCTGGCTGCCAAGAAAATATATCCCAATGCTGAAAAATGGGATGAAGAAGGTAAACTGCCACAGGATATTCTCGATGAAATGGCTGAACTTGGCTATTTCGGGATGTTGCTTCCTGAGAAATATGATGGACTGGAACTATCCACGGTAACATATAATTGTGCCATGGAAGAACTCTCTGCTGCCTGTGCCGGATTGATGATTACCATCTCGGTGCACAATTCTCTGTGTTGTGAAGCGATAAATAAATTCGGTTCGGAAGAACTGAAGGATAAATATCTGCCTAATATGGCAGCAGGCAAAATCATTGGGGCGTATTGCCTGACAGAGCCGAATGCGGGAACCGATGCCGCCTCAATTAAAACCTCAGCCGTGAAAAAGGGTGACAAATACGTCCTTAACGGTACTAAGACGTTTGTGACTAACGGCGGTTTGGCTGGTGTCTTTATCGTTTTTGCTGTGACTGATCCGGAAAAAGGCAGCAAGGGAATTTCCTGTTTTGTCGTACCAAAAGATACACCGGGAATCGATATCGGCGCTCCGGAAAAGAAGATGGGAATGAAAGCTTCTGATACTCGTGAAGTTTCGTTTACCGATGTAGAAATCGATGCCATGAATATCATAGGTGCCGAGGGGAGCGGTTTTAAAACTGCGGTGATTCTCCTTAATAATGGCCGTATCGGTGTGGCGTTTCAAGCAATTGGTATTGCCCGGGCCGCCTTCGAAGAAGCCCTGAAGTATTCCAAAGAACGGAAACAGTTCGGGAGATCGTTAAGCAGCTTTCAGGCGATTCAATTTAAGTTGGCTGATATGGCGGCCAAGATCGACGCCGGACGCCTGTTGGCTTTCAGAGCCGCCTGGATGAAAGATAATGGTGTGAATGTCGCCAAAGAATCATCGATGGCTAAACTGGTTTGTTCTCAAGCCTGCAACTGGGTTGTCAACGAAGCCGTTCAGATTCATGGTGGATATGGCTATATGAAAGAATATGCTGTTGAGCGTTATTTCCGGGATGCCCGCGTTACAGAAATCTATGAAGGTACCACGGAAGCTCAGAAAATGGTGATTTCTCGCCAACTGCTTAGGGATTAAATGTGCTGTTAAAAAAAGAACATCAGGAATTTAGGGAGAAAATACGGGCGTTCGCATTGGAACATGTGGCGCCTCAGGCCGCTGCACTTGACGTGGAACAAAGATTTCCGAAGGAATATTTGCCCTTGCTTGCCAAAGAAGGCCTTCTGGGAATGGTTGTTTCCGAGGAATTCGGAGGCTCCAAGATTGATACTGTTTCCTATTCAATTGCCGTAGAAGAGCTGTCTCGAGTTTGTGGTTCAACCGGAATTACTGTCGCAGCTCATAACAGTCTTGGATGTTTTCCGATATACAAATTCGGCACCGATGAGCAACGCAAAAAGTACTTGCCTCGAGGTACCAGCGGAGGTGAATTGCTGGCTTTCGGGTTAACCGAACCGGATGCCGGTTCTGATGCTGGAGCGACCAAGACGACCGCCGTGAAAAAAGATACACACTGGGAAATGAACGGCACTAAGTGTTTTATCACATCAGCAACCCATGCCTTTGCCTCAATTGCTACTGCCCGTACATCAGATGCACAGGGAGTGAAAGCGATTTCCTCGTTCATTTTGGAAAAAGAGTGGGACGGATACGAGGTTGGCAAAAAAGAAAACAAAATGGGCCTCAGAGGTTCCGACACGGCGTTTTTTCACTTTACAGATTTAAAAGTGCCTTTTGAAAATCTGATGGGTGAGCTTAATGATGGTTTCAGGCAGTTTATGGTAACGCTTGACGGTGGTCGCATCTCTATCGGTGCTATGGCGCTGGGACTTGGTCAGGGAGCTCTGGATTGTGCTGTAAAGTACGCGGCCGAGAGTTCTGTAAACGGCAAGCCGAAAAGTGCCAGTCAGGCAATTCAATTTAAGCTGGCCGACATGGCAACTGAAATGGAAGCCGCTCGCTACATGGTTTATGGCGCCTCGCAAATGAAAGATGCCGGAGTTAAATTCTCGAAAGAATCAGCGATGGCAAAACTCTATGCTTCCGAAGTCGGTCGTCGGGTGGCCTATGATGCTATTCAAGTTTTGGGAGATGTTGGATTCTTTTCCAACCAGTTCCCGGCCGAGAGAATCTTTAGAGATGTCAAACTCTGCGAAATAGGAGAGGGCACTTCTGAAATACAAAGGATTGTAATCGCTCGCGAAGTTTTAAAATCTGTTATGCCTGTATAACATTTACGGAGGAAATATGTTCAATACTAATGAGGCTGCTGTTAGCAGGTTCTATATTGGTGAATTAGCTTGGGGCCGCCAGTTGTCATATATGCTGGCTTTTAATATTGTACTTATTGCGTCGTCTTATATACAAATACCATTGCCGTTTTCACCGGTACCGGTGACAGCTCAAGCAATGGCTGTGTTGGCATGCGGATTGTTTTTGGGTCCAGGTAGAGCAGCTTTAACTGTTTTGGCATATCTGACCGAAGGAGCTATGGGATTACCGGTCTTTGCCGGAGGCACTGCGGGATTGGTGAAATTCTTTGGCCCAACTGGCGGATATCTGATTGGATTTGTCGGAGCGGCTTTTGTCGTCGGTATGCTGTCAGAAAAAATCCAGTCTATGACTTTTGGAAAATTACTCGGTGTTCTTTCATTGGGAATGGTGTGTATTTATATTCCCGGCCTAACGGTAATATCATTATTTGTTCCCGAAGGCGCCGTTTTGAAAATGGGCTTATATCCGTTCCTGCCGGGCATGGCTGTTAAACTGATGATTACTGCTTCGGCTCTGTCTGCATATAAGAAAATAAGACGTTCAATATAGAAAGATCTAAGCATTAAAGACCCGGTTTTAGATCGGGTCTTTAATATGATACCTGAATAATCTTTGACAATTGCTGTCACGTCCCTCGCCGGAGGTTTCCCATTGAAGAAAGCATTATTAATAATTGCCTGCTTCGTTTTCTTTATCCCTATGGCAATAGCCCAAACACTTCCCAAAGTATCCTCAATTGATGAGTACTGGCCGGAAGGGGAGAAGAAAACATACATATTTAAAATTAACGATACTGAAGTAGGTCAATTGGAGGCAACTCATACTGGCGGTGGAGACACCTTTCGGGAGTTTACTGAAAAGCTTAACCTTGATTTAGCATCGATTGGTCTGGGACCAAAGCTTGAGATTGAGAATGAGCTTTCTATTTATAAGTCAGGGCATTTTTTATCGCTTGATATGAGTCTTTCAGCTAACTCGGTCGTTCAGGAAGTAGCGGTCTTATTTGATTCAGCCACTTCTACAGCCCGAGCGATTATTGACGATGATGAATCCAACGCGGTTGAGCGCAAGCTGGACGGCTTACGTTTCATATGCGACAATAATATGATTGACCAGCTTGAACTGGCCCTGGCAATGCATGATCTGGTTCCGGGTGAGTCATTTGTCGTTCCGATATTCTCGCCTCAGGCGATGTACAGTGCTGAGTTTGAATTCAGTGTTCAGGAAAAAACTACCGTCAGATACGGACCATTTGTAGATACCGTCTGGGCCGTCATGATGGTCCGACCGGCTCAGCAGATGCTCTATATCGATCGTACACACGATTTGGTTAAGCTGGTTGATGACAGGCAAAACCTGGTAGTAGAATACGATCGCGATCCATTTTCTAACAGGAAAGCGACTCAGAAATCAAGCGAAGACTGGTTTTCCAACCAAGTCAAAAGGCTGCCGATTTATGGTCTGTATCTTTTAATCGCCGTAGGCTGGCTCCTCTTTCTTGGACGGGATTCTTACCGCCTGGGGTGGTCATATATTCTATTTGTTCTTGGCGCTATAGCCTATCCGGCTATTTATTACACTCAAGTACCGCTCCAGCAACTCTATGCTATAGAAATCATTACACCAATATTACAAAGTAATGGTTCAATACTATTACCGGGTGTCGTGCCAGCCTTAATCAGTGGAGTTATTCAAGAGACCCTTAAACTACTTCCGCTTGTTTTGGTTGCTTTTGTTTCCCGACCCAAGGCTTTTTTATTGATCTCTTTGGGCGCTTTTGTCGGAGCCGGGTTCGGATTTATTGAAGCTTGTCATATTACCGGACCGCTGTTCCAAGTGAGAATTCTATCCAATCTGGCCGTGACAGAAAGAGTCTTTACTATCTTATTCCATACTGCGACTGGAGCCATGCTGGGGTACGGATTAGCCAAACGTAAATGGTGGTTCTATTGGATAATCGCCGCCGCATTGCACTCGCTGGTTAATTATTTTATAGTATTTGTTCAGATCAAAGCTATTTCAATAAATACGCTGGAGATTATTTTTGCTGTGATTGATTTGACTCTTCTTGGAAATATGTTCCTTTTACAGAGAAAATTCAAACGGGGGCGATAACGTTACGAGGTAGAGGATGAGAAAGAAATTATTTGCCGGAATTGATATTGGGGCTACTAATATCAAGTATGGCTTGGTTGACAACGAGGGAAAAGTCCGCTACAAAGCAAAAACGATAACGCCGGATTCCAATCCACCCGCAAAATTGTTTGAGCAAGTTGTCTTTTGCGGAGAGCAACTGCTTATTATGGCCGACGAAGAAGATGGCGATGTCGATTTTATCGGAGTCGGTTCTCCCGGAACGGTAAACATTAAAACCGGAATAGTTGAAGGTACCTGCCCCAATCTGCCCGGCTGGGTTGGTTTCCACCTGAGAGACCTGTTACAAGAGCGTTTGAATCTTCCCGTTTTTATTGATAATGATGCCAACTGTGCCACATTAGCTGAATGTCGTTATGGCTCCGGAGTTGGATATAAAGATATTATCTGCCTGACAGTCGGAACCGGTATTGGTGGGACGATTATCTTAAACGGTCGCCTTCATCGAGGAGTTTCTTTTGCCGCTGGTGAAATAGGCCATATGAAGGTCGCCGTTAAAGACACCGAGGCTCTAACCTACGACTTCCTTGAGCATCAGGTTTCATCAAAAGCAATTATTTCAGCGATAGCGAAAAACCTTGAAAATGACATAACGCCTGCGTTTCAGAGCCAGATCGGAGATAATCCGGAAAGACTTACTATCCGGAGAATCTTTACCGCTATTAAGCGGGGAGACAAGATGGCTCTAAGAGTCATTGAGGATACGGCCAGGTTGCTGGGGATGGCATTAGTCAGTCTGGTTAACGTTCTTAATCCTGAGCTAATTATACTTGGAGGCGGGGTGGCTGAGGGCGGAGGAGATTTTGTCAGGGTTGTTAAAGAAACGGTCATGAAGGAGTCACTGCCGCCGGCAGTGGAGTCACTCCGGATTCTCCCTGCACAGATGGGTAACAACGCCGGTTTTATCGGGGCGGCGTTTTTGGGAGATGCCTCAGATACAAAAAGTAGTGAAGCTGAATAGAAAAAAATAATTATTCATGATAAATAATTGCAGATTAGAGTTGACAACTGTAAATCTTTTTATAAATTGCCGATTCTATAATAAGTAGAGCAATGCCACCCTAGCTCAGTCGGTAGAGCAACG
>JAGLON010000002.1 GCA_023138975.1 Candidatus Zixiibacteriota bacterium
GCCAGAGTCTTGCCGGAACCAGTCTGGGCAACGGCAATAATGTCATTTCCCTGAATACCCATCGGTATCGACTCTTTTTGAATAGGAGTGGGATTTTTAAAGCGAAGGCGATTGATCCCCTTCATTAGGTGCGGGGCAATACCCAAATCATCAAATCCGTTGCTCGCTCGTTTAGTCGCCTTGCCATGACTAAAAAGAGGAACCGTATCAAGATTTTGGATATGATTTATATCTGTCATTTATCATTTACCTTTCAAGTACAAAAATATCTATACCGCAATTTCTTAAATCAAATCTACCGATTAAACTTTTAGGGAATAATCACGCAGAAAAAAACCGAACAGGATTAGTCTGCCCGGGACATTATACAACCCGATTATAATAAGCTTTAATCTCATTTTGTCAATAGGTATTTTCCTCTGATTATGTGGCGACTAAAGCGACAGTAATATCTTTCAAGAAGCGGCAAGTGCTATTTTAGTACCCGAGTTTCTTTTCGCCCGCTTTATAACATGATACAAGGTTTGTCCATCCCCCCTTGAGAAGCAGCAAACTGCATAGAGAGGAAGAAGGTCTTGATATTTATATCAATATTGCGTATAGTATTATAGGGGAGGTGCTTATGAAATACTTAATACCAATTATTATCCTTTTTGCTTTGCTTTCCAGTGGCGCAGTATGCTTTGCCGGAGCATTTGGCGAGGCTGCTTTATCGGGCGGAATTATTTATCCTCAGGGAACATTTAACAGATATGCTGACCAGGGGGGAGTGATAAACTTCCGCATAACGATTCATATCCCGCAGGTTGAAATGTTTGCCGGTTGGTTTGATTTTGGCCTGGGTCGTTTTTCCCGGGACGAATTTGAAACCTACAAGAAAACCGAAATACCAAACGGTCCAACTTTTTATGACCCTATTACCCAGATAACCAGCGAGGATATGGTTACCAGTCATATCGGTCTGCAGCTTGCGTCAATGACCCGAAAGGCATTTTTTAGACCTCGTGCAGCTCTGGGATTCGGTCTCTACGGTTTTAGTCACAAAATTGAATGGACCGAGGAAGACGGCGATTCTACGGTCGCAATCGCCACCGAAAGCCTGCACCATAAAACATGCTGGGGGTGGAGGGCGGTAATAGGTGCGGATCTGTTTTTTACGCCTCAATGGGGCGCATCTTTTGATGTGGTTTATGACCATGTTTTCAATTTACGTCAAAAAGAAACCATGGATGTATTTTCGAAGAATACATCGCGATTTAATGGTTTCACCGTTGGCATAGTATATATGTTCGAAACTGGAAAAAAGTGAAGTGAACCTGAATTGATGGATATTTTCTGCTGTGAGATAATTGTGTTGGCGGCAGGCGATTGTCCCACCCTGTGGGATGTTCACATCTACCACGCCGACAACTTCAAATATAGTGATTAGTCACCCGATGATTCCGGTTCTTCGATGCTGTGTTTCTTCATTCTGTATATGAGAACATGTCGAGGAACATTGAGATACTTGGCCGCCTTGGTCCGATTCCAACCACACCGCTCAAGCGCATCGCGGACCAGTGATACTTCCGCCTCGCGAAAGGTGACATGCTCAGGCACGTCTTTTTGAACCGCCATATCGCGCCTTGGATCGAATGTACCAAAGTCCTCCGGAAGGTCCTTGGGAGTCAGTGTTTTTCCCCGTCGCAGGACAATCATCCGCTCAACCAGATTTTCGAGTTCTCGAACATTTCCCGGCCACGAATACTTCAATAATTTATCCATCAGTTTTGGTGAAACTATGATCTCAATCTTCGGAGATGATTTTCTTATGAATTCCTGCACCAGAAGCGGAATATCTTCCTTTCTCTCAAGGAGACTTGGAATCCTGACCGGAATTACGTTCAGACGGTAAAACAGATCTTCTCTAAAGGAGCCGTCAAGGACACGCTCTTGCAGGTTGGCATTAGTGGCCGCAATAATCCGTAAGTCCACCTCGACCGGACGTTCAGCGCCGATCGGCTCAATTACCCGCTCTTGGAGTGCCCGAAGGAGTTTAGCCTGAAGGTCTCCCGCCATCTCTCCAACTTCATCCAGAAAGAGGGTTCCGCCATTGGCCAATTCAAACTTACCGTTCTTATCTTTCACCGCACCGGTAAAGGATCCGCGAATGTGCCCGAAAAGTTCAGACTCCAGCAGGTCTTTGGGAATGGCCGCGCAGTTGATAGCAATAAAATCGGCTGTGGATCGTCCACTCTTGTAATGCAGCGTCTTTGCAACCAGTTCTTTTCCCGTGCCCGATTCTCCAGTGATAAGCACCGTAGCGTCCGTTTCCGCAATCTTATCAATAATTGACAGCATCTTCTTGAACGCCTGGGATACACCAATGAGCTTTGGCGCTTTCGATTCTTGCTGAAGTTTTTTTCGCAGCTTTATATTTTCACTTTCAAGCTTTTTAAACTCAAGAGCTTTTTCGATGGTCATTAACAGTTCTTCGTCTTCGAACGGCTTTGTAATGTAATCGAAGGCGCCCAGTTTAACCGCCTGTACAGCCTGATTGACCGCCGCATAGGCAGTAATCAATATAACTTTAAGCCCCGGTTGCTGGCTCTTGGCCCGCTCCAGTAACTCAAGGCCATCCATTCCGGGCATTTTAATATCAGACAGCAGCAGATCAAATTTATTTGTCCTTAGCGCATCCAATGCGGAAGCTCCGTCCTTGACCGCCGTAACCTGATATCCGTTTTGTTCAAGTTTAAATTGCAACACCCGTCTCAGCGACCGGTCATCATCAGCCAATAGAATCTTCATATTTTATCCCCCTCTGAAAAGAGAGGAATGACTACCCGGGCTTGGGTGCCGTGATTTACTTCACTAATCAATTCAATCTCGCCCTTATGGTTATCAACGATAGTTTTTACAATTGCTAAACCTAAACCGGTTCCCTCGGCTCTGGTCGTATAAAAAGGCTCAAAAACCCGCTCCAACTCCGCAGGGGACATCCCACGACCTTCATCCTCTACCGTTAATTCGGCATCGTGCGAATCAATTTTTGCTAGAGAAATCGTGATGGTGCTGCCTTCAGTTGAGGCGTTAATCGCATTGAGAATCAGGTTGAGAGTCATTTGATGTAGCTTTTCGATATCTCCGGTAACAAAGATGTCATCCGCAATCTCAGTCTTAATTCTGACACCTGCTTGTTCGGACTGGGTCACAACCTTCCGTGCACACGAACTAATTATGTTACTAAGGTCAGTTCTTTCGCGCTTTGTCTCTTTTGGCCGGGCGAATCCAAGAAACTCTGATACGGTACTATCGATTCGCCTAACCTCATCTTGCAGGATTCCTCCGAATTCGTTTCGAGCATCTTCTGAGGTATTGTCATCCACAAGAATAGATGCCGCTCCCTTTATTGAGGCCAGGGGGTTTTTTATTTCGTGCGCCACGCCAGCTGCTATTTGGCCAACCAATGATAATTTCTGGGATCGCTCAACCTGAAGCTCAGCTTCCTGTTGTCGCCTGCGAGCCAGGAATTCCCGGTCAACGAGCCAACCAATAAGAGCGCCGATGAAATAATAAAAAACGATCTCAACCAGCTCTCCAACAACGTCCTGTCCCTCAAAATCGCGACCAAAGATGAACGGCAACACCAGCACAGATATTGTGGTTGCCGAATAAATTCCCCCACGAAACCCGAACCAGGAGGCGGCAATGACGATGGGAATATAACAGAATCGACCATGGAGAGCATGGATCCAATGGACATGACCAAACAGCGGCTGAAAAACGTAACCATAGTGAATAGCGACCGTAAAAGTCGTTATCGCAGCCAGTGTAATAATCTTGTAACGATCCTCTTTGGGTGTCCACATCGGATCAATTCTCCGGAAGTTAAGTATTCAACCTTATACTGGCAATATACGTGCCATTTGTACAGCGAATTGGAGCCGTTCTTCTCATGTTGGCTGTAATCAACAGGTTAGCCAACTAAAAATTTGAAATTCTATGTTCACTATACATAAATATAGTATGTTGTTGAAGAAAAACGAATAATATTATTCATTATTGATGAATATTATTCTCCGGTTCGAGTTCTTGCTCTGGGCCTATTGTCGTAATCCGCTGCAATATAGTCAGTTACCTGTCTTGGCACATCTTTTGTTATATATCAAGAGAAATGAAGCTGGAGTATGGAATGAAGAATGATCATAGAAAACTGGAAAGATACCGGATGAAAAACACTGTCGTCGCATTTGCACTCCTTTTTGGCGTTCTATGGTTATTAGCAGGATCAATTACGGCCAACAACCCTAACAGGGCTATGGCTGATTCGGTTACCACTGAGTATGAATCTGAAAACCAGATACTCCTTAGAATAGATTCCACTTCTACGCTAAATGATTATCTTTCCTATGCAGCCTTGAAAAGCCACTCATTGCGGCAAGCCTTTTATCATTGGAAGGCGGCTCTGGAAAAAACTGGATACGCCGGGGCACTACCGGATCCCATGATTTCTTATGGATACTTCATAGAAAATGTTGAGACGAGAGTTGGCCCGCAAAACCAGAAACTTAGTCTTAAGCAATCAATTCCTTGGTTTGGTACCCTAGGCGCCAGGAAGGATATCGCCAATGAGTCCGCCAATGTTGCGTTTCGTAAATATCAAGCGGAGAAACTCAAACTGTTTTACTCCGCAAGGGCTGCCTACTATGATCTCTATTACCTCGGGCGTGAAATTTCATTAACAAAGGGCAATTTTGAGCTTCTTAAGTTTTGGGAATCGGTGGCACGGACCAAGTATAAGGTTGCACTAAAAAAACACCCGGACATTATCAAGGCTCAGGTGGAACTGGGGAAGCTTGAGGATCGGCTGCTGACCCTGCAGGATAAGATTGGGCCAACAGTGGCACGGCTGAAGGCAGTTGTCAATCTGGCGGACACATTCTCGATTGTGGTTCCAGCCGCGATTGAGATCATGGAGGTCGAGGTAGAATTGCGAACGGTTCTAAATGATGCCCTTCAAAACAGCCCGAACCTAAACGCCATGATACATTTCATTGATAAAGAGAAAGCAGGCGTCCGGCTTGCCCAAAAAGCATCCTTGCCCAATTTCACTATAGGTGTGGATTATATTGAAACGGGTGAAGCGTTGAGTCCTTCTATGGAGGACAGCGGCAAAGATACTTGGGTCGTGGGAGTTGGTCTCAACCTGCCGATCTGGTTCGGCAAGAATAAGGCAAAGAAAAATGAAGCCAGAGCAAAGCTGCGAGCAGCTGAGTACAGATATGCTGATTCGCAGAATAGGCTGGAAGCACTGGTTGAGAAGATTGTCTTTCAGTACTCAGATGCCTTGCGTAAAACTCGCCTTTATCGTGACGGCTTGATTCCCAAGGCCGAGCAAGCACTAAATGCCAGCTACACGGCCTATCAGGCGGCGGAAACTGACTTTCTAAACGTGCTTGACGCCCAGCGCCAACTCCTCGCTTTCCAGCTTCAATATGAACGGGCAATAGCCGACCTTGCTACGCGCCGGGCAGAGATAGAAATGATAACAGGAAATGAATTACTCAATAAATAAGATAGATTTCAAAAAGGAGAGACAAATGTTGAAACTGTACAAAACACTCTTGATCATGGCTGCAATACTGTTAATTACTTCACTCACGGCATTCGCCGGTGAAGAGAAGCAGGATGCGAAGAAAGACGCGCCAATTGAATTTAAAAACCAGACACATTGTCCGGTAATGGGTGGTAAGATTGATTCAACTGTTTACACCGACATACAGGGTCAGCGCGTGTACCATTGCTGTCCTATGTGCTCTGACAAACTGACAAAAGATCCTGATACCTATTTTAAGAAAACCGCAGCAGAAGGTATCCTCTTCAAAAACATTCAGACAACTTGCCCTGTGTCGGGTGAAAAGCTCAAGGATAAGTCTGTTTATACTGACTTTGAAGGCCGGCGAATTGCATTCTGTTGTAAGAACTGCATTGGGACTTTCAATGAAGATCCTCAGAAGTTTCTGTCTAAAATAGATGCCCGTGTTGATAAAATGGAAGGGCGCGATAAGAAGAAGGGCCACGAAGGACACAACCATTAATCTTGGCCTAATAATCTAATGGAGAAAGCTATGATTGAAAAAAGGAAAAACCGAACTTTCTTTAACCGCTTTGCCTTGCGCGGTATTTCGGGGCTAGTCGGGCTGGTTGCGGTTGCGATCCTGGCTTTCTCCTTCGGTGCGCTGTTTTTCAACGGCGAACAACCGGTGACAGATTTACATGACCATTCACAGTCCGCGAAAGCGGATGAACCAACCGTTTGGACCTGTTCGATGCATCCCCAAATAAAGCTGCCAAAATCCGGAAAATGCCCAATCTGTTTTATGGATATGATTCCTCTCGATACTGGACCCGGTGATGATGTCGGTCCCCGACAGCTGCGGATGTCAGAAACGGCCAAGAGTCTGGCGCGAATACAGACGACACCCGCCGAATACGCATTTGCTGAAGCAGAAATTCGTATGGTTGGTAAAGTTACCTATGATGAAACTAAGCTGTCGTTTATAACTGCCTGGGTTCCGGGGAGACTCGACCGACTTTATGCTGATTTCACGGGCATAACAGTTAAGAAGGGGGATCACATGGTGTCCATGTATTCTCCCGAATTGCTAGCAGCCCAGGAAGAATTGCTTCAATCTATATCAGCCATTGAAGCACTGGGTCGTTCGGCCAGTTCTGTTTTGAAATCAACCGCTGATGCTACGTTGATGGCAACCCGCGAAAAACTCAGGTTGTTTGGCCTCTCGGCCGATCAAATCGAGGCCATAGAAACTAACCAGATGCCTTCCGACCATCTGACTATCAATGCTCCGATTGGCGGTATAGTAATACACAAGGATGCTCAGGAAGGTATGTACGTAAAGACCGGAACCAGGATTTATACTATAGCCGATTTGACAAAACTGTGGGTAATGTTTGAAGCGTATGAATCGGACTTGCCGTGGCTTCGCTATGGACAACAAGTGTCATTCACATCACTGTCATTTCCGGGAGAATCTTTTGAGGCTATTATTAGTTTCATTGATCCGGTCGTGAATCCAAAAACCAGAACCGTACAGGTGCGCGCCGTAATCGAAAACAAGAATCTAAAACTAAAGCCGGACATGTTCGTGCGCGGATTTGTGAAGTCACGCATTGACGGAACGGGTCGGGTGATTGATGACTATTTGGCGGGGAAGTGGATCTCACCGATGCACCCTGAAATAGTTAAAAGTGGTCCGGGTAAATGCGATGTATGCGGGATGGATCTCGTGCCGGCCGAGTCTCTTGGCTATGGTACAAAGACACAGACCGTGACCGATGCGCCGTTGCTTATTCCGGCCAGCGCCCCGTTGATAACCGGAAAACGGGCTGTTGTTTATGTTGAAATCCCTAACGATGAGGGACCGCTATATGAAGGTCGGGAAGTGCAGCTTGGTCCTCGCGCAGGTGATTTCTATATCGTCAAATCAGGAGTCAAAGAAGGTGATCAGGTCGTTACCAACGGCGCTTTTAAGATCGACAGTGAACTGCAGATTCAGGCTAAACCAAGCATGATGTCACCTGAGGGAGGAGCTACTCCCGCCGGGCATCAGCACGGTCAACCAAAACCAAGCGCGTCTAAATATGATAATATGGCCACCAAGACAGAAACTGCAATCGAGAATAGTGAAGTGCCTGCGGCACTGACCCCCATATATAATGCCTATTTCGAGCTTCAAATGGCTCTGGCAGGAGATGATCTTGCGGCGGCCACGCAAGCGACAGGACAAGTAAAGACATTGGTTGGAAAGGTTGATATGTCGCTCTTCTCCCGGTCGGGGCATGATAAGTGGATGGAACTGTCCGGCGATATTAGTGACTTCGCCACCGAAACAAATTCGGCAGAGAATATCGAGAGTGCACGCAAGGCATTTTTCCACCTGTCAAACACAATAATCGAATTGCATAATATTTTCGGACATGCCGATTCGAACGAATACTTTTTAACCTTCTGTCCGATGGCCAACGATGGCAAAGGGGCATACTGGTTACAGACTGTAGATACCGTTTACAACTCGTTCTATGGCGCCTCGATGCTACGCTGTGGTGAGATTAAAAAACCGCTGCCCGCTCAATCAACCGGAAAGGACAAGTAGATGGCTGATCTTAAGCAAACTTCCGATCCGACCAAACTGTCCCTACTGGACAAGATTATCAAGAGTAGTCTTGAGAACAAACTGGTTATTACCCTCCTGACTCTTTGTTTCATAGCCTGGGGCATAATGAATGCTCCGTTTGACTGGGATGGAATAGGGCTTCCGCGTGATCCGGTTCCGGTTGATGCCATTCCGGATATCGGTGAAAATCAGCAGATAGTCTTTACTCCGTGGATGGGGCGCTCGCCTCAGGATGTCGAGGATCAAATCACTTATCCTTTGACCGTCTCGTTATTAGGAGTTCCGGGTGTCAAGACGATCCGCAGCTATTCCTTCTTTGGGTTTTCATCTATTTACGTGATATTTAAAGACGATGTGGAATTCTACTGGTCAAGATCTCGTGTGTTGGAGAAGCTAAATTCATTACCGCCGGGCACTGTACCACAAGGTGTTCAGCCGGCATTGGGGCCGGATGCGACTGCACTGGGGCAGATTTTTTGGTACACTCTCGAAGGGCGCGACAAAGATGGAAATCCGACCGGCGGGTGGGACCTGCATGAACTACGCTCAATTCAGGACTGGACCGTGCGGTATGCCCTGCAATCGACTGATGGCGTGTCCGAGGTGGCTTCCATCGGTGGCTTTGTACAGGAGTACCAGATTGATGTCAACCCGGAAGCGATGCGCGCTTATGGGATAAAGCTCTCTGACGTGTTCATGAGCGTCAAGATGTCCAATGTTGACGTCGGCGCTCGTACGATAGAAATAAATAGAGTTGAATATGTCATCCGTGGACTTGGGTTTATCGAGGGTCTTGATGACATTGAAAACACAGTCATAAAACAAACTGATAATGTTCCCATCCGCATCAAGGACGTTGCGAACGTGTCACTTGGCCCGGCTATTCGGCGGGGCGCGCTGGATAAGGGGGGAGCCGAAGTTGTCGGCGGTGTTGTCGTTGTACGTTATGGCGAAAACCCTCTGGCAACGATTAAAAATTTAAAGAAAAAGATTGCGGAAATCTCACCGGGCCTGCCAAGGAAAATTCTTTCCGACGGCCGTGAGTCCCAGGTTACAGTGGTACCCTTCTATGACCGCACGGGCTTAATCTATGAAACTCTTGGAACGCTGAAGACTGCTCTGATAGATGAAATCCTGGTTACAATTATCGTTGTGCTGGTGATGGTCATGCACTTACGCAGTTCGCTTCTAATCTCAGGTTTACTGCCGCTCACGGTGCTGATTGTATTTATCGCGATGAAGCAATTCAAAGTCGATGCAAACATTGTTGCCTTATCGGGGATTGCAATCGCTATCGGTACGATTGTCGATATGGGGATAGTCGTGTGCGAAAATATTCTTAGCCATCTGGACAAAGCGCCGCCGGGAGCGAATCGACGGCAAGTAATTTTCAAAGCCGCATCAGAGGTTGGCGGCGCGGTGCTGACCGCCATTGCGACTACCGTTGTGTCATTTCTGCCGGTCTTCACGATGGAGGCCGCCGAAGGGAAACTGTTTAAACCCCTGGCATATACCAAAACCTTTGCCTTGCTCGCCTCGGTAGTTGTAGCGCTTACGATTATTCCAACCTTCGCGCATGTCTTATTCGGTCGTAAACTAAGCCTGTCGACGACTAAAAAATATTTGCCGTTGGGAATGATCCTCGCCGGTCTGTTTCTCATGTTCTGGTCTTTCTGGCTGACAAGCCTGGGACTGATTCTCTTTGCGGCTTATTTGCGATTCAAGGACCGCATACCCGGAAAAATTCAGACTATTTTGCCCAAGGCTTTCAACTATCTCATCGTCACAGTGGTGGCGGGCATACTGTCTAACCACTGGCTGCCGCTTGGAGTTCAGGCCGGAAGCTTCCTGAATTTCCTTTTCGTTATCTTACTAATGGGCGGTGTACTGTTTCTTTTTCAACTTCTTATTCATTGGTATGAACCGGTTCTGCGATGGTGTCTGGCCAATAAGGGCAAGTTTCTAATGCTGCCGGTTGTTCTGATTCTGTTTGGCGGCTCGGTATGGCTGGGATTCGATACTTTGGCCGGGTTCATGCCCAACTGGCTGAAGTCGAATGCGGTTTACTCGAAACTACATCACGCTTTGCCGGGACTCGGTAAAGAGTTTATGCCTGACCTTGATGAAGGTTCCTTCTTGTATATGCCGACCACAATGCCTCATGCCTCGATGGGCGAGGCTCTTGAAATTCTTCAGTTGCAGGATAGGGCTTTTACAGCGATTCCAGAGATCGAATCGGTCGTGGGCAAACTCGGACGGGCTGAAACACCTCTTGATCCGGCGCCGATTTCAATGATTGAAACAGTCATCAATTACAAGCCGGAGTATATCATTGATAAAGACGGCCATCGGCTCAAATTCAGGTACGATGATGAATCGGAAGAATATGTTCGCGACAACTTTGGCGAACTTATTCCTGATAATGATGGACAACCGTTCCGCAACTGGCGCGAGGAAATTAAATCTCCCAAGGATATTTGGAATGAAATCGTTAAGGCGGGGAAGCTTACCGGGACTACTTCGGCTCCGATGCTGCAGCCTATCGCCGCCCGTATTGTCATGCTCCAGTCGGGAATGCGCGCCCCTATGGGTGTAAAAATCAAAGGCCCTGACCTTGAGACAATAGAGCGCGTTGGTCTTGATATCGAAAAGTTCCTGAAGGAAGTTCCCTCAGTAGAGCCAGCAGCCGTAATCGCAGATCGAATTGTCGGAAAACCTTATCTTGAAATTGATATTGATCGCGAAGCTATCGCCCGGTTCGGATTAAGTATTCGTCAAGTACAAGATGTTATTGAGGTCGCCATCGGCGGCAAACGAGTCACGGTCACAGTCGAGGGGCGGGAAAGATACCCAGTACGGGTGCAGTACCCTCGCGAACTTCGCAGTACTCTCGAAGACCTGGGTCGGATTCTAATTCCGGCCATGGACGGAACTCAGGTTCCGCTGACGGAGTTGGCCGAGATTATATTTGTCCGAGGGCCAATGGTCATCAAGGCCGAGGATACTTTCCTGGTCGGCTATGTAATTTTTGATAAAAAGCCGGGCTATGCTGAGGTGGATGTTGTCGAAGATGCCCAGAATTACTTGCAGGGTAAGATCGACTCCGGAGAGTTTGAGATTCCAGCCGGTGTCAGCTACGTATTTGCTGGTAGTTATGAGAACCAGATACGTTCGGAGAAGAGATTGATGGTCGTTCTACCTCTGGCGTTAGTCGTAATTTTCATGATTTTGTACTTCCAGTTCAAACAAGCTTCTACAACCCTGTTGGTCTTTTCCGGCATTTTTGTGGCTTGGGCCGGCGGTTTTTTGATGCTCTGGTTGTACGGTCAGGACTGGTTCCTGAATATCTCAGTGCTGGGCGTGAATCTTCGTGAGTTGTTCCAGATTCGCCCCTACAATTTGTCTGTCGCTGTCTGGGTAGGATTCCTGGCGCTGTTTGGTATTGCTACCGATGATGGTGTTATTATTTCAACCTACCTCAAGCAAGTCTTTGATCGTAAGAAACCATCTACTATTAAGGAAGTGCGCGAAGCGACGGTAGAAGCGGGCAAGCGTCGAATACGTCCCGCTCTTATGACGGTAGCCACGACTATCCTGGCATTGATTCCGGTTCTGACATCAACGGGCCGGGGAGCAGATGTGATGATCCCGATGGCTATCCCATCGTTTGGCGGGATGACCGTGGTACTCGTGACGGTCTTTACCGTTCCCACTTTGTACTGTGCGCTGGCCGAAATGCGTTTGAAGAAAGCTGGGATAAAAAAATGAGCCGCAGGTGGCAATTGCTATGGGGAGATTACTCGTGAGCCATAAATGATGCATATTATTCTGAACTACAGTTTTCAGAGAGTGAGGTCGGGATTGCTGTAATAGCAAAAGCCCTGCTGTTAGGCAGGGCTATTAATAAGAATACTAGTCTTTTGATGCAAAGGCTTTAGCTATATGTAATATCATTTGTGAATCATTAAGAAATTACTCAGCAGATGATAGCTTTTTGCCAATATGGTCGTATAATTCTTTCAACTGTTTTCTTGGACTGAATTCAACAAAAGAAGTATCCTCTTCGACCCAAACAGTATGTCCGGAGGGCCAATAGAACATTTCACCAGCCTTACAAACTTCTTCTTCCCCGTTAGTGTAGCGAACGTGAATGGCTCCCTCGAGAATATAGCCCCAATGCGGACACTGGCATTTATCATTTGGCAGCCCCTCAAGCAACGGTGTCGCATCCGCTCCAGCCGTCATCTTTACATATGCCACTGCTGTGCTATCCCATTCGGCAGCACGAAATGTAGCGACGGGTAATTCTAATGCGATTGGTAATTCTTCTTTGAGTAATTTCATAACATCATCCCCTTTAATACAAAGTTATTAGCATGCAAACCAGTGTTGGTGAGCCTGCATCCTCTGTCGTATTACTGTATTAAACCATTTTTAAGCCTAAAACGACTGACTTCTCTACAATAGTACGTACATGATGGATAGAATATATCCATAATAATAAATTTTCAGTAAAAAATTTGAGAGTATCTCTTTTTTTTACAAGCCATTTATACTTAGTATTATAGTTTCCTGCTTGTTTCGACAGGTAATCAGAAGGCTTTCAGGGGTAGTATTTTAGAGATGACTCTTAGTGTAACCATATGTGGTGCAACGCGAAAGGTGTATTATTGAGCTATGTTGAAATTCCCTTGACATTATGACCTAATAAACTTATCATTTTAGTAGGTTTTACGATAAATAGAAGTATAAATACGCATTATGAAGTTTTCAACACGCGCCAGATATGGCTTACGAATGATGGTCGAGCTAGCTCGTCTGCAACGGACAGAGGAGTTGGTTAAGCTTCGGCATATTGCCAAAATCTGCGGATTGTCCAATAATTACCTTGGACAATTAGCAATTTCCTTAAAAGATGATGGCTTGGTAATAGGTGTTTCCGGTAAAAAGGGCGGTTATAAGCTGGCTCGTATGCCAGAAGAGATTTCACTGCATCAAATTATCCGCGCTGTCCAAGGGCCATTGGCGGCTACTGCTTGTGCAGTAAACCCTAATTTATGTTTGAATGCAGAGTTTTGTGAGGCGCGCACGATTTGGGTGTTGATTTCTGAGAAAATACAGGAAGTGCTGGAAGGATATACGCTGGCAGATTTAATCGAAAAGCGTTGGATGAGTCGAGTCAAGCAGGAGAACCCGGATTCGAAGTTTCTGGACATTAGTACCTTGATTAAGAGTGGCAGCGAGTTTAGTACGGGTGGTTGTCAAAATCAGCGGACAGAGTAAAAAAAGAGAAATATTAATATAGATAAATAGTGAGTTAAGGAGTAACGGTCAATGGAGGCAATACAGCTTGTTACATATGCGGCGGTCGCTATCGGTTTGGTTGCCATAACGGTTAAGGTATTTCGTTACGCGACGGTGCCGGAGTCAATGCGCTGGGAACTGTATCCTGTTCCGCATGAAAAGGGTCGTGCGGAATATGGCGGTTCTTATCTGGAAGAGCTTGATTGGTGGACTAAACCACGTAAAAAAGATATGCTCAATGAGTTAAAAGAAATGGCCCAGGAGATACTTCTACTCAAGGGTATTTTTCATCATAATAAAACAGTCTGGACCTGGTCGCTTCCTTTTCATCTCGGTATGTATATTGGCATCGGCTGGCTGGTGCTTCTAATCGCCGGGGCGATATTAACTATCACCGGTAATGAAGTTAGTCAAGCTGCCGGAGGTATCGGGTCACTCTTGCATTATGCAACGATGATTTTGGGATATACCGCGATGGTTCTTACCGGAATCGGAGCCCTCGGGTTATTCTTTTGGCGTTTGGGCAGCAAGCAGCAACGTGGCTACAGCGCTCCCATTGAGTTTTTTAATTTGCTTTTCTTTGATGCGGTCGTGGTTGTGGCATTGGTTTGCCACTTTACCGTCGATCCCGGTTTTGCGGTATTGCGCGGTTATTTTGTCTCGTTAATTACTTTTACTCCGGCAGGTGAGCTGGCCGGGTGGATGCAGGCTGAGATTATACTCGGTTCCGTATTATTGGCTTATATTCCGTTGACACGAATGTCTCACTTTGTAGCCAAGTACTTTATCTACCATAATGTTCGCTGGAACGATGAGCCGAATGTGAAGGGCGGCAAAATAGAAGCACAGATCATCAAATCTCTTTCACGTAAAGTCGGTTGGAGCGCCCCGCATATTCAGACCGGAAAGACATGGGGAGAAGTAGTTACTGAGGAGCCGGAAAATGAGCAATGAGAATATAAAACCAAAAGATATAAGCAGAAAAGACCTTGATCAACTGTTTACGATAGATCCTTCGAAATTGCCTCAATTGCCGTATCCGTACGACGATTGGGAAGAGCCGCCGATGGAAGAGTTGTCCGAAACAAAAAAAGAAAAGTACGACACCTCTCTTGATGGAGCCGTAAATCTAGCGTTTCCGAAAGTCGAAACGAAGGAGCAGGAAGACGAACTGGTTGCCAAGTTTCTGGTCGGGCTGCGTAAGCTCTTTTCCAAGGATAACAACTGGACCTTTTTAAAACCGTTAATATTGACGATGGATAACTGTGTCAAGTGCAACACCTGTGCCGAAGCCTGTCCGGTGTTTGAATCATCGGGGAAAGCCGAAATCTACAGGCCCCTGTTCCGGTCCGATATTCTGCGCCGAATCGTACGCAAGCATTTAACCCCCGGTGGCAAGCTGGCGGCGAAATTTACCGGTTCCGATATTGATGTCAATTATCAGACGCTATCCCGCCTAGCCCAGTTGGCTTATCGCTGCACCCTCTGCCGCCGTTGTGCTCAGACCTGCCCGATGGGCTGCGATAATGGACTGTTAACTCGTGAAATCCGAAAGCTGTTCAGTCAGGAACTTGGTATTCATCCCAAGGAACTGCATGGCGACGGTACTATCAAGCAGCTCAAAACCGGAAGCTCAACTGGATTATCGCCGATTGCGTTAATGGACCTCATGGAATTCGCTGAGGAAGATTTGACCGATCGTACCGGTCTGGAAATGAAAATTCCGTTTGATAAATCAGGCGCCGATATTCTGTTAATTCATAATGCCGGTGAGTTTTTATCCTGGCCGGAAAACCTGGAAGCGTTTACAATTATTTTCGAGGCGGCTGGTCTTAGCTGGACGCTGTCGAGCGAGATGGTCGGTTATGATTCGGTTAACTATGGGTTGTTCTACGATGATGCTCAATACGCTCGGGTTACGTTAAAACATGCTGAAGTGGCGAGAAAACTCGGGGTTAAAAAAGTTGTCATTGGTGAATGCGGGCATGCCCATAAAGCGTTAATGGCCATCGGTGATCGTATCTGGCTGCAGGAATCTAATATTCCTCGAGAATCCTGTATGACTACTCTTCGGGATATTGTCATGAACGAGAAAATTATGCTGGATCCGTCCCGCAATGATTTCCCGGTGACAATGCACGACCCGTGTAATCTAACTCGTTCAATGGGGATTATTGAGCCGCAGCGTGAAATAATCAGAAAAATCTGTCCTCAATTCCGTGAAATGACTCCGCATGGATGTGAAAATTATTGCTGCGGCGGAGGCAGTGGGTTTGCTATAATGCAGTCACACAACTTCCCTCGATGGAAAATGTCTATTTCGGGAAGGAAGAAATTTGAACAGATAATAAACGCGTATACCAGAGAAGAGCGGGCCAAGGAAGTGAAGAAATATGTCTGTGCGCCTTGCTCAAATTGTAAAGGACAAATTAGGGATATTATAAACCACTACGATGCCTGGGAGAAAATGACCTTACAGTACGGCGGTTTGGTTGAGTTGATTGTCAACGCCATGACTGATGTTCGCGAAGGTTTCATCGAGTGGGATGATTTCCACTAAGAGCAGGTTCTAATATGGGATTAAAAGATCTGTTTTTATCTGGTCACCGGTCGTCAAATCCGGAAACGCGCCTGACGGCTGTGGCAAAGATGGAGTGCCAGAAGACGTTATCTGAATTGGCCCAAAATGACCCTTCGCCGCGGGTACGCCTGTTGGCTATGGGGAAAATAACTGATCAGGAGCTGCTTGTAAAAGTGGCTCTTGACGGCAAAGAAATAGATGTTCGCATTGCCGCAGTCGAGCGTATCAAATCACAGGACAAGCTGGCTGATATTATCAAAGCCAGAAAAAACTTCCAGTTGATGGGCGCTTGTTTTGCACAGATTACTAATACAAAAGTTCTTGAGCGTATCGCTAACGATACCGGGTATAATATGTCGGCCCGGCGTATGGCCATTGAAAACTATGCAGATGAATCGTTTCTTGAGGAGATACAGCCGTCGGTAAAAGAAGGCCGGCCAAAATCTCCCGAGGAGATTGATGAACTTATTGACAGATATGGCGGAGTGAGTCTGGCCCGGGGGTTAGGGAAATTCCGGGGCAGCCCGAATGCGATGAAGGCTTTAGGCGAAATAATGAAGCGTGGAGGAGACGCTGCTGTCATAGCCCTCGAGCAGTTGACTCAGGGTTTGGTTCACGCCAATGTGGAAGTACAGAAAGCGTCATTTGAACAATTAGCCGCTTTGGCGGATACTGGATTGGTTTTACATCTTATACGTCTCATGGATAAGGCGCCTCTTCACGATCCGATAACAGCGGTATTAAAAGAGATTAATCACCCGGAAGCACGGCAGATTATTAGCGGAAAATAGTTAGTTGCGTAGTAAGAAAAAATATCTC
Organism: Candidatus Zixiibacteriota bacterium; assembly: GCA_023138975.1. Lineage (GTDB taxonomy): Bacteria > Zixibacteria > MSB-5A5 > GN15 > JAAZOE01 > JAGLON01. Next base: position 16,882 of record JAGLON010000002.1, read on the forward strand.
TTTTAAATGATAAGAAGGAATAAATATGCCCAAGAAAATACTTATCATTGATGATGAAGCGGATATGAGGATATTTCTCGAAACCTTATTTAAAAAGGCCGGCTATGAAACCGAAGTCGCCGAAAATGGCGACGAAGCTTTACAGCAATTGGAAAATAGTTGTCCTGATTTAATAACGCTTGATATTCTCATGCCGAAGAAAAGCGGAGTTTCCTTTTTTAAGACCATCTGCAGTATGGATAAGCTGAAAGATCTGCCGGTTATTGTTTTATCCGGAGTAACGAAGCATTCGGAGTTCTTCGGGGAAATGAAAAGAAACGGCCAAACTGAGTTTATCGAAAAGCCGGTTAAGCCGGAGGTTATTTTGGAGCATACACAGAGGATGCTCGGAGAATAATATATGCCTTTACTGAGCAGTAAAATATTACTGCCGATTTATATTTGGCTGATAAGTTCTCTTTATCGAATACTCGCCGGGACTATTCTGTTTGCGGCTATTATAATAGTTATTGGCTACTACACCGATCCGATATACGGCGGACTTGTTGCCGCCTTTTTCGCTTTTGTTTTTGCCATTGCGGCCTATCAGGTTAGAAACTCCGGTGCGGCACTCAATTATCCGGGTATTGATAGATTCTTTCAGGGGGTGCCGTGTTATCTGTCGATTCAGGATAAGGACCTGCGCATCATTCGTACTAACCGGCTTTTTCGCAGGGATTTTGGAAGTCAGGACGGGGAATATTGTTATAAGGCATATAAAGGTGCAGATGAAGCTTGCTCCAACTGTCCGGTAATTAAAACCTTTGAAGATGGTCAAACCCACACAACTCAAGAAATAGTTATCACTCAGGATGGGAAAAAGGCCGACGTTATTGTCTATACTACTCCGGTAAATGATGAGCAGGGTAAGGTTGTCGGCGTCATGGAAATGGCGACTAATATCACCGAGGTCAAGGAACTCCATAATGAAATAGATTCAAGCCGCAAAGAATACAAAGACTTATTCAATGGGGTGCCATGTTATTTATCTACCATCGATAAGGATTTTAAAATTCTCAGGGTTAATACACTGTTTGCTCAGGAATTCGGTGGTAAGCCGGGTGAGTATTGTTATAAAGTATATAAAAACCGGGATACGGTCTGTTCCAACTGTCACGTCGCGAAAACTCTTGAGGATGGAGAAATTCATAGTCAGGAAAAAACAGTCACAAAGCTGGATGGCACTGAAGCTCGATTAATAGTCTATTCGTCTCCGATTTATAATAGAGAAGGTGAAATGACGGCCGTCATGGAAATGGCGACCGAGATTACTGAGCTGAAAAATCTGCAGGACATAGTCAAACAGAGCGAGTCGCGATATCGCCATTTGTTTGAAGGCGTTCCTTGCTACATTTCGATTCAGGATAAAAACCTCAAGATTATTGACAGCAATAAACGGTTTAAGGAAGTATTCGGAGATAAAGAAGGTACTTATTGTTATGAGATTTACAAGAAGCGTGGAGAAGTCTGTCCCGATTGTCCTGTTCTAAAAACGTTTGAAGACGGGCAGGTGCACAGCCGGGAGGAAACGGTAATTAATCGAGATGGAACGAAAACAGATACTCTGGTTCATTCTTCGCCGATCTATGATAACGAAGGTAAATGCGTTGCGGTTATGGAGGTTTCAACAGACATAACCGAGGTTAAGAAACTCCAGAAAGACTTGACCTATATGGGGCAGACCGTCGCTGTAATGGCTCATCGTATAAAGAATATCTTAATGGGCCTTGAAGGTGGAATCTTTGTCGTTAACACCGGTTTTGATGATTCTGATCAGGAAACGGTAAAAAAAGGTTGGGAGATGATCGAGCGCAATGTGGAGAAGGTGTCCCGAATTGTTAAGGACCTTCTATATTGCAGTAAAGAACGGGAAATGAAGTTCGAGACAATAAACCCGCAGCGAGCATTTGACAGTGTTCACAACTTATTTAAAGACAAAGCGGCACAGGACAATATAAGTTTGACATTAGATATTCCAGAGGAGCTACCCGAAGGCAGGTTTGATTATGATGCGATTCATTCACTCCTGACGAACCTTGTAACCAACGCTTTGGATGCTTGCATAAATGATGCCCGTGAAGATAAAACCGACAGTCATAGGATTATTCTCAGGGCTACTATTGATACTCAGAGTAATTATCGTTTTGAAGTTGAGGATAACGGTCCAGGAATTCCAGGGCATGTAGGAGAATCAGTATTCGATGACTTTTTCTCAACCAAAGGGCGCGAGGGTACCGGCCTGGGGCTTTTGGTAGCCAATAAAGTTGTTGAAGAACATGGGGGGACAATAACCTTCAAGAGTCAAACCGGGGAAGGAACAACTTTTCGGGCTATTATTCCGGTGACCAGAGCAGAAGAAAATCAATCATAATTTCTATCTATTTTGCTCTTTCTATCACAGATATAGGGTTCTATTAACCATTAAATATCTAATTTTAATCAAAAAATCTCTACTTTACTCATTTGTGAGTGTATTAATAACCAATAATTGTAAATCGGCATCATACGAGGAATAACGGTCCATTTGTCGTATGCCCAGTACTATCAGTAGCTTAGCGAAACCTATGAAATGCTGTCCTCAGATAGATGAAGTTTTTTTAAGATTTCCACTAAAAACCGGGAACTTATTAGTATTAAGAACCATTACTGATAGTAATATAAAAAGGGACAGAATATGAATGATATAAGAAACCAAGCGGACCAATCGAATCAGAGGAACACAAAGCAGCGCCAGATTATTTTGAGCGAGCTACGGATGCTTTTTTCACATCCCACAGCAAAGGAGCTATACCACATAGTTCGGAAGCGCTTACCGCAGATAAGTCTGGGGACGATCTACCGCAACTTAGAGTTGCTGGCCCAGAACAAAACGATCCGGAAGATTGAAATGGGTGGACTGGAAGCCAGATTTGATGGAAATCTCAAGCCGCATCATCATGCACGCTGTGTAGAATGCGGAGCCATTGATGATTTGTTTGATCTTCCGGAGGATATCGTTCAACAGCGGACCATGAATTTTGACAACTATGATGTTTACGGCTATCGTATAGATTTCTATGGGCTGTGTCCGAGATGTAAATCCAAACGAGCTGATTCTGGAGACAGGCAGGCTCACTAAATATATTTAACTATTTCTGGAGGGAAATATTATGTCATCCAAAGAAGTACAGGAAAAAATCGTTAGCAACATGCGTCGTTGGCAGAAGATAGAAAACGCGTCAGTTGCCTCAACCGGCAAAGTAATTGGAAGTACAGAAAATCCGGTTATTCGGTTAGTTATGGAAATCATTCAAAATGACTCGCAGATGCACTATCGAGTTCAGGAACTGATTGCCAACAGCCTGGAATCATCAATCGTCACTATGACCCCGGATGAACTGGGCAAAGTGTGGGATTTAATTGAAAAGCATATTAAGCTCGAAGAGAAGACGATTGAATTGGCTACCGAAGCCAAAGAGGCTCTTAAAGGAAAGAAAATGGTTGTTCAGGAATATTTGATTGATTACCTGCTGATTGATGAGCAGAAGCATGACAAGATCCTGGAATCCCTGGAGACAATAAAGAAGGGTATGTACCCTTACGGTTGATGAAATAAAGTGTTTTTTTATAAGAAATAGGAGATTGCAATGTCAAGTTTAGTAACGAAAGAAGCCCCGGATTTTACCGCTCAAGCAGTAATGGGAAATAACAGTATTGAGGAATTGAAGCTCTCGGATTACCGCGGAAAGCATGTTGTTCTGTTTTTCTACCCGCTTGATTTTACGTTTGTTTGTCCGTCGGAAATTATCGCATTTGATAAAGCCTTAGGCGAATTCAAGAAGAGGAATACGGAAGTTATCGGTATCTCGGTAGATTCGCAGTTTACTCATTTTGCCTGGAAAAATACAGAACCAAAAGCCGGTGGTATTGGACAGATTAAGTATCCTCTGGTGGCTGATCTCAATAAGACCATTTCCCGTGATTATGGTGTTCTTGTGGATGAATCAGTTGCCTTACGCGGTTTGTTTCTCATTGATAAAGAAGGTATTATACGCCATTCGGTCATCAATGATCTCTCGCTGGGAAGAAATGTTGACGAGGCTTTGCGGATGGTCGATGCCCTGCAGTTTACAGAGAAGCATGGCGAAGTTTGTCCGGCCAATTGGCATGAAGGTGAAAAAGGTATGAAGCCCACTGCTGATGGTGTTGCCGAATATTTGGCAAAGAATGCCTGATTGAGTATCTTGCCCGATGGGAGGAATTCCATCGGGTTATACCTGCAAAATAGTCTAGAGAGTGGGTTAAAAAACGGGTATGCGTACCCATAAGGAGAAAGAGAAATGGAACGAGCCGATGTAATTAAAATGAAAGGGAACACAATGACCCTTCTGGGCAATGAGGTCAAAGTCGGAGACAAGGCTCCCGATTTTACTGCCCTTGATGGAACCCTTTCCCCGGTTAAGATGTCTTCATTTGCCGGCAAGACGATTGTGCTGGTTTCTGTACCATCGTTAGATACACCCGTTTGTGATATGGAAACCCGTCGATTCAACAAGGAAGCGGCTGGTCTTGGCGATGATGTTGCGATCATTACATTGAGTATGGATTTACCGTTTGCCCAAACCCGTTGGTGCGGGTCTGCCGGAGTTGATAAAGTGACGGTACTGTCCGATTATCGGGATGCATCATTTGGCGAAAACTATGGTGTTCTAATAAAGGAATTACGACTACTGGCGCGGACCATCTTTGTCGTTGATAAAGAGGGAATAGTTCAGTATGTTCAGTATGTCGAAGAAACGACTTCCGAACCAAATTATGATGATGTTCTGAAGGCAATCGGAAAGGTTGTCGGTTAGTTACTGAGACAATTGTTGAATTAAATGAAGGACAATAACGATTATCAAAAGTTTATATGATATGCAAGGAGGAAAAGGAAATGACTGAAAGATCACAAGTATATAAGTGTGAAGTCTGCGGCAATATGACTGAAGTCGTCCATACTGGCGGCGGAACTCTGGTCTGCTGCGGTCAGAATATGCATTTGGTTGTGGAAGGTGAAGTCGATGCCGCTACTGAAAAGCATGTGCCGGTAATTAAGAAAATTGACGGCGGGTATGTTGTAAAAGTAGGCGAAGTATCTCACCCGATGGGAGATGATCATTATATTGAATGGATTGAGTTGATTGCTGACGGGAAAGTCTATCGCCAGTTTTTAAACCCCAGTGACACACCGGAAGCGACATTTAAAATTAACGCTGACAATGTAAGTGCAAGGGCATATTGTAATCTGCACGGGTTATGGAAAGTCTGATTATAAGGAGGAGACAATGAAATTTAATTCTGTTGATGAGATTCTTGAATTTGCTATCCAAAGAGAACAACGGGCGGCTGATTTCTATACTGGTCTAGCCGAGAGAAGCGATTTTAAGAACATTAAACAGGTCTTTCTTGGTTTTGCCGAGGAGGAAAAAGGGCACAAAGCCAAACTCGAAAGTGTCAAGAAAGGTGCTGTGGTTCTTGCGGATGGGCAAAAAGTACAAGATTTGAAAATCGGTGACAATCTGGTTGATGTCAATTTTGATGATACGAATATTAGTTATCAGGATGCGCTTCTTCTCGCCATGAAGGCGGAGAAAATGGCCTTTAGATTGTACCACAGTTTGTCGGTTGCGACCGATGATTCGGGATTAAAGGAGTTATTCCTGGGATTAGCTCAGGAAGAAGCCAAGCATAAGCTTCGCTTTGAAGTTGAATATGATGATATTATCCTGGATGAGAATTAGCAGGAAATAGCATAGGAGGGAAGTATAGTGATTAGTAAGAAAATGGAAGACGCCTTTAATGATCAGATCACGGCTGAATTTTATTCAGCCCACCTATATCTGTCAATGTCAGCCTATCTTGAGTCGATAGATTTGCCGGGATGCGCTCACTGGATGCGAATACAGTATCAGGAAGAAGTGTCGCATGCTTCAAAAATGTTCGATTATTTAATCGAGCGGGATGGCAGGGCGATTATTAAGGGACTCGATGCTCCGCAGGTCGAATGGAAGTCAATACTTGATATTTTTAAGGCTACTTTTGAACATGAGCAAAATGTCACCGGATTGATAAATAATCTGGTCGATCTAGCTCTGGCTGAAAAGGACCACGCTTCCAATATCTTTTTACAATGGTTTGTAAATGAACAGGTCGAAGAAGAGTCAACGGTAAAAGGTATCATTCAGCAACTGAAGTTACTGGGTGATTCCAAAGCGGGCCTGTTCCAGATGGATCGTGAGATGAGGCAGCGAGTATTTACTCCTCCTCCGGCGTCGACATAAATCGAAGTATTAACAAGGCACAAGTTTCATGAGCAATAGGATACATAAGGCTAAAGTCAAAGAACTCCTGATTCAAAGAGATTTTAAAGGTGTTCTGGATTGGGCGATAAGCATTCGAAATCCTCAGCGAGTTCTTTTGTCTTTGACTTATGATGCCAATGAGCTTGTCAAGTGGAGAGCTATCGAAGCTATTGGCAAGGTGGCTGCCATTCAGTCAGAAAATGATTATGAAAAAGTAAGAAATATAATCCGACAGCAGTTTTGGCTAATGAATGATGAGTCTGGCGGTCTGGGCTGGCACGCTCCGGAAATTATCGGAGAAATTCTTGTCAATGTGCCGTCCTTAATTGAAGAGTACGGAGAAATACTTCTCTCCTTTCTACAAGAGGAGCCGTTTGAAATCGGAAGTCATATAGCCATATACCGAATAGCTTCTGTCAATCCTAAGCCGTTTATTAAAAGGGTCCACGAGTTGACAGGATCGCTAAATCAACCGGATAAGCATATTCGCGCTTATACAATTTTGGCTTTAGGTGAAATTGATCCTGAGCAAATCAGAATGGTTGAGAAGGAATTTGTCTCTGAAGCAGAAGAGATTAGAATATATGATTTCAAAACCAGTCAATTGAAAACAACTGATTTAGGGCTTGTTGTCGGAAAAGTATTAGGGCGAAACAAGATTTTCAATGATGTCGCATAATGAGAGTGTTTTACCATAGACAAGATTATCGGAACACAACGATAGTTGGGTCTTGATGGAGAGGGATTTAGAATGGGTAGTTTAAAAGGAACTAAAACCGAGCAAAATTTATTAAAAGCGTTTGCCGGTGAATCGCAGGCGAGAAACCGCTACTCCTACTATGCTGGTAAGGCTAAGAAGGATGGCTTCGTGCAGATCTCGCATATTTTTGAAGAAACAGCCAACCAGGAAAAAGAACATGCCAAACGTTTGTTCAAGTTTCTGGAGGGTGGAGAGCTCGAAATTACAGCCTCATTTCCCGCAGGTGTTATCGGTACCACTGCAGAGAATCTAAAAGCTGCCGCCGGTGGTGAGCATCATGAGTGGGAAAGTATGTACCCGGAATTTGCCGAAATCGCTCGTGAAGAAGGTTTTGACGCGATTGCTAAGGTCTTCATGGCTATTGCGGTTGCGGAAAAGCAGCATGAAAAACGTTTTCTAGGTCTTATGGCTAATGTGGAAGCCGGATCTGTTTTTAAGAAAGAAAAGAAAGTTGTCTGGCGTTGTCGTAATTGCGGATACGTCTATGAGGGCGAGGAAGCTCCTAATGGGTGTCCTGCCTGTGCGCATCCTCAGGCTCACTTTGAAATGCAGGCGGAGAACTGGTAGAAACTTAGGGATTAGATGAATGCGAGTGCTTTTTCTCTGCTCTGAAAACTCATGCCGATCACAAATGGCCGAAGGATTCCTTCGTGCCGTAGCGGGTGATCGGTTTGAAGTCGCAAGTGCCGGAACAATTGGTACCAAGGTTAATCCACGAGCTGTTACAGTCATGGCGGAATCTGGAATCGACATTTCAGGGCATCGAAGTAAACCGGTCGATGAATTTACCGGGCAGATTTTTGACTTTGTAGTTACCGTATGTGGGACCACCGGAGATAAAAGCTGTCCTGTTTTTGGGGGACAGGCTAATAGTAAGCTTCATTGGCCGTTCGAAGACCCCGCGCATGCTACTGGCAATGAGACCGAAATACTTGAGACCTTCCGCCGAGTGAGAGATCAGGTTGAAGCAGAGATTAAGCGTTTTACGGAGAAGAATTAAAAAGCCTGATTCAGAAGAGATACAAACTAAAATTAATAGGAACAAGCACCGCCCATGAACTTGGGAACTGGAGAAAACTATGGATATTTTTGATTATGCAATGAAGATGGAAGAGGACGGTCAAGCGTTCTATCTCGAATACGCTGAAAAAACAAATTTCCCTGAGCTTAAAAAAATTCTCGTAGAGTTGGCCGATGATGAATTGAAGCATTACAATATCTTCAAGGCAATGAGGGATAATAAGCCGGCTGAATACAAAGAGTCAGAGAGAACCACTATTCTCTCTACGGTCAAAAATGCCTTTGACCAGTTAAAATCTGAGAAGCAAGAGTTATCATTCAAGAGTGAAGCAATATCTATCTGGGAAAAGGCTTGTGAGATCGAGAAAAAGGCGGAAGAGTTTTATCGTGACAAGACAAATGAGATTGACAATGAAAAGCAGAAGCGCATAATCAATCAAATAGCCGACGAAGAACACCGTCATATGATTATTTTGGACAATGTGGTGCAGTTCCTAAATCAGCCTCAGCAGTGGTTAGAAGATGCTGAGTGGAGCAAGCTGGAAGATTTTTAGGAGTACTCTCAATGTTTGTTTTTATTCAAGAGATTTGGACACAAAGCTGGTTGTTGCTCGGTCAAATGGCTCCGTACTTACTGTTCGGCTTTTTGGCGGCTGGAATACTGTCGATTATGATATCCGCTCAATGGGTACAACGTAACCTTGGCAAACCGGGTTTGGGCTCTGTGCTGAGAGCGTCACTCTTTGGTGTACCCCTTCCATTGTGTTCCTGTAGTGTCCTGCCGGTATCAGTATCAATGCGCCGCAGCGGTGCCAGCAATTCAGCGACAACGGCTTTTTTACTTTCTACTCCTCAGACCGGAGTTGACAGTATTGCTGTCACATATGCTTTGCTTGGTCCGTTTTTTGCAGTCTTTAGACCGTTGACAGCTTTTTTTACCGGACTGATGGGTGGTGCGTTAGTTCATCTTTTTGGTGAATCTGGAATTGTCAAAGAGGTTGAAAAACCTGATACGACAGCTTGTGATGATGCATGTTGTTCAGATGAAAAAAACAAAAGTTATCTAAAACGAATACTGCACTATGCTTTTGTTGTATTGCCCAAAGATATTGCTCTGGCTCTGTTGGTCGGTGTTTTAATCGCGGGAGTAATGGCGGTATTGGTGCCTCAGGATTATCTGGGCGCATATATCGGTGGTGGTGTCATTTCGATTTTAATAATGATTGCCGCCGGAGTTCCAGTCTATGTTTGTGCTACGGCATCGGTTCCTATCGCAGCTGGGTTCATATATATGGGAGGTTCTCCCGGAGCGGCGTTGGCTTTTCTTATCGCCGGACCCGCAACTAATACTGCTTCGTTTGTGACAATTTGGAAAACTCTGGGCGGGCGTAATGCTTCCATATATCTTTTAACGGTTGGGGTTAGCGCTCTCGGTTTTGGATTATTGTTAGATTGGCTTATACCGTTAGCAGCCATATCATTACCAGCCCTGGAAAACCAAGCTCATGTACATTCTGAGGGTGGTTGGTTTTATAATACTTCCGCAATAATTTTGTTATTGGTTTTTCTATATTCGTACTTATCAGGGATTGTATCAATCAGAAAAACTAAAGCCAGGAAAGTGGAAATGTCAGCCAGTGGATTAAATGAAGTCGACTCCACTTCCGAGGCGGGTTGTTGTTGTCATTGTGCTGATAGCGGTGGGCATAATACTCAAGAGAATGGGGATATTTAGACCACTGGCAGTAAAGGTTAAGAAAACATTAAATTTCAAAAAAGAAATCATAAGATTGCAGATGGGGGGCATATTCATTGGATCGCCATCGAAAAGATTATTCAATTTCTTGACAAAACAAACCAGTATCTTTAAGATGCTGAGGGGAGTGACGGAAAAGATACAAATTTAGTTTGTTTGTTTTTGATGGGGTTATAAATATCTGGAGGATATCTGATGGCAGCCAAAGAGTTAAATGCGATTGTAAGTCAAAGAATTGAAGTGACACCCAGTCTGATTAAATTGCGGGTTATTCCTGATGGATGGGAATTGCCGGATTTTGAACCGGGGCAGTTTGGGGTTTTGGGATTGCCGGGGTCGGCATCAAGATACTCGTCAGCAGCTCCTGAAGAAAATCCTCCGGACTCAGAAAAATTAATACTGCGTGCATATTCAGTCGCTTCATCTTCGGTCGCTAAAGAATATATTGAGTTCTATATCGGACTGGTTCGTTCAGGATCATTAACACCAAGGTTGCTGAATCTAAAGCGTGGTGACAAACTATGGGTAGGCCCTAAGTTTAAGGGTATGTTTACATTATCTGAAGTTCCCAATGAATTTAATCTCGTGTTAATTGCTACCGGAACCGGTGTTGCGCCATATATAAGTATGATACGCAGCGAATTAGCAAAGGGTGCCAGACATCGCTTTGCAGTTATTCACGGAGCCTGTTTTTCTGGAGATTTAGGTTATCATGATGAATTGACAACTCTCGCATCCGCCAATAAAAATTTCACTTATATGCCTATCCTAAGCCATGCCCAGGACGAGGTTGTACCATGGAAAGGGCATGAAGGTTTTGTTGATAAACTATGGACTGATGGTACCCTTGAAAATTCCTGGGGGTTACATCCCACGCCGGAAAATACACATGTGTTTTTGTGCGGGAATCCACTAATGATAAAATCTATGGTGGAAGTGTTGGAGAAGGAAAACTTTATCAAGCATTCAAAAAAGAGCCCGGGACAGGTTCATACCGAGCAATTTTTTGTAAAGCTATAGAATTGTAGGAATTATTAATGTCTCTTCTCGATTGGTTCACAGAACTTCATCCTGTTATGCAGGCCCTTATAGCTACTCTTTTCACCTGGTTTATGACTGCTTTAGGAGCAGCTCTTGTTTTTCCAGTTAAGAAAATGAGCCGTAGAACACTTGATGGCATGCTCGGCTTTGCCGCCGGAGTGATGATTGCAGCCAGCTATTGGTCACTTCTGGCGCCGGCCATCGAAATGTCAGAGGGACAGGCTATACCGTCATGGGTTCCAGCTGTAGTTGGGTTCTTAACCGGAGCAATATTCTTAAGGCTGATAGATAAAATATTACCGCATCTTCATGCCGGATTAAAAGTAGAGCAGGCCGAAGGTATAAAGACCAGTTGGCAGAGAACGACTCTTTTGGTTCTGGCCATTACTCTGCATAATATCCCCGAAGGTCTGGCAGTCGGAGTCGCATTCGGTGCCGCGGCCGTCGGTTTGGAATCGGCTACATTAGCCGGGGCGATTGCCTTGGCAATTGGAATTGGTATACAGAATTTTCCTGAAGGAACAGCTGTCTCGATGCCTCTGCGCAGGGAGGGGATGTCACGGGGAAAAAGTTTCTGGTATGGTCAATTATCAGGAGTTGTCGAGCCGATGGCTGGTGTTTTAGGAGCCGCTCTGGTTATTCTCGCGCGGCCAATATTGCCTTATGCGCTGGCCTTTGCCGCCGGAGCAATGATTTTTGTTGTAATTGAGGAGTTAGTACCTGAGTCACAAACCGGCGGGCATTCTCATTCGGCTACGATGGGAGCAATCCTTGGTTTTGCGGTAATGATGACATTGGACGTAGCACTCGGTTGATAAGGAATTGATCTGCGGAAGAGGAATACAATCGAAATATCGGCTTGATTTTTTGAGAGCTACGCTGTAATATTGGCAAGTTGGCATAATAATGAGAAACGGTTATTTTTAACTATATAGGAGTTATCATGGCAGTTAATTCTGAGACACTTGATGCCTTGACAATCGGCATTCAATCTGAAATCAGCGCATATGTTTTTTATATAGAGGCGATTAAGCTTATAGACGATGGCGATTTTAAAATAACTCTTGAGAACTTGGCCGCCGAAGAGAAAAAGCATTTTCAGATTCTGGAAAGACAATATGATTCTTTGGTTCGTTCCGAAAAATGGATCAGCACGGCTGATGTTTTAAAACAAGAGGGGTTACCAGAGATTAATGCCGAGATGGCCGCAAAACATAAAGACCTGATTGAGACTGTTGGGGGTTTGAAAACACCGCTTGAAATATTGAATATGGCCTTGAAACTTGAAGTTGAGGCACAAAATCTCTTTTCCAGATTAGCCGGTAGCTCCAAATCAGAAGAGGGTAAAAAAGTATTTAAGCATTTAGCCGGATTTGAGGAAGGTCATGCCAAATTAATTCAGGGCCTGATCGATAAGTTATAATCTTTTCCTACAATTGATAAATTATAATACCCCTTTAATGGGGTATTATTCTATTGGGATAGACTCAGTCGGATCTTCTTTGTGGCAGCAATCGACAGTCGTTTGGCCGCCTTCCTGCTTCTCAATTTTTGGGCTGATATAGGGAATTCCCATAGACAAGCCTCTCAAAATAAATAAAGTTGCCAAAACAACAACTCCGACCGGCAACAGTTTCTTCAATTTAAGCTTCATTTTGTAATTTAATACTCGTCCGATGAGGGACATAGCCAGCATGACCGGAAATGTTCCAAATCCGAAAACAGCCATGTACAAGGCGCCGCCCAAAGCGGTTCCTGTCGCTATCGAACCCGCTATAGCAATATAGACCAATCCGCAAGGCAGGAAGCCATTCAAAAGTCCAATGAGGAATAATGAACTGATTGAGTTTTTCTCCATCAATTTCCGCCACAGGCCTCTTATTTTTCCCGTCAACTTTTCGTGTAGTCTGGCTCCGGTTAGATAGGAAGCGTATTTACTGGGCAAAAATATGGTCAGTAGCATTAAGACGCCTAAAACTATTGATAAAGTCTGCTGATAACCACCGATAAAAAATCCCTGTCCGATAAACCCGAAAATAAGACCAAGTACCGCATAGGTTATAATCCTACCGAAATTGTACAGCACTCTTCCAATTAGAAGCCGGTATTTGGATTTATCCTGCAGGGGGAGAGCAATTGCTATCGGCCCGCACATGCCAATGCAATGCAGGCTTCCCGCCAGTCCAATTATAAAGGCTGTCCATAATTCCATAACTTGCCCCTAATTTATCATTATCGTTTCTTGGCTATAATATTCTACGGAGTCGACTGTCCAGTTTACCTTTACTTTCCAATAACCGCGAGCCATTGATTTGGTGCCTACTTCTTGTACTCCCAGAGAATCAGTTTCAATTGGTACTTTGAAATCTAAGCGGGCGTTTGATGGTCTGAAAAACTCTATCACTCCGCTGATTTCTTTATCTATTTCAACAGGAAATGTCACTAAAAAGTTTTCGCTTACAGGGGACAAATTTATCGTTAGTTTTTTTTCAAGCTGGTTGGTGCGATCCATTCGGTCGATTTGGTCCTGATAGGCCAAATCGATTTTATAATAGTTTTTTTCCACAAGCTGAAAATCCTGAATGGAAACATACAGCACTATTGATAACATAAACGCGACAAAGCCACCGTATAAAAAGAATAGCCCGAATCCCCACTTTGATTTTTTATTTTTTTCAGTCACTTTTTTCCTTCATTCTGTCAGGCCCCATAAAAGAGGTTGTAATCTCATCAATAACTTCGTCTCTGGATATTACTTCAATTGTAATCATGACCGAGGAACCAAATAACTGCTTTCGGGGAAAATCAACCAAAAAAGCCGATTCGGTAATCTCTTCCGGTTCTAATACAATCATCCCGGACACCATAGAAAGAGTCCCGTCGGTAGGTTCTTTTAGTCGGAATGAAAGCGGGATTTCCTCAAAGGTCTTATTGGACAACTTGACGGTATATAAATTTTGAATTGCATTATTATCACCTTCAAAGTATAAGGAACCGGGCGCACGCAGTATTATTGCTTCAATGTTTGTGCGAGCTGTCAGTAAACTCAGAGAAAGAGACAATAATAAAATTAAAACCACCGAATAGACAATTATCCTTCCGGTGGATTTCGGTTTAGTAACCTCTGATAAACTATTTTCAGAAGTGTACCTAATTAACCCTTCAGGACGCTTTGTCTTTCTCATAACGCTATTGCAGGCATCTATACAGGCAGAGCAATTGACACATTCCAATTGAGTTCCGTTCCTAATATCTATACCTGTCGGACAAACTCTAACACAGGCTTGACATTCAATACAATCACCCAGCGAGTTGTTTTCCTTACCCTTAATATATTTACCTCTGGGCTCACCTCGGTTATAGTCATAAGCGACAATGATGGAGTTGGAATCAATCAGGACCGATTGAAGTCTGCCATAAGGGCAAACCAGAGTGCAAGCCTGTTCACGGAACCATGAAAATACGCCATAAAATAAAAAGCAAAATGTTATCATCGCGATAAAGCCAGTCGAATGATTCCAAGGCGGTTGAGTTACCAGAGCAAGAGTTCCATCAATGCCGATTATATAAGCCAGAGAAAAATGGCAGATTATAATAGAGACTCCCATAAAAATAGAATGCTTTAGAAATCTCTTGAATATCTTTTTAAACCCCCACGGGGCTTTATCCAGTTTCTTTTGCTGTCCCGGCCGGCCATCTATCCAGTAATCTATTCGCCGGAAAACCATTTCCAAAAATATAGTTTGGGGGCAGACCCATCCGCAGAAAAGCCGGCCGAATACGGCAGTAAAGAGAACAATAAAAACCAGTAATGTAAGGGCGACTAAAACAAGAATATAAAAATCTTGAGGTTTGAAAATTAACCCAAAGATAATAAAATTCCGCTCCAGGACATCAAGCAGAATAATCGGATGACCGTTAAATTTCAGAAAAGGAGTAATAAAGAAGAAAGCCAGTAGTGCATAGGCAACGATTGACCGAGCGGTATATAATCTGCCCTTGGGTTTGCCAGGGTAAACCCAAAGACGTCTTCCTTTTGGGTCGGCCGTTGCTATGCTATCACGAAATGATTCTTTATCCACTTCAACATTCTAACTCTTTATTGGTTATTCTGTCACCAATTCACCCTGGGGAGCTCTTCCATTGGGAGGTTTTGTTCCCCGCAAGGTCTGAATAAAGCTGGCCGTTTTTACGACATCATCTTCTTTAAGAGTTCCCAGCCACGGTATCATCCCTTTGGCCGGATATCCGTATTTAACTGATTTAACAATCGAGGAGATATCATCCTTATGCAGCCAGTAATCATCAGTTAAATTGGGACCAACTCCGCCCTCACCAAGATTTCCATGACATTGAGCGCAATTAGTTAAAAATATATTTTTCCCTTCGGAAATAGATGTCGGATCAATAAGAGTGATATAAGTAACAGTATCGGTCGCAGCCGTCATCATAACCCGCACCCCTTTGCCATGTGAAGCAATCAGAGATCGAGGAGTCACATCCCCCCGTGGATTGTGATAAGGAGAATGATATTCGGGCAGAAGACCCAGTACTTTCAAGTCGGATTCAGCGACTCTGATATAGTTAGGGTTCATTTCCTGACGGTACTCATCTTCCTGAAGGTATCCAACTTGAAAGACGTGGTAATAAAGCATATACAATACAGCCCAGCCGATGGTAAAGATAAATAGATAAAGCCACCACTTGGGAAGGTTGTTATCCATTTCCTGAATCCCATCGTACTCATGGTCCAGAATTTCCTCGTTATATTCCTCGGACATCTTTATTCTCCGCTCGATGTAATATGCTTACCATCTGGTTCTGTTGATTGAACGGAATACTCCTTCTCATCCAACGGCATCCGACTTATCCGAACAACCTCTGCTTTATCCATAAACAGAACTCTTAACGCCACAGCCAAAAACGCGACGACAAAAAACAGCAAAGAAATAATCGGATAAATCTCTACACTGGCAATCGATTGTAAAACATCTTTGATCATTTATCTTCCTCTACTTCACCTGTATCTGTTTTTGGCTTAATATCAGTGCCCATTCTTTGAAGGTAGGCAATCAGCGCGACCAGTTTGGATTGTGAATCAATTTCAATTCCAGCCTCTTTAAGTCCGGTAACGATCTTATTGGCTTGTTGGTTCATATCCTCAACCGCCAATTTATCAAAACCTTCCGGGTAGGGTACTCCCAGAGTCTGCATCACACGTATTTTTGAAGGGGTAACTTCGGCATCAACTCTGTCGTTGGCCAGCCAGGGATAGGGCGGCATGATTGATCCGGGCGACATCAAGGTGGGATTAATCATATGATTGTAATGCCAGGCATCGGGATATTTTCCTCCAATACGATGTAAATCTGGACCGGTTCGTTTAGAACCCCATTGGAACGGGTGATCATAAACAAATTCGCCCGATTTCGAGAACTCTCCGTATCGTTCAATTTCCGACCGAAATGGTCGAATCATCTGCGAATGGCAGTTATAACAGCCCTCGGCAACATACACATCCCGGCCTTCAAGCTCCAGAGGAGTATATGGTTTCACACTGCTGATAGTCGGGACGTTGGATTTTATCAGAAACGTGGGAATAATCTCAATAGCCCCGCCAATTGCTACGGCCACTAAAACGAGGACCAGGAAAATAACCGGCTTTCTCTCCAGTATGCGATGTTTGTATGGATGAGCTGTATCCGGCTTAATTTTCCTTTCCAAAGCAGGAGCCTCGGCTGGTTCATTATCAATTGCCGAACCCATTTTGGCGGTTTTATAAAGGTTATATGCTCCCAGAGTCGCACCCAATAAATACAGAGTACCGGAAATGGCTCGAATTATATACATCGGTATAATTTGAAGCACTGTTTCCAAGAAATTCGGGTACTGCAAAAATCCTTCGGGAGTAAACTGCTTCCACATCAGACTCTGAGTAATCCCGGCAAAATACAATGGCAAGACATATCCTGCAATTCCTAGAAATCCAATCCAGAAATGATATTCAGCCATTTTTTTGGAATACAGCTTGGTATTATAAAGGCGCGGGAAAATCCAATAAAGGACTCCGAAAGTTAAAAACCCATTCCACCCTAATGTACCGACATGAACATGGGCTATGGTCCAGTCGGTATAATGCGATATAGCATTGACTGATTTAATAGCCAGCAGCGGCCCCTCAAAAGTTGCCATCCCATATGCGGTTATCGCCACGACCATGAATTTCAGTACCGGATCATCCCTGACCCGATCCCAGGCGCCTCGTAACGTTAACAGACCGTTTAACATTCCACCCCATGAAGGAGCCAGGAGCATCAGAGAAAAGACGGTTCCCAAAGATTGAGCCCAATCCGGCAAAGACGTATAAAGAAGATGATGAGGACCGGCCCAGATGTATATAAAGATTAACGACCAGAAATGGACAATTGACAACCGGTAAGAAAAAATCGGGCGGTTGGCCGCTTTTGGTAAATAGTAATACATCAAACCCAAATACGGCGTGGTCAGGAAAAAGGCAACAGCGTTATGTCCGTACCACCACTGCACCAACGCATCCTGGACTCCAGCATAAATCGGATAGCTTTTCAAAAATGACACCGGCAACTCAATGGAGTTGACAACATGCAGTAATGCGACGGTAATAAAAGTGGCGATATAAAACCAGATGGCGACATACATATGCCGTTCTCGTCTTTTTATTATCGTACCGAACATATTCCAGCCGAAAATTACCCAAATTATGGTAATGGCAATGTCTATGGGCCATTCCAGTTCAGCGTATTCTTTGCTAACAGAATACCCACTGGCCAGAGTTAATACGGCTGCGACAATTATTAATTGCCAGCCCCAAAAATGAATTTTGCTAAGTGTGTCATTATACATCCGGGCTTTGCAAAGCCGTTGTAGTGAATAATAAACACCCATAAAAATACCATTGCCGACAAAGGCAAATATAACAGCATTGGTGTGGATGGGACGGATGCGACCGAAAGTAGTATATCCGATTCCAAAATTTAACTCTGGAATAAATAACTGGAAGGCCGCCCACACGCCGACTGACATACCCACAATTCCCCAGAAAACAGTGGCGATTCCGAATTGCCGGGCTATTTTATTATCATATTCAAAAGTTTCAATTCCCATTAAAACTCTCCAACTTTTTTGTTTTCAATTTTTCATCCTTCTTATTGTCAAACAGCATCCTGATCGAAGGAGTGACAAGGTCATCAAACTGCCCGTTTCTTAACGCCCATATAAAAGCAATTAAAAAACCAACAGCGACTATCAAAGAAAAGACTATTAAAACAACGACCACATCCATACTACAATAGTCCTCTTTTTTTGGCCATAACGGCCGTGGCTAAAGTTGTAAAAAGAACAACGGTAACCGAACTGGCCGGCATCAAGACCGCAGCAATAACAGGAGATAACGTTCCCTGAATGGCAAAGGCTAATCCGATAGCGTTATATAAAAAAGAGATTGCGAAACTGATTATTATTATCCTTATGCAGTCTTTTGAAAACTTCAGGAACTGAGGCAGTAACCTGAAGCTGGGAGCCATCAGAATGCCGTCGCAGGCGGGGGAGAAGGTTGAGCCTTTTTCCGCGATAGTAATACCAACCGTAGCCGCTTTTAATGCGCCCGCATCATTTAAACCATCGCCAATCATGCCTACCTTTTCACCGGCATCAATTTTGGAACTTACGTAAGATAGTTTGTCATAAGGAACTTTGTTAAAGAATAAATTCTTTTCGGATCCGAAAATTACCGATAACCTTTTTTTCTCCGAATCGTTATCCCCGGACAACAAGGCTGTAGAATAGTCCGATATAATCGAGGTTATAACCTCAGGTAATCCTTTTCTAAATAAGTTAGCAATCCGATAGTACCCTAAAATATCATCGTCAATCGAAATAAAAACCGAAGTCGAGTCTAATATTGCGTTACCCTCGGCACCTGCCCAGTGATAAGATCCGACCCGAACCTGACGACCATCAATCTCAGCTTCAAGTCCTTGACCTTTTTGCTCATTGAAATTCTTCAGGAGTATGATATCGCTTCCCGCCAGCATATCAGATAGTAGAATCGACAGGGGGTGAGTTGACTGGCGAACCATAGAGTAAATCATTGATTTTTGTTCTGAAGTCAATTCGGTACCGATAAATACCGGCTCTGAAGCTCCCGACTGAGTGATGGTGCCGGTTTTATCGAAAACAACCGAGGTCAACCGGGCCATGTTTTCAACAACTTTACTATCTCTTAAAAAGAGATTGGCTCGACCCATTATTCTTTGGGCTGTTCCCAGGGTAAAGGGTGAAGCCAGGGCTAGCGCGCAGGGACAGGCTATAATTAAAACTGCCGTTGCTGAGTTTAGTGCTTTTGAGGGATCAGAGATTAACCAGAAGAGAGCTGTCAGTAGTGCCAAACCCAAAATCGCCGGGGTAAAATAGGCGCTGATACGATTTGTCAGCGTGCTTATACTCTGCTGTTTTTCAACAACCTTTGACGTCTGCTCCCATAATTCCATCAGATAGCTTCGAGATGGTTTTTTTATGACATCCAGCTCGATTGACAGACCTATCTGACGGCCTCCGGCATATATTTTCTCACCCGAATTAACAGAAACAGGTACCGATTCACCAGTCACAAAACTGTAATCGATTTTTCCTTCCCCGGCGATCAAGATTGAATCGGCCGGTATAACTTCCTGATTACGAATTAATATGCGATTGCCTTCTTCTAATTCATCGATAGGCATGCTGCTGGTTTTGGTCTTATTTTTTACCATAACCGAAATCGGTAAAAACGAACGATAGTCTCGAGAGAATATCATGGAAAAGTATGTTTTACTCTGATAGAGACGTCCAATTAAGAGCAAGAACACCAGAGCACAAAGGGAATCCATATAACCGGCCTGATTTAGAATAATAATTTCATACAACGACCGGGTAAACAGGATAATTATCCCAATAGAAACTGGGACATCCATGTTGATGTGTTTTTGTTGAATACTTTTAATAGCCGGACGGAAAAAACTGGCGGCGCTATAAGCTACTACTGGCAATGCCAATAGGATTTTGGCCCAGGCAAAGGCGTAGCTGTTGGCTTCGGCAACTGAAGACTCAAATCCCAGGTACTCTGGAAAACTTAACAGCATGATGTTACCAAAACTGAAACCGGCAACGGCCAATCGAGCATATAAAGTTCTATGGGAGGTGTCTTTTGGTTTCTTGTCCAATGACGAAGACCTGATTTCCGGCTCATACCCAATTGAGGTCAGAAGAAGGACCAGGTTCTTTAGTGATAAATCTTTGATACTAAAAGTTACCGAAAGCAGTCGTCTCTGAAAATCAACTCTGGAGGATAAAACTGATTCATTTATCTTATACAAATTTTCCAGTAGCCAGATACATGAAGAGCAGTGTATTTGCGGGACAGAAAAGGATATACGGGCAACTTTCCCATCATTGTAGTCCAACATTTTATCTCTAATACTCTCTTGATCTAAGTATGAGAACCGGTCCTGGGCACCTAACTGGTTTGGCTTTAGTCCGGGCTTATCCTCTATGGAGTAATAGTCATCAAGATTGTGATCATTGAGTAAATAATAAACTGCCCGGCAGCCGTTACAGCAAAAGTATAACTCTTTATCCCTCAAGCTGCCTACCCCGCATGGATCTCCACAGTGGACACACTCCGGCTTTGAGTCATCAGTGTGACTGCTGGAAAGATTTTTCTTAATAACACTCGACATTTCTCAGTTGCCGCAGCATCCTATGTAAAACCGGTTTAAACGCAAATAACCGCCAATAATATAGAATTATTATCCATATTATGAATTAATACGACTTGTAATCGGTATTACGCAAGTTTAAATGAATTTCTTATATGGTCTAAAGTGCTAATAATTTAACAAAGAACAAATATCTGGGCATTTTTATCGTATAAATCTTAAAATGGGATTGAAGGCTTTGTTTGGATTGGGAGTTATTTTTCTGTTTAAATAATATGCAAAAATGATATATAAACGAGACTCTTCATCAATTTGTTGTTGAAATATGTTTATGGAGATCATAGCTTATAAATCTAATAAAGTCTATATTAGTACGAACGGATTATTAAGATACAAGGGTATTGTAATTGGCGCAGATATTTCCAAAATGGACCAATAATCTTCCTCTGATAATCTCTTTTATAGGCGTTGTCGTAGCTATCTGCGTGGTTGGGAGTATCTGGTATTTTGCGTCTCCCTGGTATACCGATGTTGGCTATCAGCCGTCTCAGCCGGTGGAATACAGTCACAAAGTTCATGCCGGTGATTTGGGGATTGATTGTCGCTATTGTCATAATTATGTAGAAACATCACAGCACGCGAATATTCCGCCTACTCAGACCTGTATGAACTGTCATACAATCGTAAATGCCAATAGTGAGAAAATGCTTCCTGTTTTAGAAAGCTGGGCGACCAATCAGCCGATAGAATGGATCCGAGTTCACAAGCTTCCGGATTACGCTTATTTTGATCACAGCGCGCATCTTGATGCTGGAGTTGGATGTTTCAGTTGTCATGGCAATGTAACTAAAATGGAAAAAATTACTCAAGTCCAGCCATTGTCAATGTCGTGGTGTCTGGCATGTCATAGAGACCCGGCAGAGCATATACGGCCCCATGAAGAAATTACAAATATGAGCTGGATAGCTTCCAGTACTCAACGAGAGCGGGCTCAAAAAATAATTGACGAAAAGAATATATCCCCTCCCACAAATTGTTCGGGATGCCATAGATAGATAGAACATATGGAAAATAAAGATAAAAAATATTGGCGGTCTCCGGGGCAACTGAAAGACAGCCCGGAATATAGACAACAACTGCTCGACGAGTATATGACAGAGCACTCCGAAGATCCCAATCAATTCAGCCGCAGGAGTTTCCTGAGAATAATGGGAGCCTCCATGGCTCTGGCCGGATTGGCCGGATGCCGTCGTCCGGTGGAAAAAATAATTCCGTATGTAAAACAGGCGGAAGAAGTAATTCCTGGCGTTCCTCAGTATTACGCTACCACGATGCCATTCGGTAACTCTGCCTATGGATTAATTGTTGAAAGTCATGAAGGTCGTCCGACTAAAATCGAAGGCAATCCGGCGCACCCTTCGTCGCTGGGTGCCTCGAATTTATTTATGCAGGCGGCAATTTTAAATCTATATGATCCCGATCGCTCCTCAAAAGTCTTCCATAAAGGCAAAGAAAAGAAATTTGATGAATTCATCACATTCTATAAAGAGCTTTTTGATAAACTCAGAAATGAAAAAGGTGAGAAGCTTGCGGTTCTCTCAGAATCATTTACTTCACCTACCCTTAGTAGGATAAAAAAGGATTTTGAGAAGGCTTTTCCGAATGCCAAGTGGATAGCCTATGAGCCGATTAGTGATGAAAACCGACTCTTGGCACTGGAAAACCTGACCGGCAAAAAGGTTCAACCAGTTTATCATTATGATAAGGCCGATATCATTGTTTCCTTTGACGCCGATTTTGTTCAATCTGAAAGTGATTCGATTACTGCGGCAAAAGGTTTTGGCGCTGGCCGTAAGATAACTTCGCCGGATGATAAAATGAACCGATTATATGTCATCGAGAGCGGGTATTCTTTGACCGGAGCCTCAGCCGATCATCGCTTGAGATTACAAAGTAATAATATCGGGCAATTTGTTCTTTCGCTGGCAAAGGTTTTAAATCAGCGCGGTTATAATCTGACTGAATTATCCAGCAATGCTACTATCGATTTTAATAAGGAATGGCTGGAAGCGATTGCTGGCGATCTTCAGGGAAATCAAGGGCGAAGTCTTATTGTTGCCGGTAGAAATCAACCGCAATGGGTCCATGAAGCTGTTTACCTGATTAATGAAGCGTTGGGGAGTTTCGGGAAGACAATCACTTTTACCGAAATGGATGATTCCTTAAGTTCCAGCCTTGACGATCTGAAAGCCCTTAAGGACAACCTTGAGCAGGGTCAAATAGAGACGCTGATAATAGTCGGAGGCAACCCGGTTTATAATGCTCCCATTGATCTAGATTTCGATAAATTAATTACAAAGACTAAAAGTACAATCCATCTGAGTGAACATTTCGACGAGACCTCAAGTAAATGTGATTGGCATATACCCCGCGCCCATTTTCTGGAAAGTTGGGGTGATGCCCGAGCGGTTGATGGCACTCCAAGTATTGTTCAGCCCTTAATTTCACCGTTGCAAAATGGGATAAGCGATGTTGAATTTTATTCATTGATCTCTGCCGGAGAGAATAAAAGAGGGTATGAAGCTGTTCGGGCAACCTGGGGGAAGCTTATTAAGGGTGATTTTGAGACAGGATGGAAGAAGGTTCTTCATGATGGTTTGCTGGAGAACTCATCCTCAAAAAGTATTACGCCGACACTAAACAACTCTCGCATGACAGAACCGGTAGCAGCTCAAGTCCGGTCCGATAGATTGGAAGTTGTTTTTCGATCAGCTCATCTTTATGATGGACGATTTGCTAATAATGGATGGTTGCAAGAGCTTCCTGATCCTGTAACCAAACTGGTTTGGGATAATGCCGCTGTGATGAATGTCAAAACCGCTGATGCTTACAATCTTCAAAACGGGGATATTGTAGAACTTGCCGTCTCCGGGCGGAAACTGGAAACTCCGGTCTGGATCGTTCCGGGGTATGCCGAGAATTCAATCGGCCTGGGGCTCGGATATGGCCGGAAAAAAACCGGCAGGATTGCTGATAATATCGGCTTTAACACCTACTTGTTACGATCATCAGGTAATATGTATTTGAGTGGGGATGTTGAAATCATAAAGACCGATAAAAAGTATAAAATGTCCAACACTCAGGATCATAACCGGATGGAAGGTCGTCCCATTTTCCGTGAAACATCATTAGCCGAATATCGAAGGAATCCTGAGTTTGCCCGGGAGATGGTTGA
This sequence comes from Candidatus Zixiibacteriota bacterium, assembly GCA_023138975.1. Classification (GTDB taxonomy): domain Bacteria; phylum Zixibacteria; class MSB-5A5; order GN15; family JAAZOE01; genus JAGLON01. The sequence goes on from JAGLON010000002.1 coordinate 40,790, forward strand.
ACATCCCCCACTAAAATCAATCTATCCTGATTATGACTACAGTAAGGGCTATCAGTGGGGCATGGTGATAGATTTAAATACCTGTATTGGGTGCGGTATCTGTACTCTTGCCTGTCAGAGCGAAAACAATATCCCGATTGTAGGCAAAGAGCAGGTTGGAAATGGTCGTGAAATGCACTGGATGCGTAATGATCGGTACTTTGCGGGAGATGACAATGACCCGAGTCTGGTTGTAATGCCGGTTACTTGCCAGCATTGCGTCAATGCTCCCTGTGAGCAAGTTTGCCCGGTTGCTGCGACCTCACACGATGAGGAGGGTATCAATACCATGACCTATAATCGTTGCATAGGTACCAGGTATTGTTCGAATAACTGCCCCTATAAGGTCAGAAAGTTTAACTTTTTCAATTATACCAAAGATATGCCGGAAATTGTAAAAATGGCGCAAAACCCGGATGTCACCGTCCGGTCGCGCGGCGTGATGGAGAAGTGTACTTTTTGTATTCAGCGAATAAATAGAGTTAAACGTACCGCGAAGAAAGAAAACCGAACGGTCTATGATGGTGAATTGCAGGCGGCGTGCCAGCAAGCATGTCCTATAGATGCTATCAAGTTTGGCAATATCAATGATCCGGAAAGTGTCGTTGCAAAGGCAAAGAAGATTGACAGAAATTATGAATTGCTGGCGGAGTTGAATATCCAACCGCGTAATTCATATCTGGCTAAAATAAGAAATCTAAATGCCCAATTGAACAAGGATTGAAGTGAACAAACCAGCTGAAAATATAGCCGTTTCATCCGAAGATGTTCCTCTGATTACCGGCGGGCAAACGTTTAGTTCTATTACTGAAAAAATCGTTGGTATTATCGAACAGAAAACACCCAAGACATGGTATCTGGCTATCGGTGCGTCTCTCTCATTGCTTATGGTTTTAATGGGTTCAGTCGGTTTCTTAGTTTGGGAAGGAACCGGTATCTGGGGGCTGAATAATCCGGTTGGATGGGGCTGGGCAATTATCAATTTTGTCTGGTGGGTCGGTATCGGACACGCAGGTACATTGATATCAGCGATTTTGTTTTTGTTAAGACAGAAATGGCGGACCTCAATAAACCGTTTTGCCGAAGCGATGACTCTGTTTGCCGTTTCGTGCGCTCTGATTTTTCCCGGTATCCACGTTGGACGGATATGGATTGCGTATTATATGTTTCCCATACCCAATCAGATGGATATCTGGCCTAATTTCCGTTCTCCTTTGTTATGGGATGTTTTCGCGGTCGGTACCTATTTTGCCGTTTCCTTCTTGTTCTGGTACACCGGACTTATACCCGATTTGGGTACACTAAGAGATCGTGCCCAAACCAGAATAAAAAAGATTATTTTCGGGATTCTCGCCATTGGATGGCGCGGCGGCAATCGTCAATGGAGGCATTACGAACGGGCTTATTTGATTTTAGCTGGAATATCCACCCCGCTGGTTCTTTCAGTACATAGTGTGGTTAGCACCGACTTTGCAGTCTCAATTCTTCCGGGCTGGCATACGACTATCTTTCCGCCCTACTTTGTGGCAGGCGCCATTTTCTCCGGCTTCGCCATGGTTATGACCCTTTCGATTATTGCCCGCAAGATTTTCAATCTGGATCATCTGATTACGCTTAATCATCTGGAAAAGATAAATAAAATAATGCTCCTGACCGGTATGATGGTCGGATACGCATATTCAATTGAATTCTTTATTGCCTGGTACAGCGGTAATATCTACGAACAATTTGTTTTTATAAACAGGGCTTTCGGAAATTATGCCTGGGCTTACTGGATTATGATATCCTGCAATGTTGTTGTACCTCAACTTTTCTGGTTCAAGAAACTTCGCCGCTCAATCCCGATAATGTTTATAGCTTCGATTTTGATAAATATTGGAATGTGGTTTGAGCGATTCGTGATTGTTGTTACTTCATTATCTCGCGATTTCCTCCCGGCCAACTGGGACTATTTTAGTCCCACAATGTGGGATATCCTTACTTTTGTTGGTTCCTTCGGCCTCTTCTTCACGCTGTTTTTACTCTTCATCAGGGTCTTGCCAATGATATCCATGACGGAGGTTAAAGGAGTTCTGCCGGAAGCAGATCCGCACCACAGTACCGGAGAAAGCCATGAATAATAATAGTATAAAAACTGTTGGTATTATGGCCCAATTTTCCAATCCGGGTGAATTGATGAAAGCGGCTGAAAAGTTACGGGATTCAGGGTATAGTAAATTTGATTGTCATTCACCTTTTCCCATTCATGGTATGGATAAGGCAATGGGATTATCAAGTTCATCGTTGGGGTGGGTGGTCGGTCTGGCCGCCATAATCGGAACTACGGGCGCTTTGGGACTGCAATGGTGGACATCAACTATTGATTATCCTCTGGTCATATCCGGAAAGCCATTATTTAGTTTCCAGGCTTATGTCCCTATAACTTTCGCGGTTGGTGTCCTGCTATCAGGTGTTGCCGCCCTAATTGGCATGTTAGCCCTAAACGGTTTGCCTCGCTGGAATCACCCGGTTTTCAATTCTGATAAGTTTGAAAAGGTTACTGATGACGCGTTCTTTATCAGTATTGAAGCTGAAGATCCCAAGTTCCATACAGATGAGACAATTCAATTCTTCGAATCAATTGGCGGTACTAATTGTGAGCTGTTACAGGAGAACCAATAACAATGAACTATAGAAGCTCACAAATAATCATGTTACTTATTGTGATGCTCGTTATCTTTGGTTGCAGTCGAGAAAAAGTATCTGATAAAACTCCGATTCACCTGAATCCTAATATGGATCACCAGCCCAAATACAAAGCTCAGGCAGCCAGTGATTTTTTTGAAAACGGCTCCGCCATGCGCCCCTTAGTTGAGGGTACTGTAGCTCAAGGATGGCTAAGGGAAGACATTAAGTATTATACAGGAAAAGATAAAAAGGGGAATTTCATTTCTACCGCACCGGTTGAAATAAGCATGGATAGATTAAAACGAGGTCAGGAGCGATTCAATATTTTCTGTTCTCCTTGCCATAGTAGAGTCGGTGACGGAAAAGGAATAATGGCTAAGGAAGACTATCAATATGTCGTTCCTCCGAATTTTCATAGCGATAGCGTGATGCAGTTTACGGATGGATATATATTCAATGTCGTCAGTAACGGTGTCCGTAATATGCCCTCGTATAAACATCAAATACCGGTTGATGACCGATGGTCAATTGTTCTTTATCTCCGGGCTCTTCAAAAAAGCCACAATGCGACTATTGATGATATTCCTGCAAGTATCAGGGAGGAAGTTAAGTAGAATATGAAGTTTGACAGTCAAACATATCGGCTGACAGATAAGGGAAGGTTCGGAAGTATTACCCTGATAGTTGGGATTATTGGGTTGATCTTAAGCTGTGTGGGGTGGTTTACTGATTCCCAGCAATTTTACTTTTCCTATTTAACGGCCTTCGTATTCTGGCTGACTATCGCTCTCGGTGGGCTGTTTTTTGTGTTGCTTCACCATCTTGTCGGTGCCAAATGGAGTATTGTTATAAGGCGTTTTGGGGAAAGCATAATGATGGTTATTCCCCTTATGGCTATTCTATTTATTCCTCTATTATTCGGCCTCCATGAATTGTACCTTTGGATGAATTCTGAAGTAGTTGCTTCGGATCATTTGTTACAAGGAAAATCGGGCTATTTGAATCTTAACTTTTTTGTTGTTAGGGCTGTGCTGTACTTTGTCATCTGGACTGTTCTCGCATTTTTATTAAATAAATATTCATTACAACAGAATCAGAATCCTTCCCCTGAACAGATTAAGAAATTTAGAATTATCAGCGCTCCGGGAATGATATTATTCGCGGTAACGCTAACTTTTGCCTCATTTGATTGGTTAATGTCTCTGGATGCCCACTGGTTTTCTACTATTTTTGGTGTATATATTTTCTCCGGTTCATTTCTGTCGTTGCTCTGTGTTGTGACGCTTGTTGTTATCCGTCTGCAGTCTAATGGAGTGCTTAAGGAAGCCATTACCAAGGAGCATTATCATGATTTGGGAAAACTGATGTTTGCCTTTATCATTTTCTGGGGTTATATGGCTTTTTCCCAGTATTTTCTTATATGGTACGGTAACATTCCCGAAGAAACAATCTGGTTCCTGCATCGCTGGGAAGGATCCTGGAAATCCGTATCAATGCTAATTGTCTACGGTCATTTCGTGATTCCGTTTTTTGTTCTTTTTCCGCAGGTAACTAAAAGAAATAAAGCTGTCATGACCGTCATGTCTATCTGGATACTGGTAATGCATTGGGTTGATATTTACTGGCTTGTCATGCCGACCCTCCACCACCATGGATATCACCTGTCCTGGATAGATCTGGCGACCTTTATAGGTATTGGCGGGCTGTTTTTACATCTTTTCTGGAGAATATTCACGGCTCACCCTCTGGTCCCGGTTGGTGACCCTAATTTGGAACAATCTATCAAGATTGTAAGTTAAGTCTATTATGAGAAAATTGTGGATTATATCTTCGCTGATAATTGTATCTTTTTCTATCCTGTCTTGTGGTGGAGAGTCGACTGTCATCTATAATGCACCAACCATTCAGGATACTGAGGATCTGGCCAAGCTGCGAGCCAGAGAGAAAGAAGAATTAACCTCATACAAAATTATTGAGGCGGAAAAAGGGGTATATCAAATACCTGTTGATAGCGCTATGGCTATAATGGCAGGCGACAAGGCCGACAAATAACGGACACCGAGAGTAATAGCACAAACACTTCAAATAAAATTCTGATATTGTGTAAGAGGTTCCGCATTGGGAACTATTGAAAGAAGGAATGGAATGTATCCTGAATTAGCTGGAAAACATGCTCTGGTGACCGGGGCAACACGCGGATTCGGAAAGGCTATCGCCTTGAATCTGGCGCGACAGGGAGTCAAAGTAATTGTTAATTTTCGCCGGAGCATGGTAGAGGCCGCTGAAGTTGTGGAGGAAATTAAGGGATTTGGTGGAGAGGCAATTGCCATAAGAGCCGATGTCGGCAAACTTCCCAGCCTGGAAAAGCTATTTAATAGAATAACAGAGGAATGGGGACAGCTTGAGATAGTCGTGGCCAATGCCGCCTTTGGTGTTCCCGGCAACATGATGGATGCCACACCCAAATACTGGGATGTTACCATGTCCGCATCAGCCCGATCACTTCTGGATATGAGCAAGCTGGCGGTTCCCTTGATGACTAATAACTATGGCCGTATAATAAGTATAACCAGTGACGGCGGTCAGAAGGTTCTCCCCGGTTACGGAATCGTTGGTGCCGCCAAGGCGGCCCTGGAATCAGTAACCCGAGGATTGGCTTATGAATTAGGACCAAAGGGGATTGTCGTTAACGGAGTCCTGGCTGGACTGGCTGACACAAAATCGTCCCGATCTATTCCCGGGGCCATAGATGTCATGGGGCATGCCAAATTTCATACACCTTTGGGCCGGATCGTTGAGCCTAAGGATATTGCCAAGGTCGTTGCCTTTTTAGCTTCGGAGCAGGCTGATATGATATGCGGTCATTTTATTACGGTGGATGGCGGTAGAAACATTGTCGGTTAAATTATTCCTAAACTATTAATAACAACTGATGAATAGCTCAGACCAGATTTGACTTGCTACGAAAAAGAGTTTGATTTACACTACTGCTTATGAATACTGCGGAATTATTAAAAAGTTGTTACCTCTGCAAAGAGTTAAATGTACAAGAACTCAACTCGCTGGCTGATATAGTTTTAATTAGAACCGTCGACAAAGGAGAAATCCTGTTTCTTCAGGGTGATAGGGCGAATGGTTTTTATACATTACTTTCCGGATTGATTCGAATATATAAGGCTTCCCCGGAGGGTAAAGAATATACCCTTCATATTATCCGGCCCGGTCAGATGTTTGCCGAAGCGGCGATTTTTAGCGGCGAGGTGTATCCTGCCAATAGCCTGGCTCTTGAAGAATCAGTCGTTGTCTTTTTTGCAAAGGATAGATTTGTTAATTTGCTTGCTAATTCTCCTCAGATTTCGCTGAAAATGATTTCGGCTCTGTCCGGCTTTGTTCGGGATTTTAACCAACAAATTGAAAACCTATCATTAAAAGAGGTTTCAGCTCGACTGGCTCTGTTTTTACTCAGCCAGGCAGAGGCCTCCGGTCAAAATAAGATTGTTCTTGATACTTCAAAATCCGAACTTGCCAACTCTATTGGCACCATTAGTGAGACGCTTTCCCGTAACTTTAGGAAAATGAAAGAGTTAGGGATAATTGAAATTGACGGAAAAAGCATCACTATTCTTAATTTTGATAAATTAAAGGCTATTTCCGAAGGCGAAAAAGTATAAATTACTTGACTTATATCAAGGTCATTTTTCTCCAATCTTCCGACATTCCAAATATTGAAAATAAAGACGCTATGGCGTTGTTAAGTTTTGGAGGCTAGTATGGCTGTCAGGAAAATTATTCATATTGATGAAGAGAAATGTGACGGGTGCGGAGATTGTGTGCCAAGTTGTGCCGAGGGGGCAATACAAATAATAGACGGCAAGGCGAAAGTCGTTAGTGAAACCTATTGTGACGGCTTGGGCGCTTGTCTGGGGGAATGTCCTCAGGATGCCATAACTATGATTGAGCGCGAAGCGGCAGATTACGATGAAGAGGCCGTCGAAAAGCATTTGAAGAAACTGGGGGAAAAGCCAAGTTCTCCTCTTCCAATAATTGGAGCTGCTGAACTGTCTGCTCCGAAACAGGGTGGATGCCCCGGTTCAGCCATGAGAAATTTTAATCAACCTCAGCAAGCACCGCCGGTTGCGGATAGAAGTAATATGGCATCAGCCTTGAAACATTGGCCGATCCAGCTAATGCTGGTTCCACCGCATGCACCATTTTTAAAAGAGGCCGATATTTTAGTCTGTGCTGATTGTGTTCCCTTTACCGTACCTGATTTTCACAGCCGTTATCTTGCCGAAAGAGCCTTAGTCGTTGGTTGTCCCAAGCTTGATGACTTACAACACTACTTTGAAAAATTTAAAGAAATAATTAAAGAAGCTGCTCCCAAGAAACTGACTGTGTTAAAAATGGAAGTTCCTTGTTGTGCCGGTATTGGTCAGGCAGTAATTCAGGCCAGAGATGAAGTAGCTCCTGAGATACCGGTTGAAGTTGTCACGATCGGCATTCAGGGCGGAAGTATCAGTGAGAAAATTGATAATAGACAGGTCGGTTAATTAAAATACAGATGAACAATAATCCGCGCCTAAACGTATCTCCCTATAGAGGTGAGATATCTGATAAATACATAGCCAGACCAAATGGAAGCCGGTTCAGATGACTCGTTTCTGGATTCAACTTGGTTTTGTTCTGCTGTGCCTTTGGATCGGGATCGAGTTTTATTCTTTTATCAGGTTTCTTGAAACGGCCGGCCTCGAAGGTTCAGCCTATCGTCCCCCGGGGGTTGAGGGATTTCTTCCTATCAGCTCACTAATGAGTCTCTATCTTTTTGCTATTTCCGGCGATATCCACCCGGTTCATCCGGCCGGATTCTTTATTCTTTTGGCAGCCGTTGTCGTGTCGTTTCTTTTCAGAAAATCATTTTGCTCCTGGATTTGCCCCTTCGGCTGGTTATCGGAATTGCTTGGAGATATCGGTGAGAAGTTATTTAAAAGGAAATTAAAACTACCAAGGTGGCTCGATTATCCTCTGCGAAGCCTCAAATATCTACTGCTGGCCTTTTTTGGTTATTCGATATTTTTCCTGATGACCGAAGCCTCCCTGCGCGCTTTTCTGGATAGTCCCTACAATATAACCGCCGACATAAAGATGTATTATTTCTTTGCCGATATTTCCATGTTTTCTTTGGTTACTCTGGTTATCCTGTTCTTTATATCGATTCCGATACGGAACTTCTGGTGCCGGTATTTATGCCCCTACGGAGCCTTGCTGGGTATAATTTCCCTTATAAGTCCGGTTAGAATAAAACGAAATCTAAAAAGCTGTATTGACTGCGGGGAATGCGCCAAAGCCTGCCCATCTCTAATTAAAGTGGATCAGATCAAAACGGTTGTTTCAGACGAGTGTACAACTTGTCTTAATTGCATAAATGTTTGCCCGGTGGAAGATACTCTGGAATTGAAATCTTCTATATACGATAGAGTCATTCCACGTAAAGCAGTTATTTTCGGTGTTGCCGGTCTGTTTATATTGGTCATCGGTTTAGGATTCTTCACAGGAAACTGGAAAAATAATATTGAGACAAATGAATATCTTAGGCATCAGGAAAAACTGCACGGTTATGGTCATCCAACCGGACTAAAAGATGTCTCTGATTACAATAAGAGCATTACTGAGGAGGAGTTAGAGAAGGAATCAGATAAAAAATAAAGTTGTTACTAACACATTATCTAAAACTGAAATATAGATTTAGGAGCTTTTTCAATGAGTATGTTTTGTTATCAATGTCAGGAAGCGAATAAAAATATCGGTTGTGTCAAGCGGGGAGTATGCGGTAAGAATGAAAGTACTTCTAACTTGCAGGATGTTTTGATATATGTAACCAAGGGTATTTCTATATATGGAGAGAAAGCAGAAGAGCTGGATATCCCTTGCTCCGAAGCCGGACGTTTTATAACTCAAGCCCTGTTTGCCACCATCACCAACGCGAATTTTGATGATGATAGATTCGTTGAACTGATTAAAGAAGGTTTAAGTATTCGCGAGGGTTTAAAGAATAAATTTGAATCTGCTTATAAGATTAAATTTAACAAGGATTTTGACGAACAGCTACATGACTCGGCAACTTGGAATGCGAGCAGTTTAGAGGAGTTTGAGAAAAAGGCTGATCAGGCTGGTATTCGTGCAATTGAGAATGAGGATGTTCGATCATTACAAGAGTTAATGATCTATGGTCTTAAAGGCTATGCCGCCTATGTGGAACATGCTGCGGTTCTTGGATTTCAGGATAAGGATCTCTATTCATTCACAATGCAGGCGCTGGCCTCAACTACCCGTGAAATGCCCATTGATGAGATGGTGAATCTGGTACTGAAAACCGGTGAAATGGGTGTTGCGGGAATGGCTATACTGGATAAGGCTAATACAGAAAAGTATGGCAATCCGGAAATAACAGAAGTGAATATCGGGGTTGGTAATAATCCAGGTATCCTTATATCGGGTCATGACTTATGCGACATGGAAGAGCTCTTGAAACAGACTGAGGGAACCGGAGTTGATGTCTATACCCATTGTGAAATGTTACCGGCCAATTTCTATCCGGCATTTAAAAAATACGACCACTTCATCGGTAATTATGGCAATGCCTGGTGGCAGCAGAATAAGGAATTTAAGTCCTTTAACGGTCCTATCCTAATGACGACTAACTGTATTACGCCCGTAAGCGATAGTTATAAAGATCGTATCTTTACTACCGGTCAGACCGGATACCCGGGCGTAAAACACATCCCCGATGGTTCTGATAGCAGCATGAAAGACTTTTCGGAAATAATTGAGCTGGCGAAGAAATGTCCATCCCCGACTGAACTCGAAACCGGCAGCATCGTTGGCGGTTTCGCTCACGATCAGGTTTTTAAACTGGCTGATAAGGTTGTTGAAGCGGTCAAATCTGGTGCTGTAAAACGTTTTATCGTAATGGCCGGATGTGATGGCCGTCAAAAAAGCCGAAGTTATTTTACTGATATGGCGAAAGCGTTACCGGAAAATACGATCATATTAACAGCCGGGTGTGCAAAGTTTCGTTACAATAAATTAGAGTTAGGCGATATTGGTGGTATTCCCAGGGTACTTGATGCCGGTCAGTGTAATGATTCCTACTCACTGGCGCTTATCGCTCTTAAGCTGAAAGAGGTCTTTGGATTAGATGATATAAACGATCTGCCCATATCATACGATATCGCTTGGTATGAACAGAAAGCGGTTATCGTACTTTTGGCATTATTGTCGCTGGGAGTTAAGGGAATCAGGCTGGGCCCGACTCTTCCTGCATTCCTGTCACCGAATGTTACCAAGGTTCTGGTTGATAAGTTTGATATAAAACCAATCGGTGCCGTCCAGGACGACCTGATAGATATGGTTGGAACGGTGAGGACGGCTGTTGACGATGGGGAATTATCGCCGAAGAAAACGGAAAAAGCAAAACCGACAACTTAAGTTTTAATTGCGTGTGATTATCCCGGAAGCTATATTTATTATATGGGGTACTATCCGAATTAAGATGTTTATAAGAGTGCTAACACTGCCGTATGGCGGTGTTAGCACTCCATTGGAAAAATAAATAAAGAAATATCCATTAGGGGAAGTGTGAGGAAGTCATGAGGCAAATAATTAGAGTCCTGATTTTATTTGTGGTTGTCGGTTGTTTGTTTGCGACTGTAAGTGCGGACACCGATGCACAAGTAGCCGGTAAATGTATGACCTGCCATAAGGAAAAATCGCCGGGTCTATATCAACAGTGGTTTATGTCACAACATGCTATGCATAAGATTACCTGTATTGATTGTCACGGAGCACAAAAAGGTGACAAGGACGGGTTTATGCACGAAGGCGCCTTGATTGCTACTCTGGTAACGCCAAAAGATTGTGGAGCCTGCCATCAAAAGGAAGCCGAAGAAGTTCAGAATTCTTATCACGCTACAGCCGGAGAAATTCTTGATTCAAAAGACGCTTACCTGGCTCATGTTGCTGGAGGCGAGCCGGTTGCTATCGCTGGTTGTGAAAGCTGCCACGGCGGTAAAGTCCAGATTGATCCAAATTCTCCCAACATGCTATCTAAAAAGAGCTGGCCTAATTCTGGGATTGGACGCCTGAATCCGGATGGCTCCAAGGGTTCCTGTAACGCCTGTCACACCAGGCATTCGTTTGCGGTAAGTCAGGCCCGGAAACCTGAAGCCTGTTCCAAGTGCCATTTGGGACCTGATCATCCCCAAAAAGAGATTTATGAAGAATCAAAACACGGCAACGCTTACTATACCCATATTAATGAGATGAATATTGATTCGGATCGATGGGTGGTCGGTATTGATTATTATGAAGCACCAACTTGTGCCACGTGCCATATGTCAGCAACGACTTCGATGCCGGTAACTCATGACGTTGGTAAACGTATAAGCTGGACACTACGTCCACCTGTTTCAAAGCACAAAGATGACTGGCAGACCAAACGAAACAATATGAAAAATGTCTGTGTTGCCTGTCATAGCAATACTTTTGCCGATGGACATTATTATCAATTTGATGCTCTGGTAAATCTTTATAATGAAAAATTTGCCAAGCCTGCTACCGAGATTATGACGATAGTCAGAGAGCGGAAGCTTATGGAGAATCCGGCCTCGTTTAGTAATAAGATTGAATGGATTTATTGGGAAATATGGCATCATGAAGGCCGTCGAGCGAGGCATGGCGCGGCTATGATGGGTCCGGATTACACCTGGTGGCATGGTATCTATGAGGTTGCCCAGCACTTTTATTTTAAGCTGCTTCCGGAAGCGAGAAAGTTTAATGATCCTGAGTTGAATAAGTATCTTGATAACCTGCAGAACAACGATCCTATGCATAACTGGTTATCGACTCCAACGGGTGAGCTTAAGGATAAGATCCGTTCCGGTGAAATGCAGGATATTTATAAAAAACTCTTTGATAATAAGTAGGGGTGTAAGGTGTTTACAAAATACCGAAACCTGATCCATGGTATTTCAATCAACTGGTGCGGTAAATGGGGAGTTATTCTTGTAACCTCTTCATTTATTAGTATGGTCCTGTTAGAATTGGCGCGAATCACGGGTATTATTACCAGCTCCTATGTTGGGTTAGTAACCTATATGCTGTTCCCGGTGATATTTATTGTCGGTTTAGTTTTGATGCCAGTCGGATGGTTCAAATTAAAGAAGCAAACAGGCAAAACATTTGATGAAATAGTAAATAGTAATTTTGGGAAAGATGATGTTTCGGGCGGAATATGGGGATCGAAATTATTCCGCACGGTGAGTCTGTTTACGATTCTCAATGTCCTTTTCCTGATAGTCATCAGTTCCCAAATGCTTATGTTTATGGACAGCGCCGAATTCTGCGGGACTGCCTGCCATTCGGTCATGAATCCTGAGTGGGTCACTTATCAACAATCACCCCATGCCCGGGTTAAGTGTGTTGAATGCCATGTTGGCGAAGGTGCCGGAGCTTTGATTGACAGTAAATTAAATGGAATGTGGCAAATGGTTTCGGTGACCTTTGATTTACTGGAAAGACCAATCCCTACGCCTGTACACCAGTTGCGTCCAGCGAGAGAGACTTGCGAAAAGTGCCATTGGCCGGCCAAATTCTATGGCACGAGATTAAAGACGATTGCTCATTATGCAGCGGATGAAACTTCTACTCCCAGCTATTCCACGCTAAATATGAAAATCGATTGTGACAATAGCATGGAAAGAGCCGGGATTCACTGGCATGTGGATGCGGACAATGAAGTCAGGTATCAATCAGCTGACGAAAAGCGCAAGAATATTCTCTGGGCTGAAGTTAAGCGCTCAGATGGAAGTTATCATCGATACACTAATTCTAATTTCCAGAAAGATATGTCACAAGCGAAGGACACTGAGCATGATGATGTACGCAGTATGGATTGTGTTGATTGCCATAATCGGGCGACCCATATTTATGAAGATCCAAGCAATGCGATTGATCGGCGGATGCAAAGAGGACTTTTGGATAGATCTTTACCGTATGTTAAGCGCGAAGGGCTAAAAGCCATAAGTACCAATTATAGAGATGCTTCGGCTGGCCTGGAAGGTATTGCCAATCACATGCATGGTTATTATCAGCGTTATAATCCGGAAGTTGCCCGAACAAAAATCGGTCTTATTGACTCGGCTGTCACTGTATTACAGGCTATCTATTCCCGGAATATACATCCCGAGATGAATATTACCTGGGGTACCTATCGCAGTAATATTGGTCATGTCGGCAATACTGGATGTTTTCGCTGTCATAATTCTAATATGGTTGACGAGGCGGGTAATTCCATTTCGCAAGATTGCACGCTTTGCCATTCAATTCTATCTTATCAGCAGAAAAATCCTTTTCAGATCCTTCTTCCGGCGGACACCGCTGATCCGAATTATCAAATGCATCTGTATTTAAATCAGGAATTTTTGCAGACACTCGACGAAGAAGCTCCAGATATGGGCTTTTGAAATAGTTTATCAGTGACTCGCGCCAAGCGGGTCACTGGTAGAATTACTCTTACTTATCCTGCTATTTTAATCTGTATCTTTTCCTGTTTTTATATACATGTGTGAGTTTTTACCGATATAGGGATAAAGTGCCTGTTATGAATAGGCGAGCATCTTTGCAGGACATTAGAAATGAAAAGAAATGCATCTCTGGTGTCTATAATAACCATAAACGAACACAAAGATACAGCGCATTACAGGTTTGACAAGTGCAATACAAAATATGTAAATTAAAGAGATATTAATATTCGGTAATGATTGAAAAATGGCAAATAGGCAGATTGATTTCCAGAATTGCATTCTTGGTTTGCCGAAGCATCTCCTTTTTGTCTTTAAAAATCTAAGAGTGCACTATTTATTAGGCAGCACCGCCCAAATCATTGACTATACTTCAAGATAAGAATCGGGCTATAGGGGTAACGAAGGAGACCGACCATGAACCTGGAACATAATCAGTTGGTTGACGGCAAATACTCTTTTCAGGACTTGGTTGACATTGACCGGTTGCGAGAGATCTTTGATCATTTTTCGTTAGCTACAGGTTTCATAACGGGCCTTGTCTCTTATCCTGAAGAGAAGCCGCTCATCGTGAGCGGTTGGCGGGACATATGCACAAAATTCCACCGTGAGTTTCCTACTTCACTGGATCGCTGCAGACAGAGCTATCGAAAGCTTATGATAGATCTGAAAGGAAACAAGAGGCTTGTTCTCCGCCAATGTGAGAATGGATTAGTGGATGCGGTGATGCCTATTATCATTGAGGACGTGCATATCGCGAACATGATCACGGGACAGATACTTTTCGAAAAACCGGATATTAATCGCTTTAGGAAACAGGGTGCGGAATATGGTTACAATCTTGATGCCTATCTCAAGGCGCTTGAGAAAGTGCCGGTGGTCAAGGAAGAGACGTTAGAGAAAGCGCTGGCTTTTCTGGGTGAGATGGTTGTTCTACTCGCCGAGCAGGGTTTAAATGAGTTTCGAAGCCGTGAGTTAGCTCAAACCGCGAAAGTTAGTGAGGAAAAACTTCAATTACTGATAGGCAATATGGGCGACATGGTCTCACGACACCTAGCAGACGGCACGATTACTTATATCAGTCCGTCTTGCGATAACTTGTTGGGGTACCGGCCGGAGGAGTTGCTCAATCTGCTCTCTGCCGAGTTTATTCATCCACAAGATGTTGACGAAACAATGGCTATCATAAATAATGGCGTTTCACGCCAAGATGATTACTACCGTTTACAATATCGCCTACGGCACAAGGAGGGTAAGTACATCTGGGTGGAGACGCTTGGGCGGCTGGTTTACGAATCTGATGGCAGCCTACACGAGATTCAATGCAATACACGGGACATTACTGAGCGCAAGCGGGCTGAAGAGGCGTTGAGAAAAAGTAAGGAAACGGCCGAAAGCTATCTAAATGTTGCTGCCGAGATTATAGTATCCCTGGATGCAGGTGGTAATATCACAATGCTGAATGAAAGCGGGCATAGTATCCTCGGGTATAAAAATGGTGATTTGATTGGAAAAAACTGGTTTGATACTTGCTTGCCCGAAAGGTCTAGAGATGATGTTCGTACTGTTTTTAAAAACTTAGTACAAGGAAAAGTTGAAAATGTTAAAACCTACGAGAACCTTATTATAACAAAGAATGGTACCGAAAAAGAAATCTTATGGCATAATACCCTATTGCACAATGAAATTGGGACCATATGCGGGATATTAAGTTCGGGAGAAGATATCACTGAGCGCAAGCAGGCAGAAGAGAGGTTGCGGGAAAGCGAAGAACGCTTCAGGAGCCTGTTCGAGAATGCACCACTTGGATATCAATCCCTTGATGCGAATGGGAACTTCCTTGAGATCAATGAGACGTGGTGTAAATTACTTGGATACACAAAAGAGGAAGTGAGAGGCAGGAATTTTGCTGAGTTCATCCATCCGGATTTCAGGGAACACTTCAAGGGAAATTTCCCCAAATTCAAGAGTTTGGGTTACATTCTTGGGGTTGAATTTGAGATGATCAAAAAGGATGGCTCAGAGATCATTGTCGCGTTTGACGGGAAGATTGGGTACGAGAAAAGTGGATCTTTCAAGCAAACTCACTGTGTTCTCAATGACATCACCGAGCGTAAATTAGCGGAAGAAGCATTACGGGAGAGCGAGGAAAAATTCTCAAAAGCTTTTCACAGCAATCCGGCTATTTCCGGAATAAGCGATGTCGAAACTGGAGAATACGTCGAAGTCAATCAAGCCTTCTGTGATAAACTTGGTTTTACCCCTGAAGAGGCTATCGGCAAAAAGGCAAACACCTTACTCCATTTAGATAGTAAATGGAGAGATCATGTGTTTCGTAAATTTAAAGAACAAGGATTCATTAGAAATGAAGAAACCGTTATCTACAATAAGAGTGGAATGCCGCTGAATGTGTTATTGTCAGCTGATATTATTGAGCTTGCAGGGAAAAAGTATAATCTTACTACCGCTATAGACATCACTGATCGTAAATTGGCGGACGAGGCGTTGAGGAGTAGTGAGGAGCGTTTTAGAAAATATATTTCGGCCGCTCCGGATGGTATTTTTGTGACGGATGGTCAAGGTCGTTATGTTGATGCCAATGAAGCCGCCAGTAAAATGACAGGTTACTCCAAGTCCGAACTTTTGAACATGTCCATTCCTGAGTTGGCAGACCCAAAGACACCACCTGGAGATTTCAAAAGAGTTTTTGAGGAACTAAGTAAAACAGGTCGGGTAAGCACGGAAGTCAAATTTAAGTGTAAAGATGGATCGATTATTTGGTCTTCGCTTGATGCTGTAACCCTCTCAGAAGACCGGTTTATGGCTTTTTGTTCGGATATAACAGAAACTAGGCGTTTGCAGGCTCTGGAATCGCGGGCCGAACGGCTCGAAACCGCTGGGATAATCGCCGGGCAGGTGGCTCATGATTTTAATAACTTATTGGCCCCGTTGATGGCTTATCCTGAGTTTATCCATGATGAACTGCCGCATGATAATAAAGCTCATGCATATCTTGATGATATGGAAAGCGCGACCAGGAAGATGGCCAATATCAATCAGGATCTTCTGACAATGGGACGTCGAGGCCATTACAATCAAAAAGTGATAAGCCTTAACAGAGTTGTGCTGCATGCTGCTAAGGAAATGGAATCCCGAATAGAAACCGTGGCTGTTGAAATGAATCTTGGAGATAACCTAATGAATATCATGGGAGGGGAGGCTCAGATTCATCGTATGCTGACCAATCTGCTAGTGAATGCTCAAGATGCCATGCAGGATATCGGCCAGATTACAGTTACCACTGAGAACTACTATGCCGATGATACCTCAATTGCATTTGGTCGTGTCCCCAAGGGAGAGTATGTCAAGCTGACTGTTTCCGATAATGGGTGCGGTATTCCAGATGATATAATGCCAAAGATTCTAGATCCTTTCTTCTCAACCAAGACGGCTGACAAAAAACGCGGTTCTGGTCTTGGGTTGAGTGTTGTTGATGCGGTCATGAAAGATCATGACGGACATTTAGATATGAGCAGCAAGGTCGGGCAGGGAACATCATTTTATCTTTACTTCCCTACGACCAGAGAGACCGTCGGAGAGAGTGCCTCGGCGTCTATAATCGGCGGGACGGAGAAAGTATTGGTGGTTGATGATGATGAAATTCAGCGTGAAGTATCTTCCCGTTTGCTTACCAAGCTGGGGTATAAAGTAAATTCTGTTGAGAGCGGTGAGAAGGCTGTTGAATTTCTCCATGAGAACAATCAGGATATCGTTATACTTGATATGGTGATGCCGGGTGGAATGGATGGGTCAGAGACATATCGGCGAATACTTGAGATATTTCCTCATCAAAAGGCAATCATTTTATCAGGGTTTTCGACATCGGATCGAGTGCTTGAGGCTCAGAAGCTGGGAGCCGGCGCATTTGTGAAGAAGCCTGTGACCGTGAAAACTATTGCCGTGGCGGTACGGACTGAGTTGGATAGATAGCCGTAATTCCATCCATGCGACACGTCATTTTTTCCCGGTCGGGTCGATAACCTTTGTTTGGAATATCCCCTGTAATAATTGTGATGTGGCAAAACTATTCGGATTCTTTCAGGACAACAATAAAATCTCCAAAATCCTGTCGAGCCTGATACAGGGCTTGCAATGAAGGATAGCCCGCAACGGTCCAGAACGGGTTGCTTAAAGTAAATAGCCTTTGCACCGAGAGACCGCCTCCTAACTCCTCGAACATTACAGTACAGGTCCCCGCATCGCATTTAAATGAAGTGTCGTTTGGAAGAGCTGCAATAATCATATCTTCGGGGAGAGTGAATTGAGCCGATTCACGTAATTGATAGGGGTAGTTAAGTAGCACTCCACCCTTGCGTTCGTTTAAGTAAAAGGGATTTTTTGAGGCTGACATATGGCTGAAGGGTTTAAACAGAACTTTATCCCCAATTACTTCAAGCTCGACTTGCTCCATTACACATTTAATTACAGGGATTGCTGCTACGCTATCCAAGTTCGAAAACATTTCAACTTCCAGTTTAATATCATCAAACCTTCTTTCAAGACTTTCCTTAATCAAGTGTTTGCAATCTTCTGGAGACTCATCAAGTAATTTAACTTTCAAGTTACGGCTTGCCTGTCCCTTTAGTATCACACTATAATTGCCATTAAGTATCAGGTCCTCATCTATTGTGAAGTCATAAGTCAAAGTCGAGGTATTGGTTGCCGGAGAAGAGAACGGAATAGATATTAAATTGGATTCCACACCGCCGACCAAAGTGATTACTCCTTCTATAAACCACGGCATTTGATTTATCGGCAGCATCGCATGACCCGGGCTGTAGAAGTCAAAATCCTTGTAGCCTTTCTTAACTATTACAAGAGACTCATCAAACTGCCAGTATTTTGCCTCTTCAACAAAGATATCCAGGTCTCTATCGCAGGCAAAAGCCATCTTGGCGTCAATATTCATTTCCCTCAGCATGTCGCAGAAAACACGATTGATTTCAGTTTTAGTCCCGTATCCAAGCTTAATGACATCGCTTATACATTTCCGGTCTTTTTTCTTGATCTTCTTACTTTTCGCGTTTCTTTCCGGCAAATCCCAGTAGGAAATATTAAAAATATTCGATTGTACCCAATTATAAGCGGTGGATATTTTTTCTTCAACGCTTTTTAGCCCGGCAAAGTCCTCTACTACTTTTCTAAGCCTTTTATTTTTATCCGCGTAATCTTTCTGGAAATCGTCAACATCGTTTGACTTTTCACCCCAATACGCCAATGCTGTTGAACGTGATCCTAAATAGCATAGAAGTTTGGTCCTGATTGCATCTGCTGGAAGCGAGAACGGCTCATCATTATATGGGGGGACAAAACTACAGGTAAAAACTAACTCTTTCGGTTTTTTAATACTGGGAACATAGTCAACGCTTAATTCGGAATACCTATTTAGGTATAAATAGTTTGGTGTAATATAATCTTCAAATATCCCGGCTTGTCTTGAGGTTATGTTGAATCTGGGGATGACCCAGCGATACTTGAATTCAAGAACAGGTATATCCTTTTGTATAATCCACTGAGTATAATAAGATGGCATCTTTATCTTTATATAGTATTCTATAATACAATCATTCGTCACGCCCGGCATTGAGAATGAAGTTTGCTTGATCTTTTTTCTTTTGATTTTTATCGCTTCTTTTTCAAAGATATGTTCATCGCCAAGCAATATCGTTTTTCCATCTTTAGTGATGGTGCGCCCCTGAATACTTTCTATCTTCTGCTTCAGGTTGAGAATAGGGATATCAAAATCACCCCAATTGCGGCCATAGTCGGTCAATATTCTGATACGACGATATATTGTTCGGTAACATTTATCATTCTCAAGACCCTTATCGTCGGCAATTATGTGTTCAAATATAATAACCGCGTCAGTTATTTGCTTCGACGAATCCTGTGTGATTTTCCAGTCACTCGGGGTTATTTCCGCCCATTTGAATTCATCCTTCTTTTTCGCGGCCGCATCCGGGCTGAAAATAAAAAAGAGGCCAACAATTATTGTAAGAGTGAAAACAATTCTGGTTTTCATGAAAGCACCTTACGGTTTTGAGATGAATAGCTTGGTTGACTTTACCTTGCATTTCTTTCGGTCATATGAGCACATTTCCTTGTAACCCTCAGGAGAAACAGTTCCGCCTTTAAAGGTTCTGTGTGAATAGAAAACTGTTTTACCCTCTATCTCTGTTGTGGAGCTAAACACCGATGCTATGGAGCACTCGGCAGATATTGAATCAAGACCGTCTGAGATTGTCCACAATTCCGGCAATGTCCAGTTTATAGTAGTTTCAACAACAGCAGGTGTCCCATAGAAAATGGGCAGTTTCCGAGTTCTTTTCTTTTTTAGTGCTGACTTCATATCTTTATGACAAAAATCAGATTTGAATAAGTAATAATCACCCGTTTGTTTAAGGTAATTATCCCCTTTAATATCAAATTCCGCCCAAGTGGAGTCTTTAGATGAAGATGATGAGTAATTTTCAATAATGAGGTTACTTACCGATGGGGCGAACGTCTTGAGGAGATTGTCGATCCGCTCGCTTACAGTATGATTTTTAAAGTAATTTGCGGTATAAGCAGCACGACCCAGATAGTCCACGATTCTTACATGAGCCGACATTGAAAAATCTTCATGAAGAGTTGCGTCAACAAAATAGCGCCTTATATATTTTTCCGGTGATAGTTCTGGTAACGTAATAAGCTGTGCGGCGGTATCGCTGAGATGCAGAGCTTTACAGCCATAAAGTACTCTCGGTAAATATCCTAAGTCTGTACTCTGGTTTGTTGGATCAAAATAGACCCACGCGTTATTCTGATGCGCCGGGGAGGCTTGATAAGCAGAAGATTCGTCGCACTTTATAGCAATTATAACATGATCAAACACAAACGGTGAGGTCAATGTTGTATCAATGGGGTGTGAAGCATTTACCAATACAGCTTCAGATGATATTCCGACAACTTCGAACAGTGCGCGCAAAAGAGTAGTTTTGTCTTTACAATCGCCAAACTTATTATCGCATGTGATTGATGCCGGGTATGGTTGGAAACGGCCTATTCCCAGTTCAACCGCCACATAGCGAACCTCATCACGTACATAGGACGCCAAGGCCAGAAGTTTTTCATCCCAACTTGATTTTCCTGCCGTGATTTTTCTTGCGAGCGCAGATATGCTCTCATCAGGCGCAGCCTGTTCTTTGTGAAGATTCCAGGCCCATGATGAGGCCTCCTGCCATGTTTTAATTGATTTAGATTGTTCATTCAGCGGTTCAAAGCAGTTCACGTATATGATGCTATTCATCCATTGATTAGGAGGAGAATGTGGTTCATCCGGATAGAAAGGCGAAAAGCCAACATGCCAGGAGTGTGTATTAGACTCGCTTACTGGATATGTAACATTCTCCAAATTTTTAACTACACTCTGAATCTCCCATCCTTCTGGTAGAGAAATAGAAAATGTTGCTGACAGTGTGGGCGCGCTGCGTTGAATAAGAAATCTATGAAAATATCCTTCCATACTTTTTTTATGCTTAATCGTGTATTCATACCCAATAATATCACCGGTTTCAACTTCGGGGAACGTTGCCACAAGAGTTTTACTATCATGATAGTACCCGCCTGTCTGAAGTCCTATCTCTACAACATTATCTTTAGACAGCTTCTCTTCTTTCCCATTGGTCTTTATTCGCCATCCCTTCAGATTTTTTACCCTTTTCAAGTTACTGATTGACTCGGAACATCCCACCGATTCAGCTTTTCCACCTATCAGTACCTTTAACGCTTCCTTGATCTTTGTTACATAACTGCCGTTAGGAAGAACTTCTGTCTCGGTAGTTTTATAGATTACTAATATGGACGCGTCTTTGTGAGGTGTTATAGTAATTGGAGTTTTTGCGGCATTTTCAAGCCACAACGGAGCGGCATATATTTTTGGGCTTAAGAAAGTGATAATTAGCAGTGAGAACAATAGATTGGTAAGAACCCTAAAAATCACGATATCCTCCCACGATAATACACAGTACAGCGCACATATCAGATTTTTAAATACTTCGATAACTATCAGTATTCATTTTACTATAAACCGTATGTGATGTCAATATTCGATAATAATTATTAGAGTCTTGTAGATTAAAGAAATTACAATCCCATAATGCACGACTGGCTGTGGTATAAAAGAACGTGGGCATAAGTGAAAAGAGTAGTTTTTTAGTATAAGAAGTGAAAGAAATTAAATACGTCCACTGATTTTGTGGTAATAATGCTATAAATCAGTTTCCGCTTGAAACTCAACGCTGCTGTCCTCCGCCGAATTATCCACCATACATTTGGACCAAATCGAGTACATCTCATTTTCACGAGTTCGTGAGTTGATGACTAAATCAGCTTTACCCTTTTGTATCATATCCTCAAATACCCTGAAGAGTACTGGATCAAATGTAATTCCGCATTCATCGCGCATAATGTCTAATGCCCGTTCGGTATCAAAGGCTTTACGATAAATACGGTCTGAGGTCAGTGCGTCAAAAACGTCGGCAATACAGATAACCTTGGCGCCGAAGGGAATATTCTCGCCTTTAAGTCCATGCGGATATCCGGTACCGTCGAGTTTTTCATGATGGTGCAGTATCAGCGGTTTGACATCCCACGGGAATTCCTTGGCATGGAGAAGTTCGACGCCGAATTCCGGATGCTTCATTATATGGTGGAACTCATTACGGCTTAGTTTCCCGGCTTTTTTTAGGACATCGTCTTTGATGTTTATTTTTCCAATATCGTGAAGCAAAGCAGCGGCTACAATTGTCTTAAGCGAGTTTATAGGTAATTCCAGTTCCCGCGCGAGGAGCAACGAAAAAGAGGCTACTCGGTCAGAGTGACCTTTAGTATACTTATCCTTCCGATCAACATCTTTCGCCATAGAATCAAAAATCTCAAGGTATAACTCCTCAACAGAGTAAATGACTTTTTCAGCCTGCTCACGTTTGCCTTCGGCTTTAATCTGAGCGTAGATATGATAGGAAGCTTCAAGGTCGGATAAGGCGTCAAAATGTTGCTGCATTGCGCTCAGGAGATTACCTCGATCCAGAAGCACTTCGGCTTCTAAGAATCTGGTACCTACTTCACGACTGATATTCAATGATTCATCGAAGAACTGCATGGCGATTTCATAATTGCCTTCATGAAATGCTATTTTGCCGGCGATTCGTTTAATTTCTACCAGATGACCATTAACCAGATTAGCTTCGGCAAGATACTCATCTGCCTTATGACAATGGTTTTTGGCATTGGTCAGATCACCTTTTTTCAAATATAAATCAGCCAGATTAATATCCACGATAAGGGTGAGCGAACCGTCTTTAATACTGGTTGCGGTATCATAGGCTTCTTTAAAATACTCAAAGGCCTTATCGTTTTCACCTAACTCAATGTAGCTGATTCCCATATTATTCTTGGTATAGGCGCTTTTTCTGACTTGAGTATTATCTTCGTAGATTGTGAGAGACTCCATGTAATATAGAAGAGCATCCTGCCAGTTGCCCTTCATATTCATAATTGCTCCCAAGTTGTTTACCAGATCGGCGTAGAGGATCTTATCGCCGATTTTTCGGGCAATAGAGATAGCCTGAGTATAATTTACTTCCGCTTCTTCAAATTCGCCAAGCTCAAGATAAATCACTCCAAGATTCCGAAGCGCTTTACAGGTGCCTTTGTCATTATTCAGGCGGCGATTGGCTCCGATTGCTCGCTGAACATAACCGAGTGCTCTATCATAATCACCCTGCTTAGCCAAAAGCTGTCCGATTTGAGTAAAAGTTTCGGCCTTTATCGGTAACTGGTCGGAGTCGAGGCAAAATCCGAGTATTTTTTGGTATTCATCAATTGCCAAATTATATTTGCCTTGTGCCGAGAAGGCTTTGCCTTTTTCCTGAAGCATCTCAAAACGCAGGTCCATTGACCATGTCGGATGCCCCTTTGTTTCCCAAAGAGATTCCAGCGTTGAAAGGTAATTAAGTGCCCGCTCATAATCAAAATCGTTATTTGCATTTCTAGCCAGAGCAAGTAATTTCCGAATCGTTTTCGACCAATCACCATCACCGCCGACCTGGAGTTTTCCAGTTAATTTCTCCAGATCGCGAGCGATAGCTATTTCTCTGGTCATATCCTGTAATGCGTTTGCCACTATTTAGGACTTCCTTGTTTAAGCTGCTCGAGAATCCTTATGGCTTCGTGAAGACCTTGATCGGCGCCTACCTGTCGGTATTGCTGAACAGATGCATCGATCTTGGCAATCGCTTTCGAAAGATTCCCCAAGTCTTTCTCCAACTGACCTTGTTCAAACAGTACATCGGCTTCAAGCGCTGAAAGCCCATTGTCAACAGCCATTTGGTATGTCTTCCTTAGTAGTGTATCGGCAGATTCCAGGTCTCCCGACATACGTAATATCTTACAATCGATAAGATTAAGCTCGGCTTCCAAGGCTTTGGATGATAAACCGGGGAGAATTTTCCTGGCGGTATCAATGACTGATTTAGCCAGTTTATACTCTTTTCTCGCCAGGTAACACTTGGAGATATTCTGGTAGCAAATCTCAACGAGGTTCAAATCCTTTTCCTCCAAGGCAAAAGTTAACGCCCGGTTAAGACTTTCGATTGCCTGAAAATGTTCTCCCAGTTCAGTTTGCGTGAGACCTATATTCAGGAGAACATAGCCCTGCCGAACTTTATTGCCCGCACTTTCAAAGTCGGCTAGGCAGAGTTTGAACATCTTAATAGACTCGCTAAGTTCACCGGTTGCAGATTTTATTGCTCCCATAGTGTTAAGAATAGAGGCTCGGAGCTGATAATCATTGATCTCGGTAGCCAATTCCAACGCCTGTTTGCAAAGATTTTCTGATTGAGTGTAGTTGCCCTGTTGAAAAAGCATATTGGCGCGATTTCGAGCGCATTGCGCCGCGCCATTATAGTTATCTAACTCATTAAACTGGCGCTGAGCCTCAATATAGTAAATCTCAGCCTTGTCCCAATCCGACTGCATCATCATTGAACGACCGGATTCTTTAAGGATTTGAGCATACAGCTCTTTATCCCGGGTAGCTTCAGGCGATTCGATGGCTGATTTCAATAGCTCGACAGCAACTATAGGATTACCCTGTTTGAGCCAATCCCGAGCAAGTGTCAGCAATGCAAATCCATCATTAATCTCTGACGATACCTGATTACGTTCTAAATTTATGATTAATTCTTTCATCATCAATTCCATCAGTTATGGGTTTATTCGCCCTAATTTACTGTTCGTCTGAGATAAGGCCATAAGCCGAAAAATGATAAAGTTCGGCAATAACTACTTGATTGTTATAGTCAATTTGACAATTGATATCTTCATATGTTCCGGTAGCTTCATTTAAATAAGCGATCCGTATAGTTGATACATCTATACCTGATAAATCGGCATCACGATACGACATCGTTACCGTCACCGGTACATTGAACACTAAACCAGAGGTTCCAAACTCGTTGTAAAACACATTGACATCTGGAATTGAAATAGAAAAAAGGGTGTCATTGTCAACGGCACCAGCCGGGATGTCCAAAATGACATCATAAAGCTCCAGACGGCCGCCTTCGGAGGCAGATATGATCTGTTCACTATAGAGATTTAAGATTTTGAAGGCTGTTCCATCCGCGGGTACTCTTGATAAGAGGCGGATTCCGGAATTAGTATCAGTGTTGCCAACCGGAGATTTGGAACATCCCGAAAAAAGTATTATCGATAAAAGTAATAAAAAGATAGCCCCGAGCCGCAAAGTGAAATTTGAAAAGTTGTAAGCTTTCATCACAGCACTCCTTAAATTTATTGTGTGCTCTTTTGCCCAATATTTCTTTGATGTATATTTAGCAAAGCCTGTGCCGGAACGATAACCTTTAACTATCTTCATGATATGCAACGAGTTGGCGAGACGGGTTGTTGATTTGTGAGATTCGATAATTTGAGGCACTTTGGAATGATATGTTCCAGCATTCGAAATATTCTATGTCTTACAGATTAAGTTTCAACGGGTTAGGTAGTGAATGCGTAGAGTGGAATAATTCGTTCCAATTATCCAGCTTCTTGTCGATTTTGTTCCAGTTTATGATTATCGATTATTCGCCGCAAACGGGGGCGAGAGATTTTCAGATATTTGGCGGTTTGAGATTTATTCCACTTACACATATTAAGCACTTCTAATATGATTCCAGCTTCAATCTCTTCGAGGGATTTACCTTGAGGAGGCAAATCAATAGCGATTTTTCGTCTGTCAGCGGCACTGACTCGGGAATGTTTCAGGGCTGATTTAATATCAGCCAGCTTAATTGACTTACTTTTACTGAGTAAAACCGATTTTTCGATTACGTTTGATAATTCGCGCACATTTCCTGGCCAACGATAATGTTGCATAGCGGTAACCGCTTCGGATGATATCTTAAAATTCGACTTACCATAAATGGAGGAGTAGAAACTCAGAAAATGACCAACCATCCCGGGAATATCCTCCGGGCGTTCTCTTAGAGGCGGAATATCTATAGTCAACAGATTCAGGCGGAAAAACAAATCCTCACGAAAACTCCCTGCCTCGATTGCCTCGCGTAGATCTATATTAGTGGCCGCAACAACTCTGACATTGATATCCTTTTCAGTGACATCGCCAACTCTGCGAAGCTTTTTATCTTCAAGGATTTTCAGCAGTTTTGCCTGAGCTGTAGCTGACAGGTTTCCGACTTCATCCAAAAATAACGTGCCGTTTTGAGCGAATTCAAATAATCCCATCTTTTCTGATTTGGCATCAGTGAAGGCTCCTTTGGAATGCCCGAATAATTCAGATTCAAACAGCTCATCCGGTATCGCTGAACAGTTGACCTCAACCATGTTAGAACTTGCCCGACTCCCGGTATTATGCAGTATTTTCGCCACAAAGCTTTTACCCGTACCAGTTTCGCCCAAAATCAGAGCACTGGGGAAATCGACGTCGGATAGTAGATTGATCATCTTGCGGATTTCATTGATATGTTTGGATTGGCCAACCAGTGCATCAATACAGAATTCTGATTTTTCAGATGTTTGCTTGGCTGAGTCTTCCTGTAAAGATTTTAGAAAAGTATGCAGTTTTTCAAGACATTGATTGGAGCTTAAAATCTCAGAGACGCCGAGCTTTGAAACCCGAATAGCCTGTTCGGTCGATTGGTTTTCCGATTTCCCGACAATTTTCACCTCTTTACTGCCTGTTGCCAGAGAAAGCAAGAAATCCGGAGATGAAAATTCGGGTTTATCCAGATCTACAAAAACAAGAGATGAGTCATAGGCTTCCCGTGGAAGTACTGCCGCATCTGTCCATTGAAGACAATTAAAGCTATCGACATGAGCATCGCGCAATTTGTGTCTGCCTTGGGTATTTATAATATCGCCGTAAATTATTGACTTATCAGGCATTTTCTATCCTTTGCTAATTATATCGGACTATCTCCAAAATGATTAATGAGATTGTGTTCCATACTGTGAATATTGAGTAGCGAAAACGGTAGTATCGGGTTATATTTTCGCTGGTAATTACGTACTGTTTATGAAAATTATATTCAGGAGATTTAAGGATGTTGAAAATTGAAAATACTGTTCTTGTAGTTGTCGATATTCAGGGTAAACTGGCGACTCTTATGCACGAAAAAGAAAAGTTCTTTGAAAATGCCGCCAAAATGATAAAAGGCTGTCTAGCCCTAAATATACCTGTCTTATGGAATGAGCAATTACCGGATAAACTGGGCGAAACTGTGGAAGATATTAAAACGGTTCTCACGGGCAAAAATCCGCTGATAAAAAAGACTTTTAGCTGTTGTGGGAATGAATTGTTTGTATCAGAACTTAAGAAATTGGGCCGTAAGCAAGTTTTAGTAATTGGCATGGAAACTCATATTTGTGTCTATCAGTCGGTAATGGACTTACTCGCTGATGGGCATGATGTCCATGTCGTAGGTGATGCAGTATCGTCCCGGTCTCTTGAGAATAAAATGATAGGAACTCGAGCGATGAGAGAAGCTGGCGCCAGAGTTACAAATGTTGAGATGGCGCTGTTTGAGATGCTCAGAGTCGCCGAAGGAGATGCTTTCAAACAGATTATTAGAATTGTAAAATAATGTTGCCTTATAGAGCCAATAAACGGCCGTCAAAACGGCCGTTTATTTTGTGACTATTTCAATAATTTGGGAACTGTACTGTCTGCTCACGGTTTTTCCTTTTATGCCGATATAACAGGCTAACTTGATTGAATCCGGGTACTGATTAATAATCGTACAATCCTTAAAATAAAGATTGACCTTTGTTATAAATCTGTTATCTTCGGCGCTTTACATTTAACGGGAAAGAAACAAGGATAGACAAGTGGAAAAGACTACGATTCAGAAGATTAGGAATATTGGGATTGTCGCGCATATTGATGCTGGAAAGACGACGACAACAGAGCGGATTCTATTTTTCACCGGGATGATTTATAAGCTTGGTGAAGTGCACGATGGACAAGCGGTAATGGATTTCATGAAGCAGGAACAGGAGAGGGGCATCACGATTTCTTCCGCCGCAATTACTACCATCTGGAATGAGCATCAGGTCAATATTATTGATACGCCGGGGCATATCGATTTTACTCTTGAGGTTGAGCGATCGCTTCGGGTCTTAGATGGTATCGTCATGGTTTTTTGTGCCGTCGGCGGGGTTGAACCTCAGAGTGAAACAGTCTGGCATCAGGCAGATAGATATAAGGTTCCAAGAATCGCGTTTGTAAATAAGATGGATAGAATTGGAGCTGACCTTTTCAACACTATCGACATGATGAATGAAATGCTCGGGGCCAACGCCTTGCCGTTCCAAATGCCGATCGGACAGGCGGAGGATTTTGAAGGCATTATCGATTTAGTTTCAATGAAGGCCACCTATTACGACGGCCTTAAGAGAGTTCAAAAAGAAATCCCTGATAAGTTAAAAGATAAAGCCGACGAACTACGCGACAGCCTTGTCGCCAGACTCGCTGAATTCGACGATAATCTCATGGAGAAATATCTTAATGAGGAGGATATCGCGACTGAGGATATTATACAGGCGGCCCGTACCGCTGTCCTTGGAATTTGCATTACACCGGTATTCTGTGGCTCTGCCTTTAAAAACAAGGGCATTCAACTATTGCTTGATGCCGTTGTCGATTATCTTCCGTCACCGATTGATCGAGGATTGATTCGAGGTGTTGACGTTGATGATAGCGAAAAGACAATATCACGCCGCCCATCGGCGAATCGCCCATTTTCCGCATTGTCGTTTAAAATCATAAATGACCCATATGTCGGGCAGCAGACATTTGTCCGGGTTTATTCCGGTGAGGTGAAAGCGGGCAGTTATGTTTATAACTCGACTAAAGGAAAACGTGAGCGGGTTGGACGGCTGATGAGGATTCATGCCGGTAATCGGCAGGAACAGGAATCACTAAGGGCTGGAGATATCGGAGCCATTATCGGTATGAAATCTACTACTACCGGAGATACTCTCTGTGACGAAGAAAAGCCGATTCTCCTGGAGAGTATTCATTATCCGGAAACAGTCCTTGATTTACGAATCGAGCCTTCAGACAAAAAACACCGCGATAAGCTCGGCATCGCCTTGAGCAAGATTTCACTGGAAGACCCGTCATTTACGGCCAAGTTTGATGAGGAAACTGAGGAAACGATTATCTCAGGGATGGGTGAACTTCATCTTGAAGTTATTGTGGATCGGTTACTGAGTGAGCATAAAGTCAATGTAAACGTCGGAAAACCGGCGGTTGCGTTCCGTGAGACTATTGTCGGTGAGTATCGTCATAGTTATAAATACAAAAAGCAATCAGGTGGCAGGGGACAGTTCGCGCACATTGATTTCCGGATTGAGCCTAACCCGGGTGAGGGGTTGGAGTTTGTCAATCGTATAACCGGCGGGCATATTCCTAAAGAGTATATTCCGGGTATTTCGAAAGGATTTATGGCTACTGCCGAGCGTGGTCTTTTGGCCGGATATCCGATGGTTGACGTTAAATTTGTTCTCATCGATGGTTCGCATCATGAAGTCGATTCCAGTGAAATGGCTTTTAGAATATGCACATCTCAAGCTCTCAGGGAGATTATTCATAAGGCCTCACCCCAGCTTTTAGAACCGGTAATGAAACTAGAAATCAATACTCCCGATGAATATATGGGGGATGTCATTAGCGATATCAATCGCCGACGAGGCCGTATCGAAAGTATGCGCCGGTTCCGAAAGGGATCTCAAAAACTAAACGGTAGCGTTCCATTAATGGAAATGTTTGGATACGCCTCGGCTCTTAGAACCGTGTCCAGCGGTCGGGCCAGCTTTTCTATGGAATTTTTAAATTATCTGCCTCTTCCTAAGAATATTGAAGAGGAAATTGTTGAAGAACGCCGTAAGAAGGACAAAAAATAAAAAAGCAGCTCTGAAACAAGAAACAGATAGACTAATGATGAAGAATGTATTATTAATGTGCGCTGTAAATTTCGGTAAGCATAAGTGCCAGAAAAGGAGATATCATTAGTCATGATTGTGGTCTCAGCTGTTGAAGATGTAATTAATTCCAGCATCCTAAAACCGGGAAGTATAATATATACGGCGGGTAATGCTTCGACTCCGCAGGTGTTACTGGAACAGCTGGCTTCGGATTTATCCATAAAAGATCTGAGTATGTATTCGGTGCTTCTTTTAGGCCGTAAAATCAAAGGTCTGTTTTCCGAACAGCGATGCCAGGATTTAACCCATCGGGTAATTTTTAACAGTCAAGCGACCAAAGAAGCAGTTAATAATGGCTGGGCAAAATACCATCCCATACATCTTTCCGAAATCCCTCGGAATATACGACACGGCATACGTCCCGATGTTGTTTTTATCACCGTTGCCGGGCCGGATAAGGGCGGTAATTATAGTCTGGGGACGACTGTTGAAGGCGTTTATGAAGCAGTAAAAGTCGCTAAGAAAAAAGGCGGAATTGTTATTGCCGAGCGCAATAAAAACATGCCGTTCATCTTGGGATCAAGTATCCCCGAAAGTAAAATTGATTATCTGATAGATACTGATTATGCATTGCCTTCAAGTCCGGTACGTGAGCCGGATGAACGGGCTCTGAAAATTGGTCAAATTATTGCGGCTCTATATATACAGGATGGTACCGGAGACAAACCCGGATCTACTTTGCAATACGGAATCGGCGAGGTTCCCGAAGCGGTTACTTCTGCGATAATTAATAAAGGCGTTGGTGATCTTGGTATTCATACCGAACTTTTGGCCGATGCCATGATTCGATTGATAAAACAGGGCATCGTTACAAATCGTTGGAAGAAAAATGTTAACTTCGCGGTATCATCAATATTTCTCGCTGAGAATAAAGATGAGTATGATTGGCTGAATTATAACAGCAGCATCCAAAGCCGACCGTGCAACTATACCAACAACATTTTTAAGATTGCTGAACAACCATGTATGGTGACGATAAACAGCGCCATTGGCGTCGACCTGCACGGTAATATTTGGGCTGACTCGCTCGATGCGAGAAAAATATACAGCGGTGTGGGAGGGCAAGCCGATTTTATCAGGGGAGCTCAATACTCAGAGGGTGGTGTCGCTATTATTGCGATGAAATCAACGACGCAGGATGGTATTCCAAAAATTGTGGATCGCTGCCCGGCTGGCATTACGACCACTGCGATACCGGCTGATCAGGTGATACTTGTTACCGAGTATGGTACCTTTGATCCCAGAAATCTCAGTTTAGGAGAGAGAGCCGTTGGCATTGCTCATTTAGCCTGTCCGGAACATCGTGATGGTTTACTAAAAATTATTCACGAAAACCCGGCCTTTCATAAACCTGATTTGGCTCTACACGGAGGAATACCGGGGTTTACTTCGTATGAAAAAGCTAAGACATATTTTTAAACCTTAGTATCACTTCATTGTAAATGCCCGCCTGGACTCCCAGTTGGGCTTTATCTTTTAAACTTATATATTAGCTTTCACTATCAACCGTAAAATTGACGGCAGGGATACTGAAGTACAGTATTGATTCTGGCGAGTTGACAAATTGCGCCTTTTTACTATCTTACCAGACAATAAACTAATGACTGATAGATCGCTTGATTCGAAGGAGCCTTGTGATGGGTGAGTTAATATATTTGGATAACGCGGCAACGTCTTGGCCCAAACCAGACAATGTCTATAAATTTATGATAGATTTTTACAAAGAGTGCGGAGTTAATCCGGGCAGAAGCGGCTTCGACAAAGCGATTGAGGCGGGAAACGTTGTCGAAGATCTACGAAAACAGCTAACGGCGTTTTTCGGTGGTGATATTGATTCTCCGGAACGTCTCTGTTTCTCATATAATGCCACTGACGCATTGAACCTTATTATTCAAGGCAGCCTTACTGCCGGTGACCATGTAATAACGACTAATCTTGAACATAATTCGGTTATACGACCGATCAATCATATTGTTCGCGACGGCGGAGTTGAATCTACTTTTGTCTCTTGCAATAGCGAAGGGTTTATTGAGCCCGATGATATCAAGAAAGAAATCAAAAAGAATACCAGATTGGTGATTGTTAATCACGGTTCAAATGTGCTGGGTACAGTACAACCAGTTGGTGAAATTGGGGCAATTTGTAAGGAAAAAGGGGTCAGGTTCGCAGTCGATGTCGCCCAGACGGCTGGCATGGTACCGATAAATATGAAAGAGATGAATATCGATGTTCTGGCGTTTACCGGTCATAAGTCTCTTATGGGATCTACCGGAATCGGCGGGCTTTGTGTTCGCAAAGATGTCGAGATTAAACCTACTCGAAGCGGAGGAACCGGAGTTCGCTCGGCCTATCCATATCATCTGGAAAACTACCCCTATCGGATGGAGTTCGGTACCCCAAATACAGTAGGTATCGCTTCATTATATGCGGCTCAAAAGTGGATTGCCGAATCCGGCGGCGTGGATAAGATTCATGAGCGTGAAATGAAATTGGCCAAACGTTTGATTGCAGGATTCAAGAACATCGAGGGTGTAAAAATGTACTGCTGTGATAGCCTTGACAATCACGTCTCAACAATTACCATTACTTTAGACGGGTTAGAGGCCGGCGACGTGGGGATAATGCTTGATGTAGAATATGATATTGCCACTCGCACCGGACTTCACTGTGCGCCATTGGCCCATAAGCATATTGGGACGATTGATTTACATGGTGGTGTGAGGTTTGCCATCGGACCCTTCAATACCGAAGCGCATATTGATAGATCTATCGAAGCCATGACTGAAATTTCAGAACAGGCTCAGATTCAAAAACAGCGTAGAGCCCAAATAAGCAAATAGCACATTTTTTAAACTCCCGCTACTGTTTCTGGCGGGAGTTTTTTTATCTATGTACTATTTTGATACCAGCATGTCTTTAGTCTAGTTATTTCTATTGACAATTTGAAGAATAATACGATATTTAAAAAGTAGAATTACTAAAGTGAAAACCATCACTTGTACACTTCGGCATATCAGATACTTAAAAGGCGGGTTGGAAGTGTTCTTGTATAAAAGCGGACAAAAATATCATATTGGTAACTTGCGATTTATCATGCAGTGCCTTAATACTCCACAGCATAGCTCTAATAGAAGGTATCGATAAAGTCGTAAATAACTGAAAGGTGTGCAATGTCATCGCGGCCACGTGTTTTAATAGTTGAAGACGAACTGATTGTTGCTCGAAATTTACAGGAGCGGCTTCATAAATTGGGATACGATGTTGCTGAGATCGCATCGACCGGTGAGGAAGCTGTCAGCAGCGCCGGTAAACACCAGCCTGATATTGTCCTTATGGACATCAGGCTCAAGGGCGATAGGGATGGTATCGATGCAGGTGAGGAAATAAATCAACGAATGGGTATTCCGGTTGTCTATTTGACTGCCCATACTGATGACAATACTCTTGTCAGAGCGAAGAATACAAATCCGTACGGTTATTTGCTCAAGCCGATTGAAGGCCGGGAACTCAAGGCAACAATTGAAATGACTCTCATGAAGCATTCAATGGCGAAAAGGCTTCATGATCGCGAAAGATGGCTTTCCACGATTCTCAGTAGTGTTGGTGAGGCTGTTATTGTTATTAATTTGGAAAATGAAGTGACCTATGTGAACTCAGCCGCCGAAGTTCTGATAAAAATACGTGCCAACGATACCATCGGTAGAAGTTTTACTCAAACGATTCCAATTATGCAAACAGATCCTGAGGACCAATCGGAGCATCCGCTTGAAAAACTAATAGAAAACGGCAGGATTAAGTTGCTTCCTGATGTTTTATTTTTACAAACGAAAGACAATGTGAGAATTTCTGTAGAAGGCAGAATCTCGCCGTTAACCGACGAGTTAGGGACCGTTACCGGAGCGGTGTTGATTCTAAAAGATATTACCGAGCGTCGTATTGCAAAAAAGGAACTGTTATATCAACTGGAGTTTGAGAGTCTGATTACAGAAATTTCATCACAGTATATCAGTGTTACCAGTGACAATATGAATAATGTTATTGACGAAACTCTGGCAAAAGTCGGCAAGTTCACATTAGTTGACCGCACTTATATTTATATGGCAGATTATAAAAATCAGAGGATGAATTTGGCATATGAGTGGTGCGTTCCCGGAATTAGTCCCTGTCTCAAGAAAATTGAATATAGACCCCTGAGCGAGCATAGGTGGTTTATCGAGAAGATTACTCAAGAAGATGCGGTCTATATTCCTATTATTTCGGAAATGCCGGAAGAAGCACTCCGGGAAAGAAACGAAATCAGCGCATCGGGAGTTCAGACCCTTCTGTGTGTTTCGATTAAGCAGGGGGAGCGTCTAATTGGAATGTTTGGGTTCGATTCGGTAAGTAATGAAAGAGTATGGTCAGAAAGCTCTATAAAAATGATACAAGTGGTCGGCGACCTTATCGGTGCTGCAATAACGAGGCTTCAGGCGGAAAAAGAATTACGAGAGAATCAGGAGAAATTCAGGAATATCGCGGAAATGGTTCCCGAAGCGATCTTTGAAGCCGATGAAAAAGGTTACATAACCTTCGTCAATAGGCGTGGATTCGAGTATTTTGGATATCATCCTGAGGAGTTTTATACCGGGTTTAAAGTTCTAAGTCTGTTTGCCTCTCAAGATCAGGAGAAGGCTCAGGAAGGGTTGATGCGTATATTGGCCGGCGAAAAGCTGGGGGTTATGGAAATGCAGGTAGTGCGAAAAGACGGCAGTACGTTCCCTGCGACAATTCATACTCAGGCGCAAATACGGCATGGCAAGATAATTGGTATTGGAGGACTGATAGTAGATGTCTCCGAGCTAAAGAAACGGGAAAATGAGTACTTGAAGAATCAAAAGCTTGAGTCGATAGGAGTTCTGGCGGGAGGTATCGCACATGATTTTAATAATATTTTAACGGCGATTCTGGGAAATATATCTTTGGCCGCTATGGAAGTTGATAGTGAGAGCGAACTATTCGCGATTCTATCTGATGCGGAAAAAGCCTCAATTCGAGCTCGGGATTTAACCCAGCAGCTGTTGACCTTTTCCGAAGGTGACTCCCCGGTCAAGAAATCTTCATCCATCGCTCATATTATTAAAGAGTCTACTGAGTTTTGCCTGTTGGGCTCAAATGTCAGATGTGAGTTTTCTCTTCCCGGTGATCTACATCGGGTAAAAATCGATCAATCTCAAATGAGTCAGGTGATAAGCAACATTATTATTAATGCCGATCAGGCCATGCCGACTGGAGGCAGGATTAGTGTTAGTGCTGAAAACATAGTCATCGAGAATAATTCGACGCTTTCTCTGGACAATGGCTCATATATAAAGATTACGATTAAAGATAAAGGCGTCGGTATCTCAAAATCTGACATGGATCGGATTTTTGATCCTTTTTATACGACCAAAGAAGACAACAACGGCATGGGATTGGCGATTGCCTATTCAATTATAAAAAAACACAATGGTGCTATTGATGTTGAATCACAACCGGCTATAGGTACGACCTTCTTTATTTATCTGCCCTCTACAACAGAGGGCAAACAAATGGGTACATCTCAATCGATTTCACATACGGCGGGAGCAGGCAGAATACTAATTATGGATGACGAGGCGGGAGTCCGCAAGCTTGCCGGACGGGTATTAAAAAAATTAGGGTATGATGTAGATTGCGTTTCCGATGGTGAGGAAGCGGTCATCTTGTATAAAGAAGCGAAGGAAAAGAATTGGCCATTCGATTTGATAATTATGGATTTGACGATCCCGGGAGGGATGGGAGGCAAAGATGCGCTTGCGGTAATACAACAGATTGACCCGCAAGTGAAAGCAATTGTCTCCAGCGGTTATTCCAATGATCCTGTAATGGGTAACCATAAAGCATACGGATTCAAGGCTTGCGTTGTTAAGCCGTACCGTCCCAACAAATTGGCTAATGTGATAGCTGAAGTTTTATCCGGTAAATAGATTAGTTCTAAAAAAAGAAAAGGATTTGACACCGCCATCAAATCCATTCTTAAATGCAGCAATAATTATTTATTCATGTTTTCACCCTGATGCCGGACAATCTCCCCGTTGACCATATAAATAACATCCTCTGCTATATTCGTGGCATGATCGGCTATCCGTTCCAGATGACGGGCAATGTTGCGCAGACCCATGAAATAGGCCGCATGTTCACTGTTCTTGCGAATCATATCTATCGCTGATTTATTAGCCTTATGATACATGCTGTCCATGATATCGTCTTTTTGACAAATAAGAAAAGCCTTCTCGGGACTCATATCAACGAGCGCGTCGACGCTTTCCCGAACCATTTCAACGGCCAGATCAAGCATACCGTTTAAATCAAAGGGAACCTCATGTAATGATGAGTTAGCTAATTCCGGAGTAAGTTCAGCAATGTTAACAGCGAGATCGCCAATTCGCTCTAAATCACTATTAATTTTCAGCGCGGCGATAATAAAACGTAAGTCGATAGCAACCGGTTGATGAAGGGCAAGTATCTTCAAACATTCTTCCTCAAGCTCAACTTCGTTTTGGTCTATTTCAAAATCACGCTTAATTACTTCCTTCGCCAGATCAGTATCACGATCGGTAACTGCCTTTACCGCAAGGCGAAGATTCTCCTCAACCATTGTGGTCAGGTGCATTACTTTTTTATTGAGTGTTATTATCTCTTTACGAAAATGCTTTGTCATGATAATTCTTTCTCATCCAAATCGTCCGGTAATATAATCCTCAGTTTTTTTCTTGTCGGGATTAGTGAATATTCGTTTAGTCAGGCCACACTCAATCATTTTACCTTCAAAGAAAAATGCTGTCGTATCGGAAACTCGAGCCGCTTGCTGCATATTATGCGTTACAATAACAATCGTGTAGTCTTTTTTCAACTCGGCGATTAAATCTTCTATTTTTGATGTTGAAATCGGATCAAGTGCGGATGCCGGTTCGTCCATCAAGAGGACTTCCGGTCTGACTGCCAGGGCTCGGGCAATACAAAGACGCTGCTGCTGACCGCCGGATAGCATAAGGGCGCTGTTATCGAGTTTGTCTTTTACTTCATCCCAAAGAAACGCTCTCTTCAAGGTTTCCTCGACAGCCGAGGCAATTAACTCTTTATCCTTAATTCCGTTGACTTTTAATCCATAAGCAACATTTTCCCGGATTGATTTAGGGAATGGATTAGATTTCTGAAAAACCATACCGATCCGTGTGCGCAGAGAGGAAATCTCTTTTATGTCGGAATAGATATCCTGTCCGTCGAGTTTGATTGAACCGCTGACTTGAGTGCCGGGAATGGTATCATTCATACGGTTCAAGGTCCGAATAAAGGTTGACTTGCCGCATCCGGATGGGCCAATGAGAGCAAAAACCTGCTTTTCCAGAATGTCAAGCGTGACATGATGAAGAGCTTGATTGGTTCCGTAGAAAAAATCAAGATCCTTGACAGAGATTTTAATTCTATGTTCACTACTGGGCATTTTTTTTACTTCTGAATCTTCTTCCGGTACGAGTAAAATCGAATCCGATGAATCCTTATTCATTTCTAACCCTCATCCGCATTCTTGAGCGGATATAGATCGCTATAAAGTTCAATAAAAAGGTTAACACGAGCAGAACTAACACTGTTCCATAGAGAATTGGTTTAGTCTTTTCCACATCCGGTGATTGCGTTGCCATAACAAAAATGTGGTACCCGAGCTCCATAAATTGGTCGTTTAGTTTACTGGGTAAGTAAGGTAGATAATATGCGGCTCCGGTAAACATAATAGGTGCAACCTCACCGGCCCCACGGCTGATTGCTAAAATACCACCGGTCAAAATACCGGGCAGAGCCTGGGGGATAATAATCCTCCAGATTGTTTGCAGCTTGGTTGCGCCAAGTGCATAGCTGGCTTCCTTCAACTCACGGGGAATAGTACGCAGTGCTTCTTCGGTAGAAACGATTACAACCGGCAGAGTAAGGATCGAAAGCGTCAGTGAGGCCCAGATAATGGCTGGCTGTCCCCAGACCGGGCGTCCGGGCTCTGAAAACAAAACATCAATCCCATTTCCGATAAAACCGATAAAAAAGCCGAGCCCAAATAATCCGAAAACGATTGAAGGAACGCCGGCCAGATTGTTGATAGCCAGTCGAATAATTCGGGTCACAAATGAATCCGGACGAGTGTATTCATGCAGATATATGGCGGTCAAAACTCCAATAGGGATGACCGCGATAGTCATTAGGAGCACCAACATAACCGTTCCGAATATTGCCGGGAAAATACCGCCTTCCTCCATACCATTTTGCGGAGGCTGTGTTAGAAAATCTAAACTGATGATACCGATACCGTTTAATACGATATTACCGAGTATGACAGATAGTATTAGCACAATCACAAGCACGGCAGCCAAAGTTAACCCTTTGGGAATCACTCCGCTGGCCTTTGTCTTGAATTTCAATTCAGTGTCAAAGTAGGTTGAACGGGCAAAATCAGTCATAGATGATTTCATACTGTTTTCCCCTGCAAGCGTTCTTTGAGCCGACGGAGTACAAAGTCACCGCCCATATTGACAAAAAACGTGAATATGAACAACAGAGTGCCGAGGAAAAATATAACGTTGTAATGTGCGCTTCCGAATACTACTTCAGCCAATTCCGCGGCTATTGTCGCTGATATGGTGCGAATAGAGTCGGTAATGCTTCCCGAAATTATCGCGGCGTTACCCGATGCCATAAGGACGATCATTGTCTCGCCAATGGCTCGGCCAAACCCGAGAACAATTCCGGCTGCAATGCCCGGTAAGGCAGTTGGCAATACTACTGTAAGGGATACTTGCCAGGGGCTTGCTCCCAATGCCAGGGCTGCATCGCGGAGTGATTGCGGAACCGAGGTCATGGCGTCTTCGGCCATTGTGAAGATAATCGGAATGACTGCTATGCCCAACGCAATGCCTGCATTTATAGCATTTAGTCGATAAGTAAAGCCGAAAAAATCCTGCAAAAATGTTGCCAGCACAATTAATGCGAAAAAGCCTAAAACGACTGAGGGTATACCGGCTAAAAGCTCGATAATTGGTTTTATCATTTCACGCATGCGCCGCGACGCGAATTCGGCCGAATATATGGCTGCGCCGACGCCAAGTGGTATTGCAAACAGCATTGCCACGAGAGCTGCCTTAATGGTGCCAATAAAAAGCGGGAGAAGTGAGTATTTGGGAATATCAGAATTAGGCTGCCAGGACCATTTTGGTTCACGGCCTTCAATATATTCCTGCTTGAAAGTCATTTTGTTAAGACTTGCTTCTTCCTGAATTTCCGCATCGTAGAAAATTGGAACTGATTCTTTAAAAATAAAAGTAAATATCAGCATAATCGCCAACAATGCCGCAAAAGCGGTTACGGCGATAATTTTCTCACCCAAAAATTCCTTGATTCTTGATTTGGGTTTAAAGTTCATCTGCTTCATAGTTGTTTTCTTTCAAGTACATAAGAGTAAGGGATAAACCCCTTACTCTCGTGCATTCCGCTCAAAGGAAGAGCAATTATTTTTTTGGCAAAGGTACATAATCCACATCTTCGGCTACTTGTTGTCCTTTATCAGATAACGCCCAGTCCAAAAGTTTCTTCAGTTCGCCGGTAGGCTCGCTGCTGAAAAACCAAT
This sequence comes from Candidatus Zixiibacteriota bacterium, assembly GCA_023138975.1. Classification (GTDB taxonomy): domain Bacteria; phylum Zixibacteria; class MSB-5A5; order GN15; family JAAZOE01; genus JAGLON01. The sequence goes on from JAGLON010000002.1 coordinate 80,351, forward strand.
ACAGTTCACGGGAGATAGGATACGTTCCCGAAGAAACTGACTCGGAGGTTGGGATGACAGCCTTAGTTGTATCATCCTTTTTTACTGCCACAAACTTTACACCTTTAGCCCAGGCAATACCGCCGTAACCGATCCCCCATTTGTCCTTAGCTACCGCATTGACAACAGCCGCAGTGCCGGGGAGGGTCTGAGTGCGATCAGCGTAGTCTTCTCTATCTAAAACTTGTTTTTTAAAAAAGGCGTATGTTCCGGAATTGTTTTCACGACCGTAAATAATTATTAAATGATCTGGTCCACCGACTTCTTTCCAGTTAGTGATTGCGTCAGTATAAATACCTTTTAATTGTGCCAGCGACAGTTCTTTGATAGGCATGTCCTTGTTTATGAAAACAGCAATACCATCCAGAGCAACCGAGTATCGAACTGGTTTGAAACCTTTCTTCTCGGCGAGCTTATACTCTTTGGCTTTCATATCGCGCGACGCCTCACAGATATCAGTGGTTCCATTTAGCAATGCGGCAATACCGGTGCCGGAGCCGCCCCCGGAAACTTGAATTACAGTACCGGGATTCTTTTTCATGTACTCTTCGGCCCAACGCTGTCCTAATCGAACAAGCGTATCAGAACCTTTTATCGTGATCGTACTACCGGCGGTGATAACACTTACCGCGAGCAGAATCATCATTGATACTAAAATTAAATTCTTCATTTTTTCCTCCCTAACGGGTATTTGTTTCGACTCTTTTGCGTAACTATATCCCGGTTATTATTTGAATTTCAATTGTAGATCAACCTGAATGCGTGAAAAATCCTTCTGTGTCGTATCTTCAAGCCCGGTTTGGTTGATAAAGTAATTTACACCAATAAACGTATTAGGAGCTATCGCTACCGATCCGCCCATCACATGGCCCTTGGCATCCGTGCCGCCACCGCGGAAATCAGAACTTGTGTATATTCCTACAACAGCGTCTTTTTCAACATTTCGGTAGTTGTAACGAACCTCCCATGAGCCGGTTTTTTTAGCCTTACCGACTCGAAAGCCAACCAGCCAGCCGGTATTGAGGCTATCGGCAGCTGTATTAGTAACAAAATCGCCCATAATCATAACGGGTATTTTATCAAAAGTGTGAGTGAATTCAGCGAATGCCTCAAATAGCTCGTAACCGTTGGCGTAAACGGTAGAAGTATCAGTTCCTGAAATAAATTCCTTGGTACTGTTGCCCATGGCATCGTCCGTATCATAAAACGGAGCGAACTCTTTGGCGTTTCCATAATAGTAATAACCGCCGCCGATGGCAAAACTGGATTTCCTCTCGTTAAACTTTGTTCGTAGAGTTCCCTGACCGACCGCGAGATATGAGTCTTTGTCGGAAGACCGTTCCTCAATCCAGAGGCCACCACCAACTAAGTTTAATGACATCTGTGAATAGTCATGATTGTACTTGAGAACTCCGCCTTCCGGATTCCAGTCACCGTCCCATATGAGTTCAGATTTTCCGGGCTTGAAAAACGGGTTTTTAAATTTGCCGCCTATCAGCGTTAAACCTTTTACCTGTGGGTGTTTTGCTTTAAAGTAAGCCAGATCAAGAACAATACTTTTGCTGGAAAACCCATTATCTAAAGTCTGATTGGTAGATATCGGATCATTGGAACCGGTAGCCAACTGAATACCAATGTTTGTGTAATCTGAAGCTTTGGCAAAAATTCCAAAACGGGTTCGAATGCGATGACGCGTACGAGTATCAGCATCTTTATCTTTTTTGATCATTTCATGTCGGTAACGAAGATCCCCTTTGACCTTGATGTTTTCCGTCCAATCGCCAGCTGAGACGGATGAAATCAGGAACGCGGCCGCGATAATTGTGAGAACCGCTTTTTTCATTTCAATACTCCTTTTAGATATCAAGAGACACTCCTCCCAAAGTTTCTTTGACTGAGGAAACAACAGTTTTGTTAGGATAATGTTAGAGGAAGATTAGAAAGGAGTAAGTATAAAAATATAATGTAAAAGCGCGTTAATTCTTAGTGTTTATATGACTAACGAAGGATTAACGCCAGAAAGTTATCAGCATAAGAGGAACTATGAAAAATAAAACAGCAATAATTGCTATCGGGATTACTTTTGATTTAACAGCAAAGTCTGCAACTTTTGTAGCCAGAAAGATAGGGACTCGCCTAATTGGGAAGAAAACACCGATCCCCAGTAAATTGAACAACATATGAGCGAATGCAATTGTGACAGCCGCAATATTGCCCGTTGCCAGTGATGCCAGCATAGCGGTTGCCGTGGTACCAAGGTTTGCTCCCAGAGTATAAGGGAATATCTGAATTAAAGATAGTACTCCCGAGCCAGCCAGTGGGATAATCAAAGAGGTCGTGATTGAGGATGACTGAACCATTACAGTAATAACCAGTCCGACTAAAAATGATCTGAACATTGTTTTGAAGACATAGCGTTGAAAAAGTCCCGTCAATCTCGTCAGGAAAACCAATTTCAATACTTTTACCAAATACGTGAGCGAAACAAATAGCATTACCCCGCCTAAGAGGCTTCCTATCAGGGCACTGTTATCTAAAAACAATAAGAGTGATTTGATCACGGGCTTAGTTATTGCGCCCAAAGGATTAAACAGTGTCATCCCGCCAAAATCAGAGAATACTCCCGCCAGTTTTGTACTTAAGTGTCCGAGGAAATTAGTTTTTATTTGAATTGGCAGAAATACTGCCACCGCCATTATGTTAAAAATATCATGAACGGTTGATGCAGCAAACGCGCGATGGAATTCGTTAGAGCGTTTTATATGAACCAGTGAAACAAGTAGATTAGTGATTGTTGTTCCAATATTAGCTCCCATGACTATCGGTATGGCGTTTTCGACTGTCATTAGCCCGCCTCCGACAAAACCAACGAGCAATGACGTTGTCATGGATGAAGATTGAACAAGACTGGTTACTAATATCCCAATAAACAAACCCACTAATGGGTTTGAAGTTGTCGTAATTAGGGTTTCAGCGAATCCTGCTCCAAATAGCTTGAGAGAACTTCCGAGAAGACCGATTGAAAACAGGAATAGATATAATAGCCCAAAAAGAAGAGCGACACGAATATACATTGATGATTTACTATCAGACAAAGAGTACCTGTCCCCGCCCTAACTTTGTTATTCAGTCTATTGTGGGGCAATATAGTTTTCTTTGATTGCATGTCAAGTATTTGAGCTAATCTTTTGCTGTTTTCGTGTAACGTGTTGAATCGCAACTAAAAGCAACTAACGAGGAAGTCCGATTATAAAGGTGCTTCCCTTCCCTAAAACGCTTTCTACCTGAATTGATCCATTTAGAGCCAACGTGATATGTTTAACAATAGCAAGTCCCAAACCGGTTCCGCCATATTCGCGGCTGCGAGCCTTATCAACTCGATAAAACCTCTCAAACAGACGGCCGTGATGTTCTTTTGCTATGCCGGTTCCGGTGTCAATAACAGCGATGGTCACTTCATCAGCAAATTCATTTATCTTTGTCATAACAACACTATCAGGATCACTATAGGTAATTGCGTTCATAATCAGATTGATAACAGCCTGCTCCAATAATCGAGGATTAACAACGGCAGAAATATCGGCGTTAGCCGCGAGTTCCAGCCTAATATTCTTCGTCGCCGCCATCTGCTCACAACTATCGATGGCATCTCTCATAATCGGGGCGAGATCGCATTGGGAAAGTTCAATCTTTTCTTCTTCAGCACTTTGCTCAATACGTGCCAGACTGAGAATATCTTCGATAATCGCTTGAAGACGTTCTGATTGCTTAAGAATAATATCAAGAAATCGGTATGCGTCATCTTTGTTTTCGATCGCTCCGTCTTTTAGCGTTTCCACAAAGCCATGAATTGAGGTAATAGGTGTTTTGAGCTCGTGTGAGACATTGGCGACAAAATCTCGTCTTATTTTCTCAAGATGGCGCATGCGAGAAATATCGTTGACAACAATTAACGCTCCGATTTGATGACCCCCGGCTCCTCGAAGTTGACTAACTGTTATTTCGGTAATTCTTGTTTCTCCCTCGGTAAAAACCACTTCTCTGGTAATAGATTTGCGATGTTGGAGTGTTTTATCGACTGCTTCCTGCAGTAATGTAGAACGGATAGCTGTATAAAGCGGTTTTCCGGTGACATCTTCTTTATTTAGATTAAAAAATTCTGCTGCGGCCTGATTAAAGTTGATTATATTTGCCTCAGTGTCGACCGCGATAACTCCCTCAACCATACTATGAAGAATCGCTTCCTGCTCGCTTCTTTGATTCGTTATCGTTGTTATTCGTTGCCCCAATTGCTCAGCCATATCGTTTATAGCTTCCGCCAGAGCATCAATTTCAACGGTATTTCCCTCTAATAACATTTTATGTTGAAGGTTACCCGATGCGAATCGTTGAGCCCCTTTTTTCAATCGCTCCAGCGGATTACTCAATCTGCGCGATACATATAGTCCGAGCATTGCAGCCAGAATCGCAATAATAGTTCCATCGATAAATACCCGTATTTTGGCTGAGGACAACGCCTTGTCGATAAATGTAACCGGAATTGCAGTGCGTATGACACTGATTTGCTGATTGTCACTTTCAAATAGGATAGCCTTATACATTAGACGCTGTTTAACAGTACTGCTGTATCGTATCTGTTTACCTCGACCGGTTTGAAACGCTTCCTCAATCTCCGGGCGATGGCAATGATTTTCCATCAGGCCGGGATCTTCTTCAGAATCCCCAATTACGATACCGGATGGTAGAATAACCGTAATCCTCGTAGAGGAAATTTGCCCCAATTCCTTGCATAGGCTGTCAACGCCGTTAAAATCTTCCTCGAGTATCCTGCTCGCCAGTTGACTTTGCACTAACAGCGCTCGCGCCTCAAGATTGGTTGCGGTTTGCTCCAGATGAAGCTGCCGCTGTGATCGGAGAGAAAACCATGACACCGCCAAAATAGAAATGACAATGAGAATAATATAAGACGGGTAGAGTCTCCAGAAGATTCGACGTTTCGACATTTTAATTACCTTCTTTTATAAATAAAGCGAAGACTAATAAATAATAATAAAATATCTCCGCAATGATAATAAAAATCTATAACAGATTATTGTTAGCAGATTATTAGCGTGCCTTCGAAATTACTAGTAAATAGTGACTTTATCTTTTACATGTGGTGACATTGACAAATAATAATTATTTACTATTATTAAAGATAATCCTTGGAGGGATACTATGCGACAAATCCGGTTTTTCATTTTAGTCCTTTTATCTGCTGTTTTTAGTGTGTCCTTGACCACCGCTCCTGTATCGGCACAAGCAGCGCAGACCGATTATGCACCTTTACAGGGAATTAATAGGTTGTCTTCTGTTCGTAGTAACGGTATGGGAGGGGCGACTGTCGCATTAACAGATGGCTTTTCGGCTCATAGGAACCCTGCTCAAATTGCCTTTCCTCTTAATAGATACAAAGTTTATTTTTACTCCAGTCCAGCCTCATATACATTCTATGAATCCGACTATCCTTACACTAAAGCAAGCCTTAAGAGTTTCAAGGTTTTGGCATCTGTATATAATGACTGTAATGACCGGGTCTCTGGATATTGTTTCAACGTGGGTTTTGAGTATCTAAATGATCATTGGCGATTTGCCTGGCCATCTTACTCCGGTCAATATGAGTATGGTGAAAGTAAGCAAAATTTGTATCGGGCTAGTATCGGCTTTGGTATTAAACATCGGGTTAGTATGAGCTGTGGAGTAAATGTCAATTGGTTTAAATATGTAGACAGAGAAGATTACAGGCATTCAGTAGATATTGGATTTTTACTCGGCTTACCTGCCGGTCTTAAAAATATTGAAGACATTTCTCCGGGACAGACTAATTTTAATATCTATCCATCTTTGGGACTTTCGATTCAACAGATGTTTCTTAAAAGCACTAATTATTATACATTCGGCGAAGAAATCACTCCTGTTAAACGTTTGGGTGCAACAATGAAATTTGCCTGGGATACGAATGATGGACAAAGGAAGTTTTCCCGGTTCTACATTATGCCGGCCTATGAATCCCGTGCGCAATACGGCACTAATTACATGTTTGGTGTTGAGTTAGGCTTTTATGAAGCCATACAACTGAGATACGGGCATAGTGGCATTCACAGATATCAAATCTGGAATTCGTATGGGTTTAGTCTCAGCAGTAACGGTATCACCCAACTGTTATGGAAAAATGAATCCAGTCAATCTTCGGGACTTAAGAATCTGTTAATGAACAGGATTGACATAAAGTTTGAGTTTGCCCAAAATATACATGTCGGATCCGGGGACAACCTGAATTACTTCGGGATATCTTTGACATATTATTGAGTTGAGCTTTCCTGATCAGATAGTATCTTCAGCGGCATTTTGAAAACGCTGCTATTCTCCCCAGTCTCTCAACTGACCTCAATCACAGATTGTGACACAATATAGTAAAGCAGAAGCATATTTAGCTTTCGGTCGGCGCGTCCGATTATTATTATAGACGTAGGAAATAACAATGTAATGGGGCACACTATGAGAGTATGTATTCCGGCAAAGAGTAAGACCGGACGCGATGTGGAAATACATCGCCATTTTGGTACGGCGCCATATTTTGCGATTTATGACAGTGAGACCGATGATCTGGAATTTGCACCAAATCAAAACCCTCATAAGGGGCAGGGAGGATGCAATCCTCCTGAAAAAATCGGTCGCTCTGATTTTGATAGCATTTTGTGTCATTCCATGGGCAAAAACGCCCTGGCAATGTTCAATGAACGGAATATTACGGTATTTCAAGCCAACAACAATATTATCAGCGGAGTTATCGAACTTATCAAAGCCGGTACTATATTACCAATAACTCCAAGTGTCGGATGCAAAGATGAATCAGCGTCAGATTCTTGCGGTACCCAGTCGGAAGGGTGCGAGCAATCTGATTGTGCCGGTTCCGGAACCGATTGCGGCGATGGCAGTTGTCAACCTCCGGAGAGCTTTGAGGTATAAAAGGGTAGGGCGCAATAATCGCTGCCAGACCATTGTATAAATCAATATGAATGTAAATAAAAACCACTCGACAGAATCTGTAAAAGCGATTCAGGATAATTTTACCGTTTTTCTACAGCTTCTCGATAAAAACAATCATGTCCTCGAAGTCATGAGCGATATGGAAGAGAAGGCGCAAGGTGACTATTTATTCGATGTCAATTATATTCGCCAAAGTTTGGAATCAATCCGTTCTGATGTCCAGGAAATAATTGATAAATTAGTAATTCTCGGCGGCAGCCAGTACCAGGTGTTACAAGATAGGTTCAATGAAATAGATACTGTCTTGAATACAGTACTACCCGGTAATCGGCCAATAACGGAAAACGCATTGACTATTTCCTTTGATCGCCTAAACCGTAATCGAGCCAATAGCGTCGGCAGTAAAAACGCACAATTGGGCGAGATGAAGACAATATTAGGGATGCCGGTTCCCGAAGGATTCGCCATTACTGCCCGGGCGTATAAGTATTTTGTCGATGATAACGAACTGCAGAAGAAAATCAGCCGGCGGATTGAAACACTTGATATCAAGAGCTATGATGATTTAGTTCGGGTCAGTCAGGAAATTATCGAGTTGATTTCGGTCAGTCCCGTACCGCTGGATTTAGTCGGGGATATCCTGATAGGGTATCGGAGGCTTATCGAGAAGAGCGGTTGTGATAAAATCTCGATGCGCTCAAGTGCGGTGGGTGAGGATACTCTTTTTAGTTTTGCCGGACAATATGCCTCTTACTTAAATGTAGGCGAAGAAGAATTAATTAACCGCTATCGCGAAGTCCTGGCTGGCAAGTTTACCCCTCAAGCAATTTATTATTTTCTTAGTCATTCGCTGTCTGAAGCCGAATTGGCAATGAGTGTCGGCTGCGTCAGTATGATTAATGCCTCAGCTTCCGGAGTCGCTTACACTCGAAATCCTATTAATCCTAAGAGTGAGGCAATTTTAATCAATTCCATTTTCGGTTTGGGGAAATATATAGTCAATGGCCGTTTAACACCCGATGAGTTTCGAGTTTTGCGCACGACCGGAGAAATCATGTCCTCCCGTATCGCCCGTAAACCGGTTAAACTGATAAATAACCCTCAAGGCGGAACAAGGGAAGAGAATATCCCTGAGGAGATGCAGAGACAACCTTCTATATCTGAAAAACATTTGAAGGAGTTGGCCGAGTACGCTGATAAACTCGAAAATCATTATCGAACTCCGCAAGATATCGAATGGGTCATTGACGAAAACGATAAACTGTTTTTGTTACAATCACGCCCGCTTCAAGTATTACAGACCTTTGCATCGCATAAGGATATCGACACATCGCAACTTGAGGAAATTCTTTCAGGGGGTACGACAGTATGTCCCGGTGCCGGTACCGGTTTAGTTCATCATGTAAAATCCACTGAGGATTTACCAAATGTTCCCAACGGAGCAGTATTAGCAGCAGCCCATCCGTTTCCCGGATTAATCACTGTTATGGGGAAAATCAGTGCTTTGGTTACACGAGTTGGCGGATTAGCCAGTCACATGGCCACTATTGCCCGTGAGTATCATATCCCGACTTTGGTGGGGCTGAGAGAACTGAAAGAGCTAAAAAACGGTGATCTGGTTACTGTTGACGCGACTAATAAAACAATTTATCGAGGTGAACATAAAGATTTAGTCAGGGCTCGCAGTCCGGAGTATGATATATTTGAGGACTCAAGCATTCATAAGGTTCTTGATCGGGTTCTAGATCTTGTTTCACCTCTGAGATTATTACATCCTACCGATGACGATTTTCTTCCTGAGAACTGCGTTACCTTCCATGATATCACTCGCTATGCTCACCAAAAATCAATGGAAGAAATGTTTAAAAGCGCTCGGGCGCTTGACAAAGAAGGTGCCCTGGGTACACGGTTAATTAGCGATGTACCGGCTGAAATGAACATTATCTTTATCGACAATGACGATCGACGTTCGCATTCTTCCGATTTTGTTTTGGAAAGCGATACCGATTTGACACCCATGAAGTATTTTTGGGACGGCATAAAAAAAGAAGGCTGGCCGACTCTGCCGGAACCGGCGAAGAAGATTATTGGATTTGCGACCAATCGGGATAAAAAACGAAAGAGCGAGTTTTCGGAAAGTAGTTTTGCGGTTCTCGGCAAAGAATACATGATGTTGTCGCTTCGGATGGGATATCATTTCACCTCTATTGAAGCGATGTGTGCCGAAGAGACCAATAAGAATTACGTACAGATGCAGTATATGGCTGGTGGTGCGATTCTTGAACGACGAATACGCCGATTAAAACTCCTGACCGATATTCTAGGCCATATGGGATTTGTGCAGCACCGTAAAGGAGATTTTCTACATTCGGTGATATCGTATCAGGATAAAGCGTCGATGGCTGATAAGCTTTATATCTTGGGCCGGTTAATAATGATGACCAAGCAATTGGATATGGCGCTGTCAAGTGATGCTGTTGCTGAATGGTATGCCGGCGATTTTATTAAGAAACTCGGGCTTGCCGAGATTGAATAGCGTACTAGTGTGTTAAGCAAAATCACGTGTATAGGCGTTTGCATCTTGCCCGTAATCATATTACATTCTTATAACTATAAATAGTATTCCTAAGCAGGAGCGGTGACCATGAAGAAATCGATACTTGCCGTTGATGTTGAACCTCATATGGTTCGACTGCTGGAAAAGATCATCAAAGACAAAACCAGCCATCAGATTAAATCTACGCATAACGCCCTGGAACTACCGGAAATATTAAATAAAGAATCATTTGATATCATAATAACCGAAATGAATATGCCCGGCTTTAACGGTCTCGATTTGCTTCAGCGGATTGACAACGAAGGAAGAAAAGAAGCCGTGATTGTTCTTACGGCGGATGACTCTGTTGAAAAGACAATCGAGGCTTTTCGCTGGGGAGCCTGTGATGTAATAGTCAAGCCGTTTAAAACCAGCCAATTGTTCGACGCAATAGATAAGGCTATTGTCTGCGGCGAGAAAAAAGGCATGGCTCGATGCCTGAGAGATATGATGCAAGTCGAACCGTTTGATGAGGCGTGCGAGCAGTTTAGACAAAAGTATATTCACTCTCTACTAAAATCTACCGGAGGCGATATCGGAAAAGTCGCGGATAAAATGAATATGTCCAGAGGCGCCGTCGAAACATCCCTTAGAAAGAACAAAGAGTAAACTCGAAGTTACGAGCACTGTGAATAAATAGATACGATATAAAAAAAGCCCCGTTGCCGGGGCTTTTAATTATTGTCTGCGTTATTAAAAGAACTTGAACTTAATTGCGTCTTCAGGACAGCTTTTGATACACTCTCCGCATGAAGTACAATCCGGTAAAACTTTATTATTCCCTTTGTGCATCGGCTTTATAGTCGGGCAGGGACTGGCTTTAATGCACTCGCCGCAATCGGTACATTTTTCCATATCTACTTTGATACGTCCCAGCGATATCTTTTCGATAAACCATGTAATTGCGCCAATCGGGCATATGGCATAGCAAAAAGGTCGATAAAGTACTAAGCTGGCGATTACCAAAATGGCCATCATTACAAAGAATGTTGTACTCGGTGACCAATGCAGGAGTTCAAAGAAGTTGACCGGTTCGTATAAATTATAAGCTGAAAAAGCTGCCCAGAGCCCCTCGGATGTCTCCGCTTCCAATCGCTCACCCAAATATAAAATTTGCTCCCGGACCGCGAAGAAAGTCAGGAAAAACAGGGCTAGCAAACCCATGCGGAGCGTATTGAAGGCGGTGAAGTTGAACTGTTTTATCCTAAAGGGATGCGGGATTTTATTTATTAGTTCCTGCAATGCCCCCAAAGGACAAACCCATCCACAGAAAAGTTTTCGGCCAATAAAACTGGGAATGACAATCGCCAAAAACATTACCAAAAAAGCGGCGAAAAATTCCCCATGAGTAAACTTGAACATAAACAATTTGGTTGTGGCGCACATCGGACTTGGATGTAGCGGATAAAAATAGTCAAGCCCCAAAAGAACCAGCGCAACCAGCATCATGCCCACGCGAACCCAGATATTTACCCAGCCTCCGGAGACCAAAATCAAGCCAACTAAAGACAGTATTAAAAAAGCGATGTATTTTCCGCTAAATAGAAAATCCCATACGGTCGGAACCTGTTGTTCCTGAGGAGGGGCAGGCTTTTCCACCTGCGCGGCAACCGCTGTGGAATCATGAGGATGGGAATCACTATCAGTATTTACTGAGTCGTGAGAGTGTCGCGCGCTTTCCTCGCCTTGTTCGGCGGCATGCGTGTCCTGTCCGACGACAACTCCAGTGTATCCAAATACGAATACTGTAACGAAGGTCAGACAGAGAAGGGTCAACAGTGCAGTTTTGTTATTCATTGTGATAATATATATATCCCTTTATGAATGTCAATTACGGTTTTAAATCAATTTCCGCTTTATTTACAGGTAAAATACTCATCCGATAGGAAACATCCTTTTCAACTTCCTTTCGGCTCAGAACAAATGGGCGATACTCAACCTTGAGCCATCTCTCCGACTGGTCCCTATAATGAGGACTCATAAAATTCCCCGATACTCCGGTCGGAATAATGCGCAGGGAATTATCGATATTGTTTAGATCAAAAATGTGGCGTTGAGAAGCTCCTGCCACCATTGCCCACGGATTTGATAGCCGATATATTGACGGATTGACACTATGAGAGCCTCCGCCTACAGGAAACGGCCCGATATTTAGATAATTTCCAATAATCGGGAGAATTCTTCCGATTGGATGAAAAATAGTCACGGAATGTAGCTTGCCCCATTGCCAGTCGGAGCTGTTATCGCCTAAACTCTCATGTAAATAACTCAGCGCCTGATCAAAGCTTTTTACTAAAACAGAATCAAGGTTCTCGATAGCGTCAGTATCGGGGTCATCAAACCAGGGTGATTCCGGCTTATCAATAAGATTTTGCATCGCCTTATGAACCGTGAAACTGTTTTCAGTTATGAAGTATTTATAAAGGGTATCGCCCAAATGGGGTTGAAATGTATATTCAATCAAATACTGCCACACCGTATGAAAAACTGCCGCCGGTACTGACTCGGATCCGGCCATATAATCCCAGTCCGATAATTCATCCATTATCTGTTTGGTTTCAACGGACGGTTGTGAATTTTCAAGCGCCTGAATAAGTATCGGGCACCATCTTTCTGCTACAATTAAATAATCGTCAGCCTGAATTCGCTTAAAATCATCAATGCCGAGTTTCTCTTTTTCGGTCAATAGCTGAGAGATTCTTTCAATACGCTCGGATGGAGCATAGCAGTGAGAAATATAATAGGGGTAGTCGTCGCTGGCTGTCTTATTGTTAGCTGACGCAATCCAGCCTTGCTCAGGATTGGTGATATGGGGTTGTTCATCAGTTGGAATATATTCACCCCATTCGTGCTGACCATCCCATCCGGGAAGGAGTCCTTGCCCATCAAAACCGTCTCGTCGGGGAATACCGACTGCAGCCCAGAATCCGATATTTCCCTGAATATCGGCATAGACCCAGTTTTGACCGGGGCATTTATATAGCTCGACTGCCTTTTCTATTTCGGAGACCGACCGAGCCCGATTGAGTTGATAAATGGCTTGCGCATCCTGACCGAAATCAGCGATTGTCCATCGCATAGCAATAGAATAAACCGGGTTACCTCGAATAGTGCTGTCAACAATATCATCGATAATGACGCCGTGTCGGGTTGAGCGGATAGGATATATTATTGCGGAGTCATTTAGAACAGCAATTGTATCATATCTAGTGGTGACTTCTTCCCAGCTTCCTTTAAACTCATATAAACCGGAATCTTCAGGATTAATCTTTTCAAGATAGTAGTCGGCATCGTCGGCCATGACATTGGTAAAACCCCAGGCGACATTTTCGTTTGCTCCGGCTATTATCAATGGTGTGCCAGCCAGAGCAACACCCGAGACATTGACCGATGAGGTGATAAGATGAACCTCATACCAGATTGCGGGCGCTATCATACCGAGGTGCATATCATTGGCTAACAGCGGTTTTCCGGTTGAAGATTTTTTACCCGAAACGACCCAGTTATTACTTCCCCCGCGTATCGGTGTCCCTGTTATAAGGCGCGCTAACCGTATTGTCTCAATTGTGTGCGATAAATTGCTTAAGCTGTATTCTTCCGGCAGTATCACTGGCTTGCCCGTCGGGTAATCGATAAATATCTCCGAAGCCATGGCATCGCCAACTCTGTCAATCATTGCGGCATAGGTCAGCTCGGAGTCAAAGGAAAAATTAAGCGCCCAGGCCATATAATATAATGTCGCCATACAGTCGGAAGGCTGCCATGGCTCAGGTTCATAACCTAATATCGCGAACTCAATCGGCAAGTTTTCTTCATGGGTTTCAAGATAATGATTTACGCCGTTGGCATATGCAACCATCAGAGCTTGTAGGCTGTCGGGTAGTTCGCTATAAATCTGCTCAATCGGTTTCACCGATGTAATTGTCCGGTACATTTTATCGACTTCAACAACATCTTTACCGATAACCTCGGCCAATTGCCCCCTAATTGCCCGGCGGACCATATCCATCTGAAAAAGCCTGTCCTGAGCCGAGCAAAATCCAAAGGCAAATGACATATCGCTATCGGACTTGGCGTAAATATGCGGCATTCCATAAGAGTCACGAATGATTTCAATACTATCGGTTATTGTCGCAGATGAGATGTCTGAATTATAATCCGGTAGTGTTTGTGTGAGGTAGTAGTATGTTCCGGCGATAAATGAGATTATAACAGCGACGATAATTCCGGCGATCCATCCGAATTTTTTCATTTACGAACCTCACTAAATATTGATTTTAAACAATGCCTATTAGTACGTAAATCTTTGCCCAAAGGCAATTGATTACCGCTTCAAAATGGATACGAGGAGTTTCTTATTGAGAACAAAACATCAAACAGTGATTTTCAGTTACAAGTTCACGAAAAAACCATAGCTTAAATACAGCATGGGTGTGTAAAGCATAGTTTCTTTTATTCTATAACCTTAATCTGTGGTATAATGTCAGCAATGCCTTCAATGCAATTGCGCAGTTTTTTCATTGTAAATGGCTTTTTTATCCAGCCGAATATTTCCCGATCGCAAAAATCGCCCTGTTGGTTTTTGTTGGAAGTCAATATTAAGCGGGTAAAGGGAATACGGGCGTCTTCTCCCAGATGCTTACATAATTCGCGGGTTTTTACCGCTCCCATAGAACAATCAACTATAATAAAATCGGGTCTGAATTTTTCAATCTTTGAGGCACATTCGTACTCGTTTGAAACCGCCTCAATTTGGAAATTATCACTCAATTCGCTGGAATCAATATCGGCCGTCAAACGGTCATTATTGCTGATAATTAGGATATTGAATCCCAGATTATTGACTAATTTATAATAATCGCATTTTTCACAGGTATCGGTACAATATAGCATGAGACTTCCAAACTCTTCGGGCAAGTCGCGCAATTCATAGCAACGCCGGGCACGGCTTCTGTACACCACACATTCTTTGCATTTCTCATTTAACAAGCCGGGCTTTGATTGGTGTTCCCAGCAGTATTGAAAAGTCGGGTTAGCAGTGGCAGGGGTTTCTTCACTCGCAGCGGTCCCGGATGCTTCATCAATCATTTTGTTAATAATAGATATCGGAATGCGAAAATGACCGCCCAACGTGCGATGTGATCTAACTTTTCCGGCCTTTACCCATTTTAGGACGGTATCGGGAGAGACTGACAGTTTTTTGGCTGCCTGAGAAGTAGTCAAGTAATCTTTGGCCATATCAACCTCGTGTGGTAAATCAGAGTTTTCTGTATTCTTATTGGTATAATATTTCTAACTTGTTGTAATGTCAATAGATAATTAGCGTAAATCATAAAATGCAATATCGTTATAAAAGATGATTTAGTTCTGAGTAATTACTATTTTATGATATTTGATAATAAATCATGAGAAATAGGTATTAAACTATATCAATATCCAGAAAACTGCGACTGTGACGTTAATAGTTTTCTTATTATCTATATTGCAGAAACGTTAACGATGTCTTATATCTTGATTACTACTATAAAGGGTTTTCAATGAAGAAAATGAAAATATATACAAAAACCGGCGATTCGGGGGAAACCGGATTATTGGGCGGTGATCGGGTCGGCAAAGATGATTATTGTATTCATGCCTATGGAACCGTCGACGAGTGCAATGCTATATTGGGCATAGTTCAGACTTTTACAATTGAATCTGATCTCAAGCAAAAGCTAAATAAAATTCAGAACCTACTTTTTGTCGTTGGGTCGGATTTGGCCACTCCGGATACTGTTTCAACCGCTGTTGATCGTATCGGTGAAGATGAAATATCCTTATTAGAGAAATGGATAGATGAGTATGAGGAAAAACTCCCTCAATTAAAACAATTCATTATTCAGGGGGGCACTCCGGCTGCATCATATTTACATCTGGCTCGAACAGTATGCCGTCGAGCCGAACGATGGGCGGTAACTGCCAGTAAAGACAATATTGTCAATAAACATGTTCTAAAACTTCTCAATCGGTTATCCGATTTCCTCTTTGTAGCGGCCCGCATGGCAAACTTTCAAGCCGGAGTAAACGATATTCCGTGGGATAATCCTCGTCTGAAAAAAGGGAAATAATCCATCGTTGTTAAAGTGCTGATTACTTTAATATTTCAGGAATAATACTCCACCTCAGAGACCATTGATCGGTACTATCTCGTTCCAGGCATATTACGCCTGCGTTTCGCACCGATACAAAATTCCCGCTTTTTGAATTTGCTAACAACTGGTGAGTAAGCTTGCTGATATGCGGCATATGTCCGACTATCATAGAATCTTCAGACAGATGCGATGCCTGCTCAGCCCATATCAAAACATCATCCATAGGCGCCAAACCCGATGCTTGCTTGACAAGCGGTTTAGGCTTAATATGTTCAAATAGGATTTCGGCTGTTTGTATGGCGCGGATTTTATTACTGTGATAAATTGTGTGGATTGAAACCATTGCGTGGATTTTTAGAAAAGATGCGACTTTTAGAAGCTCGGCAACCCCTTCTTCGGTGAGAGTTCGGCTTGTTTCTCCATCTTTAACTTCCGCCTTGGCATGTTGAACCAGATACAGTTTCATCTTTTCATCCTTAATTTTCAACCACAATGTACTCATTTTATCCATTACACTTGGTACTTTCAACTAAAAAGCCAATTACTTCGCCGTAAGACCCAAAGGTTGACTCTTGAGTTTTCAGGGCGTATTATTGTAACAATACGATGAAGTGCATATTTACCATAGACGTTGAAGACTGGTTTCATATCCTTGATATTCCCGCTGTGCCTGAGCTTGAAGTATGGGATACGCTGCCGTCAATAGTTGTGAAGAATACTATTCGCCTATTCGAAATTCTCAGTGATAATAATGTGTCTGCTACTTGTTTCTTCCTCGGATGGATTGCTGAAAAATATCCTCAGTTAGTAAAGATGGCCGCCAAGGCCGGTCATGAAGTCGCTTCGCACGGTTATTCTCACGAATTGATTTATAATAAATCTCAAATTGAATTTGAAAAAGAGGCGCGGCGGACGAAAGAAATCTTAGAAAATATTGGCGGGAAAGAAGTCATTGGGTTCCGAGCCTCCGGGTTTTCCGCGACCGAGAAAACGCCCTGGTTGTTCGAGTCATTGATTAAGACTGGACACAAGTACGACTCGTCAATTTTCCCCGCCGCCCGAGGGCACGGTGGCATGCAGGGAGCTGACAGGTTTCCCCACACCATACAAATTGGAGATAATTCTATAATTGAATTGCCGATTACGGTTGCGCCGGTGTTAGGCAAAAACTTATGCTTTTTTGGTGGAGGCTACCTGCGGCTGTTTCCATATTTTATTATTAAAAGGTATGCCAAAAAAGTTTTAGCCGATGGCCGTCCGGTTATGTTTTATATTCACCCTCGTGAAATAGATATTTCCCATCCCAGGCTTCCTATGGGGGGATATCGCCAGTTTAAATCGTACGTGAATATTAAAGGCACCGAAAATAAGATTCGACGATTACTAAAGGATTTCGAATTCGTCACATGCCGGAATTTTATTGCGGATTATTATCATGAATGATAAAACTTCAAAATTTTTTAATGATTACGCCCATGATTTCAGCGCTATTTACGGTTCTGGTACGGGAATTATCCAGCGTGTTATCAGCTATCTATTTAGAAGAAGTATGCGGCTTAGATATCAGTCAACAATTGAAGGCTGTCAACCGACTCAAGGCAAATCAGTTTTAGATATTGGCTGCGGCCCCGGACATTATGGTATTGTACTGGCTAAAATGGGGATTTCCGAAGCAATTGGAATCGATTTCGCTCCCGGTATGATTAAAATTGCCAAAGAAAACGCCATACAGAAAAAAGTTGAGGAGAAGTGCGATTTCATCGCCGGAGATTTCCTGTCTTACTCTTTCGAGAAAAAATTTGATTATGTAATCCTTATGGGGTTTATGGATTACATTGCCGAACCGGAAAAAATTATCGAAAAAGCAATATCCTTGAGCTCTTCACAAGTCTTTTTTAGTTTTCCCTCATCATCGGGATTTTTGGCCTGGCAAAGGCGCTTGAGGTACAAAAATAAATGCGATTTGTATATGTATTCCCGAGCAGACTTAGAATTGTTGTTCTCTAAATATTCAAATGGCGGTGTGAAAATCAAAAAGATTGGCAGAGATTATTTTGTGACAGTTTCTGTCTGAACTAAGGTTTCTCTTTATCTACAAAGGCTATATTTTTTTTCAACCCTTCATATTTTATTCGCTTAATCGGAGTTCCGGCGAACAGCTCACTAAACTCATCCTCAGACAGCTTGCGCCATTCCGCTTCTGTCATGGCAAGGAGTTTGTCTTTAGGCATGAAACGATCTTCATCGTGTGGTTTTGAAAAGCGGTTATGTGGGCACACGTCCTGACAAATATCGCATCCAAAAATCCAATCGCGATATTTGCCTTTGATTTCTTCGGGGATTTTGTCTTTGAGTTCAGTAGTCAGGTAAGAAATACACTTTCGGGCATCAACAACATAGGGTGAGGTTATTGCTCCGGTGGGACAGGCGTCAAGACATTCTTGGCAGGTACCGCAATGGTCTTTAAGGGGAGTATCATAGTCCAAATCGGCATCTGTAATAATCGTGGCCAGAAAGAAAAAGCTCCCGACTTTTGGTGCAATGATACATCCGTTTTTACCCTGCCACCCGATTCCCGAACGTTTGGCCCAGGCTTTTTCCATTATTGGCGCGCTATCAGCACAATTTCTAAATTTTATTTCAGAAAATTGATGACTGATGTCAGATGTCAGTTTTTTTAATTTCTTATGCAGAACGTTATGATAGTCCTTGCCATAGGCGTATCGGGCGATTTTAAAACTGTTTTCGGGGGTGGGTGAAGGATTATAATAATTATGCGTAAGGCTTATTACCGATTTGGCTCCGGGAAGAAGAGCCTCAGGATTAATCCTCAGCCCGGCATGATTTTTCATATAACTCATTTGACCGTGCATTCCAGCATCCAGCCATTGATTAAGTTTAACGCTCTCTTCGGTTAATTCTTGCGCGCAGGATATGCCAACTCTATCAAAACCGTATTGGTATGCCAGTCTTTTTATTGTCTTGGTCAGTTCTTTCTTATCCATAACGTTATTAAAATACATCATTGTGGTTAAATAGTAACAATTATTTGGTCTATATTATGTGATTGTTGATTTTTCTAAAAAATGTTACAATGAACCGTATATCTGACAAAAATCGATAGAGGGAAATGTTTATGAAATATAGACGACTAGGCAACGCCGGTTTGAAAGTCTCGGAAATATCAATTGGCGGTTGGTTGACTTTTGGAGGATCGGTTGATCCATCGATGACCGCTAAAATCTTGGGTCGTGCAATTGATGGCGGTATCAATTTTATTGATCTGGCCGATATTTATTCTCGAGGCGAGGCCGAGAAAGTATGCGGTAAAATTCTAAAAAATTACAATCGCTCTGATTTAGTTATCTCATCAAAACTTTTCTGGCCAATGAGTGACAACATCAACGACCGGGGATTATCAAGGAAACATATCTTTGAGTCCATTGATAAAACCTTAACCAGACTCAATACCGATTATCTTGATGTATACTTCTGTCACCGCTATGACCCCGAGACCGAAGTCGAAGAGGTTGTCCGAGCGATGGACGACCTTATCCGACAGGGGAAGGTGTTGTATTGGGGGACCTCGGTATGGGAGCCGCCGCAATTGGACGATGCGGTCAAATGGGCTCACAAGTATAATTGTTACGGTCCTCAAGTGGAACAGCCGCGCTATAATATGCTCGATCGGTATATGGAGTTGGGCGTCCTTCCAACTTGTCGGCGAAACGGCATAGGCTTAGTGGTTTGGTCACCGTTGGCGCAGGGAGTTCTTACCGGAAAGTATAACGATGGCATTCCCGAAGGTACGAGAGGCTCTTCAACCGAATGGCTCAAGGATGACTTAACGGAAGAGAAAATCGCTAAAGTCAGAGAACTCACAGAAATAGCCAGTGAACTCGGCATTACTATGGCGCAATTGGCTTTAGCTTGGATACTACGGCTAAAGGAGATATCTTCCGCTATTACCGGCGCAACGACGATTGAACATGTTGAGGCGAATATTGCCGCATCAGAGGTTGAGTTGCCGGTCGAAATAGTCAATATAATAGACTCTATCCTGGGACAGGATATATAAAGTAATCAAAGTAGGAGGCGAAATGTTTGTACACGTGAGTGATTTTTTACATGCCTGGAAACAGGAAATGGAAAATACAATTAAGATCCTGGGTGCGTTAACGGATGACTCTCTTAAACTGCCGGAGCATGAACATGTCCGTTCGATTGGTCAGATGGCTTGGCATATTACCACGACTATACCGGAGATGATTGAAAAAATGGGAGTGGATGTAGGTCCCCCTACAGAAACAGACCCTATTCCCGAATCTGCACAGGCACTCAGGGAAGCGTATGAAAAACATGCCAATAAAGTTATTTCCGAGGTATCAAAATGGCAGGATCCGGATTTACAGATTGAAGATGATATGTACGGAATGAAATGGCAACGGAGTCTTACCCTTTGGATATTCATAAAACATGAAATTCATCATCGAGGACAACTAACCGTGTTAATGCGCCTGGCCGGACTTACTGTGCCAGGCATATATGGTCCCGCCAAAGAAGAGTGGGTTAAGTTTGGTATGCAAATACCGGAATTTTAATCTTATATAAAAAAACCCCGGCTAAACCGGGGGTTTTTTATTAATTCTTATGGACAGCAGGGAGCTGGGCCGCCTTTGAAGGCATAATTGATAATATAGACCGCATCACCAACATTGGTTTGTCCATCACAGTTAGCATCTCCAGCCTCTACCGGATCTGGTGGCGGGCCTCCCTTGAAGGCATAATTGATGATATAGACCGCGTCTCCAACATTGATCACCAAGTCTCCGTTGGCGTCACCGCAGATGTACTCAACATAGTTAAAGCTGGCGAAGGCGGAAAAACCCGACTCATTATCCGCAATGTCATAATGATTTACTCGCCAATAGTACGCGGCTTCCTGAGGCAATGAATCCGGGACCAGAAAGACCGTATCGGAAATATTATCGTATTGAAAATAGGGAGGTGTTCCGGTGAAAAGTGAGTCACCGGAAACTTCAATTTCATAATA
Source organism: Candidatus Zixiibacteriota bacterium (assembly GCA_023138975.1). GTDB lineage: Bacteria > Zixibacteria > MSB-5A5 > GN15 > JAAZOE01 > JAGLON01. Next base: position 101,199 of record JAGLON010000002.1, read on the forward strand.
CTCAGTAGAACCGTCAGGCGCGATATGAGACCAAACGTACTCTACCTGAATTTCGGTTAAGGTGATGTCAGCAGCCGGATAAATAGGAGACACCATTTCCGGTGCCTTGGTATCTAACACAAACGACCATGTGTCGCTATATCCAGTAGAATCTCCTTCGGTCGAACGGTACGCTTTCACCCGCCAATAATAGGTATCGTCACTGATTGTCAAGGTAGATGAATAGAGTATATTATCAGTTGCCGTTGTCTCAAATTCAGGTGATGAAAAATCGTCATTATTGTCAATTTGTATTCTGTAACTCACCGAACTTTCATGCCAGCAAGTTGACCAAAAAAGACTGTCACTAACAGCCGACATTATTGCTTCATCTGGTAGACTATACAGACGGGGTTTTAAAAATGGCAGGATAAATGAAGCCGAGAAAGCATCCTGGTTACCGTTTCGAGCATCTGTCCATACCGCCGTGATATTATTGTGATAAGCGGTGACACCAATATACTCGGCGATTTTTCCTGCCTTGGGAGAAAATATATGATACGTCCCTTCCTCATCAAAAAGCCCCTCAAGAGGATCAACAGGTTCATCAATAGCGCCGCTTTTCGTCTTGAGATCGTCCGGGGAGGAGGATACATCGGTTATTCGATGATTGGTTGTGAATGTTTCTCCCCCGTCAAATGAATATGCTCCAAAAACGTCAAAATTATAGTGGTTTGGATCAAGGCGTTGATCGTAAAAGATGGTTGCGATAACGCCATCCTCGTTTACAACCAGCCAGGGATGAAATTGATCCATATCCTTACCGAGGGGGTCGTCATTTATTCTTACAGGGTCCAGCCAGGTTTCCCCGCCGTCGGTTGACTTCAACATGACAACATCGGCGTGATAATGAATATCACTACTATTTCCGTTGACAGTAGAGATATAAATATTGCCGTCATGTGGCCCGCCGGAAATATCGGCATCACCAGCCGCCGAATTATAGACGTTGATATCGCCATCTACGGTATTGTAACTGTTAAATGCAAAAATCGCTTCCGGATCTGTAAAAGTAACTCCGCCATCAGTTGATTTTACCATTTTTAAGGAATAATAACCGGCGCACTGACCTTCAATTAAATCAGTCCCTGACCAGAAAACATAAACCGCGCCATCAGAACCGACAATTGGTTGAGTGAATTGACCTGCATCAATCAGGTTAGATCCGCAAGGTTCGTGATACTGGGCCGGTCCGACGATGAGAGTATCCTCAAAGGTTTCTGCTCCGTCCAGAGATCTGGCAAACATAATCCGGGTCGGATTGGGGAACCGTGCCCAGCCGATATAAACGTTGCCGTCATAAAGCCCGCCAGTTCGGTCGACTGTTATAAATTGTTTGTCTTCAAACCAGGGGCCATGAGATGTTGACACCGGATAGGGACCGGTCCAGGTTGCGCCTTTGTCTGTTGATTTTATAAATGCAATGAAACTGGAATCAACCTGAAAAAGAAGCGGACTGTAATCCAAAAAACTCATGTACATATCGCCCGTACGAGAGACGGTCATCGTGGGGTCTGATTGTCGTGAGTCGAATCCCATCTGAAGAGGATTGATAAAATCTGTCCAGGTTAAGCCACCATCGGTAGAACGGCCGATTCCGCACTGGCGGTAACCGAGCCGAAAATCTCGCCAATTGGCGACAATAATGTTACTATCGGTCGGGCAGTAGAAGACTTGTTCTTCGTTTTGTAACTGTGCCGACGGGGTAGAGATTTGTTGATTTACAATTTGAGCTGAAATTTGCCCCACAAAAATGAATAGGACAACAAAGCTGCATAGAATTAGTCTAAGCATAGTATTTCTCCGCAGATTTGGATTTGTGTATAACGGCGATGAGTACTATTTATAATATAGGGGTGTACAATTATTTTACAACCAGTTTAAACTCTATTATCCGCAACTCAAGATTCGACGGTTTCGGTTGTCTTAATCTTTTCAAGCAGTGACGTTATGCTTTCTATCTTAAACGGTTTCATCAAAAAACCATCAGCGTCAAGTCTTTTCATTTCGGGGGATTCGTCGAAGTTTAAATAAGCCGTAACTAAAATTACCGGCAATTCGGGCCAATGCAGGCGAATATATTTAGACAAGGAGATGCCATCCATACCAGGCATTCTTACATCGGTCACAATAGCGCTAATATCTCCCTTTTTCGTCCGTTCAATCGCGCTGGCAGCATTGGAGACTCCGGTGACTTTATACCCCGATACTTTCAGGCTTTCAATGAGCATTAACCGGAAACTATCATCGTCGTCTACGACAAGAATAGTATCACCGGTGCTATTGCCCGTAGCATTCCGTGATGCGGTAGTGACTTCGCCGATCACTTTTTCCATTTGGCTGATGCGAAATGGCTTGGGGATATATGGTTCTCCTTCGATTTTCCTCAGGATTGAGGGAGTAAACGCACCGCTGATAAAGATAATCGGCAAATCAGGATGTTTACTTTTAACCGATCTGGCGAATTCTATACCGTCCATCTTGGGCATTTTAATGTCGGTGATGACTAATTGAAAACGAGACTTCTCGATCAAATCAAGGGCTTCAGCACCGCTGGATGCACCTTTTGCATCATAGCCAATAGTATCCAGCGTTTCTATCATCAGATCTAACAGATAAGCGTCATCATCGACAACCAGGATTTTCAATTTAGAATCCATTTATTTATGACCTTATAATTTGTAGTAATCTTTCTACGTTCTTATCAAGTATGTTCTTATTATCGGCTTCTACGTTTAATCTTAACAGTGGTTCGGTATTTGAGGGGCGTAAATTAAACCACCAGTCCGGATATTGAACAGTTAAGCCGTCAAGACGGTCAATTTCAGCATCCGAAAATGCTTCAGCAACCTTTTCTATTTTTTCGTCGATAGAAACAACCCGACTATTTATTTCACCCGAGCGCACATATGGGTTGATTTCTTCTAGGATTTCATCAAGATTCCTGTTCGATTTTGACAGCAGCTCAAGGCAGACCAACAAAGCAATTATACCTGAATCAGCGAACCAGTTATCCCGGAAATAGAAATGTCCCGAATGTTCTCCCCCGAAGATGGCGTTATGTTTTTTCATAAGTGGTTTGATTATCGCGTGTCCAACTCTCGTTCGAATTGGTGTCCCGCCGCGTTTATTTACTAACTTGGCAACTGCCCGGCTGCAAATAAGATTATAAATAATAGTTTCGTTCGGACTCTTGGTGAGGATATTGTCGGCGACCAAGGCAGTAACCATATCGCCTCCCAGTGGAGTACCATCTTTTTGCAGAAGAAACATTCTATCGGCATCACCATCAAAGGCGACTCCCAAATCAGCGTTTTTCTCTTTCATAACTTTTTGTAAATCAACCAGATTTTTAGATTCGATGGGATTGGGGGGATGATTGGGAAAAGTACCGTCCGGTTCATAATATAGAGGTGTGATTTTACAGGGGAGTTTGTCAAAGACCGGATTCAACGCCACATGCCCCATGCCGTTTCCCGCATCAATAACAATATTAAACGGCTTGATAACAGTCGGATCGATAAATGACAGCGCATGTTCGGTAAATGCTTCGGTAATATCTTTACGAGCAATAGAACCTCGACTGGGTGCCTTTTCTGCTTTATCATTTGCCATATCTTCGGCAATCTTATCATAACCGTCCGCTCCCGACAGTGGGACGGCGTTTTTTCGGCAGATTTTAAAGCCATTGTAATTGGCGGGATTGTGCGATGCGGTAATCATGACACCGCCATCATAATCATATTTACCGACTGCGAAATAAAGCGCATCGGTAGAAACCATCCCCAGGTCTACGACGTCAACACCGCGATCCATAATACCTGAGGTAAGAGCGTCGAACATTGCCGGTGACGATTCTCGCATATCCCGTCCGACCGCGATTGCTTTTGGTTTTAAATAACCGGCCAAGGCATTTCCGATTCCATAGGCTATCTCCGGAGTCAATTGGTCGGGAACCGTGCCTCGAATATCATATGTCTTAAAGATACTGCCGTCAAATTCCATCGTTTTCCCCTATTTAATCAAAATATACTTTTTTCTATAATACAATGTCAAACCTATATATGATATCGTCAAATTATCTGACATGTTAATTTAGCCATAAAAAAGTAACAAATATAACCGATGCAACTATTATTTTCTTGGCATTTGGAACAAATATTATTAGTTTTTACTCTCTATAAACGGAGATTAGGAGAGAACTATGGCATTAACTTGTTGGAATTGTGGCAAACAAACCGGAATTGAAGGTAAGCCATTTAGAAATGACCATTGTCCCGCATGCCAGGCAGATCTTCGCAGCTGCCGCGGCTGCCGCTTCTATGATCCGCAGTCGGCTCACCAGTGCCTCGAAAGAGTAAATGAGACTGTCAAAATCAAGGATAAATCGAATTTTTGCGATTATTTCCAGCCCCGGATGATTGGCGCCAAAGTGCAAAAGATTAAAACCGATAAATCATCAAGAAAAAAAGCATTTGATGATTTGTTTGATGAATAGAAAAAAATTTATTATACTGTGTGATATTATTGACCGGCGTTTTTGGTCAAGAAATTCAATATTGTTTAATATACATAGAATTAATGATTGACATTTGATTAAATATCACTTTAATAACTTCCAAGAGAGTCACGTTAATGGTATTTGCCTGGCTCTCACACTTTTGCAAATAAATTAGCAGCTATAATTAGTCATTGTTACCGAAAAAGAGTTTTCTTAATGCAAATTAATGAACTTCATGAATGGCCCAAAAGTCGGGAAGAGGCCGAGGCAATACAGGAAGAATTCTGTGATCAAGTACAAATTGAATCATTAAACAACAAGATCAAACTTATCGCCGGAGTAGATACAGCTTTTAACCCCTCAACTGAAAAACTACACTCTGCGGTTTGCCTATTTACCTATCCGGGACTAAAACTCTGTCAGCAATCCAGAGCCTCAATGAAGGCAACCTTCCCGTATATTCCAGGACTTCATGCTTTTCGAGAAGGCCCGGCTATTCTCAAGGCCTTGAAACGATTGACTAAAACCCCGGATATTATTATCTTTGCCGGACACGGCATAGCTCACACCCGACGATTTGGATTGGCCTGTCATATGGGACTGTTGCTCAATTGCCCGACAATTGGCTGCGCGCGCAAGCGGTTGGCCGGTCAATATGACGAGGTTGGACCGGATAAAGGCGATTCTTCGGAGCTTTTTGTTCAGAATGAGCAGGTCGGTTTTGTTTATCGAAGCCGGCAATCTGTTAAGCCGATTTTTATATCGCCCGGACACTTATGCACAAATGACGATGCCGTACGTATTCTTATCAGTTGTCTGTGTGGATATCGGCTTCCGGAACCATTGCGGGCAGCACATCGTCTGGCCAACCGGGATAAACGGGAGGGTCAGTAAACAGCAACTAGTCTTCTGAGGTGACTGTGAAGAATCACGAATTGCTAATTGAAAAGTATCAAGCCTATGGCAAAACTCTGGCGCCTTCAATCATAAAACTAAGGCGCCATTTTCATCGAAATCCCGAAGTCGGGCATAAAGAATTTCAAACCACTTCAAAACTGAAGAACGAACTGTCTAAACTCGGTTTACAAATCTTTGATGGCCATGCACCCACCGGCCTATGGGCTCAGTTGGATACGGGCAAACCCGGCCCTGTCGTTGCGGTAAGAAGTGACATTGACGCTCTTCCCATCGAGGAAACTTCCGGATTACCGTATGCGTCTAAAATAAAAGGGTTTAGCCATGCCTGCGGACACGATGTGCACATGGCTGTTTTAGTCGGTACCGCTAAAATTTTGTCAAAATTTTGCGATGATTTACGGGGGAAAGTGAAATTTCTTTGTCAGCCGGCCGAAGAGGTTCCGCCCGGAGGAGCCAATGAGCTTATTGCGGCGGGTGTTTTGAAAAACCCTAAAGTTGATGCTATTGTTGCTCTGCACGATGACCCGACCTTACCGGTTGGTCACATAGGTATTCGCGATGGTGTAACTATGGCTGCCGTGTTCGATTTTGATATAGTTGTTATCGGTTGCACAGGACACGCCGCCCTACCTCATAAGGCTATTGACGCGATTGCAATAGCTTCTCATATTATCACCGGTCTCCAGCAGGTTGTTTCTCGCATGGTCGATCCGATTGATTCAGTTGCTATCAGTTTCGGGACAATCAAAGGCGGTACTATCCGAAATGGTGTTGCCGGGGAAGTTTATATTGAAGGAACAGCCCGATCACTTAGCCCGTCAATGACAAAAAAGCTGCCTATGATTATTAAGAAGGCGGCTGTCAATATAGGCAGAGGCCTGGGCGCGAAAGTGAAATTTATACCAATTGCGGGATATCCCTTGTTTGAGTCCGATGCCAGAGTGAACAGATTCATTACTGATTCGTATCACCGGGCATACCCGAAAGGGAAAGTACATATTGTGGAGAAAGTGCTTGGCGCTGAGGATTTTGCCAGTTATTTAGAAATAGTTCCGGGCGCAATGTTCCGTTTGGGTGTAAAAAACTCTGCCATTGGGGCCGATAAGCCCTGGCATCATTCGTCATTTACTGTTGACGAGAATGCGATAGAGGTTGGTTTTGTAACTATGGCAGCAACAGTAACAAACTTGTTGTATGGGTGGAAAGGCGGTAAGAGTTGAGACTTGTCGGTTTACTGCTATTTATAATTTTGATAATTACCGGCGCAGCTGAGGCGGAAATACTACCGGGACAGTTTGTCTCCTGGTCCGATTTTACACATATTACTGGAATAGCGATAAGTCACGATTACGCTTATTTCGGCACTACCGAGGGAATAATCAGATATCACCGCTTCGAGAATAAATGGTATCCGCCTATTACTATTTCAGATGGTCTCCCTCAAAGCTACATTGAACGTATCGCAATTTCATCCGATGGAGCTTATTTGTATGTTGACTCAAATGGAGACATAATCAGTTATGATGTTGATCTTGACCATTGGACCTACGAGACGGATTTTCCGCTTGAGTTTTACCATGATACCCGCCCTCAAATTCCTATTCAGCGGTATTATATGTCGTTTGGATATACCATGTACCCGAACGGTTTTATCTCTGACAACAGCCTGAGGGACTATAGGATTTCTGCGCTGTACGATGATGGCTTTAACACTATATATGTTGGAACTTGGGGTATGGGTCCGGTCTTTGTGGACAATAGAGATTATGAGGGGACACTAAACGCTTTTGGATTAATCCAGAAACGCACCGATGCGATTTATATTGACGGAGATTCCGTATGGCTGGCCGGTAATGAGGGCCAATGGGGGTCTGCCGACTATCAAACCAGATTCGGAATAACGTTATTTGAACAATCAAAACCAAAATTCAGTTGGTATGAGCCGAGATACATGTCTGGATTTGATTCCGAAGTTATTTATGACATTACCGGAGATGATAAACATATCTTTTTTGCCGGATTGCATGGCGTCTCGGTTTTTTCACGCAAGAAAGAGACCTACTTTACATTGACACACGGAAGTGGCCTTCCCAATATGGAATCGACAGCACTGGCCGTTAGGAATGATTCTCTCTGGATAGGTACTGCGGAGGGACTTGCTTTATACTCTCCCTCGGCCAATATACTTGTTTCCGTCGGTAAAAAAATCTTGGGCGATTTGTTTATTACCGATCTTCAGATGACCCGGGACAAATTGCTAATCGGAACTACCAAAGGCGCTTATTACATTGACTTTAAGACAAAACTTATCGGGAGTCTAAAAGATCCGCATGGTGACCTTACCGGTCTTATCAGGCATATTTCGCACTACGAAAACGAAGTTTTGTTCTCGACCGACTATGGGGTTACGACAATAAATCTTCTCACTGAAAGATCCAGCACCCTACCGTATGTCAATGGTCCTCCGGGGGCATTCGCGGCCGCGGCCAATGATAAAATTTACGCTGTTGCCGTAAGTGATGGGCTTATGCTGATTAATAAAGAAAATGGTAAAAGAAATCTGTTGACCGAAGATGACGGATTGTTATCGTTAAAAATCAGCACCCTTGTTTCCGATGGCAAGTACTTATGGATTGGGAGCGATGAAGGCTTGACCCGTTTTGACTGGTCTCACCCCGACCGGATAGATTAGTGCTCACTTCGGACAATTCTCAGAATAACAAGAAACATTAAACACTTTACTATTGCTTAAAAAATTGTATATTAGGCCGATAATTTGAATAAGTAAAAAACACCCCGCCGATTTTTTCGGACGGGGGTTTTGTCGTTTTTAATATGAGTGATTTATGAAAAACAGTCCGACACCGCATCAAATTAGACAAAGTTTTTCCGACAATCCTAGATTCCATTCTTTGAGCGATGAAATCTCGGATTTATTGAAGAAGCCCAATGTTTCAGAGAGTCAGCCTCGACATATTAATCTGACCGGATTATCAGGAGGCGCCATCGCCTACTTATTATCCTCTCTGTACGATCACCATGTCAATTCCATCGTATATGTCACCTCAACATTAGACGAGGGGCAGGTTCTTGCCGATGATTTAATCAATCTTATCGGCGAAGACGTGGTACAGTTTTTCCCAGGCCGACAATTAGCTCCGTATGAGTTTCGTTCCCCTTCGGGCGAAATTACCGGGCGCAGGCTTTCCGCATTAGCCGCCTTATTGAATGGCAAAAAGCAAATAATAGTCACAACCGTAACGGCGTTGGTCGAACCGACTATGGCCCGGAATACTTTTTTATCGGAATCACTCAACCTTAAAGTCGGGCAGATTCTGGAACCGGAGGATTTGGTTGACAAACTAATTGCTCTCGGTTTTAACCGGGTAGGTACTGTCGAGGAGGTTGGTGATTTCGCTGTTCGTGGCGGTTTGATAGATTTTTTCTCGCCTTCCAATGAATTACCGGTGCGGGCTGAGTTTTTCGACGATGAAGTCGAGTCTTTGAGGTTCTTTCAGGTTCGCGATCAACGGACAACTGAAAAATTCGACTCAATTGATTTACTTCCCCGGCGCGAAGTACCCATTCGATCGGAAACGCTTGAAACTCATCTCGATTCGATTAACCAAAAGGACGCCGATTTAATTCGAGCCCGTTTCTTAGGCGAACCGGACTTGCCGGGTCTCGAATGGATGTCGGTCATGTTTGGAATTGAGCGTGGAACACTTATCGATTATATCCCTGAAGATTCAATAATAATTCTGGATGGGGGAAGCTCCATTCATGATGAAATGAAAGATGTTTACAAAGAAGGGGAAGCTTTATTTAATAAAGCCGAAATTCGTTTTTCATCACCGCCTCCGATAAATTCATATTTCTATGACCCTGACGAACAGTTTGCCAGGCTAACCTCTTTTGTAAATTGCCGCATTCATCCGTTTCGCTCCAAAGATAATCGCAAGTACGATTTTGGATGCCGTGAACACCCTGCCATAGGAAGCCGTCTGGATTATCTGGCCGATAAGATTGCCGAATACCGAGTCAACGGCTATCGCACGGTAATCACCTGCGACAATGCCGGTCAGGCGGAACGATTAGAGGAAATTCTCGCCGAACGAAATATCAATGTTCCGGTAGAGGTTTTCCATATTCACGCCGGATTTATCTCTGACGAACTCAAGACCGCGCTCTTAACCGATCATCAGATATTTTCTCGTCGTTTCCGGCGGATAAAACGCCGACGTTATAAAGAAGGTGTGGCGCTAACTTCCTATTCAAATCTCAACCCGGGTGATATTGTCGTCCATGCCGATTATGGATTGGCTCGGTTTTCTAAGCTGGAAACCATTACGGTCGACGACCGGACTCGCGATTGCCTTATGCTCATCTACAAAGGCGGGGATAAGCTGTATGTGCCGATTGAAGAGTTCAACCGTGTTTCCAAATACGCCGGCAAAGATGCCACTCCCAGTCTGACCAGCCTTGGTTCGGCCTCGTGGGAAAAACTGAAGAAGAAAACCAAGAAAGCCCTGGCCGATATGGCCGAGGAGCTTATCAAGCTCTATGCTCAGCGAAAAATGGCCAAGGGATTTCAATTCAACAGCGATACGGTCTGGCAAAGACAGCTCGAAGCATCATTCCCTTACGAAGAGACACCTGATCAGCTCAAAGCCATCAATGATGTCAAGAGAGACATGGAAACTGATAATCCCTCCGACCGATTAGTATGCGGTGATGTCGGCTACGGAAAAACCGAAGTGGCTGTGCGGGCGGCGTTCAAGGCGGTTGAAAACGGTAAACAGGTTGCCATTTTAGTTCCTACTACTATTTTGGCGCAGCAGCATTACAATACTTTCTCTGCCCGGCTCAAAGAATTTCCGATGAAAGTCGAGATGCTGTCTCGTTTTAAGACTCGTAAAGAACAAAAAGTGATTATCGAAGAAGTCGCACGGGGAAAGGTCGATATTATTATCGGAACCCACCGGCTCCTGTCAAAAGATGTTGCCTTTGCCGATCTCGGTTATCTCATCGTCGATGAGGAGCAGCGGTTCGGGGTAACGCACAAAGAAAAACTCAGACAGCTCAAACAGAATGTCGATACGATTACTCTGACGGCGACTCCGATACCAAGAACGCTGCAACTGTCTATGATGGGCGCCAGAGATATGTCGCTGATAGCGACTTCGCCTCGGGACCGATTACCGATCAATACCGAAATTACCGAGTTCAATCCGCAGGCGATTGCCGAAGCCATCCTGCGTGAGGTTGACCGCAATGGACAGGTTTATTTCGTCCATAACCGGGTGCAGACGATTGAGGCGATGTACCGCTATCTCAAGAAACTACTCCCGCAGGTGGAAATCGGGATTGCCCACGGACAAATGCACGAGCGGGAGCTCGAAGGCGTCATGCTGGCCTTTTTGGCCGGACGGTATCAGGTTTTGCTCTGTACATCGATCATCGAATCAGGGTTGGATATCCCGCGCGTGAACACGATTATAATCAATCGAGCCGACCGTTTCGGGTTGGCGCAGTTGTATCAACTGAGGGGACGGGTCGGGCGGTCACCACGCCGGGCCTATGCCTATTTGATGACGCCGCCGTATCGTTTGATGTCTCCTGTCGCAAAAAAGAGAATGCGGGCTATCGAATCTCACAGTGAACTTGGTTCCGGCTTTGCCCTTGCTATGAGGGACCTTGAAATCCGTGGTGCGGGACAGATATTGGGAGCCAAACAGTCCGGGTTTATTGAGGACATCGGTTTTAATTTATATACTAAGCTCCTTGAAGAGGCGGTGGCTGAACTCAAGGGCGAAAAACTGGAGCGTTTGCCTGACACTAAATTAGAAGGCTCGCTGGATTTGTACTTGCCGGATGATTATGTGAATATCAAACAGCAAAAAGTGGATATCTACCGACGTTTATCAGATTGTCAGAAACTGGATGAGATTGAGGCTCTGCGCGAAGAAGTCGAAGATCGTTTTGGCCGGATGCCAAAGCTGGCCGAACAGTTTTTCAATGCGGCCGGGTTGCGGTTGACGGCGGCCATTACCGGAGCCGAGAAAATTAAGGTTGATAAACTTCGCATCACGGTCGAGTATCCTGAGTCGGTCACTTTTAACCGGTCCGATATTGAATCTATTCGACGGGCCATTGACGCGCCGATTGAGTTTTCTATAATGGGTGGTCTCAAATTCACCGTCGATGTTTCCGGCATCAACGCCAATGACCGCCTGCATTATATGAAGAAGGCGCTCGATAACATCGGCACGGGCCAGCTTTCTGGCAGAGTGAAGGTGTGATGAAATGACTGACGATAACCAATTCTCATATGAAGTCTCCAAGGAAAAACTGTTTATCTATTGGCATCATAAACAGGTCATGATTCTCAAAGATAAAAAGGCTGCCGAGGTATCCGGTAAACTAAAAAAAGCATCGCCCGAACAGGCTCAGATGATCTTGGCCAAGCTGACCGGCAATTTCAAACGGGGCAACGAACGGTTGGGTGGGAACAGATAGAAATATGTTTTCAAGGTTCGTTAACACACCCCTTTATTTCCCCTCTCTAGAGGGGACCTGTATCACGCCACAGTAGTTTATTATTCACTTGATATGCCCAAAATCACTGCCAACGTATTTTAATAGACTCCAAGAATCAAACATTAACTACAAAAGCCAACAACATCGTCCCCTCTTAAGAGGGGTCCGCGACAGCGGGGGGTGTGTTAATTTGTGAAACTCTAAACCTGTTGTCCTAAAATAAAAAACCTTGTAATCTCAATTCTGTTATTGGGTTACAGCGAATTGGCTTTACTCGTCTGCGACGAGTACCATGTGGATCGTCATTTTTAGTGTTTTTTTTATTTCCGTGTGATGCATAACAAGATTGCTTTCGTCCGTATTAGCTATTTGTTTCATACATATCTTATCATATTGTCTATATAAGATTGATTATCCTGTATTTTGCAGTATATTGATGGTGAAAGTGTGAGTCTCTTTGGTAGGTCAAGAGCTATCTGACTTATTATGCGGAATTACAAAATCACTGAGGAATACTTATTTGTTTAAATGATTTTCCAATATCATCTTCTGTGTTTGGCTGAAAATATATAGTAATCAGTCCATAGCTTATATCAAACCCTATAATATTCTCACCCTCAGAGGTTGGAACGTATATCAGTTCTTGTTTCTTATTATTATCAATTCTCCATATTTCTTTTTCATTGTTCATTTCTTTTATGAAATATAAATAATCATCCCGACTGGTACGCCGAGGATTATAATAAGCGTAGTCTATGTCCTGGTCACCAACTTCTTCAGTAGTTTCAGTTTCTAAATCATAAATAATTATTTTATTAAATGGCCGCCAATGGTTACTTTTGCTCTTTGTAATATAGGCTTGGGAAAAATCATCGCAATAAGATAATTCACCAAACGTATTGATCTTTTTAATACATTGATAGGAATTATCAGGCCCGATTCTATAAAAAAGGAATTGGTTACTTTTTCCATACTCACGCTTTTTTGTAATCAATAGTGAATCATTTAAGAAGAACATGTGATCTATTTCTAATTCCATATCGGACAGTATATTATCTGCGTTATTATTTTTCAGCGAGATAATAGTATCTATTGTAGGATTTGAATCAGATATTGCACATATTAGATGTGAATATACTGAATCTTTACGATAGTACATTACTGCATTTGACGCACATAGTTTTAACGGCACATAAGTAAACCCCGAATCAATTATTCTGTAATATCGATTATTCTTATCTCCTTCAGGTCTTAATATATTATCTGGTCGGTCACATTTTAAAAGCAGATAAAAATCCCCGCCAAACGGTAATACGTTGCTTATATTATACTTCATTAAATAGGTAAAATCAGAGTCTTGATAAAATGCACTTAACTCATACCCATCATAAGTATTATTGACTATATCCCAATACATATCAACTTCAATAATCTCACTCTTAGAACCATCGCTAGAAATGACATGGCCAGACATAACCAATAATACAAGCAGCAATAAGCCCAACAGTCCTCTCGCTGGACTTATTTGCTTATTTTGTTTACCATTCATATCTGTCTTCCTACATAAACATTAAGAAATGAATCTCGGTAGTTGTAAATATCAGCACTATCAATCATCACCCTCGGGCTTTTTTGACGGCGAAGATTATCCCCACTACCAAAACTATTACTAGAACCGGGAAGATTATGATCGGAACATCAACCGACCCTTTCATCGTTACAGCAAATAAGACTAATCCTGCGATAAACAAACCTATGATGCCCAGAATCATAGCAACAAGATTTCCATTGCCGATACCCACGGTAGTGCGATAGGGATCTATTCCCGAAAGGTTGTCACCGCTGTGCCGGTTGGCTTTTCTTTTAAACCGGACGCGGTTGTTGTCAAACTTCTCAACCATTTCCCAGCCGTTTTGCGCTTCCTCATCACGGACCTTTTTCAGGTTCTCCGGTTTACGAAAATATTCTGTATTGGCGCGGACAATTTTAAATTCCCATCCGTCCATATCATTACCGTTATATGAAGTCATCTGTTCCTCCTCTTTGCGAAGCTTCGCTGCATGAGCCGCGGCGGCGGCAATGGCCGCTCCAGTGGCTACTGATGTTACAACAGTTCCGGACATGAATTACCTCCTGTTTATTAATATACATAAAATAAGTGAGGAAATTCAAACGAAAGCACCCGATTGCTGTCGATTTTCACCCGGCAGATGTGGACATCCCACAGAGTAGGACTATAGCCTGCCGGGCACAGGAATACAGAATTTGTGGACATCCCGCAAGGCAGGACTATAGTTTGCCGGGCACAGTTTTGTAGGTCGAAATCCCCTGTCGTGAATAATGAGGAAACGAATTATTTGCGATCTCGAACACGGTGAGAGAGGTTTCGACAAGAGATTAAGGCTATCGAATATTCGAGTGCAGGATGTCATCCCGGCTGATAGAGAGCAACTGTTTTGGAGTCAAAGAATTTTGCTCAAACAATCGAGCGATTATTCGAGTGCCGATGTAATATCCGGCGCGAAATTCAAATAAGTTGTCCGGATTATCAGCCCGAAAGAAAGCCGGGTTATTACTGTCGCTGTTAGATACCCATTGTTCAATACAATAAGCGGATAATTCATTCTCCATTGCCCGGCAATCATTGAGCCATCTCTCAGCATCTTCAGGCAATAGATAGTCTGCCCAGAGAGCTTCCAGTTCGGTAACATCCAATAGTTTTTGAGTGAGAAAGGTGGCAATACCCTCGGTTATCAATTGCCGCCCGAAGTCTTCCTGCTCATCCTTGGTATTGAAATAGAATTCCGGTGATGCGGTGTAATGCAGGGCATGGATGATCTCATGGGCTACGAATATCTTCGCCAGCATCTCCGAAGTATAGGTTTCCACCGTGAGCCAGACAACGAAGCGATTGTCTAATCTCATAGCATGACCGTTAGAAGTACCTTTGCCGATAAAAAGAATAAGCTCCAAGTCCGACAAATCGAATCCGGCCTGAGAAAACTTTTGTTCTATAAATGGTAATTCATTCAGGATCTGTTTTTTGTTTGTCTGCAATTCTTCGGGAGAAATTTCTTTATAGGGATGGTCAGTTGAACTCCAGAACCGGTTGTAATAATCAAATAATTCAGGGCATGAATTCTCGTATTCATCAACAGAAATCTTGCCGGTGATATATTTCTGGTAGAACTCTGTCAGGTCTGTAATTTTCACTTTATCTATCTCCCAAGTTAATATATCGAATAAATTTACAGTAAGGAAACAGGAAAATAGTAAAAAATGTGACAGGATAGTAATAAGTCGAAAGTTGGACGCCTAACTAAATACGTATCAATGACATACGGCATCTATAAAAGAGATGTTTTTGTTACTCTGTGATTGCTTTTTGTGTTGAAAAAGGTTATTATTAGAGCTTACTGGAAACGGTGGATTATCCGCCTTAAGTTATTAAAACAAAGTGAGATAAGCAGATATTATGAGCCTTGATCATCAGAAAATTGTCCCGATATTCCTCGAAACGGAAATGAAAAATTCCTACCTCGATTACTCGATGTCAGTTATTACCAATCGCGCTCTGCCCGATGTCCGGGATGGTATGAAACCATCGAACCGGCGCATCCTGGTTGCGATGCACGAACTCAATCTTTCACCAGGCCGGCCATATAGAAAATGCGCCAAAATCGCCGGTGATACTTCGGGTAACTATCATCCGCATGGTGAACAAGTTGTCTATCCGACGCTGGTTCGTATGGCGCAGGATTTCAATATGCGTTATCCGCTGGTTGACGGACAGGGTAACTTTGGTTCGGTTGACGGAGATGGTGCGGCGGCGATGCGTTATACCGAAGCGCGGCTGACTCCGATTGCCATGGAAATGTTGAGCGACTTGGAAAAAGAGACGGTTAATTATATACCGAACTATGATGGAACGCTCAAGGAGCCGACTGTTCTTCCTGGTAAGTTTCCAACTCTGATCTGCAACGGCACCACCGGTATTGCCGTCGGTATGGCGACCAGTATGGCGCCGCATAATCTGACTGAAGCCTGCAATGCCATCATGGCGATAATAGACGAGCCAAAAATAGATAATGAATCATTGATGGATTATGTCTCTGGTCCGGATTTTCCTACCGGAGGAATAATTTTTGGCCGCGAAGGAATTCGTCAGGCATATAAGACCGGCCGAGGAAGAATTACTCTGCGCGCCCGGGCAGTTTCTGAAAAACAAAAAAGCGGCAAAGAGTGTATCATCATTAATGAGATACCGTTCCAGGTAAACAAGTCCGCGCTTCTTATGAAAATCGCTGATTTAGTGCGGGATAAAAAACTCGTTGGAATTTCCGATCTGCGCGACGAATCGGATCGTGACGGGATGCGTATCGTTATCGAATTGAAACGGGACACTCAGAGAGAAATAGTTTTAAATCAACTGTATCGGCATACAAACTTACAAACGACGTTTTCGATTATCAATCTGGTGCTCGATAAAGGCGTTCCCAAATGTTTATCGTTAAAGAATCTGCTTGAGTTGTATATCGACCATCGTCACGAGGTTGTCGTTCGGAGGACCGAGCATGATCTTCGCAAGGCCGAGGCGCGAGCTCATATCCTTGAGGGCTATCGCATTGCACTTGACAATATCGATGCCGTTATTGAGCTGATTAAGAAATCAAAATCAGTTCCTGATGCGCGCGTAGGTTTGATTAAGAAGTTCAAGCTGACCGAGATACAGGCCAGCGCCATTCTTGAGATGCGTCTCCAGCGCTTGACTGGTTTGGAACGGCAGAAAATCGAGCAGGAATATCTTGAGCTTATCCAAAAGATTGAAGAATTAAAGTCAATTTTGGGTTCTAAAGCCCGCCGGATGAAAATCATCCGCGATGAAGTTGAGGGAATTCAAAAGAAGTACGGCGACAACCGTCTGACCGAAATTGTCGATGACTCCGAAGAACTGACGATTGAGGATTTGATTGCTGACGAGGAAATGGTCATTACTATTTCTCATGCCGGGTATATAAAATCTCTATCAACCTCAGCCTATCGCCGTCAAAACCGGGGCGGTAAGGGCGTTATCGGTATGGAAACCAAGGAAGAGGATTTTGCCGAGCATGTCTTTGTGGCGACTTCGCACCAATATATCCTGTTCTTTACGTCTATCGGCAAATGTTACTGGATAAAGGTTCACGAAGTACCTCGCGGCGGCCGATTGGCCAAAGGACGCCCGATTGTAAATATGCTTAATCTGGCGACGGACGAGAAGGTAACCGCGTTTACTCGGGTTCGCGATTTTAGTCCGGATAGTTACATTATTATGGCCACCAAAAACGGTGTGATAAAGAAAACCGCTCTGGACGCGTTTTCAAATCCTCGTAAAGTAGGTATCAATGCTATTAACATTGGTAAAGGCGACGAATTGATTAACTGCGCAATATCCGACGGAACCAATGATATTCTGCTGGGAACCCGCAAGGGACAGGCGATTAGATTCCCAGAGGAAAAGGTTCGAGGCATGGGCCGTACCGCTGCTGGCGTCAAGGGTATAAAGCTGAGCAAAGGCGATTATGTCGTCGGCATGGTCGTTATAAGGCGCCAATCGACGATTCTTGTCGTGACTGAAAACGGATACGGCAAGCGTACAAAAATTGCCGATTATCGCGTCACTAATCGGGGCGGCAAGGGTATTATCAACATCAAATGCTCGACCCGCAATGGAAATGTCGTGGCGGTCAAAGAAGTTCTCGATGATGATGAGCTGATTATGATGACCAAAGGCGGAATTGCCAACCGGATGGCGATATCGAGCGTTAGCATCATCGGTCGCAATACTCAGGGTGTTCGTATGATTGCCCTCAAGGGCAGTGATAAATTGACCGACATTGCGGTAGTTTTCGGCAGCAGTAAGAAATTGGCTGAAAACGGCAATGGTGAAAACGGTGAAAATGGTAATGATGACAATGGTAACGGAAATGACAACGATCAGGAACCGCCAGCCGAGCAGCAGGAAATAGATATGTAGGTATTGAATAATCGTAAAAGCCTGATTTTGTGATTTACAATTAAACCGCCTTGATGTTTATTGAGGCGGTTTATTAATACATGCAGATTGGATAGTGAGACATTATGGCATTTTCACAAGTACAGAAGGAAGTCTGGGAAACGGTTCAGTCGTTTAATCAGGCCTGGGCAGTAGATGGTGATTTTGATAAGCTGGCCGGGTTTTTTCATGAAAATGTGATAGCGATTACTCCCACGGATCGTGGGCGTTTGGAGGGGTGTGACGTTTGTGTCACTGCCTGGCGGACATTTGCTCAGTCGGTGGAAACAAAATACTGGAATGAGATTTCACCGGAAGTTGTTTTGTACCACGATGACACTCTGGCAATAGTAACCTATTATTACGATATATCATACAAGAAGCGAGGCGAATCTGTCGATATCACCGGCCGAGATTTATTCACGTTAATAAAGGAAAATGGCCATTGGCTGATTATTGCCAATCAGTTTTCACCTTTCCCAAAAAAATAAAGCGGCAGGTTAACAAGAGAACCTGCTCTTGGAAAATCAGATTAGTCTCGAAAAATCATCATAAGAGATAACCGGCCAGGTTTCTGTTTCCAGAATCCCAAGGCTATTAATTTCGGAAGCGACTCGAAACGCTATCGTTTGATCACCAGCATCAAAGAGAGCGATATAATCATACCGTCCAAGAGTCGCGAAAATGTTATCGACTTTGACGTTGTTTTTTGAGAATATCTCAAGGGAAACATTAATTTGATGACTCAGATCCGGGTGCGCCTTTTTGGCGTCGGAATTAATGTTCATGGCCATGATAAACGTCGCCATATTCTGCCTCCTGAAATAATGAGAAATGAAAAATCTGGTCTTCTTTATATTTAATAAAGAACTCGAAACATCACTTTATTACATTATCGGAAAACTGGCGTAAATATTTGCTCATTCTATGCAACAGTTATACGCAAGTATACGTCTTGATAGCTATAAGAAAAGACTATAATATCCAAATTAAACAAACGGCTTAGCCGTGGCAATTGGAGTAGATAAAATTCTAATATCTATACATCAAGTAAAACCAGTCTATATACATCTGTCTCTCATATCATTTTCGGGAAAGGCCTTTCAATGAAAAACAGATTTGTAATTATTACATTACTATCTGTCACCCTAATCTCATTGGAGCTTGTCTGGACAAGAATATTTTCAGCCGAGTTCTTCTATTCATTTGCGTTTCTAACACTTTCACTGGCAATTATGGGGCTTGGTGCCGGAGCTCTGGCATTAAGACTAATACCCGGATTCAATAAAGAGAATCTCTTGGGAGTTTTTCTTTCTCTCTCCGGGTTAATGGCCCTTATTAGCCCGCCGCTGGCGTTTGTCATTGGCGTGGACTATTCACAACTGTTTATCAGCTGGGCACAGGTGGGCAAACTGGTACTCACGGTTTTATTGCTAAGTTCTTCGTACTTCTTCGGCGGTATTGCTCTGGCGATGCTGTTTCGAAACAATCATAAAGAGATGCCGAAGCTTTATATGGCTGATATGATTGGCGCCGCTATTGGCGCGGTCGTTGCGATTGTGTGTATGAATTGGTTCGGAACTCCCTGGGCTGTGTTTTTGATCGCCGCTCCGATATTAGTTGCGGCATTTATTGCCAGTTCATTCTGGCTAAAAGCAATTCCCGCAGTGCTGGCAGTTCTAATGGTATTCCTCGGTAGCTCAGCGGTGGATTTACTGCAAGTAGATAAACCTCAGCGGGCACCGGTTATCTACACTCATTGGGATGCGTTGGCCAAGGTGAAAATATATGATTTCGGGACGCATCGCGGGATCGAAGTTGATAATGCTGCCAACTCACCGATTTTGCCGTTTGATGGCAACTGGGATAAACCGGAAGAAGATCAGATGCAGTATAACATCCCGGTTGACTATTTAATCAAGCAGTTTGACTCGTGCGTATTTCTGGGACTTGGCTCCGGAGCCGGTTCGGATGTTATGCAGGCGCTTCAATTTGGGGCTAAAGAGGTTCATGCTGTAGAAATTAATGGTCATATTAATAAAATGATGACTGAAGGGGATAAAAGCGGCTACTTTCTAAACGACTCGATAACTGCTGATAGTATCATAACGACCTATGAGTTCACAGGCAAACTCTATGATGATCCCCGGGTGAAAGTAATTACTGAAGACGCGCGCGCCTATGTCCGTCGGTTTGAAAATAAATTTGATGTAATATTCTCGATCAGTTCAAATTCATGGGCGGCTCTGGCCTCGGGTTCATTTGCTATGGCAGAGAATTACTTGTTTACGGTAGAGGCCTATGAGGATTACTGGAGGGCATTGACTGATTCCGGTTTTCTTATGATGGAGCATCAGTTCTATATGCCCCGTATCGTGAGTGAGGTAATGCAGGCGCTTGAGAATCAAGGCGTGGAAAATGTAACCGATCATTTTGCAATTTACAATTTCCCGCAGTTGCGCCGCAATGTCGTGGTTATGTCAAAACGTCCAATGGATGATTCACTTCGCTATCATGCCTTAATAGATTTACAGCCGGAGTATCAGGAGTATATTCACCTTTTGTATCCTCCGGTGGACTCTCTGGCTGATAACAGCATCAACCAGATTGTGCTAAACGGATGGGAGTTGATGCAGGATTCACTGCCGATTGATATCTCACCCTGTACTGACGACAGACCCTACACCGCACAGCTAGGCTTGTGGAGAAATTTCTCGTGGGATAAACTAGAAAAACTTCGCCCGTACGATTTCTTGGTGTTTCCAACCTCAAAGTTCATGATAGTAGTTATTTTGGCGGTGGTAATCGTATTGCTTATTCCACTAAATCTGGTACCGTATTTTGTTTCGGATAAAAAACTCAAAGCTGTCCCGTGGCTGTATTTCTTCATGATTGGAATGGGATTTATGATTGTGGAGGTTATCCTGATTCAAAAATACACTCTGTTTATTGGTGCTCCGATTTACAGTATCGCGACCATCCTGTTGACGATGCTGGTAGCATCCGGCATAGGCAGCAGGTACTCGAATAAAATTGGCTCTGGAACCGCATTTGCCGCGATTCTAATCTGGCTGCTTTTGGATATTCTAATCTTCCGTACTTTGACCAATGCTTTAGTCGGGCTATCTCTTTTCCCGAGACTATTTGTTATGGTACTGTTGATTTTTCCTTTAGGCTTTTTTATGGGGATGCCATTCCCGAAAGCAACTTTACGGGTGGGCGAGCTGGTTGACTGGGGCTTTGCGGTTAATGGTGCGGCTTCAGTTCTTGGCGCCACCGGAATCATGCTAGTAGTATTTGCCTACGGATTTACTGCGGCGTTGATTATTGGAATGATCTGTTATTTGTTCGCGTTTATTCTTTATCGAGCTAAGAATGCCTGGTAAAAAATAATAATCTCTCTCCGTAATTACCTTTGAGCTCTTGCGGAGAGAGAGTTTTTTTATTATTATAAGTCAGTTATACAGCTTCGATTCTACTATATAAGAAAAATTAATAACAAACCGTTCACACGGTAACACGTCCTATATATGACGAAAGCCATTAATACTGGAGGTAGAATCGTGTCCAATCAAATGGTGATATCTCAAACGGCAGAACGATTGTCACAATTGACGACCGGGATATGCTATGACGCGACGAACTATTTTATCCGCAAGGGTTATTTCCTCAAGATCAATCACATCGGGTTAATCCTTCAAGAGTGCTATATGGCCTCGCTTTGTATACTGTCGCTTCAATCGGGCTTTTATGCGGACCGAGAGGAAATCGAGAGAATTGTAAAGGAGACCCATGAGCCGATTCGGGATTGGCTGGTCTCTATATACTCGGCGACTAATCGGGATTATGATTATGGTGTTCTGGTAACTAATGTCGTAGAAAATCTGTTTCCATATTACTCGAATTGGTGTCAGCAGTTGACTGGGGAAAACAATGAGATTGACTGCAAGGATATCGGTAAATGGGCTCCGGCTGCGACCTCAGCCTGTGTGCGTAATATTATCAATGAGTTAGAGCAGGATTTGGATATTACCTTGTCGCACGAAATTACCGATTTGAATGAGATTATTTTTCAGCATCTTTATAATTCAGATGAAGTAAAATAGCCCCGGATTGGTTCCGGGGCATAGTCAATATTGCTGTTTTTACAATCTCAGGTTCCAGCCGGAACTTTTTCATCAGGATCAAGTGATTTTGTTATCCAATTTTCACCGATTTTTTCCCAATCAGAATTTGATGACGCGTCAATATAGCGTTCCCATGTATAAATGCCGGATTCTTTGGCGAGACGTTTGAACTGCATGGCCATTATTGCGCTATCGACAATAACTACTGAACGGGTCATTCCACCTTGTTTATATAGTTTTTGACCCTTTTCCATTATTGTGCGAGCATCATTGGTCACCGGTTTGAGCGTTCTCATATCAATAAACACTCCAAAATCTGAGGTACAGGATTTTAGCGCGGTTTCAGAATCTTTGACCCATTGTTCCATTTCTTCAACTGCTATTGTCTCTCCGAAAGTAAGCTTGAAACCAAAATCTTTCTTTTCAATTTTGTACATAATTTCCCCTTTAAATACTAATTAGTTACCTGCTATATTTATCGGTTTATTTTACAAAACGCTACACTGGAAAAATATTTAAAGTAAATAAAAGTTGATTTAGATAATAGTTTTAAATAGTATTACTATATTCTAAATCTTAGGGTCGCAAGGCGGAGGAGTTATAAGTATGATACCCGATGAAAAAACTAAAAAAGTACACATGACGGCGAATATAATTTCAATAGCGTTTACCGTCGCACCGCTTTTGTATCTGGTATTAGGCTATAGTTTAACGATGAAGCGGGGAGATGATCTATTCACCATCAGCATCCCCGATGATAAATTACTTTTCTTTTACCTCCTTTCGGCAATAGCGATTATGACGTTGCTCGTAGGTTTTTATTTCTGGAAGAAACTACCGCGAGCTTTTGTGGCACAGTATGTAACGGACTCAAGTAGCGGGGACAATGCCTCGGAATTGTTTTCTAAAGCATATAGCAATGCGCAAAAAGGCCAAACGATAAGTATTGTTCTCAACGCTTTTTGTGAGGCAACTGCAATTTATGGGTTAATGCTGGTCTTATTAGGTTGCAGTTATGCCACGATGATTCCGTATGTAGTCGTTGCTATGATAAGTTTAATAGTCGTCCGCCCAAGTCTCGAGTTTTTCGAGAGAGTCGAAAAACGGCTGGAGGAGCTGGAAGATAACAAGTGAAAATAAAGCGACTTCTTGAAATATATGCCTATAGCCTTGTCAGCAGTGCTTTAACGATAGTAGCGGGGTAGCCCATCATTCATGATGGGATTTTACGGTCAATGTCAATTCACTTTTCCCACCATAAATGGATGGGATACCCATGCACGGGAAAGTATATTTTGTGGGCGGCAGGCTATCGTCCAGCCTGGCAAGATCCTAGTCTGCCCCTCCAAGAAGGAATGGTAGCCCTCCCAGAAAAGAAATCATTGTACATAAAAAAGCCCCGGACGGATCCGGGGCTTCTTTTTACTCTCTTCGCTTTGTCTGAATCGAGGGGGCAAACCCTCGATAGGGAAATACATCCCCGTCAAGGAAATGAATCCTTGTCACGCGTTGAGTATTATTCTTCTGTCTTTGCTTCAGCTTTTGGAGCCGGAGCTGGCTTGGCTTCTTTGGTCTTCTTGGTTTTTTTCTTGTCAGTTTTCTCGGTCAGCTTCGTTTTGATACGAGCAGACTTACCTGTCAAACCGCGAAGATAATAAAGCTTGGCACGACGGACACGACCCATAGTGATCCGCTCAATCTTATCGATATTGGGCGAAAACAACGGGAAGACACGTTCGACACCGATGCCGGACGAAATCTTGCGCACGGTAAAGCTCTTGCCGGTACCGGAGCCGCGACGGCTGATAACGGTACCTTTAAAGACCTGAATTCTCTCTTTATCACCCTCTTTAATCTTATAGTGAACCACGACGGTATCACCGGAACTAAACTCGGGCAAATCTCTAACAAATTGGTTTTCAATTTGGGCGATTCTTTTCATGAGAACCCTCCCTTCTATCTATTTGTCTTTTTTTATTTTCTTCAAAAATGTCTCATCATCTTGAGATAACTCGGCTTTCTCCAGAAGCTCCGGTCTGTTTTCCGCGGTTTTTGCAAGCGCGGTCTTTCGCCGAAAAGCTTCAATTTCCCGATGATTGCCCGAAAGCAATTCGTCGGGAACCGAGAGACCTCGAAACTTGGCCGGGCGAGTGTAGCACGGCGCTCCCAGCAGGTTATCTTCGGCGAATGAATCCGCAATCGCTGATTCAAAGTTGCCGACTACACCGGGAATAAGGCGGACGATGGCGTCAACCATCACCCATGCCGCCGGCTCGCCGCCGGTCAGAACGAAGTCGCCGATTGATATCTCATCTATCGGAAACAACCGCAGGATTCTTTCATCGATACCCTTATAATGACCGCAGATGATGACAATCCTTTCAATCATCGAAAGCTTGACAGCTGTTTGATGATCAAACTTGGGTCCCGCCGCTGAGGTGAGGAGAATCCGTGTCTTTTGACGATCAAAATTGTCAAAATCTATATCCAGACTTTCCAGAGCTGAGGCCAACGGTTCCGGTTTGAGAACCATACCGCCTCCGCCGCCAAACGGCGTGTCATCAACGGTCGAATGTTTATCGGTCGCAAAATCCCGCAGATGTATTAATCTTATGTCAAAGAGCTCTTTGTTTTTTCCCCGTCCCAGCACCGATGCGTCCAACGGGACTTTCAGCGCCTCGGGAAAAAGCGTGATTATATCAATTCGCAGCATTACATTATTCGTTTCGGCCGCTTACGAAGATTTTTCAATCAGCCCTTCAGGGGGGTCAATTATAATCTCTTTTTTTTCTATGTCAACTCCCTTGATGAATTTATCCACCACCGGGAGCAAAATTTCGCCGAAACTGTCCGATTTTATCCGGTATAAGTCATTAGACGGATAAAAAAGTATCTCCTCCAAAACCCCGTAATCGGTTCCATCGATTCCAATGACCCTGCAACCGACGAGATCAAACTGATAATACTTACCGTCGGGAAGCTCAACTGCCAAATCGCCGGGAATTTCGATCGACTGGTTGGTCAATTCACCGACCGCCTCACGGCTGTCGAATCCCTTTAATTTAACTACCGGGCGACCGCCTATAAGGGTGGCCGACTCGATTGTAAGAACTTCCTTCTGGCCGTTTCTCTCGACGAGAAGCTCGGTCAATTCCAGATATCGATCAGGAAAATCAGTATCCGGGGTTACGTTAATCTCACCGAAAACACCTCGTGGCCGCCCAAAGTGGCCAACTGTGATATATTCCGGTCGAGTGGTCACTTACTCAAGTATCTCGAGAACAGCCCGTTTACCCTTTTTGGCCGAAATAGCGGCTATGAGGGTACGTATTGATTTGGCAGTTTGGCCGTGCTTGCCGATAACTTTGCCTAAATCACCTTCGCCAACGTGTAATTCGTAAACGGTAGTACGTTCGCCCTGAATTTCAGTGAGCTTAACCATATCGGGTTGATCCACAAGTGCCTTTACGATAGTCTCAATAAACTCTTTCATTCGGTTCTCCTTCTCGGAATCAGAAATCAGTATTTACTACGTAATCGCGTTAAACGTTAAAAAGAATTAATCGGTTTTTTTCTTCGATTTTCTCTTTTTTAGGCGTTCAGTTATCGTCGTATCGAGGGTCATTTCCGAAACATCCTGACCGGCTTTCTGAGCCAGATACTTTTTCGTCAGTCCGATCTGGGTGAACAGAGTGGCTACGGTGTCTGAAGGCACAGCGCCTTCGTCTAACCATTTAAAAGCCTTTTCCTCGTTAACGATTACTTTGGCCGGTTTCTCTATCGCGGCATAATGCCCGAGATTATCAAGAACCGGTCCACCTACCGCACGGCGAGAATCAATCGCTATGATACGGTAGTACGGGCGCCGTTTGGTACCCATCCGTTTGAGTCTGATTTTAGTGGACAAAGTCTCCTTCCTTATTACTTGGGTCTAAAATGGCATCATATCTTTGGGCAAGCCCTTAAAATTCATTTTGCCCATACTTTTTATCATCTTTTTCATCTGCGCAAACTGTTTTAGCATTCTATTCAAATCCTGAATCGTAGTTCCCGAACCGGCCGCGATTCGTTTGCGCCGGGAGCCGTTTATTATCTTTGGATTCTGCCGTTCATACGGCGTCATCGATAATACCATTGCCTCAACCCGTTTCATTGCCTTGGGGTCGATGGTCGCGCCCTTGAGAGCCTTACCCATCCCAGGAATCATTTCCATGATAGATTCGAGCGGCCCCATCTTTTTCAGCTGTTGAAGCTGATTCAAAAAATCTTCTAACGTAAACTGAGATTTTCTCAGTTTCTTTTCAAGCTTTTCCGCCTCTTTGAAATCCACCATCTCCTGAGCTTTTTCCACAAAGGAGACGATATCGCCCATACCGAGTATTCGTGACGCCATCCGGTCGGGATGGAACGGTTCGAGGTCGGTCAGTTTTTCGCCGATACCGACTAATTTTAGCGGACAACCGGTCACGCCCCGGATAGATAGAGCCGCGCCGCCCCGGGCATCGCCGTCCATTTTGGACAGAACCACGCCGGTTACATTGAGCTTTTCATGAAATTCCCTGGCGACGTTGACCGCGTCCTGACCGGTCATGGCATCGGCCACGAGTAATATCTCGCGGGGATTGGCCATTTTCTTGATATCGGACAGCTCGTTCATGAGCTCTTCGTCAATATGCAGACGTCCGGCCGTATCGAAAATAATCAGATCAACAAACTCTTTACGGGCTTTACTAATGGCCCCTTTACAAATCGTGACCGGATCCGATTGACCCATCTCAAAAACTTCGACGTCGATCTGTTTGCCGAGTGTCTGAAGCTGTTTTACCGCGGCGGGGCGATAAGGATCGGCGGCGACCAACAGAACTTTTTGCTTTTTCTTTTTATAAAGAAGTCCCAGTTTGGCAGTCAGGGTCGTCTTACCGGAACCCTGCAGACCGCAGATCATGATAATTGAGGGGGGACGTTCCGAAATTTGTATTTCCGCGGTTTTTTCACCGAGGAGTTTTATCATTTTCTCGTGGACTATTTTGACAATAAGCTGACCCGGTTCGACCGAACGGATAGTTTCGGCCCCGACTGCCTCGGCCTGTACATCTTGTATAAAGTCTTTGGTAACCTTATAGTTAACGTCAGCCTCAAGAAGCGCACGGCGGATTTCTTTCAGCGCTTCCTTGATATTATCTTCGGTAAGCGTTCCCAAGCCGCGGAGCTTCTTAAATGTTGCTTCGAGTTTTTCTGTCAGACTATCAAACATAGCTCACATCAAATTCAGTTGTCGTTTTCGTTATCCGGTTCCGGTACTGTCACTTGCCTTTCAATCCACAGCAATAAACGTACTAAACCATTGGGCATACTAGTCCCTTTTAGTTAGAGCCGTCTAATATAACAATTCTGCCAAAAATATCAAGCGCTTTAAAGAGTTAAAAAAGGGGGGATTTTCAGTAGTAGGGCAGGTGCCCAAAAGGGATCTGCCAGTCCGAGGTTTGCCGTAGGACAATCCGAGGATTTGTGCCCGGCAGATGTCCACATCTGCCGGGATATGTTTAAGTGGGCGGCAGTTCGTAGGTCGAAACCCCCGTGGTTTCGACAATATGTGATTGTGGGTTTCGCATAATAGTTAGTAGTAGGGAAGGAGCCCCTACCTGGTGGGACTATAGCCTGTCCGAGGATTGGCCATAGGCCAATTCAGTGGGCGGCCATGGCCCCGGATTACACCTGTGCCCGGTATACTATAGTCTTGCCCTTGCGAGATGTCCACATCTGCCGAGGAAATGTGATAGTTTTCCTCAAATAAATTCTCGATACTATAATATGGTAGTGAGAAAACGACTTAATATTTCCGGGCCTTCATTGGTTTTTATTACAACAACCGTCCGTGACTGGATTCCCGTTTTTGAAAATGACAAACTTGCAGCTGTTCTGTTAGGTCAATTAAAAGAAGCTTTAGAGCATTTTCATGTAGAAGCCGTGGGCTATGTACTTATGCCTTCTCATCTCCATGCTTTGTTGTATTTTCATCAGATTGAACGGTTATCCCAGTTCATGCAGAGTTTTAAGATCCTGTCGGCAAAGAAACTTGCCACCAAAATGCCAAAAGATATGTTTAAACAGATGCTTGTTAATGATTGCTTTAGATTATGGAAACCAAGGTTTGATGATTTGATGATAAAATCAAAAGAGCAATTCTTAATTAAACTCGAATATATTCATAATAATCCGGTTAAGAAAGGACTGGTCTTATCAGCAATAGACTGGAAGTATTCGAGTGCTGGAGATTGGCATGGTAGTAATCTTGGAATCATACCTATTAATAAGAATTTATACATCAGTTAAATGATGCTGGGGCAAATGTGGACATTTGCCGCCCACAAAAAGATGCTGGGGCCATGGCCGCCCACTTTGATTTGCCTCGTCTTCAGTATGTTTTTTGCATGAGAACAATAATCTACTCATTGTTAACTTTGATTTCATCAATTCTAGTTTGAATAGAATCAATACGAGAGTCTAATGGATCGGCAAACTTGACAAAATTCAATAGATTTTTTAGTTCTAGTGTATCATCTTTAAGAATAAAATACAAGTATGCAAGGCTATGATAAGCTTCATTATAACTAGTGTCTGTTTCAATGGACATAAGAAAGTATTCTTCTGCTTTTTTCAATTCATTGGTCTTACGATAAATTTCTCCTATATTCACCATCGCCGTAGTAAATGTATCATTCATTGTCAGAGCCATTTTATAATCTGTTAGAGCCTCTTTATAAAGCCCCTGTTTATTATAACAATATCCACGATTTAGAAATTTTTTGTAATCAGAACTATCGCTTTGCAAAAAAAGATTGTAATCTCGAACAGCATTGTCCCAATCGCCTAAGTTAAGATTAGTAGATGCTCTTACCCAATAAGATTCTAATTGTGTAGAATCAATTTCTATTGCCTTGTTGATTGAGATCAAAGCAGCATCAAAATTCCTCATAAGATAGTATACTTTTGCAATGTCCTTATACAGCATTGCTGAATTTTGATTCACCTTAAGAACCTTATTCAGGTAAAATAGCGAGGAATCGAAAATACCAATTTCTTTAAATGTTCTCCCCCTGTATAACAGAGCTTCAACATTTTGTGAGTCTATCTCCAATACAATTGCATAATCTTCTAATGCTCTACTATATTCTCTTAACTTGTAATAAGAATATCCTCTTTCAAGAAAGTACTCATATCCAGTGTTGTCATTTTCATTTAGATAGTCACTTACATAGTCAATTACTTTGGTGTATTGTTCTTTTCGATTAAGATCCTTTAACTTATCAATGCTTATTGGTGAATATGCTGTATATAGAATCCACGTTAGAATTGCAATGGCAATTGCAATGGCAAAAATCATCCATGTTTTTATCATTTAATATCCAGACTCCAAAGCCTTACATATATATAATCACAAAGATCAACATCATTATCCCAATTATTCCTCCAGGAATGCCTAGCCATCCCGGAGAATACGGATACAAACTTTCCTTGTACTTAAGATAGTATATTCCTCCACGATCCTCAATACTATAAAAAACCTTAATATAGTATTTTATACCTTATGTCAACTAGTAGCCCACTCATCGGGTGGGTTAATTTTGATCGTCCTGCTATATGAACTCTACTTTCACAGCCGAGATATACTCATTTGTGCCCGGCAGATGTCCACATCTGCCGGGGAATTATCTCGGACCGGTGGCCTCATGAGGTCCCTGCCCAAGCACTTTCCCTACAACATCAATGGTAATCTCAAACGCATAGCCTTTAGTAGGAATCTATATATCAAACAGCGAAGGTGTCTATGCAATTCAATGAAACCAACAACAGAACCCAATTCACCATAACTCTTTAAGTTATTGGCGTTTCCGTCATTTTTGACGAGGAAAGCCTAATAAAGAAGTATATTTATATGAGAAACGAACCCATTTTGGAAAGTGCGAAGTACTCGTCGTCCCGCATTAAAACGCGGGTTTAAGATACTCTAACTCGCATACGCTCATAAGATTTTCTAAACAGGCGAGTGCAGGGTACTCGGCGTAGGCGGGTGAAGCCATTTTGTAGGTCAAGACCCCTGCCGAAGGTCGTGAGCAAAGCCCCGTAAGGGGCGTAGCGAAGGAGGTCTTGACGATCTTATCGCGCTACGCGCGAATGTCAAAACCGCAGGGGTTTTGACCTACAAGTTACTACTGGCAGGTGAAGCCGTGCTGTGCTCAGTTTTATTTATGATTTCCAAAATCTGGTCATCTATGCTGAGTCGCACTTCGCGCGGAAAAAACAAAGGTTATAGTCTCACCGAGATGGCGGGAGGTGTGTAAACAGTGTTGCCAAGATGCATTTAATATTTATCAATATCCATAACTTTACCGTATATTAAAGGACCATGCCGACGATATTTACTCATGCCATCACCGGTCTCGCCGCCGGGAAGCTGTCGTTTTTCAAAGACATGCCCGCCCGGTTTTGGATTTTCTCCATCATATGCCCGATGATTCCGGATTTCGATGTCGTCTTGTCCCGGTTTGGTGTACCGTTCAAGAGTTTTTATGCTCATCGGGGTTTCTTTCACTCGCTGACTTTTGCCCTGATTGTAGCCCTTATTGTCGCTTTCATTTTTTTCAAAAAGCAGGGGTACTTTTCCAGACGCTGGAACAGCCTGACCCTTTATTTCTTCATCATCACCGCCCTGCATCCGCTCATGGATATGCTCACCAACGGCGGACCGGGCATCGCGCTGTTTTCGCCCTTTACCGATGCAAGGTTTTTCTTCCCGTGGCGGCCGATTCCAGTATCACCCTTGGGTATTCGGTCATTCTTTTCGGAATGGGGATTGAATACGATGGTGTTTGAAATACTCTGGATATGGCTGCCGTTAGGAGCATTGGTAGCAGCGGTGCTGTTGGTGCATCGGTTTATGAAAAAACGAGTTTAAGGCTTGGGTGCTATCGCGCCGTCGATAAAGGCAAAGAATTTATCAAAAAGAAAACTGGGATCTATCTCGAACCAGTTCTTGATGTCCTCTCCGTGATTATGATGCAGTTGAATAACCCCGTTACTCATCGCCCATAATAATATCGCTGTCTGAAGAGGCTCAACATCATCAGCGACAGAACCGTCCTCGATACCGCATGAAATTGCATCGGCCAGGACAGCGAGGGTCGCGCCTTCTTCTTCCTGACATTTCTGATAAACAGCTTCTTCTTCCAATGACTGAGTGATATCCGAAGGACGACCGACGGCATGGTTCATCATTTGAAAATAAAGGGGGTAATCCGCGACGAACTGAAAATACGACCGGCCGATTTCAATAACTTTTTGGCGGCCTATTTCAACCGTGTCATATGCCTCTTGAAATCGTTTCCGAAGAATTTTTGTTCCGCGCCAATCCAAACCGACAAAAATCGCCTCTTTAGATTTGAAATATAAATAGAGCGTACCTTTACTGAGTTCAGCTTCTTCGGCTATCTGGTCCATGGTGCAATTGTGATAGCCGTTGGCGATAAAAACTCTTTCGGCCGCATCCAGAATCTCGTTTAGCCTCTGTTCTTTTTCGCGTTCTTTTCGATCGAGAGTGCCCACTCAGTTTCCCTTATGTACAATGACTTGAGGTCAATTGGTGACTATTAGTATAATACGTCAGATGCTTGATAATATGTATAGAAAACTCAAAATAATTCGGAGCTTTGTCAGAATCAAAACTCCGAATTTCTTTACAGGGATTGAGAGAGAGGGGCTTTTAACTAATCGGAATGTATAATTCTGTTTTTAATTTTTCTTCTGGAATGCCTGTGCAATCGCCAATATAGTATTCATAGCACGGCGCCATACGGATACTTAAGTCAGCTTTAGGGAGCCCTTCGCTAAACATTTTCTTATACGTTTCGCCAATATTTTTATAGGCGCCCATATGAATTGCCATGGCATATTTGCCTCCGGGGAGTTCCTGTACTTTTACCGTATCGTCTTCTTTGAAGTTTTCCGGGATGACAACACAGGCATCGTAGCGAATTTTTTCGGGTGGGGTGTTTTCCGGATCATCGTACGATGCGCCAATCCAGAGTGATTTTTTAATATCGATACCGTTTTTCATAGCCCATTCGTACAGCTTTTCCCAAGCCGGACCGCATTCCTGATAGGGACCCATATGCCTGATATAGGCAACTTTTTGAACGGTAAGGTCTTTTGTCTGAATTTCCATTGTGTGTCTCTCCATATTGGTTTGTTTTTGTCGTCAGTACAGTTTATTAAACACCTGCACAAATGTCCATCACATTTGAGAAGGCACTCATGTAGAATGTGATATTGATTAATGATAAAAGAACAGTTCAGATGATTCAGTGACTCTATCTTCTACCAAATCGTAATGCGGGTCGAATCGGTTTTTACGTTTACTGTCAGGCTATCTGTTGCAAAGGCATCGTAGAATCCGGGAATATTATAAACGATTCCATTGGTTCTGAATTCTGGCGGAGCATGATATCCATTGGCCGAATTAATCAGGATTTGATCTATGAATAGTTCGCGCCACATTTGAGCATTGGAAAGGAAAAATCTTTGATTGGGACTATAGCCGTTTATCGTGTCCGGTTTTTTTCCTTCCTGAGAAATCTGAAACGCATCGAAGGCAATATTTAATCCGCCGAGGTCGGCGATGTTTTCACTCAGAGTAGATTCACCGTTTACAGAGTGATTTTTTAAGACGGTATAATGGTTAAATTGTTCTACTAATTGTTCTGCCCGGGTTTTAAACTGCTTGGAATCCGAGCTAAACCAGTTCTTAATTTCGAACCACCAGCTTCGTCTTTGGCCGTCTTTATCATAATGTATTCCATTATCGTCAAAGCCGTGTGTCATCTCATGACCGATGCGGCGGCCCAGAGTACCGTAGTTCCAGGCATCATCAGTTTCGGAATACAACTCGTTGACACTCCCGGCAGGAAGAATAACGGTGTTGTCATTGTGATAGTACCAGGCATTAGTTGAGTATGATGCTACTTTCCAGTCTTGTGGTTTTATTGGCTGGCCGAATTTCAAAAAGTGATTCTTCCATTTGTATTCGCGGACAGTGAATAAATTTCTGATGAATGGTTGACCGGGATCTAAAGTGAGATCGTTATAAGCGGTAAAATCAGGTGATTCTCCCAATTTTACTTTGATGGCATCAAGTTTTTCGAGTGCCCAGAGTTTGAAATCATCCGACATCCAGGTTGAGTTTTTTATCCGGTTTGAAAATGCCTGTTTGAGGTTTCCGATCATTTTGACAACTTTCGCTATTTTGAGCGGCGGGAAATAGTTGTCGATATACATGCGGTTGAGAGCCTTTGAAAAAGTATGCTTAACGGCATCGAAAATAAAAACATCGCGGGGGATAGATATCCAATGTGCGGTTTTTTGTTTGAAATCCATGAATGCCAGAAACTGCGCTCCATTTAGATATGGACCGCATTTATACAACACCCGCCATTTTATGTATAATTTTATAGATTCAAGATCAAGATCACGGATAATGTTGCCGGTTCTTCTGAAGTATCCCGGTTGCCCGATGATAATTTTCCCGGTATCAGCGATTCCAAGTTCCGAAAAATACCCGGCCCAGTCGAATCTGAAGACAAGTTGTTTGAGTTTAATCGCCGTATATTCATTATACGTTTTATCAGGATCATTTACATTTTCCGGGTCCATCTGTATCGCAGACAAACGTTCTTCAATTGCAATAATTTTCTCGGCATCTTCATTTATAGTTTCTGGTGCATGACCGGTTGATATTAAGATATCACTGATGTACTTTTTATATATTGCCCGTTTTTCTTCTCCGTCATCGCCGCCAAAGTCATAATCGCTTTTACTGCCAAGTGTCAACCAGCATTGTTTCAGATAGAAGTACTGTATGCCTTTCATCTCAGGAGATTTCGGTTCATGCATTTGAAAGAATGGGTTTATGTGCCATAATTGAAGTTGAGCCAACACCGGAGCCAACTCGGATTTGGTCTGAATGCTGTCAATGCGGGCGATAATATCTGCGAGTAATTTGAAATCGCCCTTTTCTAACAGGGTAGAATCCATTCCCGAAAGGTATAAGTTTGTTATCGCCGTTCTGGTATTAGTTTTTTCTCTCGAAGATTGCCGGTCATCAATCATAGCTAAGATATCCCGGTCGATTTTTTCCGACATGATATCAAAATAGCCGTATCTACCAAATCCTTCAGGGATGTGGGCGGTATCGAGCCATTTCTGATTTGCAAAACGGTAGAAATCATCAATGGGATTGATGGTTGTGTCTATTATTGTATAATCAATTCCGGGGAGAATAGATTGCTGATTCTGAGCAGAGGTTTGAGATGAAATCATCAGAGCGATTATAGTCAGAAGAAAACCAGGGTAGTATAGAGTATTTCGCATTCAAAAGATCCTTTACGTTTCCTATTAGACGACATGAAACTTAGTAAGTTGCAGGGAGTTAACCTAATCAAAAATAAACAACCCGCTTTTAAAAGCGAGTTGTGGGACTGTCAGGTCACACGTCCGCCAGAGGCGACCGCAAGACCTGACAGAACAGGCCTTTTTCGAGAACGGGTTATTCGAAGATTCATGTGAGCGGTTTTGACCTTAGCACATTTTAATAACACTGGAAACCAGTTTTTCGATTCCTTCGGCTGCATCGGCGATATTCTCGGTAGCCATATAGGCCGGAGTCGTTACGATTTTATTCTCGGTGTCAATACAGGTATCAGTAACCGCGGTTTTCTTATGCTTGGCTCCCATCGTTTCAATCGCCGATGCGACTCCATCATCCTGGCCGATAGTGACGGTAATTGATTTCCCGGAGCCTTCAAATGCTTTAGCCAAAAGAGCCGGCGCAATACACATGGCGCCGATTGTTTTTCCGGCCTTGTTAGTACTAAGAATAGAGTTTTTGACTTCGTCATCAATAGAGCAGTCCACTCCGTCAATGGCGAACGTAAACAGGTTTTTGGCCGCTCCGAATCCTCCGGGGAAAATCAAAGCGTCAAAATCTCCCGGATTATAATCGGAAAGCGGTTTGATTACGCCCCGTGCAATGCGGGCTGATTCTGTTAGGACATTCCGGGTTTCCTCGGCGAGAGCGCCTTTGACATGGTCGATGACGTGAAGCTGTGGTTTGTCAGGCGCGAAGCAGGCATATTCGGCACCATTTCGTTTAATAGCCAATAGAGTAACGACCGATTCATGTATCTCAGCGCCGTCATTGACGCCGCATCCGGATAAGACAACAGCGATTTTCCTCATGAGACCAACCTCCGTATCTTGATTTTTTAATATTTTTATATATGACAGTATAAAAAAATATTGCCGCTGATTCAAATAGATTATTTGGGCGCAATAAAAGATACAAAAAAGCAAAGCCCATTACTGTCAATTTCAGGTTTTTAGCATCCTGTTTAACTCGATGACAATCACACCGTGATCGGATACAGTCGATTTCCACTGCTTGTCAATATCAGTATCTATCTTTATTTCCTGATGACGGAAAACATGATCGTTGAATATCTCCATTCTCTTAAATTTACTAACGAGATGTTCGGATACAAAAATATGATCAATCAGAGTGAAACTTTCGTTATGAACGTAGGAAAACAGTTTATCCTCATAGGCGCTGAACTTGAGATGCAGCCGGGCGCAGTTTAGCAACCGTTTCTTATCCGGGCCAGACCAGGGAGAAGCTGGGCCGGGACGGGTATCAAAAGAGCCGCGAATGTTTTCTGCCGGAACCGATGTCGGGGTGTCGTTGAAATCACCCATGACAAAAGTCGCGATGTTCTTATCGGAGTCGTATTGATCGGGCAGGAATTCGTCAAAATAATACCTAAGTGCTGCCGCTTCGATGTTGCGCTGGATAGCTGAACGTGCAGTTCCAATGGCAATATTGCTATCATCATGATTGGCCGTACGAGGGCGTTTTGATTTTAGATGTACCACAAACATATTAAACGGGTTAGCTCCATGCGGAGGGGTAATGGTAGCAAAGGTCACAGGGCGGCTGTAGCCGGAAGAGGGGACTTCTTTCCACTGGCTATCCTGAGGGTCGAATAAGTCAACGACAAAGTCATCCGGGTAGCTATCCAGAATTCCTGTCTTGGAAATAGGAAATCGTGAAATAATGCCGTTTCGGATAGCGCTTCCTCTACCGGGCTCACCGGCGAAAGAATGAGCAAATGGCGGCATATTGATATCACCGGCAGTCATATTGTCTTGCTCGTCCAGTTTATTAACGGCAGCAATGATATCGGTTATACAGGTCTCTGAGATACTGCCAAGCTCAGTCACGGCCACGCAATGGACCACCGAGCTTGAAATAATACTGGCAATCCATTTGATTTTACTCTTGTATTCGTCCACAGTGTAGCTCTTTCCATAGAAATTCTCACCGGGAGAAAACAAGTTTTCAAGATTCATAGACATAAGCCTGAGTCTCGTCTTGGACATAACATCATCCTTTCGAAATTATTCCAAAATCTAAAATAATCCTCTATCGTGCGTTATTCTTTTGGAATGTGAAATTAACAATTCGCAGAAAGTCAATGAAGTATAAGAAATATACGTTTATAAACTGTTTTTAGCAAGGACAAAATAGCATTTCTTGCGGTGCTTATTCCGACGATGATGTTTGCGTTTTTAATAGACAACTCTACTTGTGAATGATGAGGATTAATACATGATTTTAAGTTATTTTATGATTACCAGCTTGCCTATCTGCTCACCCATTTCGGAACGAACTGACCAGAGATATATTCCAGTTGTTATTGCCTGAGTATTTCGAGATATCATATTCCATGTTTCGTGCTGTGCTTCCGGTCCCCCCTCAGGAAAGTAGTGCCTTATTTCCTTGACCAAATCTCCATCAATAGTGAAAATCCTAATAGTGCAAATCCGGGGTAGATTGGCGAAATGGATTGCTCTGGCTCGCTCAGCGGCTTTGATTCGTTCACGATTTTCATAACCGTCTCGAGCGTATCCGCCATCAATCCGATACGGATTGGGATAGACGGTAACCTTCAGCCGTTCATGTTCCACAGTTGCGACGGAGGGCAGTGGATAAGCCACAATATCATTGTCCAAAAGAGAACTTTCTAAAGCCGAGAGTTTATGTGTCCGACTGCCGTAATCAAAGGCTGTCACTGACACAAACTGTTTCCGTGTCGGCTGGAGGTTGTCAATGATATACTCGTATTCATAGAAGCGATGAAAACCCTCGTCAGTAGTATCACTTGAGTCGCTAATATCCGCATCAGGGTATGCCTTGTGAATTCCATAAGGACTTGAGAGGTCGTCATCGTTCCAGTTGACCGGAGTAAAATAAGTATAGAGTCCGGTCGGGTTGCGAGGGTCGTCGGCTCTGAGTGAATTTTGTTCGGTATAAAGCTCGGGATCAAAGTCAGGCCCGTATATTAAAACTAATGAATCAAAATCAAGAGGGGCATGAGAAACTTCCCATCGCTGTCGAAGAGGCTGCCATTGATAGCGGTTATAGTTGCGTTTGTCATAGGTAGCAACGAGGATAAAATCAGACCGGCGATTGCCGTCACCGATATATACCTTGTATCCCTCAAAATCCTTTTCTCCCGAAAAGATGTCCACGAAGTTTTCAGAATTCTGCCCGTTCCAGCGAAGAATGAGTTTTCCATAATCGGGAGTTACGGCCAAACGGGGTGATGGCGGCGGAGCAGCTCCGCGAAAATCCGGAACACCGTCGCCTCGATAATACTCATAGTTGGAGTCGGTACTGTCAATATTGTAGAACCATTTCGCCAGGCCGGAATCGCCATCGCCATCGGTATCGTAGCCGGGATTATCATAAATCCAGTCAGCCCAGATTGAGTTGAGGCCCAAATCACTGTAGTCGAGCTGGTTCATGTACGGCCAGGGATTATAGGAGTCGAATAAATCATCATAGGCTCTCGGACTGTGGTGAAAATCCTCTCCGGCAATATAGGCCATTGTGACCGGCAGGGTTTGTCCCGGTGTCACGTCAAAGGGACCGAAGCTTAACAAATATATGGGATTGTGTCCGTCGGCAAAGTCCTCGGCATTCCGGGGAGGATTCAGCCAATTTTCTCCTGAGTGTGATACGGCGCATTCCAACTGGTCATAATCAAATTCGGGTGTGCTGAGGATGTAATATTTATTCCTGTCACCAACTGCCGAGCCGAAAGTCGGTCCGAAACTTCTAAACGGCTTTTCCTCAGTAACCTGCCGGGGACCCCAATCCAGTGATGCGTTAAAATTCGTTATCCACCAGTTGAATGAATAATTGAGAGTATCCGAAGGGGTACGGATGACTCGTACTCCGGTAACACTGGTGGCCGAGGTTCCGTCAAAAAAGCGGCCGTTGGGGTCGCCGTCGTTGTCAGCTACCCAGGCAACCCGGACGGTGTCGGTATAGCCGGGCCAAAATGGCGAAGGAATCGTTTCCTTGTATCCGCAAATATCGTCGCGCCAGGTTTCATCAGCCCCCGATTTGGAAGTATGGAATACGATCGCTTCAATCACGATGCCGATATAGAGCTTCTTGATGGGATAGGGGCCGATGTTTTTTATTTCAAAATCAAATAAAATAAAATCCTCAGCATACGGATAACTCCAGGCATATGTTTTTTGCGAAATATCAAGATTCAGCGGTTGGTGGGGACGATTATCTATCGGGTCTTCACGGATTAAAGCGGGATTGGTGACGGTGTCGGTGTAGTGGGCAATAATATCTTCTTCGGAGACAGCATCGAGAGCATAGTTGCGGGAAAATGGTTGATTAGATTTTCGAATGATTGCGGCACCATCGTCTGAATTAGGCCAAAGCTCCATATTGTAATAGTACATTCCAGCGCCGATGGATACGAGAGTATCGTGACCTACGATAGCGCCAAACCAAAGCGCTCCGGTCCAGAGGTATTCGATATTGGAATTTATCGGGTATATACAAGACCGCGCACTCTTTCCGGTTTCCGGATCAACTGGACGCCCGCGGAAGTATCCTGTACCAAAAAAGCCGTTATTAGTCACGGCCAGAGCCATCCGATTAATTTTGTGGACTTCGACTCCGGTTCGGGGAAGTTCACTCAACGCATTGGTGTTTTGCTTCTCTGTTTTTATCTTATTTAGCTCGATTCGGGCCATTGCAGGTGCATTCTGCAACGGTACCCAGAGAATTAAAGAAAGAGCAAGAGTATGAATTATCTGTTGAAGTCTATAAGCTGTCATGCCGGATAATATACATAAAAAGCCTACAAAAGCACAGAAGACTTATTACAGCTCAATACTTATTATAAAAGATACTTAAACAAAATAGTTATATATACGTCTTGACAATAGAAGAATAACTATGTTATATAGATATACTATTGTCATAGTATCATCGGAAGCGCTTTCACATCGAGGGACATATTATGAAAACAATCTCCATCAAAGCTCTGATAGCGGTAAGCGGGCTGATAATCGCGCTGATAGCATCCGGATCCGGATGCGGCAAGAAACCGACCGACCCACCGCCACCACCAGAAGAACATCTCTTTTATGTGGCCAGCAGATTGGCTGACAACAGATCGATAGTGAAAACTTTCTCTGTGGAGCAAGAAGCTTTCATCGATTCCTTTACTATTGATAGTTTTGAAGTCTATGATATGGCGGTCGTGGGAAATGATGAAAAACTCATATTGGCTGGCCGAACGGGCGTGCGTTTTTATGATCTTACAAGAAAAGAGATAATTCTCTCTACGATTGAGTATTGTTGTTTGATACAAACGTCAGTCAATTCAGAGTATTATAAATCTTTTGCTGATGGGACGAAGTTATTTAGAACTGATAATTATCAGGAATTTTATTTTGATACCAGTTCTTTCGGTTCCGGGCATTTCTGCTATAATTCCGAGTACTACATTTACAATAAAGACAGCAACGTAGTGTCATACAATATCAACGGAGATTCTATAGAACATTCTTTTAAATTAACCCGAAATGGATCGCTTTTCAGAGTTTATAATATTTGGCCTACAGTCGATATGAAGAAACTGTTTCTTATCGGGAATCAAGGACATCTTCTTTATTTCGCAGTCACCGATTTCGGTAAAGATTCTGTTCGGGTCCTACAGGCACCTTTGAGAACATGGGGCGAAGACGCGGCCGTCAGTCCGGACGGTAGATATATTTATTTCGTCAACACTCCCTACACAGACGCAGAGATGCCGAGAATGAAGATTGATGTATATGATGTGGAAACAGAGCAGTTAGTGACATCAATAACTACATTGGTGCAAGATTTTTGGGAACCGGAGCACATTGCGTTAACTTCCGACGGTAAATACTTGATGGCAACACCTTGGAGCATGGGCGGATACCATATTTTATTAATAGATGCGAAGGGTTTTAAAGTTATTGGTAGCTACCAATTTGGCGATCAAACAATACCGGAAACAGTTTGCACTAAAAAATGATAGAGGAGGAAATAGAATGAGAAATATTCAGAAACTATTCATGGTTGGATTTGCAGTTATTATATTGAGCGGTAACGTATTGGCTCAATATTACTATTCGGATAATCGGCAAGTGCCGTTACTAGTAGATTCCAACAAAATAACAATATTATTCTCCGACGAGGTGTTTTTGGATACAATTGGGCAATATGCAAATTATTATAATCGGATAAATTCTTTAATTGAAGATGAAGAGAGTATTGGGGATTTTCAGACATTTGCACTCAATTCTTCAATCGGGTATAGTGAGTTCACTGATACATTGAGAAGCAGTGCCAGTGTAAAAATGGTAAATCCTTATTACATGTGTGCTCCCGGAGAAAATTTTTTAGTTGGGGAGTCATTCTGCTGTAAGTTTCAAGAATCTACATCATACTTTTTTATAGACAGCCTAAATGATGCCAACGGAGTTGAAATAGTTTATGAAAAGAACTATGCACCCAAAGAGTATTTATTGAAAGTCAATGCAAATGCCGTAATGCCAACTCTTGAAATGGCTAACTATTACTATGAGCTTTCAGAAGTAGAGTTTTCACATCCTGATTTTCTTGGGGGAATTGTATTAGACGGTACTCCGGTTTACGATTATTACTGGTCAAATCAATGGGCAATGCAGCGAGTCTTTAATACTTCAGCCTCACAACCGGAAATTACCGCCTTTGAAATAACGGCTGGAAGTCCTGATATAGTCGTTGCTGTACTGGACGATGGTGTTGCGGTGCATGAAGATATACCGGCATCAAGAATATTGCAGGGGTATGATTTTGCCTGTGGGGATGATACACCTGTTCCTTGTAATAATCCGGGATACGGTTATCACGGGCAGGCATGCGCCGGTATAATAGGAGCCGGATATACGGTTGATTCATTATCAGCCAATGATCCCAACACGGGTGTCTGTGGTGTCGCGCCTAATTGCAGGATACTACCCATAAAAATTATGTCAAGTTTTGATTCATTGTATACTGAATGTTGCCACGGTATTTCCGTATCAGTTATGGGAAGAGCGATAGATACGGCGTGGATTATGGGTGCTGATATACTGGCAAGTAGCTGGCACTATAATGTCCCTGTGGATATTGTTCATCAAGCAACATGGCGGGCATCCTATTATGGCCGGGACGGAAAGGGGTGCGGTATATTCCATTCCACAGGTAACACTTATAGCGGGAATACTACCTATCCTGGCATAATGTATCAGGTAATATCGGTTGGTTCGATAGACCCTGATGACAGAATATGGAGCTACAGTAATTATAGTAAAGTCGATGTCGTAGCACCCGGTGGTTCCTTCATAGCTCATGTGGATAAAATATGGACAACTGATCAGATGGGTGAACTGGGCGGTAACAGAACCGGTGATGCTTATGATTGCGGTCCGACAGATGATGTCAATTACCTGTGTAGCTTTGCCGGCACTTCATCAGCCCAGCCGGTAGCCGCTGGTGTTGGAGCCTTGGTTTTATCCAGAAGACCGGAGTTGACAAATTACCAATTAAGAGAAGTAATAAAGAACTCAGCCGACCCGGAGATGTCTATTTCTATTACAAGCCCGCCTCATCAAAAGTATGGTTATGGGATGGTACATCCGCTACGGGCGTTACTGGCGGTAACTCGTGGTGATGCCAACAACGATGGAAGAGTAAATGTTGGTGATGCTGTGTATCTGGTTAACCATGTATTTCAGGGGGGGCCGGCGGCTCTTCCGGATTTCAGAACCGGCGATGCCAATTGTGACGGTACAATAAACGTTGGCGATACGGTTTATCTGATAAACTTTATTTTCAAAGGCGGTCCACCACCACCTCTTTGTTATGAATATGATTACAATTAGGCCGTAAGAGAATCTTGCAAAAATCAAAAAACCCCGCCGAAAAGCGAGGTTTTTTTGTGTTCAGTTTTATAAATCGAAACAGGCAAATGACTATTTTTTGCCGTCTTTTTTGCCGTCTTTCTTGTCGTCTTTCTTGTCGCCATCTTTTTTATCTTTATCATCACCTTCTTTGGCTTCGCCTTCTTTAGCTTCGCCTTCACCTTCAGCGCCTTCTTCACCTTCAGCGCCTTCTTCGCCTTCGATTTCTTCATCTTCAGCAACAGTAGGCTCCTTGATGACCGTCGGGGCGACGACCGTGACGATGGTGCGAACCGGATCGGTTAAAATATCTATACCCTGCGCATCAATTTCGGAAACATGGATAGAATCGCCGACTCCGAGGGCCTCAAT
This sequence comes from Candidatus Zixiibacteriota bacterium, assembly GCA_023138975.1. Taxonomy (GTDB): domain Bacteria; phylum Zixibacteria; class MSB-5A5; order GN15; family JAAZOE01; genus JAGLON01. The sequence goes on from JAGLON010000002.1 coordinate 144,106, forward strand.
GTCTATGACTATTTCCTCAGGAATTGCGGTCGGTAGACACGAAATTTCGATTTCGCGGCGAATCATGGATACGATTCCGCCGAAGTTTTTTACACCGTCAGGAATACCTACGGTGCGGACAGGAATAGTCAGCGTAATCGGTTTGCTCATATCAATATTGCGGAAATCAATATGAAGAAGATCTCCGGAAACCGGGTCTTTCTGCAATTCCCGAATAATGACCGGCCGGGCCGGGCCGTCATCGCCTTCGATATCCAGATTGATAATGGAAGACAAAGATTTGCCATGCATTATGCCGTACAGTTCACGAAAATCAATTTTAATCGCAATAGGCTCAATATCAGGACCATAAACCACTGCGGGAATGTTGCCGTCGCTTCTCAGGCGCCGGTTGGGACCTTTGCCCACCTCGTCTCTTTTTTGGACTTTCAGATTCAGCTCTTTCATCTATTCAAACCTCCAGAAATATTGTCACCTCTATTCTCTAAACATAATTGAGACCGACGCATCGGTTTCGATCCTGTCTATAGACTCGGCAAACGTTTCCGCACAACTTAAAATTACAAATTTATCAGAAAGGTTCCGGTTCGAATTATCAATCGAATCGGAAATAATTACTTTTTCAATCGGGGAGTTATCAATTTTTTCCAGAGCTTCTCCGGAGAGTACTCCATGAGCGGTACAAGCGAATATTTTACCGCAGCCGTTAGCCTTGAGAGCTGTGGCGGCAGCTGCCAGGGTGCCGGCGGTATCGATCATATCATCACGGATAATAACGTCGCAACCGTCAACTTCACCAATAATATTAACGACCTCGGCCTGATTCTGAACCGGACGACGTTTATCGATAATGGCCAGATTAGCATGCATCGTTTTAGCAAATGAACGGGCGACTTTAATCGAACCAACATCAGGACTGACGACGACTAAATTCTTGGTGGGGATTTCTTTCAGGAAGCCGTTGAATATGATAGACGAGTACAGGTGATCTACCGGTATCGTAAAAAATCCCTGAATCTGAGCGGCATGAAGATCCATCGTGATTACCCGGTTGGCTCCGGCTGAAACTAATAAGTCAGCGATCAGCTTGGCGCCAATACAAACCCGGGGCATTTCTTTCCGGTCGGATCGAGAGTATCCATAATAGGGGATAACGGCGGTAATGTTCTTCGCCGAGGCTCTCCTGGAGGCTTCGATGAGCATTAACAACTCAAGGATGTTTTCCGCGGGAGGGTTAGTCGGCTGAATAATGAAAACATTTGCTCCGCGAATGTTCTCATTAATCTGCACAAAGACTTCGCCGTCAGAAAAGAGCTTCATCTCCGTATTGCACAGAGGAACATTCAATTTGCGGGCAATTGCAATGCCCAGCGGCCTGTTAGCCGACCCACAGATGATGCGTACATGTTTATTATTTAGCATTATCTATTTTCCGCTCGCCAATTACCCTGATAAAAAACCCGCCGTCGGTTCTCGCTGAAACCTTAGGCAGGCGAACCATAGTTACTATCTATCTGGCTGGGGCGGCAGGATTCGAACCTGCGAATGCAAGCTCCAAAGGCTTGTGTCTTACCGCTTGACGACGCCCCAAAAATTTTTCTTAAACTTGTTGAGCAGTCGAGGCTTTCAATTCAACTTCGTAAGCCTCAAGTACTTTCTCCTCAATTTTTCTCCGAGTCTCGTTATTGATCGGATGGCAAATATCCTGATGCGATCCATCCGGCCGTTTACGACTCGGCATTGACACAAAATATCCCGAATTACCGGCAATTATCTTGAGCCCACGCACAACGAAGGAATTGTCAAAGGTTACATTTGCAAACCCCTTCAACTTTTCCTCATTTCGTAACGTAATCCTGATCTCTGTGATTTCCACGGCTGCTTCCTCCCGCTGTTAATCGGTTAGCTCACCTTAATGCGGTAGAATTACAGGATTCGCGAATCGCCAATCCAATCCTTTCCCCACAAAGGACGATGCGAATTCTTTCTCTAAAAGAGCGTCATTATCAAACAAGGCAAACACAGTCGGGCCGCTACCACTAAGCCTGACGACCCCTGCCCGAGTGTTTGCTAATTTATCATTTATCTCACCCAATAACGGATGAGCGCTGCGCAGTGCTCTTTCTAAATCGTTCGCAACATCGGAAATCACTTCAAATAACTCTGATGCCTTCCGGCAACAAGTAAAGTTACAATTATCCAGTGGTTCTGTCAAGTCTAATTTAAGTCTTTCATAGGCTTCCGAGGCTCGAATCGCAAATCGGGGAGTCACTAAGAGTACCCAATAATCAGTGGGTAAAACGATGTTTTTCACGATTTCACCACGGCCGGAGACCTCCGCCTGCCCGCTACTGAAGAAAAATGGGACATCAGAGCCTATTTTTTGCCCGATTTTGGACATTTTTTGACTCGACAGACCGAGATTAAACAGCCGGTTGAGCCCTTTAATTGCAGAGGCAGCATCGGATGAACCACCTCCCAGACCGGCCGCGACCGGGATATTCTTCTCCAGATTGATCTGAAATCCGGAATCGAGAGAAAATCTGTCCTGCATTAGCCGGATGGCTTTGCAAACCAGATTGCTTTCGTCTTCGGGAACATCTGGATGGTTTGTTTTAATCTTGATATCATTTCCGGGGATTTTGGTGATTTTAATAGAGTCAGCCAAGTCAAGAGCCTGAAACCAGGAAAATATATTATGATAACCGTCCGGACGTTTCCCGGTAACTTTTAGAAAGAGGTTAATTTTCGCAGGAGCGTCTATATCAATAGTCAGACCAGAATCAGCAATTTTTCCGGTATAGCAGTTTCTATTATTAGGAGTAGTTTTCATGATTGATAGTATAAAGTTTTTCCGGCCAAAGTTCAAGTCAGCGAGGAATAATCTGTTGACTTTCTTACGTTTTCGATGTTTTATTAGTTCCTACAGGTGAGAAATAATCTTCAGACAGGAGAGCTATAATGGGAAAGAATATTGCCGAAAAAATAATTTCTGCTCATTTGATTGACGGTAAAATGGAAGTCGGCGAAAACATTGCGATTAGAATTGATCAGACCCTGACGCAGGACGCGACCGGGACGATGTCATATCTGCAATTTGAGGCATTAGGGCTGAAAAAAGTTAAAACCGAGCTTTCAGTCAGCTATGTTGACCATAATATGCTTCAATCCGGTTTTGAAAACGCCGACGATCATAAGTATCTACAATCTGTAGCATCAAAATACGGCATCTATTTTTCCCGACCGGGTAATGGTATCTGCCATCAAGTACATCTCGAAAGATTCGGTGCTCCGGGTAAGACTCTCCTCGGTTCCGATTCTCACACTCCAACTGGCGGCGGTATCGGGATGATGGCTATGGGAGCCGGTGGTCTTGATGTAGCGGTTGCTATGGGCGGCGGTGCTTTTCATCTGAGTATGCCGGAAGTAGTTAATGTCTTTTTGACGGGCAAACTGAAACCGTTTGTAACTGCCAAAGATATAATACTCGAAGTTCTCCGGGTTTTATCAGTCAAGGGCGGTGTTGGGCGTGTCATTGAATATGGCGGTCCCGGAGTAAAGAAATTGACCGTGCCTCAGCGCGCCACCATTACCAATATGGGAGCCGAATTGGGTGCTACGACTTCGATTTTTCCTTCCGATGAGAACACCAAAGCATTTATGAAGCTCCAAAAGCGTGCCAAAAACTGGGTGCCTCTGGAAGCCGATAAAGATGCCAAATATGCCAAAGTTATCAAGATAGATTTGTCCAAATTGGAACCGATGATTGCCAAACCGCATTCGCCCGACAGTGTTGTCAAAGTTAAGGCGATTAAAAGGGTTAAGGTTGATCAGGTATGTATCGGAAGCTGTACGAACTCCTCTATTACTGATTTAATGATTACAGCCAGCCTGCTTAAGGGTAAAAAGGTTCACACAGATGTCTCCTGCACTATCTCACCCGGCTCGAAACAGGTTTTTGAGGCAATTGCAGATAACGGCGCTTTGACTGACCTTATTGCTTCCGGTGCAAGAATTATAGAATCCGGTTGTGGTCCGTGCATAGGCATGGGGCAGGCGCCAAGTTCCGGCGCGGTATCGGTGCGGTCGTTTAACCGCAACTTCCCCGGCCGCTCGGGTACAAAAGACGCTCAGGTTTTCCTGGCTAGCCCGGAGACTTGCGTAGCCGCGGCTATTACCGGTTATATTACCGACCCGCGTGAATTGAAAACATACCCGAAAGTTAAAATGCCGGAAAAAATGAAAATAGATGATTCCGGAATTCTCGAGCCGTCTGAAACTCCGGGCAAAGTAAAAATCCTCCGCGGCCCGAATATTCAACCGCTTCCGATAAACACGGCCATGTCATCTTCATTAGAAGGTGAAGTGCTGTTGATAACGGGAGACAATGTTACGACCGACCATATTATGCCGGCCGGAGCCAAGGTTCTTCCGCTGCGGTCAAATATTCCCAAAATCGCTGAATTTGTGTACTATATGGTTGACTCTGGATTTGTCAGCCGGTGTAAGGAAAAAGGCGGCGGGTTTATAATTGGCGGTGATAATTATGGCCAAGGCTCTTCCCGCGAGCACGCCGCTTTGGCGCCAATGTATCTGGGTATTAAAATGGTTTTAACTAAATCATTCGCCCGAATTCATCTGGCCAACCTAATTAACTTTGGAATTTTACCGTTAACTTTTGCCGACCCGGCCGACTACAAAAAGATTGAACAAGGCGATAAGTTAAAACTGCCGCTGGTGTCTGATATCATTGCTACCGGGGCTGATTTAACAGTTAAGAACATTACTAAAAAGTTTGATATTCAGGTAACTTATTCGCTGACTCCGCGTCAGGTTCAAATCGTCCGCGCAGGCGGATTATTGAACTATACCAGAGGCGGTGGAAAGTAATATACGTTGCGGTGTTATAATGCCGCGGTACAACAAAAGATCTGATTAATATTGATGCGCTAACGATGCATCATTGTCGTTGGCGTATCTGTGAATTTAAACGATGAATTGCCACCGGTTCGGCCGGGGGATCATCCTTATATAAGCGAGAGTTTTTAATGTCAGAAAATAAAGATAATCTAAAGAAAACAGCCTATACTGATTTTCATATTGAGGCTGGAGCCAAAATGGTACCGTTTGCCGGATATTATATGCCGGTGCAATACGGCGGTATTATCAAGGAACATAATGCGGTCAGAAATGGTGTGGGATTGTTTGATTTATCGCACATGGGCGAATTTGCAGTGGCTGGACCCAATGCGCTAAAGTTCCTTCAAATGATGACCACCAATGACGTTGCTGCTTTGGACACATGGCAAATACAGTATTCCTGCATGACCTTTGAGGATGGCGGAATTGTTGACGATTTGCTGGTTTATAATCTGGATGACCATTATATGCTGGTTGTCAATGCCGCCAATATTGATAAAGACTTCAAATGGCTCAGCGATCATTTAATCGATGGCGTGGAACTTATCAACCGCAGCGACGATTTTTCTTTGCTGGCCATTCAAGGACCGGACGCAAAAAAACTGATGGAAGAGCTCACCGATTTTGATCTTGATGGCCTAACTTACTACAATGCTGCCGAAGAGGAGATAGCCGGAAAAGTGACCCTGTTCTCTCGAACCGGATATACCGGCGAGGATGGTTTTGAACTGTATATTCCTCCGGAAGACGGACCGGAAATCTGGCAGGCGATTATGACTGCGGGCAAAAAATACAATCTGGAATTGATTGGTCTCGGAGCTCGTGACAGTCTGCGCCTTGAAATGAAAATGGCGCTGTACGGGAATGATATTGATCAAACGACCAATCCGATTGAATCCGGTCTGGGATGGATTGTAAAGCCGGCCAAGGGACCATTTATAGGCTCCGACGCTGTTGTAAAAATCAAAGAAGAGAAACCGAAACGGAAATTAGTCTGTCTGGTTCTCAAAGACAAGTGCTTCCCGCGTAAAGGATACACTATTATGGAAGGCGATGAAGTCGTTGGCGAGATCACTTCCGGAACGGTTTCACCGTCGTTGGGTATTCCGATAGCGATGGGCTACGTACCCAAACGACTGGCAAAATCCGGTAATACCGTTGAGATTGATATCCGGGGCAAGCGGTTTACCGCCGAAGTAATCAAGCCGCCGTTTTATAAGAAGAGCAAGTAGCGATATTTATGATAGAGCTTTACACTATTCCGGCAGGAGTGCCAGATTCGATTGATCGGGATCGGCCGGTTATTATAATAGATATTTTTCGCGCCTCGACCAGTATGTCAGCGGCTCTTGATGCCGGAGCCAAAGAACTGTATTTTGCAGGATCTATAAAAGAAGGTGAAAAACTAAAGAGTCTGCTCGGGCAGGGCGTAGTCATGGCTGGAGAGCGTGAAGGATACCGCATCAAGGGATACGATCTGGGGAATTCGCCCAGAGAAATGTCGCCTGAGGCTTTAAGCGGGAAGACAGTCGTTTTTAACTCTACTAACGGGACAAAACTGCTGCGCCGCTTTTCTGAGTTTGACCATGTGATTGTAGGTTCTTTTGTCTGCCTGGACGCGATTGTAGCGCATTTGAGAACATATGAGAAAGATCCGGTTGTTTGCTGCGCCGGAACGGTTAGTAGGTTTTCGGGCGAGGATACTCTGGCAGCAGGGATGATAATATCTCGGCTGGTTGTTAATGGGAAAAAAACTGATGATGCCTCAGATTTTGCCCGCCGACTGGTTGAAAACCATCCGGATGAGTGGCGTGAATGGGCGATAAACTCACGGCACGGGCAGTATCTTGCTTCCATTGGTTTGAAGGATGATCTTGATTTTTGTACCGAGGTTAATCGGTATAATTTTGTTCCGATCAAAGATGGTGAACGAATAGTAAAGCTTGATCTGGACTGACAGCCTCCGGCGGCATCTATTTGAGTTGAACGGTAATGAGTACTGAGACGTATAATAAAGTATTAAATAGTATGAGAATGAGGTGAAATTGTGAAATTTATAAAACTGTTCTTTGCCGCGGCTTTAATCTTTTCCTTCGTCGTTGGCGAATTGGAAGCAAGGAAAATCCAGTTTGAAGTAACCGTTCGTGAAAGAGACACGGCGGGCGATTATAAACTCGTTGCCAAACAGCCGCTGACGATTACAGAGAATGTAAAAAACACAAGCTTTATTTCAAATTTCACTCTCGACCTGAGTGCATCTTATAATGATTCCGGGTTTTATCTATGCGAGTTTTCTCTTTATACCATAGGTCCTCATTCACAAACACTGTACAAAAAGTTTCAAAGCTTCCCCGGAGGAGTTTATTTTGTAGATAATGTGCGATTGAAAAATCAGGTAGTATATCGGGTTGGGATTTCTCCGCTGAGTATTGATTCGGTATCTTCAGATCTGTCTGATTGCGGATTTAATTTTCGTGAAGAAGGAGTGTGGCGATTTGATCCGTCAGCCCATTTTGATTTATATTTTGTTAATCAGACTTTGGGAGATGCTCGCTGGAATCAGGTCAGGGATTACCTGGAACTAAACTATAAAGATTTTAAGAAACGATTTGATCCGACTTTCCCTGGAAAGGTCAACTGCTTCTTGTCTCCTTGTATATTGCCCGAAGTGACTTGGGATGAACGTAGCGGCTATGCGATTGATCCAGCCCGGTTCAACTGCATGATGCTTTATTCCGGTTCGTACAATACAATTGATCCGTTCCCCGTGTTTCTGGTTCGGATTTATCGTTTTATGGGATACGCTCCACCGTTATTATCCGAAGGATTGGCCGGATACTATGATTTTCCTCACTACTATGCCCGCAAGCTGAAACAGGATAGTGAGCTTCCTCCGCTTTCGATGACATTAAAATCTATTGATTATTACAGTTTGCCCGGACACAACAATATCTCAATAGCATCATCATTCTCCAAATTTTTGATTGACTCCTATGGGTTTAACCAATTCAAACAACTGTATGAAAAAGCGACCGACCTAACCTTGGCGGGATCATTTGAGGAAATATATAAGAAACCGCTGGAGGTTCTTGAAGATGAGTGGCATTCAACTTTAGATACCGTCTCCATTGGTATTAATCACTTTCGGTATTACTATGAGCGGGACGAATATATTTACAATAAAGCGGGGATGAATCGTTTCCTTGATGAGTTTAAAAGCGTAATAACAACTACCAATGATACCCTGTTTGTTTACGCCAAAGAAGCTTGGAATAGATATATGGACGGCGAATTTGATTCTGCCATCACGATCTACCAAAAACTATTGCCAATGGACCCGACTAACAATACCTATAACATGGTGTATGGCAATTTGATGCTAATTGACGGACGCTATGATTCCGCGATTGCCATATATGATAATCTGTACAGTATTGATTCTTCGATGAAAACAATTTTCTATAAAAAGGGAGAAGCGTATCTACGAAATGGGAATTTGGACAGCGCTACAGCCTATTTTAGAAAAGACCTTGAGGAAGGATCGTCGCCATTATCACAAGCTTCGTCTGGAATATGGATGGGAAGAATATCACTGGCTGCCGGAGATACGACGATGGCCAGGGATTACTATGCTGATGCCCTCGATGAAATGGAGCAGATATACCAGTTTGGTAAAGCCCGTCCGGCGTTTTTACTTCGGTTGGGGCAAGCTCATTTAGGCTTGGCAATGTGTGATAAAACACCCTTGGCGACGGCAAAATCTTTTCTTGAACAAGCCAAATATTTTGAGGTGCATCCGACGCGGGTTATTTTCGGGACGAGAATTCTACACGAGTTGGGTAAAATAGCAGATCTCGAAGGTCGCCGCGATGAAGCCATCTCCTATTATCAGGAGGCGATGACATATTCGCTGTCTCCTTTTATCGACGCCGAGATACGTCAACTTCTTAGTCAGCCGTTCACCGGTTATTGATACAAGTTGCGGTTTTACATGATGGAAAAATATTTAAGACATGTTTAATTTTCTAAATACAGCCATATTGACTGCGGCTGCCGCGGCGCTTTTGCCTTTTTTGCTGCATCTGTTTTCTAAACGCAAAGTGAAAATAGTGCCGTTTTCATCCATTGCGTATTTAAAAGCGATGCAGAAGCATCAGGTGCGAGCGATTAAAATTAAGCAACTACTCTTGTTGTTAATCCGCACCCTGATAGTACTTGCGGTGGTAATGGCTTTTGCTCGGCCAGCCACAAAAGGCGGCTATCTTGGGTCGCACGCTTCGGTTTCAGCGGTCATTATTATCGACAATTCAGCCTCTATGGGCGTTTCATCAAAAGACGGTGTTATCTTTGAGTTAAGTCGTAAACGTGCCGGTAGAATTTTGGATATGCTCGGCCAAGCTGATGAACTATGCCTGGTAGCCACAAATGGTCGTTATGCTTCGCCTTCCGGAGAAGATATCTTTGGCAACCCGGAAACAGCTCGCGATATTTTGGATCGCATTGAATTAACTGATGGACGCGGTAACCTGAATGAATCTTATGCTACAGCAGCAGCAGTGTTAGCCGAGCGGTTGAATCTCAATCGCGAAATATATATTATCAGTGATTTTCAGGAATCCGGGTTTGTCGGAGAAACGCAGCAGATTCCAGAAGGGTACAAAACTTTTCTTGTAAATGTGGCCGATGAGGAATTCGCCAATTTTGGAGTCGAGAGTATTGATCCTGGGAACCAGTTAATTGAGGTCGGTACCGAGTTTCCTTTGACGGCCACGGTAAAATCATACCTTTCGGAAAACTCCGATGATGTCTTGCTTTCTTTGTACCTTGATGGCGAACGGATTGCGCAGGATGGACTTTATTTGGAGGCAGGGGCTTCCGAAGCGGTACGGTTTGATGTTTCAGTAAACAAGCCGGGTTTTCATTCCGGTTATGTTATGCTTTCTGATGATGATCTGGCCGCCGATAATGAGTACTTTTTCAGCTTTTATATCCCTGAGAACTTCAACATCCTGTTAGTCGGTGATGATGCCTTAGATACCCGGTTGATTAATTTGGCGTTGGCTCCTGATGAAAAACTAAGGCGGCACTGGTTGGTGACTCCGGCATCCTATGAAAGTCTGGGCTCAATTCGATTAAGGGAGTATGACGTTGTTATTTTTACGAATTTTGAAAAACTCCGAGACAGCGATTTGAACCGGATGCGAGAATATGTAAGAAACGGCGGCGGATTATTAGTTAATGCCGGGCAAAAAAGTGATTCAGCGATGTATAACCAACAGTTATCCGAACTCACGGGCGTTACCATGACTTCCTCATTTCCCAAACGGTATTCACGGACAGGGTTCTATATCTTGTCGGAGTTTGACCGCAATCATCCGATATTGTCGGTCTTTGAAAAAAAAGCTGACTCACCGGACTTGAATTTCAAAAGCTACGCTATTATCAAAACAACTTTGCGCTCAGATGCCGAACCGCAGCTTATGGCCAGGTTTTCCGACGGTTCGCCGGGAATAACAGTCAATCGATTTGGTCGCGGCTGGGTCATGTATATGGGTTGTGATATTAATCCGGAAATATCGGACATATCGATGCATCCGTTTTTTGTTCCATTCCTGGTGCGCACCTGCGAGTTTCTTTCCTCCGGTTTTTCTGCGACAAGTGAGAATATCTATACCGGTCAGTCGCCTCGGAGAGAGATAAGAAAAAGCTTTAGTGTGACAAACGAATTTGAGTTATCGCTTCCCGATGGTTCCCGCCGGATTGTCAATGCTGAATCAATTGGTAATATACGTTCGGTCGAATGCGGATCATTGAACCAAAGCGGTATTTATCATATAATGAACGGTTCTACTGAAAGCGACTGCTTTGCGGTTAATATTCCGGTTGAGGAAAGTGATATTTACCGCACCGACTGGGACAACCTCGAAAACCGGCTAAGCGCCCGGCAACTTCCGCATTCGGCAGATTTGGCTGGATTTGTTTCTGAACAGCGGTTTGGACGCGAACTGTGGCATTATTTCATTTTCGCGGCCTTGTTGTTAATGGTCATCGAGATGGTTTTGGCTCGTGATCGCAGGACAACTCCGGCAAGTGAGTAATTGACCTATGCTGCTGGCGACATTATCAAATATAACCAAGCGTTTCGATGACCAACTCATAATTGAAAATGGCTCGTTTTCCATGCAGGAAGGACAAAAAGTTGGACTGGTCGGTAGTAACGGTACCGGAAAGACAACGCTCTTTCGCATGATTGTGGGTGAGATTCGACCCGATTCCGGCTCAATAGATTTCAAAAAAGGTATCAAGACGGGAACAGTCGCACAAGAACTTCACCATGAACTGGAGTTTTCACTGCGTGATTTTTGCTATATGACACATCCGAAAGTCAATGATGTTCGAATGCAGATAGCGAAACTGGAGCCGTCCATCGCGGAACAAAATCCTCCCGATGAGATTGTTAATGAGTATCATGCGCTGACTCAGGAATATACCGAGTTAGGCGGCTATCGGTTTGAAACCGAAGTCAAACTGGTTCTTGAAGGTATCGGATTTTCCCGAACTCAGATGAATCGGCAGCTTGCGTCTTTCTCCGGAGGTGAACGTAACCGGGCTCAGATTGCCGCGGTTCTACTGGGGGATTATGATTTTCTACTACTGGACGAGCCGACCAACCATCTCGACATCCAAGCAACAATTTGGTTGGAAAACCATATTGCCGGCTCTAATAAGGCGTTTCTAATTATCTCACATGATAGACGTTTCCTGCAAAATACGACTGAGAAAATAGTAGAATTGTCCATGGGGCGATTGGATATCTATCATTGCCGCTATGATAAATATATCAAAGAGAGATCCAAAAAACTTGATGTGGCAGAGCATCATTTCCGGCACCAACAAGAAGAAATCGCTCGTATAGAAGATTTCATCCGCCGAAATATGGCCGGTCAAAAAACCAAACAGGCGCAATCTAAACAAAAGTACCTGGCCCGCATGAAAAAGCTTGAGCGTCCTGTTAAAGAAAACAATAAACCGGCCTTTCGTATTGTGGATGGAGGAAGATCATTCAAGCAGGTTATAAAAGTTGATGATTTGACTATCGGCTATGATAGCTTTCCCCTGGTCAGGGATACCGATTTTGAGTTGACCCGGGGAGACCGGGTTGGTCTGATTGGGCCAAATGGATGCGGCAAAACGACCTTGCTCAAAACCCTGGGTGGTCTGATGGAACCGATTTCCGGCGATATCACAATCGGCGGGAATGTTGATGTTGCTTATTTTGATCAGGAACTGTCAAATCTCAATTCGCAAAGTGACGTTTTATCTGAAGTCTGGGATATTGACCCGTTGGCCGAGTCAGGACGTATTCGATCGTTTTTAGCCCGCTTTGGATTTTCCGGTGAAGATGTTTTCAAGCCGGTTTCACTTTTATCAGGAGGAGAAAAAACAAAACTGTCGTTGGCCAAAATTCTCTATCGGCCCGCCAATCTTATGATTTTCGATGAGCCGACCAATCATCTTGATATCGAATCAATCGAGGCTCTCGAACAAGGCTTGAACGAATACCCCGGAACGCTGTTAGTGGTCAGTCACGACAGGGATTTTCTCGATAAAGTCGTAAATCAGATTTTTGATATATCACATGAACATATTCGCCGTTATCTCGGAAATTACAGCTACTATGCCGAGAAGACTCAGGTCAACCTCAATCCGATGAAAACCGTATCGGCTGAAAAGAAAGCTTCGTATGAACGGTTCAAAGAGCGCGGGCGGGTAATGGGGCGTTATAAAAAGAGACTAAAACAATTAACCGAAATGATAACCAACGGTGAAAAACGGTTGAAGGAAATGGAGCGAGACGAGCTTGTGGTCGATGCTTCGAATTGGGAAAGATTAAATGAAATAGCTCAATCCAAACGCAGCCTCGAAGAAGATATCCTCGGTTGGTATATTGAAAAAGAACAATTAGAATTGGAGCCTCCGCTTGACTAAAATTATCGGATTATCCGGCTCTCCGGTAACAGGTTCATCCACTGAGATTCTTGTTCAAGAAGTCCTGCGCGGTGCAGGTGAAACCGGAGCGGATACAGAGATTATAATTTTAAACGAATATGATATTATGCCGTGTCAGGCCTGCGGGCAATCTCCCGAAGATGGATACTGTTTCTTTTCAGATGGAATGGATGAGCTTTATAGTAAGTTTATCGAATGCGACGCCATTGTCATGGGCTCGCCGATTTATTTTGATTCAGTCTCGGCGCAGATGAAACTGTTCATCGACCGTACCAATTGTTTTCGGACAATTAATCCGAAAAAGCCCTGTGAATTTTCTCTACGTTTTCAAAAAAAGTGCAAAGGTGCCATCGTATTGGTGGGAGGCGAACGAGAAGAATATGAATTCGCCCGTAGGGTCATCGGAGGTTTCTTTATCTGGGCCGGAGTCGAAAATATTGGGCTGGTAACACATTCAAACGATAGTCTCGAAAAAGGAACGGCGGCGGATGATTCTCTGGCCATGCAAGAAGCGTTTAGACTCGGAAATAAATTGATGAAATAAAAAAATCAGCCGCCCGAATACACAAGCGGCTGATTTGTCAAGTTGTCCAATCACAGGTGTTATTTTTTGTATTTGCGATAGACGCCCAGTCCGGCCATGCCAATTCCCATCAATAGCATAGTCGTCGGTTCCGGAACCGCGTTTGAGGCGGTACCCTTAACAGCAAGCGCCGTGAAATCGATAGCAAAATGATCGTCGCCATAATAACTGTCGTTGCCGCCGTAATTATCAAAGTAAACATCCAGTTCTCCATCGCGGAGCATTTCAATGTCAACTTCATAAGTAAATACTGCGGAACCCCAGGTACCCAAATTGATATCTAAAAATTCGGTAATTTCAACTCCATCAATATACAGATGGCTGTACCCGCCAAAGACTCCCTGCTGTAACCCGGCAATATCTATGGTAAAGTAGGCTCGTGACAAATCCTCAAAATCATAGATGTTGAATTTATGTTTAAAGGAGACATCATAGAAATCTTCAACGTCGGTAGCTTGAGCGCCGTTAGTAGCATTCTTTTCAGCTTCACTGCGGTTGTCAAACATCCAGCCGGCACCCTCAGCCGGATCATCTGTAAATGGCAGAGTAAAACCTTCACCATAATCTTGGCCGTAACCGAAACCGTCATTGTCGCCAATCATATCAAGTACGGCCAGCGGTTTGTTTGTGTCACCGCTGGTAGCGCCCAACGGGGAGTTAACATCGTTATAATTGCCCCGATTATTGGTATCATTGCTGTTATTACCATTGGGCGTATAAGTATTGTTAAACGCGAAAGCGGGCATTGCCAGAGCAATAATACATACGGTAAGTAAACTAATTTTAAGCACAGCTTTCATTAAACTCTCCCGGCAAAAATTGGATGCCATCTTATATAGTGTTACTTCTTTCCATTTTCTCCGGCCTGTCTGATAAATAACTCTAAGTTATTCCTGCACAACCGCCGGATAGTGGAATAATTTGTATGTTTAGATTAAAGCAAAGAGTATGCCGGTTCCGGATTCAATTCGATATATGAGTCTATTGTTTTGAATCGATTACCAAAGATGTTCTAATTATAATGAACGGGATAAGCAGCTTTTCGTGGCGCGCTTGTAATGTGGTTCATAGTAATGTATTAGGTGGTGTAAGAGAGTGCTTGCAATTCACCCTTTGATATATTCCTCAGAAATCAATACTAATATTGGCTTGTATATTTAAGCCGCGTAGATTTGGATTATTGAAATATGTGAATAGTAATTATGCCGAAAGTAGGTTGCTGTGCAATTATTTGCACATAATTCACATGGAAGTACATTATAGAATCCTTTTCTATTCTCTTGATTTCACCAACGAAAACTATATATTATTTCCTTGCAATAGGTGTATGGGACCTTTGCGTAGTTAGGGTAACCATTGGGATTTTTCCGATATTGGATTGTTTACGACAATGATCTATAGTTTTGAAAAAGAGAACTCAGCCTGCCGGGACTTTTTAAGCGAGCTTAAAAATAATTCGCTTGATTTTGAGATTATACGGCGGGATAAAGTCGTCATTCGGATCTTCGGTCATGTTGACTCCTCACTAAAAGAGAGGCTTGAGTCACTTTCTAAAAACAGCCATAATCTCACCCTGAAAAAAAGTTCCGAATCGGTGACGATTCCGGACCAGATGAATAAACTATTTATTGCGGGACCTTGTTCGGTAGAATCTGAATCGCAGCTCAGCACCATCGCGGAATTTTTGGCCAGGCAGGGAATAGGATATTTGCGGGGAGGAGCTTTTAAGCCTCGTACTCAGAGCAGTTCGTTTCAGGGGCTGGGGCGAGTAGGTCTCAAAATCATGGCCGATGTCGCCGCCCGAAACAACATGAAAGTCGTGACTGAGCTGATGGATCGCTCTCAATTGGATGATGTTGAACGGCACGCAGATATTATTCAAGTCGGTTCCCGAAACATGTTTAACTATACTCTGTTGACTGCGCTCGGATCGATCAATAAGCCGATTCTTCTCAAGCGTGGCATGGCTGCGACAATTGACGAATGGATTCATGCCGCGGATTATATCCGTAAAGGCGGAAACGAAAACGTTATTCTTTGTGAGCGTGGTATTCGAACCTTTGAACCGCGAACCCGTTTTACGCTGGATATCCTCGCCATTCCACTGGCTCAAAAACTTAGCGGTCTAAAAGTCATCGCTGATCCGTCTCATGCGGCAGGCAACAGAGATTTGGTTCCTCATTTGGTGAAAGCGGCTTTGGCTGCCGGAGCTGATGGCGTTATGGTCGAAGTTCATCATGATCCGGAAGAGGCACTGTCCGATGGGGCCCAGTCGATGTCATTCACTGACTACTCAGAAATGCTGAATGAGTTGAAAAACACCGGCTTATTTTTTCCGATAAATCCGGCTAACAAAGAATCGATAGTTCGAGAATAACCAATGCCCGGATTACATATCAATATGGGCGATTTTCAAGAACAAATTAAAGAAACAATTTTACAGGTACTTAAGGCGAAAAAGGACCGAGCTCGATATCCGTTGATTATTGAGCAGGAGATTCCGCCGGTTGATATTATCAGCTGGCTTTTTCGTCAGCCGGGAGAGCATCGGGTATACTGGCAGGATAAAGCCGGTACGATTGAGGCGGCTGGTATCGGTACCGGTTTTCAAACCGCTTCTGACTCGCTGACTGACATATATAATGTATCTCTGATAAAGCCGTTATTTTTTTATAATAAGCTTTTTAATCTTTCTGACAATAATAGCAATTTGTGGGGGGCTTTTCCCTCCGAGTTGTGCATGCTTCCGCAGAGGATGATTATCCGCCGTCATGATTCTTATCGCTATCGTTTATGCATCGAATTTTCCGGCAATGATAAAATCGAAGATATTGTCCGGAAATTTGAACGTCTGCAAATTGATTCAAGCCAGATTACGCCCTCAGAAACCGATACACTCTCTCTTCAACCGATTCGCCACATGCCGGAATATGAAAATTGGACAATGAATGTCGAACGCTGCCTTGAAGCAATACACAGTAAAAAGCTGGCGAAGGTCGTCATGGCGCGTCAAAGCGATTATTCTTTTAATGAGGACATCACCGCGGAATCATGCCTCAAAGCTCTTCTGAAAGCCGGGAAAATAACCTACATTATGCTGTATCAGCCTGATAATCAAAACACGTTTATCTCATTAACACCGGAACGGTTGTTTCACCGGTTTGAAAAAGAAATCTATATCGACGCGATATCATCAACTACCCGACGAGGCCAAACTGAATCTGAAGATAAGTCTCTGGCCGATGAGTTAATTTCTGATTCCAAGCAATCGCTTGAACACAAGTTTGTTATTGACGGCATCTTTGACAGTCTGAAGGAATTATGTTCCGGGAAGCCAACCGTACACGCCACGGAAATACTGAAACTCCCGATGGTACAGCATCTCAAAACCCTGATTGACGGTGGTTTAATGACCACTGATGATCAGGCAATTATTAACAAACTCCATCCGACACCAGCGGTTGGAGGGACTCCGACCTTGGCCGCGGTCAAATGGATTAAATCAGCGGAACCGTTTTCACGGGGTTTATATGCCGCTCCGATGGGATTGATATCGGAGGAAGAAACAGAAATCGCGGTTGGAATTAGATCCATGCTGCTTAAGGGTAAAACCATTTCAGTGTTTACCGGAGCCGGAATTGTCGAAGGCTCTGATCCTGATTTGGAATGGCGAGAAATTAACAGTAAGAACATTCTATCCAAATTTATTCAAGAAGAAAAAAACTGATGGACAAGCCGCCTAATATAAATGGTTTTTTTTCGCGTTTGCTAATTGATCGCCTCGTCAATGAGGGTATCAGTTATTATATTATCTCACCGGGTTCACGATCAACACCTCTGGCGGTTGCCGCGTCCGAACATCCACAGGTAAAAACTAAAGTTATTATCGACGAGCGTTCGGCAGCATTTTACGCCTTAGGATATGCTCGCGCCTCCGGATGCGCTCCGGGTCTTATCTGTACCTCCGGTACGGCTGTTGCAAACTATTTCCCGGCCATTGTCGAGGCATATCAATCTCGTTTACCGCTGGTAGTACTTTCTGCTGATCGACCGCAGGATTTACAGGATTGCGGCGCCAACCAGACCATTAGCCAGAGAAATATATATGGGCGGTTCGCGGTCTGCTTGGCATTTGATGCGCCTGATGATACCCTTGACCCCGAAACCGTTCTTGATGAAATTGAAAAAGTGGTGAAGAAAACATGGGTTCAAGGTTCGCGGATGTCGATGCCGCTTCATATTAACTGTAGTTTTCGTGAACCTTTGGCTCCCGATGAAGAAAACTATAACCACAAACAGTTAAACAGCAAAGTTGCCAAATGGTATAAGAATCGTCCCGTCGATTTGACCGGGTATAATCTTCCCGATTATGGCGATGATATAAAATGGCTGGCTGAGCAAATCAAGAAACGCAAAAAAGGAATTATAATTGCCGGGCCGGAAACAAAATATCGCCATTGCGCCAAAATCGGTATGGTGTCTGACAAACTCAATTGGCCGATCTTAGCCGATGTACTTTCTCAGGTTCGTTTTGTGACTCAGGAAATAGCCGGGTATCCGATCGGTATGTATGATTCTTATATTGATAGCGGGGATGCCATAAAACATCTGAAACCGGAAATGATAATTCACTTTGGCGGCCTGCCAACTTCCAAACGGCTGAATCAGTATTTATTATCGCTAAAAGGTATCCCATATATAAAAATTCAGAACCACGAAAGAACTATCGACCCGGATGGCATCGAGACCCGCCGTATCATGGCCGAGCCGAATTTATTAGTCGATCAGTTGCTGGCGCAAATCTCAACCGCTCCTGATAAAAAATACTTGGCTGGATGGGTCAAAACCGATTATCAATGTTTGACCGAATTGAATAGATTAGAAGCCGATGGTGATTTGAGCGAGTTTACCGTTCCTAAATCGCTGGTGGAGATCCTCCCCACCAAGGATGCTTTATTCCTTTCCAACAGTATGCCGGTGCGAGACGCCGACAGTTTTATGCCGGTCTCCCGCAAGGCGCTTCAGGTGGGAGCCAACCGGGGAGCCAGTGGTATTGACGGCATCATCGCTTCAGCCTGCGGGTTTTCGGCGGCGTGCGAACGCCCGGTCACAATTCTAATTGGTGATTTGGCTTTTTTACACGATATCGGTTCCTTACGGTTAGTATCTGAAGCGGAAAAACCGGTCATCATCATAGTCATCAATAATAATGGCGGTGGTATCTTTAGCTTCCTGCCGATAGCCAAACACGAAAAAGTATTCGAAGAGTACTTTGGCACACCCCAAAAGATAGACTGCCAAGCCGCCGCTCAAATGACCGGCATAACATACGATGCGCCTGAGACACTCCAGCAATTCAAGGATGCGTGCTCGATGTTGGTTAAGGAAAACCGTTCGGGGCTTATTGAAGTGACAACCGATAGAACTAAAAATGTGAAACTACACAACACAATCCGTGAAACAATATGCCAAGTTCTCTCGAATAGTAAATAATGGCTGATTTAATAAAAGAGTGGAATGTTTATCGGGCCGGAGATAATTTCCGGAGGCCGATTTTGTTCCTGCATGGATTTATGGGGAGTGGTAAAATATGGCTGCCTGTAATTGAGCAGTTACAGGATTCATACTATTGTCTCGCTCTTGATTTACCCGGTCATGGAGAAACCAAAGCCAATCTGGGTAATCTATTTTTTGATACATTGGCTGAAAGTCTCATCTCCTTTATTGACGATAATTGTAACCAGCCGCCAATAATTATCGGCTATTCAATGGGCGGCCGGATTGCGCTTTATACTGCCATCAAGTATCCTGAAAAGTTTCATTCGATAGTGCTGGAATCATCCTCACCCGGAATTGCAGACGGTTTTGAACGGCAAAAAAGGCTTCTGTCCGATAGAACCGTATCCGAGAAATTTCTGCAAACCGATATGCGGTCGTTTCTCATTGATTGGTATAAACAGCCAGTTTTTAATTATTTGTCGGAAAAACAGGGATTAACAGAAAAAATCATCGACAAAAAATCGTCCGGTAATCCCGAATTTTACTCCAAGGTTGTTATTGCTCTTTCGCCGGGAAGACAAATTCCATTGTGGAATAAACTTCCCTTTCTGTTTCTTCCGGTATTAATTATTGCCGGAGAGATCGACCAGAAGTATTGCGAAATCGGACGTCGCATGACCGATGCCTTGCCAAAATCGCGACTCGAAATTATCAAAAACGCCGGACATATCGTCCATCTCGAAAATCGCAAAGATTTCATGTCGGCCTTGAATTCCTTTCTAAGTTAATATATATTATCTTCAAATATCCAATTCGCATGCAAAGGAGTCTGGTGTGTCAAATATAGAATGGCAGAGCGCCGGAGAGTATAAAGATATCCTCTATCACAAGGCCGAGGGTATTGCTAAAATTACTATTAATCGTCCTCAGGTAAGAAACGCTTTCCGCCCTCAGACGGTGCATGAAATGACCGAAGCGTTTGCCGATGCTCGTGATGACTGCAAAATCGGCGTTGTAATTCTGACCGGTGAAGGGAAAAAGGCGTTCTGTTCCGGAGGCGATCAGAAAATTCGGGGCGATGCCGGATATGTTGATGATACCGGGGTTCATCGTCTGAATGTACTCGACCTCCAACGGCAGATTCGCACCCTCCCCAAGCCGGTTATCGCGATGGTTGCCGGGTATGCTATCGGAGGCGGTCATGTTCTGCATCTGATGTGCGATCTCACTATCGCCGCCGACAATGCTATCTTTGGTCAGACCGGTCCCAAGGTCGGATCGTTTGACGGAGGCTATGGTTCGTCTTATATGGCCCGTATTGTCGGGCAGAAGAAAGCCCGCGAAATCTGGTTCCTGTGCCGTCAATACGATGCCCAACAGGCACTCGATATGGGACTGGTTAATACGGTTGTGCCGTATGACAAACTCGAAGAAGAGACAGTGCAGTGGTGCCGCGAGATTCTCGCTAATTCACCGATGGCCCTCAGATGCCTGAAGTCGGCTCTCAACGCCGACTGCGACGGGCAGGCAGGTCTGCAGGAATTGGCAGGCAACGCGACGATGCTGTTTTATATGAGCGAGGAAGGCCAGGAGGGCCGTAATGCCTTTAACGAAAAACGCAAACCTGATTTTTCAAAATTCCCGAGGCGTCCTTAGGGAGAGTATTTAAGTGATACTAATTTTCGGCAGATATTCATATTTGCCGGGATAGGGGAGGTATTAATGTTCAACGTGCGCTCGGGGCTTGTTTTAATTATATGTGTTTTACTGCTTGTATCATTTGCATATTCTGGAGATGATGTTAGAAAAGGATATTTTAGAGGTTGGGGAGTTGGTCTTACACCAATATACGATTGGAATGCGAGCATTAATAAACAATTTCCACCTGCATTTGCACTAAATGTATTTTTAGGCTATGCTTGGAGTAATAAAGATGCGGTTGTTGTTGAAGCGAATAGGGCTTTAAGATTGTACAAGTCAGGAAATTCTGAAGCCGATACCTTGTTTTTTTCTCAAAAAGGAATTTGGGGCATAAACTGGTATCACTATTTTAATCAAGAGAGTCCATCTTTTTTTTCAACTATTGGGGCTGGTATGTATTATGGAGCACATTATAGTCCAAATAAGAAAAGGAATCTAGGATTTCTCGCAGGATGTGGGTACGAATTCCGCCCTCATTGGCAAGTCGGCCTTTATGCTTCTGGGACGAAAACATACGAAGCCGAAATTTCTGCCGGGGAAACGATCTATTATCAGGTATCATTAATTTTGATGCATGTATCCTGTTAAAATAAAATTGGGGAGATAATAAATGTTCAACGTACGCTCGGGGCTTGTTTTAATTATTTGTGTTTTACTATTTGTATCATCATCACAGGCCTTTGATGGCAACCGCAAAGGATTTGTATTAGGCGGAGGAGTTGGGTTTAGTCCCTATGCCGAGTGGAGTTGGAAAGACGTTGGCATAAATGAAAAAAAAGCTGGAGTTGGAATAGATTTTTTAATTGGTTATGCCTGGAATGATCGCGACATGATTGTAATCGAGTATAACGGTGTTATTATTAATTCAGATTACTTCAATCAAAGCGCTTTTTTAACATTCGCCGGCCCTGTTTGGTACCATTATTTCAATAAAGAGCCAAAAGGTTTTTATACTACTTTAGGCCTCTGGCGTTATGGGTTTTCAATAGGTGAAGAGGGTACATCAAGCGGCTGGGGATATATGATTGGCGGTGGCTATGAATTTTATAAAAATATTCAAGTTGGCCTTTATTGGGGCGGGGGAAGTGTGAAACTGTGTAAAAACGATACTAATAAGAGCGGAATGAATCACCTCTCGATGCTTGTTACCATTGTCGCATATTAAAGGAAAACACTCGTGACCGAATACTCGCAAATAAAAATATGGATGCTGGCCGCTCGGCCCAAGACCCTGCCAGCCGGAGTCGTCCCAGTTCTTGTCGGGGGCGTTTTGGCCTACAGTCACGGCGGGTTTTCTATATTGCCGTTTTTGGCGGCTCTGTTCGGCTCGGTCATGATCCAGATCGGCACCAACTTCGCCAATGACTTTTTCGATTTCAAGAAAAACACCGATACCGCAGAACGAGTTGGGCCGATGCGAGTGACTCAGGCAGGACTGGTAACTCAAAGACAAATAACAATGGCGATGATTATTGCCTTCGGATTGGCTTTTCTGGCGGGAATATATCTGGTCTCCATCGGAGGCTGGCCCATTGTCATCATTGGCCTTGCGTCAATACTCTGCGGAGTTCTTTATACTGCCGGGCCGTATGCTCTGGGGTATCTTGGCCTCGGTGAAATCTTTGTATTGGTTTTTTATGGTCCCGTTGCTCTCGCCGGTACCTATTATGTACAAACCCTGAACGCACCGACCGAGATTATCGTAGCCGGGCTTCCATTTGGTATGATATCGACGGCGATACTTATTGTGAATAATCTACGCGATGTCGATACCGACAAAAAAACCGGTAAGAATACTCTGGCGGTACGCTTTGGAAAAACATTTGCCCGTATAGAATATGCGGTGATGATTGCCGGAGCCGGAGTCATTGCTCCAATCTTGATGTCGATGGGACATGGCGGGAAATTTATGTACGTAAGCATTGCTTATTTGATATTTGCTCCACCGGCCGTGAGAGCGGTCTTTACCTCAAATGACGGTGAACAGTTGAATGCGACTCTGGCGGCAACCGGCAAACTGCTAATTATCTATGGCATACTTTTTAGTTTGGGATGGGTATTGTGAAAATTAAATCAGTAGAGATTCGTCCCTTCGTTCGCCGTTTTGTAAAACCGCTGATTACATCCTTTGGTGCGGTAAGCGAGCGTATTGGTTTCTATATCTATGTAAAAACCTTCAACGAGATTATCGGTCGCGGGGAAATTTCTCCACTGCCGTCATACCGAAACGAATCACTCGGTAAAACCGAAAAACTATTGCGGACTTTCTCGAACACATTACCCGGTACTGAATTAGATAATGAGGTTGAGCCTATTTCAGATTTCTGTGCCAAAATTTCTCAGGACAATTCTTACCTGCAATTCGGAATTGAATCAGCCCTGTACGATGCTGCATCCCGGGTAGAGGGATTTCCGTTGTGTCGCTGGCTGAACCTGAAATCGAAAATGACCGTTCCGGTAAATTGCTTGTTGACGCTTCCTATAGAAAACATTGAGCAAACCGCTTCGGATATAAATTCGCGAGGATATCAGGCTGTAAAGATTAAAGTCGGCTGTCAGAATATCAATGATGAGATTGAAGGTGTAAAACAATTATCGCAACATCTCAATAACGCCATCTCGATTCGTCTCGATGCCAATAAAGGCTGGAATTATGAGGAATCTTTAAAAGCGTTAAAAGAGTTATCCGATTGTCCGATTGAGTATCTTGAGGAACCGGGATGTCAATCAGTAGAACAGATTCAGTCGCTCAGGGATGAAACCGGAGTCGGAATTGCCCTTGATGAAAGCTTAGGCTCACTCGAAAAATGCCTTCTTGCGGCTGAGAGCGATCTTTGCGACGTGATAATTCTCAAGCCAGCTGTTTTGGGTGGATTGGCTAATACTATAAAGGCATACAATAAAATAACTGAACTGGGTAAAAAAGTGGTTGTAACATCGATGCTCGAAACTGAGATTGGTCTCGCGTCCCAGCTTCATGTATGCGCCTCGTTATCAGAAACTCTGCCTCCTTGCGGTCTCGACACCCTTAATTTATTTGAGAAGCCTGAAGCCCGCCTATCGTCGGTCAATAATGGTGCGATACAATTACCAAACGGCTATGGAATCGGATATGACAAATAGTCAATCAGATATTCTACTACAGGCGACGGAGCTATATTCCGAAAATCCCGCAATAATTACAAAAAGCAAGACTCTGACTTTCTCCGAGTTAAATAGCATTGTGAAAAAAGCTGTCGCCAATCTTAGCTCTATTGGGTTTAGAAAAGGCGAGATTCTAGCGGTTCTGGACAGAAATTCGATTGATTATGTAACTGCATTCTGGACGGCTCATCGCATGGGTTTGGTCTTGATGCCTCTGAATATCAATACTTCTGCCAGTGATTGGGGAGAACAGATTGCCGCCGCGAAGTGCCGGGTATTGCTATATGCCAAAGATTACTCGCAATATTTTAATACAGCCCAGAACTCACTGCCGTTAAAGATGCTGTCCGGTCGGCCTTTACATGATTCAAGCACAAACTATATTCCATCGGCTAACGATGATGCGGTGATAATGTTCAGCTCCGGCTCCACCGGAAAACCTAATAGTATCGTCTTGAGTCGGGATAATCTCTATCACAGCGCCACCGGAGCTAATAAAGCCATACTGGTAACGCCCGACAATACATGGCTGGCCGTTCTGCCGTTTTACCACATCGGAGGACTCTCGATCCTTTATCGTGCGGCTCTATCGGGAAGTGCCGTTTATGTTTTTCCTGAATTTAGTACGATAGAGATTATTTCCTGTATCGAACAACAAGACTCTGTTTTGCTATCGGTCGTGCCTACGATGCTAAAAGAGTTGATGAAACTTGATAAAGACAATTCTCTCGCATCCTGCAAAGCGATTATATTAGGCGGTGCCGGATTCGATGACGGCTTGAAAAATAGTATTATTGAAAAAAGGCTTCCTGTCCTAACGACCTATGGCATGACGGAAACGTCCTCAATGGTAACATTGCTGCCTCTAACCGATGCCGGGAATCGACTTGATACATCAGGAACAGTACTCTCCGAGCGGGAGGTAAAAATATCCGATGATAAACATATTCTGGTTCGAGGCAAAACGGTTTTCAGTCGTAAAGTTGACGGACAAAAGATGAATAAAAGCGACGATTGGTTCGATACCGGGGACATTGGCCGTATTTCAGAAGACGGTTATCTAACAGTCACCGGACGAGCAGGCCGAATGATTGTCTCCGGTGGTGAGAATATAGATTTAACTCGCATAGAAAATGAACTTTTAGCAATTTCGGGAGTTGATGGTGCGATTGTTATGTCCCGCTCGGATAAAAAGTGGGGAGCAAGACCGGTTGCGTTTGTCAAAGCTACAGACATTAAATTATCCGATTCCATGATTTGTGCTATAATTTCAGACAAGTTAGGGAAGATTTACATTCCTGATAGGATAGTTTTTCTGAATAATATACCTCTAACCGGAAGCGGAAAGATTGATTTAGTGGCAATAAAAAACAAGCACTCTGAACTGTTTGTGGAGTCCGCCTAATCGTTACAAGCAAGCTCCTGCAGTTTCTCTTTAAATTTCCCAGGCAGAGGAATTTTCTTACCGGATTCTGGATCTATTGTCACATGAACTGTTTTAGCCGACCCTACTACCGTTTCATCAAAAATAGTCAATTTGTAACTCAGTGTAAAAGAAGTCGTGCCTACTTTCTCAATTTCGAGAATAATCTCAACCGTATCGCCATCTTTCAGCGGATGATAAAAATCGGTCTCGGCGTGAACGATTGGAATAAAAAAATCTCTTTTCCTAAAACGGTCCTGAAATCCGAATCCGGCCTTGGTGAGCATACTTTCATATACATTGTGGACAATTTTTAGCTGATTGGCAAAAAAGAGAATTCCGGCGGCATCGGTATCATGGAGTTGAACAGTATAATAATCTTTAAAAGTTGGCATAATAACCTCGTGATAAATGTAATCGAAATATATCCCAAAATCGGGTGATTGTCAAAGTCAATATACTATGCGATCAAGTAGTCATAATAAACCCATAATATGGAGTGAAAACAGTACAAAAAAGTCTTGAATTTTGCGCCATTGTTGCAGAACCGCTTGACAATCAGACGTAGATGTTGTATCTAATTTTGCTGGTAAAAAAGGCCTAACTTTTTCTGAGTATTATGGATAAGAAACAGGAATATTTCAATTTATTCGGCGATAATTGGGACAAGGACCTCACCGCTGAGGATCTCGAACGCCTGACCCATCTAATTGACAAAGTAAAGATAACCGAAGGTATCAAAGTCTGTGATTTGGGCTGCGGAACCGGTGTCATGTTTGATTTACTTCGCCGCCGTGTTGGTGAAAAGGGGATGATTGTCGGGGTCGATTTTGCTCCCCGTGTGGCTCATAAAGCTCACCGTAATTTCCCGTTCCATAATGTCGGAGTGGTAGAAGCCCGAGCGTCTCAGCTACCATTTTACAAAGATAATTTTGATCTTGTAATTTCTTTTGCCGCTTTCGCTCATTTCTGCAATAAAGATAAATCGATTCACCAGGCTTGGCATATTCTTAAGCCGGGTGGACGAATTGTAATTATCCATTTTGCCGGTCGCGATGAATTGGCTCGTCAACATCACGAAGCTGGTGGTCCTATCGACTGCGATGAACTCCCTACCCGGGATCAACTTGCGATGATGTTTGAAAAAAGCCATTTCAATCGCTTTGAACTCACCGAAAACAAAGATCTATATTTAGCCATCGGCTATAAAGACAAGTGAACCCCCGAATACAGTTTATTGTTAGAACGGCGCTTTTCCTTGCGATAAGCGTAGTTTTCCCTATTGCCTTTCATCAGTTTGGGCTTGGCGGGCGGGTATTTCTGCCGATGCATATACCGGTTTTATTAGCCGGCGCTATGTTCGGGCCAATGTCCGGAGCGTTTATCGGCCTTCTCGCACCGGGGCTTTCGGCGATGATAACAGGTATGCCGCCAACTTACGCGGTACCGCTAATGACACTAGAACTGGTTCTTTACGGAGCAACAATGGGGCTCTTTCAAGTGAGGTATAAACTCAATATTTATGTTGCGCTGTGTCTGGCTCTCATCGTTGGGCGGATAGGTTTCGCTGTGGGGCTTTTTGTATTGGGACTGTTTCTTGAGATGCCATACGGTGTCAAGGAGTTTTTTACCGGAGCCGTAATCGCCGGATTGCCGGGGATTGCTATTCAGATAATTTTTATTCCTCCTCTCGTTATGACAATTAAAAAGCGCTTTAATTAATAACGACGACAAATTCCCTATTGATTAATAAGACATTATTGCTTATGATAGTGTGTCATGTTCGATTTTACCTCAACAGGAAATAAATCTCTTCTTTACAGTCCCTGTGCCGCAATAATAAATTCTCGTCAAGCAGCTTTTCCGGTGGGCAGCAATCCTTGGGTGAAAAACAGTCTCAGGGCGGTGGAGCATATTGCCGGGCGGGAAAAGACGATCGTTACTTCGATTGGCATGAACACCTGGGAACTGGTTTTGGCCTGCGCCTCTCGAATTGGCATCCCGGTCATTGTCATTATCCCGGATAAATACAGTACCAATGAACAACTGATAGATAAGCTCGTAGATGAGTTTAAACTATCTCCTGAAAACTTGTGCCTTCTGTTCCCAGAGACTGATTTCAGGGCCAAGCAGGATCGGATGCATTGGCGCGACAATGTTGTCTGCGATATTGCTGATTCGGTTATCCCCGTTTCAATAAGACCCAAGGGGCATTTTGATACTTTCTTGCAAACAACTGACAAGCAGATATTTAGCCGTTATCACGTACCGTTTTCCAAATCCGCCCGCCCCCGACCTAATTATAATAATATAAGTTTCTCATCAGAATTAAATGACGACTGGGTCATTCATTTCACCCGAAGTAATAAATACTCGCGACCGGGCCAGAGCAAATTTGACTATTATAGAGAGATAATCAATTCCGACGCTGAATACTGTAATTCGGCTTTCAATAATCTTATGAGTATTCTTAGATTAAAAAAGATTTTTGCCTCCGGTAAGTATATCCGTTCAGATAAGCCCGTGGTCGGTTTTACATTGTACAATAGTGACTTCGCCGGAAATCTCTTTCGATATCGTCCTCGAATGATAAATCCCTATTTTGAGCCCTTCGGTATTGCCCTGCAAAAAGAATACGCCCGAGAGATTGGGCTCAAGCCGGTAATTTATGGAAATATTGATAATTACAAATCCTTGGCAAATACAGAAAAACCGCTTTTTCAGGCTGAAGGAATAAAGGGTCAATGGATATCTGATCATGAATGGAGGCATATAGGTGATCTTGACTTAAACGGCTTAGATTCGAAATCGGTTCGTGTCGTTGTCCCGCGAAACCTTGACAGATTAAGGCTCCATGATGCGACTCCATTTCAAATAACAACAATATCAATTGAGTAAAAAGTAGTAGTTTTTTTTATTCCGGAAAATTCCATTGTCAGGCAATCTGAGAATAGTATTCCCAATATTGTTTTACTCTGCCAATATACAGAAATAGTTAAGATATTATAGGACAGTAAGTAGAGGGGGATATATATGATTGGCTTCGCCTCTGACAGAGGAGAGATACTCCACAATTCCTCAAAAAGCAATGGACACTTATTTTTGAAGCTTGTGAAAAAATTATCAAAATAATAGTAAAATAGCTTGACATCTGACTGTCAGAAAATATATTCACTCCTTGTGGTACCGAGTGCGAATGCACTCTATGATCGTTAACTTTAGCCGGTTGATATTATTGATTTTAAGCGCAAAAGAAATGAGGGATTTCGACAACTTGGCATAGCAACAACGATTCCCTTTATGTTGTTAGCTGGACCGCTGCTGGGATTCTTTGGCGGCAACTGGTTAGACGAGAAATTTGGTACCGAACCTTACCTGATGATAATCCTGATACTTGTGGGGTTATTGGCATCGGGCAAGGAAACTTATAAACTGTTGAAGCAGCTTACGGATGACAGCGAAGATTCTAAAAAGTAGTTTTGGTCTCGATTTCATTCAGCGGACGCTGAAAACAACCGGAGTAGTACTTCTGGTGACATTTGCCTGTGGAGCCTATTATTTCGGATTCTACGATGCTCTGGCCTATTTCTCAGCCGGTATCTGGTCAATGGTTAATTTGATTTTTCTATCGGCGCTGGTACGCACAGCCCTAAAACCTGAAGGGGTTGATAAAGTGGCCACTGCGGTTTTGGCGTTGATAAAATTCCCCCTGCTTTACGGAGCGGGGTATTTTCTTCTTACCGTAGAGATATTTCGCCCGATCCCGCTTGTCATCGGACTTTCGTTGGTCATTCTAATAATGTTTCTCAAAGCGGCTTCGCGGGTTTTATTAAATCTTGATGTTGTAAACCAGGAAGACAGCACCCGAGGTTTGGCATGATTCAATACAAGTTTTTAAATAACATAATTATTGCAACTCAGGAAGTGGCCGGTCATGCTGAAAAAGCAGCCGAGCACGGAGGCGATCACGGAGAAGACGGTCTCAGTATGCACATTCCAAGTGCGCTGACTTTTTTCGACAAGTGGTTTGGTACTGCTTATGCGCATCATTTTGCCGTCACTTTCTTCGCTCTCCTGATTGCTGTTATCATGATGATCTGTGCTTTAGTTGTATACCGAAAACGCCAGATGATTCCCGGTCCTTTCCAGAACGTTGTCGAAATGATTTTCGAAGGTTTATATAACCTCGTTTATTCGATGCTGGGTAAGGATACCGACCGTTATATTCCATTTTTAGGAACATTGTTCCTCTATATCTGGTTTATGAATTTGAGCGGTTTGGTGCCGTTTTTCCATGCGCCGACATCGGCTTTGAATATGACACTGGCTTTATCGATATCAGTCTTTTTCTACGTGCAGTATATTTCGCTAACTCGCTTGGGACCCAAAAAGTATTTGTTGCATTTATGCGGTGATCCGAGTTCCGGAGTAACGTGGGCATTGGTTATTATCAACTTCCCACTGCATTTTGTTGGAGAGTTCATCAAACCGTTTTCACTGGCGATGCGACTTTTCGGAAATATTTTCGGTGAGGATACTCTCATCGCGGTTATGATTTCACTTGGCGTTGTGTTTATGTCAATATTCTGGCACGATGCCTATGTCGGTGTACCATTCCAGTTGCCGTTTTACTTCTTGTCATTGCTACTCGGTACAATTCAGGCACTGGTATTTACCATGCTCTCGACCAGTTATATCATGATGGCTCTGCCTCATGGAGAGCACTAAAAAAGAAAGTAATTGAAACAGAAAATAGAGAATTAAACGATATCAACTTTTGTATTTTTTGGAGGACGTAATGGATTATCAGACTGGATTAGCGATTGCCGCTCCGCTGACAGTAGGTATAGCCGCTATTGGTTCCGCTCTTGGTTTGGGTAAAGCTGTTGGTTCGGCGATGGAAGCCATGGGGCGTCAGCCTGAAGCGATTGCGAAAATTCAGACCGGTATGATTATCGGTGCTGCCTTTATCGAAGCGTTGACAATTTATGCGCTGCTCGCATTTCTCCTGGTTATGGGAAAAATCGGCGCGTAATAATCGCTGTCGCAAGAGAGTAATTTGCGTAAAAACCTGCCGGTAAAAGACCGGGACTAATATCTCGGCCTTTCCGGGGAGAAGATTTTTATGGAACTTGACTGGAAACTTATATTAACACATATGCTCGGGTTTGTGATTACTGTCGTAATCCTTGCCAAGTTTGCCTGGAGACCTATCCTCGGCATTCTTGATGAGAGACGGGAGAAAATTAAATCCGAGTTCGACCAGATCGAGTCGGGAAAAAGCGAGATTGAAGAAACCAAAGCGGGCTATGATGCCAAGCTGAAGGATATTGATAATCTGGCGCGCCAGAAATTGACCGAGGCGGTCAACGATGGTCAGAAAGTCGCGGCTGAGATAAAAGAACAGGGCCGAGATGAAGCCAAGGAAATCATTTTCAAAGCTAAAGCCGAGACGGATCGGGAAGTTGAAAAAGCCCGTGCCGCGCTCAAAGAAGATATGGTGAAAATGACCATTGCCGCCGCGGAAAAAATAATCTCGAAGAAGTTGGACGAACAGGAAAATCGTCGTCTTATCAAGGACTTTATTGACAGTGTGGAGAAGGCATAGCTTATGTTAGCGCAGGAAGTTGCCAAGAAATATTCGACCGCGCTGTTTAATATCGTCAATGAGAAAGGGCTGATTGACGAGGCGTTTGAACAGTTTGAAGAACTGGACAAGCTGATCAACAGTGACGCGTCGCTTTTACAGTTTTTACTGGCTCCGCATATTTTGGACCAGAATAAAATTACCCTTTTAAGAGATGTTTTTACACAACGTCTTAATCCGCTCTTTTTGGAATTTCTCTTAGTGCTTATCAGTAAACACCGGATCGGTTTCCTGCATGAAATCATCGAAGAGTTCCGGTGGCGAGTTGCTAACGCGCGGGGAATGCTTGTCGCAAAAGTTACGACCGCTATTCCGCTAAATGATGCCGACCGGGCGAGTTTAATCGCCAAGTTGGCTTCTCGGACCGGAAAATCAATCGAGCTCGAGGAAAAAGTTGATTCTGCCATTTTAGGCGGAATGATTGTAATCTTGGGTGATCAGATTATCGATGGTTCTGTAAAACACGGTTTGGCGTTATTGAAAGAAGATTTGATGAAACTGAGTGTGAATTAATCTGTTAATTTACGCCCGGTATTATCACTAGTTTTGAAAAAAATGAATTAACTATACGGGAGTAGTGCCTTATGGGTCTCAATCCTGAAGAAGTCTCATCGGTTATACAAAAAGAAATCGCTAAGTATGAGACCAAACTTGAGATGGAGTCTGTCGGAACCATTCTTCAGGTCGGCGATGGTATCGCGCGTGTCTGGGGTTTGGAAGACGTCATGATGTCCGAGTTGGTCACATTCCCGGGTGATGTAACCGGTATGGTGCTCAACCTTGAAGCAGACAATGTCGGTGTCGCTATTTTTGGAAGCGACCAGGGCATTAAAGAGGGTGACAGTGTCCGGCGAACCGGCAAAGTGGCTCAGGTTCCGGTTGGCGATGCGCTAATTGGTCGAGTCGTAAACTCTATCGGTGAACCAATTGATGGCAAGGGCCCCATTGCTACTGACAAATACCGTTTGTTGGAAGGCGGAGCGCCGAACGTAGTCCAGCGTCAATCGGTCAAAGAGCCGATGATGACCGGGCTCAAGGCTGTTGATGCAATGATTCCGATCGGACGAGGTCAGCGTGAGCTTATCATCGGTGACCGTCAGACCGGTAAAACAGCGGTTGCTATCGATGCTATCATCAATCAAAAAGGTACCGACGTATTTTGCATTTATGTCGCTATCGGTCAGAAAGCATCAAGTGTCGCGCGCGTAGTCGAAATTCTCGACCAGCACGGCGCTATGGAATACACGACGGTAGTATCAGCGACGGCGAACGATCCTGCGCCTCTGCAGTATATCGCTCCCTATGCCGGATGCGCCATCGGTGAGGAATTCCTTTACACCGGCTGTCATGCGCTGGTGATTTATGATGATTTATCGAAACAGGCACAATCGTATCGTCAGTTGTCACTTTTGCTTCGCCGTCCTCCGGGTCGTGAAGCTTATCCCGGCGACATTTTCTATTGTCACTCACGCCTTTTAGAGCGTTCTGCCAAATTGTCCGATGAAATGGGCGGTGGTTCGTTAACGGCGTTACCGATAATCGAGACACAAGCCGGTGACGTTTCTGCCTATATCCCGACTAACGTGATTTCAATCACTGATGGTCAGATTTATCTCGAACCGGATCTATTCTTCGCGGGTGTTCGCCCGGCGATTAACGTAGGTATCTCGGTCTCCCGTGTAGGCGGTAATGCACAGACAAAAGCGATGAAGAAAATCGCCGGTTCCCTCCGTTTGGATTTGGCCCAGTATCGTGAACTGGCCGCGTTCGCGCAGTTTGGTTCTGACCTCGATGCCGCCACCAAAAGGCAGCTTACTCGCGGTGAACGTATGGTTGAGATTCTCAAGCAGGGTCAGTACGTACCGATGACGCTGGCTCGCCAGATTGGTATTATCTGGATGGGTTCCAACGGATACCTTGATGATATCTCTATCGACGATCTAACTAAATACGAAAAAGAAGTTCTTGATTTTATAGAGAAGGACTTCCCGGACATCATGCATAATATTGAAAAAGAGACTAAAATCTCCGACGAAACTGAGAAGAAACTGCATGACGCCGCGAAGAAATTTAATGAGCAGTTTAAACCTGTGAGCGAATAACCTATGGCAACGCTTCGTGACATATTAAGAAGAATCAACTCGGTCAAATCGACCCGGCAGATTACGAAGGCGATGAAGATGGTTGCCGCTGCTCAGCTGCGTAAAGCACAGCTCCAGGCGGAACAGTCACGACCCTATGCTGAAAAAATGTCCGATATGCTCGGGCACCTTTCGGCCGTTGCGACTGACAAACTATCGCATCCCTATTTCGAGAAGCGTGAAGTTGAAAAGCAGACCCTCGTCGTGATGACCTCAGATAGAGGACTCTGCGGAGCGTTCAACTCCAACTTGATTCGCAATGCGGAACACTGGCTAAAAGAGCGCGACCCTGAAAAAGTCGAGCTGGTTTGTGTCGGACGCCGCGGTTACCAGTATTTCAAAAAGCGCGAATGGAAAATCGTTGAAGCGTATATTGAGTTTAACGCCGAAATGAAATTCGACATGGTGCGCGGAATGGTCAATCAGTTGACCACCCGTTTTGTGACCGGACAAACCGACGAAATCTATCTTCTTTACGCCAAGTTTTTCACGACTGCGAAAAATGTCCCGACCTTTGAGAAATATCTCAATATCGATAAACCGGAGTCTCACGGTGATGGGGAAACAGTTGGAGCATATATTTTTGAACCAACTCCCGATGACATCTTCTCCGCGCTTTTGCCGAGATATGCTCTGATTCGTTTGCAGTCTGCTTTGGCAGATTCATTTGCGTCCGAGCATGCTACGAGAATGATGGCAATGACACTGGCGACCAACAATGCCGGTGAAATGATAGATAGCTTGACGCTTCAGTACAATAAAGCGCGTCAGGCCTCCATTACGACGGAGATTCTTGAGGTTGTTTCGGGTGCTGAGGCGCTCCGGGGTTAGTTTGATATAGATAGTTTGATATATAAATAGGCGCTAAGTTAGCGCCATTGATGTGACAAAAATATAGTTTATATAGCGGAGTTTTCAAATGGCTGACAATATCGGAAAAATCGTACAGGTTATCGGCCCTACTGTTGACTGCACATTCGATTCCGACAATCTTCCTAATATGCTCAATGCGTTAAAAATTGAGGATGCGGAAAAGAATATCAATCTGACAGTTGAAGTCGCCAATCATATCGGAGATAATATCGTCCGGTGTGTCGCGCTGGCTTCTACCGACGGTCTTGTACGCGGTATGACGGTTCTTGATACCGGAGCGCCGATTTCGGTTCCGGTTGGCGAAAAATCTTTGGGACGTCTCTTCAATCTGCTCGGCGATACGATCGATACGCTCGATAAAATCCCGGCGGATAATTTACGTCTTCCGATTCATCGCCCCAGTCCGGAGTTTACCGAACAGGAAACCAAACCCCAAATGTTTGAAACCGGTATTAAGGTCGTTGACCTTCTTGAACCGTATTCAAAAGGCGGTAAGGTCGGACTCTTTGGTGGTGCCGGTGTTGGTAAAACAGTGTTGATTCAGGAGTTGATTCGTAACATCGCGACCGAGCACGGCGGATACTCAGTGTTCTGCGGTGTTGGCGAACGTACTCGTGAAGGTAATGATCTCTGGATGGAAATGAAAGAATCCGGTGTACTCGCGAAAACAGCGCTGATGTTCGGTCAGATGAACGAACCTCCGGGCGCCCGTCTTCGAGTCGCTCTTTCGGGCTTGACAATGGCCGAATACTTCCGTGATGAAGAGCATCAGGACGTACTTCTCTTTATCGATAACATCTTCCGCTTTGTACAGGCCGGCTCCGAAGTGTCTGCGCTTCTGGGACGTATGCCGTCGGCGGTAGGTTATCAGCCTACGCTGGCTACCGAAATGGGCGCGCTTCAGGAGCGTATTACATCGACCACATCCGGTTCTATTACATCGGTGCAGGCGATTTATGTTCCTGCTGATGATTTAACCGATCCGGCTCCGGCGACCTCGTTCGCTCACCTTGACGCGACTTCGGTACTTTCACGTCAGATTGCGGAGCTTGGAATTTATCCGGCGATTGATCCGCTTGATTCCACATCACGTATTCTCGATCCATTAGTCGTAGGCGATAATCATTATAATCTCGCCCGCGAGGTCCAGCAGATTCTTCAGCGTTATCGGGATCTGCAGGATATTATTGCCATTCTGGGTATGGACGAGCTGTCCGAAGAGGATCGTCTTACCGTTAACCGCGCTCGTAAGATTCAGCGGTTCTTCTCGCAGCCGTTCTTTGTGGCCGAAGCCTTCACCGGTAAATCCGGCAAGTATGTGAAGGTCGAAGACACTATCAAGGGCTTTGCGATGATTGTCAACGGTGAACTTGACCATGTTTCCGAGCAGTGCTTCTATTATTGCGGTAATATCGATGAAGTCCTTGAGAATCACGAAAAGATGATGAGTGAAAACTAATGTATAGATTGTCGATTGTTACACCGGAAAAGGTCGTTTACGAAGAAGATGTGGCCTCCATTATCGCTCCCGGAACCGTCGGATATTTGGGGATACTGAGCAATCATGCCCCTATCATCACGTCGTTAAAACCGGGCGTTTTGAATATCAAGGATAACGCCGGTAGCGAAATCAACTTCGCGATTTCCGGTGGTTTTTTAGAAAACTCGTCAAATATCTGCACCATTCTTGCTGATTCTGCTGAGTTTGCTAATGAAATCGACCTTGAGCGCGCCAGGGAATCACTTGCACGAGCCAAACAGCGTTTACAAAACGCCGCTGGTGAGATTGATACTGGTCGAGCAGAAGCCGCCTTTGAACGGGCAAAAAACCGGGTGACTCTCGCCAAGAAAGATTAATTTCCTTTACTAGACCCCCCCTGTTTGATGATACGGCCGGACACCTGCATAGGTGCTCGGCCGTTTCTAGTTTAAACCAATATCATCATTCCATATCCCCGTAGGTCAAGATCTACCCTGAAGGGTACAATAGCCTGCAGTCTTGACAAGACCTCTGCAAATTGTATATTACTTGAGAGAGCGCACGTTCTTGGAAGTGGGGATTGATAGAAACGAAATCATCTTATATAGAAATCATATATTATTGTTATCCGTTCATAGAGTATCAAATTAATGAAACGAAAGTAAAACATGAAAAGAAAAACAGTAAATAGAAATATTCCTGAGAATAGAGAAAATGCGAATGATCGTTTTAGAGTTAAATATAAAGATAAATCTACTTTTGAGTTATTAGAAGTAAATATAAAAAGACTTAAAACAAATGAATCAATAACAGTTACATTTAAATCTGAAGACTTGCCAGAAAAAGACTCTATATATTTTTCTGCCTATGTTAATAACAAGGATGAATTGATTATTGAATGGAGAGGGTTCGAAGTTAAAAAGAATGACACTATTAATGACAAAAATATAACATATTCAAAAGATATGGAAGAATCCATTGAAGAAAAATACTCAGAATCATTTTCTCCAATTGTTGGGGACAAGCCTTATGTATTAATTTTAGGAACAATTCCAGGGAACGATTCAATCCGACTAAAACAATATTATGCAAACCCTAGAAATTTGTTTTGGGAAATAATTCATTCATTATTTAATAGACATATTGCTAATGAATATGAGAAAAATACTGAGTTCTTAAAAACTAAGAACATTGCAATATGGGATGTTTGTTTAAAAGGTAAAAGAGAAAGTAGTTTGGACTCGGACATTTCAGATGAGTTCCCAAATGATTTACAAACATTTATCCATAATTATCCATCTATAAAATTAATAGCATTTAATGGGCAAAAAGCAGAAAAATTATACAATAAGTATTTTAAACCATTTAAGGATGTTGAATACTTTACGCTTTTGTCAACAAGCCCAGCAAATGCATCATATAGTTACAATGAAAAATTTGCAGATTGGAAAAGAATACTAGATTTTATAAATATGTAAATATGCAAAACAAGCAGACGGTATTAATTGGTGGCCAACGCATTGTAGGATTGTCAGGTCACACGTTCGGCTGAGGCGGTCCCAAGACTTGACAGAACAGACATTTTTATAATCTCCATGAAACTCAATTTGCATAACAATCAGCGCTTAAAATTCTAAAAAATTCAATTTTCTCGGGAAGAAAAAACTTCCTGCTCTGTATTCATATCAAAGGCCAGACATTCTTGAGTTTTACTTCCGTTTGAAAACCGGCCCAAAAGCCTCAATTGCCTATCTTTATAAGGAGGGGTATTATGAAAAAGTTACTAATTCTACTTATCGCCGCGCTAACACTGTTTGCTTGTGCCGGCCAAGAAACCAAAGAAACCAAAGACGAAGGTGACGCCTGTATCAACCATGAAATATCAATGCCGGCTTCGGTGTCTTGTATAAGCCTTGAAAGAAAGACTGCTTGTCAGAGTTTTGGGTATGCCGATTATCAGGGTGGTTTCAATACCGAAGAATATAGCTACATAACAGAAAACGGTTTCTTGACCGTTACCGAAAACCCGCTTTCGACTTTTTCAATCGATGTCGATGCCGCCTCATATAGTAACGTTCGGAGATTTATCACCCAGAGTCAACAACCGCCGGTAGATGCTATCCGGATAGAAGAAATGATAAATTATTTTTCATATGATTACCCTCAGCCAAAAGATCAGCATCCGTTTTCGGTCATTACCGAAGTCTCCGCTTGTCCCTGGAATAGTAAAAACCGTCTTATACATATTGGCCTCAAGGGTAAATCAATTGATAATGAAAACCTGCCTCCGAGCAATTTAGTCTTTTTACTGGATGTTTCCGGTTCGATGGGGCAGCCGAATAAACTGCCGCTGGTAAAAAAAGCCTTTAAGATGCTTGTAAATAATCTACGAGAAGAAGACCGCATCGCCATCGTCGTTTACGCCGGAGCCGCCGGTCTGGTTCTGCCTTCGACTTCCGGAGGAGATAAACAGGCTATCTTGGGCGCTCTCGAAAAACTGCACGCCGGAGGTTCTACGGCGGGAGGAGCCGGGATTCGACTGGCTTATGAAGTCGCGACGAATAACCTCATCACCGGTGGAAATAACCGGGTAATTCTGGCTACTGATGGTGATTTCAATGTTGGTATCTCAAGCACTTCTGAAATGGTTCGCATGATGGAAGAAAAACGCGAACTGGGTATTTCACTTACTGTACTCGGTTTCGGAATGGGAAATCTGAAAGACAGCCGGATGGAACAAATGGCCGATAACGGCAACGGCAATTACTTTTATATCGACAATATTAACGAAGCCAAAAAAGTTTTTGTCAACGAAATGGGCTCGACCCTGTTTACTATCGCCAAAGATGTGAAAATTCAGATCGAGTTTAATCCGGCTCAGGTCGCGTCCTATCGCTTAATCGGCTACGAAAACCGACTTCTCGCCAAAGAAGATTTTAACGACGACAAGAAAGATGCCGGAGAGATTGGCGCCGGGCATACCGTAACTGCATTATACGAAGTCGTTCCGGTGGGCGGGGAGACTCCGACTTCCGGAGTTGATCCTCTCAAGTATCAGACGACCGGTATCACCGGTGAAGCAATTGCCTCAAGTGAATTGATGACTCTAAAACTTCGCTACAAACAGCCGGACGGCAACACGAGCAAACTAATCTCGACTCCGGTCACGGATAATATGATGGCGCTCAACAATACTTCTGACAATTTCCGTTTCTCGGCAGCCGTTGCACAGTTCGGGATGCTGTTGCGCGGCTCCGAGTTTGCGGGATCGTCAACCTTTGAAGGTGTGCTGAATCTTGCTGACGATTCCAAAGGTAAAGATAAGCATGGCTACCGGGCTGAATTTATTGATTTAGTCAAACGGTGCCGTGATATGGGATATGAAGTAGCGCAAAAGAGATAACTCTTAAGTGACGTTTACTCCACTGTTGTAAGAACGGTCAGGGGAGGGGGTGCACCCTCCTCTCGGCTGTTTTATATGATCTGATTATCACTCTTCCCACGGTAGTGCCGTGGGTTACCGGGAAAAAGAAAGAACTCGCACTACTCGGTACTCCAAGTTTTTACTAACACTCGGTATCCCATGGCTGTGCCATGGGACTGAAAAAATTAAATGAAAGAATTGTTATTCCTCCCACGGCAGAGCCGTGGGCTACCAGGTGTGACTATGTATATAAAAAAACCTCCCTTCGGTATCCCATGGCTGTGCCATGGGGCTGAAATAATGGATGATAGAATGTGATAGACATATACAATATTCTGTATATTGTTTAAGTATGAGAACTTTGAGGCATTATGACAATATTGGTACGGCAAGGTTTGTTACCATTACTTGCTATAAAAAGCTCAAACTCTTTCAAGAACCTCAACTTTACGAACTGTTTTGTCATCACCTAGAATCATTCCGTTGCGATGTTAATATTTTATTGTTGACCTATGTTATTATGCCCAACCATGTGCATCTTCTATTACTTCCTAATGAACAGATAGAGATTGGTCGAGAAATTGGAAAGCTAAAAGGAAGGTATGCGCATGAAGTAATTCAGAGATGGAAAGACAAAAACTCACCACTTTTAAAGCAAATTGAAATATGCAATAGAGGTAGCCAAGAATATGCTTTCTGGCTTCCTCGGTGCTATGATTACAACTGTAGAACGATCGATAAGACACTAGAAAAGATAAACTATTGCCACAATAATCCAATCAAGGCCGGATTGGTTGAAAATACCGAAGATTGGCCTTGGTCTAGTTATAATTGGTATCAGGGTGACCATAGTGGAATTGTAACGATTGATGAATTTCCAATGTAGTACAATCATTGAAAACAGTGTTATTCCTCCCACGGCAGAGCCGTGGGCTACCAGGTGTGACTATGTATATAAAAAAACCTCCCTTCGGTATCCCATGGCTGTGCCATGGGATTAAATGAAATCAACCATCTCATACCCCGGCAGGCTTTATTCCTGCTCTGTGGGACGTCCGCATCTGCCGCATGAGCAATTTCACTACCAAACTACTACTAATCCCGAATAAGCCTTCTTAATAAACATTATCTAAGAGGGATACTATTGAAAACAACACTATCAAAGAGGCAAAACTTATTTCAGGAACCTTTAAATAGTAACCGAAAAGTAAAAAACTCTAAAAATGAGCAAGTAAACCCAATTCGCCTTAACCTGATGTGTTATATGTGCTTGCGCCATATTTTGGAGAAATAGACATTAGAAAAAACATGTTAATATGGAAAACGAAGCCAATTTGAAAGTAGGGGCCGGGTCTCCCGGCCCGTGAGGAAATAATTGCCAACTACTTTCGGGCTGGGAGACCTCATGAGGCCTTTGGTCCAGCCCCTACAGAAGATTTATTACCGACGGACATAGCAATCATTGGTAATGTCATTGGCTTGGGACTCTAAAACACGGTCATCTACGTGACAGTTTACAATACTCGAAGGGTGCAAGAAAGGGGTTCATCCCCCTACTCGATTTTTTCCCGTAGTTCGTTCAGTTCTTTCCGCATGGCCTTAAGCTCATCCCTGAGCTCTTTGATGTCGTCCTTATCGTTGTCTTCGTCCTTATCGATATCTATCACTTTTCGGATAACAATGTGATCATCGTCGTCATCATTAAAGAAGTGATACTGTAAATTCTTGTCCAAGTTCATGGGCATATGGCCAATATTAGGAACGGTAAAGGCGTTCATGCCAACTTCATCCTCGGTGACTTTAACTGTCCGGGAGTCTTTGGAGCCTTTTCGCAAGAACTCGATTTCTACTTCGTCACCGTCTTCTTTGTCAGAAATAATTTCGTACAAATCGGAGGTACTGGCAATTTCCTCACCATCAACGCCAAAAACAACGTCGCCGGCCTTGAGGCCGGCATCTTTGGCCGGTGAATCTTCAAAGACTTCGGTTATCAAAACTCCTTCACCATCTTTGACTCCGAAATACTGCCCGAGTTGGTCATTCAAATCCTGAATTCCAATTCCGATATAGCCTGATGTTCCGGCCGAATGTGTCCAGGTGCGGGTGTAGCCTTGAGGGCCGCCACTTTTCTTAACCCAAATTTGCTTCTCTTCCGCTCTCGGGTGGCCGCCGATGACAATTGTTGCATCCTTCTGTTTCCCCTCACGCACAAAGATAATCTTTACATCATCACCGACTTTGGTGTCATTAACAAAGTCTTTTAGAGGAGTACTCCCGTCAACCTTTTCACCGTTAAATAAAATTATTATATCTTCACGCTGTAAACCGGCTTCATCGGCGGGGGAATCATCCATGATATCGACAATAATGATACCTTCATCGGCCTCAAGGTTAAAGGCCTCGATTATATCCTCGTCCAGCGGCTGAGCATAAACCCCGATATAGGGATTGTTGGACTTATTCTTCTTGGCTGCCAGATCTCCCGATACTGCAAACACCAGAGAGAAGAGCAGCAAAATCGTGAGGGGTATATAAGTTTTCATTTTCATGTTATTAAAATCCTCCAGGCGGTTTGCATTAGTCGGGAAATATTCCCCGCTCCGTCTCGTTCTACCTATAGCCAATATAATCCGGTTCAAATTTTGGAACTATATATTTTACTCACAAAGGAGGAAAACGGATTGTTAAAAGATGTTAATTATGCGAAATCGATAACAGAAAAAATAATCCGAGTGCTTTATCGCATAATTTGCGATAGGCGATTAATCGGTTGACAAAACTTGGAGTTCCGGTTATCTTAATAAAGTAAGCTTTGGGAATGATGCACCTCACGGTGTCATTCAGCCTCCTCAAAGCAGACACGCTTCTTGAGTTTTCAAAATTGCCGAAATAGATGCCCCCCACATGTTAGACCTATCAGCATTAGAACGATTATTTCAGCCATATTTTATAATATTATCGCCTTATTCTCTTGGCGAGGGGTGCGCGTAGTGCTCACGTTGGACAGGAGGGGTGTCCTGCGAAATGCGCGCGCTCCACTTAAAAATCATCTTCTGAGACCGGAAGCTAATTAGGGAGAACCGGCTCCGGAATTGGAAGACGTATTGTTCCTCAGGTAGCTAAAGGGATGTTAGCCGAGGGGAACCCAAAACGGATTAATCTCTCGAGAGGGGGATGGAGCTTGCACGACGCAAACCATTATTATTGATAATACGTTGGCTGCGTATTTGAATTTCGGGAGATTAATCCTTATCTGTTTTCTATCTTACTTCTTTTCTGTTAAGAAATACTCCAACAGGTAGTTGGAGTAATCCTATACTTTGCTGAATTCAATTTGTAATAATCCTGCTTTAAATAAGAAAAATTAAGTCAAAAAGTATCGTAACTCGTTGTATTGCAAGAATATAAAATATCGTCACAATTGAACTCTCCGATTGGCACCTGCCTTGCAAAAGCATAACTGTGAAAAGATGAAACCTATGTAGAGCAGGCGGGTTTAAATGATGAAAGTCAAGTTTACACTAACTATGGATGACGTGATTGTTGAGGATCAGCATCTTGACAATATTATCTTGGGCTGGGAAGAAGAACTCAATCAGGATCAAGTCTTAGAGTTATCGCAAAAATGGATAACGTCGAAGAATTTTCTGACCAGCCGAATGATAGGTCTGAGCCACGTCGGAGAATCAAGTTTAACGATTGAACCAGTTGATTAATTAATTTGCCTTATGGCCGACTATATGCAGTGAAGGTAGAATAATGAGTATCATTTCAAATATGCAGGCTGAAATCTTCAAGCAGCAAGTGGCTGAGCATCAGGCATTGCTCGATCCGATTCGCCAGTTTATTTTTGATAATTTCGGTCAGAATGGGCTATACGCGACATACTTGATTGTCGCAGTACTTGCCGGCCTGATAATTTATAAGCTTATCAAGCTGTCATTCGATGTTATCTTTTTTGTGGCCCTGCCGGCAGCAGTCTCTGCTTTTATATTGGCGCTGTTTTTGCCGTATAATTTCTTCTACTTGTTACCGGTAACGGCAGCTTTGTTTACTCTTGGGTTGGTGATGAAAAATGTAGGTTTCGCCAAAGGATAGAAAAGTTCCCCTTCCCAACCCCCTGTGCGATAAAAGGCTGGTGCGTCTGCGCTGGCCTTTCCTATTTGTCCAATGAGATTTATTTTTTAACGATGGTAACTTCACCGGCCAAAAATGTTTTCAGGCCGTTTTTCGTTTCGACAATTAATCCCCCGCACTCATCAATATCAATTGCTTTACCCGAATATATTGAGCCCTTTCGATTTAGCTTTATCTTTTTCCCTAATAAATGCGAATATTTGTCAATCCGTTTTTTTAGTCCTTTTAGACCGGTTTTCCGGAAGAGGAGATAATCTGATTCAAATTGTTTGAGAAACTTTTGTAATAACTGTACCCGGTGGATTTTTTCCTTCAACTCTGCCCGTATAGAAGTCGCTGTTTTTCTAATATCTCCGGGGAAGTCCCGGCGTTGATGATTTATATTGATTCCGACTCCAATGATGGCATGGTGGACATGATCGAGTTCCGATGACAACTCGATTAAAATCCCTGCTGTTTTACGACCGTTAATAAGGCAGTCATTGGGCCATTTTAGTCGTACATCAAGTCCATCATATGTGGAAATAGTATCGGCCAGAGAAACGGCGGTCAGTAAAGATAAACCGGGAGCATGAGCAGGATCAATATTTGGATATACTACGATCGAAATATAAATGCCTTTTTCCTCGGCCGAAAACCAGTTTCGCCCCAAACGACCACGGCCTTTTGTTTGCAACTCCGAAACGATAATAGTACCTTCCGGAGCTCTCGCGTCCGCCAATTGTCCTGCCAGAATATTTGTCGATTGTACAGATTTATAGGCATGTACATTTTGACCGATAAATTTGGTTGCCAGTTTGTTGGTTATTTCCGCTGCCAAAAGCAAATCGGGAGCTGATTTGAACGCCACTTTATCCTTTTTAATAATACTAATCCGATAGCCGCTGACCCTAAGGAGTTTGGCCGCCGCCGTTATCATTTCCGGTTCAGTTTGCAGTTTTTTTGATAAATAGGAGA
Organism: Candidatus Zixiibacteriota bacterium; assembly: GCA_023138975.1. Taxonomy (GTDB): domain Bacteria; phylum Zixibacteria; class MSB-5A5; order GN15; family JAAZOE01; genus JAGLON01. The sequence continues at coordinate 188,045 of JAGLON010000002.1, forward strand.
CAGTATACGGATGCTCCGGTCGTCTCCGGATTAGCACCAACAACTCATCGGATAGATTATTTATAACTTTCTTAAGCACTACTTACAATTTTCAGAGAGAAATCCGACGCAGGAGCCGAATGAGTCAGAGCACCGATTGAAATATAGTCAACTCCGGTTTGAGATACTTCAGCGACAGTATCCAGAGTTATATTGCCAGAAGCTTCCAGCGTTACACCCGTTCCATTTTCATGCTCACGGGCCAATGCTACCATCTCCTTGAGATGTTCGGGAGATTTATTGTCGAGAAGAATTCGTTCGACACCGCAATCCAATGTTTCCTTCAATTGCTCCATCGTTTCGACTTCGACCTCAATGTCGCAATTGGCAGGATCGGTATGGAAAATTTTCAGATACTTTTCAGATGCCAGGTATTCTCGAACCCGCTCGACAGCAGAAGTAATGGAACCGACTGCTGCGATATGATTGTCCTTTATCAACACCATATCATAGAGGCCATAGCGATGGTTCTCACCACCTCCGGTAGCAACTGCGTATTTTTCGATATAGCGGAGTCCCGGAGTCGTTTTCCGCGTATCAAGGATCCGTACTTTATCCGGCCCGGCGGTTTTGACCATTTTATTTGTCAAAGAAGCGACACCGGATAGATGCATAAGGAAGTTCAACGCTGTGCGTTCAGCTGTAAGAATTGACCGGTACCGGCCGGATACAAGCGCGATTCTGTCACCAGCGGTAAATGGTTGGCCATCAGTAATAAACGATTCTACCTCGATCTGAGAATCAACTTTGAGGAATGTCAATTCGCACAATGGTAATCCGCAGACAATACCATCGGACTTAGCGATAATTTCCGCCTCGCCCATAATAGAATCATCGATGGTGGATAGGCTGGTGATGTCTCCGGCGCCAACGTCTTCAAGCAACGCCCCCATCACCTGCTGCATCAGGATTTTTTCTCTGCTCGGCATATTACTTGATACCGAATGCGAAGATGTTTGTCAATTATAATGTTATCCGAAAAATTAATTTTGCCAGAGTGGTAAAATAGCTATATTGTCGCCATATAAAAAGAGGTGAGTATGACAAAAAAAGATAGAATAGCTATCATCGGATATGGCTCGCAGGGACAGGCTCTTGCGCTTAATCTGCGGGATTCAGGGTACAATGTTCGGGTTGGCTTAAGACCTCGTTCAAAATCTCTCGCCATGACAAAAAAAGATAAAATAAAAACAGCGACAATTCCCGAAGTAATTACTGACGCCAACTTTATCATCATCGCAATTCCCGATCACATTCATGCGGCGGTCATAGATGACAAGTTTTTTTCATTAATAAACAAAACGACGGCACTGGTTTTTCTGCATGGTTCTTCAATACATTTCAAACAAGTGACCCCTCCCAAAGAGATGCCGATCTTACTTCTGGCGCCCCACGCTCCCGGTGTTGCCGTGCGTGAAAACTATCTTAATAAAGAACCATTCTCTGCCTTCTACTCAGTCCATCAAGGTTCTCTCAAAAAAGGAATAAATAAATTGATAGTGTTGGCCAGAGCGATTGGTATTCCCAAGTCACATTTGGTGAAGACTACAATTGGCGATGAGGCTGTCGGTGATTTATTCGGAGAGCAGGCGGTTCTGTGCGGAGGGCTGGCCCGGATGCTGAAGTTTGGCTTCGAAACGCTCGTTGAGGGAGGCCTGCCAAAACAAAATGCGTATCTCGAAGTAGCCTATCAGCTTGATCTGATTGTCGAGCTGGTTAAGAAATATGGTCTCGACGGCATGTTAAAACGAATTTCTCCGATGGCTCGCTACGGCTCAGTCATTAACGGTCCGAATATTATCCGTCCTCAGGTCAAGAAGGATATGAAGAAAATACTGTCCGAAATCAAGTCCGGCAAGTTTCTAAAGAAGGCTGACAGAACGAAGCTTAAATATTCAAAAAAACAATACGAGAAACTGGTAAACAGTGAATTTGATATACAGGTGAAGAAGTTTAAAGTATGATCTCTGATATAAAGAAACGTACCACCAAGATTATCCGTTTACTAAACGATGAGTACCCTGATTCGCGTTGCTCTCTGAAGTATAAAAGTGCGCATCAGCTATTAATTGCGACAATTTTATCGGCTCAAACAACTGATGCTCAAGTCAATAAAGTCACGCCATCCCTATTTAAAAAATTCAAAACTACCGAGGATTTTGCCGGGGCTAATATTATTGATATCGAAAATGCGATAAAGTCTATTGGTCTGTATCATAACAAGGCGAAATCAATCAAGAATTCCAGTATCGCGATTCTACACGATTTTGGAGGTATAATGCCGGATAAGCTTGATGAAATAATCAAGCTGCCCGGTGTCGGGCGCAAGACCGGTTCAGTAGTGTTGGGAACATGGTTTGGCAAGGCCGAGGGAATAGTCGTTGATACCCATGTCAAACGGATTGCCAGCCTGCTTGGTTTAACTGATGAAAAAGACCCATACAAGGTAGAACTCGATTTGATGAAGATTATAAATAAACGTAATTGGATAAGCATTACTCACCTATTGATTGATCACGGTCGGGCCGTTTGTATTGCCCGCCGTCCCCGCTGTGAGGTTTGTGTACTGCAAAATCAATGCCCTTCGGCGTATGCGCTATAAATCATGCAATCCCGAAATTCCGTTTGGCTCAATCGTTTTTAATTGAATAAAAATCAATAATACCGGTATATTCCCTGACTGAAGCAAAGATAGCTTTGTAAGTGTCTCTAACTTACTGATATAGATACTGGAGGTTGTTATGGATTTAAGCATAGGTGTCTGGGTATGGCTGGCGGCGGCGATTCTTTTTGTCGTCATTGAGATTTTTGCCCCCGGTTTTATATTCGCCTGTTTTGTTATTGGTTCGATTGCGGCGGGAGTTACCACAGTTTTTACCGATTCCCTGTTGATTCAAGGAGCTGTTTTTGCAGTAGTCTCAATCGGACTTATTCCGGTTACCCGCCCGTTGGCGAATAAAATCACCAAACCGTCCCCGATAATAAGCAATGTCGATGGATTCATCGGTAAAATAGGAATTGTGAAAAAAGAGGTTTCTGAAGTACACGGGCAGATTTTGATAGAAGGTCAGATCTGGCAGGCCCGCGCAGAAAACACCTTCCCGATTGACGCCAAAGTGAAGGTCATCAAAGTCGAAGGCGCCAAGTTCTTCGTTGAGGAAGCCTGATAAATATAAACAAGGAGGATATAATGCAAGGTACATTAATATTCGTCGGAGCGCTCGTTTTCTTCGCCTTCATTATGGCGATGAAGTCGTTCAAAATTATCCGGCCGTTTGAAAAGGGACTCGTTGAGCGACTCGGCAAATATCAGAGGACCCTCGGCCCCGGCCTCAATACCATCATGCCGTTCGTTGATTCGATTATCAAAGTTGATATGCGGGAAGTCGTCCTCGATGTCCCATCGCAGATGGTAATCACCAAGGACAATGTCGGAGTAGAAGTCGATGCTATTATCTATGCTCAGGTTACCGACCCGGCCAGGTCTCGCTACGAGATTGGCAACTATATCAGAGCCGCGACCAAGTTGGCCCAGACCAATCTTCGTAATATCATTGGCGAGATGGAGCTTGATCAGTCGTTAACTTCGCGCGATGTCATCAACGGACAACTCAGAGATGTCCTTGATACTGCCACCGACAAATGGGGTGTCCGCGTTAATCGCGTAGAACTCCAGCGCATCGATCCACCGGCGGATATCAATCAGGCGATGAGTCAGCAGATGAAAGCGGAACGTTTGAAACGTGCCAACATCCTTGAAGCAGAAGGTATCAAACAATCTGAGATACTTAAGGCCGAGGGCGAAAAACAGGCTGCCATTCTTGAGGCCGAAGGTAAGGCCGAAGCGATTAAGCGCGTCGCCGATGCTGAAAAGTATCAGGAGATTGCGCTTGCCGAGGGTGAGGCGCAAGCAACAGTAAACGTCTTTAGCGCTATCCACGAAGGAAAAGCGACCGAAGATGTTGTGGCTATCAAATATCTCGAAACTCTTGCGAAGATCGCCGACGGTAAAGCTTCTAAAGTCTTCCTGCCGATAGAGGCATCGGGAGTTCTCGGTGCGCTAGGAGGAGCCTTTGAAGCAATCAGTAAAAAAGGTGGCGCCGGAAAAGTAGTCCAAGCTGACGGATAAGATTCTCACATACTAGTATTGAATAAAAGGCGGCCGGTTACCGGCCGCCTTTTCTATTTATATATTCTCAGACAATTTCATATTTTCCTGTCGCAATCGCCTAAAAAAACCTATATTATCCGTCTAATTTTTCAGCGCTATTCACATCCGGGTAACGAGTATCATATCAAGGAGGATATACTATGAAAGCTTCATTAAGAATCGTATTTATTCACCTCGCTTTTGCTGTCCTTGCCCTATCTCTTATGGTGTCAATACTTTGCGCCTCTGAAAACCAGGAAGTCATCCGCTTCGCCGTTATCGGCGATCGCACTTCCGGACATGTCGAGGGTGTCTTCGGTAAAGTCCTGAATCAAATCGAACGGCTTAAGCCGGAGTTTATCATGTCGGTCGGCGACTATATCGAAGGTCATACTGACGACTCAGTACTGCTCGATCAACGCTGGACTGAGTTCATGGAAATTGTGGCGGATATTAAAGCGCCAATTTATTATGTTCCCGGCAACAACGATATTGAAAACGATATACAGGAACGGCTCTATGAGAAGTACGCTTCTAAAACCTACTATTCATTTGATTACAAACAGATTCATTTTGTGATGATAGACAACAGCCGGTGGGAAAATTCGAAGGATTTACCGCAGGAGCAAATTGAATGGCTAAAGAAAGATCTTGCTAAAAATAAAGATGCTGGCGTGACGATGGTTTTTATGCATAAACCGTTTTGGTATCGCACTATAGCTGCGGGTGAGAGTGATTTGCTTCATGATATTTTCACCGAGTTCGGTGTCGAAGCCGTCTTCTGTGGACATTTTCACAGTTATTTCACTGGTGAGTTCGACGGCATTAAATATACTACCGTCGGCAGTTCCGGCGGAGGTATGAACCCCGGCATATCTGGTATCGGATACCATTTCTGCTGGGTGACGATCGATAATGAAGGCATCCACATCGCCTCAATTGATGAAGGCGCGGTGCGGGCATGGAATGATGTGACGGTCGAACAACTTCGTTTTGTAAACAAGATGAGATTTGACGGTCTTGAAAATAGCAAAGTAGTTGTCTCCGAATCATTGACCATTCCTGAACAAGAATTTGAATTGTTTATTCATAACTTTTCCGATGCCGTTGCCATCGACGATTCGATATCTTGGAAGATTCCCGAAAACTGGAAACTGACACCTACTAGTGCTATCGTATCGGTTGCACCGGGGGAGACTCAGCTTTTTGCTTTCACAGCCTCATGTGAGAAGGGTGTCTTCAATCTTCCGGTAATGAATGTTGGGATTTCGCTTCACGAAAACAAAATCACACAGTTGAGCCATAATCTTGAGATCGCCCGTCAAGCGGTGGGCATAAAAGCTGACGATATAAAAATCGACGGGCTTCTGGATGAAGACTGTTGGTCAAGCCCGGTTACTAAATTAATAGATGGTGAAGGCGGACCGTCCAAGACCGATGACACTGAGTTCTACTTTGCCTACGATAATGAAAACCTCTATCTCGCCGCCAAATGTTACGATACTAAAATGGAGAGTATTGTTGCTAATGTAGCTGAGCACGACGGGCCAATTTATGGTGAGGATTGCGTTGGATATTTCATTCAGATAAACCCGGACAAGCCTTCGGTCTATCAGATTTATATCAATCCAAAAGGAGTTGTTTTTGATATAAAATACCATCCCGGCAGTGACGGATACCTGATTTCGGATAAAGGCTGGAACGGTGAATACAGGATAAAATGCGGACAAAATGAAGGATTCTGGACCGTTGAAGCCGCCATTCCACTCTCTCAATTTAATGCTAAGTATAGCGAGGGCAATAAGATAAAACTTAACTTCCGCCGCAAGCACAAACGGCTAAATGAAGCAGGGAACTGGCAAATCCCAATAGATACAAGTCCAAAAACTATGGGAATTTTAAATCTTAACTAAATAATACTTGACAAAATTCCGTATAGTTACATAGTGCGTATGTGTAAATGCAACTTTGGGAGTATAAATGTATAACGACAAGATAATGGACCACTTTCAGAACCCGCGAAACGCCGGTGAAATTGATAAAGCTGATGGCGTCGGGACGGTCGGTAACCCTACCTGTGGGGATATCATGACCATATATATTAAAGTAGAAGACGATAAGATCGCCGATATCAAATTCAAGACATTCGGCTGTGGAGCGGCAATTGCTTCATCATCTTTTACAACGGAATTGGTCAAAGGAAAAAATATAGATGACGTCCTCAAATTCACCCGCAACGATGTATCGGATGGACTCGGTGGATTACCACCCATCAAGATGCACTGCAGTAATCTGGCAATGGATGCTCTAAAAGAGGCCATTGAGGATTATAGAAAAAAACACTGAGGGGTTTCGTTTCCGATCTATAAAGCCTGCTTCAGAAATTGGCAGGCTTTTTTTATGGTTTATAACGATTATTATCATAGGAAACAGGATTTACCTGTTGTGAAATTTCATGCCTGAGTTGCCCGAAGTTGAAACTGTTGTTCGAGGATTAAAGAAATCTGTCGCTGGTGAAACCATCACTGCTATTTCAATTAAACCAACCGCGCGAGTCTTCCCCAGACCGGATGAGTTTTCCAGAAAGATTAAGAATGCTTCGTTTGAAACATTCAGCCGACGAGGCAAAAATATCCTGCTGGGGCTGTCCAACGGCTATACCCTCTGGGTACATCTGAAAATGACCGGGCATTTTTACTATCTGCCAAAATCTACTCCGACTGGCAAGCATGACCATGTTGTATTGACGCTAAAAAATAATGACCACAGCCTGAGATTTAATGACTATCGCCGTTTTGGGTACCTCAAGCTGTTTCCGACTTCCACTCTACATAATCAAAAAGGGTTGGCCGAACTCGGACCGGAGCCGTTAACGTTTCCTTGCGATGAGTTTGTCGCGCTGTGTAAATCCAAACACCGCATGCTAAAACCGGCCCTGCTAGACCAGACTTTTATTGCCGGAATTGGTAACATTTATGCTGATGAATCGCTCTATCTGTCGCGTCTTCATCCAATGCGTCTAACCGATTCCGTATCTAATAAGAAATTGGCCGAGCTTCACGGACATATCCAGTCTCTTCTCAAAAGTTCGATAAAACTGATGGGTACGTCGGTTGATACTTTTGCCGGTGTCAACGGTCAACCGGGGAAGTTTCAGAATTATCTAAAAGTGTATGGGCGGGAAAACAAGCCGTGTGAACGCTGCGGCAAGAGTCTTACCCGTCAGAAAATTGGTAGTCGCTCGGCTCATTTTTGTCCCAAGTGTCAGCGAAACAGCCGATAGTCAAAACCGCAGCTTGACTTGTCGCTGTAATTGATTACCTTATATCTTCTATCGCACGACGACTACATATTTAACACACAAATAAGGAGTTATAATGATAAAAACTCTCGGGATTGTCGGATGCGGTCAGATGGGCAGTGGAATAGCTCAAGCCGCCGCTCAAGCCGGATTTACGGTGATATCTCATGAGGTAAAAGAGGAATTCTGGAAAAAAGGATTCGGCCGCATTGAGAAAAATCTGAATAAAGCAATAGAAAAGGGTAAAGCCGACGAAGCCCTTAAGAAGAAAGTCCTCGGCAACCTGACCGGCACGACTAAACTGGAAGATTTGAAAGATTGCGATCTGGTCGTCGAAGCTATTGTCGAAAACATGGATGCCAAGACCGAAGTGTTCAAGAAACTTGATGAAATCTGCAAACCGGAAACTATTTTAGCCACTAATACTTCGTCTTTACCGGTCGGAGATATGGCCGCCGCTACCAATCGTCAGGACAAATTTTGCGGTCTGCATTTTTTCAATCCGGTGCATATGATGAAGCTGTGTGAACTGGTTCGCACGATTGATTCTTCGGATGAAACTATCGCCGCCGCCAAAGAATTTGCCGTAGCCTGTGGTAAAGAAGTCGTTATGGCCAAGGATCGCCCCGGATTCATAGTCAATGTTCTGCTGGTTCCATATCTGCTGGACGCTATCCGTCTGCTGGAAGATGGTCACGGAACCCGGGACGATATCGACAAAGGAATGATGTTCGGATGCGGCCACCCGATGGGTCCGCTGACCTTGAACGATTTCATTGGTCTTGATACGATGCTTCACATCGCTGATATCATGTTCGAGGAGTTCAAAGACAAACATTACGCCGCGCCACCGCTTTTACGCCGTATGGTCAAAGCCGGTTATCTGGGCAAGAAATCAGGGCGAGGATTCTACGATTACACCAAAAAGTAAATGAGGAAAACATGGATTTTAAGAATTTGATTGTTGAAATAAAAGACGGTGTCGCTGTCATTACGATTAGCCGCGAAAAAGCGCTCAATGCGCTTAATAAAGATGTCATCTCCGAACTGCATAAGTTTTTCTCGACCCATTGGATGGAAAAAGATTTTCGTTGTGTGGTCATCACCGGAGCGGGCAAGGCGTTTGTAGCCGGAGCCGATATTGGCGAACTATCTGAACTCGATAGCCCCGGCGCTTGCCGTACTGCCGAAATCGGCCAATACGTGATGAAATCAATCGAGAATTTCCCGTGCCCGGTCATTGCGGCCATCAACGGTTTTGCCCTCGGCGGCGGATGCGAACTGGCTATGGCCTGTGATATCCGCATTGCCTCGGAAAAAGCCAAACTCGGTCAGCCGGAAGTCAACTTAGGTATCATCCCCGGCTACGGCGGAACCCAGCGCTTGTCCCGTTTAGTTGGCAAAGGTATGGCGAAAAAACTCATCTTCACCGGTGATATGATTGGCGCCGCCGAAGCCCTTCGCATCGGGTTAGTCGATGAAGTTCATCCTGTCGACGAGCTGATGGACAAGGTCATGGACCTGGCCAAAAAGATTGCCTCCAAGAGTGCACCGTCACTCAAACTGGCCAAGGAAGCTATCAATCGCGGTCTTGATGTCAATCTGTCGGTTGGTTGCGATCTGGAGAAGGGCGCTTTTGCAGTGAACTTTGGTTATGCCGATGCTAAAGAAGGTTTGAAGGCGTTCATGGAAAAACGCGCACCAAAATTCAAGCATAAATAGGGGCACCCAAAAGGGTGTTTTCGCCCACTTCGAGTGTTATAAGCTAACGCGCGGTTGATTTGACTTATCAAGCAACCTATGGCTATAGCAATGAGTAGGATTTTCTAATTGGTAGCCCATGGCTTTAGCCATGGGGATAATTTCCAAATAACCACCCCCAACCCCCCTCCTTGGATAAGGAGGGGGCGAGGATGGCTCGCTCTTTAAGATATAAGCTATTTTTCATCCGGCGCAGATGTGGACATCCCGCAAAGCGGGACTATAACCTGCCGGGTACAGAGTAAATCTGCGGTAGGGGCTGACTCTGTCAGCCCGAAAAGACTTTAGCAGTGATTCCATCCGGGTCGACAGAGTCGCCCCCTACAAAGAATTCGGTGAGTGGGGTACAGAGCAATGACGACCGGACTTTTAATAGTATTGAAGGAAAAAGAATCTTGATGGTAATGAGGAGTGAAAGGATATTATCCGATCACTCCATGCTTTGTTATCTGCTCTATTCGCAGTCGCCGTTCTTTTTAGCCAGATTGTAATTATCGCAGCGGCCCAGTTCACAGGCTTTCTTCCAGTCAGTACAGGCTTTAGCCTTGTCGCCAATCTTGATCATGTATAAGAAGCCTCGATTTTCATACGCTTCGGCCATCCGGGGATTGAAATGAATCGCCCGATTGTAATCGTCCAGCGCTTTTTCAATTTCATTCAAGTGAGCGTAGGCATTACCTCGATTGCTGTACGCCTCGGCATCGTCTTCTTTATTTCGCAACACCTTCGTAAAATCGGAAATGGCTCTTGGGTATTCACCGTTGCGTGAACGAGCCACACCGCGATTACAAATAGCGCGATTATGGGTGGCGTTTATCTGGATAGCTTTGTCATATTCAAAAACGGCGTTGACAAACTCTTCTTTCCCGAACAGGTAAACATTTCCTCGATTATAAAACGCGTCTGCCCACAGCGGTCTTAATTGGATTGATTGATCAAATTCAAGAATCGCCTTGTCATATTCGCCCATTTCGTGGTAGATATTTCCCCGGTTATAATATGGTTGGGCAAATTGAGAATCAGCTTTAATGGCCTCGGCATAATAATCCAGAGCCGTTTGCAAATTACCTTTTTCATGAAACACGTTACCGAGATTCAAATAAGCTCTCGCGAACCTGGGATTTATCTGCAGGACGTTTTTATAATCGGCGATTGCGTTACTTAAATTTTTATTGGCCAGTTCATATATGTTACCGCGCTGATAATAAGCGATAGTTAGCATCTTATTGAGCTCAATAGCTTTGTCAAATCCGGCAATGGCTTCATCGTATTTTCCGGTACGAAGCAGGCCGTCTGCTTTTAGGTAAACTGCGATATCATTATCAGGGTTTTTCTCGGCGAGATTTCCGGTAAAGTTCAACCAGGCGGATATATCCTCTTTACTCTCAAGGGTCGTGAACATTTTGGAGGCGCCGTAGTTTCTCATCGTCGCGAGACAAGCATGACCGATAAGCATCCGGGAGACAGGATCATCAACTCGAATCGAATCAGATTTTATCGAGGCATAAATCTTTTCCCAACGGCCCTGAAGCAGAATCGATTGTACTTCTTCAGAAAGAGTAAATTCCCGTGCAGAGGTTACGCTTGCGGTAATCACAAAGCAGAGTATAAAAATCGTGATCAGATGTTTCATTCGTCTCGACTCCTTTTCAAGTTCTTTTACGACAGGCAGGTAATAGTATCTATCGGCAGGCATATTCGCAAGCCAATTGTTGTTTTTAAACCTTTACTTGTCAAGAGTTCCAAATTGTTTGCTGTAGTGGGATAGTTGCCCGTTTTTATATTGCCAAACGATAATCCTCATTCTATTATCATGATGTTGTGCAAGAATTATACAGATCGCAAATACAAGCCAATTTACAGGCGGTTAATAAAAAGATAACGAATGCGGCGACGCGTTCGGGCAGGAATCCCGAAGACATTACACTTGTTACCGTATCCAAAACTTTTCCGTCTGATGTAACCAAAGCGGCCGTTGATGCCGGAGCTTTTGTCTTGGGTGAGAGCCGTGTTCAGGAGGGTTGTCAGAAAATCGATGAGTTGGGCCGAATAGCTGCATGGCATATGATTGGTCATTTGCAGACAAATAAAGCTCATAAGGCGGTAGAATACTTTGATTTAATTCACTCAATCGATTCCGAGCCGCTGAGTGAGAAAATCTCTCAAGCCGCTCTAAAGCAAAATAAGACAATAAATTGCCTTATTGAGGTCAATTCTTCAGGCGAAGATAGTAAATTTGGGTTTTCTTCTGCAGAAATCGTAATTTCTGCAGGGCGAATTGCCGAATTAAAAGGTATAAACCTTTGTGGTTTGATGACAATCGGTCCCTGGACAACAAATGAAGGGTGTGTCAAGAAAGCGTTTGAGCTTACCCGTGGTTTGTATGAAAAACTACAAGATGAAATCGGGCCGGGCTTCAATATTCTCTCCATGGGGATGTCGTCAGACTATGAGTTGGCTATTGCTTGCGGCTCAACGATGGTAAGAGTCGGAACGGCGATTTTTGGAGATAGAAAAAAGTTAGAAAACCTTAAATAGAGATTTTATATTATGGAAACAACTCCTAATGATCTGCGTCAACAGCAGTTCGAAATTAAATTCCGGGGATATAACCCCGATGATGTGGAAGTTTTCCGCGATTTGGCTGCAACCGCCCTGGAAGAGGCAAAAGCCGAAATATTAAAACTCAGCGAGGAAAATAATCATATCAGTGAACGGCTAAAACACCTGATTGCCCTCGAAGACACCCTTAAGGCGGCTGTAATTGAGGCCCAGAAAAACGCCGAAGTCACCATTGATAACGCCAAACGGGAAGCTCAGGTTACCGTTAATCAGGCGGAAAAGGAAGCCGAATTAATCGTCCGTGAAGCCAACTCGAAACGAGAAGACGTGACCGGCGACATGCATCGCAAAATGGGCAAACTGGTTGCCGACATCAATAAACTCCGTTTTATCAAATCTCAGTATTTGCATCAACTGCAATCTCTGGTTTCCTCTCAACTCGAAGTCGTGGACCAGGCGATTGAAGATGATGAGCGTGATGAAAATGATATTCAGCCTCCGACCCCGGAAGCAAAGCCCGTACAACAGGATTGGCAGGATACTCAGGAGCGCGCGGCAGTAGAAGAACCAGTTGCCGAATACAGTGCACCGCCCCGTGAAAATGTCGATCAGATGGCAGATTCGATAGGCAATGATACTGCCGAGATACCAGTTGTAGCGGAACCAGCCGAAGTTCTTGAGCGTGTCAGCGAAGAAAATGCCGAGGCTATCGCTCAGACGCCGGAGTCGGAAATTGCGGCAACACCGGATGAGGTTCCTGTACCGGAGGTACAGCCGGAAATGAGCGAAGCAATCGCTCATGTCTCTGAAAATAATGAGCAACCTCAGGAGTCCGAAGAAAAGCCTAATGACGAAGAACCACTCACGGAAGAGTGGGAGGATCTTGAGAAGCAACTTAATGAGGAAAAGTAAATGGAATATATGTTTGAAATGATCAAGGAATCTGCGGAATTCATACGAACCAAGACGTCGATTACGCCAAAAATAGGTATCATTCTGGGTACTGGCTTAGGATCATTGGCCGATGGAATTGAGGTCGAAGCTACTGTAGAATATGATACGATACCGCACTTCCCGGTTTCTACCGTTGAGTCTCATAAAGGACGCCTGATATTAGGTACTCTCAAAGGTAAGCCGGTAATCGCAATGCAAGGACGCTTTCATTATTACGAAGGCTATGATATGCAGAAAATCACGTTCCCGATACGGGTTCTAAAAGAACTCGGTATTGAGATTCTGATTGTTTCTAATGCCTGTGGAGGATTGAATCCTCAGTTTAAGGGCGGCGATATTATGGCGATTACCGACCACATTAACCTGCTTGGCAGCAATCCGCTCATAGGTTCTAATGATGATCGTCTGGGAGCACGTTTTCCTGATATGTATAATTGCTACGACAAAGACTTACTCGACCTTGTTCAAGAAGTTGCGTTGGAGCAGAAGTACCCGTTAAAAAAGGGTGTCTATGTCTCAGTTGCAGGTCCTAATCTGGAAACTGGCGCCGAATATCGTTTTCTGAGAATTATTGGCGCTGATGTAGTCGGCATGTCAACCGTTCCGGAAGTTATTACTGCCCGTCACCAAGGGACCCGGGTCATCGGGATGTCAATAATCACCGATATGGGATTACCGGATTCATTGGAACCCTGTTCGCTGGATAGAATTATTAAAACCGCAAACGATGCCGAGCCGTATCTGCGGGATTTAATTGCCGGAGTTGTAGAAAAACTTGACGTTTGATGAGTTTTTACCATTAGTCAATAAAAAGGGCCGGTTTTCCGGTCCTTTTTTTTATCGAATTTATTAGCCTTAGTTAGTGTTCCCATGCGGGTTTATTTCATTGAGATTTCATTTTAAAAATAAAAAAAGCCGCATCGTCAGAATGGCAGCAATCACTTTTAGCGCTCTTGGGGGGGCTGCCAGGGCGGGAGGGTGTGCCCAAGGTTCCCGACGATGCGATTATAATATATACGCATTCTTTTTATTTTACGCTATCCTTTAGTGCCCTTTTTGCCCAAAAAAAATAAAGGAATTTTCCCATAAAAACTGCAGGGACATGAAATTGTTTCATTTCAGCTGTCGTTATTACTGTCCCCAATAAACAATTCTTAAAGATAACACTGACTATTGGCTGGGTTAGAAGATTAGTTTTTATAATTTTAGGAGCCACTAAATAAGCCTGACAAAGCAAATATACTACTGTGCAATATCTGAACAACGAAAAATATAAAATCGTAAGTTTTCAATTCTATATGGGAAAGGCTCGACACTATTAGCGAAACAGCTTGCACACTGCTCATTAATGAAACAGTTCGTAGATTATATAACCAATTGACGAGCAGTCTCTTAGGCACCCAGTATTCACCGAAAAAAAGATTCTCCGCTAAGGCATGTAAGTTGCTTAAGTATTATGCGATACGTTATTTTTGAATGATGTTATGAAGGTTTAATCTACGTCCACTTCATAATATCTCAGCAAGGCAGGTTATAATGGCTCCGAAAAAGAAGGACAACTACAAGAAGCCGAAAAAGACCTACTGGCATTTGTACAGCCTACAGACCCTCAGTTCAGAAAAATTCGTTAAAGTCATTAATAAGATTCTGCGGAAAGAGTTTATGGTTATTAAGTAAAATTTAGCAACCAATTTGCCGATATTTTAAACTAATAAGTAGAGCATTTTTAGACTTGACAGATTAAGCCCCGGGGCGTACATTTGGGGCGATTTTTGGGATATGGAAAGGAACTCCTTTTCTCGGACGAGGTATGTGGAAAGATAAAATAACAGTAATGATAGTCCCCCGTGACGGTGGTGATCTATCTCAGTTTGCAATCCCCACAAAATTGCTATGGGCCATAGGCCTTTGCGGTATCTGTTTTGTATTAGTCAATATGTTTCTACTCGCCGATTATTTTGATCAGCGGGTCGATCAGGCCAGGATGGCTAAATTGACTGACGAAAATCAGATGCTTTCTGAGCAATTTTTAGCTATGGAAGAATCTATCCAATCGCTCCAAGGGGATTATGGTACGTTAGTAGCCAAGGAAGAGGCAATACGTACTATTTTTGGTTTGCCTGTAATTAACCCCGAAGAAAGAATGCTCGGTGTTGGTGGTCCCACGGATCCCAATATGAAGGAAGTAACTCTTCCGACTGCAGCGGCTATGGAGGTTAATACTGATGTCGATGAGCTCTTGCGTTTGTCAAAATTTGAGCGGCAAAGATATCAGGAAGTCTATGAGCTTCTAAAGGGTAAGAAAGATATCCTGGATCATACTCCTTCGATTATGCCAACGAGGGGTTATTTTTCATCCGGCTATGGATATCGAAGCGATCCCTTTACAGGGTTAAGGGAATTTCACCCCGGTCTTGATATTTCGAATCACCGAGGTACTCCGATTTACGCTACTGCAGATGGCAAAGTTGTTTCGGTTAGAACCAACGGCGGTTTGGGTAAGATGATTTCCATCGACCACGGCAATGGTATGAAAAGCCGTTACGGCCATCTTAGTGCGTACAAGGTTAAAGTTGGTCAACGGATAAAACGAGGTGATATTATCGGCCTAATGGGTGATACCGGAAATGTTACCGGTCCGCATCTTCATTATGAAATTATTAAAAACGGGAAGCACGTTAACCCATATCGGTATATCATCAACAGGAAATAGTTGGTTCACAAAGCTTTTAAACCCTGCCTTTAGGCGGGGTTTTTTTTTGATTCCCCTTAAGATAACATTTTCACAGATATTTATAGTAGATTCCCCTCCCGCAGGTGTATGTTAAAAGACTTACTTATAGGGGAAGAGGAAAAAAACTGGGACAGCACATAGAGTGTCCTTGTATTTCTCTCATAATAGAGATTGACTTTATCCATTAATTGCATTATCTATTGGCTCGTATAGGGTTGGTAAGTAAAAACGAATTATCACAAAAACTGATGTGAAATTAGTAATTTGATGGAACAAAACAGGGCAAAATGTGTTTTAATATAAAAATGAACCATTGTTGTCCACGTAATTAGTAATTTGTCACTCATAGACGAAGGGATACAAAGTGGCAGCCACAATATCTGACAAGCGTCCCAAAACCAAAGTAGCGGAGATGAAACCCGTTGTTGATGATAAGGACGAGCGCGAAGTAAAAGCCATCATCCGCCGGATAAAAAAGGGCGATGAGCGGGCTTTAGGCGAGCTGGTAAGCCGCTATCGTAATCAGGTTGGAGCACTGGCTTATAAAATGGTCGGCGATTATGACGAAGCCGCCGATATCTGTCAAAACGTATTTGTAAAAACTTCTCAAAATTTATGGCGTTACGATGAAAATAAGCGGTTTTACACCTGGTTATACAGAATCACCGTTAACGCTTCTATAGATTATATGCGCAAACATCGCCGTCATCGTCATGAACCTTTGGATAATGTTCGTGAATCGGTTGAAAACCATCGCGATAACCCGGAGAGCAATTTCCGTAACAGCCGTTTGCGTGAGCACCTCGAGGAAGCAACTGAAAGGCTGAACGGTAAGCAAAAGTCAGCCTTTGTCTTACGAGACATCGAAGGCTGTCAAATTGATGCTGTTGCCAGTATTATGGAAATGCCAGAAGCAACCGTGCGCTGGTATCTCCATCGGGCACGCCAAAAAATTAGGAAAGATTTATTACGCAGATGCCCGAGCTTACTGATTGCCTGCGGCATTAAATAAAACATCTGTTAACCTTACTTTTATGGTTAATCCAAACTTTTTCGATTGCCTGATTCCTGTCTTAAACGGGAATTGGGCGATTTTATTTCGGTCAATATCAAAGGAATCATCGGTGAGAGTGGCATTTATTTAAATGCCGTCAAAATCCAGTAAATCAGCGGCAAATCGTTGGTTTTTCTTGAGATTTCGGAAAACAATGAAAAACCCCTTGATATCGCTACAAAAATAAAGATATTTAGGCCATGATGACTTCTGAGTTAGCCAAAGAAATTGATATCCGTCTTGACAAAAAATCCGGGAAAATTCCTGCTCGTGAAATCTTGGATCGACTAAAATCGATGAGGGGATTGTCCGATATAAGAGTAGATAAAGAAAACCGCAAGGTTATCTTTCGTTTGACTTATTCAGAGGATTCTAATAAAAAGCTCGATATGGTTGTTGAAGAAATTAACAAAACAGGAGCTACCGTGGCTTCCAATATCCTGGAAGTAGATGTCCTTAATCTGCGTTGCGCCGGATGTGTGGCTGCCTTGGAAAACGGCCTTAGAAGGCTGAAGGGGATATCAGACGTCCGGGTTAATTTCGCCACTCAGACCGCTCAGGTTGAGTTTTATGAAGGTATCTATAAGCCAGACAGG
Source organism: Candidatus Zixiibacteriota bacterium (assembly GCA_023138975.1). Taxonomy (GTDB): domain Bacteria; phylum Zixibacteria; class MSB-5A5; order GN15; family JAAZOE01; genus JAGLON01. The sequence goes on from JAGLON010000002.1 coordinate 205,196, forward strand.
ATAATCGGTGATATTAAAGAAATCGGCTACGAGGCTGCTTTTAAGGCCGATGATAATAAAGATGCGGTTGAGCAATATCGTCTTAAGAAAAACCTGACCGTAGCTTTTTTGTCCACAACAATCATTTTTGTTCTTCACTTTGGTCAGCACATGCTGGGTCTGTTTTCATTGCCAGCAGCCGTATCATCCCTGTTACAGTTTTTTATCTGTCTTCCGGTTCTATATGCCGGGCGTGAGTTTTTCTCCGATGGTTTCAGGCAATTCCGGCATCGCCGGGCCAATATGAATTCTCTCATTGCCTTAGGTTCCGGAACAGCTTTTTTATATTCGGCTGCTGTGACCGGTAATATTCTCTTGTCCGATAGCCCGGCTATCCATACGGTCTATTATGAAACGACGGCGATGATTCTATTGTTTATTCTCATTGGCCGGTATCTGGAAAAGAAAGCAACCTACGAAGCCCGTGACGCTGCTCTCGGAATGGCGTCTCTTATTCCTCAAACTGTAACCAGAATTGTAAACGAAGTCGAAGAGGAAATAAAAACTGACGCTCTTGGTGTCGGCGATACGGTAATAGTTCGCCCCGGGCAATCAATACCGGCAGACGGTGTTATTATTACTGGGGAAACCGTGGTTGATGAATCTATTCTCACCGGAGAATCTCTTCCTGTTTCAAAAAAAGCGGCCGATAGTGTCATTGGCGGAACGGTCAATATCTCCGGCGGAATGAAAATGAAGGTTACCCGTGTTGGCACCGGATCGGTTCTGGGCCGAATGATAAAAATGGTCAGCGACGCTCAAGGCAAGAAAGCTCCGATTCAACGGTTGGCCGATAAAGTGGCCGGTGTTTTTGTCCCGATTATAATTGTGATTGCATTTATCACGATGATTATATGGGCTATTTCTTCACCCGGTTCAACGATGGTTCTGACCGCTCCGGTAGCGGTACTGTTAATAGCCTGCCCCTGCGCTCTGGGGTTGGCGACTCCCACTGCGATTCTTGTGGCAACCGGACGTGCGGCCCGGTTGGGCGTGTTATTTGGCAATGGTGACGTATTAGAGAGACTGAGCAAGATCAATTGCTTTGTCTTTGACAAAACCGGTACATTGACCGAGGGACAGCCAGCGGTCGATGATGTTATCCCCGTGAAGCGATTTGGCAAAAAAGTAATTCCGTTTGAGGAACTTATCCGGTTAGCGGCCTCGGCCGAGGCGTTTTCAGAGCATCCGTACGGCAAGGCGATTTGTGCCCGGGCGAAAAAAGACGGCAGTAAACTATCTCCGATTGAAAAACATGAAAACATGCCCGGTGAAGGAATAATCGCCGAGATCGACGGCAAAACAGTCGTCGTTGGAAAAAGAAGTTTTGTAACCAAGTTGAAACTCGCTCAGGAACAGCAAGAGGCGATGGATTCCATCGCCAAGAAAGAAGGTACCGCGATTGTTCACGTGGCGGTGGATAATGAATACATAGGGGCAATTACACTGTCTGATACAGTTAAAAAAGACGCGCAGAACGCCGTCGAAAAACTGTTTGCCGATGGATTGGAAGTCGTGATGCTCACCGGCGATAATTTCCACTCGGCTAAAACAATTGCGGGCAAAGTCGGTATTACAAAAATCGAAGCCGACGCCGACCCGAAAAAGAAACTGGCGACGATTCATACTCTGAGTCGAACCGGCTACATGACCGCGATGGTAGGCGATGGCGTTAACGATGCCGCGGCGCTGGCAGCAGCCGATATCGGAATTGCAATCGGCAGTGGAGCAGATATTGCGGTGAAGGCCTCCGATATTACCATTACCGGAAAATCATTGACGTCTCTGTTGACGGCGTTAGAAATCTCTAAGAGAACATTGCGGATAATCAAACAGAATCTTTTTTGGGCGTTTATTTATAATATCATCATGATACCGGTCGCGGCCGGTCTGTTGTATCCTTATGGCCTGTCATTTTCACCGGCCTTTGCGGCGGCGGCGATGGCCTTGTCGTCAGTTTTTGTGGTAAGCAATTCTCTACGCCTGAAAAAACTCCAGCCAGTCGAATCAGAGTATGTGGAGTCATGAAACCCCATCATGAATGATGGGCTACCCATCTTACTTATTTATTAATGGCATGATGAGACTTTCTTTAGTCCAATAATCAGATTCTGAATATGTTTTTTCATTTTTTCCATCTGTTTTTTTGTAAATACTCAGAGTTGTTAGTTTTATTATATTCGCCTTTTGAGATCGACGTATATCTAGGATATCCTCAGTAGAAATAAGCAAACTTACAATAACATTGCTACTAATATCCCATTGTAGCACAGGAGTCACTGACGTATGGAATTCTGACGTGTATTCAAGTATTTTGTATGAATCTCCAAGCAATTCAATACATGTCTTTAATATTTCTATATTATCTTGTGTATACAATGAATCGGTTTTACTTTTTAAACCATAAAACTGGATATCGGTAACAATATCTCCTGTACATTCTATCGTCACATGCTTAAAGTATTGTATTCCATCTTTGGTGTAATAGCATTCACAAGATTCATCATAATGAATAGAAGAATTCTCTAATAGTCTATCGCAATTTTGCCCTAATTTAATATTTTGGTGAATACAAAACTCGCTAACAATTGGTAGATCAATTGTATTATCCTGTTTTGCACAGCTAATTAGCAACATCAGTGTAGTGCATGAAACAATTAAACAAACATGTAATAAAGACTTATGCAACAACCTCAAGCTCCTATTGATGGTCTCTCATTACTCTGTACCCCACCCATCGGCTATAGTCCCGCTTGCGGGGATGGGATTTTTATAGGTCATTTTGCTGTACTAATATAATACTATGCCCTTTGACCTTATACAACAAATTGCATTTCAAGATAATTTGTTTTGACCGCACCCAATGGGTGCGGTACATGGTGTTGGCTATACCAAGTAATAACAAGTAGATAGCCACGTCGCTGACGCTCCTCGCTATGACGGGGTTAGGTTTATTTACACACCCCCCGCTGTCGCGGACCCCTCTCAAGAGGGGATTACTTTGCTGATAATCAGGTCATCCGCGCGACAGCAGAAAACACCTTGCAATACCCGAAGGGTGCGAAGGGTGCGACGGGTGAAAACGCCCGGGGTTGATGGCCCGGGCGTCAATGAAACATAGAGGATGAGGAGAGGAGGGGAAGTTTGATTCCGCTGAGGCTGCGGCTATCCCCTCCTTCGATATAAGAGCGGAGGATTAGAATGTATCTTCAAAGGCTATTTCCGGAGCTTCGGTCGTGCCGTCATAAAGAGTAGTTAGCAGACCGCCGGATTTCATTATCAGACCTTTATCAGTCGCGGCGATAAGTTTTTTGCCGTCTTCGATGAAGTTTGTTACCGCAAGACCCTCGAACTTTTTAATAGTCTTGAATTCGTTGTTGAAGAACGTCACCGCGCCGTTGTCAGTACCGATCTTGATGACCCAGTCTTCGGCGCTGATGGCGGTGATATTTTCTGACGGGAGGCCGTCGGCAAGGCCGTATGGCTGCCAGCGGCCGCCGTCATAGACAAACAACCCGTTGTCGGTTCCGAGATAGAGATGGTTGTGATGAAACTGCAGCGCAGTTGTGTTGTCGAAGAGAGATGAATCGCGCTGCAGATAGCGTTTGCGGAAGCTATCACCGTTATAGTAGTACAGGCCCTCCCCGGCCGTGCCCACCCAGACACACATATCGCTTGAGGCGATATGCGAGACGTTTATATCGACGGCCAGTTCACGGATGCCGTTTATATCAATCTGATAAAATCCGGCGGTCGTGCCGACCATAAGTTTTGAGCCGTGCTTTTCGAGAGCGGTTATGGAGCCTTTTAGATTCAGGTCAAAATCCTCGACGGAAAGAAAGTCGCCTTGGAGTGTATAAAGATTGTTACCGCCGACTATTATTTTGTCGCCGAGATCAACCATGGCATTCAGTTTTTCATCACAGGGAACGAAACCGTTGACACCGTCAGAAAGATTGTGCATGACAATCCCGGTCTCCAACAGTGAATATACGACATTATTCTTGAGGAGCATGTCCTTGATGAGTGGATCGTCAACGATATTCTCATCGGTGATTTCAACTTCATCAGAGACAACGACCTCATCAGCAAACGCGACTTCGACCGTTTCGGAATCAGTGGTTAAAACTGAGTTATCCATTATCTGGGCGATAATCTCTTCGGTAACAGGGTCGGTGACATCGCCTTTTTCATCCGATGAACAGCCGACAATGAATATTCCCAGGCCGAGTGCGAGTCCGGCTAATACGATGGTCATAGTTTTTGTAGTCATGGCTTTCTCCTTAATGCTTACAAGTTTGTGGTTGTTCTATGGATAGTTATATCAAACGCCGTGCCAAAAAGGCAACCAGTTGCCTATCATGGAGATGCGAATGTCGGAGCAAACCTGCGATTGTAAAACTGTGTCATATTTGACACAGGTATAAAAAAAGTTTATCTTGTTATTAGCGCTTATCTAAAAGGATTGATATGAAATCAGGATTGATAATTCTCTTTGCTACACTGTTAATTTCTATATCATTGCTATCCGCGCAACTGCTTGATGCGGATATCGTACAGGTTAAGTTGAATCGACTGTATTTTTCCGAGGGAATTGAAGCGGGCGTCAATACCGGAACGCCGTTTTATATCGACTGCGACGGAGACAGTGTTTTATACGGTGTTGTTGAATATGCGGGAGCAGGGATTTCATATAGTCAGCCATCGTCGGATATCGATACTAATTTGATTAAACCGGATTGTCTGGCGCGACTGACGATATCAACGATAGACTCGACTGCAGAAATAAAACTCGGCACCGATTTACCGTTGGAACTGTTTGATCCGGTTCATGAGACTCTGTTTTTACGTACAGCTGATTCGGCGATTCCGCTTCTGGCTGATTCGAGTTTAGTTTCGGGCAAAGAACTGTTTATCTATCTCAATCCGAATATAATGTTTTCCGATGGCCTGAGAGTCAATGCCGCCGCGATTATCTGGTGGCTGAAAGACTTGCAGTATCGCAGCCGTTCTTATCCGGTGCGGTATTTTATGGCAAAAATGCTCCCGATTGATAAGGGCGGGGCAGTAATGATGGACGCGTTTACGGTCCGGTTGACGTTTCATCAGAACTTCCCGATGATTGAGTATCTACTGAGCCATCCTGATTTCAAAGTTTACAACCCCAATCAAAACGGTACTGGAGCTCTGGTAGAAATCGGGTATTCTGTTCCGGGTGAGAGCATTCGGGCGTTTATTCCCAATCGCTATTACAGGGGTGATAAACCGGCTTATTCAAAGATTACGATTAAACAGTTTCGACAATCGTACCGGATGAAGTTTGAGTTTGAGAATGGACAGATTCACGGGTATTACGGTTTTGGATTCGATGAGGATTTAGCCGGTCGTTTCAATACCCGCACACAGTATCCGTATATAGCGGCCTTGATTTCAAATCTCAACCGCCCATCGTTTGCCAACGGACGATTTTCGGCCTCAATATATTACCGTTTCAACTTGGACCGCTCGCATCTGATCTATCCTCATGGTAAAATTGGCGAGGTTTTTCGATGGACGGTACGGTCGGATTCTGTCAGTAAAAGGTATTATCCGTTTGATTTTCTCAAGGGTAAATCACTGCATAAAACTATCGGCAATTCGTTTTCACGCATAAAACTTCTTTATGATAATCCGCTGTTATACGAAACCGGGCAATATATCGCCGATATCGTAGCTCGTGAGGGCTGTCGCACGATTCTTGAACGGTATGCGATGGGACGTGAGTTTGATTTACGGCTGGCGTTTCTTCCAGCCTCGGATAAAATCATCCCGTTTTCTCTGATATCAACCGTGCTTGAGATCAACGACCAGAATGCTAAGCTATCGGCATCTGACAAACTCAAGCAACCGGGATGGGATAATCTTGGGCGGGGATCCAGTTTCCGGGAGATGGAGAATCGTATGCGGTTTTTCAACCGGGCCGCAAACGAGATTTTTGACGAGGGTAGTTTCTTTCCGCTCTTCCGCCCGTGGGTGTACGGTATCGGCGGCAAACAGATCAAGGGGCAAGCCTTTGATTTTTACGGTTATCCTCAGTTAAGTGCCATTGCCTTGTTTAAGAATCTAACCGGAGGCAAGCGATGACGTTTTCGAATCGCCTCCGTATGACTCTGCTGCTCATTGCCGTCGTTCCCATTGCGCTTATCGCGCTAATTGTCGTTGCGGGAATCGGACAGCAGATTGAGCGTATTGAGTTTCGGGAGGCAAAGCTATCTGGTGAGCATTTTACTGAGCTATTAAACAGCACCATCCTGCGAATTGAAAAAAACATCACCTACGTATCGGATAATCAGGCTTTCAAGTTATTGGAATTGAAAATAGCATCGGGTCGGCGGCCTGATCCATCGTATCAACTTCCGTTGCTATCGCTTGATTTTTTGGAATACACCGATTCGTCGGGGATTGTCATCCTTTCGGCCCAACGCCCGGCTCTGGTGGGAAGGGGACTTATAGTAAACGAGCCAAAACGATATTCCTATGAAAATGATTTTCGAGGAAAGCATCCGTCGGTTACGGTAATCCGGCCGACCGAAAACGGGTATCTCTATGGCGGAATATTTTTGGATGAGACCTTCAAGAATCTGGCTGAGGCGGTTACTCGTTCCGAAATCAATTTTATTGAGTTCACCGATGACGAGGAATCATTGGTACAAAAAGATACTCGACCGTATCGCGATGGTGAAAAGTTGATGGCTGTGCTCCATTGGGGAGAACCGGATGGCTATAATATTCAGGCTTACTTTCCTCCCGGTGGGCAGGATGAGATTTTTAATAATTTCCTGACGGCCGTTGGCGCGGTAACTATTGTCGCGCTTATTTTAGTCATCGTTGCCAGTATTTATTTTTCTTCCCGGGCCAAAAAGGAAATATCGGTATTAACCGATGGAGCTGTCCGGGTTGCCTCAGGAGATTTTACTCAACCGGTAGCATCGGGCAGCGAGGGGGAATTTTACGAACTGTCGGAATCATTTAACCGGATGATGAAACAGCTAACCGATTACCGGCAGAAACTTATCATGACCGAAAAAATAGCCGCCTGGCAGATCGTTGGGCGTAAAGTCGCTCATGAGATAAAAAATCCCCTGACGCCAATATCAATCGCCGCCGATGATCTGCATCGTAGTTTCATCGAAAAGCAGCCGGAGTTTGATAAGATTCTGATCGACTGCACGACAACCATAAAACATGAAGTCAATCGCCTTAAAAAGCTGATTGACCGCTTTGCGTCGTTTGCAAAAATGCCCGCCCCGGAGATTAAGAAGTTTGCGCTCGATGATTTCATCGAGGAGATATCAGCGTTGTATAGGTCAGAGATTGATACTGGCAAGCTGAGTATAGCAAATGATGCGATGATAAAATATATCCACGCCGATGCCGATCAGCTCCGTCAGGTAATTATTAACCTCCTGAAAAATAGTTTCGAAGCCGGATGTAATGAATGTACGCTTTATTTCACAGATGCAGACAAAGATGTTGCCTTATCAATTGAGGATAACGGCGAGGGATTTCCATATAAGATTATCTCCGAGGGCATCACACCTTATTTTTCGACCAAGGACAAAGGCAGCGGGTTGGGGCTGTTAATTTGTCAAAGGATTATTTTTGACCATAACGGTTCTATGAGTCTTGAAAATAAAACCGATGGAGGGGCTCGGGTGAATATTACCCTGCCGCAGAATAATGTTTGATATATTACTGATAGATGACGAGCACGAAATAAGAAGCACGCTGAAGGCGGCGCTGGGCCGGCGAGGATACGATGTTGACACCTGCATCAACCTGAAAACTGCCCGGCAAAAGAAGTTCACCAAGTACAATATGATACTCCTTGATGTGATGCTCCCCGATGGTGACGGACTCGACTTGTTGAGCGAGATAACTCAAACTGAGAATGCTCCCCCCGTGGTTATGATTTCGGGGCATTCGGGCATTGATACGGCCGTTAAGTCGATTCAAATCGGCGCCGTTGATTTTCTGGAAAAACCGCTTTCGCTGGACAGAGTACTGATAACAATAGAGAACGTTCTCAAGACAGAGAAACTAAAAACGGAAAATATATCACTGGCGCGTCAGTTGTACGGTGAAATTATCGGCAAGTCGGCAGAGATTAAAAGAATAAAAAAAGAAATCAAGGCGACGGCTCCCCGTTCAAACCGGTTTTTGATTCTTGGTGAAAACGGCACCGGTAAAGAACTTGCCGCTCGGATGGTACACGAATTCAGTCAGTATAAAGGCGGGCGATTTGTTCCGGTCAATTGCGCGGCCTTGCCGAGGGAATTAATTGAATCAGAACTGTTCGGGCATGTCAAAGGCTCGTTCACCGGGGCGACAGCGGACAAAACCGGCCGTTTTGCCGAAGCCGATGGTGGGACAATCTTTTTGGACGAGATCGCCGATATGTCGCTGGAGGCGCAGGCGAAGATACTGCGGATCTTAGAGTCGGGTGAACTGCGCCCGGTCGGGTCTTCGGAGACAGTCAAAGTTGAGCTTAATGTAATTGCAGCCACGAACAAAAATGTACTCAAAGCGGTTGATGACGGCCTTTTCCGGCAGGATCTGTTTTATCGACTCAATGTTGTCACGTTTAATCTTCCTCCGTTGCGGGAGCGCAAAAAAGATATTGCGGTGTTGTATGATTATTTTCTGGAGTTGTTCGCATCACAGTCAGGGCGCACGCCGATACAGTTAGACAAGGATGCCAAGGAGCTACTTCTGGCCTATCATTATCCGGGCAATGTGCGTGAGTTGAAAAACATTGCCGAGCGGATCTCTATCTATATCGATAGTGACCGGGCGACTAAAGCTGATATCAAACCGCTGTTGATGTCGGCCACAGACAGTGAAGTTGTTGCCCTTAAAGATGCCGTCGAAGGATACGAGGCGGAGTATATTCAGAAGGCAATCGCGCTGTGTGGTGGGAACATCGCCGAGGCGGCCCGGCGGTTGGGACTCGAGCGTTCGCATTTGTATAAGAAGATGAAGAAACTGGGGCTGGATTGAGTAAATCCCACGGCTGAAGCCATGGGATACCAATGTGAACTTTTGGGGTGTAGCAGGTTGGGCAGGAGCTACCCACTGCGTGAGCACTATAGCCCGCGCTCCTGCCATCTATCTATCAGGTATCCCAAGGCTTTAGCCTTGGGAGGAGATTCGGGCTAGCGAGTAGAACTAAAGCCTGCCGGGCACAGTATCTTCGGTAGGGGCTGGACCAAAGGCCTCATGAACTATGTCAGCCCGAAAGGCTTTGGCAGTGATTTCATCCGGGTCGACAGAGTCGACCCCTACGAAGAATCTATAATGGATTAATTTTTGGTGGGAACCTCATCAGGTACCCCAAGGCTTTAGCCTTGGGAGGCGGCGGTGACTGTACCGCACCCATTGGCTATAGTCCCGCCTGCGAGGGTGCGAACAAAAAAGAAATTAGACTGCCGGGCACAGAATAAATCTTCGGTAGGGGCTGGGTTTCCCAGCCCGAAAAGACTTTGGCAGTGATTCCATCCGGGTCGACAGAGTCGACCCCTACGAAGAATATAGAATGGATTAATATTTTTTGGGTACAGAGAATTCTATGATAAAGTCATTATTACTGTTTGTATCAATTATCCTCCTCTCCGGATGTATGCCGGTTAAAAAGGAGGAAATATATGGCAAGTATCTGGTCGAATTTCCGTTTGGTAGCCAGACTTTGAAGCTAAATCGTGATGGAACCTATGAACAAATAGTAATAATAACATGGAATGCCGATACGACAAGACATAACGGCAAATGGAAGTATAGTGATAACTATACGTATATATTATTGTTTAACGGTTTGTCAGTTGTTGACCCTTACTGTAGTTTGAGAACTAATTATAAGATACCCATTGATGGGATAGTAGTTGCCGCACCGATACAATACTTGCCATGGTTCACTATCTCCTTAACTACTGGCTGTGAAGAATACTATTACAAACAGATCGAGTATTTTCCTGATACTAGCAGTACAGAGTAGGGGCTGGACCAAAGGCCTCATGAACTATGTCAGCCCGAAAGGCTTTGGCAGTGATTCCATCCGGGTCGACAGAGTCGACCCCTACGAAGAATCTATAATGGATTAATTTTTAGAAATAAGTTTCCCAAAAAACATCATAGCCATTCAAACTCTCCCTTTGTATAATAGACAGATGATGAACAGACTAACTTTACAAATAACATGCGCTGTGTTTATCGCACTTTTTCTTCTCCTGCTGACTCCTGTGCGGGCTCAGGATTTGGGCGAAGTTGTTTCAATTCGCTCCATACAAATCGTTTCCGGTATCACAGAATCAATCCCATCAGATGAAAACAAAATCGTAGAATACATTGATGAAGTCACTCTCTATGCCATAATAGAAATAGAAAAAAATGATGGTTCGGTGATATTCTTGTCAGATGCGGACAGTTTTTTTATCGAGGAGAGGAAGGCTGTCGCTGTTCCCATCCAGAATAGCCTCAAAAACTATAATCTTATCTGGTATAAAATAGAAAATGATGCCAAAAATAAATGGTACTCCAACACCGATCCGACTTGGCACTGGGATGAACTCGATTACAAAGAAACCCTGATTGACGGCATCAGCACACGCATCACCGCCGATGTCGCGACCACAATCATATCGGCGACAGGACTCGACGGTAAAGCGGTCGGCACGATGCGGTATCGGGTTAAATTGATTTATAAAGGTCGGACTTTTTCCTCACCTGGGAAAAACGAGACTTATAAAGGATGTATCTCCGAAGCGGTTCATCGCATTTCCCGCAAGGGCAACTCGGGAAACGAGATTGTCGATTACGGATTGGCGATGTGCAACAGTCCTTATATCTGGGGGAGTGCCTCATACACCGGAAGTAAATTCGATAATCAAGCCGAGCGGTTTGTCGGTGCGGACTGCGCTGATTTTGCCGTAGCGGCGGCGCGCATGGCCGGGTATAAAAAACTTCCTTACGGAGGCAGTCGTACTCTGGGACCATACGTAACGAACATCGCCAGGCCTTCACGGTCAGAAAACGGCCTGTATTATGCGGGTAATAAAAAAGTATCTGTTTCAACGGATGCGGTTCGGCCCGGTGATTTTGTTGTCTGGCCGGGACATGTGGGGTTGTTCTATAAAGATACCGACCCGATAGGCGTTTTGGATGAAACCGATTTGGTTCTGCATACGCTGTTTGACGAGCCGAAGATTGTCGGTATCGACGAGGCCTACCCGAAGAGTTTTATTATCTGTCGTCCCAAAGAGTCTCTCAAGTACTAAAAACTACAGGTTTCGATAACTTTCAAATATAATTATTATCCATAAACCGCTTTTTACCGTATATTGCTTTATGCCGTTATTAATGCTGTTTTTGACATCTTTCGGAATCGGTTTTTCCGGCGCCCTCATGCCGGGACCGCTACTGACCGTTGATATTGCCGAATCGACCCGGCGAGGTTTCTGGACCGGACCGATATTGGTTCTCGGTCATGCCATTGCCGAATTGGCGGTCGTTATCGCTTTGGCGGTGGGGCTGTTAAAGTTCATGAATTCCGATTTGGCCTTTAAAGTAATTGGTCTGGTCGGAGGATTGGCTCTAATCATCATGGGCGGGATGATGTTCTATGATATTCTCAGAAATCGCCTCACCCTTGACGATTCCAAACCGGCCTCCGGTTCCGGTCTGTTAATTGGGAAAGGTATTACCACTTCGCTGTCCAATCCGTACTGGTTTGTCTGGTGGGCCACAGTAGGGTCGGCATTATTGACAAAATCTCTTTCACACGGATTTGTAGGTCCGGCCGTCTTTTATATAGGACATATACTTTCGGACCTCGTATGGTACAGTCTGGTCTCTTTCCTGATATCGATTGGAAAGAAATTCTTGGTTGGCAAACCATATATAATATTGATCTCTTTGTGCGCGTTATTTCTTTTATTTATCGGAGCGACATTTATAATAGACGCGCTGAAGTAGTGAAGGGGATAGGATGAAGCGACCGCTCTATTATTCAATAACTTCATTTTTTCTAATCTATTTATTAGCTGTCTCCGCAATCACTATTTCCGCATCAGATTCTTTTCCGGAATTTCCCGGTCTCAATGATAAATTCAGTTCCAATACCGAAAGCCAGATTATTAAAAGCTGTAGTATCGATTATAACGGCAAAGTACGGTTGAATCTGATTGAGGGCAAAATTCATCGCCGTAGGGATTTGGCCAAGCATTATGATTACTATTTTGAAGGACAAGCCGAGCTTATTATTCTTGATTCGCTCAAGCTTGATAATTTATGGAAACGTAAATTCAAGGAAGAAAACCGCCGGGCCTGTTCTTCGATATACATTTGCGGTCATAATATCCCTCAGCTTTTTGAGTTAGACAAAAACGGCTGGACCGAGGATAAGATATCGGGCCGAAGCCGTCATAAACTCCAGTTTAAACTAAAAGCCCCCGATAAATACTTCGGCCTTGATCTGGCGGGTGAACTACAATCCTGGTCTGCCAGTGAAACTTTCGCTCCGCCAATTTGGATTGACATAAATCTGGGACGAGACGAGCAGTTAGTCGTTTATGTAACGCCCGAAACCAATGAGCAGTTAAACTTATATGTATATGATGGTCTGCATGCAACTCCTTATCTGGTTGCTTCGTTTACTCTCAATCATTCTTTGGTAACTCAGCCGGTTTCCATCGATTCAACAATGGTTTCGATACTATTAAAAGAATCGGGACGGTTTGAGGCTTCATCAAAAATAGTCTTTGCCAAAGGTACCGATGTGCGTGGGCTGAGTCTGCTGCTGCCGCATTTGTACAAAGTCGATTCGGTTTTAGATAAAACCGGTGCAGGACTGGCGTTTGTTAAAAAACATTTTCGAAATGCTCTGTATATTGAACCCAGGGAAAAAGCCTCCGATAGTATTGACTATCTTACGGTTTTCTATCGAGGAAAGTTTATCAAGGCTCGTTATCAAGGCTATGATTATCCGGCTAATATAACTGGATGGTTCCCGCATCTGCACCATAGGAATCTGGGGCAGTTCACCATTAATTACACATATTACAAGGACCTGACCCTAAAATCGGTGGGTACAAAGATCGGTCAATCGGATAGCGCCGAATTTCGTACCAGTACCTATCAAAGCGACGCCGATATTTCCTATATTAGTTTCGCACTCGGGAAATATGACGTTTACTCCGATACGGCGGCCGGAGTACCGGTCAGCTTTTATATCGAAAATCAAAACAATATTGGACTGTTTAACCGCGGCATCCCCCAAAAAATACTTAAAGATCTGACCCGATCATTCAAAACCTTTCACGACTGGTTTGGCCCTCCGATAGTTACGGAGCTCAATGTTGTGGATCGGATGCATTTTGCCGGGCAAAGCAGTCCCGGATTGATTCATTTGCCGACCTACGCCATCTTCAATTCCAGGGGACAGTCGCATTTGTGCTCGCATGAGGTGGCTCATCAATGGTGGGGGCATACGGCCGTGCCAAAAACCTATCGGGAAATGTGGCTATCGGAAGGATTGGCCGAATACACCGCTTTTTTGTACTTGAAAGATGTCAGACAAGATGAGAATGAGTGGCGGGAAGTGGCCGATAATTGGCGACGGCATGTGACTCAGGTGGGAATGATAGGTGACTTGTATTCACGCGGCTATCGAGCCGGACCAATTACTCTCGGCGGACGATTATATCAGTCATATTCTCCCGGTGATTACATCTCTTTGGTCTATGCCAAGGCCGCCTCTATGCTTCGCATGCTCCATTTTGAGATTGACGGGCCAGTTTACCGTACCGATTTCTTTATCATGATGCTGGCCGAGTACTGCCGCACTTATCACGGGACTGGAGTTACCAGTATTGATTTCATGAAAATTGCGGCTAAAAGATTGGGACAGAAGAGAGCTCAGCAATTTTTCCAGCAATGGCTTTATGATTGGCGGATCCCCGACTTCGAATGCCGTTATGAAGTAAAGAGGGATGAAAAAAACCGTCCCTATGCCGAGTTCTCTATTACTGTTTCCGAAGTTGACAGCAGTTTTTCAACTCCGTTTCCGATAGAAATTGAGTTCGAAGACGGGACGAGAGACAGGTTTCGAGTTGATAACGTCGGACAGCAAGAATTGTTTACTTTAGGGCCGTTTCCCACAGAGATAAAGAAAATTTACTTCGATCCGGACAATATCCTCCTTTACAATAAAAAGAAAATTATTGAACCGTAGTCGTTTACGATTTTGTCAAATTAAAAGCTTGAACGATGCCGTATTCTCTTTTACTATAGCTTTAGCCACTATATTAGGATAAGAATCTACGATGAAATTCAGTAACTTCGTGCATCTGCATAATCACACGCAGTATTCTCTTCTGGACGGCGCCAGCAAGGTAAAAGACCTTATTGCGACTGTGAAAAACATGAAAATGCCGGCCATAGCCATTACCGACCACGGTAACATGTTCGGCGCCATTGATTTCTATAAAACCGCCACCGCCGCGGGTGTCAAGCCTATTATCGGAATGGAAGCCTACGTTGCCGGAACTTCCCGCTTTGATCATAAAAAAGTCCCCGGTTACCCCGATGGCGGTTTTCATATGGTTTTACTGGCCAAAAATCAGCAGGGTTACAAAAGCCTGATGAAGCTCGGATCGGCGGCCTATCGTGAAGGTTTTTATCATCGGCCCCGTATTGACCGCGAAATTCTCACAGAATACCACTCCGGCTTAATAGCGTTGTCGGCCTGTCTAAAAGGCGAAGTGCCCTATTGGCTGGCCCGGGGAGAAGAGGACAAAGCGGAAGAAGCTGCTCAATTCTATGGTGACTTATTCGGAGTCGATCATTTCTATATTGAAATACAGGATCATGGCATTGATAAAGAAGATATCGTCCGACCGAAACTGGTTGAGTTAGCTCAGAAATTAGATTTGCCATTAGTTGCGACCAATGACTGTCATTATATCAAACAGGAAGATGCCGAAGCCCATGATGCTCTTATCTGTATTCAGACCGGGAAGTTGGTTTCAGATACCAACCGGATGAAATACAACACCGATCAGATTTATGTCAAATCCGCCGAGGAAATGGGAGAGCTTTTTGCCGAATATCCCCAGGCGATTGAAAACACGATAAAAATCGCTGAACGGTGTAATCTCGAAATAGAACTGGGCACCCTTCTCTTACCGGAGTTCCCAATTCCGGTAGAAGATAAAACTCCCGATGAATATCTGGAAGACCTGTGCCGTGAGGGTATCGCCAAGCTGTATCCCGAGGTGACCGACGAAGTCACAGAGCGAATGATGTATGAACTGGGTGTCATTAAACAACTTGGATGGGCCGGATATTTTCTCATCACGATGGATTTTGTGCAGTACGCCAAGGATCATGATATTCCGGTCGGACCGGGGAGAGGTTCAGCAGCAGGATCGATTGTCTCCTATAGTCTTGGTATTACCAATGTTGACCCGATAAAGTATGAACTGCTGTTTGAGCGTTTTCTAAATCCGGAACGAATCTCAATGCCGGATATAGATATTGATTTCGGCGATCGCCAGCGCGATAAAATCATCGAATATGTCCAGAATAAGTACCACAAGGACAACGTTACCCAGATTATTACGTTCGGTACTATGGCTGCCCGCGGAGTTGTCCGGGATGTCGGGCGGGTATTAGCGGTTCCGTATTCCGAAGTTGATAAAATCGCCAAAATGATTCCTGCGGCTCCCGATATGACGCTGGAAAAAGCCCTGACCCAATCACCGGATCTCAAGCAATTGGTTGACAGTGATCCTCGTGTGGCCAAGCTCATCCAGTTGTCAAAGACCCTCGAAGGGCTCTGCCGGCATGCCTCGACTCATGCGGCCGGGGTGGTTATCGCTCCGGCGGATTTGACTGACTATGTCCCGCTTTTCAAAGGTTCCAAGGGTGAGGTAACAACCCAGTATCCGATGAAGCACGTCGAGATGATTGGGCTTCTCAAGATGGATTTCCTCGGTCTGCGGACCCTGACCGTCATTGATGATGCGGTCAAGATGGTAAAAGTCAATCATGATGTCGATATCGACCTCGATAATATCGACTTGGCCGAGGAACCGATTTATAAGATGTTCGGTTGCGGTCATACTATCGGGATTTTTCAGTTTGAATCAAACGGCATGCGCGATTACCTGTCAAAGTTAAAACCGGCCTGTTTGATTGACCTGATAGCCATGAACGCGCTCTATCGACCGGGTCCGCTTGATTCGGGCATGATTGATATTTATATCCGTCGTAAACACGGGGAAGAAAAAGTTGTTTATGAGCACCCGGTTCTCGAAAAAATACTGCAGGATACTTATGGCGTAATCGTCTTTCAGGAACAGATTCTGCAAATCGCTAACCGTATGGCCGGGTATTCGTTGGGGCAGGCTGATATTCTTCGCAAAGCGATGGGCAAAAAAGATATCGCGATAATGCAGGAGCAGAAAAAACGGTTTATCGACGGCTCGGTGGAAAACAAAGTTGATAAAAAAGTTGCCGAGAGGATATTTGATCTCATTGAGACTTTTGCCCGCTATGGATTTAACCGCGCCCATTCAACCTGCTATGCGATTTTGGCCTATCAGACGGCGTGGCTAAAGATTCATTACCCGCACGAATTTATGGCGGCGGCTTTAACTTCGGAAATGGGTGATTCCAACCGGGTGGTTATCCTGATGGATGAATGCCGCCGGATGGGTATCGAAGTCCTGCCTCCTGATGTCAATGAGTCACACGGCACCTTTACTGTAGTCGAAGATAAAATCCGGTTTGGACTATTGGCGATAAAAAACGTCGGAGCCGGGCCGGTGGAGCAGATATTAAAGGCCCGTGAAAGCGGTGAAAAATTTGAATCAATGGCCGATTTTGTCTCTCGTGTCGATTTGCATTCTCTCAATCGCCGGGCGTTGGAATCGATGATTTCCGCCGGGGCGTTCGATGCTATCCATGCTAACCGAGCCGCTATGACGACGGTTCTCGAAGCGATGATAACCTACGGGCAGACAGTTCAGGAGACATCTCATACGGTCGATATGTTCGGTGGAGGACTCGAGGACGGAACCAGAAAAGCTCCCGATATGCCGAAAGAAGAGGAATGGCCGGTCTCCGAAAGACTGAGCAAGGAAAAAGAAATGCTCGGATTTTATGTTTCCGGGCACCCGCTGGGTCGGTTTAAAAAAGAACTTCTGCGGTTTTCCGGGAAGTCTACCCGGGATATTGATTCCAATGACGATGGCAGGGAAATCAGTATCGGGGGCATTGTTCAAGCGATCCAGATAAAGGTCGATAAACGGGGCAACCAGATGGCCTTTGTGACTCTCGAGGATTTTGCCGGAAGCATGGAACTTATCGTCTTTTCCGATTGTTATGATACATCAAAGAGCTTTTTGATAGTTGACAGTATCATACTGGCCTGGGGACGAGTTTCAACCCGCGAAGGTCAGGCGGCCAAGCTGATTGTATCAAGACTCATTCCGCTTTCTAATTTAGCCGACCACTTTAACTGCTGTTTAGTCTTAGACGTTGAACGGGAAGATCTTAACAAGGTTGGCTCAGTCTGGCCGACACTGGAACCATTTCGAGGAGATAGAGATATTATTATTATCACCCGGAAAAATGGAGAAGAATTGACTATTAAACCGAGAAATTTTCAGGTAAGGATCAATGGCGAAGTGGTCGATAAATTGAAGGATTTGCTCGGTGAAGATAAAGCCTATCTGGTTCCAGCCCAGAACTGAGGATAAAATCGCTTGCTTTTATCGGGTATTACTGTAAACTATTGTGACATCAATGCATATAAGGTTTAGATAAAGATTAATCTTCCGGTCATATGCAACATTGGAGTATTATGAAAAAATCGATTATAACTGTCTTGATCTTGTTCTGCTTTCTAATCACCGGGTTTTCTTTCGCTGGTGATAAACCGGTAAAAAACAGTAAGAACTCCGCCAAAAAAGTACTCAACAGCACTAATAGCGATAAAGATATACTGACCTGGGTTCGCTATGATGAGGGAATGAAATTAGCCAAGGCAAGCGGTAAAAAAGTATTTCTCGAATTTACTACGACCTGGTGTGGTTGGTGCAAGAAAATGCATGCGACTACTTTCAAAGATCCTAAGGTTATTGAGCTGTTGAACAATTACTTTGTTACCATTAGTGTCGATGGCGATTCGCGGGATTCTTTAAATGTCGATGGGTTTATTACGACCGAAAAGGGAGTCACCCGAGAATACGGCGTCAGCAGTTACCCGACCTACTGGTTTTTGGAATCCGATGGTGGGAAAATCGCTCCAATGAAAGGCTACAAAGACCGGAATGTTTTAGAAGATATCCTGGACTATCTCAAGGATGATACCTATAAGACGGTTGAATTCGGCGAGTTCCTGGCTAAGAAAAAAGAGGATGCAAAAAAAACTCCATAAATAAAGACTGAATTTAAAATGAAAATATTCAAATATCTGTTTATAGCCGCCGCGCTCATGATAAGCCTGGCGGTTTTATCGTCCTGCGGCGAAACCGAATCGGCCAGCACCGACACAGAAGCGACAGCCGTTGCTGTCTCAAAAGTACCCTATACCGGTCCGGAGCGGTTTGTTCTGGAGGGTATTGACGGTAATGTCCGCAATTGGTCTGAGTTTGCCGGTCAGCCGGTGGTAATTAACTTCTGGGCAACATGGTGTCCGCCCTGCCGAATTGAAATCCCGATTCTAAAAGAACTGTACGCTGAATTCAAACCGAAAGGGATGGAGATTATCGGGATATCGTTTGATATGCCGGGACGTTCCAAACACAAAGTCGCTCCGTTTATCAGAGAAAACAACATTCCGTGGGTAACGGTTTTTGTCAATCAAGATGTGGCTAAAGAGTTTGACTATCAGGGCAGTATCCCGATGACGGTTTTTATTAATGCTAAGGGTGAAGAAACCGGGCGCATAACCGGTGCGCAGCCTCACGCCACTTTCCGTAAAGAATTCGAAAAAATGTTTGAGTAGCAGGGACGTTGTCCCTCTTTAGATTTTCACTAATATCTCATCCCAACCCTGAATGCTATAGTCCCGAACGGAGGGGGTTGGACCAAAGGCCTCATGAGGGTACCTTGGTTACTTTGTTCCTCTTTTTAACATCCATCCCAACACACTCCTGGATTTATAATCGTAACCGCAAACGGGCTCCAAATTTATCGACTCACCGTTGCGATACAAAAAGCTATCCAACTCAATTGTCACTAATGCTATTCTATTTTTGTTTGTGATATCTCTAATCAAATCGTCAGATAATAAATGGCGATATTTATATTTGTAAATACACTCATATGTGACACCGGGAATCAAGGTATCATTTATCACAGGATCGGTATCATAATCTATCAATTCCATTTCTATGTCTTCATAATCTGCCACAAGACAATTAAGATCAATTTGCCAGGCAGAGCCTTCTTCCTTTATCTTTAATTTAATATACAAATACAAATCATAACTTCCCCCTGGATTAACAGATCCAGAGATTCGCATTCTGGCTTGACCATCATTGATGTCGATTTTTAAACTATAGTCTTTCCTATTTTCACCAAAACAGATAGTTTTCGCTGGGTCCTTACAACCCAATAATATTAACAGAAATGAGCACAAAATTAATAATGGGAAAAGTCGCATCCATTTAACTTCAGCATAGATATTACTTAAATATTTCATATTATCGTAAAACCTCGGTGCCCCAAGTTTAAGGGGCTTGTTTTGTGGGTGGCATCGTTCTGGCACTTTATACTATCTTTTTGCTGAAAAATCACCTAAAAGAAATTCACCGGCGTATTTATCAGTATATTTCGCTGCTGATTGAAGATATTCCCTAATTACCATTCTATGGTTATTACCTTTATATTTTGGTTTATACTCTCTGAAATAAACTAATCTATCTTTTTCACTCCTTTTTTCCAAGAGACTGGCAACATTGATGCGAGAACTAATACTGAGAGGATTGAAATAAGTTTTAGGACGCTTATCTATTAGAAAAGTGAACAACTCATTTCTTCTATCATACATTATTAGCAAAACGCTAGTTTTGTTTACCAGCGTTACACGTACATGTAATTCATCATCTTTCTCGTCATATATCTCAAGGTAATACTTTTGCATGATTTTTTTAAAAGAATTTTTTATAATAGTGCGCATATGATTATCCATTCTCAGTTTTGATTATAAACCACTCTTAAGAATACATTTACCTCACCCATCGGCTATAGTCCCGCCTGCGGGGGTGAGATTGTTTTTAATCATTCTGCTGTGTCAATTGTTTTACCCGATCAATGTCCCGACTATCCCGCTAACATTTTCACTACCAACTTACTACTAATTCAGGATACATCAATATAATAAACGCCATTAAAAAGGGATACCTGTGAAGCTAGCATTATTAAAAAACTTCCGTAGGTCAGGATCCCTGTGATCCTGACAATTGCGCTAAGTGCGATAAGTAATCGTCAAGACCACAGGGGTCTTGACCTACGGCAGCCCTACGGCTAATAATAAAAACACTCTGCCTGAGGCTATGCCTTCTCCGGTGAACCGAAGTATTTCTTCAGCATCCAGAAGAGCGCTACCAGTCCTATCACAAACGTGATTAAAAACATTATCAGCGGGCTGTAATCGTCACTCGTTTGAAGCGCCGCCGGGTCGAATTTCCCCTCAAGGAAAACCAGCCGCAAATAATGTCGAGTCATCACCATCAGGAATACGCCGACGAAAGCGAGTATTGCTGATGTCAGCACCATCGGTTTCGGACTCAACGACTCCGAGCTTTTATAAACCAAAAAGGCGATAATGATATTTATCACGATAGCTGTTGTTAAAACATGTAAGCCGGGCGAGTGCAAAAATTGCCTCAGCACAACCGGCTCAAGAGTTAACAGATAAATAACGGCGGCAGTTGCTGCACTCAAAACGCCCATCAGGAAAACTCGTCCGCCAAAAAACAGAAGCTCGCGATTGCCCTTGACTTTGTCAAAGTAGAGCACATAAAGCTGAATGATAATTCCAGCTACAGCCAGCGCTCCGGACATAATATGTATCCAGCGGAAAATCGTCTGACCCCAGGACGGGTTCAGGCTCCAGCCGGACGGCGACGATTGATACAGTTCGGCCCACAGATAAGGTTTGGAGGCAAGATCGGAGATCATCGTGATTGTAAATGAAACGAAAACCAAACCCGTAAGCGAAATAAGCAAGAGTTTAATGCGTCCGGAATCGGAAAGACTTTTCTTAATTGATGCTGTATAAAAAAGATAATACACGACCAGAAGCACCGGAATTATCAGGAGCCATTGCCATCCGGAAATAATCGAGGCGCTGTAAAAGAACTCTCCATAGATGACCTGTAAAAATAACAGCGGAGCGACTCCAAGTGTTATTGTCGCGGCCATAACCGTCGGGAAGACTTTGATGTTTTCAAAAAAGAGCAGTTTCCGATATGGTGAGTTTTTTGCCATTATCATCAACAGGACACCACCCATCAGGAAATTCATCGCAAGAAGGTGAAGCGTCAAAATCAACCAATGCAGGACCGTGAATAACCAATAGGGACCGGGAATCGACATTGACGGGCCGGTCTGTGCGATGACAGAAATTATATTCTGAATAATCATTTCACACCTCCCGTCAGATAAGCGATTAAAAGTTTTAGTTCTTCATCCGTTCCGGTAAACGGAGGCATCTCCTCGGTGAGATCCTCCAGGACGAGAATGATTTCCTCGGTTTCCTCAGCATCGATGCCCTCAAACGTGTCGGCCAACGGCCGGAAACCGGTCATCGTATGGCAGCCGCCGCATCGCCGTTGGAAAACGATGTCAGCTTTTTGAGTTTCCGTCAATGATGCGTGAGTTGTCAGCGGATCGGGCCCCGCGATAGTTTTTAGATATCCGGCTAAGGCGATAGCATCATCATCATTGCCGGGGAAAGGCGCCATCCGTCCCTGAAAAAGATGTAACCTCGGGATGATATTGGCGATAAACTCTTCATCGAGCCCGGCCAGTTTATCATCGAGCGATTTGTAACCGCTAATTGTGTGGCAGGACCGGCAACCGGACAAATACAGATCACGCCCCCGGTCTCCGGTTGAATACGTAACCATCAATGGCTCGGTAGCGGGAAGACTCGGCACTTCGGAAGCTAACAGATTATTACTGTATAGGAAACCTTGAATAACAAACGGTTTGCGGATAGCCTCACGCGACCATTCAAATCCGCCCATAGCTAATAGTCCGCACATCATTAAGACTCCGGCCGAAACATAACCGGAATGGCGAGGGAAAATAATATTGCTGAGCAACGTTAATAGAAACAGGATACCGGAGGCGAAAAGCATAACTTGAAACGCTATTGAGGCCGCGCTGCCGGGAGTAAAACCGTCGAGGACAGCTTGAGGGTGGGCGTTATAGTACCAGATACCAATAGGAATTGACAGAAGCAGGGGAATTAATATAAAGGCTCCGTTCCGGCGCATCACCCGTATTTTAAGCTCAACATTTTTCTCTTTTGCTACCGATAGCGTCGCAAATAGTCCGGCGACAATTATCGCGATGCAGGTTCTAAATAGAGTCGATGGCAGGTAGGTCGGATTCAAAAAGCCATCCCAGAAGTTTCCGGTAGTAACCCATTCGGCGGGAGTAAGCATAAATGTCAGGATACCGTTGATAATTACCAGCGACATCCAGGCAGATATAAAGTATATCCAGCCAACGGCGATATGGGTGGATGATTTCAGTTTTTTCCAACCGTAATAATAAATCAGGGCTGCGGCAATTTCGATAAAGAAGAAGACCCATTCGGTGGCCCATGCCCAAACGTAATTATTGATCAACCATTTGGTGCCGTTGGGATGAATTAGGCCGATTGTAACCCAGATTCCAACGCCGGTAACGGCGCCGTAAACAAGAGTCGTCAAGGCGAAAAATCTGGAATGTTTTTTTACATATTCCAGGTGCTGGTTATCGTTTTTGCGCTTAGCCCAGATCTCAGCCAGGACGAGGTATAAACCACCGCCAATCGCGAAATGCGAAACGAAAACATGCGGTATCGCGATTATTGCCATCAACAGGCCGTTAGATATGAATGGTTCCCAATTTGGATACATGGTACCTGCTCTTTATCTAAATCCTAATTTGTTTTCTTCATTGAGATATTTTTTTTCTGAAATAGATGATTTTGTCCCATCCTTCATAACCGCAACGCCGGAAGAGCGACATTGACGGGAAGTTTTCATCTTCTATAAGCGCGGAAAAAACCTCAACTCCCATATCCTTCAAGAATTCTTCGGTCTTTTCCAAAAGGCGCTCGGCCAGACGATGCCCCCGATAATCGGGATCAATGGCCAACCGGTTTATCCATCCCTTGCGCCCGTCTGACGAGCCGATAACAGCCCCTATCATTTTACCTTCATCGGTTTTCATAATGTATATGACAACGTGATCGTCGAAAACTTGACGCTCAATTTTGGTGCGTGTATCCCGGTCTTCACGATCAAATGGCAGTCCGGTCCGCTCCCAGAGCGCAATCAGCTCATCGTATTCTTCAATATTAAATATCTCAATACTCATGTTCAAGGCATACCTGATGTTTGTATTTTCAGTTGGAAAGTTATATCGAGGGTGTGTCTATAGCAAGTTTAACTTCACATTGGAATAAATTCGCAAAAAAATAGCCGGACAAAATTAGATTGTCCGGTTATTATCAGCTTAGTCGGGCGTATTAAAATGCCTTAGGATGTATTTTGCCCTTTTTCCCTTTTCGGGTTTTTATTTGAACTCGTTCAGCGCCGGCTTTGGCCGGAGCATGCGACGGATTAAGCGTCAGGGTTTTGGAGTACAATTCCTGAGCCCGCTCAAGATGACCCTCTTTCTCCCAGCTAATCGCCATGGCAAATGTAATCTGAGCATGGGTCTCAAGTATATCGGGAGCATACTTGGCGGCATTCTTGAAAGAGCTGATTGAGCGGTCGTACCGGTTCTGTTTTTGTTGAGTCAAGCCCATGTAATAATAAGCTTCCCAGTTCTCACGGTTATTAGTGATGGCTCGAATGAAATGTTTTGTGGCTTGAGTGTATTTACCGATTAGATAAAGCCGTCTTCCCTGCTTCACATGGTTATAAGAAGAAACGTGGCGTCCTTTGTTTATAGTCTGTTGAGCGTCGTCGACAGGATGAGTCTTTATTACGGTTGTTTGGCTGCTGCAACTGACGATGAAAAGAAGTAAAGTAGTAATTATCAATGCTCGTACCATGTTTTCCTCCGTATAAGTTCTTCTTCAACTTATATCGGAAGAATAAAAACCAGCCTGATAGGGGAGTAAAAAATTACTCTAAATAAGAAATATCCTGTTCAGTTGTTGAACAGGATATTTGCAAAGAGTTTAGTTTAGGCGCTGATTGGTTCGGATGAAATTAATGCGGTCAAGCGAGTTGTTACCAGTTCTGAACTTATACCGGAATGTTTCGAAGCCCTTTCGGCAGCCAGCATGATTTCGCTGCTGGAAAGGTTTAAGTTTTCGTGAATCAAAATACACTGTTGATCAGAAATCTTGGCAGCCGTCGCCGAATATAACTCATAAATGAATCGCAGGGCAAAGCGGCCATCTTCCGGTAGTCTGTCGTCGATAGCCTCAAGCATATCCATTGCTTTGGTTTGATAATCTTGCAGGCGGTTGAAATACCACTTGATCATATTAGTGAATTTCAAACTCTGCTGCCAACCGTTGGCATTTTTCGCAAGCTCATTTTCGTCAATATTGAACATATTGGTTGTATCTTTATCGAGATAAATCAGAGGTTCCTTGCCCGATGTGAAATCCTTTTTGAAATCTCGTAAAACATGGACTAAATAGGAGAATAAGGCTAAGGGACGAGCGGCCTCGCGAATGTCAATTTCAGGTAAAACTATTTGTCCTCGATCATCGAAACTACTGGCGGCCAAGTGCATAAAGATAGATGCCGGGGCCACTGCAGCGCCTTCTGAATAATCTAAGAATTGATTAAAAGTCTCGAAACGGTCGTTTTCGATATCAAACTTCATCGCTCCGGCCAGTTCGATAAAAGGCCATGAGGGAATCTCAAAACGAGCAATTGCCAGTTTTATATCCTGAGCGTACGGCACTGAATCATCAAATTTCCGGTTAGCAAACATTTCTATAAACCGGTCGATTTCTGCGCTGATTTCTTGTTTGCACAGGGTTGACATATTGCCCGCGGAGCGGTTATCATCAACGATGTCATCGGTCAATCTCATAGCCGCATAAGTAGCCAAAAAGGCGCGGAACTTATCGTCAGGCTCCAAAAAGTTTGCCGCCAAATATAGATTGGGAGTGCCCTTGCGGGCTAAATTCTGGCTGAATTCGTAGTTGTTTGTCATTATATTACATTATACGAGGGTAGAAAGATAAAGTTGATATTTAACTGATTTTAGCGTCTTTTATTTACGTTTTATGATTCGGGAGTAGAATTCCCGTAACATTTGAACGATAATTTTACGTGTTGCGGGAAAATCTGAAAAATCGATATCATCAAGAAACAGGCGGCGGAAATTGAAATAATCCCTAAAATTATAACCGACATTCCGCCCCTTAAATACATTTAAAACCATTGAAAGAGTATCAGAGAATAATATTCTGGCGCGAACATTTTTACTATTTATAGTTTTAGGAATATCCCGGTTTAATGCTGCCTGGCATAACAGGGTTGGAAAATGTACTCCGTTGGCCATAGCCAACGGCACCGAGCCCCAGAACCGGGGATTGGCTTCAAGGAACTTGTAATCGGGAAGTTTTCCCTGCTGCACCATTTCCTTGAATTCAAACATTACGACACCATGCCAATTCAGAGTTTGCAGAAGTTTGCTTAACTGATCCGTCAATCGGAGGTTATCAATATCCCATGGTTCCCGGCTGGTGGAGGCGCCTCCGGAAATTGGGAACTCACGCACCCGCTTATGTCCAAAATGCTGCAATAGATTTGGTTTATCCCAGTGGATAGAAGAAATACCCGTGCCGCGACCAACGATATTTTCCTGAACTATGATATCCTCGTTTTCCAGTTTTGCACAGGCAGTTTTCAATTCGTCTACGGAATGGACACGATAGACTCCGACGGAAGATGTGGAACGGCGGGTTTTAACAATCAGCGGAAATACAATCCCGGAGTGATCGTTGATGAAGTGATCAGCGGTTTTATAGTTTTCCATCGCTGAATAGGAAACGCCGGTCAAACCGGCTTTGGCTACAACCTCCTGAACCGGTTCGGTAGTATCTCCGATTGACCAGCATCGCGGCAAATAGGCAACGTCAATATTCCCACCGAGGAGTTCAAAGAAATATTTTTTATCATGAAAAAGAAGCAGCTTGTGATAGTTTTCAAAGGGAAACAAAGCATGTTTTTCGATGATGTCTTTTTTCTTTGCCAGAGCCATCATTTCGGCAGCATTGACCGGAAGAACAATATCAATGTTCTTTTCCTGAATGAAATCAACTACTGATTTGACAAAAGCATCTTCGTCTGTTTTTGGATTAGGGTATATTAAATTATAAGATTTATCTTTAATACAGTTGGAAAACAGTCCCGGCGCACCGGCGCGATAATCAGCTCCGCACACATCAAAGCCGTTATCGGATAAATTTTTGAGGATATTCCAACCCTTGACGAAACAATTGAGAACGAGAACTCGAGTGCTCATAGAACGCACCCACTTAGTCTGCTATTTCTCATTTGTATCGCTTTCCGATTTTTGTCCTACTAACTGACCTTTATAATCCGATGTTCCCATGAATCGCTTGACCATATTTTTGGCTGAATCAAGTCCGAAATCAAACATCCAGGTTAAAATATCGCCGGACCATCGATCAGGATGCATATTCATGTATACACGATGGTTTTTGGTGGTACCAAGTATTGCACTTAAATCCTCAAGGTTATTTAGTCCGGCGGTTTTACAATCGTCAATATGGTCTTTGAGATTGTATCGAGGATTGAACCGGCCGGTATCGGGAATGTAAACATCAAAATCTTTGCCTGTAATATCAATTGAAGCATCACCGATTAACCGGTTGGTTACTTTCTCAGCAACCAAATCACGGTCATATGTAAAGGCGAGTTGATCCAGGAAGTTATCGTCCCGCAACAAATGCACAACCTGACGATTATCAACATCGGATATGGGGTTGCCGTGCGCACAAACCGATTTAATGGGGAATCCCAGTTTGTCCAAATCCAACAGGGAACCGACAAAAAAGCCGACTGCGTCGCGGGCGACTTGATTATTCGGAGCCTTTTGATGAGTGTCAATCTCTTCGTAATGATAACCGATCTGGTGTCCTAACTCAGCGATTTTTGTTATAATTGGAATATCACTTTCAAAAAACTTTCGGCGGATATAGTAGGTTGTTGCAATCCCTTGGTCGGCTTCTATTTTAGCTAAGACCAACGCCCGCTTGGGATAATAGTCGACATCATGGCGAATGGCGGTAAATTTCCCTTCTGGGATAAACCCGTCGAGACGAAATTCAAGGACCTTTTCGATTCCATGAATAGCATAGCCGGCTCCGGTAATCGTATCCAGAAGCTTTTTGTATGAGTCAAATGTAAACAGCATATTTCTTATACGTTATAAATCCTATGACGAAATATAATATCCTATCTATCGGCGTTTTAAATCCAGTGTATAATACTATGAAACGGAAATCTTGTCAAAAGAGAATTGTGCTAAACAATCGGCAGGATGCTGTCTGTGTCGAATTCAGATTTAATATTCCGGCACATTTTTGATAGTGCGCTCTTACCCCGAAGCTCGTCAACGAATGATCCATGATCAGCACTATAAAGCATAATCCGAGGTAATTCATCCTTTTTTGCCAAAGGAAGCACTCGAAAAGATAATGTCGTGAGCATTCCCAAAGTGCCCCAGCTATTATAGAATAATCGGGAAACATCATAACCCGATACCGATTTAAACGTTAATGCTCCGGGTGTGACAATAGAACCATCTGGCAGGACAGCCTCGACCGATAGTAAATACCGGCTAAAGGGAACAGTGTGAGTCCCATCGCTCCCGGCAAGTCCGACCGCCAGAGCTCCTCCGAAGGAGCCGGGGTAATTGGTTTCACCAAATGGAAACCATAGATTATGTTCAGCCAGAGTTTTATTGATCTCTTTTAGCGGGTACCCGGATCCGACCGTTATATAGAAGTCTTTGTCACCAATTTCAATGACGCCGTTTAGGCGATCTGATTTTAGGACCAGCATTTCAGAGAATGTCATGCCAACGGGGTCAATTTCATTTCCATAACCGGAAATGAATCCCTGTTGTTTATATTTTCGCATGCGATTGAATATGTCGGCGATTTCGGCTGATGACTCCGGATGAAAGGTGGCAATGCTTTTTTGCCATGTGAGGCCGAGGGGATACTCTGTTAGAATATCATTTTCAAGTTGATTATTCATGTGTGATGTTATATAATAAAGTGTCACATCATGGGCAAGTTTTATTTAACAAGAGTGGACAATCTCGATGGCACAAGGACGAAGCAATCGAAGTACCACATCTGTTGCAATTGTAGGTATAGCCTCATTGGTTTTAGTTATGCCTGTGATCGCTGTTTTATTGCCACAAATGCGGGCTTGGGGATTTAATCATCTTAGTTTTCTGCCGGCCGGGTTTACCTGGGCTTATGTCTTATTATCTGCCGGTTCTTTGATCCTGTTGTTTAAACCGGGATATGCAGCGCAGGTTTATAATGCTGCCGCAGGCTTTACATTGGGCGATCAAAACTGGCGGAAATGGTGGATAATCGCGGGTCTGTTTTCGGTTATCTTTTGGCTTTTTCGACTACCGGTTTTTTTACTCGGCGACAGCTATTCAGCGGTAGCCAATATCTCCAATGATCTTCCAGTTATCTACAAGTGGTCTGAAATTGGCGCGATAGTCATTGTTAATTCATTAGCTCAACTGGTTTCAGGACTTACAGACAATCCCGGCTTGTTGTCCTATAATATAATAGCAGTTCTTTCCGGAGGCGTGACGGTATTATTATTCCTGGCCATTGCCTATGAATCAGGTAATAATCAGCGGGAGAGAATGCTGGTTTTCGGTCTATCTATTTGTGCCGGATGGGTTTTATTATTTTTTGGTTATACCGAAAACTATCCGGTTCTTTGGCCGTTTGTTACCGGATACATATTTTTCTCGCTTCGCTATTTGAATAAAAAAGGCAGTCTGATTGTCCCTGCGGTATTTCTGTTGGCCGCATTGATACTTCACCTCCAGATATTGTTTTTCCTGTTTTCATTTGCGATAGTACTGTTTTCGCACGGCAAACCTGCTAATTTTTATTACCGTTTCAAAAAAAGTATGATTGCGGGGTATGCGCTAGTCATCCTAATGGGCGTGATTCTCTTTGCCTGGCTATATCAAAACTCCTTAGAGTTTCGCATATATATTATTCCGTTATTAGGCAGGTCAGGAATTTCCGGCGAGTATTCTTTACTATCGCTCCGGCATTTAGCCGATATAGGAAATCAATTTATTATCCTCATGCCGATATTTCCGGTGTTACTGGTAGCAGGGTGGCAAGGTTGGAAAAAACTTACTTCGGATAAAATAAATCAGTTTTTACTGCTGCTTACTCTCGGTAGTCTGGCGTTTTTACTCCTTATTGATCCCAAGCTTGGTATGGGACGCGACTGGGATCTGTTTGCATTGGCCGGGTTGCCTCCGATGTTGCTGCTTGCTCGCGGCATCATTGCTAAATCGGATAAACTTGGAAATTATTTTCCAGTAATTATAATTATACTTTTAACTACAATAATGCCGTTTTTTGCGGTAAACCTCGACTATAATGGCGCGATTACTAAATATGAATTTTTACTCAATCTTGATTCTTACCGGAGCAGATCTGGCATTACTTCTTTGCGCGAGCATTATTTGGCGCAGGGAAACATTGAGGCGGTCGATAGTCTCAATGAAGTTCTGGTAAGCACTTTTCCCTCGACACGGTTAGCGCCATTGGCGTATAACCTTATAGCGATCGGGCGATTTGACGAAGCCAAACTACTTATCGACTCAATGGCTATATTAGAACCAAATGCTATTGATGTGTATAATTTACGCGGGACATATTATTTAAAACTTGGTCGAATGAAACAAGCTATAGATGAACTGCAAATAGCGGCGCGATTGGGTCGATATGATAGCCGGCCGCTGGTAAACCTTGCTCAAGCTTATAGTCAAACCCACCAGTTTGACAAAATGATGACTGTACTTCGAGACGCTCAAGCGCGTAATCCGGGCTCGATTCTCGTTGCCGAGGGGTTGGCAACCGGATTTTACGCATTGGCTCAATACGACTCAGCGCTGGTTTACAGCGTTAATATGATTGAGTCGGATCCGGCCCAACCATTGGGATATTATTATGCCGGATTCAGCGCCTATAATATGGGGGACAAGCAAACTGCATCTCGAATGTTCACCCGGTTTTTAGAATTAGCTCCCTCCCATCTTCAGGCGAGCCAAGTGAAAGAAATAATGCGTATGATGAAATAAAGTAAAAACCTTTCTCAAAGGATTGTCGTGATGACCTCACCATCTTCCGACACTCAGACAACAATCAGGCCGGTTATCGCCGGAGCTTTGGCCTGTTTATGGCTTTTGCACTGGCTACCGTTTTTGTTTCCTCAGGCACGATTCTGGGGGTTTAATCATCTTCTATTCCTTCCGATGTGGGGGCGAGTTGTTTTCACTATCGGAGGATTCTTTTGTCTGCTTTTATTTTTCAACCCAATAAGACAATTTGCGGGAAGAGCATTTGCTTCGCTGAGCGAGTTCTTATTTGCACATCACCCCAGAGTTCGATGGTCTATCGTTGGATTGGCTTCCATTGCCATCTTCTGGTTACTTAAGCCGGAATTGTTCTGGCTGGGCGACAGTTACTCGGTCGCGGCGAATATTGGAAATGATTTACCTGTTATTTATAAGTGGTCTGAAATCGGCGCCATTTATATCGCCAATTTTATTGGCGGTTTATTACCGGGACAATCCGAGGAAGTCGCGAGATTAGCCTATGCCATAATTGCGGTAATCTCGGGAGGAGCCTCGGTTTATTTATTCTTTGGAATTGCATCAGAATTATCTGAGGATAATCAATCACGGTTAATGTCCTGGTGTGTGATGATCTTCGGTGGGTGGATAGTTTTATTCTTCGGCTATACTGAGAACTATCCGGTTCTCTGGCCGTTGATACTCGGATACATTTACTCAGCAATTCAGTATTTAAAAGGGAAAAACCTTCTGATAGTCCCGGCCATGTTTTTAATCATGGCTCTGATCATTCATTTGCAAGCGTTGTTTTTTACGCTGTCGTTTATGGCGCTGATGTTCTCTCGGGGGAGAGGGGCGAAGTTTTACTACCAGTTTAAAAAAATAATCTGGCTCGGGCTATTTATTATATTTTGTGCGGGAGTTTTTAGTTTTATTCGATTGTATATGAACTCGCTCGAGTTCAAACTGTACTTGATACCGTTTTTTACTCCGCATGCACCGTCAATTGACTATACTCTTTTCTCCCTTGCACATTTATTTGATGGTCTAAATCTGCTCTGGCTGATGTCGCCAATTTTACCGCTGTTAATCATTCTCGGGTGGAAGTATCGCAAAGAACTGCTTAAATCCAAAACTGATCTGTTTTTTGGGCTTATGACAATGGGGGGGATTGTCTTTTTATTTATAATTGATCCCAAGCTGGGAATGGGACGCGATTGGGATCTGTTTGCTCTTACGGCTCTGATGCCGACATTATGGCTCATTAGAAAAACTCTTAACCAACTACAAAGCAATTATTTCCCTGCCATTGCGGTACTTTGTATTGTTCTGACATTCCCGTTTGTATCGGTGCAACTGCAGGAAAAACCGGCGATTGATAATTATCAGTACATGCTGGCGCAGGATATCGAACGTTCACGGACAGGTCTGGTAATATTGAAAAATTATTATAGTGAAAATAGTAATTTTGCGGCTGCCGATAGTCTGGAGCGCGTTTTAGTAAACTCTTTCCCCCCCCACATATTGGTTCCATTAGCCTATAATTATATGGATAACGGGCGGTTACAAGCTGCCAAAGAAATCATTGATTCCATTGTCTATTTAAATCCATACTCGACCGAATCATTGAGCCTGCTGGGGATGTATTATTTTAAAATAGGACAGTATCAAAAAGCTCTTCCTTATTTAGAGGCTTCGGCGATGATGGGACGCTATGACAGCCGGTTATTAGTGACGCTTGGGACAGTTTATAGTAATGACAATCAACATCGAAAGGCGATTGAAGAATTTCAACAAGCTCGCACACTTAATCCCGATTATATCCCCGTTTACGAAGGGCTCTGTACCTCATATTTTGGTTTGCATGATTATGACTCTTCATATTATTACGCGATGCAGGGCATTCAGCGCGACAGCTCCTTGGCCAATGCGTATATGATAGCAGGTTTTAGCGCCTATAGAATGAAGAGAAGCGATGCCGCGAAATACTATTTTAAAACATTTCTGGCATTGGCACCAGAAAGCTCATTCAAAAGCCATGTCGAGAAAACCCTATTGACAATTCGTTAGTATTAAGAGTGAGGAAATCTTGACCGGATAAGTTTATATGTGTATTGTGTAACAAATGATGGTATCGAAACCCAAAAATAATCTAATAATTATTCTGGCGCTGTTCCTCTGGAGTTTGCGCTTTATACCATTTATCTGGCCGGATGGCCGATTATGGGGATTTAACCATCTGATATTTACCGACGATGCTTTTTTCTATATCTATGCCTTGTCGGGTCTGCTTATTGCCGGAGCTTTAATTCCGGTAGTGAGAAATTCTTATTTACTGGCGATGAAATTCCCGGCTCAGTTATTTGAGCGAAGAAACCGGTTTGCATGGGTGCTGTTTTCATTAGCTTCTATGGCTGTTTTCTGGCTCTTTCGGATGCCGACTAATTTGCTTGGCGATGGCTATGCCGTGATAAACAATATCGGCAATGATATTCCGGTCGTGTTCAAATGGTCCGAAATCGGCGCTATAAAGATTATCTATTTTGTGTCTCAACTGCTGCCTTATGAGGGACTGGTTAGAGGCGAGTACGCCTATGCGACACTGTCCGTTATATCGGGAGGTATAACTGTATACTTCTTCTTTGAAATCGCTTATGAAATAGGTCTCGATAAAGAACGCCGGTTATTGTCATTTTGTCTGCTGTTATTCTCCGGGTGGACGTTACTGTTTTTCGGGTATGCGGAGAACTATCCGGTTTTGTGGCCGTTTATCAGCGCATATTTATTTTTCAGTATTCGGTATCTTTCTGATCGCTGTTCGCTTGTTATTCCTTTGATAATTCTCCTGCTTGCTTTGACCCTGCATCTTCAAATCTTTTTCTTTGCCGGTACCATATTGGTATTGCTGTTTGCTAAAGCAAAAGGAAGAAAGCTATTCGACCGATTTTCCAAACAAGTTTGGGCAGGTATCATTATTTTGATGCTGGCGGGGATATTATACTTTATCTGGCAATACCAGACTTCGCTGGGGTTTCAGGTTCATTTCTTGCCGCCGTTTTTTGGTCGGCCGATTGCCCCGGACTATGCGATGTTTTCGCCCATCCATTTTGCGGATATCATAAACCTGTTATTACTTGTTGTTCCTCTGTTTCCCATACTGGTGGTTGTTTCTATAAAAGGTTTTAAGAATGTCATCAAAGATTCAATAAATCTATTTTTACTCGTTTTTACTCTCGGTGCGGTAGTTTTTATACTCATCATTGATCCCCGGCTGGGTATGGCACGGGACTGGGATTTATTCGCCCTGAGTTGTCTGGGGCCGGCTGTGCTGTTCATACGGTTGACGGTTCGGCAACTATCAGATTCTCGTTCAATCCCGGTTCTAATTCTATTGGCTATTATATCTACGGCGCCATATATCGCCTCTAATACTTCACGAGACTCATCACTGGCGTACTTTGAATCTCTGCTTGAGATGGATAAATCCCGTTCCCGTTCCGGTCTGGTAATGCTGCGAGATTATCTTAAAAATCAAGGGGAGTCTGAGCGGGCGGTTTCGGTTAATAAATCGCTTATTGAAGCCTTTCCGCAAAGTGAAACTGCGAGCCGGGTGACCCGCCTTCTTGATGCTCGTCAATACGACAACGCCCTTATTCTGGCGGATTCGATCTATCGTATAAATCCCTTTGTGGTGGATGGCATGAATATGAAGGGGATGTCTTTTTTACGCCTGCGAGTTTTTGACAGCGCCCTGTACTATCTAAGTCAATCAAGAGAACTGGCGCGCTATGAGCACCGTACTTATGTGAATCTGGCCGAGCTGTATGCTAAGACCGGACAAAAAGAAAAAATGTGGGACAACCTTCGTCATGCGCAGCGTTTGAATCCTAATAGTCTTAATGTCATCCAACCGATGGCGATGTCGTTTTATGCTGACGGTATATATGACTCGGCTTTAGTTTACGGACGCAGACTCCAAAAAATTGCCCCGGAGCACAAAGACGGATATCTTGTAGTCGGGTTGGCTTCGGTGATTTACAAAGATTTCATCACAGCCAAGGCCAATTTGGTTAAGTATTTGCAGATAGCGCCATCATCACCGCAGAGCGAAGTCGCCCGCAAGACATTGTTGATAGTCGAAGAACGTCTGGGGGGTGCGGGGGGATGAACCCCCTTTTTGGGCTGTTAAGCAATAAAAAAGTAGGTCGAAACCCCTGCGGTTTCGACTTATTTCTTTACACGATTGTCAAAACCGCAGGGGTTTTGACCTACTTGACTGAGTCGTCATCGCGTGGACTATAGCTTTAGTAGTAGGTTTTGACCTACGTGATCTTAATAGACTCCAATAATTATATCCGTCACTGCGAGGAATCCCGCTTGCGGGGTGACGTGGCAGTCTGGTAGTATGAAAACGGCTTATATTTACATATGATGAGATTCAAAGACAGATTGCCACACCCCTATCTAGGTTCGCAATGACGAAGATAGATTATTTTATTATATTGATGCCTTCGGGATTAGTAGTAGTGTTGGTTTCCATAGGCTATAGTCCCAATATTATTGGGGAACCTGCACTACTAATTGCCAGCTACCTAAACCAGTATTCGTTGGCGCACGGGGACGTACGCCAACCACAAAGTCTTTTTGATCAGATGTAACTCTTTTGATTTATGAATTATTAAAATACCCGGCAGATGTGGACATCCTGCCGGGCACATAATCTATAGACAGCCAAAAACGGGGTGAAGCTCCCGTTATTTCAAGTTCAGGCCGAGGAGTTTTATCTCGGTCATGTCTTCGATGCCGTACTTAATGCCTTCACGGCCCATGCCGGATTTCTTGACACCGCCGTAAGGCATGTGATCCACCCGATAGGTAGGGATATCGTTGATTATCACACCGCCGCATTCGATATATTTATAAGCATAGAAAATATCCTTGATGCGGTTAGTGAACACGCCCGCCTGAAGACCGTATTCGGAATCGTTTATCTGTTTTACAACTTTTTTCAAATCGCGATATTGGAACAGCACCGCGAGAGGCGCAAACACTTCCTGTGAGCAAACATTCATATTGGTCTTAACGTTGCCGAGCAGAGTCGGCTGCAGCATCCGATTACGGCGTTTGCCTCCGGCCAGTAATTTCGCTCCACCGGCGACAGCTTCTTTTATCCATTCTTCGGTACGCTTTGCCGATTCGATATCAACCATCGGGCCGAGGTCAGTTTTGTCGTTGAGCGGGTTGCCCATTTTTATTTTCTTGATAGCCGCCCGGAACTTGCGCACGAACTTATCATAAACTTTTTCATGGACATAAATCCGCTGGACCGAAATACAACTCTGTCCGGCCTGACCGAACGAGCCATAGACCAATCGCATCACCGCGAAATCAACATCGGCATCGTCAGCAACTGCAACTCCAGCATTACCGCCGAGTTCCAGCACCGTGCGTTTGTCACCGGAATTAGCTTTGATCCACCAGCCAACCGGAGATGATCCTGTGAAAGTGATGACCTTAACTCTGGGGTCTTCAATCAATGGTGTTGATTCTTTCGATGAGCCCGGCAGAACCGATAGGGCGCCTTTTGGTAGATCAGTTTTGTCAATAATTTCGGCCAGCATCAGCGCAATAATTGGTGTTTTGGAAGCAGGTTTGAGGACGATGGGACAACCGGCCGCGATAGCCGGAGCGATTTTGTGCGCGACCAGATTCAGGGGGAAGTTAAACGGGGAAATTCCGGCAACGACACCAACCGGGAAGCGGCGAATGAGGGCTACTCGCTCTTCCGAACCGGGGACCCAGTCCAAATCGGTAATCTCACCGCCGATACGTTTTGATTCTTCGGCTGCAACGTGGAAACAGTTGGCCGAACGGTCAACCTCAACACGTGCGTCTTTGATAGCCTTGCCCATTTCCAGCGACATCATGCGGGCCATTTTTTCGGAATTAGCTCTGATGCCGTCTGCTATTTGCTGACAGATTCTTTCGCGCGCATACGATGGTAGGTTGCGGGTTATCTCAAAGCTCTTATGTGCTTCGGCTATGGCTTTGGTGTAATCTTTTTTTATCGCTGATGAGACCGTGCCGACTAGTTTGTTATCATAGGGAGATTCGACCCGGATTTTATCTTTGGCCGCGACCCATTTGCCGGCCAGATACATTTTGTATGATTTTGCCATAATGTCTCCTGCGTCAGATAGGGCAGACGATTTTGCCCAGTTTTTCTGTTAGTTTTATATTTTCACGATAGTCAACGGCGACCTCGACAACAACCGGTTTCCCGGCCGCAAACGCCTTTTTCAAAGTATCCTGTACATCTTTTGCCTTTTCAATCCGCATGCCCACCGCGCCGAACGATTCGGCGAATTTTACAAAATCAGGATTGGTGACCTTGGTGGCATATGAATGGCCGTAATGATTTTTTTGTTTCCATTCGATCAGGCCGTAACTGTTATCATTCCAAATCATGATGACAATCGGCAGCTTGAGCCGGACAGCCGTTTCCAAATCCTGCGAATTCATGAGGAATCCGCCGTCGCCGCATACGGCTAAGACGTTGCGGTCGGGATAAATCAGCTTGGCTGCCAAGGCGCCGGGGAGAGCGATACCCATTGACGCGAATCCGTTGGATATTATACAGCTATTAGGTGATTTTGTCACATACATGCGGGCAATCCACATCTTATGGGCGCCGACATCGGAAATCAGGATATCATCGTCAGCGAGGACACTACGGATATCGTGAATCAGCTTCTGCGGTTTGACCGGGAAGGCGGTGTCGTTATCGTATTCATGGATATCATCCATTATCAATTTGCGATATTTGGATGCCCAGGTGCCTTTGTCCTGCTCCGTACCGTTAAACTGCTCGTTAAGTTCCCACAACGTACCGGCGATGTCGGCTACGATCTCAACCTCGGGATGATAATGCTGGTCAACCTCGGCTTCGGTAAAATCAATATGGATTACTTTCTTGTCTCGGCCGGGGTTCCAGAATGAGGGAGAATATTCAACCAAATCATAGCCGATGGCGATAATGAGGTCGGCTTCCTCAATCGCACACGAGACATGGTCGCGCGACTGCAGGCCGATGGTTAAAAGATTATAATCATAATCCCAATTGGCTGCGCCTTTGGCCATGAAAGTATTACAGACCGCGATTTTAATTTTGTCCAGAAACAATTTAAGTTGTTTGGATGCGCGTTTGCGAATGGCGCCGTTCCCGCACAGGATAAGCGGTTTTTTGGCCGCTTTGATAAGTTCCATCGCCTGATTTATAGCTTTATAATCAGCGGCGGGACGCCGGACTTTTCTGGTTTTCAGAGAACTACAGTTGTTTCTAACATCCATCTCGGCGATATTTTCGGGTAGTTCCAGATGCGTCGAACCGGGTTTTTCCATTTCAGCCAGTTTGAATGCCTTGCGCACCGATTCGGAGATAATTTCCGGCTGGTTGATTTGCGTGTTCCATTTGGTAATCGGTTTAAGCATAGATACGATATTGATGTACTGGTGTGATTCCTTGTGCATACGGTCCGTTGATGCCTGGCCGGTGATGGCCACCAGCGGTGAACGGTCCAAAAAAGCATCAGCAATCGGCGTGATTAAATTTGTAGCGCCGGGGCCGATTGTCGCCAGACAAACGCCAGCCTTGCCGGTCAGCCGCCCCCATACGTCGGCCATGAAGGCCGCCGTCTGTTCATGACGGGTTAGCACAAATTTTATATCGGATTGGCGCACCGCTTCCAGAAAGGCGATATTTTCCTCACCGGGAAGTCCGAAGATATACTCAACGCCTTCATTTTGGAGACATTGGACAAACAGCTCAGATGCCTTCATAAATACCTTTCGGAATTAAACCTATTCAGATGTCCTATAATGTATCATTATACTATAGGGGAATGAGATTTTCACTAAAAAGTTCCACATTTCTACATTAAGGACGTAAATAGTCCGTTATAGTTATTGCGTTATTACGTAGTTGACAACGAACAAGTAATTGCTATTATGCAAAAGCTTAAGATCTGAAATTATCGATGAGGTTGATATATGATTTCCTTTGAATTAACCGACAGTCAGTTGGAAGTCCAGCGCATGGCCCGGGAACTGACCGCTAAAAGAATTATCCCCAACATCGCCGAACAGGACCGGGCGCAGGAGTATAATCCTCAGCTTATCAAGGATATGGCTAAAGCGGACCTGCTCGGTTTTTGCCTGCCGGAAAAATACGGCGGACTGGGTATGGACTACATTTCGCTGGGGCTGGCTTCGGAAGAACTGGAATATGGTGATACTTCCGCGCGAGTGGTCCTTTCCGTCCATATCGGGTTGTACTGTCTACCGGTCTGCACCTGGGGCAACGAAGCCCAGAAAGAGAAATATCTGGTACCGTGTGCCAAAGGTGAAAAACTTGCCACGTTCGGGTTGACCGAACCGGCAGCCGGGTCAGATGCCATCGGGATTCAGACAACCGCCGTCAAGAAAGGTGACAAGTATATTCTCAACGGTGAGAAGATGTGGATATCGCTGGCTGATGTCGCCGATTATTTTATCGTTTTTGCCTGGCATGATTTAGATAAAAAGAAAGCCCGTGATCACAGTGGATTGTCGGCCTTTATTGTCGAGCGTGAGTTTGCCGGCGTTACAACCAGTACGATTCACGGAAAACTGGGCGTTCGGGCCGGTAATACCGGGTCGATTGCCTTTACCGATGTTGAAGTCCCTGCCGAAAACCTTGTGGGCAACGAAGGCGAAGGGTTCAAAATCGCAATGTTTTGCCTCGATCAGGGACGCTACACCGTTGCGGCCGGTTCGACTGGACTAATTAAAGCTTGTCGTGACGCCTGTGTGAAATATTCTCATGAACGGGAAACGTTTGGGACGCCGATTGCCAACCATCAACTCGTCAAACAGATGATTGCCAATATGGAAGCCGGGTATGAGTTCTCCCGGCTGCTCTGGTTGAAAGCCGGATGGAAAAAGAATCTGGGCGAACCGAACACGCGTGAGACTTCAATGGCGAAATGGATTGCCTGTCGAGAAGCTGAAAAGGCGGCGGCCGAAGCTGTTCAGGTACATGGGGCCTATGGATTCTCAGATGAGTATCCGGTGGAACGGTTTTATCGTAACTCCAAGGGTGCGTCGATATACGAAGGCACTCGTGAGGTACATACGTTGATGCAGGCTGATTATGTGTTGGGTTTACGTAAGGATAAACCACTCAGGGTGCATTTACCAATCGTTGAGCAGGGGTGAGTGAATTTGACACAATTGTAGGGCAGACCTCCCTCAGAAGTCTGCCTTTTTTATTGGTAGATTTTATTGGAAATCTGCCCTACAAGACTGACCTATCTGTAAACTAGTTTATTGAAATTATCTAAATGCTTTTTCATCATAGAGATTAACATGAGATGCTTCAATAAGCTTGTTTCTATCAAGATGTTTCATAAAACTATACTTTTCAATTAGTGGTTTGAATTTTCCCCTCCCTCTACCAGAAATGCAATTATAGAATAAAACCACAAGCTCATCACCGGACATAATAGCTCTAATTATATTGGTGTACTCTTTTTTTCTATTTGGATTTACTTCTGAGTTATCAACCAATTTAAATATATTATATAATAGACGCATATAATTAGATAGCATCGGGTAAAATTCATTGAAGATTCGGGCGTAACTAGTGCCAATAATGTCATGGACTTTATATTGTCCAATCTGTGAATTTATATTTTCGGAGTAAACTTTTTTTAGACGAATTGTTATTCTTCTAAAGCTAGCTGCTGAATTTAAGCTAGTATGGTGTTTGCCTTCTAATAAATCTTGAGAAAATTGTTGATGTATTTTTAATAATTGAAAAAAACGATTCTCAAAATTCTGTATTTCCATTTGTTCTTTTTGGCCTTGAAGTTGTTTTTTCTGCCCAGCTAACTCTTTGCGGTTTAGGACTAATTCCTCTCGTTGAAGTATTAATTCTTCTCGCTGTAATCCTAATTCTCTTTTTTGAAGAAAAATAGCATAAATGAGCCCCATAAATGCCAATACAGAGAATAACGATGTTGAAGCACCAAACATGTCCCCAAAGATACCTTTATCTGCCCAGTTTTCAGAGGGTACTAAAAAGGGAACTATTAGATTAGCTATCCAAAAAAGTAGTGCAAAAATACAGACCGGCCAAAACCATTTCGGTACTGCCTTTTTATCTTCTTTTTTATCTTTTTGTTTTTCCATTAGAATCCTCTCAGGATATATGTAGTATAGTAATTTCTTCCATTAAATCAATATATTTGTCATTCCCGAGAGTCCGCGCGTTAGCCGGACGAGTCGGGAATCCAGAGCGGAATATGGTCAATCTCACCACTGGATACCCGCGTGCGCGGGTATGACACATCCAATGGATACTATGAAAATGCTGACGGGGGGACGTCCAATCACACAGGACTTTGATCTGCGGGGCTTATTTGATTAGATGTTAAGTTAAGGTACATATACATGATTTAAAAAGGGCTGATGGTTTTCAGTCCTTTTTTTATTATAAAAACAGATAATTTTACGAGCGATTATTCCGATATCTTTAATAGGAAAACTGACCTAAATCAAAAGGGCTACTTACAATGAAAGTTTTAATCGTCGATGATTCTATGGCAATCCGCCATGCCATATCCAAGACTGTCACAGAAATGGGGTATGAGCCCATAGAAGCAGAAAATGGCGCCGAGGCTTTGATCAAACTAAAAAGCTCATATCAGCAAGTTGTTCTTACTATCCTGGATTGGAATATGCCGGTGATGGATGGTATGGATGTTCTGAGGAAAGTGAAAAACACCGAAGAGTACGCTCATATTCCGGTCCTAATGGCAACTTCAGATGGTATTAAAGAAGATGTCATAAAAGCATTGAAAGCAGGCGCCGCATCATATTTAGTAAAACCGTTCAAATCAGAAGAACTCCAAGCTCGTATAGAAGAGATTCTAAACGCAGTGGATGCTTCTGTAAAAAGTGAGTAACAGTCCTAATCGGACTTTTTTTATGAATAGTACTTTTACTAAATCCAGGTTGTCACCGGATATTGTGGTTCAGTCGTTTGAAAATGCGATTCTTGCGGTCTTAAGCTCAATTTCCGATACTGACATTTCCATTGTGGATCGGCAGTCCTACCCCAAGTGTATCCCATCGACGGATTATTATGGCGAAGCAATTCTCGATGGAGTATTGAAAGGTCAGGTTTGCGTCGCGATTAATGAGCCGGCGGCGAGGTTTATTTCTGCAAAGTTGGCAATGGCACAACCGCCTGAAATAGATGAAGACGTTACCGTCGATGGCGTCAAGGAGACATTAAACCAAATCTGTGGCAAATTCAGGACGATTCTCGGAGAGTTTGAGGGGAAAATCGAATTTAGTATTCCAGCAGTAAGTCAGGAAACGGTCAAATTATTACCGGGGATATATGATAAGAGGTTGACCCAGTTAACTGTCGTTAAGCTAAATAATCATCATGTATCTATATTACTTTTGGCCTCATATCAGGCCTGATAGTTTATAAGATTTTATAATCTTCAAAACTAAAATTCATCAAAGATAATAAAAATTTTTTCTGATGCGGGTTTCCCCATCCGCTTTCATCAAATTCAGTATCTAATATAAGCCAGATGGCTTCGTCGATAAACACAAAGAAAAGGAAATCCTGCCAGATCTCTTTTTCTACTTCAGTAAGTTCAATAAGACTAAGATATTGATTACGGAACAACTCCCACTCAAAGACCGTTAGCATCCGGGGAGGGGCTGTGATAAATTCATTGTTAAACAGAATCAAGGCCAGGGCAAGATCAAACAGCCGGGGAATCCGTCCGGCATTATCTGGATCGATTAGGGTCGGGCGATTATCTTCGCTATAAACTAAGTTGTTTGCTTTGTAGTCCCAGGTGGCATTGACCAGAGGCAGGTCGTGCTTTTTTAGTTGAGGCAATTTATCTGTTAAGAACAGCTCAATTTTCTTTACCAATGCCGGTGTTGAATCCAGATTCAGCTTTTTGCCGAGAGCGTTCAGGTTTGACAGGTCGCCTTCGAGTTCCTTGTTATAATCATCATCAAAATTATCCCATGTAAACCGGGGGAGACCAAAATCAATTTCGGGTTGATGAGCATGGATACGGCCCAGTAAATCGGCGGCGCCAATAAGATGCTCGGGAATACCGGAATACAGAATTCCTCTGACAAAAGGATAGACAATCCAGACCTTGTCATCAATTTCCACTGGATTGGGTGAAATGCTGTCTATCGGAGTCACGACTTTGATGCTGTCGTCGGATATTGATTTAGTCCAGTTGAGCAGGTTTTCGGCTCGGCTAAACGGAGGAGTTTTGGTTCGCTTGATGATGAAATCATCGGTGCCTTTTTGATACCGAAAAACCGGAGCAAAGGGGTAAATAGATTCGAGCGAGACGTATTCAATCTCGAGGCCGAATGTTTCGAAGACCGTTTTGTATTCGGTAGCTTTCATTTCTGTACATCCTTCAGATTCTGTGTATAATACCAAACGGCAGTCAGGTCTATATGTTGCAGAAAAAGTGTGTACTGTAAATATAGCGTTACTTTTCCCTATAGGGAAACCGATTGAATTTTACCCGATCTTAATTGTCAGCTTGCCGTCGCTGAATTCGACCGGGTAAACTGTCAGATTATTTAGTTTATCATTATTCAATATCTTGCCGGAATAATCATAGGTCGATTTTCCGATTGAACAACATTGTATCGTCTCTGTTCCGGGTACCGGGTCTAATCTCCGTTTAGCGTGCTCACAGTGATTCCTGTAGGCATGATACTCATTGTCCTCGCCGTATATGACTAATACCCGGTTGGGTAGTTCTTTACTTTCGATACGAAGCGCACCGTTGACCGGATCAAGTTCTTTGGCTTGGTTCAAATCCACCGTTATCACACCGCTGGCATACGACCAGCAATCGTTGTTGGCCGGCAGTTCGGTCACGCATTTTCCAAACAGTCGCTGGAAGATTCCCCGTTTGAGAATTTTGATTTTATTGTCACTCATCGAAAATCTCCAGTTCGGGAATGTGTCCGTTATCAGTATCAATGCCGATGCCAAAGTTGTTGTGTCCAAAGTTTTCGTGGTCTCTATCCAATGTCCGCCAGATAGCATTGTTGATGAACTTATCTGAGGCCGAAGTGGTGTTACCCTCAACCACAAAATAATTATCCGTGCCGTTGGCATCAATGAAAATTCCAGCCGATTTGGCATAGTAGCTGTAAGTGTGCAGTTCGGACGGCTTTTTAAACGCCTCACGG
The DNA here is from genome assembly GCA_023138975.1 of Candidatus Zixiibacteriota bacterium. GTDB lineage: Bacteria > Zixibacteria > MSB-5A5 > GN15 > JAAZOE01 > JAGLON01. The sequence goes on from JAGLON010000002.1 coordinate 249,155, forward strand.
AACGAAGCGGCTCCAAAGCCTTCCTGACCTTTGTTATAGGTATAGGTGTCGGCTCCTTCCATATCAAAAAAGAATGCGAACGACCGTATCTGAGCCAGACCGTATGAAATAATTTTGGCTTCGTATTCGTCGTCTCCGGCCCGGTCGATAAAGAGCGCATTGGCAAAATCCCACCCAAAGCCCAGAGCGGCTCCGGCTGTTTCATAGAGTAAATGTTTGTCGTTGCCCTGTTCATCAATTAAGGCGCTGTTGCAAAAATGAGCCCCGGAAGCTTGCGTAAAATAGACCGACTTATAAACGTCGTCGCCTTCTCCGTCATAACAGAGACCGGTACCAAACCAATATCCGCATCCCAACGACCAGTTACCGGAGATATACTCATCATTGCCTTTAATATCTATAATTGCTCCAAGGCCACCGGCCCAGCTATGACCGTCTGAGCCGTCGCCGCGCCTACCAAAACCGGCTCCCTGAGCGTTATTGACATTGATCGAAAAATCGCTATGGTAATCACCCCGGTTTACGACCTTGGAGGATGGTTCGGCGGTATAACTATCGTCACCGGAGTAATCAGCGAGGCAGCCGACGCCTCCGCCGACCCCGCCCATGCCTTGACCGTCGCCGTAAAGGTAATACTTATCATCACCGGCACAATCAATTGAGAGACCGATACCGAAATAGCCGCAGCCTTGAGCCGATGTTTCCGCTCGGTAATCGTCGCTGCCGTTTTTATCGAATAAAATACCCAAGCCAAAAAAACCGGCGCCTTGAGAAAAAACCGTTCCGGTATAACGATCAGAACCGTCAGCGTCATACAACAATCCTACTCCGAGAATCCCGGCGCCAAATGACGGTTTTTCTTTGGAAGTCTGGATGTAATTATCATTACCGCCTAAATCAATGGCGACTGAAATACCTCGATCCGGGCGAGAGGTCGCTCCAACCGGGCCGCTATAGGTATCGTCGCCTCCAAAATCAATAATCAGCAAGGCATCGTTTCCGTCAATGGTGTTGTTTTCGGTGCCTTTCAGGACAATGCGCCCGTATGGAGTAGGAAAGTCAAACGAGAAATCGGCCGGTATATTATGAATATATTTATGTACAGCTTTCTCAAATTTCTCGGCGGCTTCGGTCAGCTTTAATCCAGCATAGCAGAGAGATTCAAAATCGATTAATCCGGCGGCGTCATCAATTTCAGGATAATAAACTTGCCCATCCCCCTGCGTGTCGGCTATATCACGGATATAGAATATTTTCTGCCGTAACTCATGTGGGATATTCCGCAGGGCTATGTCACGCCATTTGACTGCATCGCGAATGTTTTCAACCAGCATTGCCAGCGGCTGGCTGATTCCTTCGGGCAAGTCCACGGTCTGGGCGGCGATATCTTTTCGTAAATCGGGCCAGTCAGCTTTTTTTCCAAAAGTGATATACTCGGTGTTTTGCCCGGCCTGAATGAAAATGTTTTCGATGGCCCTGATAAACGGCTTTTCACCGTCCGGAGCGCCAATCGTATTGGCTCCATAGACTCGCATGCCGCCTATTTTTCGTTCGACACCCAAAAGGTAGGTCAAGCGATAGAGGTTATTTTCGAGACTGTCCAATAATTCAGGCGAACAGTATCTTCGCACAGCTCCGGCGAATGATTTTGTGTAATCATAGAGCTTTAGCGGTTCGGCAAAGAGATCATCGAATGATTTTAGCTTATACGGAATGTCAGTTGGAAATCTGGTCCAATATCCTTTTGGGCTGTATCCCAAATCGGACCGGCTGAAGCCAATGGAATCAAGCGCGGCATCGAGTAAATCCGGCTTGTCCTGCCCGTACAGGCATGAAGCAGCCATAAAAATTATTAAGATGAATATTAGAGCGTGCGTTTTCATTAATACCTCCGGAAAGTTCCTCAGTACGATAGCCGACTGCTGAATAAAAATCTATATAAAATATAGTAAAAAATTAGTTGCGCCAGTCAATATAATCTTATTGCTTTTGTGCTAAGGGATTAATATGAAGCGTTTGTCAATAATTACAATCGTCACTTTATGCGCAGTCATGGTGTTTGTGTTTTGGTATCGTGCGATAGTGTAGTGATTGAGAGGACAGGGTCTTTCTCATAGGGAACTAATTTTGTTCGGTTTTCTTATTGAGGAATTTGTTGTCAAGTAAAAAAAAGTTAAATTTTATTTTTTTCATTTTTTGCTTGCGCAGAGCGTATGATAAGATAAATTTAACATCGAATTTTAGATGTGTTAGTGAATATAGAGTAAGGCAGGATAAATATGGAAACCAAGGGAGGTTTCAGCTGTCAGGGATTACGGCGGAACCAAAGCATGGAGGAAACTATATGATGTAGATCTTTAACGGTTTTCCCTTTACATGATTAATGGCTAGAAGCAACGTAAGGCGAAGATCGTCTATACTTTTTTGAATATAAAACGAAATAATATAAATCAATGAACTTCTTACAAAGGAAGAGCAATGAAAAAAGTTTTAATTTTTACAATGTTGTTTGCCTTTATCTTAGGCAGCATGGCGTTTGCAAACGGTGATGCTGAAGATTTTGCTGGCGGAAGTGCCCGTGTCGAGACTATGGGTTATGTCAACAACATCGTCCGTGACGTCGCCAATATCTGGATTTACCCGTCAACTATTAACTCATATCCGAACCAATTCTATGGTGAGTTTTTTGATGGTGACTTTGATGTAGCCGGCGTGCATTTCGGCTTCAACCAGGATAACCCATGGGTATTGGGTGCCTATTTCTCAGAAGATAATTATTACCATAGTGTCTTAAGTGGTGGTGGTCCTTCAAAAGCCACCAGTCCGTATGCCGATCAGCGCATCAACTTGTTTTATGGCCGTAACTTCAATGATATGCCATTCGGTTTTTCCCTCGGCATATACGGCAATAGCCAGAAGCAGGAAAATGACACTGTTTCTTCTGCTAGCTATGAGCGCTCATTGAAGCGCTATGAAATCGGCTTCGGTATTTCACCGATGGAACAGAAATTGGATATTGGTTTCATGGTTGCCTTTACATCCTGGACTGAGAAAGAATGGAATGGCACCGATGCTCTGTATGATGAATCCAAGCCGAAAGGCAACATGGATCTCATGCTGAACTTCCGTTACTGGATGGATCCGATGGACAAATGTATCCTTGTTCCTCACCTTGGGTTCTATAAGTCCAAGCAGGGTATCGAAGGATATGCCTCAGACAACACCCTTTTGGGCAAGTATACCATTAGTGAAACCGTGATTGATCTCGGTGTGGGTATGAACTATGAAGCTGCCGAGGATGTCCTTGTTGTTACCAATATGGGAATCCTGTTTGATTCTTATAAGAACGAAACCGAAAGTCCGGGTAACCCGACAACGGAAACGAAAAGGTCTTACAAGAATATTCCGTATTTCCAAATTGGCATTGATGCCAAAGTGCTCAAATGGATGGATTTCCGCGCTGGTGTTTCCAGTTTCTGGCGGAAATATACTTCTGAGCCGGTACCTTCAAGAAAGTACACGAGCTCATATGCCAGCACCGATACCTATCTTGGCCTCGGTTTCCATTGGGGTGACCTCGAACTCGACGTCTCCGTAGAAGAAGACTTCCTCGAGAACGGTCCGTATTTCGTCTCAGGTGAAAGTACAGATTATATGTTTGAGCGCGTCAGCTTGACATATTACTTTGACTAAATCGACTTATTAGAATTATCTATAAAACCCCGCCAAACGGCGGGGTTTTTTTATGCCTACATTATATATAGTATATTCTATCCATATTTTTCTGTCTGCAAATGAGCACCGGCTTGCATATATTCGACTCGATTGCAGGCAGTGCAAACTATTTCATCTCAACCGAGCTTCTTTCTATCAAAAGGCTATTTCTATGTTAAATATGTTGATGTGCAACAAGTTAAGGCTGTATGATAAGATTTTCCAGGCGATTATCTGACAATTTTTGCTCTTTTTCTGAAATGGCACAGCTCTTGCAATTACCCCTTCACGAACGACGACAGCAAAGGAGGAAATAAAATGCTGAATTACAGACGCGGTTTTAGTGAAGACAAGTTGAAAGCGATGCCCGAACCCCGAGTTAAGTATGACGACGGCGGTTTCCATATAATGACTATCTCTGAAAATGTTAAAGTATATTTTGATGATTACTATGCCTTTCTGGAAGGCGCCTATGATAATGTCATGACTGAATTAGCCCGAGTGGAAGAACGGCTGACTGAATACAGTAATGAATGGACGGAAACGGTTGCCTATTATAAGGCGGTTAAGATTGTATTGGAACTGGTTGCCAAGAATATCCGGTCATTTTATACTGACGGTTCCAATTTCGGCGTAGTGATGACTCCCTGGTGTTTTGGGACGGTAATCCTGGAAAAGATTGAGGCATATAAGGATAGACTATCTAAAGGACAGGTCGCAGATAGCAGCCTACCGGATGACGTCTACTATGTAGTTAAATATATCGAAGAGACCCACCGCAAGGTTCTGTTGGATGTTTTTGATTTTCCGGAAGAGGCTTTTAAGATGCGCTGGCAGTATAGCGAACTGCTGAAGAGATATTCCAAGGCCCTGAATAATATTGCCGGTTCGCTAAATTCGGTGATGATGATGGTAAAAAGCTACGGAGTCTAAGAAAAACCTTTCACTTGCACACCTCGTCATAAGTAGCCCGCTTTTCCTCCTGAAGCGGGCTTTTTTTTATCAATTAAGTTAATCTCTGGTCGATACTTATATTAAGAGTAAACTAAGACATGACTTTTAGCTCATATTTTTTGACATGAATGTAGCCAGTAAATCAAGCACTGTGCAGGATAAATACCTACCGATTTATCTGGATGCTCTCCGGATTGATTCTATCGTAGATTTTGATCTTTATTTAAAAATTGGTCGGGATTTAATTCTCTATCGTGCCTCAGATCTCCCTTTTACTGATAGAACTCGTCATACTCTTCTGGAAAATAATGTCGAAACGCTTTTTGTCCCTACATCTGAACGAGAGCAGTATCAGAATTATATCGAGTCTAATATCAGTATGATTCTTAATGACCAATCTATTTCTACAGAGACAAAATCAGGAATTATTTATGACAGCACTAAGCTCTTAGTACGTGACGTTCTTGCCAATCCGACCTTGGGCGAAAACATTCAACGTAGTAAAACTATGGTGGAATCTTCGGTAGGATATATTCTGAAGGAGAAAGACGCTTTTCACAATCTCATTAAAGTGATGTCGTTTGACTATTACACCTACACTCATTCGGTCAACGTTTGTACCTTTTCAGTGGCTTTTGCCCGCCATTTAGGATTTGCCGATGAGGAGTTTCTCAACAATCTGGGAGTTGGGGCTTTATTACATGATGTCGGTAAAACCAAAGTATCAGACCGGATATTAAACAAGCGAGGCCGCCTGAGTCCGCTCGAAATGGAAATAATAAAACGGCATCCACAATGGGGTGTTGACCTCATGGAAGAAACGGATATGCTTGAGAAAGAGGCGTACTATCCGATTATTCAGCATCATGAGCGTGAGGATCGGTCCGGCTATCCGCATGGTCATGGGAGTGACGATATTCATATTTACGGCAAGATTGTCGCCATCGCCGATACTTTTGATGCAATGACCACTCATCGAGTATACCAGCCGGCCAAAGAAACATTCCCGGCGCTTAAGACGATGTTTGGTTGTGATGATGCTTATGATAGAGAACTGCTGGAAAAATTTGCTGCTCTAATGGGGCCAACCGGTATCGCCGATATTTAATCCTCTTTTTTTAATTGCATTATTTTCCAAATACTATAATATTCAGTCTCTAAAATGGAGAATGAATCATGCGAAAAACTATTATTGCTACTGACAAGGCTCCGCGAGCCATCGGAGCTTATAATCAAGCCGTTTCGGTAGAAGGCGGAAAATTACTATTTGTATCCGGCCAGTTGGGTATGGATCCTGGGACTATGGAATTAGTATCGGGTGGAGTGTCAGCCGAAGCCGTACAGGCCATGAAAAATCTGGAAGCGATACTGGTCGAAGCCGGAGGCGGGTTTGAATCAATTGTCAAGGCGACAATCTATTTAGCCGACATCAAAGATTTTACCGCGGTGAACGAAATTTATGCATCCTGTTTTGCCAGTGATTTCCCGGCTCGGGCCGCCTTTGCAGTCGCCGATTTACCGAAAGCTGGTAGAGTCGAAATTGAAGCTGTTGCAGCCCTGTAATATATGTTTGTTACACATCATTGAGATAAATTGATGACCCGGAATATTAAAGTCTTTTTAGTCTGCGAAGCAGCACTGGCTGCCTTCGGCGGCTTTATTCTGCCTATTTATGTCCTTTACTTTCGGTATTTCGGTATTAATCTGCTGCAGATAGCTATGTTGGCCGCAGTTTTTGAGGCAACGGTGTTAGTTACCGAGATTCCGACCGGGTTATTTGCCGATAAATTTGGTCGGAAGCTTTCGGTGAATATTGGCTTTCTTCTGTTTGCGATAAGCGGCCTAATTTTTATCAAATATCCTTCATTTTACGGATTTCTTATTGGAGAGGTTTTCTTTGGGATGGCCGAGGCGTTTATCTCTGGAGCAAGCGAGGCACTGGCGGTCGATTCCATAGTCGTAGAAAACAAAGACTCAGCATTGAAACGGATGTTTACATCGCGAAGCCGGGTCCGAATAGTTATGACAGCTCTGTTCATGATAGGCGCCGGATGGGTTTTTGCAGGATATGCTGAGTTTGCCTTCTACCCGGTTTTAGTCGGAGGTATATTAGGGTTTATCGGCTCATTGTTTTTTATCCGGAATCAGTCTAAAGAATCAGACAAAATCAGCTTACTTGAACCGGTCAGGCAGATGTTTCGTCAAGTAAAGTTGATTCCCTTGTTGAAAATTATTTTCTGGACCTCCCTTGTGGCGAACTTTGCCTTTGAGGGGGCGGATCAATACTGGCAGGTGCTAAGTTCGGAGATGTTCGATATCGATGTGAGTTTTTTTGGAATTATCACGGCTGTCGGGGCAGTTTTCGCGTTTGTTTTAGTCGGGCCTTTGGTCAAACGGTTTTCGGGTAATATTTCGCTACCGCTGCTGATTATATTACTGGCCGGAATTACGATCTCGTCAATGCCGAATATCACCGGGATACTACTTCCGGCTTTGTTGGTCATCTACTTTGTCTGTAAAGAATTAATAGTTCCGCTATTTTCAACTGCCATCAATTCGGTCATCTCATCCGAGGGAAGGGCGACTTTTCTGTCGGGGTACAACTTGACCTGCTCGGTCGGTGAGGTCGCTTCGGCTATTGCCGCCGGATACATTGTGACTTACTTGGGACTGCCGGTTGTATTTGTCTTGTGTGGCGGGGTGTTAGTACTGTTTACGCTGGTCATGCTGGTTCTGAGTCAGCTTCGGCCGGGTTAAGCCCTTTCAATAAAAAACCCCGCAGAAAAAAATCTACAGGGCTATAGTTGTGCTCTTAATTTTTTATTTGGTAAGAATCATTTTCATTGTCGCAGATACTGTTCCAGCGGAAATCTTGTAAAAATAGATTCCCGAAGAAACCGCAGTGCCGGATGTGTTCTTAGAATCCCAGGCAATTTCAACCAATCCGGCTTCGGACGCACCGGTGAAGCTATTTACCTTTTGTCCGGTGATATTGTAAATGTCAACCGTCCATTCGGATGCTGTATTCAAATCAAAACTGATGGTTGTTGTCGGGTTGAATGGATTCGGGAAATTCTGATGAACCGTAAACTTTTGAGGTAAGTTTCGGATAGTACTTTCCAAAACCGCTCCATTATACGTTGCGGCCTCAACCTCGATCAATTCGGCCGAACCATTGACAGGAATAGTCAGTTCGGTTTCGGAAGTAATCTTTTTGGTACCAATATTATATACCAGAACTCGCAGCTGCTTATCAATGACTTCGTAGACAACATCCATGCCATTATTGACAGTTGGCGTTCCGGCCAACCCGTCGATGTCAAATACGAACAGAGCCGCTCCGGCATCAATATCGGTATCAATGGACAGTTTGGTGCCGTCGAATGAGGCGTTAAAGAATGCTCCCGGTATCGGTTTGGGGTAGGCGACAGCATCGCCGATTATTATCCTGACCAGATAAACCAGATCCGCTACGGTAAGGGGCGTCCCATCGGCGTTTATATCCGAAGCGGCGATAGAGCCGTCAACATGATCGTAGAACGCGCTCGCACCGGAGATAAAGAAATTGGTCAGCATTACCGCATCGGAGATTTCATTGGAAATGCCGTTCATGTTGACGTCACCACGGTCATCAATTTCGTTCTTGTCAATAATTTTGATGCCGCCGTTGAATAAATCAATAAAGCGAACGGGGGGGGTTTTGGTTGAAGAACCGGCGAAATCCAATATACAAGAATTCGGGACTCCATAATAAGTCGGGAACTCGGTGTCGTTATCGGTCACATCAATATAGGTGTCGATTCCATCCGAGCCATAGTAATTATAAACATACCGGGAAATCGCCAGAGTATCACCCGATGGAACCGAAATAGAATTATCACCGCAGTCCATCCAAAAGAATTTCACGTGTGCGAGCTGATTATTGGCGTTGACATCAGAAGTGACAAAGAAAGTTAAGTTAGCGATTATCTCATCTGTTGCAGATGCACCACCAATACAGTCATAATCAGGATGATAGGGGCCGTTGTTGGTTTCGGCTAACCCGACTAAACGGATTTGACCGGTAGGACACGCGCTTCCGCAATTACCATTCCAACTCTGCCGATAGGTGAAATACTCCCAGCCGCAGTCAGAAAAATACTGTCCCAGGGATGCCTCGGAGAAAGTTAGCAGAGTGTTATCATAGGTTAACAGGAAATCAAAACCACCGATAGGATCAGAGCCTTTGGTCTGTCGAACCGGTAAATCGATAAAATGGCCCTGAATGACGTCGGGTACCATATCTATTTTTACTTCATACCATTCACATGTCGTAACAGCAATTTCAAAACTACATTCTGTTGAGTTAGTAAAGCCATCTGTAACACCAACGGTGATGATATGATATCCAATATCCGCAATCGTTGGGTTCCAAGTATAGAGGCCGGTGGAAGCATCAATGCTTCCGGGGCCGGAAACGAGAGAAAATGTCAAGTTGTCACATTCATCGGCGTCCGTCGCGGATATATCTGTCTTGGTAATCGGATTGTCAAAACAGGCTGGATTAAAGTATATACCACAATCGATGGTCGGAGCATTGTTGGTTACATTTACATTGATAGTATAGAAGTTACAACCCTCTGTCGAATGATAGGGATCAACTGTAAAAACTGTTACGGTAACAGCTGTGCCGACATCGGCCGCAGTCGCAGTATAGGTTACCTCACAGGTACCGTCACCATTGTCAGTTACAATAGCAGAGCCGCTGCCGGTGTTTTCGGTAAGGCCGAAGGAAATCTGATCCGATTCACCATCTGAGGCGGAAAGAGTTACCGAATTGCTGCCGCAGTGATCGACATCCATTGAGGTCGGGAGACCGGAGTCAAATTCAGGGCACCATTGCCCCGGATCCGTAACAACAAAACATAAACCACCTTCAGCCCATGTTACTGCCGGAGCTAAGGTCGAACCGCCGCCGTCGATAAAGACAAACGGAGCCGCCGGAGGAATGAAACCTGAGTCCATACACAGAGTTTCGTATTCTGCTACACCAGGACCGGTAGCGGTAAAGTGCAGGGACAACATATGTTCCATGGCACCAACAGGTAAGCCGCCCATCAAAGCCACACCACCGATGTTAATAGTATCCGGTAAGTTACCGTCGAGACCGGCATTAGCCATATCAAGACCAGTATCACTTACGATAAGGTTACCCAGATCCCATACGGAAGCTGTAGGAAACATACGTGAAGCTGCATTAACAGTTAAGGCTTCATAATAACCAAAACCGTCGGCTTGGGCGGGATAACTTAATGTAACTCCACCTTCCGGGTTATAAAGATTGAAACCAAATCCAATACCGCCAAGCTTAATATCATTTTCTACCGAGATTTGCATCTCGACAGTTTGGTCAGTCCATATTGTGTCAGCTTTAACACCCGGACCAGTGGCAACTATATCGACTACGTTTGCAGCTGTTAAAAACCCGCCACAGCACAGGCATACGCCTAATGTAAAGAGCATCACTCTTTTCATCGCTAATATTTTCCTTACTAAATATTTCTAAGCAGTACTTAAATAAGTAAATACTCACAAGTGTAATAGATTATATATTACCAGGATCGGTAGAGAGAAATTGGCGGTGGGAGGAATTCCCTGCCGAAACCTTATTTTCTATACGAAATATACCTTCTGCATTCATTCTGTCAAGCACTTTCGTAAATAAAAGGAAGAAAATTATAATTTTGTTAGTTAAGATAGGCAAAGGGCTATAAATAAAACAAGGCAGTAAGCCCAAGCTTACCGCCTTAAAAAATGAGAGTTCATATAAATTCTAATCCATACAGTCGCTGCAAGTTGGAACTGGGCCACCACGAAAGATATAGTTAATGACAAATATCCCGTCCCCGATATTAACTTCGCAGTCATTGTTGACGTCACTGCAGGCTAAATCTACCGGTGGAGGGCCGCCTCGGAAAATGTAGTTTACCATGTACACGACATCACCCAGATTAGCCTGAACATCACCATTGAAATCACCGGCGATATAATCAAAAACATTAAAAGTAATAGAGTGAGAGCGGTACATGCACATTTCTAACGAGTGGAAAGGATCACAGGCATAGACAGTTACGATAACTGATGTACCGAAGTCGGCCTCGGCTGATGTGTATGTTACCTCACAGGTGCCGTCGCCATTGTCGTCGACAATCGCTATGCCATTTCCCGTATTGTCCAGGAGGGTAAAGGAAATAGGGTCATCTTCCAAATCTGTGGCCGAAAGAGTTGTTGAATTGCTGCCAAAGCGGTATATGTCCATAGTCGTCGTGAGTCCCGAGTCAAACACAGGGCAATCCTGCCCCATAGCTACGACAACAAAACATTCACCACCTTCGTCCCAGCTGACAGTTGGCGTCATAGTCGAACCGCCGCCGTCGATAAAGACAAACGGAGCCGCTGTAGGTATAAAGGTTGAGTCCATACATAGAGTTTCAAAAACACCGACACCAGGACCGGTAGCGATAAAGTACAAGGAGAGCATATGCTCCATAGCACCGATAGGCAGACCGCCCGATAAGGCGACACCGCCGATATTTACGGTATCCGGTAGGGTACCGTTTAGACCGGCATTAGCCATGTCAAGACCAGTATCACTTACGATAAGGTTACCCAGATCCCATACGGAAGCGGTCGGGTACATACGTGAAGCCGGATTAACAGTTACAGCTTCATAATAGCCAAAACCATCAACTTGGGCGGGATAAGATAAGCTAACGCCGCCTTCCGGGTTATAAAGATTGAAACCTAATCCAATACCGCCCAGAACAAAGTCGTTTTCAATTGAAATCTGTATTTCAACTGGATAATCTGTATAGAGTGTATCAGCATTCCATACTCCGGGGCCAGTAACGGTTATATCGACTATATTTGCGGCTTGCGTCATTGAAACAATAGCAAAGAAAAGAAGAGATAGTATACTTAGAGTTTTCATGGCAACCCTCTCTATATTATATAAAGCATTCTAATCCATACAGTCGCTGCAGGTCGGAACGGGTCCACCACGGAAGATATAGTTAATGACAAATATTCCGTCGCCGATATTAACTTCGCAGTCATTGTTGACATCACTGCAGGCTAAATCAACCGGAGGAGGACCTCCCCGGAAGATGTAGTTTACCATGTACACGACATCACCCAGATTAGCCTGAACATCGCCATTGAAATCACCGGCCACGAAATCAATAACATCGATTTTTAGAGTAAAATTCTGACTGGGTTCGGTCGTAAAACAGACTTCATCATAGGCGGCGACGACAATCTCAACCTGTTGTCCCACGTCAGCTAAGGGTGTGATATATTTAATGTTACAGGTCCCGTCACCGTTGTCCTCAACGGTCGCTTCGCCCGTTCCATTATTAACACTCAATAATTGGATGGTAATAAGACCAAAGACATTTTCCCAACCGCCGACATTTTCTACATAGACAGTATTAAGTGGCACAGAAACGGTACTGTCTTCATTTTCATCGGGATTAATGAGATAAGGGATATCGGCGCAAAACATAGAGACGATATAGCATTTCCCGCCTTCATTCCAACCGATTGATGGGATTGTATTTCCAGCGTTACCAATAAATATAAACGAACCTGAGGGGGGAACAAAGACACTGTCAAAGCAAAGAGTCGATAATTCGTAAGGCTCTGTACCTTTCGGTTTGCCATGCATTGAAAACATGTGCCGGAGTGGTCCGGGTTGTAATCCACCCGCCACTGCTAATCCGCTGATGAGAATAGTGTCCGGGAGTCCATTATTTATATTTGTGTCAGAAACTAATAGGCCTCCGATATCCCATATTGAATCAGGTGGATACATGTGACACCATTCAAAGACTGTTACCGATCCAGACGTTCCATATCCCCCGACATCTTCCCAGTCCCATTCGGCACCGTCCGGTGACCAAACTTGAAAGGCTAAACCCATTCCGGCAATGTGCAAATCATTTCCAATTGAAATTTGTATCTCAACTGGCTGGTGGCTAAAAAACGTGTCCGCAACAACACCGGGTCCGGTGGCAATCATATCGACTATATTTGCGGCTTGCGCCATTGAAACAATAGCAAAGAAAAGAACAGTTAGAATCCCCAAGATTTTCATGACAACCCTCTCTCTTTACATATCTTACTGCATTTGTAGTTTACTACAAACAGGAACTGCAACTTATAGGAGGCCCGTTTCTGAATATATAATCTATAAGCCTAACGGCATCAGCAGCATTAACTTCACAATCACTGTTTACATCGGAGCAGGCTCTATCAAGGGGGGCTTCTCCGTTTTTAAAGACATAGTTTATTATGAAAACAACATCTCCGAGATTTCCATAGCCGTCAAAATTGGCATCGCCCGGAACCGGGACACGATTGATGACCGAAAAACATAGATCGTCGGAATCCCAGCCGATTATGGGAGCAATGGTCGACCCACTACCGCCGATAAAGAAAAACGGACACCCCGGTGGAGAGCAAGCTGAGTCTATGCACAGCGTTTCGTATTCACCGGCACCGGAACTAGTGATAGTGAAGTGCAACGACATCATGTGTTCCATTACACCAGCATCCATACCACCCATCATAGCCACACCACCAATATCAATAGTATCCGGTAAATTACCGTTCAGGCCGCAATCCGCTAATGAATAGCCGGTATCAGAAACGATAAGGTTACCCAGATCCCATACAGAAGCTGTCGGATACATACGTGAAGCCGGGTTAACAGTAAAGGCCTCATAATAACCATAACCGCCAACTTGGGCAGGATAAGATAAGCTAACTCCGCCTTCAGGGTTAGTGAGCTTATACCCAAGCGCAATCCCACCTAATAACTCATCGTTTTCAATCGATATTTTTACTTCATATGGAATGTTGGTATAGAGAGTGTCTCTTATGGAACCAGCTCCGACAACTTCCATATCGACTATATTGGCGGCAAAAACAGTAGATGATAGGAAAAGCCATGCCAAAAGTAAGAGTAGAAACTTCTTCATGCCCCTGTCCTCCTGCGATTTGGTTTTTCAATCCTCTTAATAAGGCCGGTAATACTTAGAAATGTAAAATTTAAGAGAGCGCACATTTTCAATAATGTCAATATTAATAATATAACAATTAAAGGGGACAGGTCAAGGTATTAACCGGTACATAGACTCGGAAGTCTGCAATAGTATGGCTCTGGGTATTTAATATGGCATGGGGAGCCAATAAATAAGGTTAATCTGAGAAAATAGATATATGCACTCACAAGAACATAATCTCAGGCAACGAATGATAAACTTATGCAATTGATTATCATAGACTGGTATTACCGGTAAGGTTATAGATAATTACTTGTTTGACATAGAGTTGTAAAAAAATAAAAAGAGCTTGACAAAATATAGAATTTGTCTTTCTTATCAGCTTAATTATGGGGCCAATATGTGAAAATCGTCACATGTGTGATGTTTTTCAATCTGGCAACAGGAGATGGTAGATATGCCTGCTGACTATAGTGCTGTTTTGGTCTTTATCATCGCCGGAACCGGCATCGTCGTGTTCACATTCCTTCTGTCCTGGTTTGTTCAACCGCGCAATCCGTATAAAGTAAAGACCGAGACCTACGAATGCGGTGAACCAATATTTGAACAGAGCTGGACACAATTCAATAACCGTTTTTACATTTTCGGATTGATTTTTGTCATATTCGACGTGGAGGCGGTGTTTCTTTTTCCCTGGGCAGTAGCCTTCAAATCATTAGGTCTTTTTGCACTGGTTGAGATGGTGATATTTATTACCATTTTGCTCGTAGGATTAGTCTATGCCTGGAAGAAAGGAGCTTTGAAATGGGTGTAAACGATAAGCTTCCGGTACATGCTGAGCAATCGCCCGGCGGCGGTATAATAACGACTGAGCTTAACAAGATTTTTACTCTGACTCAGGCAAAATCACTCTGGTACCTGCTGTTTGGTACCGCGTGCTGTGCTATTGAGCTTATGGCGACCGGTGCGTCGCGCTATGATTTTGATCGTCTGGGGATGATATTCCGGGCCTCGCCCCGGCAATCGGACCTGATGATTGTAGCCGGAACTATTACTTACAAGATGGCTCCGGTAGTCAAGCGTCTTTATGATCAAATGGCCGAACCGAGATACGTCCTGGCGATGGGCGGTTGTGCTATCGGCGGCGGACCTTTTCATTATGACAGCTATTCTGTTTTACAGGGAGTAGATAAGATAATCCCGGTTGATGTTTTTGTTCCCGGATGTCCTCCGCGTCCCGAAGCTCTGCTACAGGGCTGTCTTGAGGTCGGCAAAAAGCTTAGAACGCAGAAAATAGATGATTGGAGAGTCAGGTAACTCCCATGACCAAAGAAGAACTGATTTCATATATTCAGGAAAACTTCTCAGGTAAGGTAGAGCTTATCGAGAATGACATGCCCGAGCCGTATTTTTTGATCGAGCCCAAGGCTATCGTAGCGTTTTCCCGCTTTATCCATGACGATAACAAATTGATTATGCACTTTCTAATGAACCTCTCGGGCGTTGATACTAAAGAGAATATGGAAGTAGTGTATAATGTCTGCTCTTATCGCCTGAAACACCGATTATTTTTCAAAACAGTACTTCCCCATGAAAAAGCAGAAGTTGATACGGTCAAGGAGATTTGGGCTGTGGCGGATTGGCATGAACGAGAAGCTTGGGAATTATTCGGCATCAATTTCAACGGCCATCCAAATCTGACTCGATTCCTTCTTCCCGACGATTGGGATCAGGGTCACCCGCTCCGCAAGGATTGGGTTGGCAGAGACGTGATACCGTTCCCGGAGGGAAAATAGCATGGCGAATAAACTCCATTTAGAGACCATGCAGATCAATATGGGGCCTCATCACCCCTCGACCCACGGAGTATGTCGCCTAATCCTGACCATTGACGGTGAAAACATTGTCGAATGCGTTCCGGATATCGGGTTTTTACACCGTTCGATAGAGAAAATCTGCGAGAACCGCACCTATGCTCAGTGTATTCCGATGATGGATCGTTTTGAATATGTCACTTCTATGATGTGCAACTGGGGTTTTGCTCTGGCCACCGAGAAGCTGACCGATCTGGTTGTTCCCGAACGAGCTGAGTATTTACGCGTTATCATGGGTGAACTCAATCGCATTGCCTCGCACCTGCTCTGCATCGGTGTGACCGGCTTGGATCTGGGCGCTCTTACACCGTTTCTGTACACCTTCCGTGAGCGTGAGGATATCCTCGACTTGTTCGAGATGACGTGCGGGCAACGCCTGACGTACAACTATATCCGCATCGGCGGTGTCTCCCGGGATATTCCTCCGGAGTTCTTCCCGAAATGCAAAGAGTTTTTGGACAAATTCGGCGAAAAGTGTGATGATTACGAAAAAGTCCTGACGGAAAACCCGATCTGGATCGCCCGAAATAGGAACGTTGGTGTTATTACAGAACAGATGGTTTACGATTATGCCGTATCCGGACCATCGGCGAGAGCTTCCGGAGTCAACTTCGATATCCGTAAACACGATCCCTACTCAATCTATGACCGTTTCGATTTCAAGGTTCCGGTTTTCTACGGTGGTGACTGCTATGACAGGTATCGGGCTCGTATGGCAGAAATGCGTCAATCGGCCAGTATTGTACGTCAAGCTCTGGATCAGATGCCGGAAGGCGACGTTCGCTGTAAAGTATCGCCGAAATTCAAACCTAAAGTTGGTGAAGTATATTCACGCGTTGAGAATTCCCGCGGTGAGATGGGATTCCATATAATTTCTGACGGCACTGTCAAGCCGTTTAGAGTTCGTGCCCGGGGCGGCAGTTATAATCACCTTCTGGTGACCCCGGAAATTGTCAGGGGACTCAAGATAGCCGACTTAGTGGCGATTTTCGCGTCTCTTGATATCATTATGCCGGAGATTGACAGATAATGGAAATTTTGGAACTGGCATGGATATTTGAATGGTTGAATGAGAATCTCTTAGTCCCCATCGTTGGAGACGGCGAGTTTGGCATTTTAGTTAGGAACCTGATACTGGCTTGCTCAGTATTCGGGCTTCTTAGCCTTATAGCTCTCTGCCTGGTCTGGTGGGAACGTAAAGTTTCGGCTCATATTCAGCAGCGGTTTGGTCCTATGATGACCGGCTGGCACGGTATCTTACAAACTGTTGCCGATGCTGTCAAACTCATTCAAAAAGAGGATATAGTACCGGCTCTGGCCGATAGGAAGGTTTTCTTCTGGGCGCCGGTTATCTGCTTTGTCTGCGCCTTTGCGGCTTATATTGTGATTCCTTTCGGCGATGGATTAATCGTATCCGATTTGAATGTCGGTATCCTTTATATCATAGCCATCACAACGTTCACCATCATATCCCTTATGATGGCCGGGTGGGGCTCCAATAATAAGTATGCTCTTTTAGGCGGTATGCGTTCGGCGGCTCAGGCGGTTTCATACGAAGTCCCGATGGCGTTATCGATCCTCGGTGTTGTAATGGTGACCGGTTCGATGTCAATGCAGGAAATTGTTAAGGCCCAGTCGGCGTGGTACGGGTTCCATTGGAACATATTCTTCCAGCCGTTGGGATTTGTAATATATGTTATTGCGGCTACGGCGGAAGCCAACCGGACGCCGTTCGATTTGCCAGAGGCGGAACAGGAGCTTGTCGCCGGGTTTAACATCGAGTATTCCGGTATGAAATTCGCCATGTTCTTCCTGGCCGAATTCGTCAATATGTTTACTGTTTCGGCCATCGCCACGACTGTCTTCTTAGGTGGCTGGAACGGCCCTTGGCTGCCTTCTTGGTTTTGGTTCCTGATTAAAACGCTGGGGATGGTATTTTTGTTCATGGTCTTCCGCTGGACGTATCCTCGTTTACGGGTTGACCAGTTAATGGAATTCGCCTGGAAGGTACTGTTACCACTGGCTTTCTTGAATATACTTTGGGTTGGACTTTATGAAGAGGTATTTTCTAAATGGTAGAACTGGTAAAAGAATTCGCCTCGGGGATTTATAATCTCATTCTGGGGATGTTTACCACCACCAAACACCTCGGGCGACACGCCATAACGATTCAATACCCGAAAGAACGCTGGGAAATCCCGGAGCGTTCCCGGGGTATGGTAGTGCTGTTAACCGATCTTGAGACCGGAAAGCTCAACTGTACCGGATGTCTTTTATGCATGAAGGCCTGCCCGTCAGCCGCCATAAGTATTGAAGTCGTTAAGGATGAAAATAAAAAACGGCATGTGAAAAGCTTTGACCTCAATTATAATATCTGCTGTTTCTGCGGTCTCTGCGAAGAATCGTGCAATTTCGCCGCTATCAAACTGGCGACAAAGTTTGAATTTCCGGCCTGGGATAAAAAAGATTTCCAGTGGGATATAGCCAAGCTTCAGGAAATGGGCCTGGATGTTCCTTATGAAAAGCCGGTGAAGAAGAAAAAAGCGGTCAAGAAACCGGTTGTTAAAAAGCCGGCGGAAGATAAACCCGCCGAAGCCAAACCGGAAGATAAAGCCGAAGTAAAAACTGAAGTTAAGACAGAAGATAAACCGGCGGAAGCTCCCAAGGCTGAAGAAAAACCTGCCGAAGAAGCTAAACCGGAAGTCACAGCCGAAGATAAACCGGCTGAGCCTAAACCCGACGAAAAGCCCGCTGACGAATCTGCAGATAAAGATAAAAAAGAGGGCGAGGGTTGATTATGGAAGCATATGTCTTTTACCTGTTCGCCTTTATCATCATCGCCTCCGGCATAGCCGTGGTGACGATGAGAAATATATTCCACTGTGCCTTGATGCTGATCTTCTGTTTGTTCACTGTGGCGGGGCTATATGTCTTGCTCAGCGCTGAATTCCTGGCGGTGGTACAGGTTCTCCTATATGTCGGAGCCGTGGCAATACTTATGATATTCGCCATCATGCTGACCTCGCGACTGGCCGGGCGAGAAGTACAACTTTCCAATGAACAGACTTTTGTCGGCGGCTTTTTGGCTCTTGTTTTTGCACTTGGAATTTTCTATGCCGTCAATGCGACCTACTTTGTCCCGTCGGATGCTGTTCTTGGCCGGGAAAATTCACTTGCTATCGGAAAACTGCTCATGACGGAGTTTGTCTTGCCGTTTGAGGTTATCTCAGTGCTGTTATTGGCGGCGCTAATCGGCGCGATAATTATAGCCCGACGGGAGGGTAATTAATGGACATCGGATTATATCATTACCTGTCTCTGGCGGCGTTTTTGTTTGCCATTGGATTATATGGAATTCTTACCCGGCGCAATGCTATCGCGATTTTGATGTCATTGGAATTAATGTTTAACGCCGTAAATATAAATTTGGTTGCCTTTAACCGCTTTTCCGGCTCAGATGGGCTGAGCGGCCAAATTTTTGCGCTTTTTGTCATTGCCATTGCCGCCGCCGAAGCTACTGTCGGATTGGCGATTGTCATTCTCATCTACCGGAACTGGCGTTCAATCGATGCCGACCGGGTAAACCTGTTGAAGTGGTAATATGCACGAAACTTCATTTATATTAGAGAATGCGTACTGGATAGTGTTGATGCCGCTCTTGGCCTTTGCGGTGATTATCTTTTTCACGAGGTGGAAAGAGTCGCTGTCGTCATATATATCGATTGGCGCGATTGTCCTCGGATGGTTAGCCTCAATTTGGATTATGATTGAAATAGTCAGTCACGGCGGGCATTTTGTCAATGTCGAGCGGGCTTTTAGTATTGTCACCTTAGGGGCGTTCAATCTACAGCTTGGCTTCGTTGTCGACCCGGTCGCGGCTATGATGCTTATTGTGGTCACAACCGTATCAGCCTGTGTCCAGATATATTCGATAGGGTATATGCATGGCGACCCACGCTTCTCTCGCTATTTCGCGTACCTGTCACTGTTTACCTTCTCGATGCTGGGATTGGTACTGGCCAACAACTTCTTCCTGATTTTCATCTTCTGGGAGCTGGTCGGTCTGACCTCATATCTCTTAATCGGTTTCTGGTTCGAGAAAAAATCAGCATCTGATGCGGGCAAGAAAGCGTTTATCACAACCAAAATCGGTGATCTCGGTTTCCTCCTCGGCCTAATGCTGATGTATCTATGGATCGGAACCTTTGACTATGACGAAGTTTTCGCCGTTGTTAATTCCGGCGCTGTTGAGACCTGGAAACTGACCTTTATCGGCATCTGTATTTTCTGCGGAGCAGTCGGCAAATCGGCTCAGTTCCCGCTTCACGTCTGGTTGCCGGACGCAATGGAAGGTCCCACCCCGGTATCGGCGTTAATCCATGCCGCGACGATGGTCGCCGCCGGTGTCTATCTGGTTGCCAAAGCGATGACGTTTTATGTTGCCTCTCCGACCGCCGCTATGACCGTTGCCTGGATTGGACTCTGGACCTCATTCTTTGCTGCCAGTATTGCTCTGGTTCAAAACGATATTAAACGAGTTCTAGCCTTTTCCACGCTGTCTCAATTGGGCTATATGATCATGGCTCTCGGCTTAACCAATTTCGGAGCCGGTACATTCCACCTGATGACGCACGCCTTCTTCAAAGCTTTATTGTTCCTCGGAGCTGGTTCGGTCATTCATGCCGTCCATACCAATGATATTAATCTGATGGGCGGATTACTAAAAAAGATGAAGAAAACCGGCGGAACGTTCTTTGTCGCTTGCTTAGCGATTGCGGGTATCTTCCCATTGGCGGGATTCTGGTCAAAAGATGAAATTATAGCCGCAACGGCCGGGCATCCGGTCTTTATGGTGGTAGCCTCGCTGGTCGCCTTTATGACCGCTTTTTATATGTTCCGGTTATTCTTCAAGACCTTCACCGGTGAACCGCGTGATCAGGAAAAATATGACCATGCTCATGAATCACCGAACACAATGACCTATCCGCTAATCTTTTTAGCGACTCTGGCGGTGTGTGCCGGCTGGGTCGGTATCCCTGGTATTAAGGGCTACTCTTCTTATATCTTTGCCTATGGCGGCCACGCGCATATACCACATGCTCATTGGGATGTAATGATTATCTCCACGGTACTGGCCTTGATGGGCATCGGATTGGCCTACATGATGTACTATAAGAAATCAATTTCCGCTGACGCTATGGCTGAGCGGTTCGGTTTCCTGTACAGACTTTTCTATAACAAGTATTACATCGACGAGCTGTATGATGTGGTCTTGATACAGCCCTGTTATAAATTCGCTCGTTTCTTATGGAGCTTCGATGCCAATGTTGTCGACGGCCTGGTCAACTTGCAGGCGACGATTACAATGTGGCTCTCAGATGTTAAATACTGGATTGACCAAAATATTGTTGATGGAATCGTAAACGGCTTCGGTCTGTTTTTCGATTCCGCATCAAGTGCGTTGCGAAAAATTCAGTCCGGACGGTTGGCGCATTATCTGCTGGCGGTCGTATTCGGACTTATATTAATTGGCTTATTGGCAACCTCTAACCTCTTTAATTGGACCTTAATAAGGGTCGGTCAGTAGACGGATTAGTGGGAGGATACAACAAAAATGACGTATAGCTATCCGATATTAACCTACACCATCTTTTTGCCGCTTATCGGCGCGGTGTTACTTCTCTTTATTGATAAAGAGAAACATAACGCTATCAGATGGACATCGGCCTTTTTCTCCTTCATAACTCTGATTATGACGCTGGTCATCCTCAAGGATTTTGATTGGACGACGGCTCAGATGCAGTTTATGGAGACGCATAGCTGGATTCCGGCCATTGGGTCCAATTATATTTTAGGTGTAGACGGTATTTCGGTCCCGATGTTGGTGTTGACAAGTTTAATTTCGCTGATTGCGATTGTTATCAGCTTTAATATCACCAAGCGGGTCAAGGAATACTTCGTCTTTTTTCTGCTGTTAGAATGCGGTATGATAGGCGTTTTCGCGGCGCTGGATTTCTTCCTGTTCTACGTTTTCTGGGAAATTATGCTGGTTCCGATGTACTTCCTAATCGGCATCTGGGGCGGACCACAGCGTGAATACGCGGCGATTAAGTTCTTCCTCTATACTCTATTCGGCTCAATCTTCATGCTGGTCGCCATTCTGATTCTGTACTTCACGTCCGAACCGCATACGCTGAGTATGATGGAGTTGATCCAGATTGGCCCGAGTTTCAGTCACAATATTCAGATTATGGCCTTTGCCTTCTTCTTCATTGCGTTTGCTATCAAAGTACCGGTCTGGCCGTTCCATACCTGGTTACCTGACGCTCACGTGCAGGCGCCGACGGCGATATCTATTATCCTGGCGGCTGTCCTGTTGAAAATGGGAACGTATGGAATGCTCCGCATCTCATGGCCGATGCTTCCGGAGGGTATCCAATATTTCTCTGTCCCGATAGCGATTCTGGGGGTTATAGCAATTATCTACGGGGCGCTGGTATCACTCGCTCAGAAAGACTTGAAAAAACTTGTTGCCTACTCATCAGTCTCCCATATGGGGTACTGTATGCTGGCTCTGGCAGCCTATACGTCAGTCACCGCTATGGCTGGCTGCATGTTCCAGATGATTTCGCATGGACTTATCACCGGCGCACTCTTCCTCTTGGTCGGTGTACTCTATGACCGGGCTCATACCCGTGAAATCGCGGCCTTCGGTGGTATCGGCAAGAAACTACCGGTGTACACTGCCTTGATGGTTATGTTCGGTATGGCCTCATTAGGTCTGCCGGGTATGTCCGGATTCATTTCAGAGTTTATGGTTTTTGTCGGATCTTTCGATCATTTTTGGGCAGAGTATTGGTATATCGTCGCTCTGGCTATTTTGGGTGTTGTCCTGACCGCGGCGTATATTCTGCGTATGATTCAGAATGTCTTCCTGGGTGAGTTTGATGAAGAGAGATGGGGACATCTGACAGATATCAATATCAGAGAAACACTTTGCGTCGCTCCGTTGGCCGTCTTGACAATTATCTTCGGCATCTATCCTGATCCGGTCATTAAATTAATGGAAGCTTCGCTGAATAACTTAGTAACCTTGATGGCGCGTTAATATGATAAACATTACACCGCTCATACCGGAACTGTTTTTACTTGTGATGGCAATCGTCGTGCTGATGCTCGACCTGTTTTCCAGCCGACGCACCGTTGTTGTCCCGGCCTATGTAAGTATGGCCGCTGTGATAATAACCGGGTTTCTTGTATTTAAGTTCGGCGGCGACGCTGTTCGCTGGGGATCAAACGCGATTTTCGTAGCTGATTCTTTCTCACAGTTTTTTAAGGTTATCATCTTAGGGGCAGCATTTTTGGCGATAGGTTCTTCCTTTGGAACCGCCGACCGGATGACTCATCACCGGGGCGAATTTTTTGCGCTGCTTCTGTTCTCGACTGTTGGCATGATGTTTCTGGTTTCGGCCAAGGAACTTATTCTGCTGTACGTAGGGCTCGAACTGACAACAATTCCCCTGTTTGTACTGGTCGCCTATCAGAAAACTAACCGGGCCTCAAGCGAAGCCGGTCTGAAATATCTCATTATCGGAGCCGCCTCTTCGGCTATTTTGCTGTACGGATTGTCGTTACTTTACGGTTACACTGGCACCACCTATTTGAATGAGATTGCTCAGAAAACAGCCGTATATTTTCTCTCTCACGGATTTATACCCAATGCCGAGGGTACTACAGATTTGGTAGGTATGGGACCGGCTTTTTCCGTCGCTCTCATGATGATTATTGCCGGGCTGACTTTCAAACTGGCTATCGTGCCGTTCCATATGTGGGCGCCGGATGTCTATGAAGGCGCACCGACACCGATTACGGCCTTCTTATCAGTCGGTTCCAAAGCGGCCGGACTGGCCGCCATTATCCGCATTTTTGACGGCATGCTATATGCCTTTTCTCATGATACTATGCCAAATGACAGCTGGGGCACGATGATGGCTGTCCTGGCGGCGGTGACTATGGTAGCGGGTAACATCATCGCTATCCGGCAAACGAATATTAAACGCATGCTGGCCTATTCTTCAATTGCTCAAGCCGGATATATCCTGATCGGCGTTATCGCCGCGAGTAAACTTGGTGTCGCTTCATGCGGATTTTACATGTTTGCTTATATGTTTGCAAACATGGGCGCCTTTGCTATCGTCGGTCTCTACGCCGAAAAAACGGGAAAGAAAAACATATCCGATTTTGCGGGCCTTTCCAAAACATCACCGATAATAGCCGCCTTAATGACTATGTTTATGCTGTCATTGGCCGGTATTCCACCGCTGGCCGGATTTATGGCAAAGTACTATATCTTTGCTGCCGCAATTGAAGCCGGTTACACTTGGCTCGTGATTCTGGCTCTGTTGATGTCGGTCGTTTCGTTGTATTACTATGCTAATGTTGTCCGCATTATGTATATGGTGGATAGTGATAATAAGCATCATATCATTCCGTCATTTCCGGCCGGTCTGGTACTGGCGTTGACCGGAATCGGTGTTCTTCTGTTCGGTATCCTGCCTCAATCAATCCTTGATATGGCTTACAAAACAGCTTCCAGTTTCATCTTTTAATATTAAAGCATGTGAATTTTGAGGGCATAGCGGTTACAAAACCGCTATGCCGTGCCGACGTATAGTAAAAGGGATTTCTTTACGTATGATGCAAAAATTCGGACTAGTACTTAAAAAGCAATTTATCTCAGGACTTCTGGTGACAGTACCGTTAATGGTCACCTATTTTATCCTCAGGTTTTTGTTCTCTGCCTTGGATGGGCTCTTAAACCCGATTATGCGGGATCTATTTGGATACAATATTCCGGGTCTGGGCGCAGTGGTTACGATACTCCTGATACTTTTGGCCGGAATCGTAACAACGAATTACATCGGCGCTCGAATTTTCAAATGGAGCGACGGTTTTTTGGGGCGTGCTCCTTTTGTGCGGATTGTTTATACAGCCGCCAAGCAGTTAATACAGTCGATGGTCGCCCCGAAAGAAAGAGCGTTTTCTGAGGTTGCTTTTATAGAATATCCGAGAAAAGGAATGTTTGCTATTGGTTTTTTATCGGGAAAGTGCGATATTACCGATGATAATCAGGATCGGTTGATGCGGCCGGTCTTCATACCTTCAACGCCGACTCCATTCACCGGTCTGGTGGTTTTTTTGCCGGTAGAAGATGTCTATCCGGTAGATATGGGAGTGGAGGAAGCTATAAAGGTGCTGGTTTCCGGCGGAATCGTGACACCGCCGAAGATTATTATTGAAAGACAAAGCGAAAAGCGAGAGGTAGCCAATGCGTCTGGCGAATATATTGGATGAAGATTTAGTTATCCATAGGTTGGAAGCGTCCAACAAACACGACGCGATGACCGAGTTGCTCGACAAGATAATAAATAAGTATCCCCAGTATGATTACGACACCATTTTAAAGTGCATTCTGGAGCGCGAGGAAATCCAGAGTACCTCCTATGGACGCAATATAGCGTTTCCCCATGCCCGTACCGATGCTGTTGATGAAATGGTTGCGGCGGTTGGAGTTTCTCCCGAAGGACTCGATGCGAAAACGCCGGATGGCAAACCTCTCCACGTTGTCTGCCTGATGCTGACGCCATCGAATATCGCCAAGCTTTACCTTCAGACTCTTTCGGCCTTCGCCGCCTTTGCCCGCAATCCTATAAATATTGACATGATTATCAAAACAACTTCACCCGGTTCGGTTATCGATGCCATCTGGGAATCGGGAGTAGCTGTTGAAAAAGAGCTTACTGCCAAGGACATTATGCATCATAATGTTTTCTTCGTCAGACCTGATGAGAGCCTCAGGCGGGTCGCCAACCTGATGTTCCGGCACAAGCTCTCGGCACTGGCGGTCGTTGATGATGACCATAACTTACTCGGCGAAATCTCTGACAAGGAAATGATTCAGGCGGCCCTGCCTGATTTTAAGTCGCTTATTTCTAATCTCAACTATTCTCTCGATATTGAGCCGTTCGAGGAACTCCTTAAGCGTGAAGATAAAATCAAGGTCAAACAACTTTTTGCTACCGATCACGAAGTCGTCACCAAAGAGACCAAAATCGTCGAAGTAGCGGCGATGATGTTGTTTAAGGACCTCAGGCGGGTATTTGTGGTTGAGGGCACTCGTTTAACCGGAATCCTGCTGAGAAAAGACATCGTCAACATGATCATCCGGGGATAGGGTAGGTAAGAAAAAAATATAAAAAAGGCCTGAGTATTCTATAAGACTCTCAGGCCTTTTTCGTTATTGTTACTTAAGGGCAGCAGGGCTCCAGCCCTCCTCGAAAAACATAATTAACGATATAAACAGCGTCGCCAACATTGCAAACCTCATCACAATTGGCATCTCCGGCTATTTCTGGATTAGGAGAGTTTCCGCCCCTGAAGACATAATTGATTATATAAACGCCATCACCGATATTGATAGTTTTATCTCCGTTAGCATCTCCACAAATATATGCGTCGCAAACGTCACCTACGCCGTTACCGTTCATATCGGATTGATTGGGGTTGGCAAAGTAGGGGCAATTGTCAACAAAATCGGCAATACCGTCGGAATCGTCATCCGGATAGCTGATAAGAGGACAATAATCAGGTTGTGGCCCCCCCACAGAATACTCAGTGTCACCAATGCCATCACCATTGCTATCTGTTCCGGTATAATTTGCCCAGTAATTTCCCTCACATGGAGATGCTTGGTTCCAGAAGTTAACTCCCATGAAAGAATCATAATAGAATGATGCTGTATTTTCGTCAGGAGATTGAAATATATTATGATGGAATAAATTATCACCGCCTCCGCCCGTGCATTCCATATAGAAGAAGCAGTAGGAGTTAAAGCTGAATTGGTTATACAGAACATTGTTATTGTAACACATTATCATTGATATCCCACCGCTTCCGTTTCGAGAAACTTCATTGTGAGATATAGTGTTATACCGGTGATGTGCGGCTAAAGTATGTTCAAGTATAATTCCCTTTCCGGTATTGTCGGTAATATGATTTTCTGTTATTTGATTGTACGTGTTTTCAATATCGGGATAATGTGATGATTCGTAAAAGTATATACCGGCGTGATTGCGTCTTATTTGGTTAAGATTTAGTATGCAATATGAGGATTCAGAAAGAGCAATTCCGGCCCCTCCATTATCTATCAGGCGACATGATTCAATCATACAGCTGTCAGCTTCGGTAATTTTGATAGCTGCATCCCATGATTGCTCTTCTTCATGAAAATCACCGGAACCGATTACTGTTAGTTTCTTAACAACAACGTGAGGGGAAGTAATCGATATAACAGTTCCAGAGTCATTACCTCTAATGAGTGTACAATTCATTGCCTGACCAATTAGAGAAAGTGGTTTATTGATAGACAGGTGTTCATTGTATATACCGATTTGAACGAGGACCGTATCTCCCGAAAGCGCCATATCTATTCCTGATTGTATCGTCGTAGCATCTTCGGGAACCGAGATAATCGTTGCATTACAGAAGGAAATAAATAGAAGCAAGCTGAAAGAAATAAAGGTAGTTTTCATTTTTTCCCCGAAAAATTAAGCGCACATTATATGACAAGTGAATCGTTCTCAAACTGCTAGTTATCTTACAAATAAGATAATATTTTATAATTGCTTTGCAAGGAGTATTTTAGCCCGGTGGCCCAAGTCTTTAGACTTGGGATTAGATATTTGCCACATCTCTACCGAGCAATAACATTTTCCCTAATTTCCGGTAGGGATCGGACCAAAGGCTGCATGAAGTCTTCCGACCCTGCGGTATTTCTCATCCCCCTCCTTACCAAGGAGGGGGTTGGGGGTGGTTAGTTGAATTGTATTGACTGAATGGACTAAGGCCGTTGATTATCTACAACCAGTTACATTTTCTCCACAACTTTATTGTTAATCTCGATTAACTCCTTTTTAGTAGATAAATATAATTTGTAATGGAGAAACCGCTATGTCGTTAGCAAAAAAAAGTCTAACAAGCAACCTAAGTTGTTGTCAGACAACAACAGTAAAACACACACCCTAAAAATGAGCAAACACAAGGTACTCGTCGCAGACGGGTGAAGCCAATTTACTGTAATCCATTAACAGGATATACATTACAAGGAATTTTATTTCAGGACACTCATTGGGATACGATACTACATTTACGAAGAGGTTGGTCAAGATCTACCCACAAGTAAGGGCACTATAGCCTGCGATCTTGACAATCGCGCGGAGCGAGAAAAAACATGTCAAGACCACGGGGGTCTTGACCTACGTGATATATTACCTCGTAATTATAGTATAATTAGCTATAGTCCTACCACAGGTGAGCCAACTAAAAAAAGTGAAATATCTCACCCTCCATATCTTGCTTGACAGAAGCTTTCATCCTTCGTAGATTCTGCCCTATTAAATATCATGTTTACAGGTTAGGATTTTCGGTATGTCAATAGCCAAGCCGCCAGGAATGTTCAGCAAGGCGCTGGTTCCCGGTACTATACTTTTAACTGTTCCCGGTGTGCTGCTTAAATTCAACGCTTTTCATACCGGATATGGCGGTGAAGCGCTTTTATACGGCATCGGTATGTTAGGCGCCGCGTTTATTCTTTCGTGGGCGGCCGAGGTCGTGCAGATGGATATCTCACAGGGGTTTGCGCTAGCTATACTGGCGTTTATCGCTGTCTTACCCGAATATGCTGTTGATATGGTATTTGCGTGGAAAGCGGCCGAAGATCCTTCATACGCACCTCTGGCTTTAGCTAATATGACCGGAGCCAATCGACTCCTTATCGGTCTTGGCTGGCCGATGGTTCTCGTTCTGTTTTTTATCCGCTCCAAGAAAAAAGCGCTGCAGCTCGACAAGGAGCATTCTACTGAAGTATTCTATATGGCCTGTGCGACGGTCTATGCCTTCAGCATTCCGTTCAAAGGCAGTCTTACGATTTTTGATGCGATAATTCTCATAGCCATCTTCACGATGTATCTGGTTCGAACCGCCAAGTCTGAAACCCATGAGCCGGAACTTGTCGGGCCGTCGGCTATTATCGGGAAGATGAGTAACATACCCCGGCGTACAATCGTTTATGCTCTCTTTGCTTTTTCGGGAACGATTATTTTCCTGTCGGCTGAGCCGTTTGCCCATTCTCTGGTGGAATTCGGTAGAGAATCGGGGATTGATGAATTCTTATTAGTTCAGTGGCTGGCGCCGCTGGCTTCTGAGTCTCCCGAATTTATGATTGCCGGTATCTGGGCATTCAGAGGACAGGCTCAGGCCGCTATGGGGGCATTGATATCATCAAAAGTCAATCAATGGACATTGCTGGTCGGTACGTTACCGATTGTTTATTCGATTGCCATGGGTAAAATCAGCGCATTGCCTCTCGATATGAGACAGGATCACGAAATCTGGCTCACGGCCGGGCAGTCGATTTTTGCCATCGCGATTTTGGCTAATTTGCGCATGTCTTGGTATGGAGCCGTGTTATTGTTCGTATTATTCATGGTACAGTTAATTGTCTCTGAAATTCGCATGGAGATAATGTGGATTTATATCGTATTCGGTGTGCTGATATTGGTACGAGACCGGCGAGTATTACTATCGCTGGCTAAAATCGGTCTTAAATTCAAATAGTTTTTATGCTTATTACTCTTTTGAGCGGTATCCGATTCGTGGAAACGGGTTAACTACCGAAGATACAATATTAGTCAGATGGGCTGAAATTCGTTTGAGATGACGAACATAAAGCGCTATTGCGACACCATCCCCGCACTGCAAGTCGTCCTGCTTGCTCGAAATTAATTCGTTGACTACGGAATCACACCAACTTGATATATTACCGTGTTCCTGCATCAGTTTATTGGCAAGTTCTTCATCCGAATTGGAATACGCTTTTGTAACGCCGTTAAACTTCTCCGTGATTACTTTTTCAGCTTCGACTAATTTCTCTTCATACTTGCCGGCATTAAGGCGATTTGGGTGGGCGTTGGCTAATTCATAAATATTTTTGGTGTAGTCTCCAATTCGTTCTACATCGTTGACCACAGAGATAAGGACCAGTCCGGGAGCGACGTTAGTCGGTTTGGCTATCGCCAAATGGGATAGAACTTTACGTCGTACTGCCCGCTCGTATTTATTAATTTTTTTATCTGCCGCATAAATATCAAATTTCATTTCGGCATTATCGCTGTGACGCAGAGAGCGGATAGCTTCCTCAAACATTATATAATCTTCATGAAGCATTTCCGACGTATCATCAAACGCCTGCTGCAGTAAATCATCGGATTTAAACATCTCTCGCAAGAATTCGAACATGATATTCCTCCGCCAAACAATAACTTGAATAAAAACAAAGCCAGACCATGCTAGTCTAACTTATTCATCGGACAGATACGCCAATAATTAACGGTATAAAAGCTTCCCGTTTTTTTATCCTTATACAGTTCAAGAAGATATGTAGTTGCAAAGATTATGTCAAGCTGTTACTGACAACATAAACTATATTATTTGTTTAAGTTGAAGTGAAAAATTAGGCGGAAAAAAATTTAAAAAGAGTTTGGTCTTGACAATATGTTTATGTGTATTAATTATTAGTCTAATTCAGTCCTGTTGTATGGTATGAAAGGTACATGTATGAAATATATTGGAGTAATCTTCAGCATTCTGTTACTGCTGACTGCCGTATCCTGCGATAAAAAAGAAGTTCCGACACAAGTTATTCCTGTTTATGATACCTCATTGGAATTGTTGACGTCCAATGACCAAGCTCTTGCGGCCGGTTCAGGGAACCCCTCTTTTATCCAGATCATTGTGAAAAATGAAATAAATGATCCGGTTGAAGGTGTTGTGGTTACATTTACTCAGATATCCACTCAAGATAGGGAAGACACCTCCTTTAACCGTACTGCTACAACAAATGCGACAGGAACGATTTCGCTTAACTATTTTGCTGATACGTTAGTCGGTGCTGATACAATACAAATTGTTGCGGAGGGTGCGGTTGATTCTCTGGTACTGTTAGCTCTGACTGTAACTCCCGCCGCAGTTGATACGATTTTCAAAGTTGCTCCTCTTGCACCAACGGTCTTTGGCATCGCCGGCGAACTGATTGCCGATACATTTAAAGTACAAATTTTGGATGCATATAGTAATCCGGTTGCCAATGAACGCGTATTGTTTAGGGCATTTGACCGATGTGTTCTGATTACCGATTCGACTGCGAACCTGAGTATGGAAAATGATTCGATCTATACTCGCACTAATACCGACGGCGAAGCCTGGGCGCAGGTTACTCTCTCAATAAATCCCCGGAGTGACGGCGGGTATCCTAATTCTTTCAATATGATGGTTACAAGTCCAGTTCTTACCGGAGACACTATTGCTTTTGTTCTGGCCAGCACCGACCCCGGGACTATTACGTATTATGGTGATGTGCGAAATATCTTTGATGACAACTGCATCTTATGCCATCCTACGGTGGCCAGCAGTTATGACCTTACCCGATATTTTACAACTGTTGTCAATCCTATTGTAATACCGGGTGATACAATAAACTCAACGATGCTGAACTACGCGGTCTCGACGCACCAGAACTCGTCTATCAATGTCGTTGAAGAGGATAAAGTCAAACTCTGGATTGGAACACACAATGCCGTCCCCGGAAGCTCAGGGTTGGTTAGCTATACTTCTCATATAAAAAATATTATCGACGCCAATTGTCTTTCATGCCATGGCGACCCGCCGGGCCCCAGTACTACCTATATGATGACAACCCATGCGGAGATTCGCGCTAACGATGTGGCCATACCTGCCGACACCAATTCAACCCTGGTCCTGAAACTAAATCCAGGTGGAAACATGAGGACTTACGTCAGCGATGTGCAGGCTGATTCAATTATTAACTGGGTTGTTAGCGATTCATTGAGGCAGTATTAAGCGTCTTTGTGCTTGTCCTTAGGTATGCTCGTGCCGATATTGGAGTATGGAGTTTTATTACCGGGAAACAGAAGAAGAAAAACTGGATCGATTCTGGTGGCTCCCATATCTTGCGTTCGGAATAGTTACTGCCTTACTTTCTTATCCCATATTAAATAATATCTCAAATTGGGGTATCCGTGATTGGGATCTGTTTACAACTCTACATGCGGCAGCCGTACATTCAGTAACCGAATACGGTCAATTTCCCTTTTGGAACCCATATATTGGCGGCGGGAATATATTATTCGCGCATCCGGAAGTCCCGGTTCTAAATCCTTTATTTCTGCTTCAGCTTATTTTCGGCCCGTTGGCAGGATTGAAGCTCCAGGTCATTACGGCCTATTATTTAGGGTTTATCGGGAGTTATAAACTGGCCCGGAAGTTCGGAGTGAGCTTTTATGGCTCGTTTATTACTCCGCTGGTATATATGCTTAGTTCCTATTTCGCGCTTCACTTTTCCGCCGGTCACATACCATTTCACTATTTTGCGGCACTTCCGTGGTTGCTCTATTATTATCGAAAGTCAATCGATAACCCCTGGCATATTTTATCAGTCGGTGGCGTTGTCGCGTTTTACATCCTCGGTTCCGGAGCCGCTGTTCCGGTAGTCTTTTCCCTGTTCTTTTTGTTTTTATTCAGCCTGTTTGATATTGGCCGGAAGTACAAATTAACTCCCCCTGTATACGCCATTGCGGGTGGCCTCTGCGGAGTTCTTTTTGGAGCGGTCAAGTTTATACCGATGGTCGATTACTTGTTTCGCAACCCCTGGATTCCCGACGGTACTGTAATGAAAACGCCAGTTACACTTTTGCCGACAATGCTATTTACTATCAATCAATCAATGTTTTCCGGGTATGCACAAGGTTACGTTTATGGATGGCATGAATATGGAGCGTACCTGGGACCGATCGCCGCCATTTTGGTGATAATCGGACTGCTTTTTCAATTCCGTGATAATTGGAAATATGCTGTTTTGGCCGTCATCTCAATAATTTTGGTGCTTGGCTCATTCATGCCCTGGTCTCCCTGGGATGTTTTGCATAAGCTTCCGGGATTCGAGTCAATTAGGGTTCCTTCGCGGTTTATCGTTCTGGCTTTATTCGCGATGGCGATTTTAGCCGGCAAAGGATTGGATATTCTCGCTGCGATGTTTTCCTTTCGCCGAGGTGCCTTGACAATGCTGCTCTTTATCGCGATTTCCGGAACTCATTTACTGGTTTCACTGCCTATCCTTAATGAAGCTTTTACTCGCAAACCTGAAAAGGTCGAACAAAGAGCTGACTTCAAGCAGGTCGAAGGTGATCCTAATCGGATGTATGCCGCGTTTTTATCAAATGAAGGTACTATTAAAGCGGCTTGGCTTTCTGCTTATCGTGGAGGAAGAGGTATCTACGATGGCCAAAATCTGAAAGAATGGTATTCTGAAAATGATCGTATAACCGTACTGAATCGGGATTTTACTCCGAACCGAATCACTTTCAATTTGAAAGCGCCGGTGGGAGGAAACCTTATTGTGGGGCAGGGCTTTGATCCGGGGTGGCGACGTATAAACGGCACACCTATTAGCGATTTTCATGATCTTGTTTCCTGCCGGATTGATGCGGGCGAGAGCAAATTGGAGATTTATTATCGTCCTGATTATTTCTATCTGGGTTTGATAATCTCGATTGTATCAATTCTCGGAGCTATTGCCGCTCCTATAGTGTACCGCCGACTTAGTTCCTGAACCTGAATTTAATCAGCGTCCAAATCGCTTCAGCGCCGTCAGTCCATCTTATCTTTTTACCCTCATGAATTTTTCGAGGCGTATAAGAAATCGGAATTTCAAAAATCTTTATACTTCGCTTTCCCAGCTTAGCAACCAACTCAGGACAGAACTCGAACCGCTCACAGGATAAATTGAGTGATTTTAAAAGGGTCGTCCTAACCATTTTGTAGCAGGTTGATTCATCGGATATGGAAATATCATAGAGCAGGTTGGCCAGGAAAGTAAGGAATTTACCGCCCCAGTAAAACCTCTTATACGAGATGCCGGATTCCGGGTTGTGAATTCGAGAACCGAACACAGCATCAGCATTATGACGCTCTGCGGTCTGCAGCATTTTGATAATATCATTGGGGTCATATTCAAGATCGGCGTCCTGAATAACGGTATAGTCTCCGGCTACCGCCTCCAATCCGGTTCGAATAGCGGCTCCTTTGCCCTTGTTGTCTGAATGACATATTGAAGTGATTGAAGTATAAGAATTTAAAATTGCCGGCGAATTATCCGAAGAACCGTCATCGATTGCAATTATTTCACAATCAAGGGGTAAATTAACGAGTCGATCGAGAATTTCCGAAAGAGTTTTCTCTTCGTTATAAACCGGGACAATAATAGATAGCCGCATTTGGCAAATGTACATACAATTGGATAATTTGTCAAACAGAAGCGAGTCGTAGCGTGACGAATCCTTGTGAAACATTTCTAATGCTTTGGTGTATAAATAGTTAACTAAAGCCATAACGCTTTGAACAATTAAGAAAGCCTTGACTTTGGCATAGCTCTTTAATATAATATAAGGTTATTTATTTTTACATGGAAGCGTTTGAATGAAGATACGAACAGTAGTTATTGCATTGGGATTAATGCTTGGCATAAGTGGTTTCATTAATGCCCAAGGTTTCACTCCCGTTAGCAGTTCCGATAATTCAGTCGTTACTGTACCAGCCGGACTACAGCGCTCATATGCTGATATAATCCTGGAAATTATGGCATCTGGTAGTCAAAATCGATTTCTTGATGGAATTATGAACCCCGAAGCCTATATTATCGGCCCGGGCGATAAGTTTCAAATCTCTTTTGTTTCAGATATTCAACCTGATATCAATTGTCAGGTGAATTCGAGTGGCAATGCCTTTGTGAAATCAATCGGCTTGATTGAGCTCGGCCATATCAGTCTGCAGGCGTCAATCTCGAAATTGACCAAAGCGCTAAAGAAGAATTTCAGCGGTATTGATTTTACCATTCAATTGAGCGAATTTCGTTTCACCCGAGTGAATTTAATCGGCCGAGTTAAAAATCCCGGAACCTACTATGCTCCCGCCACCTGGCGAGTATCGGAAGTTATCACGTTAGCGGGCGGATTGATTCCGGGGGCGTCGTTGCGGAGTATTGAGTTGTCCGGTTTTGGGAAATCCTATAATGTGGATTTAACAAGGTACCGCTCTTTAGGAGATTTGGCGGCCAATCCGATGATATGCGCAGGGAATACTATTCATATCCCCGAAGCTGCTATTTCTACCGGATATGTTTCCGTTTCCGGCCAAGTTAGCCGTCCCGGCATTTTTGAATATAGGGATGGAGACACCGTAATAGACTATATCGATTTTTGTGAAGGAATATCTAGTGCTTCTTCTGACCTGCGGATGATTGTTTACTCGCCGAGTGAAGACAAAGAACAGACATCTCTGTTAGCTGATGATGGCTGGAAATCTATTCCACTACACTCAGGCGATAATATTATTATTGATTGGGTGGAAGGGAAAAAGACTTTTGGATCAGTAATTATAGTTGGCGCAGTTTCTCGTCCCGGAACGTATAAAATTAAATCGGATGAATACACCCTCGCCAATCTTATGGACAATTGCAGCGGGGTAAACGAAAATGCTTGTTTGGAGCGCATTCAGATTTACAGGCTCCAGTTAAAAACGTCCGATAACGGTATCTCCAATGTGATTTCCTCCCCTGAGATGAACTCGGGGTGGGGGAGCCAATTAACTACTAAGTTTATTGTTAGCAATAATGCCAGACAAGGCACAGCTTTTCAGCAGCTTCCGCTTAAAGCAGGTGATTCGGTCTTTGTCCCGACTAAGACAGGGGTCATTACGGTCACCGGCGCGGCGGCATCACCGGGAATCGTACCGTTTTATGCGGGTAAAAATGCTGACTACTATATAGGACTGGCCGGTGGTTACGGTCATGATGCCAACCAGCATGGAACGGTCGTCATAAATCCGGTTACCGGGGGAAAGCTGAGTCTTTCTCAGGCCGGTTCACTTTTTGACGGGGAGATAATATATATTCCCCGGAAAGAGAGTAATTCGAAATAATGATGGAAGATTCGAATAAAAGTTTCAATCTCTGGACAATGTTTGTCGTGCTGGCACGCCGAAAGAAATTCATCATTAGCTTTGTAGTCGTTTGCACAATAGGCGCCATTGGTATAGCGCTTCTGCTTCCGAAATGGTATCGCGCAAAAACATCTATTCTCCCGTCACAACACGACCAATTGGTAGGACTTTCAGGTAACTTTGCCCAATATACTTTATCTTCCGCTGGATTTGATCTTCCTATTATGGCGACACCATCGGACGTTTATGCGACCATGCTGCAATCTGAGACTATAGCCCGAGCCGTATCAGACAAACTAAGCTTGCAACAGTATCTGGGTATAAAAACTTTTCAGGAATGCTATTATTATCTCAAGGATGCAGTGGATATAGCAGTAACCCCGGAGGGTACGGTAGAGATATACTGCCTTGACAAAGACCCGGAAATGGCTGCGCAAATAGCCAATCAGTACATCGAACAACTCGACCTTCTCAATCGGAAGGTAAAAGCGGCCAAGGCAAAATCTGACAGAGAGTTTATTTATTACCGCCTCGATTCCACCCGGACACGATTGGATGATGCCCGAAACAAGTTGTTGGAATTTCAAATCGATAATAAAGCCATTGATTTAGTCAGTCAGAAAAATCTGGCTATTGCATCTGCCACCGAGTTAAAAACAGAATTAGCGATGACCCGTGTTTCACTGGATGTTAAAAAAGAATCCTTTTCAGAATCTCATCCGGCGGTCAAAAGTCTTGAATCAAGAACCGCTCAGCTTGAAAAGCAAATACGTGAAATTGAATCCGGTAGGGGCGGCAGCTCATATCTTAATCTCCCTCTTGATCAGATTCCCGGCCTTACTATTAGGCTAACTGAATTACAGGCCGAAGTTGAACTACAGGAAAAAGTATATGGTCTTCTAACCGAATTATATGAGGAAGCCCGCATAAAAGAGCAGAAAGATACGCCGACAATATCTATTTTGGAAACGGCGTATCCCCCTGAGCTCAAATATAAACCCAAGCGGTCGCTGATTGTAGCCGCCACGTTTATATGCTCATTACTATTAGCCGTCTTCTTGTCACTTTTTGCTGATTACCTTGAAAATCTCAGACGATCATCTCCATCTGATTTTGAATTGATGCAGGAGGCACGCAAGAAGATCACGGGTAAAAGCAGATATACTGATTCTTAAACAGCCAGGCATATGCGGTCGATTACGTTAACTGTTTCGCACTTGGTGAATTTTCCCTTTATACCCGAATCGTAAGGTGAAATATGGATACAAAAGTTATCGATGGTACAGCAACAATTGGTAGCGATATCAGGCTGGGTGAGTTTATCGTTATCGGTAAATCGGTGCGTATCGGGCAGGGATCTGTTATCGGCCATCATGTTGTCATCCATGAAGGAACGGAAATAGGCGACAACGTTCGCATTGATGATTATACCGTTATTGGCAAAGAGCCGATGATAGCCGCCAATTCTATTATTCCCAAAGACAGAAGGCTGAAACCGGCCACTATTGGCGCAGGTTGCATCATTGGTACCAGCGCTATTATATACCGCGGCGCTGAT
The DNA here is from genome assembly GCA_023138975.1 of Candidatus Zixiibacteriota bacterium. Lineage (GTDB taxonomy): Bacteria > Zixibacteria > MSB-5A5 > GN15 > JAAZOE01 > JAGLON01. Next base: position 286,429 of record JAGLON010000002.1, read on the forward strand.
GTTGGTAATCATGTTTTAATTGCCGATTTGGCGACTGTTCGAGAAGAAGTTACTATTGGCGACTATACTATTATCGGCCGGGGAGCCGCTGTCGAAAATTCTTGTACTATCGGCCGCTATTGTAAGCTCGAAACTAATTCCTACATTACCGCCTATAGCGAGCTTGCCGACCGAGTCTTTGTAGCGCCCTGTGTGGCAACATCCAATGATAATTTTGTGGGACGTACTAAGGAAAGATTTAATTGTTTTAAGGGCATTATCGCTGAAAAGGGTGCCCGTATCGGAGTCAACGCCACTATTTTACCGGGTAAGCGAATCGGGGCAGATGCCCTGGTTGCCGGCGGAGCTTTGGTTACCAAGGATGTTCCATCAAAGACAATCGTTGTCAATAGAGGCGTGCGGGCAGAGTTTCTAAAAAATGTTCCTGATGAGCAATTACTTGAAAATCAGGATTGGCCCGAATAAAGGAGAGATTCAATGGCGGTGCCATTACTTGATATAAAAAGACAACATGCCCCGATAAGAGAAGAAATAGATGCGGCTGTAGCAAAAGTATTGGACCACGGTTTATTTATTTTGGGTCCGGAAGTTAAACAGCTCGAAGAAGAAATTGCGAAACTATGCGGGGTCAAGCATGCTATCGGAGTCGCTTCCGGCACCGACGCACTGATGCTGGCGCTCCATGCCTGCGGTGTTGGGCCGGGTGATGAGGTCATTACCTCGGCTTTTTCATTTTTTGCGTCGGCCAGCGTTATCAGTCGTCTGGGCGCCAAACCGGTATTCGTTGATATTGATATCGATACCTATAATCTTGATCCGGGTAAACTGGAAACGGCCATTAATTCCAGGACCAAGGCTATCCTTCCAATTCATATATTCGGCCAGTGCGCTGCTATGGATGAAATAGTTGCTATCGCAACCAGGCACAATATCAAAGTCGTCGAAGATGCAGCACAGGCTATCGGCACCGAATATAAAGGTAAAAAAGCGGGATCGCTGGGCGATGCCGGGTGCTTTTCATTTTTCCCCACCAAAAATCTTGGCTGTGGAGGCGACGGTGGAATGGTCGTCACTAATAATGATGAACTGGCCGATATGGTCAGAATGCTTCGTGTGCACGGTGGTAAGTTTGAATACCTTCATGAGGTAATCGGATATAATTCCCGTTTGGATACATTACAAGCAGCTATATTATTGGCTAAACTGCCCTACTTAACCCAATGGACCGATGGCAGACGAACCAATGCTGCCTATTATGACAAAGCTTTATCCGGGTTGCCGTTAAAAACACCGGTTGTTAGTAAAGACGCACGGCATATCTATCATCAATACACGATTGCCATTGAAAAGCGTGATGATTTTATAGAGCATTTAAAGGCGAACAATATCAGCAGTAAAGTGTATTATCCGGTTCCGTTCCATTTGCAGAAGTGTTTTTCGGACCTGGGCTATCATCTGGGCGATATTCCTAACTGTGAGCAAGCGTCCAACACGGTTGTATCTCTGCCGGTATTTGGTGAGATGACAGAAGCAGAGCGGACAGAAGTTGTCGAAGTTATCAAAAGTTTTTTTTAACTGGTAATTGGGAAAAACACCGATCACGGATTGATTATGCCTAAACGAAAATACACTATTATATCTTTAGTCGGGGCGCGTCCGCAATTTGTGAAATTAGCTCCGCTGGCCAAGCGGCTCTCTAGGAGCTTTCAACATATAATTATTCACTCCGGTCAGCATTATGACAATCGAATGTCGGACGTATTCTTCAAACAGTTGAAAATTCCTTCTCCCGATAAAAACCTTAATATCGGTTCCGGCAGTCACGGCGCTCAAACCGGGAAGATGCTTGAGTTGTTTGAGCGAGAGCTTGTTAAAGTTCGCCCGGATATGGTGCTGGTTTACGGAGATACAAACACAACCATGGCGGGAGCATTGGCGGCTGTTAAACTGCACATACCAATTGGGCATATTGAGGCTGGTTTACGATCATTTAATGATACGATGCCGGAAGAAATAAATCGAAAAGTAACCGACCATGTGTCCAGCTTACTTTATTATCCAACTCCGGCGGCGCGAAAAAATCTGAAGGCTGAAGGTCTTTCCCGTGGCCTTATACGTTCTGGCGATTTGATGTATGAGATTCTGGATGCCTGCACAAACCTTCCTTATTTCAAGAAAAACCATCAGCGCAAATTTGGCGTATCGTCCGGTGATTATTGTCTGGTTACTCTTCATCGAGCGGAAAACGCTGATAATAAGGAACGGCTATCTTCATTTGTTTCAATCCTGCAATCGCTTCCGTATCAGACAATCTTTTTGGCTCATCCTCGAACCGTAAAGAACCTGAAGAAATTCGGACTTTATTCACAACTGAAGAAAAGTCCGTCCGTTATCATCAGTCAGCCTGTCCCATATCTTGAGACTCTATCTTTGCTAAACGGCGCTAAGGCACTACTCACCGATTCCGGAGGGATGCAGAAGGAAGCCTATTTCCTTGGGATACCATGTTTAACGCTTCGGCCCGAAACTGAGTGGGTCGAAACGGTTGCGTCCGGAGACAATACTCTAACAGATATGTCACGTACAAAGGTTTTGCGGGTATTAAAACAGATTTCCTGGCGAAAACGTAAAAAATTGAATTACAAAATTAACGGTCGCATGCCATCGGATGTTATTTCGAAATCAATATCCAAATTTCTTCAAAAGAAATCATGAGCGATCCCTCCCGCACAATTAAACGGGCAACGATCGGTATCGCGCTGATAGTCTTGGTTTCCAAAGCTATCGGTTTTGTTCGTGAGATGGTAATTGCATATCATTTCGGGACCAATCCCGAATATGATGTCTATCTGGTAGCGGTTTCGATTCCTATCGCCTTTTTCGCTTTAGTTTCGGGGCTCTCAAATCTGATTATTCCAGTTTACAGCAAAGCAGCGGCAGATGACAATCGAGGCGTGCTTTTTTCGGCTCTATGGAAGAATATAAATACTCTGTTAGGTGGGATAATAATAATAACTCTTTCGATTATTGTTTTCTCAGAGGAGATCATCAGATTCAGTGCGCCGGGATTTACATCCGGGCAAGTCGCCGATGCGGCCGAGATTTGTCGGATTGCCTCTATTATAATCGTCATGGGATATTTGGAGACATTCTTCCGATCTGCCCTTAATTGTGAGAAACAGTTTTTTCTTCCAGCAGCCGGCCCGATTGGAGCCAATATTGTTTTTATAGCCATTGTTTTACTTTTCTCAGGGCAATATTCAACTCATGCGGTAATGATTGGTCTGGTGTCGGGGTATGCGGTTCAGATGCTGGTAGTGTTTTTGGCTTTTCGGTCATGTGCCGTTGTCAAATTCTTTAAACCGGCGATTTCTTTTTTTTCGCACCGGCGGTTTTATGCTGTGGCAGTTATAATTCTCCTTATTGAAGCAGCCTCACAACTATATACTATTATTGACCGGTATTTTGCCTCATCATTACCCGATGGAGTAATATCCGCCTTGGGCTATACTTATATTCTATTTATGCTGCCGGTTTCGGTTTTTGCCTATGCGTTATCGACCGCGATTTTTCCATACCTGTCCGACTCATTCGTAAAAAAGGATAATAAAGCTACCAGTGAATTATTATCCAGAGGCATATCGATAACTCTTCTGCTATCAATCCCGATCGGGCTGCTTTTTTGGGTTTTCTCGAGGGAAATCGTTATTCTTGTTTTTCAACGAGGTGCTTTTGACGCGCAATCAGCAGAATTAACCGCTCGTCTGCTGAAATATTTCGCCCTCGGTATAACCGGTCATTCATTGATAACGTTGATGTATCGAGCCTATTATGCAGCCAATCAATACAAAGGGCTGATATTAAGTGTTTTGGCGGCTATAGGCATCAAAATCGGGTTAGTTTATTGTCTTATTCCCAGTATTGGAGATATCAGCCTGGCAATATCCAGCAGCGTCAGTTACTCAGTCAGCGGAATTCTCCTCATGTCGATGTCAGGGCGCTATCTGGCGCCTATTGACTGGAAAAGAATTTTCGAGTATTTTATTAAGATATCGGCAGCAGTAATAGTCGGCTATTTTTTCGCCAGTTATCTGCAGGATAGATTCATCGCTGCCTATAGCGATGCTTCTGAATTAATCTGGCGAATGCCCGCGGTTATGATTATAACCGTTATCGTGATGGGGCTGTGCGGATACATTTTACGGCTGCGGGAAGTGTTGGAGTTTACTGATAAACTGATGAGGAAATCTCAACGGCGATGAGCTCTCGTATTAGCCATATTCCTTTTTTTGAAAAGGCAATTATTTCCGACTGGAAGCTTTTTGTCGCAGGTACATTGTACGTTCTTCCGATAGCTGGATTACTCCTTTGGCAGCCAAAACTTGCCGTGTTATATGCCATGGCGCCGTTTGTGATTCTGTTGTTATGCCATGGTCCATCTCTGGTTTATTTGCTTGTCATCTCAACCTTTTTATTTTTACCGTTTGAAACGACGATTACGATACTTCCGCCTGATATAGTCGGCTTCCTACTCGTAATCGCATATATCATAGATAAACTGCATGGGAGATTGCCGGGGAAAAGTAACTATCTAGCCATGCCCTTCATGGCTTATTTGGCGGTGATATTGGTTTCCATAGCGCTTGAGGGGTTTACGACAATATCCATTAAGTTCTTTCTTCGCCAGGGACTATTGTTTTGTACATTCTATGCCGTCGCTCATTTTGGTGAGAGGGTTAATAAAAACTACTTGTTTTTAACATTTATCGGAGCAGCACTGCTGAATTCGACATACTCACTGTACCAATTTCTTTCTGCTGGAGGTACTGTTCGAGCGTTTGGTTTGGCAGGAAAAGGGTATGCCGACCATGTTATGATTGGCTTTGTCATTTCGATTGTTTTCTATTTATGGTCAACAGATCTGAGAAAAAGAATATTCTGGGCTGGCAGCGGACTCATCATGGTCGGAGCCATGGCCGCAACACAAACTCGAGCATCGGTTATTACTGCTGGGTTTGGATTATTGATAGTGCTTTTTTTTGCGATAAAAACCGGTAAAAAAATGAGCCTTAACATCCCCAGAAGAAATCTGATTATTGCATCGGTGTTGACCTGTGTCAGTATCGTGTTGCTGGCTCTATACACACCCGTTTTCGATGGTATCGTACATCGTTTTGGCCGCATGGGATTGCAGGCCTCCGGTACGATTTTATTGCGAATATCGTTATGGACGGCGGGAATAAAGGCCTTTTTAGCCAATCCCTTTTTAGGCATTGGAGCCGGGAATTTCGCCGAAGTCTTTAGGTGGGTTCCCGAAGTGAGATTTGATCCGATTTTCTACATGGTCGAGGGATTGTCCACTCATTCGATTTTAGTTACTGTTCTTGCCGAAACCGGTCTTGCCGGACTTATCGCTGTGTCGCTTTTTTATAAAAGGGCAATCTCTAAATCCTATAACAATTTTAGAATTTCCGAATCAGACGATGATACCGCCGCAACACTGTGCCTGTTTGCGATTGCGTCCTGTATTGTAATTTCTTCAATTTACGCCGGAGCCTGGTTTTGGGGCAATAACAGTTTTCACATGGCGGTATTTTTCGGTATAATTGTCTCTTATCGTCATCGTCAGAGTCCTTTGGTTGCCGGAGGAGCCTCGGTTTGAAAATAGCCATGCTGGCCCAAAGCGGTTCGGTTCATACCGGACGATGGTGTACCGGTCTCAAACTGCGCGGTCATGAAATTTATTTAATTTCCAACAGCAGTGTTATGAAAAACGGCCCGGATGTAGAAACTATTTTCCTGCCGGGAAGTTCTGCTTTTGCGTACTTTGCCAATATCCCTAAAGTTAAAAGACTTATCAAAAAATATCAGCCGGATATCGTCCATTCGCATTACGCCTCAGGATTCGGACTTTGGGGAGCAGTCCAAAATTGCGCTCCGTTGGTACTATCGGTCTGGGGGACAGATATCCTTGATGCGAAAAGAAAACCGCTGACGTTCGGAACGATAACCCGAAGAGCGCTTAAGAAAGCTGCCGCCGTTACCGCTACCAGTGAGTTTTTGGTAAACAGTACAATCTCATTTTATCCTCCGGTTAAATCTAAAATAGTGAGAGTTCCCTTTGGTATTCCAATCCCCAGAGGTGTTGCTTCACGCGAATATATTAATGGACCGACAAAATTTATTTTCACAAAGCTATTTTTGGCAAACTATGCCCCTGATCTAATACTCAAGGCTTTTGCACGGGCGCTTCCTGAAATGCCGCAAGCAAGTCTGCGGATGATAGGCGGCGGTCCGATGTTCGATCAGCTGGTAGATTTGAGGCACGAACTTGGTATTGACAATCATGTTTCAATTGAGGATTTTATACCGCACCGGGACGCATCTCAGGCTATCAGGGAAGCGGATATTATGCTTATGCCATCCCATAATGAGTCATTTGGTGTTGCTGCGGTTGAGGCGGCCTCTTTTGGAATTCCGGTAATTGCCACAAATGTTGGTGGTATCCCGGAGGTTGTTCGTGATAAAGTAAATGGCCTCTTAATAAATCCGGGAGATGTCGGTGCACTGAGCGACGCTATGATAGAGCTGGCTAATAATCCTGCTCTAAGAAAGCGAATGGGTGAAGAGGGGATGAAAATTGCCAGCGAGAATTATGATGAACAGGCCTGTTTGGATAAAATGGAAGCAATATATCAAAAAGTAGCAGGAAGCTGATGCGGATACGGTTTGTCACATTGTATTACCCGCCGGAAGTCGGAGCCGCTCAGAGAAGAATCTCTGAGTTAGCCCGGAGACTGGCCGAGCTTGGGCATAAAGTAACGGTTGTAACCGGCTTTCCAAATTATCCATCAGGTATCAAGCCGGGTAGCTATCGCGGAAAATTCTCGATGAGGGAAGAAAAAGACGGATATACTATAATACGTTTACCCCACTATGTTGCTCCTAATAAAGGATTTCTGAAACGTATTCTCATTCATCTCACATATGCTTTCTCAGCCTGTATCTATACGCTATTTATGAAAAGAGATGATGTCGTTTATGTAGAATCCCCGCCGTTGTTCAACGGTTTTATTGGATTGGTCGGCAAATGGATCAGGCGTATTCCGTATGTCTTCAATGTGGCGGATTTGTGGCCGCAAACAGCGATTGAGCTGGGTATGCTTAGAAATAAGCCGATTATAAAATTTACACAGTTTTTGGAAAAGCTTTTCTACAATCAATCCATACGAATCTTAGCCATTACCGCCGGCGTGAGAGCGTCTATTTGTGAAATGGGATATGATAAGGATTTTGTTCCGCTCATTACTAATGGTGTTGATATTAAAGCTTTCAATGAAAGCGTGGAACCGGATAAGGAAGTCCTTTCCCACAAGAACAAAGACGGCCTGCTTGTTGTTTATGCCGGTACGCATGGTTTAATCTATTCCCTGGATACAATACTACAAGCGGCTGAGATTGTGGAGGATGATAATATTCAATTTGTTTTTATCGGTGGTGGGGCAGATAAACAGCGAATTGTTAATCTGGCACGGGACATGAAACTAAAAAATGTCACTTTTCTGCCGCCAAAACCATCCGATGTTATGCCATCCGTGTTCAGAGCCGCCGATGTCGCGGTAATTTCTCTCAGAGATTTGCCCGTTTCAAAAAAAATAATACCAATGAAATCATTCGAGATTATGGGCGTGGGAGTTCCGATTATTCTCGCGACCAAAGGAGAAATCGCGGGCTATCTAAAAAAGGCGGACAATGGTTTTATTGTCGAGCCGGAAAACCCGAGACAACTTGCTGAAGCGCTGAAAACGATGGCGGGGCTATCAAAAGAAGATAGATATTCTCTCGGGCACAACGGGCGGAATTATGTTGTCGAGAACTTTTCTCATGAGAAGATTACTAAAAAACTAGAAGCTATATTATCTGAGGCGATTAGCGATGACGAGTGAGCGGGATAGGATGGCCGGTGTTTATCGCGACCGGGAAGGTATGGAGTCTCGATACTCGCTAAAAAATCCAGGGAATTATTTCAATTTTAAGCTTCTTCTCAAAGAGTTAGATAATTCTTTTGCGGAGATGCCGACCAAACGCAGTTCCATTCAATTGCTTGATATAGGTTCGGGCGAGCTATTAATTCCTGAGTTAATGATCGATTTGGGGATCAACCGTTCGAGCTGTTTGGCGACCGATATTCTTCACTGGCGGTTGGTGGAGGGGAAGAAACAAAACCGCGATATCATGGCCGTGACCGCAGATTCTTCTCAGATGCCGTTTGAGTCAAATAGTTTTGACGTCGTATCACAATTTACTTTATTAACTTCGGTGTTAGATGATTCCATCCGAAGGAAAATCGCATCAGAAATGCTGAGGGTACTCAAACCGGGAGGATACATTCTCTGGTATGATTTCAGGTATAATAACCCCGGTAACCCTCATACGAGAGCTATCGGAAAAAAGGAGCTTGCTTCACTGTTTCCTGAGCAGACAATAGATATCTCCTCAGTAACGCTAATTCCGCCACTGGCCCGGAAAGTTCCCGTCAGGTTGATTCCGTTGTTGAAGTTTCTGCATATTATTCCTATGTTGCGCTCGCATTACCTGGCGTTGATAGGACCGAAAGGATAGAGTATGAAAAAGATAGACGGCGTTCCTTTTTATCGGCAGTCATTCGGTAGAGCCGAAATTGTGGAAGTCACCGATACGATAAAAAGCGGATGGGTGACAACCGGCAAAAAGGCGATGCTTTTAGAGAATAAAATAGCCGAGTACGTTAATGTTAAACATGCCGCGGCCGTTAATTCCTGTACCGCGGCGATGCATTTACTCTTGACCGCATCCGGAATTTCCAAAGGTGATGAGGTCGTCACGACGCCATATACTTTTGCTGCTACTTCAGAGGTTATTTTATATACCGGAGCCAAGCCGGTTTATTGCGATATCAATTACGACAGCCTAAATATTGATGCCGAAACCGCCGCGAAAAAGATATCGAAAAAAACCAGAGCCATTCTTCCGGTGCATATTGCCGGATTACCGGTTCACATGGATGGTTTTGTCAAGTTGGCAAAAATAAGCAAAGCTAAGCTGTTTGACGATGCTGCGCACGCAATCGGTGCGGAATACAAAGGCAAGAAAATAGGTTCAATCGGCGACGGCAGTGCCTTCAGTTTCTATGCGACCAAGAATCTGACAACCGGTGAAGGCGGTATGGTAACGACAAAAAATGCAAAGCTGGCGAAAAAAATCAAAATGCTATCGCTTCATGCCATGTCCAAAGGAGCCTGGAAACGTTATGCCAAAGGCGGTACCTGGCGATACGATCTGCTTGATCTTGGTTATAAGTATAACCTGTCAGATTTAGCGGCCTCTTTGGGGCTGGCGCAGTTTGAGAAATTTGAACGCTTTCAGAAGCTTCGCGAAAGAGCCTGTCTGCGATATATCAAGAATCTTTCGGATACGCCCGATATTAAAACGCCTTTAATCGAATCGGAATCTAAGCACGCCTGGCATCTATTCATGATACGGTTACAGCTTAACCAATTGAAAATCAATCGTAATGAATTTATCCATGAATTGAATCAGAAAAATATCGGCACATCGGTACACTTTATTCCACTCTTTCTTCAGTCTTTTTACCGTACGCATCTGAAGCTGAACCGTAAGGATTTCCCCAATGCCGATAAGGCCTTTAAGGAAGTAATAACACTGCCGCTTTTTCCGGATATAAAAAACAATGAAATCGATTATGTCTGCGATGTCATTTCGGCCATTTGTAAAAAGTACCGGCGATGAAACGTTTATTTGATATCGTCGTTTCTTTTTTCGGTCTGGTGTTTATTTCACCGGTACTTCTGCTATTATCAATACTAATAATAGCAACAATGGGCTGGCCGGTGTTTTTTTGTCAAAATCGGGTTGGTAAAGACGGAGTGCCGTTCAAAATTATAAAATTCCGCAGTATGGTAAAAAATGCCGAAAGCAAAGGTCCCGCTTTCACCTCCGGAGGCGATCCTCGGATTACTCCGATAGGCAAATTCATGCGAAAGATGAAACTCGACGAGTTGCCTCAACTGCTAAATGTTTTCTGGGGGGATATGTCATTTGTCGGTCCTCGGCCGGAAGTTCCCAAGTACGTTAGCCTATACAATGAAGAGCAAATCAGAGTCCTTTCGGTTCGCCCGGGATTGACTGATCCCGCCTCAATTGTCTACCGCAATGAGGAGGAAATCCTTGCTGGATATGACGATAAAGAGACGGTGTATGTCGAGAAAATTATGCCGGCCAAGCTAAAGCTTAATTTATCCTATATAGAAAAAGCCAGTTTTTTTCGCGATCTGGGGCTTATTATTAAAACTATTAGAAAAGTTGTTTCCCGAACTTAGATACTTGCCTACTGTATAATTTTGCGTATATTTACGTTCTTTAATGAGAGGCTCTGTAATGCCAAGACGACAGTATTCATATTTACAGGCGGCGGTAGATTTTGTCGCCTATATTATAGTTATCTGGTTAATCATCGCTATCAGACCCACGATGAAAGGCATTTACGGTTCGGGTGTGGTCGCTTATTTATTTCCATTTTTAGTCTCGGCTTTTATGGTTGGTATCTTGGCGTTATTTCGTCAGTACCGTTTGAAACAGCGTGACCGGTTCTTGCGCCAGTTTATGGGTGCCTTCAATGCTATCACACTTGGTTTTTTGTTAATTGTCGTCATTAGCGTTGATCTGGGGTTTATGGCTGGATTCGAACGGGGTCACCTGTTCATGCTCTTCATCGGTTTATTAATAGCGGCAGTTTTATCCCGTATTGTCATTTATATGTGGTTTGGTCGCAAACCGGATTTTTCTCTCAAAGATCAGATCATTCTTAAGCAGTCCAATGGCCATAAGAAACAGGATACCTCGTCACCGCTGATTCTGCCGGATACATTGGGCGTGGATGAAATAAAAAATCGAATTGATGCTTCGTCATATGATTTCGCGGTAATGACCGACGAAAGCGGCTATTTTTCGGGCACTATAACTGATGGCGATATTATTGAAGCTTCGATTAAAAAAGGCAAAAAACCGATTGGGATTTCCGATATCGTTGACCGTTCGCATCCAGTTGCGCGAGAAATATTATCGGCCGGAAAAATGCGGCACATGATGCTGGAAAGGAATCTACGGTTTCTACCGCTATTGACCAACGAGGGAAAACCCGCCCGGGTTGTCTTGCTGTCCGATTTGGATTCCAAATACTCGATCAAACCTAAAGACCGGAAAAACAACCGAGTGCTTATAATCGGAGGGGCCGGGTATATCGGTTCTATAATGACTCGTTATTTACTCAAGCGGGGTTATTATGTGTCGGTGCTCGATAATCTCATGTGCGGCTATGATGCTCTCAAAGCGCTCGATAATCATCCGGCCTACAGTTTTTATAAAGGTGATGCCAGAAATATCCAGGACTTACTGACCGCTATGGATGATGTTGATAGTGTCATCCATCTCGCGGCTATTGTCGGCGATCCGGCCTGCGCCCTGGACCCGCGCGCGACGATCGATATAAATTATGAGTCATCCAAAATATTAGTCGATGCCTGCCTGCATAAAAAAGTCAACCGCCTGTTGTTTGCCTCAAGTTGTTCAGTTTATGGAGCCAGTGAGAATGATGAGCTTCTGACTGAAAACTCGCCTCTAAATCCGGTCTCTTTATATGCCGAGACCCGGCTTCGTTCCGAAGAAGCGATATTAAACCAGGCCGAAGCGCCTCTGGCCGTGACCATGTTTCGCTTGGCGACGGTGTTTGGTTTTTCCTATCGGCCCCGCTTTGATCTGGTCGTTAATATCCTTACCGCGCGAGCTTTGATAGACGGCGAAATTTCTATTTTCGGCGGTTCACAATGGCGTCCCAATATTCATGCCCGCGATGTCGTCAGTGGTTTTGTAGCCGGTATGGAGGCTCCCAAGGAAGTTGCTGACAGGCAAATTTTCAATTTGGGATCAGAGGCAATGAATTACCGCATTGCCGAGCTCGGTGATCTGGTCAGGGAAGCCCTGCCGGATATCAAGGTCAAAACTGTCGAGGCTGAAATGGATCGACGCGATTATAAGGTCTGTTTTGACCGGATAGAAAAAACTCTGAACTGGAAAGCGAATGTCACTGTAAGAGATGGTATTCAGGAAATCATTGACGCCTATCATAACAAAAAATTCGGGCACTATAATGAAAAACGGTATTCCAATCTGAAAATTCTACAAGAAGTTTAGGGGACGTTGTCCCTTTTCGACTGTCGTGTGGATGTCCTAAATATTAAATCTCGTAATTTAACTTTTGTTCCGGCAGGGTTTCGCCATGCCTGATATTCTTCTAAAACATACAACAACATCCCCTCTTGAGAGGGGTACGCGATAGCGGGGGGTGTGTTAACTTATTGCTCAAGTAAATAGGTTCACCCATCTAAATCCCGCGTTTTAATGCGGGACCGCATATATGAGCTAAGTATTATGTCTCGCAATTTAGCTTTTGTACCGGCAGGGTTTCGCCATGTCTGAAAATCTTCTGCCCGGTAGCCCATGGCTTTAGCCGTGGGTAGAGTCCACATAGTCAAATCACAACCACCCCCAACCCCCTCCTTGAAAAGGAGGGGGATATAGCGGGGCCTTGTCGTTTTTCGCTCTCTTCGAGGGTTATAAGCTGACGCGTAGATGACCTGAATATTAAATCTCGTAATTAAAACTCGTAATTAAATTTCTATATATGCAGGGTTTCGCCATGTCTGAAAATCTTCTGCCCGGTAGCCCATGGCTTTAGCCGTGGGTAGAGTCCACATTTACCCTTTTTAAGACAGGAATACTCGTCTCATTGCCAGCTTCTTAATACCTTGTGAAATATTTATCAAAATAGTCATGAATTCTCTTGACATTCCGAAGAATAATAATATATTCGCCACATATTAAGTAGTTGCGAAATAACGAAACTGATTGAATATGAAAATAGAGAACAAAGAAATATTCCAAATCCACTCCGAAGTCTGCAAGACTTTGGCAAGCCCAATTCGTCTGATGATTCTGGCTCTCTTGGCCAAAAGAGAGATGAGCGTCGGGGAAATAGTCGAAATAATTGGGGTTAATCTTGCTAATATCAGCCAGCATTTAGGAACTCTTCGCTCAAAGAACATCGTTAAAGGCCGAAAAGAAGGACAGATGGTGTTTTATAGTCTTGTTGATAAACGGCTCATAGAAGCATGTAATATAATTAGGTCTGTGATTCTTGAAAATATGAAGGAACAGGGGAAGCTGGCAAAAGATTTTGATCACTCGCATGTAATCGTTGATGACTGAGGTAAATTTTTTTTGTACTATACTTGCGCGATATCGCAAGTACGATAATGTAGGTTTATAGTTAGGGACTAGGATGAATAAAGATAGAAGAAAGTTCTTGAAAATGGCGACGGCGACGGTGGCAGCGGCTACGATATTGCCATCTGTTTCAGAAGCATCGCTTGAGCATTGTGAAGAAGATTTTGATAATGCTTTTGGAGTGCTGGTTGATACAACCGTTTGCATCGGTTGTAGAAACTGCGAATTGGCTTGTGATCGTCAGAATGAATTGACCGATCACCCTAAAAGTTATTTTATGGATAATACTGTGTTTGATTCACGGCGCAGGCCATCGGTAGAGTCATATACTGTTGTCAATTCATCCTTTGATTCATCTTCTACGGATAATAAATCGTTTGGTAAAATACAATGCATGCATTGTAATCATCCTGCCTGCGTATCGGCCTGTATTGTTGGAGCTTTGACGAAATGCAAGCACGGTGTTGTCAGTTATGATGCCTGGAAATGTATTGGCTGCCGGTACTGTATGGTCGCCTGCCCATTTCAGATACCGGCTTATGAATATAAAGAAGCTCTCAAGCCCCGAGTCATGAAATGCACTTTTTGTTATGATTTAATTCATAATGACAAAAAACCTGCCTGCGTTGAATCTTGTCCCGTTGAGGCTCTTACGTTTGGTAAACGTGGTGATCTTATAAAACATGCTCATGTAAAAATAGAAGCCGCTCCCAATAATTATTATGATCATGTTTTTGGAGAAAACGAAATAGGCGGTACGAGTTGGATGTATCTGGCTAATAAAGACTTTATCAATTATGATCTGCCAAAGTTAGAAGAAGAAAAAATACCATCGCTAACCGAATCGATTCAACATGGCATATTTAAGTCATTTCTTCCACCTCTTGCTCTTTATGGATTTCTTGGTTTAGTCATGCATTCTATCCGACAGGATAAGAAAAAGGAGGAAGAGAATGACGAACAGTCATGAAGTCCCGACTCCTATTAATGTAAAGTATTTCTCTAAAGGCGCGATAGTTCTTTCTTTTCTTACTCTCATAGGTCTATGCGGTTATATATACAGGCTTATCGTAGGACTTGATGCTTCGACCAATCTCAACAATCAATTCCCCTGGGGAATATGGATCGCTATCGATGTTGCTTCCGGAGTCGCGTTAGCCGCTGGCGGATTTACAACGGCATTACTGGCGGATGTATTCCACAAAGATAAATACCATTCGCTGACGCGCCCGGCCTTGTTGACGGCTATGTTGGGGTACACTTTTGTGGTAGTTGGATTACTTGCCGATTTGGGACGATACTATAACGTCTGGCATCCTATGATTCCAAGTATGTGGCAGGGCAATTCAGTTCTATTCGAAGTCGGCTTGTGCGTTATGATTTATTTGAATGTCCTTTATTGTGAGTTTTTACCGATACTAATTGAGAAATTTATGGGCCATGTTAATCTACCGGGGATATTGTCACGATATAACAGCCTGGTCGAAAGCTTATTAAGGATTTCCAATCGAACATTGTATCGAGTGTTATCTCTCTTTATCATTGCCGGCGTGGTTTTGTCCTGTTTACATCAATCCTCTCTGGGAACATTGATGGTCATAGCGCCCTATAAAATGCACCCTCTTTGGTACACTCCTATTTTACCATTACTATTCCTACTGTCTGCAATATCGGTCGGATTTCCAATGGTTATATTTGAGTCAATCTTGTCAGCGTGGTCTTTTAAGTTAAAGCCGGAAACCAAAACGCTGGCATCTATCGCCAAATATACTCCATTTTTGTTGTTTTGCTATCTGTCAATAAAGTTAGGCGATCTGGCAATCAGAAACGCCTTTGGTTATCTCACGGAAATAAATATTCAGTCGGTTGCTTTTGTTCTGGAAATAGGCATTGGGGTTATCCTTCCGATGGTGTTACTCTTTCAGAAGAGTAAACGGCATTCTATCAAATACTTATTTATATCGGCCTGCTGCATAATCTTTGGTATTTTAGTAAACAGAATTAACGTTTTTCTGATTGCCTATACACCGCCATTTTCAAACGATTTTTACTTCCCTTCTTTAATCGAAGTTATTGTTACGGTAGGGCTAATATCCGGCTTAATTCTAATTTACAGATTTATGGTTATTCATCTTCCGGTCATTTCAGTTCAACGTGTGAAGTTTAACATTGTAACCGATACACCTAAGTCAAAAGCGACTATAAAGGGCTAACGTGATGAGGCAGTTTATTAGATACTTCTTTTGTGTTCTTATGGTACCTCTTTTGGTATCAATGGTTTTTGGAACTGCATATGCTCAGAATCACAATTCTGATTTGGAGTGTAAAAGGTGTCATTCCTGCGACAACCCAACCGAAGACTCACCCTGCATTCATGTCTGCCCTACGAAAGCGAGCAAGCATTTTACATCAGAACATCTTCTATCTGAAGCGCCGGATACAATTGTTTTGGACCATATTATGAAACAGTTCGAACCGGTTCGATTTGATCATAAATCCCATGCCAAAATGTCACAAATGAATTCATCCTGTAAAACCTGTCACCATTATAGTCCCAAGGATCGTATCCCTCCATGCCACGAGTGCCATGGGGCCGAAGATAATCCAAATAATCTGAGACAACCGTCATTAAAAGGCGCCTATCATCGTCAATGTATGAGTTGTCACAGGGAATGGAGCCATGATACAAAATGTGTTGTCTGCCATCTCTCGTGTGAAGAGGACGCTGGTTTTGTGAGTGAAGCTGACTCGACTGACATCGTCGGCATATCGCATCCTGTAATTGCCGTACCAACGGTTAAGATATACCATACTCCTTATAAACCGGGACCTGTTGTAACATTTTATCATGATGAACATGTTGATCTTTTTGGATTTGAATGTGTTGATTGCCACATCGATGAAAACTGTGGCTATTGCCACGACTTGTCTCATCCTGATAATCTTGTGAAAACTGAAGAAGAAAAACATGCGATGTGTATCAATTGCCACCAGATTAATAACTGCGGGCATTGCCACGATCATAAGCGTAAACCGGCCTTTACCCACGCTTCCACCGGATTCCCACTGAATCGATATCATAATCAGTTGGAATGTCGCTCATGTCATCCAACGAGAAAGAAAATTGGTAAACTTGACAGCCATTGTAATTCCTGCCACGGTGGCTGGAATCAGCAAAATTTCAGACATTCTATTACCGGCTTAATGCTTGATGAAAACCATATTGAATGGGATTGTGTCGATTGCCATCCCGGCAATGCCTATGATAAACCAGATTGCTCCGGTTGCCACGATGATGATATTTCAATGGAAAATGGATTACCGGGAGAATATATTATTCGACAATAAAGTAGGATGATATATAGAGTTATGAAGATTGTTTTTTAGTAGCATCTAGTTCAATCTAGTGACACTTTGCTCTTATGGGGAGATTTGTCATGGTAGACATGTTCTTTACATAATGAGAAATCTATGAATGAACAAGAGCTAATCTGTAAGAAGTTGCTTACGATTGTCGATAGCATTTCAGATGGAGTTATTGCTGTCGACAACGACTGGCATATTACTTTTCTCAATAAGGCAGCAGAAAGAATCACTGGATTCAAAGCCTCTGATGCCATTAACAAACCCTGCCATGAAATTCTCAGAACCAACGTCTGCCAGGAAAGTTGTCCTTTAAAACATACAATAACAACTGGAACGCCGGTTATTAATCGTCCGGTATGTATCACAACCCGGACAGGGCGACGGCTCCCAATCAGTGTTTCAACGGCACTTCTAAAGGACTCTAAGGGACAAGTTATTGGCGGAGTAGAGACATTTCGGGATCTCGATTTAGTAAAACGACTTAGAAAAGAGTTCGAGTCGCAATTTGTCTTTGAAAACATGCTCAGCCGAAACCAGGGAATGCTGAATATCTTCGAAACTCTTCCTATGATTGCAGAGAGTGAAAGCCCTGTCTTAATTGAAGGCGAGAGTGGAACCGGCAAAGAGCTAATAGCGCATGCCCTTCATGATTTGAGTCCCAGGAAACAAGGTCCGTTTATCAGCATCAATTGCGGCGCCCTGCCGGACAACCTGCTCGAATCAGAACTGTTCGGTTATATGGCTGGTGCCTTTACTGACGCCAAGAAAGATAAGAAGGGACGTTTTGCTCTGGCAGAGAAGGGAACCCTGTTTCTTGACGAAATCGGAAATATTTCTCAGGCGATGCAAATTAAACTGCTGCGTGTTCTGCAGGAAAAAACATACGAACCTCTGGGCAGTACTGAAACTATCAAAGCTGACGTCAGGATTGTTACCGCAACCAATCGCCTGCTGAGCCAACTTGTTTCTGAAGATGTATTCCGTAATGATCTATATTACAGAATAAATGTTATCAAGGTAAGTCTCCCTCCACTTCGTGATAGAATAGAGGATATTCCATTATTAACTGATCATTTTGTGGATCAATTCAATCGCCTGCGCCATAAGGATATTCCCGGAGTCTCACCGCCAGCTCTAAAAGTTTTGATGAATCATGATTACCCGGGGAATATCCGTGAACTCGAAAATATTATTGAACATGCATTCATTCTTTGTGGTGATGGAATCATAAAACCTGAGCATCTTCCTGATTATCTGCATGCGGACAACTCCATTCCAGTGGTGGAGATTGCCAGCACTATGAAGGAGATGGAATCACTCTTTATCATGGCGACCTTGAAGAGAAACAACTGGAGCCGTAAGGAAACTGCCAAAGAGCTCGGCATTGCGCCATCGACCCTTTTTAGAAAAATTAAACGGCTCAACTTAATCATCCCTTCTCAAGAAGATAAATCTCCCAAGTAATAGTAGTCATGCAAGATCGCACGATTGGCATAAATGGATCGTGCGTTCATGAATGATAATTCCCACATCAATAGAGCTGCTCTAGCCTTGGTGCTAGCCCATAAGGTATTGCTTGTCATCGTATTGCAGGCTCTTGTTGCTTTTGGTGATGCGATTGGCACGATACTTGCAAGTAGGTTAATCAGAAAGCAAAAACTAATTAGGGAGGTTAGGATGATAGGACTCGATAGGTTAATGAAGATCAGAGGTGTTGTCGCAGCCGGTCAATTCTCTGAGGATGGCAAGGTCATTCGAAAAGTTGGTGAATTACCGGAAGATTTGATGGCCAGTGCTCAGTTATGTGTACAGCAGAATGAAAACTCCCGAGAGTTTCTGGAGTCACTTAATGACAAATCAGAGAGGGATTGGCAATCACTCAAGGGCTGGATCGTTTGGGGAAATAAGTACTCGGTGGTTGTGGTTGGCAATACACGAGTTTTTGTAGAGACCAACCGTGGAGATTATAACCAACTAATGATTGATCTGGCGGAGACTGAGGCTACTGGTCCTCGGCAAAGGAATTATTAATAGTGCAGATCAATCGAACGAGACAAGACATTATGATATTTTGAAATTACATAATATAATAAGGAGGTAATTGTTATGAATGAGAATAAACAAGAAAAGCCGATTCTGGGTGAAGGTGTTTATCATCCGGGCGCCAGACCAATGAAGGTATTTGTTGACGATGACGGTGTCATGTTCCTCTGTGACAAAGATATCGATCCCAGCAAACCGCTCAAAGATCAAGCCTGCTGGACCTGCGATAAGGTACTCTTCACTCGCGGTGACTAAGGCAAAGAGTATGAGCATGTACCACATTGCTTGATACGTACGAATCACAAAGATCAACCACCCCGAATATCACTATTTGGGGTGGTTATTAGAAAGTTATAGAATGGGTTTTCTTGACAAGTTGTTTAATCGTCCTCCTCAATCCGCTGTGGACCTTGGGCGCAATGATCTCTGTTGGTGCGGCAGCGGCAAGAAGTACAAGAAGTG